>CAVQGA010000018.1:0-414978 GCA_963711915.1 uncultured Gemmatimonadales bacterium
CGGTCGCCGATGTCCGATTCCCCTGCCCGCCGGGACGGTCACGGTGCGGTTCTCGAACACAACGTCGCCGACGTCCGGCGACATGGTGGTGATCACCGCCGGCGTCCCCGGGGTCGGTCCCCGGGCCCCAGGAGAAGTCCACGCTGTTGTCGTTGAAGCCGAGGGCGGAGACCGGCGCCGCGTACCACCAGTTGAGGTCGAACGCACTCCAGTCGGGGTGCACCAGCAGCGGCTCGAGTAGCTGCCGTCACCGACCAGGTCGCCGTGAATCTCGTGGATCCCGCGAGCGCGGAGTCGGCCGCCAGCTCGCGCAGGCGGGTATAGGAATCGGTCTCGCAGGCGCCCTCACGCAGGGTGTCGGTCGCGAAGCAGCGCTTCCGAACGTGGGGTCGCCCCGGCCGTAGAGCACCAGGTCGCCCTGCAGGATGCCGTTTGCCACCGGGCCGGCGGCGTACAGGCTGGTGCGCACCGTCCAGTCGGGTGGCAGCAGCGCGGACGCCACCGCCGCCACGATGATCTTGTTGTAGCTGGCCGGGATGAAGAGCTGCCGCTGGTTCCGGCCGTAGAGCAGCGAGCCCTTCTCGTCCACCAGCGCAACACCCCAGAGCTGGCGGTCGAAGGGCGGCGTGTCGAGCCGGCGGTCGTAGCGCTTGGGGAGGGATTGGGCGCGCGCGGCCGAGGGCGGGACGGAGAGGACAGAGAGGACAGAGAGGACGGAGAGGAGAGTCGCCCTGAGGCGGGTGAGGCAGGCAAGGCGGCGGCTCGGCGCCCTTCGCTGCGCTCAGGGTGACTCCCCGCACCCCCCACTCCATGCCTTCCGCCCGCTGCGCCTTCTCCGTCTTCTTCCGCCTTCTCCGTCCTCTCAGTCATCTCCGTCCCTCAGTCATAGGCCACCCTCGGATCCACCCGCGCGTACAGCATGTCCGTCAGCAGGTTCACCAGCACGAACACGAGGCTCAGGAACAGGATGCTCCCCTGTACCGCCGGGAGGTCACGCTTGTCGATGGCCGTGAGGACGTAGCGGCCGACCCCCGGCCAGGAGAAGATCGTTTCGGTGAGGATCGAGCCGGTGAGGTAGCTGCCGAAGTCGAGACCCAGCACCGTGAGGACGGGCAGCAGCGCGTTCCGGAAGGCGTGCCGGAGGACCACGCGGCCCTCGCCCAGGCCCTTGGCCCGCGCCGTGCGGACGAAATCGCTCTGGAGCACCTCCTGCATCGTGGCGCGCGTCATGCGCGAGAGGAACGCCACCGAGCGCATGCCGAGCGTCAGGGCCGGCAGGATCAGGTACAGCGGGCCGCGCGCGCCCGAGGGCGGCAGCCAGCGGAACGTCACCGCGAACACCAGGATCAGCAGCAGGCCGACCCAGTACACCGGAAACGACACGCCGAGGTACGCCACCAGCGTCGAGAGCCGGTCGGCGACACTCCCGGGGCGCCAGGCGCCGTAGATCCCGATCGATATGCCCGTCAGCGCGGCGAACAGCATGGCCGCGCCGGCGAGCTGCAGCGTGGCCGGGAAGCGCTCGAGCAGGTCGCCCAGGATGGGACGATGGGTGATGTAGCTGGTACCGAGGTCACCGCGCAGGACGCCGCCGACGTAATGGACGAACTGGAGCGGCAACGGATCGTTCAGGTGCAGCTCCGCCCGGAGCCGCGCGATCGTCTCGGCGTCCGCCCGCTCGCCCACCATCGCCTGCACCGGATCACCCGGGGCCACGTACAGAAGGAGGAAGGTGACGGCCAGGACCCCCAGCAGCGTGGGGACCAGCAGGGCCACCCGGGCGAGGAGGAAGCGACTCACCGGACCCGCTCCACCGAGGTCCACCGCTGGCCGGTGAAGACGGCCGGGATCCGCCACCCCTTTACGTCAGGTTGCACCGCCCAGACGTCGGCCGGGAACCAGAGGAAGATCCAGGGCGCCAGGTCGAAGACTCGGGCGTCGATGGCGCGCGCGAGCCGCGCCTTCTCCACGCTGTCGGGCGTGCTGCGCGCCCGGACGATCATCGCGTCGAGCGCACTGTCGGCCAGGAACGCGTAGTTCCCGCCCGGGCCCTTGTTGCTCGAGTGGAAGAGCGGATAGGAGAAGTTCTCGGGATCGGGGTAGTCGGCGTACCAGTCGCCGAGAAAGAGATCGGCCTCGCCGTTCCGGACGGTGGCGCGCACGCTGGGAGCGTCGCGCTCGACGATCTCGATCCGGATGCCGAGCGGCTCGAGATCCTGTTGCACCGACTGCGCCACCCGCGCGAGCTCGGCGCGCTTGCTGCGCCAGAGCTGCAGCTTGAACCCGTGGGGGTATCCCGCCTCGGCCAGCAGCCGCCGGGCGCCCGCGGTATCCCAGGGATACGGCGCACGGGTCGAGTCGTACCCCTCGATGCCCGGGGGGATGGCGCCCGCGGCCCGGACGCCGCGACCCGCCATCTGGGTGCGGAGCAGCGTGCCCACGTCGGTGGCCATGTTGAGGGCCCGGCGCACCCGGACATCCTTGAGCGGGCCGCGGGTGGTGTTCATCGCGATGTACAGGTCGCGGAGGGCGGCTCGGCGCCGAAGCTCCTCGGGCCGCGCCATCTCCCAGCGGCGGGTCTCGCCGAACGGGATCTCGACCACGCTGAGGTTGCCGGTCTCGTATTCGGCGCCCTGCGTGAGCGCCTCCGGGATGATGCGCACCGTGAGCGTGTCGGCCTTCGGGGGCCCGGCCCAGTATGTCGGGTTCCGGGCGAGCACGATGGCGTCATCATGGGACCAGGACACGAACCGCCACGGTCCGCTTCCCACCGGGGCCTGCCCGAACCCCGGCGGCGTCGGGGTCGGCACCACCGCGGCCACCGGCATCGCGAGGAACTTGGGGAAGATGTTGAGCGGCTCCGTCAGCGTGAACACGATCGTGGTGTCGTTCGGCACCACGATGCCTTCGACCGCTTTCGCCTTGCCGGCGGCGTAGTCGCGCGCCCCCTTGATCGGGAACAGCGGCCACTGGCGGCCGGACTTGGACGCCGGGTCCAGGGCGCGGAGGATGGACGCGCGGACGTCTCCGGCCCGGATCGGGCGGCCGTCGTGAAACGTGGCGCCGGTCCGGAGGTGGAAGGTGTAGACCGCGCCGGCCGGATCAACCTCCCAGCGGGTGGCGAGGCCGGGCTGGAGCTGCGCGTCGGGATCGAACTGCACGAGGTTGTCGAACAGCAGCGTCATCACTTCGCCGCTCTGCACGTCGTTGGAGAGCGCGGGGTCGAGTGAGGCCGGGTCGGCGCTTTCATAGTACTGGAGACCGCTCCCGCGGGTCCCCTCGCCCACCGCGCAGGCGGCGGCGAACAGCGCGAGGCACGGCAACTGAGATCGGCGGAGCAGGCGAATGGCAGGGCCCGTCGGGAAGCGCACGTTGACATGAAGGCGTAAGGTGGTCAAACTACCGGGCTTACAGCATGTCGTCAATCGCGCCTCCGCCCCCACCCGTCCCTCGTCGCCCGGCCAAGGAGCCTCAGTGAGGGGCGTGGCCGCGGTCGCGCTGGCATTGCTCCTCGCGGCCGCCGCCCCACTCGGCGCCCAGGAGCCTCAGCGGGTCGTGCGCCAGCTCGACTTCCGGGGCAACGAGGCCATTCCAAGCGAGGTGCTGGCGAGCGCCATCGCCACGACCAATTCGAGCTGGTTCGCGCGCGCCTTTCTCCTCCGGTCCCTCGGCCTCGGCGAGAAGCGCTACTTCGACGAGCAGGAGTTCAAGCGCGACGTCGTCCGCCTCGATGTGCTCTACCGCCGAAGCGGCTACCCGCGCGCCGAAGTCGACACCGCCATCCGCCGCACGCCGACCAACGTCTACATCACATTCCGCATCCGGGAGGGGCCGCCGATTCGGGTGACGGAGCTCGCGCTCAGCGGCCTCGACTCGCTGCCGGAGCAGGTCCGGCGCGCGGTGCTGGTGGACCTGCCGCTCCGCGTCGGCGACCCCTTCAACCGATTCGTCATGCAGGCCTCCGCCGACAGCGCCACCCGCCGGCTCAAGGATCGCGGGTACCCGTCGGCCCGGGTGTTCACCGGCTTCGAGGTGGATCGCGACCACCTGACCGCGAAGGTGTCGTTCGACGCCACACCGGGCGCGAACGCGGTGATCGGCGTGGTCGGGGTCACGGGGACGGCCCGCATCGATTCCCAGCTGGTCCGCAACCTCCTCATTGCCCGGCCCGGACGGCCGTACTCGCAGGACGAGCTGTACCAGAGCCAGCGAAACCTCTATTCCTCGGACCTGTTCCGCTACGCCAACGTCAACATCGACTCGGCGAGCTTCCAGCCGGGCAGCGACTCCGTGCCCATCCTGGTGCAGGTGAGCGAGGCGAAGCGCCGGCGCGTCCGCGGCGGCCTGGGCTACGGTACCGACGATTGCTTCCGCGGCTCGCTGGGCTGGACCACCCGGAACTTCCTCGGGAGCGGGGGCCGCATCCTCGACCTCACCAGCCGGATCTCCAAGGTCGGCGTGGGCCGGCCCTTCGACTGGGGGCTCGCCAACAGCATCTGCAGCAACTCCAGCACCGACACCGTCGGCTCGGCGAAGGTCAACTTCAATCTCGGCGCGTCGATTCGCCGGCCGGCGTTCCTGTCGCCCAACAACACGATCGCCGTGTCGCTGTTCACCGAGCGGAGATCGGAGTTCAAGGTCTACCTTCGGCAGGAAACCGGCACCGCCATCACCCTCCGGCGCGAGACCCCCAAGCGCCGGATCCCGCTGTCGCTCGCCTACACCCTCTCCTACGGTCGCACCGAGGCCACCGCGGAGAGCTTCTGCGCGTCGTTCAACGCCTGCACGCCCGACGTGGTGGCGCTGCTGCGGCAGAACCGCGTGCTCGCGACCCTCACCGCGAACGGCACCCTGCCGCAGGTCAACAATCCGATCGATCCGTCGCGCGGGTCGCTGTCGTCGATCGAGCTCACCTGGAGCTCGCGCTTCCTGGGCTCGAGCTCGTTCCAGCAGTTCTTCCGCACCGTGGCGGACTATTCGTGGTACCGCCCGATCGGGCGCGACGTGGTGTTCAGCTGGCGGGTGCGGGGCGGCGCCATCTTCGCGCCGTCGGTCGACGTGGCCACCCAGACCGGCAACTTCATTCCACCCGAGCAGCGGTTCTATGCCGGCGGTCCGAACGACGTCCGCGGCTTCGACCGCAACGAGCTGGGGCCGGTCGTGTACGTGGTGGCGCAGGGCGAGATCGACACGGCGGCGCTCCAGATGCGCGGCATCGACCCGAATCGCGTCACCGTGGCGGCCACCGGCGGCAACACGCTCGCGGTCGGCAACGTGGAGGTGAGAGTGCCGTCGCCGGTATTCAGCTCGCGGCTCCGGCTCGCGGCGTTCGTGGACGCCGGCGGCGTCTGGCAGCGGGGAGCGGAGAACTCGACGCCGGTGATCCGGGTGACGCCGGGGGTGGGGATCCGGCTCGGCACGCCGCTCGGCCCCGCGCGGCTCGACGTCGCCTACAACCCCTACAAGCTGCAGGCGGGCACCCTGTTCCAGGTGGACACCACGGGCGCGCTCACTCCCGTGCCGGGACAGGACTCCTACGTGCTGAGCCGGAAGGGGAAGTTCACCTTCCACTTCGCGGTCGGGCAGGCGTTCTGATGCGCCGGCGCATCGCTCGGTTCTTCTTCGTCTTCCTGCTCGGCACCGCGGCAATGGTGCTCGGCGTCGTGACCTCGATGACGCTGACCCCGCCGGGACGGAACCTGCTCGCGCGGACCGTGTCGCGGGCGCTCGACCGGATCGTCATCGGGCAGATCAAGGTCGGCGCGATCTCGGGCTCGTTCGTGTACGACCTGACGCTCGAGAACCTGATCGTACGCGACACTTCCGGCGCGCTCCTCGTCGATCTGCCGCGGGTGCGGGTGACCTACCGGCTGCCCAACCTGCTCGCGGGCCAGGTGCTGCTCAGCACCGTGACCCTCGACCACCCCACCATCCAGCTCATCAAGTACCGCAACGGCCGGATGAACTACGAGGAGGTCCTCGGGCTCGGGAAGGGGAAGGGCCGGGGCCCGTCGCCCCTGATCGACTTCTACGAGGTGAAGGTGCGGGGCGGGACACTCCGGATCGCCCTCCCGTGGAAGCCGGGGAGCTCGGTCCGGACCGTGGCGCAGAACGACTCCGCGCTCGCGGCGGAGCGGGCCCGGCCCGGACGGGTCATCGAGGAGGGTCCCGACGGCCTCCGGAAGGTGATCCTGCTCTCCGATCTCGACGCCCGCTTCTCCCGGCTCCGGATCACCACGCCCGACCGGCTGCCGTTCACGGTGGACATCGATTCGCTGGCCACGCGCGTGAGCGACCCGGCGGTGACGGTCCGCGACGCGGGCGGCCGCGTCCGGCTCCACGCCGACAGCGCCATCTTCAGCCTCTCGCGCGGCTCGCTGCCTAATACCCGTTTCTCCGGCGGCGGCGCCCTCACCTGGCCGCATGACACGACGCTGTTCGATTTCCAGATGACCTCGCCGCACGTCAATCTCGACGACCTGCACTGGGTCTCGCCCGATTTCCCGGCGATGACGGGTACCGGCGTGCTGGCGGCCAAGTCCGAGAGCGGCGCGCGCACCGCGTACGACATTCGCGATCTCCACCTCCGGAACGGCGCCCAGCGGATCGACGGCTCGCTCGTCGCCATCACCGACCGGAAACGCGGCCTCGGGTTTCGCGACATGCAGGTGACGCTCAAGGATCTCGACCTCGACGCCGCGCGGGCCTACATCGACTCGCTGCCGTTCTACGGCACGCTGAGCGGCACGGTGGCCGGCGCCGGCTTCCTCGACGCGATGGACGTCACGATCGACTGGGCGTTCGCGGACGCGCGGGTGCCGGGACACCCCGTGAGCCGGATCGCGGGCGCGGGCATCGCCGGGGCCACCCGCGACAGCGGACTCACCTTTACCGACTTCGAAGTGCGGCGAAGTGACGTGGACCTCCCCACGGTGCGGCTGCTCGCGCCCGCGGTGATCCTCGAAGGCCGCCTGTCGGCGGCCGGCACGCTCGACGGGCCGCTTCGGAACGTCACCTTCCACGGCTCCGCGCGGCAGCAGGACGGCGACCGCCCGCCGAGCGTGGCGAGCGGGACCGTGCACCTCGATACCCGGTTCGACTCGCTCTCGCTCTCGACCGACGTGGTGTTCGATCCGCTCTCGTTCGACGGCGTCCGGCGGGCGTTCCCGGCGCTCAAGACGCAGGGCGAGCTGCGGGGCCGCTTCCGGAGCGAGGGAAAGCTGAGCCGGCTCGCCGTGGATGCCGACCTGACCGGCGAGCTCGGCGCCGTGCAGGCCCAGGGCTTCGTCACCCTGCAGCCGCCCCGCTGGGGCGCCGACGGTCTCCGGCTCCGGTTCACCCGCGTCGACCTCGCCACGCTGAGCGGCGGCAAGCTCGCGACCGCGCTCGCGGGCGAGCTCCACGCCACGGGGACCATCGATACGCTCCGGGCACCCGAGGGCGAGCTGGAGCTCGCGCTCACTCGCAGCCGGGTCCGCGAATGGACCCTCGACAGCCTGTTCGGCCGGGGCGGCGTCCACGACAGCGTGATCCGGGTGGACACGGCCTACGCCGAGTGGCAGGGCGCGCGCGCGTCGGGCAGCGGCACCCTCGGCTGGCAGGCGCCGCACCAGGGCCGGATGCGCTTCGACCTCGCGGCCGACAGCCTCGTGGGATTCGACTCGCTCCTCCTCGCCGTCACCCGGCAGAAGCGCGACACCTCGGCCGACGCGCGGCCCCTGGGGGGGCGGGCGGAGGCTCGCGTGCAGCTGGCCGGCAGCCTGGACTCGCTCCAGGCCGACGTCGAGTTCACCGGCGAAGCGCTCGAGTGGCAGCGCATGCGCTCCCCGCGGATTACCGGCAACATTCACTGGCTGGGGGGCCGCCGGCCGCAGCTCGCGGCCAACGCGGCGGCCGACTCCATCCGGGTGCAGCAGTGGCAGCTCCGGCGCACGTCCGGGGCGGTCAGCGGCTTCGCCGATTCGCTCACATGGAGCGGCGGGACCGATTTCGGCGAGGCCTCCCGCTTCGACGCCGCCGGGCGCTGGTACGCGAAGGAGGACGCCCGCCTGCTCTGGGTCGACTCGCTGCGGGCCAAGCTGGCCGTGCGCCGCTACCGGTTGGATCAGCCGTTCGTCGTCTCGCTCGCGGACTCCGCGCCGTCGGTGAGCCCGCTCCGGCTGAGCGCCCTGGACGGCTCGAGCGTCCTGCAGGCGGGCGGCCGCATGCCGGGCAAGGCGCCGGGAAACCTCAGTCTCCAGGTGCTCGGGCTCGATCTGCACGACTTCTACGGTTTGCTGCAGCGCGACACGCTCGGCGTGGGCGGCGAGGTCGAGCTCGATCTTCAGGTGGGCGGCACCGCGGCCGCGCCCACGATGCGCGGAATCACCCGCCTGGCCGACGCGCGCTTCCGGGACTTCCAGGCGCCGTTCGTCCAGGGCGTCATCAACTACGCCGACCGCCGGCTCGACGCCAACCTCGATCTCTGGCGCACCGGCGAGAATCTGCTCCAGATCGAGGCCCACCTGCCGCTCGATCTGGCGCTCACCGGCATCGACCGGCGCCGGCTCGACGGGCCGCTGTCGGTTCGGGCGCACACCGACAGCGTCTCGCTCGGCCTGCTCGAAGCCATCACCCCGGCCGTGAATCGCGTGGGCGGAACGCTCATCGCCGACGTCCAGGTGGGAGGCACGTGGGCCGCGCCGCGACTGGCCGGCGCGGTCGAGATCCGGAACGGCAGCATGGCGCTGCCCGGTCTCGGCGTGCATTTCGGGACCGTCCGCGGTGGGGCGCTGCTGCAGGGCGACTCGGTGACGCTGCGCGACGTGCTGCTCAAGAGCGGCAACGGCCGGATGACCGTCGGGGGCAGCATTCACCTGGAGGACTTGTCGAAGCCGGTCTTCAACCTGGATCTCGACGCCGATCAATTCCGAGCGGTCGACGTCCGGAGCTTCCTCACCCTGGTCGGGACCGGCAAGCTCCAGTTGCGCGGGCCGATCTTCGGCTCCACGCTCACCGGCAACCTGCTGGCCAACAGCGGCGTGCTCTATTTCGCGGACCTGATCAACAAGCGGATCATCGACCTCGAGGACCCCGCGATCGCGGACCTCGTGGACACCACGCTCATTCGCCGCGAGAATCTGGGGGCCAAGTTCCAGAATCGGTTCCTCGACTCGCTCCGGATCGACAACCTCGGGATGGAGATGGGCTCGGACGTGTGGCTCCGCTCGGCCGAGGCCAACATCCAGCTCCAGGGGCGCGTGCGGGTGGACAAGGTGGGCCAGACGTACAATCCGATCGGCGCCCTGAACGCCCCGCGAGGCACCTACACGCTCAAGATCGGGCCGGTGTCGCGGGACTTCACCGTGGCGCGCGGCCAGGTGGCCTACACCGGCGACCTCAACGCGACGCTCGACATCGAGGCGCGCCATCTGGTGCGGTCCGTGCGCGGCGATACGATCCCGATCATCGCCCAGATCACCGGCACGCTCTATCAGCCGAAGCTCTCGCTCACCAGCAGCGTGCGGCCGCCGATCTCAGAGACCGACCTCATCTCCTACATGATCACCGGCTATCCGGCGAACGAAGCCACCCTCGTGGGACAGGGCGGCGCGCTTCAGACCGGGCTCGCCTATTTCTCCAGCGCGCTTTCGAGCGAGCTGGAGCGCGCCCTGATCCAGGATCTCGGCGTGCCGATCGACCTCATCGAGATCCGCCCGGGCGTGTCGGCCAGCCCGGCGGGCGGGGCCACGCTCACGCAGCTCGCGGCGGGATGGCAGATCGGGAAGAAGACCTTCCTCACCTTCAACGCCGGCTTCTGTCCCGACTTCAGCCAGATCACCTACAAGAATCTCGGCGCGAGCCTCGAGTTCCGGTTCAGCCGCGAGTGGAAACTGCAGGCCACGGTCGAGCCCACCATCCAGTCGTGCAACAACTTCGGGACGGCGAACCGGCTGGGGAACACCAATCCCTACCAGATCGGCTTCGACATCCTGTGGGAGCGGGAGTTCTAGTGCCCCGCGTTCTCTGCATCACCAACCCCGCCGCCGCCCGGACCCGCCCCCGCTCCGTGGACGCCATCATGCGCACGCTGAACGGGGCGGGCTGGGTCGCGGATCTGGTCGCCACCACCGGCCCGGGCGATGCCCGCCGGCTGGCCGCCGAGGGCGTGGCCGGCGGGGTCGAGGTCGTGGCGGTGTTCGGCGGTGACGGCACGACCATGCAGGCCGCCGCGGCCCTGGTCGGCACGGACGTGAGCCTCGGGGTGCTCCCGGGCGGCACCGGGAACCTGCTCGCCGGCAACCTCCGGATCCCGTCCTCGCCGGCCCGCGCCGCCCAGGCACTGATATCGGCCAGGCCCAAGCGCTTCGACCTGGGCCGGATGCAGCGCGTCGACGGGCTGCACTACTTCGCCGTGGCCTGCGGGGCGGGCTACGATGCCAGGGTCATGGCGGGCACGCCGACGGCGCTCAAACGGCGCTGGGGCATGGGGGCCTACGTCGCCACCACCCTCAGGCTCGTCAGCGAGATCCGAAGCAGCGCCCACGTCATCACGATCGACGGCGCGGTATACGATGCTAACGCCGCGATGGTCCTGGTGGCCAATTGCGGCGAGGTCATCCCGCCGTGGGTCCGCCTGGGCGCCGGGATTCGCCCGGATGACGGGCTCCTGGACGTCATCGTGGTGCGGGCCAACGGCCTGGGCCAGAGCGTCCGGGCGGTGTGGGACATCCTTCGCTCGGCACCGGACGTCGAGGGCCTGGACACCTATGTGGGCTACGCTCGCGGGCGGGAGATCCGGGTCGAGACCCATCCGGTGCAGCCGGTGCAGCTCGACGGCGAGCCCGGAGGCGAGACGCCCTTCACCGTCACGGTAGTTCCCGCGGCCATCAGCATCATGGTGCCGAGGTTCGGGTGAGGTGGCGCGTGGCCGGGGACTGACTAGTTTTTGGGGGTCTCACCTGACCCAAGCGAACTCGCTGCCCTCCCGAGCCCAGCGAGGGATCCACTCACCCGTGTTCGAGCCTTGTCCGGCACGATCTCGCGCTGCGCTCGGGATGACAGTGCCTCGAGATGACAGCCTAACCCCCAGGGCACCCATGGCCGGTTCCGTCCTCCTCATAGATGACGACGTCGATGTCTTGCGCGGTATCGGGAATTACTTCGAGCGCCTGGCGTACGAGGTGACCCGGGAGTTGAGCGGCGAGGCCGGGCTGGCCACGTTCGACCGCCTGCGGCCCGAGGTGGTCATCCTCGACCTCCGCCTGCCGGGAATGGATGGGATGGAAGTGCTGGAGCATCTCCGCCAGCGGGACGCGGCCGTCATCCTGCTCACCGGGGAGAGCGACGTCGCCACGGCGGTCCGCGCCATGCAGCTCGGCGCCGAGAACTTCCTCACCAAGCCGGTGGACATGGAGCACCTCGCGGCTGCCACGGCGCGCGTGGCGGACAAGGCGCGGCTGCGCCGGATCAACGAGGCGCTGCTGGGCCAGAGTGCGCCGGGACACGGGCTCGACTCCCTCGGCACGTCGTCGGGGATGCAGGACTTCGCCCACCAGGTCGGCTTGCTGGCGCAGAGCGAGCGGACGACGGTCCTGCTCACTGGCGAGAGCGGCACCGGGAAGGGCTGGGTCGCGCGCATGATTCACGACCTGAGCCCGCGGACCAAGGCGCCGTTCGTCGAGGTCAACTGCGCCGGCCTCAACGCGACCTTCCTCGACTCCGAGCTGTTCGGCCACGAGAAGGGCGCGTTCACCGACGCGAAGGACCGGAAACAGGGACTGTTCGAGATCGCCGACCACGGGACGATCTTCCTGGACGAGATCGGCGACCTCGCTCCCGAGCTCCAGCCCAAGCTCCTCAAGGTGCTCGAGACGAAGACCTTCCGGCGGCTCGGCGGCACCCGGGAGATCACCGTGGACGTCAGGCTCGTGGCGGCGACCAACAAGGACCTCCAGGCGGAGGTTGAAGGCCTCCGCTTCCGCGAGGATCTGTACTACCGCCTGAGCGTCATGCCGCTGCAGCTGCCGGCCGTGCGCGACCGCTCGCGCGAAGACCGGCTCGCCCTCATCACCCGGCTGCTCAACGATCTCCGGGCCGAGCTGCCCGACGGCCCCCCCACGCTCTCGAGCGAGGTGCTGGACCGCCTGCTCGCCTACGGCTGGCCCGGCAACGTGCGCGAGATGCGCAACGTGCTCGAGCGCGCGCTCATCCTCGGCCGGGGCGCGCCGGCCGTCAGCGTCGAGCACCTGCCGGGCGAGTTCCGCGCCCGCCCGGGCATCGGTGACCGGCGCCACACGCCGCTCAGCCTCGAGGACCTCGAGCGCCAGCACATCGAGCGGACCCTCAAGCACCACACTGGCAACCGCACGCGCGCGGCCATCGAGCTCGGCATCTCGCGCGCGACGCTGATCAACAAGATCAAGCGCTACAGCATCACGTCCTGAGGAAGACCATGGCCGAGATCCACGAGCACGACGCCATGGCCTGCCGGGCCTGCGGGCGCGAGGAGCGGGCGTCGGAAGGCTATCCGTGCGCGAACTGCGGGACCTTCATCTGTCTCATCTGCACCTTTCGCGGCGTGACGCTCTGCCGCGAGTGTGCCGCCAAGGAGGCCGCGCCGTCGTGACCGCGGTGATCGCCCGGGCGGCCATCGCCCCCCTCCTCGCGGAGCCCACGCTCCGGGCCGAGCAGGTGAGCCAGCTCGTCCTGGGTGAGACCGCCGAGGTCCTGGAGACCGCGGGGGAGTGGCGGCGCGTGCGTGCGAGCCTGGACCGGTACGTGGGCTGGGTCCACGCCGGCTACTGCGCCGAGCTGGACGATGCCGCGGGCGAGGCTTGGGCCCGTGAGGCGCAGGGGTGGAGTTACGGGGCCACACTTCGGACGGGCGAGGCCCGCGTCCGGCTCCCGCTTCGGGCGCGGGTGGCGCTCGACGGCGACACCGTCCGGCTGCCCGATGGGCGGCGCGCCCGAGTCGTGGACGGCACCGTCGAACCCGCCGCCGCCACCGTTGCCGCCGCGCGGGCGAAGGCCCCCGAGCGCTGGGCGCTCGAGCATTTTGCCGGTTCGCCCTACGAGTGGGGCGGAGTGACCCCGTGCGGAGTGGACTGCTCGGGCGTGGTGCAGACCACCTTTCTCGCGCGGGGGCTCACCCTGCCGCGCGACTCCGATCAGCAGGCTGCCTGCGGCTCTGCGGTCTCGCCCGATGCGGTCCGGCCGGGCGACCTGCTGTTCTTCCGGGGTCCGAGCGAGTCCCGCATCACCCACGTGGCCTTCGCCGGCGAGGCGGACACCCTGGTGCACTCGACCATCGCGTGCGGCGGGGTGGTGAAGGAGCCCTGGCTGCCCGGGACCCGGGCCGGCTCGCTCCGCGAGCGGGTCGTGGCCGTCCGGCGGATGGAGGCGCGGTGAAACGGTGACGCGGAAGCTGGTCCTCTTCGACATCGATGGTACCATTCTCCTCACCGCCGGCGCGGGCCGCCGGGCCATCGTGGCGGCGCTGGCCGAGGAGGTCGAGGATGTCGCCGCGTTCGACGGCATCCGGTTCGACGGCAAGACTGATCCGCAGATCGTGGCCGAAATGCTCGCTGCCGCGGGACAGCCCGAGGCCCGCGAATCCCCCCGGGTCCACTCCCTTTGTCGGCGTTACGTGGGACTCCTCGCCCGCGAGCTCGAGCGGCCGACCGCCCGCACCACCGTGATGCCCGGCGTGTTTCCTCTGCTGGACCGGCTGGAGGCGGAGGCCGGGGTCGTGCTCGGTCTCCTCACCGGCAACCTCGCCGAGGGCGCGGCCCTCAAGCTCCGCTCGGGCGGGATCGCGCCCGAGCGGTTTCGCGTCGGGGCGTACGGGTCCGACGCCGCGCATCGCCCCGACCTGCCTGCGATCGCGGCCCGCCGGGCGGAACCGCTCTTCGGCCGGGTGCCGCGGGGGGCCGAGGTCGTCATCATCGGCGACACGCCGGCCGACGTCGCCTGTGGCGCCGGCATCGAGGCCCGTGCCCTCGGCGTGGCCACCGGCTCCTATTCGGTCACCGAGCTCGAGGCCTGCGGCCCGCACGCCGTGTTCGAGGACCTGCGGGGGACCGAGGCGGTGATGGAGGCGATTTTCGGATGAGGGAGAGGACGGAGAAGACGGAGAAGACGGAGAAGACGGAGAGGTGTAAGCTCACCGGAGGCGATCGGCGAATCGGCATGCGACCATTGCGTCCTCTCCGCGCCCTCTCCATCTCCTCGAGCGCAGCGAGTCCCCATGCCAGCTGAGCTCGAGCTCAAGGCGGTCATCCCGGATCCGGCGGCGCTCCGCGAACGCCTGCTCCGCGCCGGCGCACGCGAGCGGTTTCGCGGTCGCATGAGCGACCGCCGCTACGACCACGCCGGCGAGCTCGCGATCCGGGACGAAGTGCTGCGGGTACGGACCTACCACGATGCCGGCGGGCTCACCCGCGCGGAGCTGGCCTGGAAGGGTCCGGCGCGGCTGTCAGCCGAGGGGTACAAGCAGCGCGAAGAGATCGAGCTGTCCCTCGCCGGCGGCGACTCCCCGCACGCGCTTCTCCGGGCGCTGGGCTACGACGTGCTGCACGCGATCGACCGCGAGGTCGAGGTGCTCGAGCTGGGCGGTGCGGCCCTCAGGCTGGAGCGGTATCCGCGGATGGACCCGCTGCTCGAGGTGGAAGGCGAACCGGCCGCGATCGAGGGCGCCATCCGCGCCTCCGGGATCGATCGAGCGGCCTTCACCGCCGAGTCGCTTGCCGACTTCGTGCGCCGCTTCGAGTCCCGCACCGGCACACCCGCCGTGCTCGCCCGTTCGTGACGATGGCCTCCGAGTCCGACGTATTGCTCGTGCCCGAGCTGGGCCCGGCCCTCGGCCGGCTCATCGATCCGCCTCCCGCCGGGCCCGCCGCGCTTCGGGTACCTCTCGATGACGTACGGCTGGAGCTCGTGACCGGCCTGTTCGACCTCGCCGGCGCGGCGCGGTCGTTCGCGGCCGGCGGCGATCGGGCCGGGGCCATGGCCTCCCTCGGCCGTCTCGAATGGCTCCGGGTGTGGGAGAAGACGGTCGCCACGACGGCCGCGCGGATCGTGGCGGAGGCGAACGCCGGCCTTCGCCTCGCGGCGGCGGAGTCGCGGTTTCCACCGCGGCGGCTCAAGCGGCTCGAGCTGACCGACGAGGATGCCCGGGCGATCGCGGCGCGGCTCGGCAGCGGCGGCGCCCCCTTTGTCGCGGCACTCGACACGTTGGAGCAGGCCGCGCACACCGGGGGCGCATCGGCCTGGCCCGAGGCCCTGGGCTCGGCGGCGCGGCGCCTCGAGTCGGCATGGATTGCGCTCGATCTCGCCGCCCGGGCCGAGCAGCAGCGTTGGGCCTCGGAAGTCGGCGCGGTCCGGAGCTGGCGCCGGCCCACCTGGCCCGTGTGGCTGGTGACCGTGCTTGCAGTTGCGGCGGCTGCATACGTCGGGCTCGTGCTGGGCGGCTACCTGCCGGTCCCGCCGGTGCTCGAAGGGCTCGCGACTTTCTGGTGGACCCACCTGTGAACGTGATCGGCGTGGGCGTGGACCTCGTGGATCTCGACCGGGTGGCCCGGCTCCTCTCGCACAAGGGTGAGCACGCTATGCAGAGGTTCTTCACCGACGAGGAACGTGCCTATCTCGGCACCCGCCCGGATCCAACCGGCCACGCCGCCGCGCGGATTGCCGCGAAGGAGGCGGTGTACAAGGCGCTCCAGTCCTTGCCCGGAGCGCGCGGCGTCGGCTGGCGTGAAATCGAGGTCACCCGCGATGCCGACGGCCGCCCCGCCATCCGGCTCCACGGCCTGGCCGAGCGACTGTCCTCCGAGCACGGTGGGCTCACGGTCCAGGTCTCCCTCACCCATTCGGCGACCTCGGCTGGGGCGGTGGCGGTGGTGGGGACGGGCTGAGAGGACGGAGAGGACGGAATAGGGTCGCCGGCGGGGCGCTGTCATCCCGAGCACAGCGAGGGACCTTCTCGGGCCGAGGTCGAGCCCTTACCGGGCAAGATCCCTCGCTGCGCTCGGGTGACGATGCGTTAGCTTGGCGCTAACCCGTCCAACCCGTCCAACCCGTCCAACCCGTGCGCACCGCCCCTCCGCCTCTAGCAATTCCGACTATCCGATTCTAATTTCCGCGCTGGGATCTCAAATTGGGTGAAAATGATTCTCATCGGCGGCCTCGTCGGCATCCTCTTCGCCACGGCCGGGTTGGCGCAGGCTCAACAGCCCCAGCAGGTGGGGGCGCAGGACCGCGCGCCCGTTGCCAGGCGAGTCGCCGCCACGGCGCAGCTCGCGGCCCAGGAGTATCGGAACGGCGTCGCCGACGGACGGGTGGTGGCGCGGGCCGAGGTGGAGGAAGCGGCGCTGTTTCTCCAGGAAGCCCGCCGCTCGGCCGCTCTGCTGCCCGAAGACGCGGGCCGCGCTGCCACGACGGACATCGACGGGATGCTCCGTCTGGTCCGGGCCATCGCCCCCCCCGACTCGCTGGACGGCCGGGTCCGGTCGCTGGCGGCGGGACTCACGCAGCGCCTCGGCATCACTCTCGATGAGCTCCCCGCGCTGACGCCCTCGCTCGCCCGCGGCGCCGAGGTCTACCAGGCCAACTGCGCCGGCTGCCATGGGACGGTGGGCCGCGGCGATGGGAGCCTCGCGGCCGGGCTCGAGCCGCCGCCCGCCAACCTGGCCGATGGCCCCGCCCTGCACGACGTATCCCCCCTCGACTACTTCCGTCGCATCAGCATCGGCACCGTCGGCACGGCCATGCCGGCATTCGAGGGGCGCCTGCCGGCCGAGGATCGCTGGGCCGTGGCGCTGTATGCCAGCGTGCTGCGGCTGCCGGCGCCGCGCGGCGATGTGCCGCCCTCGCTTCGGACGTTCGCCACGACGGGGAAGATGTCCGACGACGAGGTCCTCGCCGCGCTCGGCGTGGCCGATCGCAGCGAGCCCGAGGCCATCGGCCGCCTCGCCGCGGTGCGCACGTTCCAGGCGGACCATACCGGCGCCGCCACCGCTCATGTGTTCGACCAGGTGCGGGCCGAGCTCGACTCGGCGTTCCGCCTGGCGCGCACCGGGGATCCCGGCGCGAGCGCCCGGGCCTTCGACGCCTACATGACGTTCGAGCAGGTCGAGCGCGGCGTTCGCGCCAAGAACCCGGGGCTTGCGGCCGGATTGGAGACGTCGTTCGCGTCGCTCCGCACGCGCGCCGCAGGCGGCGCCACGCAGGCCGAGCTCGGCGCGCTGCGCGGGCAGCTCGAGGCCGGCCTCGAGAACGCCGAGCGCACGCTGAGCGATCGGACGTCGGCGTCCAATCTCTTCCTGCAGTCGTTCATCATCATGCTGCGCGAGGGCCTCGAGGCGATCCTGATCGTCGGCGCCCTGATGACCTTTCTCTCGAAGATGGGCGCGTCCCACCGGAAGCGGGACATCAACATCGGGGTTGGCGCCGCCATCGGCGCCAGCCTGCTCACCGCCGTGGCCCTCGAGACCATTTTCGTCCTCAGTCCCGCCCACCGCGAGGCGCTCGAGGGCGGGACGATGGTCGTGGCCACCGTCGTGCTGTTCTACGTCAGCTACTGGCTCCTCTCCAAGATGGAAGTGGTCAAGTGGAACCACTTCGTGAAGAGTAAGGTGCAGGATGCGCTCGACAGCGGTTCGGCGCTGGCCCTCGCCAGCGCGGCGTTCCTGGCCGTGTACCGAGAAGGCTTCGAGACCGTGCTGTTCTACAAGGCGCTGTTCGTGGCCGGCACGGCCGGAGGCGCGATGCCCGTGGTGGCGGGAATTCTGGCGGGGTCGGTAGTGCTGGTGGCGGTCTATGTGGCCATCAGCCGGTTCGGCGTGCGCCTCCCGCTGAAACCGTTCTTCGCGGTCACCAGCGCGTTTCTCTATTACATGGCGTTCGTGTTCGCGGGGAAGGGCATCGCCGAGCTGCAGGAGGGTGGCCTGGTGGGAACCACGATCGTCTCCTGGGCGCCGCGACTTCCCGCCCTCGGCATCTATCCCACCGTCGAATCGCTGGGTGCCCAGCTGGTGCTGGTTCTGCTGGCGGTGGTGGCGCTGGTGTGGAACTTCGTCCTGGAGCCGCGCCGCGTGCGCGGCGTGACGTCCGTGATGATGCCCGAGGCACGCCCGGCCGGGCCGGCCCCGCGCCCAGCCGCCGCGGCCCTGCGCTCCTCCGGCGAGTCGCTCAGCGCCCACGTCGGCGTGGAGCTGACCCGCTCGCTCGAGCGGATGGAGGCCGATCTGGCCGAGATGCGGGCGGAAGTCGAACGCATGCGGCGGCATCTCGCCCCCGACGCCGCGGTCCCCTCCAAGCGGCCTCCCCGGTGAGGCTCCCCGGAGTGATGCCGTTCGCGACCGCCGATCTCTGCGACGAGTTCGGACCCCAGGTCCGCGTGGCGGAGCCACTGTTCCGCGACTGGGGCGGGGCACCGAGCTTCGCGGGCCCGATCGAGACCGTCCGCGTGCTCGAGGACAACGCGCTGGTGCGCGAGACGCTCGAAATGCACGGCCGAGGCCGGGCGCTGGTGGTGGACGGCGCAGGCTCGCTCCGAACCGCGCTGGTCGGCGGCAAGCTCGCCGCGCTGGCGCACCAGAACGGCTGGATCGGGCTCGTGGTGTACGGCTGCGTCCGGGACACCGCGGAGCTCTCCGCGACCCCGGTCGGCATCAAGGCGCTCAACGTCGTGCCCCGGAGGAGCGCCCGGCAGGGAGGCGGGGAGCGTGGTGTGGCCGTGACGTTCGCAGGCGTCACGTTCACCCCGGGAGCCCATCTGTACGCTGACCGCGACGGGCTGATCGTCGCGGACCGCGACCTGCTCGCTCCGTGACAGCCGCGGCCTAGGACTCGAAGCGTCGCGGTCGAAGCCGCCGCGTGGCGCAAAGTCGAACGGCCCGTCCACTGGACGGGCCGTTCGATAAAGAGGTGGTAGATCGCCCCCTGAGTTTACGGAGACAGGCCGAAGTGCCCGCTCCACCCTTCTTCGACCTACCACTTTCGAGCGAAGTCTGTTCGACTTCTCTCCTCCCTCAAGGGCAAGAGGAGTGCCAATAGGGCCACGAATTGGTAAGTCGTTTATCACTGAATAGTTAGACTTGTGCCAGAACCTGCGTTTCCGGCCCCCAGGCTGTCAAGCAATGAGACGAGTTTCAATTTTTTCTCGCAAGTGTATGTGCGACATCGGCTTCGAAAACTGTCTAACTCTTTGACGCCGCCAGCTCCTTGTCACCCGTCAGATAGGCCCCCGGGGCCGGGTTCGGTTCGCCGCGCCACGCGCTGAGGATATAGACGCCGACGCCGACCAGGATCACCGACGTGAGCTGTGCCAGCGTGAACGGTCCCAGCAGGCGGTCGTCTTTGGCCCGCAGGATCTCCACCAGAAACCGCTCGATCCCGGCAAAGATCAGGTACATGCCGAACAGCCAACCTACCGGCCGATCCTGCTTCCGCCACGCCCACAGCACGAAGAACGCACCCAGCATCAGCGCGGTCTCGTAGAGCTGCGTCGGATGGACGGCCAGCACCGTGCCGGGCGCGATGCCGGCCGGCACCGGCACGCCGAACAGCTGGTGCAGATTGCCGGCGGTGGACGGTGGCAGGCCTTCGGGAAACTTCACGGCCCACGGCAGGCCGCTCGGGCGCCCGTAGTCGTCGTTGACGAGGAAGCACCCGACGCGTCCCAGTCCGTAGGCCGCGGCGAGCGCGGGCGCGACGAGCTGCATGGTCCAGCGAAGCGGCACGCGGAGCCGCCAGCCGTTCAGGATCACCGCCGCGGTTCCACCGAGGAAGCCGCCGTACCAGACGAAGCCGCCGCGCTCGAACAGGGCGCCGGGATCGCGGGTGAGCGCGACGTACCAGAGCTTGGCCCCGATGATGCCGCCGATGACCGCGGCCGCCACCATGTCGGCCGAGTAGTCCTCGGCCAGCTGCCGCCGCCGGAGCTCGAGCGCGACCAACCAGCCCGCCATGAGGAAGGCGACCATCATCATCAGCCCGTAGCCGGTCAGCTCGTGCGGAAAGAAGGGCAGGGGAATCTTGAAGGGATGAATCGTCACGCGTCGGATCCGGTAGTGGGAAGGGGAAGGGTCAGACCGGGGAGGGGCAGGTCGTCGCGGGGCTCGAGCTCCCAGCCGCTTCGCTCCCCACGAGCGAGCCGCCACGCGCCCGCGGCGGCGATCATGGCCGCGTTGTCGGTGTTGAGTCGGGGGGACGCCACGCTCACGCGCGCCCGCCCTGCCAGCCGCTCGCGCAGGCGCGCCACGAGCGCGCGGTTGCAGGCGACCCCTCCGCCCACCACCGCAGTGGCATAGCCCAGCGCGTCGGCCGCCCGGGCGGTCTTGGCCGTGAGCACGTCCACGGCGGCCTCCTGGAAGGCGAGCGCGATGTCGGCGCGGTCGGCGTCGTCGAAGACCGTGGGCGCGCCGCCGGGTGTGGGACGCACCGTCCGCAGGACGGCGGTCTTGAGGCCGCTGAAGGAGAAGGCGTACTGGTTCGGCCCGTCGCGCTCGAGCTCCTGCAGCATCGGTCGGGGAAACCGGAACCGCCCCGGCCTGCCTTCGCGCGCGAGCCGCTCGATCGCCGCGCCTCCCGGATAGCCCAGGCCGAGCAGCTTGGCGACCTTGTCGAACGCCTCCCCGGCCGCGTCGTCGAGCGTCTGCCCCAGGAGGCGGTACTCGCCCCAGGCGGGCACGTCGAGGAGCATCGTGTGGCCGCCGCTGACGAGCAGCGCAACAAAGGGCGGTGCAAGCTCGGGGTCCTCGAGGGTCGGCGCGAACAGGTGCCCCTCGAGGTGGTTCACGCCGATGAGCGGCAGGTCCAGGCTGTAGGCCAGGGTCTTGCCGTGCATCACTCCCACCAGCAGCGCGCCGACCAGTCCGGGCCCCGCCGTAACCGCGACGCCGTCGAGTCGAGTGAGCCCGATGCCGGCATCGGCCAGGGCGCGATCCACCACCGAGCCGAGTGTCTGCACGTGCGCTCGGCTGGCGAGCTCGGGCACCACGCCTCCGAAGATGCGATGCACGTCCTGCGACAGGATGGCGAGTCCGGCGAGCTCCGTCGTCGCGCCCCGCTGCCGGAGCACCGCGGCCGAGGTCTCGTCACAGGAGGTCTCGATGCCGAGGATCCACTCAGCCATCGGTGCCCCGCCGAGTCAGGGCGATGCTGTCCGGCACCGCGGCGGCCTCGAGGCCGGCGGGTGCCAGGACCCGGAGCTTCACGCGGCCGGGGCCCGGTGGTCCGTTCCAGTCCACCACCACCGGCACGCTGTCGCGGGTGAGGCGGCCGAGCCGGGCCGTGGCGCCGCGCACGCGCACGTCCACCGTCGTCCGCTCTGGCCGCGCCACCGCCGCGAGGTCGCTCGGCAGGCGGACCGCGACGCCGGTCAGGGTGCGCTCGCCGGCGGCCTCCACGTCGACCCGCACCGTCACCTCCGAGGGTACCACTCGCACCCGGCCGAAGCCGGAGGTGTCGAGCGGAAGTGGCTGCTCGACGCTGCCGTCGGCCTGGGCCACCTCCAGGGGCTGGGTGCGGACGGAGTCGATCGCCTGGATGGCCTCGCGCGGGCCGAGCAGTCGGACTGTCCCGGGCACCACGGCGATGGCGCTGAGCACGTGCCCTGCCTCGGGCGGCAGCCGCACCTCGGCCCGCACCGGGACGACCCGCTGGAAGGTCGAATCGAGCTCCACGGCGACGGTCCGCGGCTCGACATCCTGAATGTGGACGTCCACGCCGCGCGGCAGCTCGAGATCGCCGGGGCCGAGCTCGACATCGATCTGGTCGGCGACGGTGGTATCCGAAAGCACGCGAGTCACCCGCATCGGTGAGGCGGAGAGCTTGAGCAGCTCGCGCCTGGGGCCGGAGACCAAGGCACGGACCGGACCGGCGGTGCGGACCACGGTCCGTCCTGACGGGGGCCGCACGGTGAGATCGACGGGCACGAGCGCGCTCGCCGGCTCCTCGCCCGCCGCCAGGAACCAGAGGAACACCGAGAGCGCGAGCGAGGTGACCTTGAGGGGCAGGTCCGCGAACAGCGCGCCGCGAAGGCTCACCTCACGACCCGGTCTCGTCCAGGAGCCGCTCGACCAGAGCGCGGTTCGCGGGCGAGTTCCAGTCCTGCGCCCCGATGATGCGCTTGACGATGACGCCGCGGCGGTCGAGCAGGAAGCTTTCCGGCACGCCGGTGGTCTGGTACGTCTGCTGGATCCGGCCCGAGCGGTCCTGCAGCAGGTCGAAGCTCAGCTCCAGCTCCCGGCCGAAGGCGCGGACGTCGTCGGGGCTGCCCTCGTCCACGCTCACCGCGGCGATAGAGAAACCACGCGGCGCGAGGGCGGAGTAGAGGTGCTCCATCGCCGGCATCTCGACCCGGCAGGGCACGCACCAGGTGGCCCAGATATTCACCAGCGTCACCTTGCCGCGGTAGCGCTCCCGAAGGGACGCCGAGTCGCCCGTGGCGAGATCGATGGCGTGAAACTCCGGCGCCGTGGCGCCGACCTGCACCGGCGCCACCTCGCTCCCGACTTTGGTCATGATGGTGGCGCCGGCCGCCACACCCGCGACGATCAGTCCGGCGAAGATCCATTGCTTGGACATGAGACGCCTCAGACGCGCACGGCGCAGCAACGCGCCAGCTCGCGCACCGCCTCCGCCGGATCGGTTGTGCCGAACACCGCGGTACCGGCCACGAAGGTGTCAGCCCCCGCGCCCCAGGCCCCGGCGATGGTGTCGGTGGTGATGCCGCCGTCCACTTCCAGGGTGGCGCGGGACCGGTGGCGGTCGAGCAGCGCGCGAACCCGTCGGATCTTGTCGGTGGCGGAGGGCAGATAGGATTGTCCGCCGTAGCCCGGGTTGACCGACATGACCAGAACGAGGTCGAGGTCGGGCACGACCTCCTCCATGAGTGCGAGCGGTGTCCCGGGGTTGAGGGCGAGGCCGGCCTGCATTCCCCGCTCACGCACGGCGGCGAGTTGCCGCTGCACGTGTACCGTGGCCTCCGGGTGGAACGTGAACACACTCGCGCCCGCGTCGGCGTACTCCGCGATGTAGTGCTCCGGCTGCGTGACCATGAGGTGCACGTCGAGCGGCAGGTCGGTGAGCCGCCGGAGGGCGCGGATGACCGGTGCCCCGAAGGTGAGGTTGGGGACGAACCGGCCATCCATGACGTCCACGTGGATCCATTCGGCCCCGCCGGCCACGACCTGACCGATCTGCTCCCGCAGCCGTCCCAGGTCGGCGCTCAGCATGCTCGGGGCGATGCGCGCGGTCACAGGCCACCTCCGGCCGCGCCGCTCACCACCAGGTCCACGGGAGCGCCTCGGGGGCGGCCGTTACCTGGCGCCGGCCGCATGGCGATGACCACGCCGGCCTCGGGGCCTCCCCCGCGGACGGTGTCGACCCTTCCCACTTTGATGCCCGCGGCATCGATCACCTTCTCCGCGTATGGCAGCGCGAACCCGATGACGTCGGGCACGGTGACCGGGGCCGGCCCCGCGCTCGAGACCAGCTGCACGACCGCGTTGGGCGCCGCGACCGTCCCCGGTGGCGGATCCTGCCACACGATGCCGCCCCGGGGAACCGCGGGACTGGGGCGTTCGCCTTCGATCCGCGCGCGAAAGCCGGCGGAGGCGACGGCGGTCCTCGCATCGGCCATGGGCATTCCCAGCACTCGGGGGATCGCGTGATCGTCCTCGACCAGCGAGCCCGGCGTCATCCAGTAGGAGGAGACGACGTAGCCCACGACGAAGGTGAGCGCGACGAGCCCCAGGTCGCGGGCGAATCGCCCCCATGGGGCGGACCGGAGCGCGCCAAACGTGGGCGAGGTGTGCCGCCGGGTTCTCACGCTGAACGCCGCAGCCGGGCCGCGAACGCGCCGTCCATGTGATGCCGCTGCGGCAGGATCATCAGATCCCCCTCGGGCGAGGTCAGGGCGGCGGGAAAGGTGTCGCTCGGCTCCCGCCGGAACTCGGGGTGGTGCGCCAGGAAGCGCTCCACCTGGCGCTGATTCTCCTCGGGCTCGATCGAGCAGGTGCTGTACACCAGGACTCCCCCGGGGGCCACGGCGCCGGCCGCTCCATCGAGCAGCTCCGCCTGCTGATCCGCGAGAGTCGCGAGCGCCTCGGGTGTCACCCGCCAGCGGGCGTCGGGATGGCGCGCAAAGGTGCCGGTGCCGAGGCACGGTGCGTCTACCAGTACCGCGCCGGCCGCGCGCACCGGCGGGCGGCGCGTGTCCGCCACCACCGCGTGCTCGCGGCCGCTCCCCGCCCGCCTCAGGTTCAGGGCGAGGCGCCGGACCCGCGCCCGGCTCGCGTCCCCCGCGACCACCCGCGCCACGCCCCGGCCGAGGGAGATGCTCTTGCCACCGGGCGCGGCGCACGCGTCGTAGAGGACCGTGTCGGCACCCAGGTCGGCATACCACGCGAGCAGCGCTTGCGCCGGATCCTGGACCACGAACGCGCCCTCCACGTATCCCGGGAGCTCCTGCGGGCGCGGGCGGTCGGTCATCAGTCCGGCGCCGAACGGTGCGGGCTCGACCGCGATCCCCGCGTCACGCCACCGCCGCTCGAGATCCGCGATTCCGTCCCGCGCAGGCTGGAGCACGAGGCGCGGCCGGGTGTTGTTCCATCGAAGCAGGGCGGCCGTCTCGTCTTCCCCGAACCGCCGCATCCAGCGCTCCACCAGCCACTGCGGATGCGACTCGGCCTGCGCGAGCTCCGCGGGCGTGCGCGACCGGTGCGCCTCTACCGCGGTCGGCTCTCCGTCGGCCTCGATGGTGCCCGCAGTCAAACGGCGAAGCACGGCGTTCACGAAGCCTCCTGCCCGGGCCCCTCCCGTCTCCTTGGCGAGGGCCACGCTGGTGTCCACGGCGGCGTGGGCCGGCACGCGGTCAAGCCCCGTCAGCTGGAAGGCGCCAAGCCGCAGCACTTCCTTGAGCTCCGGGCCCACGCTCGCCCAACCGCGTGGCACGAGCGGGGCGAGCCGCGCGTCCAGCGCGCTCTGGCCGCGCAGCACGCCGGCTGCGAGCTCGTGCGCCAGCCGGCGGTCCGCATCGCCGAGCTGCTGGACCGCCCGGTCGAGCGCGGCGTCGAACGGCCGCCCCGCGCGGACCTGCGTCAGCACGGCGAACGCGGCCCGCCTGGCCTTCAGGCCTTCGGTGGCGGATATCATCGACCATTCACCGCGAAGAGCCCGAAGGTGCACGGAGAGGGGCCCAGGCAGACTGCGGTGTTTCGCAGCCCTGCGTGCCATCGTGGTGAATGTGGCAACGATCTACCCGAGCATCCCTCGCGCCGGGCTCGATGGCACCGCGATCTCGCGCTTGGGCATGCGGCCCGCGAGGTATGCCAGGCGCCCGGCCTCGACCGCGAGTCCCATGGCCCGAGCCATCGCCACGGGATCCTGCGCCTCCGCCAGGGCAGTGTTCATCAGGATGCCGTCGACGCCCTGCTCCATGGTCACGCACGCGTCGGACGCGGTGCCGACGCCGGCGTCCACGATGACCGGCGCCGCGAGCCGGCGCTTGATCGTGCGGATGCCGAACGGGTTGACCAGGCCGAGGCCGCTGCCGATGGGCGAGGCGAGCGGCATGATCGCCGCGCAGCCGGCGTCCTCGAGGCGGAGCGCCGTGACGAGGTCGTCGTTGGTATAGGCGAGCACCTGGAATCCCTCGTGGACCAATGTCCGGGCCGCGGCGAGCAGCCCCTCGGTGTCGGGCAGCAGCGTCTCCCGGTCGCCGATGACCTCGAGCTTGACGAAGTCATTGAAGCCGGCCTCGCGCGCGAGCCGGGCGTAGCGGATCGCTTCATCGGCGGTGTAGCACCCGGCGGTGTTGGCGAGCAGGAAGTACTGGTCGGGGCTCAAGTGGTAGAGCACGCCGTCTTCCCGGGTGCGGTCCAGGTCGACGCGCCGCACCGCGACGGTGACGATTTCGGCGCCCGAGGCCTCGATGGCCCGCACCATGTCGTCGTTACTGCGGTACTTCCCTGTCCCGACCATGAGCCGCGAGCGAAAGCTCCGGCCCGCGAGGGTGAGCGGGGCGTCGGTCAGGGTGTCCTGGGCGATGGTGCTGGACATCTGTGCTCCTCGAATGCTGGGGTCACGGTGCGATCCCGAGCGGAGCGAAGGATCGGTCGGGGGGTGCAAGCGAGCCTCGCGCTCACCCGTACCACCCACCCGATCCTTCGCTTCCGCTCGGGCCGACTCCCGTCGGGATGAGCGAAAGATAGCCGCGTTCACCCGCCGCCGACGAAGTGCACCAGCTCGATCGAGTCCCCCGCCGCCACCGCGGTCGCGCCGAGCTGAGGACGGCGTACGATCTCGCGGTTGAGCTCCACCACGACCGTCCGGGGATCGAGCCCGAGGTGCGCCAGCAGGTCGAGCAGCGTCGCGGGACCGGGCACGCAGCGCGGCTCGCCGTTGATGATGACGGCCACGTCCCTCACGCGGCCTCCGACCACGGCGCCAGCAGCGCCAGGGCGGCCGCGGCCGCGTCGGTGGCTCCCCAAAGCGCCCGGATGGCGGCGACGCCGTAGGCGCCGGCGTCGCGTGCCTCCGCCGCTCGCGCGGGGTCGATCCCGCCGATGGCGATCACCGGTCGTCCGAGCGCCGCCGCGGCGCGGACCAGCTCGAGGCCGGCCGCGATCCGCCCCGGATGGCTCGGGGTCTCGAACACGCTCCCCGCGACCAGAAAGTCGGCGCCTGCAGCGACCGCCTGCTCCGCCTCCGCGAGGCTGTGGATGGACCGGCCGATCCACCCCGGTCCCAGGACCCGCCTCGCATCGGCCGGTGAGAGGTCGCCGGCGGCGAGCTGGACGCCCTGCGCCCCGAGCGCGGCGGCGATATCCGGCCGCCCGTTCACGAACACCGCCGCCTCCGGTGGCCGGGCGAGCGTGAGCAGGTGGGTCGCGAGCCGCGCGAGCGCGGCGCCCCCCGCCGTCCGGTCCCGGGCGTGGAGCCCCACCGCCGGACCGGCGGCCGCGATGGCGGCGGCGCGCACGCCGAAATCGGCGAGCGCGACGACCGTCGCGTCGGTCACCGCATGGAGGCGGGGGAGCGGCCTCACGCGAGCCGCGCCCCGACCGTGATGCCGCGCCCGCGCACCCAGTCCGCCACGGCGAGGCGGGTGCGGCCGGCGGGCTGCGCCTCCCGCACGGCGAGCGCACCGTCGCCGCACGCGATCACGAGCCGCTCGTCCGCGGCCAGCACGGCGCCGGGCTCGCCCCGCTCGGCGGCCGGGACCGCGCCGAAGAGCTTGAGCGGGGCCTCGCCGTGTGTGGTCCAGGCGCCGGGCGCGGGATCGAACGCACGCACCTGGCGTGCGAGCGTCAGGGCATCGCGGCGCCAGTCGAGCCGCGCGCTCTCCCGATCGATCTTGGGCGCGAAGGTCACGCCGGCCGGATCCTGCGGCTCCGGGCGGGCGAGCCCGGCCGTGACGAGCGAGAGCGCCTCCACCAGCGCGGTGGCGCCCAGCTCCGCCAGCCGCGCGGCCAGAGCGCCGGCGCTCTCCTCCTCGCCCACCGGTGTCGCCCGCCGGTGCAGCACCGGGCCGCTGTCGAGGCCGGCCTCCATCCGCATGATGCTGATCCCGGTCTCGGCATCACCGGCCAGGATGGCGTGCTGAATCGGCGCGGCGCCGCGCCAGCGCGGGAGCAGCGACGCATGCACGTTGATCATGCCGAGGGAGGGGAGCGAGAGTACGGCGGGCAGCAGCAGGTGGCCGTAGGCCACCACGATGCCGAGGTCGGGCTCGAGCCGCCGGAGGCCGGCAAGGAAGACGTCGCCCAGGGGGCGCGTGGGCTGGAGGACGGGGATCCCGGCGGCGGCGGCCTCCGCCTTGACCGGTGGCGGGACCAGGGTGGTGCGGGACCGGCCCTGTGGCTTGTCCGGCTGCGTGACCACGCCCGCTACGTGGTACCGTTCCCGGAGCAGTGCCCGGAACGAGGGCACCGCGAACTCCGGGGTCCCGAAGAAGACGATCCGCATCACTCCGACCGGGCGGATTCCGCCTGCACCTCTTTGGTGTAGCTGGTATCGTCCTTGTGCTCGCGCCGGTAGCGGGCGAGGAGCACCTGCCGCCGCACCAGGCTCAGGTGATCCAGGAACAGGATGCCGTCGAGGTGGTCGATCTCGTGCTGAATCGCGCGGGCCTTGAGTCCGGTGGCCTCCTTGCGGAAGCGCTGCCCGTTCCGGTCGGTGGCCTCGAGCACCACGCGTTCGGGCCGGCTCACCTCGCCATAAATCTCGGGGATGGAGAGGCAGCCCTCTTCCGCGGCCCCGCGGCCCTCGCTCTCGACGATGACCGGATCGATCATCTCGAACCGGTCCTCTTCGGCGTCCACCACCGCCACCCGGCGGGCCACCCCGACCTGGTTGGCGGCGAGGCCGACGCCCCGGGCCGCGTCCATCGTCTCGAACATGTCGTCCACCAGCTGGCGGGTCTCCTCGTCGACGGTGCCGACCTCCGCGCTCCGCTGCCGGAGCACGGGTGAGCCGAGCAGATGCAGTACACGCAGGCTCATGCCGGCGCCGCTCCGGGCGCGGTGGCGCCGCCGGCTCCGCCGATGCGGACGATCCGCGAACGCTCGACCAGCACCGTGGCCGTGCCGGTCTCGATGGTGACGCGGGTCTCCTTGGCGCCGTCCGACTCGACCTCCTTGATGTCCTTCACCCGGCCGATAAGGCCGCCGCTGGTCATCACCTCGTCGCCCTTCCTGAGGTTGCTGAGCAGCTCGGCGTGCTTCTTCCGCGCCTGGCTGGACGGCCGCAGGATGAGGAAGTAGAAGACGAGGCCGATGGCCGCCATCTGCAGCAGCAGCACGGGGAGTCCGCCGCCGAGTCCGGTCTGTGCCTGAAGCATGTCGTGTCCTCACCTACCGCGAGCGGAGTGGCGGCGGAGCCACGCGCGGCTCCAACCGTCGAACGTGCCGGCCAGGACGTGGGCGCGCGCCTGCTCGCCGAGCCGGACCAGGAAGCGAATGTTGTGCAGCGAGACCAGCCGGAGCCCGAGCATGTCGCCGACGACGAACAGGTGTCGGAGGTAGCCGCGGGGATAGGTGGTGCAGGTCTCGCAATCGCACTCGGCGTCGAGGGGCTCGGTCGAGCCCTTCAGCGCCGCCCCCCGGACGTTCACCCGGCCGTCGGCCACCCAGGCGGTCCCGTGGCGGCCGTTTCTCGTCGCGGCGACGCAGTCGAACAGGTCCACGCCCCGGGCGATCCCTTCGAGCAAGTCCGCAGGAAACCCGACTCCCATAAGATAACGGGGGGTCTCGCGCGGCAGGACGGGCTCGAGCGTCTCCAGCACTCGGTGCATGACGGGCTTGGGCTCGCCGACCGAGAGCCCGCCGATCGCGATGCCGGTCCAGGGGCCGCGCGCGAGAGTGCCCTCGAGCGACCGGAGGCGCAGGTCATCGTGGGTGCCGCCCTGGATGATCGGCCAGAGGGTCTGGCGGTCAGACAGGCGGTCTGCCGGCCGGCCGGCCGGACGGTCGGTTGTGCCGCCGCTCGGGGCGCTTTCCATCTCACCGTTCCATCCGGCCGCCTGACCGTCCGACCGTCCGACCGCCTGAGCGCCCGCCAGCTCCTCGTGCCGCCGCTTGCACCGATCCAGCCATCGAATCGTGCGCTCCATCCCCTCGCGCGCGAGCTCATGCGGGGCCTGCCCCGGTACGACGTGGTCGAACACCATGGCCACGTCGGCGCCGAGCGCCCACTGAATTTCCACGGCGCGCTCGGGCGTAAGCGTGCGGTAGGTCCCATCCACGTGGCTCTGGAACTCGACTCCGTCCTCGCTGATTCGCCGGAGACCCTCGAGCGAGAACACCTGGAATCCGCCCGAATCGGTCAGGATGGGATGCGGCCACGTAGTGAAGCGGTGGAGGCCGCCCATCGCCTGAACCACTTCCGCGCCCGGACGGAGGTGCAGATGGTAGGTATTGGCGAGGACGATCTGCGCGCCGGTGCGGCGGACGTCGCCGGGACTCAGGCCCCGAACGACCCCGTGGGTGCCCACGGGCATGAAGGCGGGGGTCAGGATCTCGCCGTGGGGCAGGGTGAGCGCGCCGGCGCGAGCGAGGCCCTCGGTGGCTTCGAGGCGGAACTCGAACATCAGGCTGCGGGCCGTCGCGGGACGGCCGAGGTGGTCATCCGGAGCGGAGTAAAGGATCGGCCCGGGCACGCGAAGGAGGCTCGGGGTTCACTCGCACTACCCACCCGATCCTTCGCTCCGCTTCGAGTGCGTTTCAATACCGAGTCATCCTGAGCGCAGCGAAGGAGCCATGCCTCGACGCATGCCCCCTTCGCTGTGCTCAGGGTGACCCGTCGGGAGGTTTCGCAACGCACTCTTAGGATGACGTGCACGTGCCCCGTTCGCCGACCGTCACAGGATCACCATCGCGTCGCCATACGAGTAAAACCGATACCGTTCGGACACGCCGTGGGCGTAGGCCGCCAGCGTCAGCTCGCGGCCGGCGAACGCGCTCACGAGCATGAGCAGGGTGGAGCGCGGCAGATGAAAGTTGGTGATCAGCCGGTCGACCACCCGAAACGGGTAGCCCGGCGTGATCATGAGGGTGGTCTCGCCGGCACCCGAGCGCACCGTGCCGTCGGCCTGCGCCGCGCTCTCGAGCGCGCGCACGACCGTCGTGCCTACCGCCCAGACCCGGCCGCCCTGCTCGCGCACCAGCTCGACCAGCCCCGCGAGCCGCGAGGAGATCTCGTAGCGCTCGGGGTGCATGGGGTGCTGGCGCGGATCGTCCACCTCCACCGGCTTAAACGTGCCCGGCCCGACCTGGAGGTCGAGCCCCGAGACGACCACGCCCTTCGCCGTGAGCGCGTCCAGCAGCTCGGTCGTAAAGTGGAGCCCGGCGGTCGGCGCGGCCACGCTCCCCTCCGTCCGCGCGTAGACGGTCTGGTAGCGGCGCTCGTCGACCTCGGTCGGCTCGCGCTGGATGTAGGGTGGCAGCGGCAGCCGCCCGAACCGCGCGATGGCCTCCGCCGCCGGGGCGCCGACGAACCGGACTCGCCGATAGCCGTCGGCGAGCACCTCGATCGTCTCGACCGCCACCCCGTCGCCGAGGGCGACCTGCTTGCCCGGCTGGAGCGCGCTGCCCGGCTTCCCGAGCGCGATCCAGCTCTCCTCCGCCGCCGGATGGACGAGCAGGACCTCGGCCGGGGCGCCGGAGGCGCGGGCGCCGAGCAGGCGGGCGTGCCGGACGCGGCTGGTATTGAGCACCAGGAGATCGCCCGAGGGGATGAGCGACGGAAGTTGCGAGAACACGGAGTCGACCAGCACGCCGCCGTTCACCGACCGCCGATCGTCGGGCGGCATCGCCGGCTGGCGGAAGGACGCGCTGGACCGGCGGCTGGGTGCCCGCCCGGGCCGTTCGGCCCCGCGGCGGTCGGTCGCGCTTCCCGTCCGGCGGTCGGCCCGGAGGACCATCAGAAGGCGGCTCGCGGCGCGCTCGGGCAGCGGCTCCTGGGCGATCAGCTCAGGAGGCAGGTCGTACTCGAAGTCGGCGGTGCGGATGGGTGGCTCAGCCGTCAAAGATCGTGGTCTGGCCGGCCGGGGGCGCGAGGCCGAACCGGCGGTAAGCGAGCGCCGTGGCGCAGCGGCCGCGCGGCGTGCGCTCGAGGAAGCCCTGCTGGATGAGGTACGGCTCGTACACGTCCTGCAAGGTGCCGGCGTCCTCCCCGACGGCCACGGCCACGGTGCCGAGTCCGACCGGTCCGCCGCCGAACTTCTCGATGATCGTGGTGAGGATGCGCATGTCCATGTCGTCGAGACCGAACTCGTCCACGTTGAGCCGGGCCAGCGCCGCGTCGGCGACGGCAGAGCTGATACGGCCGTCGGCCTTCACCTGGGCGTAGTCGCGAACCCGCCGCAACAAGCGGTTGGCCACGCGCGGCGTGCCCCGGCTCCGCCGGGCGATTTCCGCGGCGCCGGCGTCGTCGATCGGCACCTGCAGGATGTCCGCCGAGCGGGTGACGATCCGCTGGAGGTCGTCGGCGGGGTAGAAGCCCAGCCGCTCGACCAGCCCGAACCGCGCCCGCATCGGCGGGGTCAGCAATCCGAATCGGGTCGTGGCGCCGATCAGCGTGAATCGCTCGAGCGCCATCGGAATGGTCTGGGCGTGCGGGCCCTCGGCGATTCGGACGTCCACCCGGAAATCCTCCATCGCGGGATAGAGGAACTCCTCGAGCGCCGGCTTCATCCGGTGGATCTCGTCGATGAAGAGCATGTCGCCCGCGCCCAGCGAGGTGAGCAGCCCGACCAAGTCGCCGGGCTTCTCGAGCACGGGCCCGGACGTGGTGCGAAGCTGGACTCCCATCTCGCGGGCCATCAGCATCGCGAGCGTGGTCTTCCCCAGCCCCGGCGGTCCGAAGAACAGGGTGTGGTCGAGCGACTCGCGGCGACCCTTGGCGGCGTCGATCGCGATCTGCAGCGACGCCTTCACCTGCGCCTGCCCCACGAATTCCTCGAGCCGCGACGGCCGGAGCGCCGCGTCGGCGCCGGTCTCCTCGGGGAGGGCTTCGGGGGTCGTGACCTGCAGCTTGTTCATGGTGTCCTTCGCCTTCGGGGTGAACAGCCGCACGTTTTCCAACCGATCAGTCCTCGAGCCGTGCGGTCCAGCGCACCGGACGGTCGTCCGGCTCGACGACATGCCACGCGCGGCAGTGGTTGCAGCGGTCTCTCGTGCTGGTGGTGGTCGTGGGCACAAGCTTGCGGTTGGTGCTCCCGCAGCGGGTGCAGTTCCATTCGGCGGTCATCGCGGCCACGCTCATCATCACGGTCATCGCCCTCCCCGGGCGGCGGCGAGCTGTTGCAGCGCTCGCCGGATCAGTTGCGAGGCGTCCTGCGGCGCGCCGTCGGCCAACGCGGCGCGCACCGCTTCATCGGCGGCCACAGGCGCGTAGCCCAGGCCCACCAGTGCCCGCAGCGCCTCGTCGGTACCGGCGGCACGCGAGGCGGGCGGCTCGACGGTCACATCACCGAACTTGTCCTGCAGCTCGAGCACGAGTCGCTCAGCCTTCTTCCTGCCCACGCCGCTGACCGAGCTGAGCGCCGCGAGATCGCGCGCCAGCACGCTCCGGACGGTGCGCTCCGGGCCCAGGGCGGAGAGCAGCGCGAGAGCCAGCTTGGGCCCGAAGCCGCTCGCGCCGAGCAGGCGCTGGAAGACCAACCGCTCGACGGCCCGGTCGAACCCGTACAGCGACCAGTCGTCCTCCTTCACCACCAGTTCGGTGTAGAGGCTCACGCGGACGCCGGTGGCGGGCAGCCGCTCGGCGACGCCGGCCGGGACCGTCACGGCGTAGCCCACGCCGCCGTCGGTCTGCACGACGATGGTGTCGGCGGTCCGCTCGGCGAGCACGCCGGTCACCGTGGCGATCATCGCGCGCCGGTGACCTGGCGGAAGAACGCCGCCTGCCGGGTGCCGATCAGCAGATGCGCCAGCGCTACCGCCACGCCGTCGGCCGCGTCCGCCGGCGCGGGCGGGGTCCGAAGCCGGAGCAGCTGCGCCACCATGTAGCCGACCTGCGGCTTGAGCGCGCCTCCCCGACCCACCACCGCCTTCTTGACCTGCGCCGGCGAGTACTCCGCGATCGGCACGCCCGCCTGCTCCGCCGCGAGCAGGATGACTCCCCGGGCGTGGCTCAGCACGACGGTGGTGCGCACGTTCTTCCCGTAAAATGCGCTTTCGACCGCGATCGCGTCCGGCGTGTGGCGAGACAGCAGCGCGGCGATCCCGTCGTGGATTACGCGCAGGCGGCTGGGCAAGGGATCGCGGGCGGTGGTGGTGAGGGTGCCGCATTCCAGCAATCGCGGATGCCGACCGGTCACACCTTCGACGACGCCGTACCCGAGCACGGCCGTCCCCGGGTCGATGCCCAGCACTTTCACGGGCGGGCGCTCAGGCCTCGGCCTCGGCGAGCTGCGCGGCGTCGATGTCGAAGTTCGAGGACACCTTCGAGACGTCGTCCAGCTCCTCCAGGACCTCCATCAGCTTGAGGATGCGCTCGGCGTCGGCCCCTTCGACCCTGACCGTGTTCTTGGGCACCATGGTGATCTCCGCGGAGTCGACCGCCAGGCTTCGCGCGTTGAGCGCGTCCTGCACCGTGTGCAGGGCGGCGGGAGCGGTGGTCACGATGTACTGATCGCCCTCGCGGTCGAAATCCTCGGCGCCGGCGTCGAGCGCCGCTTCGAGGGTGGAGTCCTCGTCGAGCCGGGTGGCGTCGAGGTAGATCTGACCCTTGCGGTCGAACATCCACGCGACCGAGTTCGTGGCACCGAGGTTGCCCCCGTTCCGGCTGAAGGCGTGGCGGATCTCCGCCACGGTGCGGTTGGGGTTGTCGGTCGTGGCCTCGATGAAGATCGCGGCACCGCCGGGCCCGTATCCCTCGTAGGTCAGCTCCTCGTAGACGCTGCCCTCGAGCTCGCCCGTGCCCTTCTTGACCGCGCGGTCGATGTTGTCGTTCGGCATGTTGACCGCCTTGGCCGCGTCGATCGCGGTCCGGAGGCGGGGGTTGCCGTCGGGATCCCCGCCGCCGCTCTTGGCGGCGACCGTGATCTCGCGAATGACCTTGGTCCACGAAGAGGCGCGGCGGGCGTCGGTGACGGCCTTCTTGCGCTTGATCTGTTTCCACTTGCTATGGCCGGCCATGGCCGAACTCCTTGAAGCGGGCGAGGTTGATGGCCGGAAACATAAGTCTGACAGCCGTTTGCGGCAACGCGACCACTTGACCGCCGGCGGGCCCGCCGCTAGTCTCCCCGACCTATGATCCCCCCCACAATCCGGTACCTCGCGCTCTGCATCGCCCTCACCGCCTGCGGCGACAAGGCTCCCAAGGTCGCCCAGATGAACGAGGCGATGCCCAATCTGCCGCTCCCTCCCGACCCGAGCTTCGTCGAACGCACCGCCGGCCCCGACGCGCTGCAGGTCACCGTGCGCTCGCCGGCGAGCACGGAGAGCGTGGCCGCGTATTACCGGCAGGTGTTCAAGCAGGGGAGCTGGCGGCTGGTGAACGATGCCAAGGACGTTGACGGGGCGACCGTGCTGCTGGCCCAGCGGGACGGGCCGCCGCTCTGGGTCCGAATTCTGGCCGACCCCAGCGGACAGGGCTCGCTGGTCGAGTTGTCGGGCGCGGTGGTGCCCAAGCGCGACAGCGCCGCGGCGCGGCCGTCGTCCTGAGCCGGTCGGCCGGCTGCGTTACGCGGGGTCGAGCAGATCCTCGAACCGCAGCATCCGCGGATAGAAGAAGAGATCCACGAATCCGGTCGGACCATTGCGATTCTTGGCGACGATCAGCTCGGTCGCTCCCTCCACGCCCTGGCCCGGCCGGTACATCTCCTCCCGATAGATCCCCAGCACCAGATCCGCCGTCTGCTTGATGGCGCCCAGCGCGCCGAAATCCTCCAGCGTCGGTCGCGGGTCCGGCCGGTCGGGCCGGTGCCGCGGGAGCTGCGAGAGCGCCAGGACCGCGAGGTTCCGCTCGACCGCCAACGCCTTGAGCGCGCGGACGACCAGCACGATCCGCTCGTCGTGGCGGGCGGCGGCGCGGGGCGCGGGGGTGAGCTGGAGCGAGTCCACGACGACGAGCGCGCGCCCGGGGACCTGGTCGAGCGACGACGGGATCTCGTCGAAGGCCGTCCCAGGCAGCGACCGGAGCAACAGCGGGGCGCCGCGCAGCCGGACCGCGGCGGCGCCCACCGCGGCCCGGACGGCAGGGTCGAGGCGGCCCTGGCGCAGGTCGTCCACCGCGGCCCGGCCTTCGAACGCGAGTGCCCGTTCCAGCACCCGCTCGGGCGCCATCTCGCCGGAGAGGAACAGGGTGGGGACGCCCGCCCGCGCCGCCCGCACGGCCATGGCCAGCGCCAGCGCCGACTTCCCGCTACCCACGTCTCCGCCGAGCACCACCAGATCCTGGCGCCTGAGGCCGCCGCCCACCATCCGGTCGAGCGACGGAAAGCCGGTCGGCACCGTGTCGGGCGCCGGGACGCCCGGTGCGGCGGCGTCGATTCCCGCGACCAGCGCCTCCAGCGTGGCGTCGTGGTCGCGCTTCACGCCCGGCGCTCGGCCCGGACGATGGCCCGCGCGGAGCGGGCCGCCTGGGCCACCGCCTCTCCGGCCTCCGGGCCGCCGGCCTCGCGGGCCGGCGCCACCAGCTGGCTCAGGACCTGGGCCGCGGTCTCCGGCCGCGCTTCCTTGAGCTGATTCATCGCCGTGGCCAGGGCGCGCCGAAGCGGCGGCGGCAGCGTGAGGCTGGAGAGCCGGTGCTCCAAGGCCTGTAGTCGCCGGCGGTGGGCGCGATCGGCGGGCGGGACGTCCTGCAGGAGATCCTGGGCCACGCGCAGCGTGAGCCAGAGCGCGAAGATGCCCTCGCGCCGAGGGCCGCGGGCGGTCTGGGGCATAGCGGTGAGCAGGGCGGTGGCCGCCGGATCCCAGCCGCTCACGCCAGCGTCCGGCTGAGCGTGTTGAACACCATGTCGGGCTGGATCTCGCGCATGCAGAGGTGGTGCTCCAGCGGGCACTCGTCGGTGCCGTGGCTGCTGCAAGGGCGGCAGCCGAGCTCCCGCTCGACGACGCTCGCGTGGGCGTTGTAGGGAAAGAATCCGAACTGGCGCACCGTCGGACCGAACAGGGCGACGACCGGTGTGCCGACGCCGGTCGCCATGTGCATGACGCCGGTGTCGCCGCAGATGAGCGCGGCCGAGCGCTTGAGGATCGCGCCGGTCTCCTGCAGGCTCAGGTCCCCGGCCGCGCTCGCCACCTGCGGGCCGCCCCGGGCCGCGATCTCGGCCCCGACGGCCGAGTCCTCGGGTCCGCCGACGGCGACGATGTCGGCGCCGGTGTGGACGATCTGACGGACCAGCTTGATCCAGTGCTGCACCGGCCAGCGCTTGGTGGCATGCGCCGCCCCGGGAGCGACGGCTACCAGCGCCCGCTTGGTGCCGATGCCGGCGCGGGTCAGCCATCCCGCGACCTTCTCCTCCGCAGCGGGATTCAGGAAGAACTCCGGCGGTCCGCCGTCGGGCTCGACCCCGAGATCGGCCGCGGCCTCGAAGTACCGCTCCGGGACCGGAACGTGTTCGGTGTAGCTGTTCTGCTTGTAGCGGATGAGCATCGCACGCGCCAGCCGGCGATGGGAAAACCCGGTCCAGGGCCCGCGCACCAGCCACCGAAGGGGCGCGGTCCGGAGCCCGCCTTGGAGGTCGAGGATGTGGGTGTAGCGGACCGTCCGGATCTGGCGGGCCACGCTGCGCATGGTGTCCTGCGGAGCGATGCCGAAGGCCTCGGTGACGTTCGGGTTGTCGCTGACCAGGGGGACGTACTGCCGCTTGGTCAGGACCGTCACCCGGGCGCCGGGCCACTTCGTGCGGATCGCTCGCAGCAGCGGCGTGGTCAGCAGCACGTCGCCGATCGAGCTGAACCGCACCACCAGGATGTCCGGGGAAAGGAAGATGCTGTACGTCACGGTCCGGGAATGTACGATGGGAAGGTGGATCGCGAAACGGGGCGGTGAGAGGGCGGAGAAGGCGGAGAGCCCTCTCCGCCCTCTCCGCCCTGTATATTCCCCCCATGCCCCGCCCCAAGAGCATCCTCTGGGTGGACGACGAGGTCGAAAGCCTCACGTCCCACGTCCTGTTCCTCGAGGAACAGGGCTTCGCCGTCGAGACCACCACGCACGGCGACGACGCCCTGGTCCTGCTGCAGCGCCAGCCCTACGGCGTGGTCCTGCTCGATGAGCAGATGCCCGGCCGCCGAGGGCTCGAGCTGTTTCGCGCCATCCGCGCCATCGACCACGGCATGCCCGTCGTCATGGTGACCAAGAGCGAGGAGAACGAGACCCTCAAAGACGCGATCGGCTCGGACATCTCGGACTACCTCATCAAGCCGGTCAACCCGCGCCAGATCCTGTCGGTCGTGACCCGGCTGCTCGATGGCGACCGGATCCGCCAGCAGCGCCTCTCGCGCGACTTCGCCACCCGCTTCCGGGAGCTGGAGGCGCGGCGGGCCGGCCCGCTCGCGTGGCGCGAGTGGGTCGAGCTGGTGGTCGAGCTGGCCGAGTGGGAGGTGCGGCTGGGCCAGGCCGACGAGCCGGGGCTCCAGGACGCGCTCCGGACGCTGCAGGAAAGCCTGCGGCAGGATTTCGCCCGCTACCTCCAGCGCAACTACGCCCGCTGGCTCCATGACGGCGACAGCGACCGCCCGCCGCTCTCGGTCGACATCGGGGCCGAGTTTCTGCGGCCGGTGCTGGAGATGCACCGCAAGGCGCTGCTGGTCGTGGTCGACTGTCTTCGGCTGGACCAGTGGGCCATGATCCGCCCGCTCATCAGCCAGCGGTTCGACATCGAGACCGCGCATTACTTCTCGATTCTCCCCACGGCCACCCCCTTCGCCCGGAACGCGATCTTCAGCGGGCTCTTCCCCGCGGAGATCAAAGCCCGGTATCCCCAGTGGTGGAGCGACAACGAGGATGCCAGCCTCAACGCCCACGAGGCGGAGCTGCTCACGGAGCAGCTCAAGGAGCTGACCGGCCGAAACGTCCCGGTCCACTATGAGAAGGTGTTCACCGCGGCCGACGGCGATGGGCTGCTCAAGCGCCTGCCCGCGCACCTGGCGCAGGACGGGGTGACGGCCCTGGTGTTCAACTTCATCGACCAGCTCACCCACGGACGGACCGAAAACTCGACCCTGTTCGAGGTGGCGCGGGACACGCCGGCGCTCCGGAACCTCACCCGCACCTGGTTCGAGCGCTCGCCTCTCTGGGACGCCCTGCGCGAGGCCGAGCGGCGAGGCGTGCCCGTGCTGCTCACCACCGACCACGGCTCGATCCACTGCCACACCCCGGCCACGGTCTTCGCCAAGCGGGATACGACCTCCAATCTGCGCTACAAGTTCGGCGACGATCTCCGCGCGCAGGAGGCCGACGCGGCGCTGGTGGTCGAGGACCTGGCGAGCTTCGGCCTGCCGACGCGCGGGCCGGGGACCCGGCTGCTGCTCGCCACCGGCGACCGCTTCTTCGTGTACCCGACCAAGCTGCGTGAGTATCAGGCGCGCTATCGCGGTGCCTTTCTGCACGGCGGCGTGTCGCCGGAGGAGGTGATCCTGCCGATCGCGCTCCTCACGCCCCGGCACGGGTGACGGTGCGGACCGAGCTTCGACTCCTCCGGCTCGTCATTCCCTATCGCGGCCTCCTCTCCCTGGGGCTGCTGACGACCTTCCTCGCCTCGATCCTCGACGGCTTCACGCTCGTCATCCTCATCCCGCTGCTCAAGCACCTCTTCGGCACCGCCGGCGCGTTGCGCCCGGGCTCGACCCAGCTCGAGGCACTCGTCTCCCGCGTCACGGAGCCGCTGGTGGCCGGCCTCTCCAATGGGCAGGCCGCCGGCCGGCTGGTGATGGTGCTGGTCGTGGGCCTGCTGCTCAAGAACGCGCTGAGCTACGCCTCGAGCCAGATCTCGGTCGGGGTGCAGGAAGGCCTGGTGCGCGACCTCCGCACGCGCCTGTTCGACCACCTGCTCACGCTCGACCTGGGCTATTTCCAGCGTACGCGTGCGGGACAGCTGATCTCGGGGATGATCACCGAAGTGGACCAGACCAAGACGGTGATCACGGCCTCGCTGCTCTCGCTGTTCCAGAATATCGTCATCGTGGCCACGACCCTCGTGGTACTCAGCCAGATCTCGCTCCGGCTGACGCTGCTGACGCTCGCGTGCGTGCCGGTGATGGTGCTGCTGCTCCAGTCGCTCCTCAAGCGGCTCCGGAGCCACTCGCGGGCCCGCACGCGCGAGCGGGGCGAGGTGACCGCCACCATCGCGGAACGGATCGGCGCGGTGCGCTTGATCCGCGCCTACGGGGAGGAGGCGCGCGAGAGCGCCCGGTTCGCGTCGCAGGCCACGCGCTACCGGAAGCAGGTGATCCGCACCCAGCGGTTCTCGTCGCTGACGAGTCCGTTGACCGAGGTCTTCAGCGGGTTCCTGGTGATCCTCATCATCTGGGCTGGGACGCGGCCCGCCCTCATCGGCCTCGGCGCGCCGCTCGCGCCCGAGGCAATCATCGTCTTCCTCATGGCGGCGCTCAAGCTGACCTCGCCGCTCAAGACCATCAGCTCCTATCCGGCCGTGATGGCCGTAACCCTGGCCAGCGCGGAGCGCGTCTTCGAGATGCTCGACGAGCCCAGCACCGAGGGGGACCGCCCGGGCGAGGCGGCTGCGCGGTTCGAGCGGGATGTGGTATTCGACCGGGTGAGCTTCCACTACGGACAGGGCGATCCGGTCCTGAGCGACGTGAGCTTCGCGCTCCCCAAGGGAAAGGTCGTGGCGCTGGTCGGGCCGTCCGGGGCGGGGAAGACCACGCTCGCCGACCTGCTGCCCCGGTTCCACGACCCGACGGGAGGCCAGATCACGATGGACGGCGTGCCGCTCACGCGGCTCACCCGCCGCTCGCTCCGAGCGCTCATGGGGGTCGTGAGCCAGGATACGGTCCTGCTCAACGATACGGTACACGCCAACATCGCGTATGGCTCGCCCGGCGCCGGCCGCGAGCAGGTCGAGGCGGCCGCCGCCGCGGCCAACGCGGAGCTTTTCATCGCCCAGCTCCCCCAGGGATACGAGACGCTGCTCGGCGAGCGCGGGACGCGCCTCTCCGGCGGACAGCGGCAGCGGATCGCCATCGCCCGCGCGCTGCTGCGCGACCCGCCGATCCTGATCCTCGACGAGGCCACGAGCGCGCTCGATACCGAGTCGGAGCGCCTGGTGCAGCAGGCGATCGACCGGCTGATGGCGGAGCGCACCGTGCTCGTGATCGCGCATCGCCTCGCCACCGTCCGGGACGCCGACGAGATCGTCGTGCTCGACGCCGGCCGGGTGATCGAGCGGGGGACGCACGACCAGCTCTTCCGCACCGGCGGCCTCTACCGCCGGCTGTACGACCTCCAGTTCCGCGACCAGGAGCCCGCGCTCGCCGCCGAGCTGTGACCGCGGGTTGTCATCGCGCATCGTTCGGCTAGTTTCGTGTCCGTGGCGACCCGATCACCCGAAACCTCCGTACTCCTCGTCGGCGCGTTCGACGAGGCGCTCCATGCCCACGCCGGCCTCCGCCGGCGCGCGCTGGAGCGGCTCGGCTGCCGGGTCACGACGCTCAACCTGATCGGGACCGGGGGTTGGCTGAGCCGCCTCCGCCGCGTCGGGCTCCGTGACCGGCTGGCGCGCGCGCTCACGAGCACGTCGCCCGCGCTGGTGCTGGTGCTCGAGGGCACGCAGGTGGACGCCGAGATGGTGGCGGCGGTCCGTCACGGCGCGGGCGCGACCTGGGTGAACTGGTTCTGCGACGCCCGCCGCTCGCCCGACGACGTCCGGCCGCTCGCCGCCGCGTACGACGCGGTGTTCGTTGCGGACGGCGCCACGGTCGAGACGCTCGACGTGCCGGGCCTTCCGCCGGTGCACTACCTGCCCGCCGGGTGCGATCCGTCGATTCACCGCCCAATGCGCGCGCGCGACCGCTTCCGTGCCAACGTGGTGTTCGTGGGGACGGCCACGCCGTTTCGCGAGCGCCAGCTCGCCGGGCTGGTGGAGTTCGGGGTGGCGGTGTGGGGCCCGGGGTGGCGGCGGACCAAGCTCCGGGACTACTGCCGCGGCGAGCTGCTGGGTCACGAGGACTACATCCGGGCCTACGCCGGCGCCTCGGTGGCGGTGAACGTCGCCTGCGCCGAGTCGGACGCCGACCGGCGGGCCCCGGGAGCCAGCCGCCGCCTGTTCGAGCTGGCCGCCATCGGCGTGCCGCAGGTCGTCGATGAGCATCCCGACCTCCATCGGCACTTCCGCGAGGGTTCGGAGATTCTGGTCGCGCGCTCGTCGGCCGACCTGCGCAGCCTGACCGCCGAGGCGCTGCACGACCGGGCCTGGGCCGAGCAGGTGGCCGCGGGGGCCCGGCAGCGCGCGCTGGCGGAGCATACGTACATGCACCGGCTGTCGGCGCTGATGCAGGCGGTGGTAGGCGTGGAGGTGTGAGGTTGAGGAGTCATCCTGAGTAGAGCGAGAATCGGCCGGCGCACCCGAGTGGCTCGAGACTCGCTTGCACCGCAACCCGATCTTTCGCGGAGTTTACCCTGAGCGCCGCGAACGGGCTCACGCCGACTGCATGAGCCTGCCCTCCGGCAGCACGCCCGACGTCAGAAACTCCTTGAACACCCGGAGATAGCCTTCCGCCATCGCCCGGTGGCTGAAATGCCTTTCCGCGCGCGCGCGGCACGCCTCGGGCGAGATCCGCTCGGCCTCCCTCACCAGTGCCACGAGCTCGTCCACCGAGTCGCCCAGCCGGCCCACGTCCGGGGTGACCAGCTCGGGCAGGCAGCCGCGGTGAGTGCCGAGGATCGGCGTCCCGGTCATCATCGCTTCCAGCAGCACGTTCGCGCAGGGCTCGTCCCAGAGCGCGGGCATCCAGAGGATGCGGGCCTCGGTGAGCAGCTCCATCCGGCGCCGGCCCGCGACCCGTCCGGCGTACCGGACGTACCGGCTGAGGCTCGGCCGCCATCCGCCGGCCACGACGAGCCGCCGCCGCGCCCGCCGGGCACCCTCGACCGCCCAGCGGTGGCCCTTCACGCTGTGCAGGCGCCCGAGGAACAGATCGTAGGCGCCTTTCAGCGGCTGGAACGGGTACTCGCGGGGGTCCACGCCGTTGTAGACGAATGCGCGCCCGCCGTGCCGGTAGGCGTGATCGGCGCTGACGTAGAGTGTATTCGCCGTGCCGGTCGTACCGGGCTTCCAGTTCCCGGCCAGCCGCCGGATCCAGGGCACCGGCGGCGGCACGCGGATCGGCGCGAACGCCATGAGAACGTCGAGCCCCGCTGGAAGTAATGGGGCGATGTCGAACTCCGGCCGCCGTGCGGCCGCGACATCGACCTCGATGACCGAGGCCTCGGGGACCGCCGACCCCGTGCCCGCGATCAGGCTCACGCGGTGCCCGAGCTCCGCGAGGCCGCGGGCCAGGTTGACGACCGCGCGCTGCGTTCCGCCGTAGCCCGAGACGGGCAGGCGGTCATAGAAGTAGAGGACGACGTGCATAGGGACCGCAATCTATACAGCTTGTCGCGCCTCCCCGCCCGCGACCCCTGACCGTTCGGGTATGGCAGGTCAAGCATCGGGTCCCACTTGCTCCCATATCGTAGGCCGGTGAAATTCCGCCGCTCACTCCTCCCGGGCGAGCCGCGTGGTCAAGGTGTCGGGCTTTACCATCGTCAGAAACGCGGTCAAGCTGGACTTTCCGCTCGAAGCGAGCATCCGTTCGATACTGCCGATCTGCGATGAAGTCGTGGTCAACGTCGGGCGGTCCGACGACGAGACCCTCGCATGGGTGCGCGCCATCGCCGACCCGAAGGTCCGCGTCCTGGAAACCGAGTGGGACATGAGCCTGCAGGACACGGTCCTGGGGCTCGAGACTCAGCGTGCGATGCGCGCGTGCCGGCATCCGTGGGGCGTCTACATCCAGGCCGACGAGGTACTGCACGAGGCCGGCGCGGAGCGTCTGCGGCAGGCGATCGGTCAGCACGACGGCGATCCGGCCGTCGAGGGCCTGCTGGTGGACTACCTGCATTTCTACGGGGGCTTCGACACGATCGCGACCCACCGCCGCTGGTATCGTCGCGAGGTGCGGGCGGTGCGTCTCGAGCCGCGCTGGGACGTGCGCTCGCACGAGGGCGCGCAGGGCTTTCGGGTGGGACCGGAGCACCGGAAGATCCGCGCGCGGACGACCGGCGCGCAGATGTTTCACTACGGCTGGGCGCGGCCGGCGTGGGCACTCCACCAGAAGCGCGAGCTGGACAAACCGCTCTATCCCTGGCGCCGGACCGATCCGTCGCTGGCCCTGCTCCCGTGGATCCCGGGCATCCGGCGCTTCGGCGGCACGCACCCCGCGGTCGCCCAGGCCTGGCTGGAGCCGCGCCGGCACGATCCCGAGCGAGTCATCGAACCGCGTCGCTTCCGCTGGCGGTTCCTGCGCTACTACGCCTCAGGCGTGATCGAGGGGCTCACCGGCATCCGGCCGTTCGAGTTCCGGAACTACAAGCTGGTCTGACCCGGGGCCGTCCAGGTCGTACGCGCGACCCCCGAGCAACAGCTCCAGCCGGCGGGCATAGGTGTGATACGCCAGCGCGTGTGCGCGTCCTGCCTCCGCTATGCGGCGCCGCTCCTCCGGTCGCGCCAGGTAGTGCCTCACCTGGTCGGCGGCATCGCCGGCGAGCGATACCACGCGCAGTGTCGCCCGCCGGCCGCGAAGCGCTCGATGTCCTCGACCCACGGACCGAGATAGAACCCGCCGCACCCGAGGATCTTCCACATCCGGTTGGATGCAGAGGCCCGCGCGGTATCCTGCGCCGCGTAGGCGTTGGCGCCGAGCGAGATCGCCGCGCCGCGGATGACCCGCCCGAGCCGCGGGCCGCGTACCGAACCCCCGGCGACCGGAAAGTCGGGCGGTGCCTGCCCCCAGCCCGGGCCGCGGATCTGCAGTCGGGCCGCGCCCGCGACGGCTCGCAGCACGGTCCAGCGGTGGGGGTACTGGCCGGAGCCCACGAAGCTCACGTCGCAGGCGTATTCAGGACGGCTCGACCGCGCGGGAGCGTCCTGAACCGGATCCACGCCCTGGGGCAGGAAGCCGACCCAGGGGATGCCCGCGCCGCGCAGCTCCGCCGCCAGCGAGTAGCCGGTGACGTACATTCGCCCGGCCAGCCGGCCCAGCTCGAGCACCGGCGCCGTCGGCTTCGCGTCGAAGTACCAGAAGGCGCGTTCGCGTCCCTTGAGCACGGCACGGAGCGCCGATCCGCCGGCGAGGATGGCGTGGCGCGTGAGCAGCACGAAGTCGGGCTCGAACGCCTCCGTCAGATAGCGGACGGCGCGGCTGGACATCGGGCCTCCATACCGCGACCATCCCACCACGTTCACCATCCGGCACGCGTGCCCCAGGGTGCGCACCGCTTGCACGATCGAGGCTTCGGTCCTATGGGATCCACCCGCTCCGAGCACGGCCACGCGCATGCGCCAAGTATAACGGGCCGATGAAACTCGCCCTGCTGACCTCGGCCAACGGCTGGCGCGGTTCCGGCGCGAGCTATGCCAAGCTCGCGCGCGGCCTGAGTGAGCGCGGCCACGTGGCCCACCTCGTGACGGCGGCGCCCAAACTGACCGACCGCCTGCGGGAGGAGGGCCTCGACGTCACCCAGATTCCCGGGGGTGACACCGGGCCGCGCGAGGTTCTGGCGCTGCGGCGCACGCTGGCCCGCCTCGGCGCCGAGGCCATCGTCGCCGATACCCCGCGCGACGTGCGGCTCTCGTTCTACGCGACCCTGTTGCACCGCGCCCGCATCGTCTACCGCTACAACCTCAACTATCGCCGGCCCCGTACGCACCTGATGGACCGGGTCTATCTCAGCCGGGTGGCCGCCTGCGTCTATCAGTCGCGCTATATCCAGGGCGACGCGCTGGAGCACGCCTCCTGGATGGGGCGCATCCGCTCCTACCTGGTGCCGAATGGCTACGACACGGCGCGGTTCGGGCCGCGGCCCGAGGCGGCGCGCGCCTTCCGCGAGCGCTACCGGATCCCGGCCGACGCGCGCGTGGTCCTGAGCGCGGCCAAGCTCGCCCGGAACAAGGGCCAGGAGGTGGCCATCACGGCGCTCCACCGGCTCCGTCGGGAAGGGCTCGACCTGGTGTACGTGCTCTGCGGCGACGGCAGCCGCGAAGGCGAGCTCACGTCGCTGGCCGCCGCCTACAAGCTGCCGTCGCTGTTCACCGGCCTGCTCAGCACCCGCGACATGATCGCCGCCTACAGCGCGGCCGATCTGGTCGTGCATCCGTCGCTCAAGGAGATCTTCCCCAACGCGGTCGGGGAGGCCATGGCGTGCGCCCGGCCCATCGTCGCCGCGGACGCCGGCGGCACCGGCGAGCTCCTCGGCCGCGACGGGTGCGCCGGCCTGCTCGTTCCGCCCGCCGATGCCGACGCGCTGGCCGGGGCGATCCGCGAGCTGTTCGCCGACCCACCGCGGCTCCGGGCCCTCGGTGAGGCCGCCCGCCGGCGGATCGAGGAGGAGTTCCCGATCGAGCGCATGGTGGACGGGTACGAGCAGGCGCTGGGCGAGGTCATCGGCCGCGGTGGATGACGTCCGCTGGTTCGCCTCGAACGCCTACACCTCGCTGATCGTGCCCGAGCTCCGGCGCCTCGGGCTCGGCATCTCGACCGAAGGCGATCGGCCCGCGCGCGTGGCCCTGGCGATGTCCGGTCTCGGCGCCGAAGCGGCCTGGGGGTGGTCGCGGGCCAGGCGGGCGCGATTGCTGGTCTACCTCTGGGACCTGCCGCCGCGCGGCACCGGGCGGGGCGGGCCCGATCCGGTGGTATGGATCGCCGGACGCTTTCTCCGATTCCCGCGCCCGTGGGGCGGCTACGGCCGTCGCCGGGGGTACTACAGCCGCCTTCGGTATCTGGCGCGGCGCGCCGACGCGGTGTGGACGCCGAGCGCGATGAGTGCCGAGATCGTGCTCGAGCGCTTCGGCGTCCGGGCCGGGCGGGTGCCCTATTGCTACGATTCGACGCGCTTCGTGCCGTCGTCCGCGGGCGCCACCCGCCCCCGGTCGTCCCCGCCGATGCTGCTCACGGTCTCGCGGCTCGAACCGCACAAGAATCAGGCGACCGTGCTGCGGGCGGCGGCCCTGCTCGGCCGCCCGGTTCAGGTGCGCCTGATCGGCCGCGGTCCCGAGCGGGCGGCGCTCGAGTCACTCGCGTCCGCCCTCGGTGTCGCCTGCCGGGTCGAGACCGACGCGGACGACGCGGCGGTCGCCGATGCGTATCGCGAGGCCGCCGTCGCGGTCTGTCCCAGCCGGTTCGAGGGCTTCGGCCTGACACCGATCGAGGCGGTGGCCGCGGGAGTGCCGGTCGTGGCTTCGGACATCCCGCCGCATCGCGAATTCGTCGGCCGCGCCGCGAGCCTGGTGTCGCCCGATGACGACGCGGCCTGGGCGGCGGCGATTGCCCGCGCGCTCGACCGCCCGCCGGCCGACCCGTCGCTGGTGGAAGACTTGACGATCCCGGCGGCCGCCGGCCGATTCCTGGCCTCCCTTCGGCCGCTCCTCAGCTAAATTGGGGGATGCCCACCCAGCTCCTGCTCACCTACGATTTCCCGCCGATCGGCGGGGGCATCGCACGGTGGATGGCCGAGCTCGCGAGGCGCTATCCGGCGGGCTCGCTGATCGTCAGTACCGGCCAGTCGGCCGACGCGTCCGACGCGGATGCCGGTTTTCCCAACCGGGTGGACCGGCTGGCCATCCCGTCCCGGCGGTTGCGTACGATCCACGGTCTGCTGCTCTGGTCCCGGCGCGTGGCGGTGCTCGCGCGCACGACCGACGCCGAGTTCATCTGGTGCGGCAACATCAAGCCGGCCGCCTATCCGGCGCGATGGACCATGGAGCGCACCGGCACGCCGTTCGGCATCCTGTTGCACGGCGGCGATCTTCTCATCCTGCAGCACCAGGTCCACCAGTCCGCCATCAAGCGCAAGACCGCCGCCGCGCTGCTTTCCTCGGCTGCGGTGCTGGTGGCCAACAGCGAGTGGACCCGCGACCGCTGCCTCACGCTCCTGAGCGAGCTGGAGATCGACGCGCCGCCCGATCTGGTGCGCGTGGTGCCGCTCGGGGCCGATCAGCACGCGTTCCGCCCGGGGCTCGACACCCGGGACGTCCGCGCGCGCTACGGACTCGACGACGGCCGGTGGCTGCTGTCGGTCGCCCGGCTCACGCGCCACAAGGGCATCGACCTGGCGCTCCAGGCGCTCGCGCGGCTGGCCGACCGCTATCCGACGCTCCGCTACGCTGTCGTCGGCACCGGCGAGGAGCGGGAGGCGCTCGCGGCCGAGGCCCGGGCGCTCGGCGTGGCCGAGCGGGTGCGGTTCCTCGCCGACGTTCCCGACCGCGATCTGCCCGCCCTGTACAACTGCGCCGAGATCTACATCGGGCTCTCCCGAATGATGGAACAGCGAGTGGAAGGCTTCGGCATCTCGCTGGCCGAGGCGTCGGCATGCGGCATCCCGGTCATCGCGGGCCGGAGCGGCGGCATCCCCGCCGCGGTCCGTGACGGCGAGACCGGGGTGCTGGTCGACGCCGAGCGGGCGGACGCCGTCACCGACGCGCTCGCCCGGCTGCTGGACGATCCGGCCGAGCGCGCCCGCCTCGGTGCGGCCGGCCGGCAGGCGGTGGAACGCCACTACAACTGGGACCGCGTCACCGCCGATCTGAACTGCATCGGCCACGAACTCGGCGCCGCCGCGAAGCAGGCGGCCGGCTGATGCCCACGGCGCCCACCTCCGCCGCCATCGAGGAGTACGACCGCCAATACCGCCTCTGGGTCGAGGGGCAGGGGACGCGCTCGCTCGATCTCGAGTGGCGGGTGACCCACTTGCTCTGGCGCCACCGCGCCCTGCTTCGGCGCTACAGCCCCGAGGGCAAGCGGGTGCTGGATTTCGGCTGCATGGACGGAGTGTTCACCCTCCGGCTTCAGCAGCTCGGCGGTGAGGCGGTGGGCTACGATATTTCGCCGGCGGCCATCGCGCAGGCCAAGCAGTTCCGCGGCCCGACCGCCCGGCCGGTCTTCACCACGGTGCCGCCCGGACCAGGTCAGTTCGACCGGATCTACTGCAACGAAGTGCTGGAGCACGTGGAAGACGACTCGGGGCTGATCGGCGAGCTGGTGGGCTACCTGGCCCCGGGCGGATCGGTGGTCGGGACGACGCCGGTTGGGAAATACTTCTGGGATCCGGACCACAAGCGGATGTACGACGAGGCCAACCTCAAGCGCACGCTGGCGCCCTGGGGACGGGTCCGGCTGCACCGCTATTACCGAAGCCCGATGCGCAATTTCCTTCCGGTCCGGCAGGAGGGTGCCGCGGTGTTCATCTTCGAGGTCACGCCGCCGTCTCCTCCGGGCGCACGCTGATGGCGTCGGTGGGGCAGTTGAGCACGTAGGCGCCCTCCACGGTCGACCAGGTCTGGACCGGCGTCAGCACCTCCGCCTTCCCCCGTGCATCCAGCCGAAATACCTTCGGCGCCTGCACCACGCAGGTCCCGCAGCCCACGCAGCGGCCCTGGTCGACCAGCACGCGCAACTGGCGGGTGGGGTGCATGCCGCGCTCGATCAGGTGCAGCCGGCCGTCGAGCTGGTCGAGCGTGTTGGCGGTGGCCAGGTACCCGGCCTCGATCAACTCGGGCGTCCGGTCGAACGCGAACATCGAAATGTGGTCGACCTTGGGCTGGACCAGGACCAGCGGCGGACCGTTCCAGTCGCGGAGCTGGCCCTCGATCTGGGTCTGCATCACGATCTCGAGCCCCCGGATGTACGTGGCCGCGAATCCCTCGGTCTCGTGGGCCTGGCGGCGGATGCTGGTGGCGGCAACATTGACCGCCACGATCGGGCCGCTGCCGAGCGACGCCGCCAGCCGCACGGGAAGGTTTTCGATCACGGCACCGTCCACGTAGGCCCGGCCGCCGATCTCCCGTGGCGGAAAGATCCCCGGAAGGGCGCACGAGGCGGCCACCGCGTCGGCCACCCGCGCGTCGAGCAGGCCCGGCAGGCCCCACATCACCTGCATGCCGGAATGGAGATCGGTCGTGTTGACGAGGAGACGGCGCTTGAGATCGCGGAAGGTGACGTCGCCGACCAGGCTCTGGACCAGCGCCTCGAGCGGCTCGCGCCGATACAGCGAGGGCGCCATGAGCCGGCGGAACGCGACGTCCACGCGGGCCACCTGGAATACGTCCCGGCGGCGGACGCGGAGCGCCCGGGCCTCCATCTGCTGGGGCGTGGCCTCCGCCGCCCAGGCCGCGCCGATCAGCGAGCCGATGCTCGACCCCACGACCAGGCTCGGCACGAGCCCGCGCTCCTCGAGCGCGCGGAGCACGCCAATGTGGGCCAGCCCCTTGAGGCCGCCACCGCTGAGCACCAGGGTAAAGGGTCGGACCGGGTTCACTCGCTTGCCCGGGTTGAGGTGGCTTGCGTAACCTTCGCACGGTCGAATTTGCAAGAATCATGCGCCGTTCGCCGTGTGGTCCAGCGGTGCAAGGGCGTGCGCGGTCTCCTGTTGGCCCGGTAACCCACGTCACGGGACGGCTATGACTCCTGGGGTGCTGCGAGAGCGCCTGCGGCGGGACCGGTACTTTCAGCTGGGACTGGCGCTCGTGGGGCTGGTCGTGGCCGCCGCCGTGCTGGCCCCCTGGCTGGCGCCGTTCGACCCCCTCAAGGGGGACCTGCGAAACGCCTATCTGATGGGCCCCGGCGGGCGGTTCGTGCTGGGCACGGACAGCCAGGGTCGCGACGTCCTCAGCCGGGTGCTTTACGGGGCGCGGCTCTCGCTCTCGGTGGGGCTCATCTCCCAATCGGTCTCGGTCACGCTCGGGGTGCTGCTGGGCCTGATCGCCGGGTACTACGGCCGCTGGGTAGACGCCATCGTCATGCGGCTGGCCGACGTCACCCTGGCGTTCCCCACACTGCTGCTGCTCATCGCCGTGGCGGCCGCCGTGAAGCCTTCGCTGCCCGTGGTCTTCGTAGTGATCGGCCTGGTGGGGTGGGCCGGGATGGCCCGGCTGGTGCGAAGCCAGGTGCTGGTGCTCAAGCGCGCCGAGTTCGTGCTCGCGGCCCAGGCCCTGGGCGCCCTCGACCGCCGCGTCCTCCTGCGACACCTCCTGCCCAATGTGAGGACGCAGGTGATCATCGCCGCCACGCTTGGCATCGCCGGGGCGATCATGGCCGAGGCGGCGCTCTCGTTCGTCGGGCTTGGGGCTCAGCCGCCTACGCCGAGCTGGGGCGCGATGGTAGCGGACGGGCGGGACCTCCTCCGGGTGGCTCCCTGGGTGTCGTTCGCCCCCGGCATCGCGATCGGGCTCGCCGTTCTCGGCTTCAACCTCGTGGGCGACGCGCTGCGGGAAGCGTACGATCCCAAGCTCCATAGCGAACGGTGACGCCTGTGTCTCCGGCCTCTTCCTCACCTCCATCGCCGGCGCCACCCCCGGCCACTGCCGCGTTCGACGTCGCCGAGCTCCGGCGGACCGAGTTCCCCTGGACCGACGGAACGACCTATCTCAACAACGCGAGCATCGGCCCGCTGCCCGAGCGCACCCGGCTGGCGCTGGAGGCATTCAACCGTCGCCGGGCCATGCCCTTTCAGCTGCCCGACCGCGACCTGTTCGGCACCCTCACCGAATCCCGGCGGGAGGTGGCCGAGCTGCTGTCGGCGGCGCCGGAGGAGATCGCGCTCACCGTCAATACCAGCTTCGGGCTCGGCGTGGTGGCTCGCGCGCTGCCGCTCCGGGCGGGCGACATCGTGCTGGTGAGCGACCGCGAGTTTCCCGCCAACGTCTACCCCTGGCTGCGGCTGCGCGAGACCGGGATCGAAGTCGAGCTGGTTCCGACCACCCTTCTCGGCTGGCCCGATGAGGCCCGGCTGCTCGAACGGCTCGCGGATCCGCGGGTGCGGGCCCTCGCGGTCTCGCTGGTGCAGTTCAGCAGCGGCTACCGGGTGGACCTCGCCGCCCTCTCGGAAGCCACGCGGCGAACCGGCGCGTTCCTGGTGGTGGACGCGATCCAGGGAGTCGGACAGATCCCGGTGGACCTCGCCCGCACGCCGGTGGACGTGCTGGCCTGCGGCGGACAGAAGTGGCTGCTGTCCCCGTGGGGCTCGGGTTTCGTCTACGTGCGGCGCGACCTCATTCCGGCGCTGAGTCCTCCGGTCACCGGGTGGATGGCGTTCGAAGGTACCGACGATTTGACCAAGCTCACGACCTACAACGACACGCTCCGGGCGGATGCCCGTCGGTTCGAGTTGATCACGCTCCCGTACCAGGATTTCGCTGGCATGAACGCCTCGCTCGGCCTGCTGCTGGAGCTGGGCGTCGACCGCATCCAGGCGCACCTGCAGCAACTGCATGGGCCGGTGCTCGCCTGGGCCGAGCGGACCGGGACCAGCGTCGTCTCGCCGCTGGGCGAGCACGGATCCGGCATCCTCTGCCTGGCCCCGGACGAGGTGGGAGAGCCGTTCCGCCGCCTCAAGGCCGCGCGCGTCATCTGCAGCCTGCGCGAAGGCGCGATCCGGCTGAGCCCGCACGCATACAATACCGTGGCGGAGATGGAGCGGGTCGTGTCGGTGCTCGAGGGGCGGGTTTAGCCGGGCGTTCATCGGCGGCCGTCCGCGACCCGGCCGAACGGGCTGGTCCAGGCGCTGGTCGCCGGCGGGGCACGGCACTCCCGCCGCTCGCTGGCAGGCCGCTTCGATGGGCGGAATCGCGCAGGGAATTGAAGGCGGCCTGACGCTCGCTCCGGGGGCACCGCGCCCCGCCGGCTCCTCGAGCATCGCTGAGGCCGAACTAGTTTCCAGCGGCGCGAACGAGGGCCGGCGACGACAGCAACCTGCGAACCGCCAGCCGCCCGGGCATATCGTGCGCCCATGCGCGGGGGGCCTCACGCCGGTCGCTGCAGGCGGCTTCGACCGTTGGGATCGCGCAGGGGATTGGAGGCCGCCTGACGCTACCTCGTGAGGCCCCCCGCGCATGGGCGCAGCGAGGGCTCCCCCAATCACCCGAACCCGAGTCCCGAGACATGCCCAGCCCCTTCGACGCAATGCTCGCCGCCGGCTACGGCTTCACCGATCCCGCGGTCACGCTCGGCGCCGCGCTCGAGCGCAATTCGACCGTGCACCAGGATCCGAAGATCAAGATCCCGCTGGCCATGATGAACCGGCACGGGCTCATCGCCGGCGCCACCGGCACCGGGAAGACCAAGACGCTCCAGCTCCTCACCGAGCAGCTCTCGGCGCAGGGCGTGCCGGTCTTCGCCGCGGACATCAAGGGCGACCTCAGCGGCCTCGCCATGCCCGGTGAGGCTGGCGACCGCGTGACCGGCCGCGCCAAGGACATCGGTTGGCCCTGGAAGCCCGCCGGTGTGCCGGTCGAGTTCGTGAGCCTGAGCGGAAAGCTCGGTGTCCAGCTCCGGGCGACCGTGAGCTCGTTCGGTCCCCTGCTGCTCGGGAAGGCGCTGTCGCTCAACGACACCCAGACCAGCGTGCTCACGATGGTCTTCAAGTACTGCGACGACGGCCAGCTCCCGCTGCTCGACCTGTCGGATCTCCGGGCGGTGCTGCAGTACCTGTCCTCGGACGCGGGCAAGCCGGCCCTGGCGCAGTATGGCGGGATGGCGGCCGCCACCGTGGGCGTGCTGTTGCGGAAGATGATCGAGCTCGAATCGCAGGGCGCCGGGCAGTTTTTCGGCGAGCCCGAATTCGACGTGAAGGACATGATGCACGTGACCTCGGACGGCCGCGGTGTCGTGACCTGTCTCGAGCTGGCCGACGTGCAGGACAAGCCGCTGCTCTGGTCCACCTTCATGATGTGGATGCTGGCGGAGCTGTACCACAACCTTCCCGAGGCGGGCGACCTGCCCAAGCCCAAGCTCGCGTTCTTCTTCGACGAGGCGCACCTGCTGTTCGCGGACGCGTCGAAGGAGTTTCTCGAGCAGGTGCAGCAGGTCGTGCGTCTCATCCGCTCGAAGGGCGTGGGCGTGTACTTCGTCACCCAGACGCCCAAGGATGTGCCCACGGATGTACTCGCGCAGCTCAGCAACCGGGTACAGCACGCGCTTCGGGCCCACACCCCCGATGACGACACCGCGCTCCGCGCCACGATCCGCACCTTTCCCAAGACCGAGTTCTACGATCTCGAGGAAACCCTCACCTCCCTCGGCATCGGCGAGGCCGTCGTGACCGTGCTGGACGCCCGGGGCTCGCCGACACCGGTGGTGGCCACCCGGCTCATTCCGCCGGCCTCGCGCATGGCGCCGCTCACACCCGACGAGCTCCAGGCCGACATCCGGCAGTCGGACCTGCTGGCGGAATACGGCAAGGCCGTGGACCGGGAGAGCGCGCGGGAGATGCTCGCCGAGCGGATGGCGCGGACCCAGCCCGCCGCTCCAGCACCAGGGCAATCGGCGCCCGGGCCCACGCCCAAGTCCGGTGGACGCGCGGCCAAGACCATCGCGCAGGTGGCCGGCGGCGCGCTCGTAGGTGCGCTCACATCGACCATCGGACGCACGGTCGGCCGGGAGATCGTCCGCGGTATGTTCGGGTTGCTCGGCGCCAAGCCCTCGCGCTCCACCACTCGCTCGCGGTGGTAGGCCGGCGCGCGGGAGCGCTCGCGCTCGCGCTGTGTCTGACCGGGGTCGCGACCGCACGAAGCCAGGAGCCGGTCGAGCAGCGCATGATCGCCCGGATCAAGGAGGAAGGGTTCCAGCGCTCGAAGGTGCTGGCCACCGCGATCGGCCTGTCGGATCTGAACGGCCCCCGGCCGGCCGGCACGCTGGCGTATCGCTCCGCAGCGGAGTGGGCGCGCCAGCGCCTGGCCGGCTGGGGACTCGCCAACGCCGCGCTCGAGTCCTGGGGCCTGCACGCCCGCGGCTGGGAACTCGACCGGTTCTCGGTGGAGATGCTGGAGCCGTATTACCTCCGCGTCACCGCCTTTCCCCGCCGCTGGTCCACCTCGACCACGGCGCCCGTCTCGGGATCGCTGGTACACGTCCGGATCGACGCGGACAGCGATTTCGCCCGGTACCGCGGCAAACTCAAGGGTTTGATCGTCCTCAACGGCGCCATATCGCTTCCGGATGATCGGTTCCAGCCGCCCGCCCACCGGCTCAGCGACGCCGAGCTGGACTCGCTCAGTCGGCTCACCTCGCCAGGCGCGCCGCGGGACTACTGGGAGGATTACGCGGGCTTCGCCGCGGGCCTCGAGAAGCGGCAGCGCCTCCTCAAGTTCTTCGCCGATGAAGGTGCGCTCGCGCTGCTCGAATCCAGCAACGCCGAGACCGCGCTTCGGGTGGACGGCTACTGGGACTATACCACCGAGCGGAGCGGGGGGCCGCCGGCCTTCGTGCTCTCGACCGATCACTTCGACCGGATGGCACGCCTGGTGGACGCCGGCCGCACGGTGCGCATCGAGCTCAGCCTTCAGGCCCGCTTCACCCCGCCTGATTCCGGTTACAACGTGGTGGCGGAGATCCCCGGCACCGATCGGAAGCTCCGAAGCGAGGTGGTCATGCTCGGCGGGCACCTCGATTCCTGGGCCGCTGGCACGGGCGCCACGGACAATGCGGCGGGCTGCGCCATCGTCATGGAAGCGGTTCGTATCCTCCAAGCCATCGGCGCGCGGCCGCGCCGGACGATCCGGGTGGCGCTCTGGGACGGCGAGGAGCCCTCGGAGGAGTACTCGGGCTCGGTCGGGTACGTGCGGCGGCACTTTGGGGACCCCGGGACCATGCGGCTCAAACCGGAGCACGCCCGGCTCTCGGCGTACTACAACGTGGACAACGGTGCGGGCCGCATCCGGGGGATCTACCTGCAAGGGAATGAAGCGGCCCGGCCGATCTTTCAGGCGTGGCTCGAGCCGTTCCGTTATCTCGGCGCCGCCACCGTCACCGCCGCGAATACCGGATCCACGGATCATATGAGCATGATCGGGGTGGGGCTGCCGGGGTTCGAAGTGCTGCAGGATCCGCTCGACTACGACGCGCGCACCCATCACACCAATCTCGACGTGGCCGACTATCTGATCGAGGACGACCTCCGGCAGGCGGCCGTCGTGGTCGCCTCCCTCGTCTACCACACCGCGTCACGGGCCGAGATGATGCCCCGCCCGCCGCTGCCGGAGGCGCACCACTGACCGCGCCGCTGCCGGATACCCTGACCGCGGAGGCGCTGCTTGACGCGTACCCGATCCTGAGCCCGGAAGAGCGGCTCGAAGGGTTCGCGCTTCTGCCCGCCACCGAAGCCGCCGATTTCTTCCTGGCCCTGAGCACCCACGACGAGGCCGATCTTCTTCAGGAGCTCGGCCCCGAGCGCAGCCGGCCCTGGATGCGGCTGCTCGCGCCCGACGACGCCGCGGACGTCGTTCAGGCGATCGAGCCCAGGGACCGGCCGCGCTTCCTCGCGCTGCTCGATCCGGCCACCCTCGGCGAGGTGAGCGCGCTGCTGGCCTACGCGGAGGACGCCGCCGGCGGCGTCATGAACCCGCGCTACATGCGCCTCCGCCCGGAGATCTCGGTCGAGGTCGCCATCCGGTATCTCCGCCGCCAGGCGATTCGCGGCATCGAAGTCATCGACTACGCCTACGTGCTGGACCCCGCGATGCACCTCCTCGGGGTCGTCTCGTTCCGCGAGCTGTTCGCGGCCGCCCCCGAAAAGCTCGTGAGCGACCTCATGCACCTGGACCTCGTCACCGTGACCGACGAAACCGACCAGGAGGCCGTGGCCCAGTTGCTCGCCGAGGAGGGCCTGCTGGCCATTCCCGTTGTCGACGCCGAAGGCCGGATGAAGGGCGTGGTGACGGCCGACGACGTGGTAGGCGTGGTGCAGGAGGAGGCCACCGAGGACATCCAGAAGATTGGCGGCAGCGAGGCGCTGGACGAGCCCTACCTGCAGATCGGCTTCACGGACATGGTGCGGAAGCGGGGGCGCTGGCTGGCGGCCCTGTTCCTGGGCGAGATGCTCACGGCCACGGCAATGGGCTTCTTCGAGGCCGAGATCGCACGCGCGGTCATCCTGGCCCTCTTCGTCCCGCTCATCATCAGCAGCGGCGGCAACTCCGGCTCCCAGGCCGCTACGCTGGTCATTCGAGCGATGGCCCTCGGCGAGGTGCGCATTCGGGATTGGTGGCGCGTGGCGCGGCGTGAGATTCTGACGGGGCTGGCCCTGGGCCTGCTGCTCGGCGTGATCGGCCTGGTGCGCATCCTGGTCTGGCAGGCGGTGGGGCAGGTCTACGGCGTGCACTATCTGCTGGTGGCGCTTACCGTGGCGGGCAGCCTGGTCGGCGTGGTGATGTTCGGGACGTTGGCGGGCTCGATGCTGCCGTTCGTCCTCCGGCGCCTTGGCGCCGACCCCGCCAGCGCCTCGGCCCCGTTCGTGGCCACGCTGGTGGACGTCACCGGCCTGATCATCTATTTCACGATGGCCCGGCTGATTCTGGGAGGAACGCTGCTGTAGGCGGACAGGCGGCGCCACGGTAACGGGCGGTCATCCCGAGCGCAGCCAGGGATCTTGCTCACGACTGGCTCGACCTCGGCCTGAGAAGATCCCTCGCTGCGCTCGGGATGACATGTCGCTACCTTCGCGCCGTCCGCCCGTCCGCCCGTCCGCCCGTCCGCCCGTCCGCCCGTCCTACGGCTCCAGCACCAGCCGGACGTAGTTCTTCTTGCCCTTCCGGAGTATCACGTAGCGGGCGTCCGGTGGCCCCTGCAGCGACTCCTCGCCGATCGTGAGCTCCACGTCGTCGATCGGGTTCCCGTTGAGATAGAAGCCCTTGCCCTGGATGCCCCGGCGCGCGTCCGCCTTCGAGCTCGCGAGCCCGCTCGCCACCAGCACCTCGACGACGGGCAGCCCGTCGGGCAGGCCGGCGCGCGACACCCGCCGCTCCGGCATGTCGGCGATCACCTCGGCCGGGAGCGCCGTTCCGTCCTGGCCGGCGCGCGCGAAGAGCGCGGCGCTCGTCTGGATCGCCGCCTCCGCGGCGACCTCGCCGTGAACCGTGGCGGTCACCTCGCGGGCCAGCACCCGCTGCGCCTCGCGCCGGCTCGGATCCGCCGCGTGCTCCGCCATCGTGGCCGCGATCCAGTCGAGCCCGAGGAAGGTGAACAACTTCAAGTAGCGCTCGACGTCGCGGTCGTCGGTATTGAGCCAGAACTGGTAGAAGTGGTACGGGCTCGTCCGCTCCGGGTCGAGCCAGACGTTGCCGGCCTCGCTCTTGCCGAACTTGGCGCCCGCGGCGGTCGTGATGAGCGGGAAGACCAGCCCGTGGACCTGCCGGCGCTCGCGCTTGTCCACCAGCCAGGTGCCGGCCGTGATGTTACCCCATTGGTCGCTCCCGCCCATCTGGAGCTCGCAGCCCTCGGAATGGTGGAGGTGCCAGTAATCGTACGCCTGGATGAGCATGTAGCTGAACTCGGTGTAGGAGATGCCCGTGTCGAGCCGGCTCTGCACCGACTCCTTCTGCAGCATGTGGCTCACGGTGAAGTGCCGGCCCGTGTCCCGGAGGAAATCCATCAGGTGGAGACCCCGGAGCCAGTCGGCGTTGTTCCGGAGCCGGGCCGCGTTGGCGCCCTCGAAGGTCAGGAACCGCTGCAGCTGGCGCATGATCGCCTGGGCGTTCCGGTCGATCTGATCGAGCGACATCACCGGGCGCTCGGCGCGCTTCCCGCTCGGATCACCCACCATGCCGGTGCCGCCGCCGACCAGCGCGATGGGGATGTGCCCCTGCCGCTGGAACCAGGCCATCCCCATCACGGGGACGAGGTTGCCGACGTGCAGCGAGTCCGCCGTGGGGTCGAACCCGACGTAGGCCGTAATCGGCCGCTCGCGCAGGCGCTCGGCCAGGCCGGGGGTGGCGTCCTGGACGAAGCCGCGGGCGGTGAGAAGCTCGAGAATGTGGCTCATAGGCGCGTATCGTACCCGCTGGAAACGGGCCTCGCAACCGGCTAGCTTGGGGGCATGGCCCGCCGGCAACCCAGTTTTTTGCAGCGCGTTCGGCTCTCCCCACGCGCTCGTCGCATCGTTCTCGTCACGTTCCTCGCGGTCGTCGCCTTCGGGCTCGCAACCCTGACGGCGCTCTGGACCCGCGCGTGCGCCGGGAACGGCTGCCCGTCGATCGCCGAGCTGGGCGGGTACGATCCGAACCAGGCGTCGAAGGTGTACGCCGCCGACGGGCGCCTCATCACCGACCTCGGCCTCGAGCGGCGCACGGTGGTGCCGCTCCGGGAGATGTCGCCCTACGTCAAGGCGGCATTCATCACCACCGAGGACAAGCGCTTCTACGAGCACCACGGCATCGATTGGTACCGGGTGCTCGGCGCCATCAAGAACAACGTCTTCAAATTCCGGGTGGCCGAGGGCTTCTCGACCATCACCATGCAGCTCGCGCGGAACCTGTGGCCCGAGGACATCAGCGGCCGGGACAAGTCGCTCCGGCGGAAGCTGCGCGAGGCGCACGTGGCCCGGGAGATCGAGGCCACCTACCCCAAGGACAAGATTCTCGAGCTCTATCTCAACCAGATCGATCTCGGGAACCGCGCCTACGGCGTCGAGGCGGCATCCCAGCGCTATTTCGGCAAGTCGGTCCGCGACCTCAACGTCGCGGAAGCCGCGACCCTCGCCGCGATCCCCAAGGCGCCGTCGCGCTACAACCCCCGCAAGAATCCGAATCTGAGCGTTCAGCGGCGGAACACGGTGCTGAACCTGCTGCGGGACAACGGGCTGCTGTCGGCGGACGACGCGGAGCGGTGGAAGGCGTATCCGCTGCTGCTGTCCTCACACTCGGACTTCAGCGGGGTCGCCGAGTACTTCGTCGAGTACGTCCGCCAGCAGCTCGACGCGCGCTTCGGGTCCGACCTGTACAAGTCGGGCTACCGGATCTACACCACGCTTGACCTCGACACCCAGCAGGCCGCCGAGCGCGCGCTCGAGGCCAGGCTCGAGGCCATCGAGAGCGGTGCCGACGGCAAGTTCACCTGGCCGACCTACCGGCAGTTCCTCGATTCCCGTGCCGATACCCCGGACGATGGCAGCCGCACCACCACGCCGTATCTCCAGGGGCTGGTCGTGACCCTCGACGCCAAGACCGGGAACATCCGGGCCATGGTGGGCGGGCGGGACTTCGAGGACAGCAAGTTCAACCGCGCGACGCAGGCCCTGCGCCAGCCGGGCTCGACCTTCAAGCCGATCGTGTACTCGGCCGCGGTCGAAGCCGGCTATCCGCTCTCGCACGTGATGGTGGACGATCCGCTGACGGTGGAGATCGCCACCGACGAGGCGCCCTGGGCTCCGCAGAACTACGATCTCGAGTTCGACGGCCCGATGACGCTCCGCCGCGCGCTCTATATGTCGCGCAACATCATCGCCATCAAGCTCGGCATGGAGATCGGCGAGGACGCCGTGATCAGCGAGGCCGCCAAGTTCGGCATCACGACGCGGATCCCCCCGTATCCATCCATTCACATCGGCTCGGCGGACGTGATTCCGCTCGAGATGATCGCGGCCTACACGACCTTCGCCAACCTCGGGACCCGGACCATTCCCAACGCCATCCTCCGGGTCGAGGACCGCACCGGCAAGATCGTCTGGCAGCCGCAGGTCCGGTCGGTGTCGGTCATGGACACGGCCCACGCCTGGCTCATGACCGACGCCCTCCGGGACGTGGTACGCCACGGCACCGCGGTCGGGTCGGTCGGCTCGCGGATCAACTTCCCGGCCGGCGGCAAGACCGGCACCACCAACGACGGGTTCGACGTCTGGTTCATCGGGTTCACGCCCGACCTCGTCACCGGCGTCTGGATCGGCTTCGACCAGCCGAAGAAGATCAAGGGCAACGCCCAGGGCGGCGTCCTGGCGGCTCCGGCCTGGACCGCCATGATGCGCGAGGTGTACGAGCGGCGGGCCATTCCCGGTGCCTGGCCTCGGCCCGACGGGCTGACCGCCCTCGACATCGACAAGACCACCGGCTACAAGGCGACGCCGTTCTGTCCCAAGGACGTCCACTACATCGAGTCGTTCATTCCGGGCACGGAGCCCACGGCGTTCTGCCCCATCCACTCGCCTTTCGGCGCCGTGGGCGGGACCGGGCCGATGGGTGGGACCGGTACGGCGCCGGATGGCGCACCGCAGCCCTCTGCGCCGCTGCCCCCCGGCGCGGTGCGACCGGCGTCCCCTTCGCCGGCGAGCCCGTCCGGCCCCACCCCCGCCCCGGCCACGCCGGGTGGGACGAGCACCGGAGTGATGGGAGGCGTCGGACCGGCGCCGAATCCACAGCGCTAGGATGCGGGCCCGCCGGCTGACGGCACGGTGGGTCTTTCCCGTCGACGGCCCGCCGATCGAGTGCGGGGCCCTGCTGATCGGCGCGGACGGCCGCATCCTCGCCGTCGGTCGTGACGAGATCGTCCCGGCGCCCGGCGACGTGTTGGGAGAAGATTTCGGGGCTGCGGCGCTGCTTCCGGGACTGGTCAACACACACACGCATCTCGAGCTCACCGGCATGGGCGGCGTGCCGCCGGCGCCGGATTTCGTAGACTGGATCCGCGGCCTCCGCGCGGCCAAGGCGGCTCGGAACCGGAACGCCGTGCTCGCCGCGGCCCGGAGGGGACTCGCCGATTGCTGGGCCGCCGGGGTCACCACCGTCGGCGATACCGGCGACTCCGGCACGGTCATCGAGGCGCTGGCGGAGGCCGGCGGCTCTGGTGTCGCGTATCAGGAGGTCTTCGGCCCGCATCCGGATCAACGGGAGGAGAGCCTCGTCGGGCTTCAGCGACAGGTGGAACGCCTGGGTCGGTGCGCGACCGGGCGGGTGCGGATCGGAGTCTCGCCCCACGCCCCCTATACCGTGAGCGGCTCACTCTATCGCGCGACCGCCGACTGGGCGCGCGAAACCGGACTTCCGGTGGCGGTCCACCTCGCGGAGTCGGCGGCGGAGAGCGAGCTCCTGGCCACCGGCGCCGGGGCGTTCGCCGACGCGTGGCGGACCCGAGGCATCCCGATGCCTTCCCCGGCGGGGCGCACGCCGGTGGCCTGGCTCGACGAGCATGGCGTCCTCTCGGAACAGACTCTCTGCATTCACGTGGTGCGCGCCATCGCCGACGATGTGGTCCGCCTCGCGCGCGCGGGCGCCGCGGTGTCGCACTGTCCGCTGTCCAACCGCGCCCACGGTCACGGAGACGCCCCGCTCGGGTCCTTCCTTGCGGCCGGCCTCCGGGTCGGTCTGGGCACGGACTCGGTGGCGAGCGTCGGCGCGCTCGATCTGCTGGCCGAGACCCGCGCCGCCCGAGCGCTCGCCGGGCTGGATGCGACGCAAGCCCTGGCGCTCTGCACGCTCGAGGGCGCCCGCGCGCTGGGGCTCGAAAAGGAGACGGGCAGTCTGACACCCGGCAAGTGGGGCGATTGCGTCGCCGTTCGGCTCGGGACCGGGCCGGCCGGCCGCGCCCCCGCCGAGCAGGTGCTGGCGAGTGGTCCCCGGGATGTGCTGGCCACCTTCGTGGGAGGACGGAACGTGCATCGAACCAGCCGACCGCAGTGAAGATCCAGCGTCACGCCGCAATCCTGCGCGTCGTCCGGGAACGGCGGATCGAGAGCCAGGACGAGTTGCGCGAGGCCCTGGCGACCGAGGGGTTTGTCGTCACCCAGGCCACGCTCTCCCGCGACATCCGCGAGCTCGGGCTCGCCAAGCTGGCCGACCCGCAGGGCGGGGCCTTCTACACCCACCCGCATCGCGCGGCCGTCAGGCCGGACCTGTCGCAGGTCCTGCCCGCGCTGCTGGTGAGCGTGGATGGCGTCGGGCCGCTGCTCGTGCTCAAGACGGCGAGCGGCTCCGCCGGCGCCATCACCGAAGCGCTCGACCAGGCGGGATGGGCCGAGATCATCGGCACGATCGCCGGCGACGACACGGTCCTCGTGATCACCCGCAGCCAGCGGCTTCGGGAGGCCATCGCGGCCCGGATCCAGGCGTTGGTCAAGAAGTAGCCGGCCGTGGAACCGCCCGATCGTCTCGCGCCGGCGCTCGCGGGCAACCTTGCCCGGTCGTAAGCTCTGAGTTACGCTTGAATTAGGCGGTGGTCCGGGCGGCGTCGAGCGCCGGTGCCGCCCCGTGGGTTCCCGTCGGGTCCGCCCCTGTCGGGCGGGCGAGACGGGATTCGTGCATCTTCCACCTGTCGTATTCCGGAGACGCCCGTGCGGTGCCTCGCCTTGAACGCCTCTTTCGAGCCCCTGACGATGGTCCCGGTGCGCCGGGCCCTTCGACTGGTCATCGAGGGCAAGGCTGAGATCGTCGAGGCGGATGACGACTTCGTCAGAAGCGAGCGGCTCACACTACCGAAACCAGCCATCATCCGGCTGGTCAAATTCGTGCACGTCCCCCGCCGCTTTCGTCGCCAGGTCACCAACACATTCCTCTTCGCCCGCGACAGCTACCGCTGCCAGTACTGCCATCGGGGTCAGGGCGACCTGCGACACCGGGAGTGCCTGACGCGCGATCACCTGATCCCGCTCTCGCGCGGCGGGGACAACGAGTGGACCAACGTCGTCACCGCCTGCAGCGCCTGCAACACCCGGAAGGGGAACCACCTGCCCGAGGAGTGCGGCATGCACCCGCTCGCCGTGCCGCGCGAACCGCACTTTGTCCACCTCTCCTGGGCCGTCCGCCGGCTCTCCATCGCCCAGGCCAAGTACATCAAGCTCTTCTACGGCGAGGAAGCGCTCCGCGCCCTCGGCGGGACGATCTAGCGGGCGACATCGATCAGCGGACTTCGAACGTCGTGCTGCGGACCTCGAGCCGGAGACTGGGCAACCCGGCCAGGCGAAGCAGGAAGCGGGTCGCGCCCCGGCCGAGCGCGTCACCCACGCCTTCCTTGCCCTGGGCCACGTCGTCCACGTCGCCCTCGAGGAACCGCTGCAGCTCATCCAGATCGGAGTCGGAGAGCGTCGAGATCTCCAGCGACGCGGCGTAATAGTAGCGGCCGGTCTGCGGCGGCCGCACGTTGACCTGATAGGCGAACGCGAGTGCGGCGCTCAGGGCATCGATCGTCGCGTAGCGCCGCTCCTGCGCCCGTCCCCCCACCAGGGTGAGCACGGTGTACTGGTCGAGCAACGGCTCGTGCCGAAGCACCACGTCCCATTCCGCCTGCCGCTCGAAGGCGTCGAACCAGCCCCCGCGCGAGCGCCAGACCTCGATCCGGTAGTGGAGCCGCACCGGCAATCCCGAGCGCAGCGCGCTCAGCCACCGGCCGTCGCCCAGCAGGTTCTCCGAGCGGACGACCGGGGCCCGGGAGCCCGTGGCGGTCGAGTCGCCCGCCAATCGGACCGTGAGCCGGACCGATTGCGGCGTCTGCGCCGGGGCGCGGCCGTGCAGCGTGGCGGCGAGGGCGAGCACCCGAACCACGGCGCCGGCCCATCGGACCGGCCGGCTGCGGCGAGCGGAGAGCGGTGGCACTAGAATCGGCGCTGCAGTCTCACGAGGAACCGCACCGGCTCGCCCTGGCTCAGACTCTTGGCGAGATACGCGCCGATCTGGCCCGCGTCGAGGCCGATCCCCACGTCCGCCCGCCACTCACGAAACGACGGAATGCGATCGGAGGGGACTTGCCCCGGGCCGTCACCGGCCAGCCACGCCTTTCCGGCATCGGTAAGGAAGACGAGGTCGGCCTCCTCGAGACCGATAAAGCGCCCTCGTCCCCCGCCGTCGGCGTCCCGCAGGCGATAGCCCAGGTTGAGCGTGAGGCGGGTGCGCACCTCGACCTGGGCGGTGATCGACCGGTCGCAGAGCGCCGGGTCCGAGGGGTCGCTGAGCCCGCGAGGCGCGCAGGTGAAGTCGCGGAATGCGTACCCGGGCAGCAGGTCCGGACCGCCCAGTGAAACGCGCCGCTGGATCGGCAGCGGGTCCCCGCCCACCCAGCCGTCGGCGCGCAGGCGGCTGTTGACCCGAAGGCCGGGCGTGAGGCGCGAGTAGCGCCGAAGATCGAGCGTCAGCCGGTTGAAGGCGTACCCGCCCCCCGTGAAGATCGGGGGCCGCACGGTTTCGGGCAGCACCACCGGCGCCACGTCGTCGCTGGTGGCGTGCTCGAAGCGGCCCCGGAGCCACCAGCCGGTGCTGGGTATCTCCCGGTCGTTCCTGGTGTCGAGATCGAGCTGCAGGCCCGTCGTGAAGTAGTGGCCGTCGTCGCTGAGCGGGTTCCGGCGCCAGCGGTCGCTATTGCGAAGGAGCGACCAGGGATCGGTCGCGCGCAGCGAGTATTCGCCGTCCCGTCGGAGCGACACCTCGAACCGGACCGAGCGTGTCGGCTCGATCCAGGCGGAGCCGCCGCCGCCGCGGCGCTCGAACCAGTCGCGGTAGTCGCGCTGCAGCAGGAACGCCGACCAGCCATTCTCCGCCGCCGAGAGCGGCTGGTCCTCGAACGGCGCCACCTCGCTGTAGACCCGGCCGGCCAGGCCACCGCCCGGAAACCGGAACTCCGCTCGCGCGGCGTAGCCGAAGTCGCTGCTGAGACGGGAGCCCTCGCCCGCGGTGCGGAGCAGGCCGCGCACGTCGAGCCGGGCGAGTGTCTTTCGGGTCGGGTGGAGCTCGAACGTGGGGCCGAACACGATCGGCAGCCCCTCGATCCGGTTGTAGGTGCCGCCGGTCGCCAGGAGCAGCGTGGTGCGCGCGCGCCCAGTTTGAAAGCTGGTGCGGGCGGCGGCCAGGTCGCTCAGCGGTCGCCGCCGCTCGCGCAAGACGAGCGCGCCCGCCGTCGAACGGAGCACCGGTACCGCGTCCCACAGCACCCGCTCGGGGCCGGCATGGCGTGCGCCTGGACTTCGGATCAGGCGTCCGCCGACCACCAGCACATCGCCCTCCACATCCGCCCCGGGCAGCAGGTAGAGCGTGGCGTTGATCACCACGACGTCCCCCCGGATCCGGCCCGCGACGCGCAGCGACCCGCGGAACAGCGCCAGCCGCCCGGCGAACGCGCTGCCGGCCGGCAAGTTCACGTCGCCCTGCATCCGGGTCGTGGACGAGTCGTTGTAGAACGCCAGCACCTCGGCCACGACGTCCGGCGGCGGCCCCGCCCGCACGAGGACCGAGTCGCCCACCGGCAGATCGGGATCGATGACGATGACGCTGTCCTGCGCCCGAAGGAGCGGAGGCAGGGCGAGCAGGAGGAGCAGGCCGCCGACGAGGCATCGCATGCGAATCTCGAACGATTGAGGAAGGGGCAGACCGGTTATTCCCGGTCGAGCCCCAGACGGCGCATCCGCCGGTAAAGGTTGGCCCGATCGGTCTGGAGCAGGCGCGCGGCCTCCGCGATGTTGCCGTGCGCCTGGGTGAGCGCCGCCGCGATGAGATCGCGCTCGAACTCGTCCAGCGCGTCGTTCAATGGCCGGCCCAGCGCCGCGGCTCCGGGGGCCAGCGCGGCCGGCGCCGGCGCCCCCCGCAGCACCTGCCGCACCGCCGCGGCATCCACCGTGGGCCCGCTCAGGATGGTCAACCGCTCGACCAGGTTGGCCAGCTCGCGCACGTTGCCCGGCCAGGTGTACCCCGCGAGCGCCTCGAGCGCTTGCTCCGTGAACGCCGGCGCCTGGCGCGGCCGCAGGCGCTCGGCCAGGTGGGTCACAAGCGCCGGAAGATCCGCGATCCGCTCGCGGAGCGGCGGCAGGCGGATCGGGAAGACGTTGAGACGGAAGAACAGGTCCTCGCGGAATTCGCCGTCGGCGACCGCGTCCTCCAGCCGGCGGTTGGTGGCGGCCACGATGCGAACGTCGACCCGTTCCGTACGCTCGGCGCCGATGCGCTGCAGCTCGCCGGTCTCGAGTGTGCGGAGCAGCTTGGCCTGCGCCTCCGCGCTCAGGTCGCCGATCTCGTCGAGGAAGAGCGTACCGGAGTGCGCCAGCTCGAACCGGCCCAGGCGGCGATCGGTGGCGCCGGTGAAGGCCCCGCGCTCGTGGCCGAACATCTCCGATTCCACCAGGTCGCGCGGAATGGCGGCGCAGTTGACGGTCACGAAGGGCCGGCCCGCGCGCTGGCTGGCCGAGTGCACCGCCGCCGCCGCCAGCTCCTTGCCCGTGCCGCTCTCGCCGCTCAGCAGAACCCGCGCCTCGGTCGGTCCCACCCGCGCGATGAGCGCGCGGACCTCCTGCATGGCCACGCTCTCGCCTACCAGCGCCGACCGGCGGCCCAGCTCGGCGTACAGCGCCAGGTTCTCCGCCCGCGTCCGGCTGAGCTCGAGCGCCGCCCGCACCGTGACCAGCACCGACTCGGGCGCCAGCGGCTTTTCGAGGAATTGAAACGCGCCCAGCTTCACCGCCCGCACCGCGTCGGTCAGCTGGGCCTTGCCACTCATCATGATGACCGGCATCGTCCGGGCCCGCTCCCGGATGCTGGTCAGCGTCGCGAGCCCATCCGGACCCGGAGGCATGAAGAGATCCAGCAGCACCACGTCCGGATCCACCTCGTCGAGCTGGAGCAGCGCCGCGTTTCCGTTGGGCGCCTCCGCGACCGTGAACCCTTCCTCGCGCAGCAACGCGGCCAGCATCCGCCGGATGTTGGCCTCGTCGTCCACCAGCAGGATCTGCGAGCGCGCCGTCACCGGCCTCGTATCCGCACCACGAACGTGGCGCCGCCGCCCGGTGTCGGCTGCACGGCGATCGTGCCGCCGTGCATCTCGACCGTCTGCCGGGCCAAGGCGAGGCCGAGACCGGTGCCGCCGCTCTTGCCGGTGACGTAGGGATCGAACAGCCGCTCGGCGAGCGCGGAAGCCACTCCGGGGCCGTGATCCCGGATCTCGACGCGGACGCCGCCGTCCTCCGGCCGCGCGTCGAGCTCGATCACCCCCTGGCCCTCGCACGCCTCGACCGCGTTCCGGACGATGTTGCTGAAGGCTCGATGCAGCGGATCGTGGTGACCGAGGAGCGTGGGAAGCTCGGGATCCAGCGCCAGCCGGACCTGCATTGTCGGTGGGACGGCCGTGCGGGCCAGGTCGCCGAGCAGCTCGCCCAGGTCGACGGGGGCGGCCGGGCCCTCGGGAAGTCGGCCGAACTCGGTGAACTCGCGCGCGAGTTGCTCGAGCCGGCCCGACTCGGCGACCAGCACTTCGATCGCTTCCTGCTGCGCCGGCGCCGCGCTCCGGGTGAGTTGGGCCACGGCCAGGCGGATCGGCGTCAGGGGATTCCGCATCTCGTGCGCCACCCGACGTGCCGTCTCGCGGAACGCCCGCAGCCGCTCTGCCTCGATCGCCCGCGCCCGGCCCTCCTCCAGCGCGATGGCCATCTCCCGCAACGCGGTCCGGAGCGCCTCGAACTCCGGCGCACCCCGCTGCGGCCGGTCGGCCGGCAAGGCCTCCATCCGTCGGATGTGACCCGTCCAGCCGATGAGCTCGTCGATCGGCCGGCTCAGCTGGCGCGAGAGGTGACCACCGACCCGCACCGATGCGTAGACGAAGGTCGCGCCGACCAACAGCACGACCAGCCCGAGCCCCGCGTAGTAGTATCGGCCGAACGTCTCCACCCGCTGGAACCGCACCAGCGCGTCGTTCAGCTTGCTCGCGTGGTTGGCGAGTGCGCGGCGCTCCGCCGGGCTGAGCCGGGTCGAGTCCAGCGTCTGCAGCAGGGTCCGTCCCGAGCCGCCCACGTCTTCCATGGCGCGAAGCGCGCCGGCGGCCGGCGTGGTCGAGCGGACGGTCAGGGCCCAGCCGAAGATCGCCACGGCGGTGGGCACCGCGCCGAGACAGATCAGGATGAGGAGGAGTCGCTGGCGGAAGGCGAGGCGCATCGCCCCTGAAGATAAGCCGCGAGCCGGGGCAGGGCCCACCCGGCGGCGACCCCCAGGACCGACCCGGCCCATTCGGACCAGTGGGACGGCGGGAATCCTGCCACGGCCGGCAGAGCGCCAAGTCCGGTCACGATCGCGGCCGCGAGCGTGCCGAGGCTCACGGCGGGCCTTCCCGTCGCCCGCGCCCAGAGGCCAAGCGGGAGGAGTATGCCGGCCAGCCCCAGCGCCGTGACCCACCGGACCCTTCCGCCGGACGCGAGCTCGAACGGTGCCAGCACCCGCCAGCCGTATGCCGGCGAGAGCCCCAGCTCGACCGATCGCTCGGTTCCGCCATAGGCGGAAGTCAGCCGGACGCGCGCTCCCTCTGCCCGGGCGGTGAGGTGCACCGGGACGCCCGGATCGATGGGAAAGCCGTCGGGCAGCGTGATGCTCAGCGGCCTGAGCCGGAAGTCGTGCGCCCTCACCGGTATCTCGACGCCGGCCTCCCGTCGGAACTGGCTCAGCGTGAGCCCGCCGGTCGGAGGAACTCGCAGCGTGTAGATCCACAGCCGGTCTGACGTGGGACGGCCCGACACGATGTCGGCCTCCAGCACGAACTCCCCGCGATCGAGCCGCCGCCGGAAGCCGGCCGAATCGGATGGCGCGCCGTCGCCCGGCATGGTCTGACCGTCGAGCCTCACGGCGCGCACCCGGCCGGGGAATGCGTCGATGCCCGGCGCCACGTGCGCCCAGCGGCTGATCAGGGTGCCGCGCGGCGCCCGCGGCTGGAGCAGCCAGGCCGACGCCGTGAGGAGCAGGAGCAGGGTGGGGACGGCCACCGCCATCAGGCGGCGGGCGAGCTCGGGCCCCGGGCGCGCGAGCTTGGGGAGTGCCGCGCCGAGCGCGGCGCCGATCGCGGCGCCGGCCGTGTTGGTCAGGACGTCGCTCAGGCTCGCGTCGCGGCCCGGGACGACCCAGAGCTGCAGCAGTTCGATCGTGAGCGAGAGCAGTCCACCGGTGACCACCGTCCGGCGCCACGACACGCCCGTGAGCCGGAGGCCGATGGCCAGCGGCAGCATGAGGAGGAGGTTGGCGGCGACGTCAGCGCCGCCTTCGGGGCCGCAGACGAGACACGTAAGCGGGGTCTGCCGGGCAGTGCCGAGGAGGTCATGCACCGGCGTGAGCGTCGCGGCGAGCACGGCCGTGAGCCCCGCGACCGCCAGCGCCGCTCCCAGGCGCCTTCGCATGCGCTGGTCCGACCCGCCGGGTCGCGGCGTGCGGGTCAGGGCGCGGTGGCGGGCACGGAGACCGGCAGGCGGAGATGGCGCACGATGAGCGCGAACGCCACCACGGCCCGGACGATCCAGCCGAGGGCCACTCCGTAGATCACGCCCGTGAGCCCCCACCGCGCGCCGATGAAAGCGGCGGCCAGCGCGATGCCCGCGGACACCCACCCGATCATGTTGATCAGCGACAGCTCGCGCGGATCAGCCAGCGCGGCGGCGGCCGCCTTGGTGAGCGCGTTCGCCACCTTGGCGATGCCGCTCACGATCGCGGCGAACACCAGCGCGCCCCCCAGGTGGTACTTCCCGCCCAGGAACAGGTGCTCGACCACCGGCGTCACGAACCAGATGACGACCGACCCGAGCAGGACGATGCCGCCGACCAGCCGCGCCTCCTGGGCCACCAGCCGCCGCCGTTCGAGGACGCTGCCGGCCGCCCGGAGCCGAGGCAGGAGACTGAAGCCGACCCCCAGCTGCAGCATGCGAAACAGCGACCCCGCGATCGCACCGAGCACGCCGTAAAGCGCCAGATCCGCGAGCGGAAGGAGGTGCGGAATGACCAGTCGCTCCATCTGGATAAGGACCAGGCCGGAGGCGTTGAGCCCCGCGAACGACAGCGCCTCACCCCACGAGAACGCGGAGCCCCGCTGCGGCTTGCCATGACGCTCCGCCAGCAGGACCCGCCAGCCCCACACGCCCGCGGCGATGAACCCGGCGGTCGAGATGACCGCGGGCAGCCACACGTACGTGACTCCGGCCGCCACCGTGACCAGCGCCGCCACGATGAGGACGATGTTGGGGCTCTGAAGCAGGCCGAGGGACACCCCAAACCGCTGCTCGCTCTGGAACTTCGCTCCGGCCACCAGCATCCCGCCGCCGAAGGCGCAGGACAGGAACAGCATCACGCCGAGACCGGGGGACATGCCATAGGCCAGCATGCCGAATACGGCCAGGCTGAGCCCGACCGCGACGGCGGGCGGCGCGAGCCGGGCGAGCAGCGAGGGCCCTGCCTCGAGATGGCGGCGGTTGACCACGCCGTCGATGCCGGCGGGGCCCAGCGAGTAGCCCAGGTTGCTGAGGGCGATGAAGAGAGTGAACAACGCGTACTGCTCGGTGGGAAACACGCGGGCCAGGATCAGGTTCGCGCCCGCGAAACCGACGCCCGACGCGCCGTACACCACCATGCTCCGCAGGGTGGGCGATTCCCACAGTCGCCTCACCTCCTGTCCCCGGCTGCCTTGGCCTCCATGGTATCGTAGAACGCCGCGAGCTTCCGCTGCGCCGCGGCGGGGGCGAACTCCTCCTGGACGTACTCCTTGGCGTGGGTCGCGAGGCGCTGGCGGAGCGCGCGGTTGCTCAACAGCTCCGCCAGCCCCGCGCCGAGCGCCTCGGGCTCCGGGGCCACCAGATAGGCCGACTGGTCGTTCAGTACCTGGGTGTGCGTGCGGAGCCGCGTCGCCAGCACCGCCGTGCCCGAATCCAGATAGGAGTAGATCTTCATCGGCGTGTTGAGTCCCTTGAGCCGCGGCGAGACGAGCACGTCGGCCTGGCGCAGCAGCGCGGGCAGCAGGGCGACCGGCCGTGGACCCAGGAAATGGACCCGCTGAAGAATCCCCAGCTCCTTCGCGATCCCGACGTAGCGCCGGATGTCGTCTTCTCGGCCGCCCACGATCACCAGGCTCGCGCTCGGCACTCGGCGGAGGGTGTGCCGGAATCCCTGCAGCAGGAGGTCGATGCCCTGATAGCGCTCCAGATTCCCGACGTACATCGCCACCGGGCCCTGCCGCCGCACGGCCTCGAGCAGGAGCCCATTGCCATCGCCGTCCGCCGGCAAGGCCGCCGAGAGCAGCGTGCTGTCCTCCACCCGGCCGACCAGCTTCGCGGGGTCGTGCCCGTGAGCCACGTCTTCGAGCGCGGCGCACACGGTCAGCACGCCGAGACTCCGCCGCACCGCCACCGATTCGCAGTAGCGCATGAAGGGCAGCGCGAATTGGAGGACGGGATAGGCCTCCACCATCTGCTCGGCCAGCGACGAGTCCATGTCGTAGATGTACGGCACGCCGGCCAGCTCTCGCGCGGCCGCGGCGATGAACGCCGACTCCTCCACCGCGTGGATGAGGTCATAGCGGTTCCGCCGCACCATCCGAAGACACTCCACCAGCATCGCCGCGTCGCAGACGACTTTCTTCAGCGAGAAGCCGGGCCGGACGTCCCGGATTCCTGGAATCCGAGGGATGCGGAAGATCCGGCAATTCGGGATCTCGACGTCCTCGCCCTCGTGAAAGGTGAGCACATCCACGTGATGGCCTCGCCCGCTGAGGAATTCGAGCACCGACCGGACAGCCAGCGGGGTCCCGCGCGACTGGAAGAACGGATGCGGGGCGAGGACCAGGATTCTCACGCCGATGAGTCCAGGCTGGAGCCGCGGGGCCATACTGGCGTCGGGGCGTCGGCGCCCCTGGTCCGCCGGGCCAGATCCTGGCCGGGCCCCGTCCCGGCGGGCGGCCCGGCGACGGTCAGCGGCTTCCGGTCGAAAGCGGGTGCGGCGGTCCGCGGCGGGCGCCGGAGTGTTACGCACGGCGGTCGTATCGCCATCTCCTCTCTGGTCGTCCGGGCGCCGGGAGTATCGAGCGCCGGGGCCGGGGCGTCGCCGGGTGCGATCATCCGCCCGCGGGCATCCGGTCGGGACCGACTGACGATATCCGGCGCGTCCGCGGTCCGGTCGCGCTCGAGCCGCTCGAGCCCTGCGCCCGATGCGGATTGCAGCCCCCCGATGCACAGCATATCCCGGATGCGGGGGTTCGCTCCGTGCCCCAAGACACCATGGCGCCCCGTCCGGGCACGCGGCGAGGCTCGGTCACGGCGCTGGACTGCTCGGAGGGCCTCCCGTGAGCGCTTCATTGCGGCAGTAAAGGGAGTGTGTAGGTCGTGACGGGCGTGAGAATGACCAGCCGCGGGCGCTTGGCGCGTCGCTTCGCGCGGCACCTGGAGCAGCCCCGGCCGCTGCGGTGACCGCTCCGTCGCGCAGGGCGGTGAACTGCCGACCCAGACGGCCGCGACGCCGACGCTCGAGCGGGCAATCCGGGAGGAGCACTCGCTCATCCGCGGCACCCTCGCCGGTGCCCATGGATCGAGGGCCGACTGAGCCGTGTGCCGAAGGGGGAGTCGGGTTGTGGAAGAGTACCCGGCGTGGATCCTCCGACCTCGGCGCGGGCCAGTCGCGGGCACTCGTCGGCCGTCGCGAGCTCCGGACGCTGCAGGCGCGGACGGGCGGACGAACGGATCCCCATGTCTCGGGTCCGGCTGGCGGAATTCATCCCGGTGGCGGGGTAAGGCGCCCTGCCGGTTCGGCGGCTTGAGCCGCGTCGAGCGCCCGGAGTTCTCCGGCCGGATCGAGCCATCCGGGCAGCGGGTGGTGCCCGCAGACGGGGTGCCGCGTCAGACCCTCTCGCGCACCCGGTACGCTCGGCGGTGCGGCGACCGGAGATGCACGATGATTTCGCCGACGAGCCCGAGGCCCAGCAGCTGGACGCCCAACGCGATCAAGAGCACCGCGAGCAGCAGGAGCGGACGGTTCGCGATGCCCTGGCCGGCGATGCGCTCGACCAGCAGGACCACGCCCGTGATGGCCCCGAGCACGAAGAACACCGAGCCCACCAGGCCGAAGAACCGCAACGGCTTCTCGGTGAATTTGGCGAGAAAGAAGAACGACGCCACGTCGAGCAGCCGGCGCAGGTAGACGGCGGGCCCGTAGAGCCGCATGCGCGCATCGTTGGGGTGCTGCGGCACGGCGACCTCGTCGACCAGATGCCCCTCCCGGAGTGCCAGCGCCGGGATGAAGCGGTGCAGGTCGCCGTAGAGCGGGAGCGATTCCGCGACCGGACGCCGCATGGCGCGTACGCCGCAGGCGATGTCGTGGAAGCGACGGTCGGTCACCCCGCCCAGCATGCGATGAAAGGCGCGGGACTGCAGCCGGTTGAGCCAGCTGTCCACGCGCGGCGACCGGCTCGCGACGACCATGTCGGCCCCATGCCGGAGGCCATCGAGCAGGGGGCCGATTCCCTCGGGCTGCACCTGGAAGTACGACGGCAGCGTGACGATCACGCCGCCCCGGCTGCGCTCGATGCCGAGTCTGAGCGCGGCCGTCTCCCCGAACGCGCGTGCGAAGGAGAACAACCTCACCGACGGTGTCTCTCGGCTCAGGGCAAGCAGCTCCGGGGCGGGCTCGAACCCGCCGTCGAACACGAACAAAAACTCGTATTCCTCGCCCAGGCGGTCCAGCTCGGCCGCGAAGGCGTGGTAGAGACCCATCAGGTCATCCACGCGCTCGACCACGGGGACCAGTACCGACACGAGCCCAACCTCGGCGGGCCCGGACAGGGACGAAGGGGCGGTGGTCGGGTCCATGAGGGTGCCCTCGGGGGTCATGATCAACGAACCTCCCACGCGGTCGGGATGTGGCGCGCGCTCTCGCGCTCGTGGCTGAGCGCCACCTCGGCGACGAGCCCGAGCATGGCCAGGTAGAAGGCGGCGCCGATCCAGAGAAGTGCGGCGGCCGGAAACACCAGGGCTTCGGACTTGAGCGGGCCGAAATGGGTGGCGGCGTAGATCCACAGCACCCCGAACACGAGCGCGGCCACCAGCATCGGCACCGATGCGACCGCGAACCCGATCAGCGGTCGGGAGCGAAACGTGGTGATCATCTTCAGCGTGATCAGATCCACCAGCACCTTCACCGTCCGGCTGATGCCGTACTTGCTCTCGCCGAATCGCCGCGCGTGGTGGCGGACCGGCATCTCCGTGATGCGCGCGCCGACACTGGCCGAGAGTGCGGGGATGAACCGGTGCTGCTCCGCGTAGAGCGAGATCCGGCTCAGCAGGTCGCGGCGGTACGCCTTGAGCGAGCACCCGTTGTCCGTGATCTGAACGCCGGTAAGGCGCCGGATGATCCGGTTGGCGACCCACGATGGCACCTTCCGCAGGATGAGCTTGTCCTGCCGCCGCTGCCGCCAGCCGCATACCAGGTCGTACCCTTCGTCGAGCTTGGCGACCAGCATCGGAATGTCCCGGGGATCGTTCTGCAGGTCGCCGTCGAGGCTCACGACGACGCGACCCTGAGCGTGGTCGAACCCCGCCATCATGGCCGCCGTCTGTCCCACGTTCCGGCCGAGCCGGAGCCCGTGAATCCGGGGTTCAGCAGCCGCGGCTTCCGCGATCCGCGCCCAGGTGTCGTCGCGGCTGCCGTCGTCCACGAGAATGACCTCGTAGCTCTCCGGGTAGGCCGCGAGGGCCTCGAGGATCCAGTCCACGAGCGGCGCCACGTTTTCGGACTCGTTGTACAGCGGCGCCACGACCGACAGGACCGGTGCCATGCTCGTTCGCCTCTCGCTCATTCGTTCCGGAAGATAGGTGCGTCGGTCCCCGGCATCCAGCAATGCCCGTTCCGCGAGTGCGCGGTCCGGGAGCGGTCTCCATCTTCAAACGGCCGATGGTCTTGGCTGGCAGGAGTGGGCGGGGTGCCATCCGGTCCGCCGGGTGGAGCGCAGGTGCTGAGGCTCAGCCGCAACAGGGCAGGGTGTGGACGGCGCGCGGCCGGCTCACCACCCGCCGCGGCGCAGGAGAATGACGGGGATGGTCTTGAGCATGATGCGCAGGTCTTCGCGCAGGCTCTGGCGGCGGATGTACTCCAGGTCGTAGCTGACCTTGGTGCGGACGTCGTCGATCGAGCGGTCGTAGTGGTGGTTGATCTGGGCCAGCCCCGTGATGCCCGGCTTGGCCCGCTGGCGCAGCGGGTACTCGGCGATGTGGCCCCGGAGCTCGGCGAAGATCGTGGGCCGCTCGGGCCGGGGGCCGACGATGTTCATCTCCCCCCGCAGCACGTTCAGCAGTTGGGGCAGCTCGTCCAGCCGGTACTGGCGCAGCACCCGGCCCAGGGCGGTGACGCGCGGGTCCTGCTGCTGGGCCCACACGGCGCCCGAGAGCTGCTCGGCGTCGACCCGCATCGTGCGGAACTTGTAGATCGTGAACGGCGCGCCGCCGAGGTCCAGGGCGCGCCGGTGGTTGGCGGCATCGAGCCCCGGCAGCCGGCGGTCGAGCCCGACCCGCTCCTGGAGGTAGAACACCGGGCCCCGCGACGTCAGCTTGATCAGCACCGCGATCAGCACGAACACCGGCAGCAGCGCCAGCAGCGCCAACAGCGCCAGCGTCAGGTTCACCGCGCGGTGCAGCCGCTCCGCCATGCCGTCGGGCAGCGCCCGGCTCAGGCGAATCGTCGCCCGGCTGTACGCACGGGCCCACGCCGATCGCGATCGACGCGGCGAGAGCGATGTGGACAGGTGGCGCCGTCGTACTCCGGAGGTCGTAGTGCCCATAATCCTGGTTAGCTCGTGCCTCGGCTGGAGAGGGTACGGAAGCGAACACTAGCTGAGCTTAACTCGTACCTGGCTTCTGCCCTGTGACGGATCTCACCTTCGCAGCTATTGGCTCGCCGGCCGCCGCGGAGTCACCGGCGGACGCGCGCGTGTCAGCAGCGGGTTCTGGAATTCGCCGAGACCGAAACTGGCAAGCCACTGGCTGAATCGCGACCGCTCGACGGCGGGCGGCTCGGCGCCGGCGTCAGCCGCGGGGACAGTGGTGACAGGCTCGTCGGATGCGGCGCCGCCCGTCGAGGGCGACGGATCGGGCGCGGAAGGCTGATTCATGCTATTGGACGTCCGCGTGAGTGCCAAATGCGCCAAAGGGTTCCCCCTCGGTGAGATCAAGGATGACGCCGCAAATATCGGCGTCTCGCCCCGGCTCGCGTCGGCCTGGCGGCAATGCTGCTAACATATTGTGAATCAGAATGTTAGCGATTATAGTACGGTTATTCGTACCGCCCCATGTGAGGGCCGGTCGTTGCTGCAGGACCACAGCGGTACGAGGTCCGCCGCCACAACCCTGCCAACCCGAGCGTGGCGCGGGGCCTCGGAAACTGTGGCGCTTGCCCGGCGATAACCCGAGGCCCGGGCTTTGAAATATGTGCTAAGGCGTTTACTGGCAGATCCTTGCCCGATTCGAACGGGCCCGCACGAGTCCTGCAATCGGACCAGATGGAACGCACTCCTTGCCCCTCGCTACCCGGTTCAACCGCATGGAAAATCGCGACAAGACCGCCGCCTCCCCACTGGTTCTGATCGCCAACGACCAGGAGTGGTCCGCTCGGTCGATCGAGAGCATTCTCGGACCGAACGGCTACGCCGTGGTTCGTGCGTACACCGGGCAGCAGGCACTGGAGCGCGCACGAACCGCGCAGCCCGACATCATCATTCTCGATGCCCAGATGCCGGACATGCACGGGTTCGAGGTCTGCCGGGCGCTTCGCGGTGACCCACGATTCAGCGCGACGACACCGATCGTGATCACCACTTCCGGACCGTCGGGCCGGACCCAGCGGCTCGAGGCCTATCGGTGCGGGGCCTGGGAATTTCTCGGCCAGCCACTCGACGGGGAGGCACTGCTGCTCAAGCTCTCCACCTTCCTCCAATCGAAGCAGCAGGTGGACATCCTGCGCGAGGAAAACCTGCTCGATTCGGGCACGGGGCTTTACAACATGCGCGGCCTCGCTCGGCGGGCCCGCGAAATCGGCGCCGATGCCCTGCGCCGCCGCGAGGCCCTGGCCTGCGTCGTATTCGCACCGGAAACCGACCCGGAAGCGGATGACGAGGCGCCTGACGAGGAGCTGCTCCGGCTGTCGGACCAGGTCGGTGCGGTGCTGCGGCAGTCGGGTCGGGTCTCCGACGCCATCGGCCGGCTCGGCCCCACCGAGTTCGCCGTCATTGCTCCGGCGACCGGCGCCGAGGGCGCGGTGCGCCTCGTGAGCCGGCTCGGCGGAGCCGTGGAGGCCACCCCGATGCCGGTGCGTGGCGGTGAGCGCGCCATTCGGGTGAAGGCTGGGTACTGTGCCGTCCCAGACTTTGCCGAGTCTCCCGTGGACGCCGTGGAACTGCTGCTTCGTGCCACGACTGCATTGCGCGATCTCCGGCGCGCGGGTCACGACGAACGCCTCCGCGCCTTCGAGCAGGTTCCCTCGCAGTTCTCGAATTAGGTCCAAAGCCCCTCTAAGTGTCGTATCGACACCACGCTATGTGGCGGCTGCCGTGCCAAGGACTGTTGTCCTGGCGCGGCAATTGCTTGATATTGACACCATCCTGTGGTACAAACGTGACCGTTCCATGGGGTTTGGTAGAGTAGATCCATCGCTTCCAGCCCGACTGCGTCCGTACTACTACAGACCGCGTTGCGGTCCCGCCCCAGGAGACAGGATGTCGAACCCGCTCGCCCAGCAGGACCGGTCGGGCACGACCGCCGCCGACGCCGCTGCTCGCGATCCCTTCAACATTCCCAGCGAGATCAAAGCCAGCATCCGCGTGCTGGTCGTCGATGACGAGCGGACGCTGCGGGAGAGCTGCGCCAGCGTGCTGCAGATGGACGGTTACAACGTGACGCTGGTCGGGCGCGGGGAGGAGGCGCTGGACACGGTCAAGCGGCGCAAGTTCGATATCATCCTGGTCGATCTCTACATGTCGCAGATCTCGGGACTGGATATCCTGCGCTCGACCCTCCAGGCGTACAAGGACACTATCGTCGTGGTGATGACCGGCAATCCCAGCGTCACGAGCAGCATTGAGGCGCTCCGTGCGGGGGCGTGGGACTATCTCCCCAAACCCTTCAGCGCGACTCATCTGCAAGTGCTGATCGGACGGGCTTCGCACGCGGTGATGATGTCGCGTGAGGCGCAGGATCTGCGCGTTCAGCTCATGAAGCAGAACGGGCACAGCGACAAGATCGCCCTGATTGGAATCTCGCCGCTGTTCCGCCAGGCGGTGGAGCTGGCCCGGAAGGTGGCCGCGACCGACGCCTCGGTGTTCATCAGCGGCGAGAGCGGCACGGGCAAGGAGGTCATCGCCCAGTTCATCCACCAGAACAGCCGGCGAGCCGGACGCACTCTCGTCCCGATCAACTGCGCGGCGCTTCCCGAGCCGCTGTTGGAGAGCGAGATGTTCGGACACCGGAAGGGCGCCTTCACCGGAGCCGATCGCGACAAGCCGGGACTGCTCGAGACCGCCAACGGCGGCACGCTCTTCCTCGACGAGCTCACGGAAATGACCATGCCGCTCCAGGCCAAGCTGCTCCGGGTCATTCAGGACGGAGTGGTCCGCCGGGTTGGCAGCGAGCAGCAGGATGCGGTGGTGGATGTCCGCTTCATCTCGGCCACCAACCGGGAGCCGCAGGAGGCGGTGGACACCGGCCTCCTGCGGGGCGACCTGTTCTACCGCCTGCGGGTCGTGCCAATCAAACTGCCGCCGCTCCGGAAGCGCCCCGAGGACATCCCGCTGCTCGCGAACCACTTCCTCACGGTCTACTGGCAGCGCCACCGCCAGATGGGCGACCGGGTACCCCGGCTGAGCGAGGCGAGCATCGGGTTCTTGCGTTCGCGTCCTTGGCGGGGCAACGTTCGGGAGTTGCAGAATGTCATCGAGCACGTCGCCGTGCTCGCCGAGCCGGACCAGATCATTCAACCGAACGACATCCCGGTGTATGACGACGGGCAGGAGTGGCCGGCGGACAGCGCGGTGAGCGCGGGGGTGATGGACGAGGCCTATCACAGCGCCAAGGACCGGGTCGTGGCCCAGTTCGAGAAGGAGTATCTGACCCGGCTCGTCAGCCGGGCCGGGGGCAACATGTCGAAGGCCGCCCGGTTGGCGAGCATCGACCGCACCACGTTGTACCGCCTGATGGACAAGCACGCGTTTCATCGCGACGAGAGCCCAGGATCCCCTGAGTGACGCCGGAAACCGCCACGCCCGGGACGACCAGCGGCGATCGCCGTCGGACCGCGGCGGGAGCGAGTGCGCCGGTCAGGGTCTGGGATCCGGACGGACCGTCAGGCAGCGGCATCGCGGCGGCGGTGTGGGAGGCGCTCCGCGAAGCGGTCCTGTGGGCGCAGGCGGAATGGGAGCGCGCGGTCGAGCACGCGGCCGGGGTGGACGAGGTCACCAGCCACCTGGCGCAGCTCTCCGGCGCGATCCGCCAGCAGGTGAGCGGACTCAACCCCGATCTGGCCGCCCTGCCCCGCAATGCGCTGTCGCGGCGGCTCGTGGGGCTCATTCGCGCCGCGTTCCTCGAGCGCGCGCGGGCGCTGCCGTCGCCCGACGCCGGCCAGCTGCTGCAGGTCCTCGGTGCGATCGAGCATGTCAGCGTCCGGCTCGAGGCCGACTGGTCGCAGCACTTCGCCGATCGGCTCTCGAGCCCGGACGGACTCGAGCTCGTCGTCGAAGTGGCGCACGATCTCCGCTCACCTCTCACCTCCATTCTCTTCCTGGCTGAGACCCTGCAACGTGCCCGAAGCGGCCCGGTCAATCCGGTGCAGGAGCGGCAACTCGGCCTGATCTACAGCGCGGCCTTCGGCCTGAGCTCGGTGGCCAGCGACGTGATCGAGCTCGCCCGTGGCGGTGACCGCCTGGTGGACCTCGATCCGATCCCATTCTCGGTGACCGACATCCTCGAATCGGTCCGCGACATCGTCCAGCCGATCGCCGAAGAGAAGAGCCTGGCGGTTCAGCTCACCGCGCCCGAGGCCGACTTCCGGATCGGACACCCGGTCGCCCTCAGCCGGGTTCTGCTCAACCTCACGACCAACGCGCTCAAGTTCACGGCCGAAGGGTTTGTCGAGGTGATCGCCCTGGAGACCGGCAGCCGCGCCGTGGAGTTCTCCGTGCGCGACACCGGTCGCGGCATTCCCCCGCAGAGCATGGCGACCCTGTACGAACCGTTCCGCCGCCGGCAGAAGCCCGGTGAGTACGCCTTCTCGGGCTCGGGGCTCGGCCTGTCGATCTGCCGGAAGTTGGTGGAGGCGATGGGATCGATTCTCGAGGTCGAGACCGCTCCCGGCTACGGCACGCGGTTCCACTTCGCTTTGGACCTGCCGCTGGCCGGCGAGCCCCAGCTGGGGTGAGCGACCGCCCCTACCCGCGGCACCCCAACACGCATAAATTCTTCGGGCTAGCCACTTCCGGAACGTTCCCGCTCGCGCGCCCCGGCGACCCGGCCGACTCGCGCGCAGCCGTTGACGTGATCCGTTCCTCCACGGTGGCGGCCGAGAGACGACCCCTTGGTGGGCCCTCCCGACCTCGCACCCTCCTCGATGCCCTGCCGCGGTCCGGGTCCGGCCAGGCGCCTCGAGGGGGTCGCGCGGGATCGGGGGGCCCGGAACTGAGCGCTACGTGAACCGACCGCTGATTCGGCCCGCACGGCACTTGAGCCAGCCTCCAGTGCACGCCCCGAACGCCGCCCTGCTGATCGACTTCGACAACGTCACCCTCGGCATCCAGAAGGACCTGACCAAGGAGCTGCGGACCCTCCTCAACAGCGACATCATCAAGGGCAAGGTCGCGGTCCAGCGCGCCTACGCCGATTGGCGCCGCTATCCGCAGTACATCGTCCCGCTCTCCGAATCGTCGATCGACCTCATCTTCGCCCCCGCCTTCGGCTCGAGCAAGAAGAACGCGACCGACATCCGCCTCGCCATCGACGCCATCGAGCTGGTCTTCACGCGGCCGGAGATCGGGACCTTCATCCTGCTCTCCGGTGACAGCGACTTCTCGACGATGGTCATCAAGTTGAAGGAGTACGGCAAGTACGTGATCGGCGTCGGCATCCGCGAGAGCGCCAGCGACCTGCTGATCCAGAACTGCGACGAGTACTTCTCGTACAACGACCTGGCCGGCCTGACCAAGGAGGTCGACACCCCCTCGATCCAGCGCGATCCGTGGCAGCTCGCGGGCGAGGCGGTGGCGCAGATGGCCCGCAACGGGGACGTCATGCGATCCGACCGGCTCAAGCAGGTCATGCAGCAGATCGACGCGAACTTCGATGAGCGCAATGCCGGCTTCAATCGATTCAGCAAGTTCGTGGTCGAGGCCGGCCAGAAAGGTGTCGTGCAGGTGACCAAGCTGGACAACGGCCAGTACGAGGTGGCCCCGCCGGCGGCCGGGGCAGTCCCGATCGGCGGGGTGGTGGCGGCGCCCGCGGCCCGGCCCGCGCGCGACGGTCAGGAGGGGCCGCGCGATGAGAACGGCCGCCGGGGCCGCAGCCGTCGTGGGCGCGGCCGCGACCGGGGCCCGGCTCGCGAGCGGGCGGACGAGCCCGCGCGCGAGGGCGCCCGAGAAGGTGCACGGGAGGGTACGCGAGAGCCGGCGCCCGCGAGAGCGCGCGCCGCCGATGGCGCGCTCACGCTCGCGCGTGCGTTCCAGCTGATGGCGCAGGCGCTGGGCGAGCTCCGGCCGCCGGTCCCGTACGAGGCGCTTCGGCTCCGGATGGTGGCCATGCACGGGCGCGAGGATGCGCTGCTCGAGCCCGGGCGCTTCAGCCGGCTCCTGCGGCAGGCCAACGACGCCGAGGTGGCCGATGTCCGGAAGGTCGGCGACGACGACTACGAAGTAGCACCGCACCGCAACGCGGCCGTGGCCGCCGCGGCGGCCGGCACGGCTCCGGCGGCGTCCGCGCCGGCATCGGACACGGGTGAGGTCCCGGCCGGCGTCGCAGCGGAGGCCCCGCCGGAAGCGGGTCCTCGCGACAACGGTCAGCGCCTGGGGGTGCGATTCCGTCGCGGCTCGCGCTCGCCCCTGCGGGGCGGCGAGATCCCGCTGATCGGCGTCGTGCAGATCGAAGCGCCGGTGGCCGCCGAACCGGTCGGTGTGGCGGTCGAGGCGGAGCTGCCTCCGGCTCAGGCGCCGGCCAAGAAGCCGGCTCGGCCACGGGCTCCGCGAAAGAAGGCCGCCACTGCGGCCGCGGCCGCTCCGGTGCCCGGTGGCGAGACCGACGCCCGCGCCGCTTCCAAGCCGCGACGGCCGCGGCCGCGAGCGAAAAAGAAGGCGGAGTGAGCAGCACCCGACGGGCAGCCACGCTGCCCGTCGCGTTTTTCGACCGGCCCGTGGAGGTCGTCGCCCGGGAGCTGCTCGGCGCCCTGGTGTGCTCGACGCTCGGCGGCCAGGCCGCCTCGGGACGGATCGTCGAGACCGAGGCCTACCTGGGCTACGACGATCCGGCGTCGCACGGCTACCGTCACCGCCGCCACGCCCAGAACGAGGCGCTCTTCGGGCCTCCGGGCACCTGGTACGTGTACCTCTCCTACGGCATGCACTGGTGCGCCAACCTGGTGTGCAGCCCGCGGGGGCAGGCCGGGGCGGTACTGCTCCGCGCGCTCGAGCCGGTGAGCGGGCTCGAGACCATGCGTGCGCGACGGGATGGTGTCGTCGACCGCCAGCTCTGCTCCGGCCCGGGCAAGCTCTGCCAGGCGCTCGGGATCACGCGCGAGCAGGATGGGGCCCCCATGCGCCGCTCGGGAGTTACGGTCCACGCTCCGGCCGGGTCCGAGCGGCCGGCCGCGCTAACGACCCCTCGGATCGGCATCACCAAGGCCGCCGCCTGGCCGCTCCGCTTCGTGGAAGTCGGTTCGCCCTGGACGTCGCGGGGAACACCCGCCGGTTGAGGTGCGGCCGCGCGGCCACCAACGCGAACGGGCGGCGGATCCGTGGATCCGCCGCCCGTTCTTGTGCCGTGGCCGGATGGTCCAGCCGATCAGTACCCGCCGCTGCGAACGCCCTCGCGCGCGCTGCCCAGGCTGAACCGAAGACCGCCGGTGATCGTGTGGAAGGCTCCCTGAGTCCACTCGCCGTAATCGGTCTCGTTGAAGAGGACCTTTCCGTTTGCGTCGGTCTGCAGTACCGTGTCCAGCCGCTTGAAGCCCTGCTTGGTGGTCACCTGATACTGGCCGAAGGCGCTGAAGGGACCAAGACGGAACTCGAGGCCGGCGATCGCGGTGCCGAAGCCCGCGCTGCTGAGCTCGCTCTCGATGCTGCCGTCCGCGAACGGGCCCTGCGAGTTGCCCGTGGTGTGCATGATACCACCGCCGATGCCGACGAACGGCTGGATGTTCGGATTCCGGACCGGGTAGGCCACGAGAATCGCCGAGTAGCGCCGGATTCCGCTGAAGGTCCAGTTCCGGACTCCCGAACTCGCGACGCTGTTGGTGCTGTCGACGATCTGGTAGAACGTCTGGGCATTGTGATCGGAGCCGAAGCCCTGGTCCACCGACAGCAACAGGCCGGTGCGCTTCGCGGTGACCAGCAGGTGACCGCCGGCGACCGGCATGAGGTCGCGGCCGTCGGGCGCGGTGCGGAAGCTGGTCACGCCACCGTGGCCGCCGACGTACCACTTGAACGCGCCGGTGCCCCCCTGTTGCGCGGCAGCGGCTGCGCTCACGAGGAGGCTCCCCAGAAGGGCGAGAGCGAGACTCTGTTTGACAATGCGCATTGGCCTGCCTCCGTAAGGTGTCCGCGCCAGGCGGATCCTGGCGGCTGCCGCATCCCAGCCGGCACGCTCCGTCAAAATGCGGGATGTTGCCGGAAATCGCGGGAAGGACTGGGGAGCGGTGGCCCGGCTAACTGCTTGCTGCTCGGCAGCTTATATAAGCCATTAGCGAGCCGTCCCCACCCGTCGCAGGAGGGGGAGGTGCAAGGTCGGGGCCAGTTGGGATGGAGGTGGTGCAGAGCTCGAAGCGGGCGGGGAGGGTGGGGAAGACGGAGAGAACGGAGAGGGCGGGCACAGAGAAGACGGGGGACCGAGAAGACGGGGGACCGAGAAGACGGGGGACCGAGAAGACGGGGACGGAGAGAAGACGGGGTGGAGAAGATGCAGCGAAGGAGGAGAGGAGTCTCGGGCCAGCGCGTTGCATCCCGAGCCTCACCTGTTATCCCGAGCGCAGCGAGGGATCTTGCCGGGCCGAGGTCGAGCCATGTCCGAGTCAGGTCCCCCGGTCGCTTGCGCTCGCTCGGGATGACGGTCCTCCGCCCTCTCAGATCAGCCCGAGCTGTCGCCCCACCTTCTGGAACGCCGCCAGCGCCTCATCCAGATCGGCGCGGGTATGCGCGGCCGAGATCTGGCAGCGGACGCGGGCCTGGCCCTGCGGTACGACCGGATAGCCGAAGCCGGTGACGAACACGCGCTCCGCCAGCAGGAGGTCGCTCATCTTGATCGCCGCGGCGGTCTCACCCAGGATGACGGGAATGATCGGCGTCTCTCCGGAAAGTGGCTTGAAGCCGAGCTCGAGCAGGCGTCCACGGAAGTAGCCGGCATTCTCGCGCAAGCGTGGCCACCCGGCCGGGGTGCGCTTCGAGGTATTCCACGCTCGCGAGCGCGCTGGCCGCCACCGTGGGAGGGAGCGCGTTGGAGAACAGCTGCGGGCGGGCGCGCTGGGTGAGATAGTCGCACACCGCGGCCGATGCGGCGACGAACCCGCCGGCCGCGCCCCCGAGCGCCTTGCCGAGAGTGGAGGTGATGATGCCGATCTCCCCCAGCAGTCCGAAGTGCTCGGCTGTGCCCCGGCCGTGTTCGCCAAGGACGCCGGTCGCGTGAGAGTCGTCGACCATCAGCACCGCGTCGTGCCGGCGGCAGAGCTCCACGAGATCGGGGAGCGGAGCGATCGAGCCTTCCATCGAGAAGACGCCGTCGGTGATGACCAGCCGGGTGCGGCGGTCGCGCGCCGCGGTCAGCTTCTGCGTCGAGGTCGGCCAGGTCGGCGTGGCGGTAGACCGCGGTCTGGCACTTGGTGATCGCCTTGGCGAGGCGGCTGGCGTCGATGATCGAGGCGTGATTCAGCTGATCGCTGATCACGATGTCCTGCTCGCCCAGCAGCGTGGCCGGCACCGCCTCGTTCGCGTTCCAGGCGCTCACGAAGCTGAGCGAAGCACCGGTGCCGACCAGGCGGGCGCAGGCGGCCTCGAGCGCACGATGTACGGTGTAGGTGCCGCAGATGAAGCGCACGGAGGCCGTGCCGGCCCCGTAGCGGTCGAGGCGCCGCCTTGCCGGCGGCCACGACCTCGGGCTGGTTGCTCAGGCCGAGATAGTTGTTGGACGAGAGGATGATGACCTCGCCCCGGCCCTCCATCCTGACTCGGGCCGCCTGCGGACTCTCGAGATAGTTGAGCCGCTTGTAGACGCCGTCGCGGATGAACTGTTCGAGCTCCTGCTCGAGCCGCTCCTCGAAATGCGTGCTCATGCGCCGATCTCCAGGATGACCTTGCCGGCCTGGCCGTCCTTGATGACCTGGATGGCTTCGGCGATGCATTCGAGCGGATAGCGATGGGTGATGACGGGGCGGGGGTCGAGCTGTCCGGCGCGGAGGAAGCGGCGCATCTGGTGCCAGGTCTCGTACATCTTGCGCCCGGTGACGCCGTAGAGCGTGAGCCCCTTGAAGATGACGTCGCGCGCGAAGTCGACCTCGGTGGTTCGGCTGGGCGTCCCGAGCAGGTTCACCCGACCACCCAGCCGCGCGGCGGCAAACGCCTGGGCGTGCCCGCTCGGATGCCCGCTCATCTCGCAGACGAGATCCACCCCGTCGCCGCCGGTCAGCTCCCGTGTACGCAGGAGCACGTCGTCGGTGCCGGGGTTGAGCGTCACGTGCGCGCCCATCTGCCGGGCCAGGTCGAGCCGCATCGGGTTGAAGTCGCTGGCGATCACGAGGGAGGCGCCGGCCGCCCGCGCCACACCGACCGCGAAGCAGCCGATCGGGCCACAGCCCAGGACGAGCACGGTGCTTCCGGGCACCGCCGCCTCCAGGACGGTGTGAACCGCGTTGCCCATCGGGTCCATGATGGCGCCGATCTCGGTCGGGATGCCGTCCAGCCGCATGACGTTCGAGGCCGGCATCGCGATGAAGTCGGCAAACGCGCCGTCACGGTCCACGCCGATGATCTGGGTGCGCTGGCAGAGATGCCCCGCGCCCAGCCGGCACTGCAGGCAGTGGCCGCATACGATGTGGCCTTCGGCGGTGACCAGATCCCCGACCGCCAGCAGCCCCGCCGCCTCGGCTTCCCGCCCGAGCTGCACGATCTCGCCGGCGAACTCATGGCCGATGACCACGGGCGGGCGAAGGCGGTTGCTCGCCCAGCTGTCCCATTCCCAGATGTGGAGATCGGTGCCGCAGACGCCGGCGTGGTGGACGCGGATGAGCGCGTCGCTCGGTCCGCAGGTCGGGGTCGGCAGGTCCTGCAGCACCATGCCGGGGCCGGGAGTCGGCTTTACCAGGGCGCGCATCGAGCCTCGGGAGAAAGTCGCGCGGAATATACGGAGGGCGGAGAGGGCGGAGAAGGCGGAGAGGGCGGTGAAGGCGGAGAGGGCGGTGAAGGTGGAGAGGGAGGAGAAGCTGGAGAAGGCGGCAGAGGACGGAGAAATGACGACAGTGGGCGTCAGCTCGACTAACCGACGTCGCAGTCATCCCGAGCGCAGCGAGGGACCTACCCCACGCCCCAGTTCTAACCATGGGTCCGTGGGTGAGAGGTCCGTCGCTGCGCTCGGGATTACGGTGCGCTACCGTCCCGCGCTGCCTGTCTGCCTGTCTGCCTGTCTGCCTGTCTGCCTGTCTGCCTGTCTGCCTGTCTGCCTGTCTGCCTGTCTGCCTGTCTGCCTGTCTGCCCTGAAAATACAAACACCCCCGGACCGGAGTCCGGGGGCGTTTCGGACCGCCGCTGGATCGGCTGGTCCTTCTCCGGGGTTCAGGCCGCGTGCTCAGTGGGCACGTGCTGATGCCAGTGATCCTCGCCGGCTTCCTCATCGGCCGCCCACATGTAGGCCCAGAAGCGGACCGGCTTGGGCGCCGGCGCTCCACTCTTGATCACGATGCCCACGGCGGGTGCCGGGACGACGAGCGGCTGAGATGCTCTCATGATGTCCATCCTCACCATCCAGAGTGACTCGGGAGACATGGATAGGAGAAGGCACCCCGCGTGCCGCTCGGGGTGCCTGCCGGAACATCAAACGCCGCAATATGTTAGAGGTCTGGCCTCGATTCCATTGCGTCGTTATGACGCGGTGGACGCCTGGCGCGCTGTGTCCGGCGGACACAGCGGGCACGCGAGCACGACTCCCTCCGGTCGCCGGGCGAGCCCGTTGCGTTTGCGCCGCCGTCCCTCTTCCTCGACCGCCCACCCGTCGTAGAACGCGAGCAGGGCCTCGGGCGCCAGCGCCGCGCAGGTCGGCAACACCACATGCACCGCTCCCGGGCGGCTGAGCCGCTGAAGATCGGCGAGAAACTCCATGCGACAGATGGCGCTCAGATCGGTCAGCACACCGGGATCGAGCACCACCAGATCGAGTGCGTCGCCGAAGTCGACGAAATCGGGCAACGACGGGCCGGCCTGCGCCACGTAGGCCTCGAACAGGCTGCCGAGCCCTTCCGCTGCGATCCGGGACTCGACCCGCTCCACGCAGCCGAGGTCGCCGGCGAGAAACGTCACGACCGTGTCGTGCGCGGCCAGCAGGTAGGCCGCGGCTTCGGCGGCGCTGCCGATGACCAGCGTGACGTCGCGGGGTTCGAGCCGCGGGAGCAGCCGGGCGAGCGGGCAGGCGGGCTCGAGTCCCCAGTGGGTCGGGGTGCGCTGCGCCTCGCGCACCTTGAGAAACTGGCGACGCCACTTGGTGTAGGGCCGGAGCGAGAGTCGCTTCATGATCAGGCGGTCGACCGACTCGAGCATGAGGACTTCGGTGAGGAGGAACTGCCCCTCGGCGGCCGTCTGGAGCTCTGACGCGGCCTCGTCGCCCAGGCGGAGGAGCTCGTCCCGGCCGATCGAATTCTTGTACCCTTCGATGCGCTGGAGGATGTACTCCTGATAGTACTGCTTGTCCGAGTAGGGCGAGCGCCGGCGCGGCTGAGTCGCGCGCAGCTGTGCGGCGCTCAGCATGCGACCTCGGCGCTGGCGGCGCGCGACGTCACCTGCATCGACGAGTGGAGGGGGTGGAGCGGTGGTCGTGGAGCATCGCCCACAAAAGTCGTAAGTGGGGCGGTCGGTGTCAATGACAGGTCGCGCCCGGCGTCACTCCGCCTGCAGCACGGCGCCCTTCAGGTAGCTCGTCTCCGGAACGGTGAGGATCTCGGGGTGATCCTCCGCTTGCCCGAGCACTCGCCGCAGGTGGATGCGCCGGCCGCTGTCCCCGGCGGCTTCCGCGAGCATGGTGAGGAAATCCGGAAGCCGGACGTGAAAGGAACAGCTCGCCGTGAGCAGGAGCCCACCCGGCGCGAGCGATCGCATCGCGCGCAGGTTGATCTCGCGATACCCGCGGAGCGCGGCCGCCACCGCGCTCCGGCTCTTGGCGAAGGCCGGCGGATCCAGGACGATGGTGTCGAATCGCTCCCGCTCCCGGGCGAAGGCGCGCAGAGTGTCGAACGCATCGGCCTCGCGCCACTCGATGTTGCCGAGACCGTTGAGCGCGGCGTTGGCGGCGCCGCGCGCGAGCGCGTCCGGACTCACGTCGAGCGCCAGGACCCGTCCCGCTCGCCCGGCCAAATGGATGGCGAACGAGCCGTGATAGGCAAAACAGTCGAGCGCGCGGCCCCCGGGCAGAACCAGGGCGCCGGCGAGCAGCCGGTTGGCGCGCTGGTCGAGGAATGCTCCGGTCTTCTGCCCGTCCCACGGCGCTGCCAAGTAACGCACGCCGCCTTCGCGCACCTCGATCTGCCGGGGCACGGTGCCGCGGGCGAGGGTGACGGTGCCGTCCAGTCCCTCGCGCCGGCGCACCGCCGCGTCGTTTCGGAGCAGGATGCCGTCCGGCTGGAGCGTCGCTTGGAGCGCGTCGACGATCATCTCCCGCATCGTCTCGAGGCCCGCCGAAAGGATCTGCACCACGACCCAGTGGTCGTAGCGGTCCACGACGAGCGACGGAATCGCGTCGCCTTCGCCGTGGACCAGGCGGAAGGCGGTCGCGTCGATGCCGGCGCGGCGGGCCGCACTCGCCGTGAGGCGCTCGCGCCACCAGGCGGCATCCACGGGTCGGTCGCTCCGCTCGAGCAGGCGCAGGCGGATCTCCGACGCCGGAGAGTGGAGCGCCTGGCCGATGAACCGGCCGTGCGGGTCGTGCACGTCCACCAGTCCCGCGGGCTCGGACCCCGCGCCCACCTCGCTCCGATAGATCCAGGGATGTCCCCGCACCCAGCGCTCGGCGCCACGGGCGGACACCCGCACGGGGCTCACGCCCGATCGGGCCGGAGGACGGTGGCCCCGCGCAGATAGCAGTGCTTGATTTCCGCGCGGCCGCGCGCGGTATAGGCGTGCACCAGGAGCCGGATGCACCGTGGCAGGGAGCCGGGGACCGGGATCTCGGTGGCGTGGAGCAGGGCCACGATGTTCCACCCGAATTCCTCCGCGGCACGCGCGGGGAAGGCCGCGTCGAGGTCGCGCGTGACCGTGAACAGCCCGCTCACGATGTCGTCCGGCGTGAGCCCGTTGGCCTCGATCAGTGCGCGGAGCAGCTCGTCGGTGGCGGCGAGGATCTCGGCGGCGTCGTTACGCTCCACGGTGGTGGCGCCGCGAATGCCCTGGAGACGAGGCACGGGGAGGGTCATGGAGCCTAATGTAGCCAGATTGGTTCGCCTCATGCTGGTGACCGACGACCATCTCGTGGGCGGACGAGACCTCGTGGCGCTCGCGCGCGCGGCCGAGGCGGGCGGGGCGAGCGCGATGCAGCTTCGGCTCAAGTCCGCATCGGCGCGCGAACAGGCGACCGCGGCCCGCGCGCTGGTCGCGGCGCTGCGGATTCCGGTGCTCGTGAACGACCGTCCCGACGTCGCCGTCGCGGCCGGAGCGGCCGGGGTGCACCTCGGTCCGGACGACCTGCCGCTGGCGCTCGCGCGGAAGGTGGTGCCGCCGGGCTTCGTCGTCGGCGCCTCCGTGGGCTCCGTGGCCGAGGCCGCCGCGGCTCAGGATGCCGACTACTGGGGCATCGGTCCGTGGCGCGTCACCAGCACCAAGGCGGATGCGGGCGCCGGGCTCGGGTCCGCGGGCTTCGCCGCTCTGACGGCGTTGGCGGCGGGACGTCCGTGCCTGGCGATCGGGGGGATCCAGCCGGAGGATGCGGCGGAGGTCCGTGGCGCCGGTGGCGCGGGCGTGGCCGTGGTCTCCGGGATTCTCGGTGCGGAAGATCTGCGGGTGGCGACCGCCGCCTACGCCGACGGCTGGAGGCGTGCCGTCCCGGGGTGATTCGACCGCGAGGGCCCATCTGCACCACCGTACTTCCGGCACTCACCGCCGGCGCGTGCTATTTGCCCCGTCGCAGCCGGGCGATGTTCTGGAGGTGCTCGCTGTACGTCTTCGCGAAGATGTGCCGGCCGTCGGGCCCGGCCACGAAGTAGAGGTAGGGAACTGGCGCGGGGTAGAGCGAGGCCTGAATGCTCCGGCGGCTCGGCGAGTTGACGGGACCGGGGGGCAGTCCCGGGTGCAGGTAGGTGTTGTAGGGCGAGGCGAAATGGTAGTCTTTCTCGTATAGGCGGGGCTTCCGTTTGCCGGTGGCCAGGGAAATGGCGTACTGCACGGTGGGATCGGCCTGGAGTGCCATCCCGATCTTCAGTCGGTTGTGATACACCCCCGCGATGGTCTCGCGCTCATCGTCCGCACGGGCCTCGCCTTCGACGATGGAGGCGAAGGTGACGAGCTGAAGCTGGCTCATCCGGAGGGTGTCGAGCCGGGCCGTCCAGTCCGGCTCCCAGGCCTGCTTAAATCCCTCCGCCATGATCCGCACCAGTTCGTCCGCCCGGGTGCCGACCGGGAGGGAATAGGTCTCGGGGCGGAGAAATCCCTCGAACGACTTGGCCGGGAAGCCGAGCAGCGCCGTGGCGGCGGCGCCGTTCCGGGCCGCGGCGACGACCGTATCTTCGGGCAGACCCAGCCGTTCCGCGGCGAGGCCGGCGACGTCCAGGATGGTAAGCCCCTCCGGCACGGTGAACTTTTCCGAGACCGCGGCCCCCCGCCGGAGCACGTCGAGGACCTTCCAGGGCGAGGTGCCGGGCGGGAACTCGTAGACCCCGGCCTGCACCGACCGGTCCACCCTGCGGACCCGGGCCAGCAGCTTGAACACGCGCCGGCTGCCGATGACGCCGTGGGCACGGAGCGTATCGGCGACCGCGCCGAACTGGATCCCCGGCGGAAGCGTGACGCGCTCGCGGGTGCTGTTGGCGCCCGTGCAGGCGGCGAGCGCGAGCGCCAGCGCGGCCGCGAGGCTGGGCCGAACGGCGCCCCGTGCCTCAGCCACGGTCGCGGCTCACGGCTCGGGCTCCCGCGCCATCCGTCCGCGCCTCGCTTCGATGAAGTGCTGCAGCAATACCGCGGCCGCGAGGGCGTCGACGTCCGCTCGCCGGCCGCGCGTGCTGCCGCCCTGCTCGCGAATGGCCGCGAGCGCCCGAGCGGTACTCATCCGCTCGTCCCACAGATCGACCGGCAGGCCAGTCCGGCGCGCGATGCCGGACGCCATCGCTCGCGCCGCCGCGGCGCTCGACTCCTCGGCGCCTTCGCCGGTGAGCGGAAGGCCGACCACCACGCCGACCGGCCGATGCTCCGCCACGAGCTCGAGAAAGCGCGGCATGGGGAATCGCTTACCGGAACGGCGGACGAGGGTGTCGAGCGGAGTAGCGAGAATTTGGGACTCGTCGCTCAGGGCGAGGCCGATGCGGATGTCGCCCCAGTCCACGGCGAGCAGGCGGCCGGTCGGCGGAAGCATGGTGGAATGTAAGGGGGGACGGACGGAGACGACGGAAAGGACGGAAGGACGGAGAGATCGTCTTGCGGCGACCCTTCTCCGTCCTCTCCGCCATCTCCGTCCTTCCGTCCTACTGTGCCATCGTCGCGAAGAATTCCTTGTTGTTCTTCGTGCGCTTCATCCGCTCGAGCAGGAACTCGAGCGCTTCGACCGGCGGCATGTCGGCCAGGAAGTTGCGCAGGAGATAGACCCGGTTGAGCTCGTCCTTGTCCATCAGGAGCTCTTCCTTGCGGGTCGACGTGCGCTGGATGTCGATGGCGGGGTAGATGCGCCGGTCGGCCAGACGCCGGTCGAGTACGAGCTCGGAGTTGCCGGTGCCCTTGAACTCCTCGAAGATCACCTCGTCCATGCGGCTGCCGGTGTCGATCAGGGCCGTGGCGATGATGCTGAGACTCCCGCCCTTGTCGATGTTGCGCGCCGCGCCGAAGAAGCGCTTAGGCTTCTGCAGGGCGTTGGCGTCGACACCGCCGGAGAGGATCTTGCCCGAGTGCGGCACCACGACGTTGTGGGCCCGAGCGAGTCGGGTGATCGAGTCCAGCAGGATGACGACGTCCCGCCCGTGCTCCACCAGCCGCTTCGACTTCTCGATCACCATGTCCGCCACCTGCACGTGCCGGTCGGCGGGCTCGTCGAAGGTCGAGGAAATGACCTCCGCCTTCACGTTTTCCTCCATATCCGTGACCTCCTCGGGCCGCTCGTCGATGAGCAACACGATGAGGACGATCTCCGGGTGGTTTTCGCTGATGGCGTTGGCGAGCTTCTGCATCAGGATCGTCTTGCCCGCTTTGGGCGGCGCCACGATCAGGGCGCGCTGGCCCTTGCCGAGCGGCGAGAGCAGGTCCACGACCCGCATGCTGAGATCGCCGTTCTTCCGCTCCAGGCGGATGCGGGCGTCCGGGTAGCGCGGGCGCAGGTTGTCGAACGCGATCCGGTGCTTGGTCTTGTCCGGCTCCTCGAAGTTGACCTGCTCGACCTTGAGCAGCGCGAGGTACCGCTCGCCTTCCTTGGGCGGGCGAACCTGCCCCATGACGGTGTCGCCCGTGCGGAGATCGAACCGCTTGATCTGGCTGGGCGAGACGTAGATGTCGTCGGGGCCGTACAGGTAGTTCCAGTCCTGGCTCCGGAGAAAGCCGTAGCCTTCGGGCAGGATCTCCAGGACCCCCTCGCCCCGGATGACGGTGTCCGAGTCGAGGAGCGACTGCTCGATGCGGAAGATCAGATCCTGCTTCCGGAGGCCGGAGTAGTTGGTGATGTTCAACTGCTCAGCCAGCGTGTGCAGCTCCGCGACCGATTTCTGTTTCAGCTCAGCGATATCCACGGACACGACTCCAGACAGGCGGGCCCAGCCGGACGACCGGCGGGCGGTGGGAAAACGAAACCAGCGAAACCCTGATTGGTTGGACGATGTATGGTGGGCCCCAAACTTCGGAGCGTGCGGTACGGGTTGTGACGGGGAGTTTCCTGCCAATCCGAGAAGCGTCTCAACATAGAGCGGGCCGAAAGCCCAGTCAAGAGGGGGGTGCCGCATTGCGTAACTTGCGGTCCCATACAATCTTTGATCGCAGCGGCTCCCCCTCCGGAGGCACTGCGATGACGGCCCAGCCTTACCGGTTCACCGCTTCCGCCCCTGGCGACCCCGTCCTCCACGAGCTCGCCCCCCTCCGCCTGTCCGACCAGATCGTCGGCTTGCAGCTCGCCGTGCGACGGGACGACCACGGCATCTGGCGGGGCCGGCTCCTGTTCGTCGACCCCGACGATCGGGTTCGGGAAACGGCCGAAATCTGCTGGGGCGCCTCGGAGGCGGAGCTGTGGCAGTCGGTGAACAGCCTCCAGTATCATCATCTCCGCGCGCTCTATCTGTCGCTGGTCTAGATCACAATATGTCCGACGCCGAGCGACTGAGCAGGTTGCGCCACGACCTCTCCAACCCACTCTCTGCGCTGCTCGCGGAGACCCAGCTCCTGCTGCTCAACGAGTCCCAGATCGACCCCGCCACGGTCACGAGCCTGCGGGAGATCGAAGCGCTGGCGATCCGGATGCGGACGATGCTGCGCGAGCTCTGACGCCGGTCAGCAGATAGCCACCCAGAAGCGCGAGGCTGGCGACGCTCGCGAGCAGCCGGACCCCCAGGGTATAGCCTCCAGCCGACACGAACCCCTCGATCAGTCCCGCCACGACGAGCAGCAACGCGGTGGCTCCCAGCATGCGCACGGCCACCCGCCCGCTCAGCACCAGCGCGTCCGCCCGGCTCAGCCGTCCGGGGGCCACGGCCGACCGGCCGAGCATGAGGCCCGCGGCACCAGCCACCCAGATGGCGAACAGCTCCAGCGCTCCGTGCCCCAGAATGAAGGTCAGCAGGTAGTCCAGCAGCCCGGCATTGGCGAAGTGCCCGGCGAAGGCTCCGATGGCCAGTCCGTTGTAGGCCAGCAGCACGAGCGAGCCGACCCCGAGGAAGATCCCACCCGCGAAACAGGCGATGGCGACCCGAACGTTGTTGGTGATGATCCCCGAGGCCATGAGCGGACGATCCGCCGCCGCGATGTCGACGTACCCTCGGCCGGCCGCCTTGCGGGCGGCCCCCGCCTCGGCCCGGCGGAGCATCACGTCGGGCAACAGCTCGGCGGCAAGCGCCGGCCGGTCGTGCAGCACCATGAAGCCGGCGGCGGCCGGAAGCGCGAACGCGAGGAAGGCGGCCAGCACGTAGCGACGCGCCTCGATGACGGCCGCGGGGCACTCGCGCGCGAGCACCACCCAGAGGCGGCGCCAGGTGCTCCGCTCGTCCCGGTAGAGCGCGTTGTGCCCGGCGACCGCCAGCCGCTCCAGCCGCGACTGGGTGGCGGCGTCGGCCCGGTAGGTGCGGGCCCGCGCTAGGTCGGCGGCGACCTCGCGGTAGCGGGCGGCGAAGTCGGGCAGCTCGTCCGAGGCGAAGCTGTCGAGACCCTGCCGTGCGGCGCGCTCCGCGAGCCGCTCGAACTCGTCCCAGCGGGGCCGCTTCTGGGCGGCGAACCGGGTACCGGCGCCGGCCGAGCCGCGGGCCGACAGGCGGCCCTGCCGGCGGGCCAGCTCGGCGGCATGGAGCGCGAGCAGGTGAGCCAGGTCGCTCTGTCCGGCGGGCGCCGGATGGGCGGCGAGCCGGCCGGACAGGCCCGCGGTGACCCGCGCGCGCGCGGCCGGCGCGAGCTGATCCTGACGGGCCGTGAACTGGGCCAGCAACCGGAACTCCTCATCGTCCAGCTCCGGCACCGATAGCACCGGCTCGGCCTCCGCCGCGGCTGTGTGAGTCGCGGTCGGCGCCTCCTGCGGCCGGTCCCGGCTCACCACCGTGCCCGCCACGATGTCGCCCAGGCGCTTCGCGCGCGGGTGAAATGCGACCAGGAGCACGCCGATCAGGTAGGGCGGCGGGAGGAAGTCCGCGACCCGGAGCAGATTGCGCACGGCGGCGGCGCCCATCGTCACCGCGTGGCCGGTGTCCATGACGACCCGGATGCCCGCCATCCGCTTGCCGGGCGTCTGTCCGTGGCGCATCCCCTCGAACAGGATGAAGTAGCCGTTCCACGCCAGGAAGCTGGCAAGCGCCAGGACGATCGCGCCGGTCCGGCCGAGGCCGATGCCGTAGCTCGCCAGGATGGCGAGCACGACCATGACCGCGAGCGCGGCCCCGCCGAGGATGAGCATGTCGAGGACGGCCGCCAGCGCGCGCGACCCGATCCCCGCGATCTCGATGTCGAGCACCACGTGCTCGGGCGTTTCGATCTCGAGGTGCTGGCGGTAGTCGGGCGGGGGCGGGCGGAGGGCGGGCATGCAGCGATTGTAATATCTTTGCGGCCATGACGCCTCCCATCCTGCGCCCGCTCAGCGTGGGCGAAATCCTCGACACGTCGTTCTCCCTCTACCGCCGGCACTTCGGCGCGCTCGTCACCGTGGCGCTCGTGTGCACCGGCATTCCCCTGCTCCTGCGGCTGTTTCTCGAGGCGAGCGGTGGATTGCTCACCAGTGTGCCGCTGTTCCTCCTCTATCTGATCAGCCTGGTCGTGCTGAGCCTCGTGGCGACCGGCGCCACCGTGTTCATCGTCGCCGAGAGCTACCTCGGCCGGCCGATCACGGCGGGCGAGGCGCTCTCCCGCGCGACCCCGTACCTGGGGCGCATCCTGGCCTGCTCGCTGCTGCTGTCGGTGGTCATCGGGCTCGGGATGATCCTGCTCGTCATCCCGGGGATCATCCTGGCGCTGGGCCTGGCGCTCACCGTGCCGGTCGTGGTGCTCGAGCCCGGGATGAGCGCGAGCGCGGCGCTGTCGCGATCGTGGGAGCTGACGCGCGGATCGCGCTGGCGGATTTTGGGACTGGGGTTCACCCTCCTGGTGCTGCTCTACGTGCCCTTCGTCGCGGTCACCGGCCTCTTCGCGCTCATGCTGCCGCATTCGGCGGTCAACGCGCTCGGGCAGGCCTCGTTCGCCTCGATCGTGGTCCTCACGATCGGGGGGCTGGTGCAGATGCTGATCTATCCGCTGTTCTACTGCGTCCTCACCGTCACCTACTACGACGTCCGAGTCCGGAAGGAAGGGTTCGACCTGGAGCTGCTGGCGTCCTCGTTGCAGAGCGCGTGAGCCGATGAGCTTCGCGCCCCCGCAGGCGGACGCCTCGCCGGACGCGCTCCGGGCGGCGCTCGACAGCGTGTTCGCCGCGCCGGCCTACCGGTGGGCGGACACCCCGGCCCCACTCCAATGGCTCCGCGACTGGTGGCATCGACTCGGCGACTGGCTCGAAGGACTCCGCGCGGGCAATCCCGCGGCGTTCCGGATCCTGGCCCTCGCACTGCTCGTGGCACTTGTGCTCATACTGGCACACGGGGCCTGGATCGTGTGGCGAACCGTCCGGCACGGTGCCGGGTCCGAACGCGGCGACGCTCGCCCGGCGGTGCGCGAGGCGCGCGACGCCGCCTGGTACCTGCGCGAAGCCGACCGCGCGGCCGGCGTGGGACGCCTGCGGGAGGCCCTGCAGCTCGCCTTCGTCGGGCTCGCCCTCACCCTGGAGCGCCAGGGCCTGCTCCGCTACGACGCGAGCAAGACCCCCGCCGAGTGCGTCCGGGAGGCCCGCCTCACGGGCGCGGATAGCGACCGCCTCGGCGCGCTCGTACGCGCGCTCTACGCCCACGTCTTCGGCGGCCGCCCCATCGGGCCCGACGACTACCGGCGGTGGCGGGAAGATCTCGCCCGGCCGTGGCATGCGCCCGCGCACTGAACTGGCGATCGCGGGCGGCCTGTTCATCACCCTGGCCGTGATCGCGGGCATCGCCGGGTCAAGGCGGGCGCGGCTGACCGACGCGGATCGCCGGCGCTCGACCTTGCTCGCGGGGCCGGCCGGGGCGCGCGGCTGGTCGGAGGCGCTCGCACGGCTGGGTGTCCGGGTCGATCGGTTCCGCCGTCCGCCCGCCGCCTTCGATACCCTCGCGCCGGCCCGCACGCTGGTGGCGTTCCTCGGTCCGAGCAGCGCCCTCACGCCACGCGAAGGCGTCACTGTCGCAAGGCTGCACGCCGACCTGCTGCTCGCAGGGCCCGGCGCGAATGCCGCGATCCGCTGCTTCGGCTACGACGTCCGCCCGCACTGGCGCGACGGGCTCGCGCTGGTCGCGCCGCCGGGTGCGGAGGGGCGGCCTTTCCCCCTGGCGGTCGCCGAGCTGGTCCGCCGGGCCGGCACCGTGACCGTCGACTCGACCGACGCCGAGGACGCAGGGCCGGTCAGCTGCACGACGCCCGACGCGACTCGGGTGGACACGCTGCTTCGCTCCGCCGGCGGACGCGCGGTGGTACTCCGCGGGGTGCTCGACGACGGCCGGACCGTAACGCTGGTGGCCGACGATCGCCTGTTCGGCAATCGGATCGTGCGTGAGACCGCCGCGGGGCCGTTCGTGCTGGGGCTGGTCGTGCCGCGGTACGACCGGATCGTGGTGGACGAGTATCATCACGGGTTCGATGCGTCGCGCAGCCTGGCGGGCGCGGCGATCGCGTGGGTGCTGGGTTCGCCGTGGGGCTGGGGCGTGCTCCAGCTCGCCGGCGTGGGCGTGCTGGCGCTCCTCGCCGCCGGCGTCCGGTTCGGGCCCATTCGCGCGGGTATCGAGCGCCGCCGCCGCTCGCCGCTGGAGCACGTGCGCGCGCTGGCGACGGCGCTCGCCGCCGCCCGGGGACACGACGTCGCGGTCGGCCTCATCGTCCAGGGACTCCGCCGCCGACTCTCGCGCGCCGGACGGGTGTCGCGCGGGGAGCTCGCGCCGTGGCTCGCCGGCCTGGGTCCCGCCGTCCGGACGCCGCGCGGGCGCGCGGCGCTCGACAGCCTCACCGCCATCACCCGGCGATCCGCCAGCGCGGACGACGTGCGCCACGCCGCCGATGCCGTGGAAACGCTTTGGGAGGAGCTGACCCCGACGTGACCTCCGATCTCAACCCCCTCGGAGCCGACGAGGCGGCCGCGCACGCCGCCGCGGCGCGCCGTCTGGTGGAGGCCCTCGAAGGCGTGGTGCTCGGCCAGCCGGCGGCGGTGCGTGAGACGGTCACCGCGCTGCTGGCCAGGGGTCACGTCCTGCTCGAGGGCGTGCCCGGCACGGCCAAGACGCTGCTGGTGCGGGCGCTCGGGCTCGCCCTCGGGCTCGAGTTCCGCCGGATCCAGTTCACCCCCGACCTGATGCCGAGCGACATCACCGGCGTGAGCCTGCTGGCGGCCCAGGGGACCTTCAGCTTTCGCCCCGGCCCGATTTTCGGCGACCTGGTCCTGGGGGACGAGATCAACCGCGCGCCGGCCAAGACCCAGGCGGCCCTGCTCGAGGCGATGCAGGAGCGGCGGGTGACGGTCGACGGCACGTCACATCCGCTGCCCGAGAGCTTCACGGTCTTCGCGACCCAGAACCCGATCGAGTTCGAGGGCACGTACCCGCTGCCCGAGGCCGAGCTCGACCGGTTCCTGGTCAAGGTGCTCGTCGGCTACCCCGCGGAGCGGGTCGAGCAGGGGATTCTCGAGCGGGTGCTCGGCGGCTTCGAGGCCGACCTGCCGGCGAGTTACGGCATTGCCCAGGTGGCGGACGGCGCGGGCCTCGCGCGGCTGCGCGACGCGGTCCGGCGGGTACGGGTCGAGCCGAGCCTCATCGCGTACATCACCGCGATCGTGCGCGCGACGCGCGGCTCGTCGGTGCTGACGCTGGGCGCTTCACCCCGGGGCAGCGTCGCGCTGCTCAAGATGGCGCAGGCGTCGGCGCTGCTCGACGGCCGGGCCTACGCGGTTCCGGACGACGTCAAGGAGCTCGCCCCGGCCGTGTTGCGGCACCGGGTGGCAGTGGCGCCCGAGCTCGAGCTCGAGGGCCTCACGGCCGATGTGGCGCTCCGCGGCGTGATCGAGAAGATCGAGGCACCGCGGTGATCGTGGTCCCGTCGCGGCGCTGGCTGGCCGGCGCGGCCGGACTCGCCCTCGTGGCACCCCTCGCCCTCGTGTGGCCCCCGGCGGCCATGCTGCTTCCCGCGCTCGACCTCCTCTGGCTCGCCGCGCTGGCGCTCGACGCGGCCGGCACGCCCGCGCCCCGCGCTCTCGATGTGACCCGCGAGGCGCCGGCGGCGTTCGGCGCGGGCCGCCCCGCCGTCGTTCGCTACCGCTGGCGCCATCGCGCCCGGCGCCCCCTGACCCTCGCCGTTCGCGAGCGGCTGCCCGAGCCGCTCGGCGGCGCGGACTCGCCGACCCGCCGGCTGACGGTGCCGCCGCGCGAGGGTCTCGACGAGCTGCTCGAGGTGGTACCGCGCCGGCGCGGCACCGGCAGTGGCGGCGCCACGGCGGTGAGGATTCTCGGTCCCCTCGGCCTGGTCTGGCGGCAGGGCACTCTCCTGCTTCCCTGGGACGTGACGGTGTTTCCGACGGTGCCGGATCTCGCGCTCCGGGCGCTCCCGCTCCAGGTGCTGCGGCGCCGGGAAGCCGGGCTCCGCGCCATCCGGCGTCCGGGCGAAGGCCGCCTGTTCGAGGGTCTCCGCGAATGGGTGCCCGGCGACGAGACCCGCATCATCGACTGGAAGGCCACGGCCCGCCGCGGCAAGCCGATCGCGCGGCAGTACGAGGACGAGCGCCGGCAGCAGGTGCTGATTGTGGTCGACGCGGGCCGCCTCCTCACCGCCGAGGTCAACGGGGTGCCGCGGCTGGAATCGGTGGTATCGGCGGCGCTCCAGCTGGCGCACGCCGCGGTGGAGCACGACGACAACGTGGGCCTGATGGTCTTCGCCGATACGGTCCAGCGCTACGTGGCCCCCGCGCGCGGGCGGCGCGCGCTGCGCGCCGTGCTGGAGGGCCTGGCGCGCGCCGAGGGACGGCTGGCCGAGTCCGACTATCCGGCCGCGTTCCGCTACCTCGCCGCGCACAACCGGAAGCGCGCGCTGACGGTGCTCTTCACCGACGTCATCGATCGAACGGCGAGCGAGGCGCTCGTCGCGCACGCGGCCACGCTCCGGCCGCGCCACCTGCCGCTCGCGGTCACGCTGCGTGACCCTGCGCTCGAAGCGCTCGCCGCGGCCCGTCCCGAGACCGCGGCCGGCGCCTTCGAGCGGGCTGCGGCCGAGGAGCTGCTCGGAGCCCGGGAGGCGGCGCTGGCGGAGATGCGCGGTCGGGGCGTGATGATCCTGGACGTGGCCCCAGGGGGAGCGGGGGAAGCGGTCGTCGCCCGCTACCACCAGCTCAAGCGGCGGGGACTGCTCTAGCGCGGGTGAGTCAGAGCACAGCGGGGCTCGGGCGAAACGGCTATCTCCTCTCCGATGACCATCGCCGAGTCGTTCACGAAGTTCGCCAAAGCCACCGCCCGGGCCTCGGGTCTTCCCGCGACCTTCGGGCTCGCCGTCCTGGTCATTCTCGTCTGGGCGGTGACCGGACCCCTGTTCCACTTCAGCGACACCTGGCAGCTCGTCATCAATACCGGCACCACCATCGTCACCTTCCTGATGGTCTTCCTGATCCAGAACACCCAGAACCGGGACAGCGTCGCCATGCAGATCAAGCTCGACGAGCTGCTGCGCGCGGTGCGGGGCGCCCACACGGCGCTGGCCGATCTCGAGGATATGACGGAGGAGGAGCTCGAGCAGTTCAAGGCGCGCTACGTGAGGCTGGCGGAGGAGGCCAAGGCCAAACTCGAGGACGCGGCGGAAGACCTGGTGGACGTGGTGGACCGACCCCGGACGGCGGACTAGGCCGAAACGAGCGGAAGGTCTCCCGGGTCGGGAAACGCGTCGACGAAGGCTTCGACCGCCTGGGGATCGAGCTGGGTGCCGGCGACTCGCCGGAGCTCCGCGACGGCGGCGTCGGCCGGGCGCGAGTCCCGATAGGGGCGCTCGGTGGTCATCGCGTCGAACGCGTCGGCCACCGCCACGATGCGGGCCTCGATCGGAATCTTCTCGCCGCGAAGCCCGTCGGGAAAGCCGCGGCCGTCGAGCCGCTCGTGGTGTGAGCGGACGATCCGCAGCACGTCCGGGGACTCCTGCGCCAGAGGCTGAAGCATCCGCTCACCGAGCACCGGGTGCTCGGTGATCTGGCGGAACTCCTCGTCGGTCAGCGTCCCCGGCTTGTGCAGCACCGCCTCTCGAGTCCCGATCTTCCCGATGTCGTGCAGCTCGCCGCCGAGCCGGATCCCGTCGAGGCTGCCGCCGTCGAAGCCCAGCTGCTGGGCGGTCGCGACGGCATACAGGCTCACCCGGATCGAGTGGCCCCGGGTGTAGGCGTCCTTGGCCTCGAGCGCGCGGGCCAGCATCTGGACGCCCTGGAGGAAGAGCTCCTGAATCCGGAGCGCCTGCTCGTGAACCTGGCGCTCGAGGTTCTGCTGGTAGAACCGGTTCTGGAGCACCAGGGCCCGCTTCTCGAGCACCCGGGACACGCGCGCCTGCAGCTCGCTCACCGAGATCGGCTTGAGCAGGAAGTCGGCGGCCCCCTTGTGCAGGCAATCGACCGCGGTGGTCGTCTCGCTGATGCCGGTGAGCATGATGACCGAGGTGTCCGGATAGCGCTGGCGCACCGCCTCCAGGAGCCCCAGCCCGTCGAGCTCGGGCATCCGCATGTCCGAGATGACCAGCGGTGCCTCGCCGATCTGCTCGAGCACCCCCAGCGCCTCGCGCCCGCTCCCGGCTTCGAAGCAGTTGAACCCCTGCGATTGCAGCATCCGGACGAGCGAGCGCCGCACGCTCGGCTCGTCATCGACGATCAGGCAGTTGGCGGTGCCGGCCGCGATCGGCGGCGCGCCCTGGGGTTCCGACATGTGTGATGATCAATCCGAGGTGGGAGATGGATGCCACGAACATCCATGCGCATGCACACTATATGGTTGCCCCAGCGTTGTCCATTGGGGCGCTGTCACCGGAACCCGCCGCCATATAGATTGCGACTGTCCCGTCACGCCCCACGCACCCGCGTCGCCGGCCCACGCCGGCGAGGAGAGCGGATGGCCGGTGTCCAAGCACGCCTGCGATCGGAGCAGCAGCGGAAGTATCCCGACCTGAGCCCCTCGGTCTGGTATGATGTCGCCCCGATCTTTCCAGGAGTCACGCAGCGGATGGTCAACATGGCGGGCGAGCGCCTGGCGCGGCTCTCGACCCCCCGTGGCTTTCTCATCCTCCGGGCCGACCACCTCGAGTTTCGTCCGGTGCCGAAGGAGAGTCCGCACAGCGAGGCCGAGTCGGCGGTCTAGCCGCCCGGCGCGACCGCCCGCGCGCGGGAGGCATCGAGCATCTCGCGGACCTTTCGCGCCAGGCCCTCGGGCGCGAACGGCTTCTGCTCAAACGGCGCCCCCGCGTCCAGCAGCCCCCGTTGGATCACGTCCTCGCCCGTATACCCCGAGATATAGAGCACCGGCAGCGACGGCCGCAGGCTTGCGAGCCGCCGGCCGAGCTCGCGGCCGCCCATCTCCGGCATCACGACGTCGGAGATGACGAGATCGACGGCCGAGACCTGAACCGCGAGCTGCCGGAGCGCGTCGGTGCCGTGCCGGGCCTCGACGACCCTGTAGCCCAGCTCGCGGAGCGCCCGGCTGGCGAGCGAGCGCACCATCTCCTCGTCTTCCACGATAAGGATGGTCTCCGAGCCGCCCCGGGTGGCGTCGGGATGCGTGCCGTTCGCCGCGATCGTCCGGCCGGCACCGACCCGCGGCAGGTAGATCTTGAATGTGCTCCCCAGACCCGGCTCACTGTACACCCAGACGAACCCGTCGCTCTGCTTCACGATCCCGTACACGGTCGACAGGCCGAGCCCGGTGCCCTGGCCCACGGGCTTGGTGGTGAAGAAAGGCTCGAAAATCCGGGCCTGAACGTCCCGCTCCATCCCGCAGCCGGTGTCGCTCACGGCGAGCTGCACGTACTCGCCCATCGGAATCTCCACGCCGCCGTGCTGCGGAAGGTAGCTCTCGTCGAGCACCGCGGGGCGGCTCGAGACGGTCACCCGGCCGGGCCCCGTGAAGGCGTCACGCGCGTTGAGCATCAGGTTGACCAACACCTGCTCCAGCTGGCCGCGGTCGGCGCGGATCTCGCCGGCCTCCGGCGAGAGGGCCAGTTCGAGCGCGTGGTCCTCTCCCAGCACGCGCCGGAGCATCTTCTCGAGACCCTGGACCACCGCGTTGACCGGCAGCATCTCCGGCCGCAGAAACTGCTGGCGCGTGAACGCCAGCAATTGGCGGGTCACGTCGGCCGCCCGGGTGCCGGCCCGGATGATCTCCTCGACCTCGCCTCGGCGCGGGTCGGCGGCGTCGAGACTTCGCATCAGGAACTCGCTGAAGCCGATGACGCCGGTCATCATGTTGTTGACCTCGTGGGCCACCCCGCCGGCCAGTCGACCGGCTGCCTGCATGCGCTCCGCTCGCCGGAGCTGCTCCTCGACCCGTTTCCGCTCGGTGACGTCCCGATAGATGCCGCGGAGTCGCGGGGTGGCACCGTCGGTCGTGGTGCAGCTGATGTTGCCCTCGAGCGTGAGCGGCACCCCGGTGCCCGTGACCATCACGAGGTCCACGTGTCCCAGCGTCTCGCCGGCCTGGGCCCGGGCGACGACGTCGAGGTAGCGGTCGCGGCTGTCGGGATGGACCAGGTCGAGGAAGCGCAGCGCGGCCTGGGCATCGGCGGCGTAGCCCATCGCCGTCTGCCAGGCGCGGTTCGCGTAGAGGAAACTGCCGTCGAGCGCGGTGGTGCAGACCAGATCGCTCGCGTTGTCGAACAGGTCACGGTAGCGGGCCTCGCTCTCGCGGAGCGCCTGTTCGCCATGCACCCGCTCGCTCACGTCCCGGGCGTTGAGGCAGACGCCGATGACCGCGTTGCGCTCGTCCACCACCGGGGCATGGGTCGTCTCATACCACCGCTCCACCCCGTCGGCGCCGCGGATGCAGCGCTCGACGCTGCCGCTCCCCCCGCCGAGCGCGGCCTCGAACGCCGCGAGCGCCTCGGGGATGAAGTCGCCGATGCGGCCGCCCTCCGCGACGCTCCGCCCCAGGATCCGGTGGGCCCACTCCACGGCCATCGGGTTGAGCGCCTGGATGGTGCCGTCGCGGTCCAGCAGCACGAACGCCTGCAGGCTGGTGTTGAAGATGGCCCTGAGGTTCGCCTCCGACCGCCGGAGCGCTTCTTCGGCGCGGGATTTCTCCGTGCGCGCGCGAACGCGGGCCAGGGCGGCTTCGATCGCGGGGCCGATGCGGGCGAGGTTGCTCTTGAGCAGGTAGTCGGTGGCTCCTGCCTTCATGCAGCCCACCGCGGTCTCCTCGTTCACGGAGCCCGTGACGATGAGAAACGGGATGGCCGGCGCTCGCTCGCGGGCGAGCGAGAGCGCCGTCATGCCATCGAAGCGGGGGAGGGTATAATCGGAGAGGATCAGGTCGGGCAGGAACTCGTCCAGCTCGCGGACGAATCCCTCGCGGGTGTCCACGCGGCGGGCGTCGAACGGAATGTTGCTGCGCGCGAGCTCGTACTCGACGAGCTCGGCGTCCATCGCCACGTCCTCGAGGATCAGTATTCGCAGCCGCTCAGCCGCCATCCGCCCCTCCGCTCACGAATCTGCCACCGCCCGTTGCCGGGCGTCGCGTCCTACGGCGGTCTTGAGCTGGTGATCTGAGACACAATGTGTTGATATTCCCGGCTGAACGGCTGTGATGGTGGTCACAGTCGTATCTCCATGGGGGGTCGTAATATGAGCCGTCCCCCGTCCTCGCATTGAACGATTCTACCGGCTGGAGCCACCATGCCGAACGTACCGACCAGCCGCAATGGTCGATCCGCGAAGCGCTCGCCTCGCGCCCGCGCCACCCCTTCCGACAGCCTCGATCTCGAACAGCTCCTGACCGTGCTCACTGCCCTCCGGAAGGGCGACTTCTCGGCCCGCATGTCGATGTCCAAGACCGGCGTGGCCGGCAAGGTCGCCGACACGCTCAACGAGATCGCCGCGCTCAACGAGAACATGGCGCAGGAGCTCGAGCGGGTGAGCCTGGCCGTCGGCAAGGAGGGCCGGATCGCCCAGCGGGCCACGCTCCCCGGCGCCGGCGGGTCATGGGCCGCGTCGGTGAGCTCGGTCAATACGCTCATCGGCGACCTGGTCCAGCCCACAAGTGAGGTGGCCCGGGTCATCGGCGCAGTCGCCAAGGGCGACCTCTCCCAGACCATGGCCCTCGACATCGAGGGCCGGCCGCTGATGGGCGAGTTTCTCCGGATCGGCAAGACGGTGAACTCGATGGTCGACCAGCTCAGCTCGTTCGCCTCCGAGGTGACCCGCGTGGCCCGCGAGGTCGGTACCGAAGGCAAGCTCGGCGGCCAGGCCAAGGTGAAGGGCGTGGCGGGCACCTGGAAGGACCTCACCGACAACGTCAACTCGATGGCCGGCAACCTCACGGCCCAGGTCCGGAACATCGCCGAGGTGACGACCGCAGTGGCCCGGGGCGAGCTCAACAAGAAAATCACGGTGGACGTGAAGGGCGAGATCCTCGAGCTCAAGAACACGATCAACACGATGGTCGACCAGCTCAATTCCTTCGCCTCCGAGGTGACCCGCGTCGCGCGCGAGGTCGGCACCGAAGGCAAGCTCGGCGGGCAGGCGCAGGTAAAGGGCGTGGGCGGCACCTGGAAGGACCTGACGGACAGCGTCAACTCGATGGCGGGGAACCTCACGGGTCAGGTCCGGAACATCGCCGACGTCACGACGGCCGTGGCCAACGGCGACCTGTCGAAGAAGATCACCGTGGACGTGAAGGGCGAGATCCTGGAGCTCAAGAACACCATCAACACGATGGTCGACCAGCTCAATTCCTTCGCCTCCGAGGTGACCCGCGTGGCGCGCGAGGTCGGCACCGAAGGCAAGCTCGGCGGCCAGGCGCAGGTGAAGGGCGTGGGCGGGACCTGGAAGGACCTGACCGACAACGTCAACTCGATGGCCAGCAACCTCACGGCCCAGGTGCGGAACATCGCCGAGGTTACCACCGCCGTGGCCAACGGCGACCTGTCGAAGAAGATCACCGTCGACGTCCGGGGCGAGATCCTGGAGCTCAAGGACACCATCAACACGATGGTGGACCAGTTGAGCTCGTTCGCGTCCGAGGTGACCCGCGTGGCGCGCGAGGTCGGCACCGAGGGCAAGCTCGGCGGGCAGGCGCGCGTGGCCGGGGTGGGCGGCACGTGGAAGGACCTCACCGACAACGTGAACTGGATGGCGAGCAACCTCACCGCCCAGGTCCGGAACATCGCCGACGTCACGACGGCGGTCGCCAATGGGGACCTGTCGAAGAAGATCACGGTCGACGTCCAGGGCGAGATCCTCGAGCTCAAGAACACCATCAATACCATGGTGGACCAGTTGAGCTCGTTTGCCTCCGAGGTCACTCGCGTGGCCCGCGAGGTCGGTACCGAAGGCAAGCTCGGCGGGCAGGCACGCGTGGCCGGGGTCGGCGGGACGTGGAAGGACCTCACCGACAACGTCAACTCGATGGCCGGCAACCTGACCGGCCAGGTCCGGAACATCGCCGAGGTGACGACCGCGGTGGCCCGGGGCGAGCTCAACAAGAAAATCACGGTCGACGTCCAGGGCGAGATCCTGGAGCTCAAGAACACGATCAACACGATGGTCGATCAGCTGAGCTCGTTTGCCTCCGAAGTGACCCGCGTGGCCCGCGAGGTCGGTACCGAAGGCAAGCTCGGCGGCCAGGCCCAGGTGGTCGGCGTGGGCGGCACCTGGAAGGACCTGACGGACAGCGTCAACTCGATGGCGGGGAACCTCACGGGTCAGGTCCGGAACATCGCCGAGGTGACGACCGCCGTCGCGAACGGGGACCTGTCCAAGAAGATCACCGTCGACGTGAAGGGTGAGATCCTCGAGCTCAAGAACACGATCAACACGATGGTCGACCAGCTCAACTCGTTCGCCTCGGAAGTGACCCGCGTCGCGCGCGAGGTCGGCACCGAAGGCAAGCTCGGCGGCCAGGCCCAGGTCCGCGGCGTGGGCGGCACGTGGAAGGACCTCACGGACAACGTCAACAGCATGGCCGGCAACCTGACGTCGCAGGTGCGGAACATCGCCGAGGTGACGACCGCGGTGGCGCGCGGCGAGCTCAACAAGAAGATCACGGTGGACGTGAAGGGCGAGATCCTCGAGCTCAAGAACACCATCAACACGATGGTGGATCAGCTCAACTCGTTCGCCTCGGAAGTGACCCGCGTCGCGCGCGAGGTGGGCACCGAGGGCAAGCTGGGCGGCCAGGCCCAGGTGGTGGGGGTCGGCGGCGTGTGGAAGGACCTGACCGACAACGTCAACAGCATGGCCGGCAACCTCACGGCCCAGGTCCGGAACATCGCGCAGGTGACGACGGCGGTGGCCAACGGCGACCTGTCGAAGAAGATCACGGTCGACGTCCGGGGCGAGATCCTGGAGCTCAAGGACACCATCAACACGATGGTCGACCAGCTCAACTCGTTCGCCTCCGAGGTGACCCGTGTGGCGCGCGAGGTCGGTACCGAGGGCAAGCTCGGCGGCCAGGCCTACGTGAAGGGCGTGGCCGGCACCTGGAAGGACCTGACCGACAACGTGAACTCGATGGCCGGCAACCTCACGGCCCAGGTGCGGAACATCGCCGACGTGACGACCGCGGTGGCGCGGGGCGAGCTCAACAAGAAGATCACGGTCGACGTGCAGGGCGAGATCCTGGAGCTCAAGAACACCGTCAACACGATGGTGGACCAGCTCAACTCGTTCGCCTCGGAAGTGACCCGCGTGGCGCGCGAGGTCGGCACCGAGGGCAAGCTGGGCGGGCAGGCGCAGGTGGTCGGCGTGGCCGGGGTGTGGAAGGACCTGACCGACAACGTGAACTGGATGGCCAGCAACCTCACCAGCCAGGTCCGCGGCATCGCCAAGGTCGTGACCGCGGTCGCCAACGGCGACCTCAAGCAGGAGCTCCGCGTGGAGGTGAAGGGCGAGATCGCCACCCTGGCCGACACGATCAACGGGATGACGAACACGCTGGCGACGTTCGCCGACCAGGTGACCAACGTCGCCCGCGAGGTCGGCGTCGAGGGCAAGCTCGGCGGCCAGGCCCGCGTGCCCGGCGCCGCGGGTGTGTGGCGCGACCTCACGGCCAACGTGAACCAGCTCGCCGCCAACCTGACCACGCAGGTCCGCGCCATCGCCGACGTGGCGACCGCGGTGACCAAGGGCGATCTCACGCGCTCGATCGCGGTGGAGGCGCAGGGCGAGGTCGCGGAGCTCAAGGACAACATCAACGAGATGATCCGCAACCTGCGCGACTCCACGCGCAAGAACATGGAGCAGGACTGGCTCAAGACCAACCTGGCCAAGTTCAGCCGCATGCTGCAGGGCCAGCGCGACCTGGCCGCGGTGTCCCAGCTCATCCTGTCGGACCTGGCCCCGCTGGTCACCGCCCACCACGGCGTGTTCTACGTCGTGGACAGCGGCGGCGACACGCCGGCCCTCAAGCTGCTGGCGAGCTACGCCTACAAGGACCGGAAGCACGTGGCCAGCGAGTTCAAGATGGGCGAGGGGCTGGTGGGGCAGTGCGCCAAGGACCGCCGGATGCTGACGGTCGGCCAGGTGCCGAGCGACTACATCCAGGTGAGCTCGGGGCTCGGCGAGTCGCCGCCGAGGAGTCTGGTCGTGCTGCCCGTGCTGTTCGAGGGCGAGACCAAGGCGGTGCTCGAGCTGGCGACGTTCGATGAGTTCGACGAGATCCGGCTCACGTTCCTCGAGCAGCTCGCGGAGAGCATCGGCATCGTGCTCAACACGATCGCGGCCAACATGCGGACCGAGGAGCTGCTCAAGCAGAGCCAGGCGCTCACCGAGAGCCTGCAGTCGCAGCAGGAGGCGCTCACCGAGACCAACAAGCGGCTGGAGCAGCAGACTCGTTCCTTGCAGAAGTCCGAGGAGCTGCTCCGGAAGCAGCAGGACGAGCTCCAGTCCACCAACGCCGAGCTCGAGGTCAAGGCCCAGCTCCTCGCCGGGCAGAAGGCCGAAGTGGAGCAGAAGAACAAGGAGGTCGAGCAGGCCAAGGTGGCGCTCGAGGAGAAGGCCGAGCAGCTCGCCCTGATCTCCAAGTACAAGTCCGAGTTCCTGGCCAACATGTCGCACGAGCTCCGGACGCCGCTCAACAGCCTGCTCATCCTGTCCCAGATCCTGAGCGAGAACGCCGACGGCAACCTCACCACCAAGCAGGTCGGCTTCGCCCAGACCATCCACAGCTCGGGCTCCGACCTGCTCGACCTGATCAACGATATTCTCGACCTCTCCAAGATCGAATCGGGCACCATGGCGGTGGACATCACCGCCGTGCCCTTCGTCGAGGTCCGGAAGTTCGTCGAGAGCACCTTCCGCCAGATGGCCGACCTCAAGGGGCTCAGCTTCGACGTGAACATCGACCCGGATTTGCCGCCGGCGCTCCAGACCGACACCAAGCGCATGCAGCAGGTGCTCAAGAACCTCCTGTCGAACGCCTTCAAGTTCACCGAGCGGGGGAGCGTGTCGCTCAAGGCCCGCCTCGTCACGGGCGGCTGGAACCCGGAGCAGGAGCTGCTGAACGCCGCCAACGCCGTGGTCGCCTTCAGCGTGACCGACACCGGCATCGGCATTCCCAGAGAGAAGCACGGCGTCATCTTCGAGGCGTTCCAGCAGGGCGATACCGGCACCAGCCGGAAGTACGGCGGCACCGGACTCGGCCTCTCGATCAGCCGGCAGATCACCCGCCTGCTCGGCGGCGAGATCCGGATCGAGAGCGCACCCGGCGAGGGCAGCACGTTCACCCTGTACCTGCCGGTGATGTATCCGCTCCAGCCGAGCCCCACGCCCGGGACCGGACCCGACGACGGCGCGGGGGAGACCCTGCCGGCCGGCGAGCCGATCAAGGCGATCTCCACGGCCAGCTCGCGCGTGATGCTGGCGCCCGTGGTCGAGCGCGCCATCAGCGACGACCGGACCGCGATCCAGGAGGGCGATCGCATTCTCCTCATCGCCGAGGACGACCCGAACTTCGCCCAGATCCTGCTGGATCTGGCGCGGGACCGGGGCTTCAAGGGACTCGTGGCCCAGCGCGCCGACCGGGCGCTCGCCCTGGCGCGCGAGTACCATCCGACGGCCGTGACGCTCGACCTCCGGCTCCCCGACGCCGACGGCTGGACCATTCTCGACCGGCTCAAGCACGACCCCGCGACCCGGCACATCCCGGTCCACATCATCTCGGTCGAGGAGAACTGGCAGCGCGGCCTCCGGCTCGGGGCCATCGACTTCCTGACCAAGCCGGCCACCAAGGAGTCGCTGAGCGAGGCGCTCACCACGCTGCACGAGTTCATCGACCGGCCGATCAAGCGGCTCCTGGTCGTGGAGGACGATGAGACCGCGCGCCGGAGCATCGTCGAGTTGATCGGGGCCGGCGACGTGGAGACCACCACCGTGGGGAGCGGCGAGGCGGCGCTCGAGGCGCTCCAGGCGGGTTCGTACGACTGCATGGTGCTCGACCTGGGCCTGCCGGACATGACGGGCTTCCAGCTCATCACCCGGGTCAAGAGCGAGATCGGGCTCCGGAAACTCCCCACCATCGTCTACACCGGGAAGCAGCTCACCAAGCGCGAGGAGGCCGAGCTGGGCCGGCTGGCGGAGTCCGTGGTCATCAAGGACGCCCGCTCGCCCGAGCGGCTGCTCGACGAAACCTCCCTGTTCCTGCACCGGGTCACCGCCAAGCTGCCCGACGGCAAGCGCCGGATGCTCGAGCAGCTCCATCGCACCGATCCGGCACTCACCGGCCGCACGGTGCTCATCGTCGACGACGACGTGCGCAACATTTTCGCCCTCACCACGTTCCTCGAGCGGAGCGAGATGAAGGTGGTGTACGCCGAGAGCGGGCGCGAGGGCATCGCCCGTCTGCAGGAGACGCCCGAGGTGGACGCCGTGCTCATGGACGTCATGATGCCCGAGATGGACGGCTACGAGACCATGCAGGCGATCCGGGAGATGCCGCAGTTCCGCCACCTGCCGATCATCGCCGTCACCGCCAAGGCCATGAAGGGCGACCGCGAGAAGTGCATCGAGGCCGGCGCGTCCGACTACATCGCAAAGCCGGTGGACATGGACCAGCTGCTCTCGCTGTTCCGCGTATGGCTGTACCGGTGAGCGGGCGGAGCGACGGGCGGACGGTCGGACGGTCGGACGGTCAGCCGACCGCACCGTCGGACGGTGAGGCGGACAGCGCGAACGTCCTGGCCGACGCCGACGGCAGGATGGCAGCGTCCGAGGCGCCGACCGTCCGCCCGTCCGACCGCCCGGCCGACCTGGTCAACATCCTCCTCGTCGACGACCAGCCGGCCAACCTGGTCGCGCTCGAGGCGATGCTCCAGGGGCTGGGGCAGAACCTGGTCAAGGCGAGCTCGGGGCGCGAGGCGCTCAAGTGGCTCCTGACGAACGACTGCGCCGTGGTGCTGCTGGACGTGAAGATGCCGGACATGGACGGCTTCGAGACCGCGACCCTCATCCGGGAGCGCGACAAGTCGCGCCACACGCCGATCATCTTCCTGACGGCCGCGGACCAGAGCCAGACCCAGGCGGTGCGCGGCTACGCCGTCGGGGCCGTGGACTACATGGTGAAGCCGGTGGTGCCGGAGTTCGTCCGGTCCAAGGTGGCGGTGTTCGTGGAGTTGGCGAGGAAGAACGAGCTGCTCCGGCGCCAGGCGCAGCGGCTGCAGGAGAGCGAGCGCGAGGCCCGGGACCTCGCCGAGACGCGGGCCGAGCTGGTGCGGGACCTCGAGCACAAGAACCGGGAGCTCGAGAGCTTCAGCTACGCCGTGTCGCACGATCTCCGCGCCCCGCTCCGCCGGATCGAGAACTTCAGCCGCGCGATTCAGGAGAGCCAGGCGGAGCGGCTGGACGAGACCGGCGTCAGGTTCCTCGACCGCGTGCGGGAGGCCAGCCGGCAGATGGCCCAGCTCATCGACGAGGTGCTCTACCTCACGCGCGTCACCCGCGCCGAGACCCGGGAGCAGGAGGTGGACCTGAGCGGGCTCGCGGCCCTGCTGCTCGACCGGATGGCGGAGGCCGAGCCCGGGCGTCAGGTGGAGACCCGGATCCGGCCCGGCGTCACCGTGACCGCCGACGGACAGCTCCTCCGGATCGCGCTCGAGAACCTGCTCGAGAACGCCTGGAAGTTCACCGCCCGGACGGCGGCGCCGAGGATCGAGTTCGGGGTGACCAACCTCGCGGGCGAGCCGACCTACTTCGTGCGCGACAACGGCGCGGGATTCGACATGGCGTACGCGGACCGGCTCTTCGGGCCGTTCCAGCGGCTCCACCTCACGAGCGAGTTCCCCGGAACCGGCATCGGCCTCGCCACCGTGCAGCGCGTGATCCACCGGCATGGCGGACGCGTGTGGGCGGAGGGGATGCCGGGGCAGGGGGCCACGTTCCACTTTACTCTCGGGCGGCTCCGGGCGTGACACCGCTACGCGCGGCGGTCGAGGTCACGGGCTCGCGTCCTTCCGATCTCTCGCGGCTCCCCCGGTCTCGTACCCCAGGCCGGCGTGCAAATGGAGCGCCGCATTGGGCACCGACGCATGGCCGCCGGCCACGGGCACCCGGACGTAGGAGACCGACACCCGGCCGTCCAGGCTGACGAACACGCCCGTCCCGATCGGAAACCGGCGCGTGACGCTGCCCATCACGTGGCCGCCTGACAGGAAGTATCCCCCGAAAAACCCGCGCCCGTGCTCCAGCATCTCCCCGCGCACCTTGGTGACCGGAAAGGTGATCACCGGACCGGCGCCCACGGCATACGACAGCCGGCCGCGCCGGAAGCCCCGGCTCACCGTCAGCATGTTCATGCCGTTGGTGATCTGGAACTGCTCGACCTCGGTCGTGGGGTTGGTCAGGTAGAGCTTGTGGTGGGTAAAGTCGAGCAGCCAGCCTCGGTTGCCCTTCCAGACGCCTATGCGGCCGGCGTAGTACCAGGTGTCGAGGAACGGGCGGGTGGCCCAACGCGCGGTGAAATCCAGGTCCGGCCGGCCGGACTGCCGGATGAAGAGCGGCGACGGGGCGCTGAGCGAGGAGCCCAGGAACGCCTGAAGCTCGACCTGGGCCGCCGCGCGGCCGGGCCATCCTGCGAGGGCGAGCAGGAGCAAGAGGGTGAAGCGATGCACGAGACGGGGCTCACTGGCGCTTGGGCGGCTGGCGGGATTCGATGTCGCGCCGCGCGCGCTCGGGCTCGGTCCCGGTGTCGCTCAATCGGCTCAACTCGCTGGGGAGTCCGGCCGGGCGCGGCGATGCGCCGCGGAACTCGAAATGGTCTTCCCGGAGCAGGCGCTCGCCGGTGATGATCCCGCTCCGGGACCGGTCGCCGTAGAGCATGGTCACGACCCGGTTGATGAGGACCTCGACCGGCTGCCACGTCGCCGGCTCGATGTCCGGATACAGGTAGTCGAACTCGGGACGCAACCGGGCTTCGCGCCCTCGGGCCTCGCTCACCGCGTACCTCCACGCCGGAGTGAATAGAGAGAGATATAGCCGGAATCGACCGCGCCGCAAACCGGCCGCGGGCGGCGCGGCCTCGCCGCCTGGCTCGCGCCTTACAGGGTGGGCACGCCCCGATAGCCCGCGTTCGGCGCGATCGGGTGCTCGAGCGCCAGCGCGACCAGCTCCGCCAACTCGGCGGGATCGAACGGCTTCTTCAGCACCGGAACAATGGTCTCGCCGAGGCCGACGCGTGCCACCCCGCCCGGCGTGTACGCCGACATCAGCATCACCGGGATGTCCGGAAACTCGACCCCGATGATCGTGGCCAGCTCCGTGCCGTTCATCTGCGGCATGACCACGTCGCTGAGGATCAGATCCACCGCCCCGTTCCGGCGGCGCACGAGGTGGAGCCCCTCGGCGCCGTCGGCCGCCTCGAGCACGGTGTGCCCCCGGTCGCTGAGCTGCCGCCGGAGCATGGCGCGAATGCTCTCCTCGTCGTCCACGACGAGAATGATGCCTGCGCGGCCGGGATCGGGCACGAGCGCCTCCGGGAAAGGTGCGTCGCGAGAGAAGCTACCGCTCCGGCGGGCGCCCGCTAGGGCACCGCTTGCACCGTGACGGCCGTCGGCGGGAAGGTGGTCTCATCCGCCAGGGCGTCGTGGCCGTAGCTCACCTGGATCGTGCCGGCGCCCGCGCTGCCGGGTGTGAGGTCGAGCTGGAAGTTGTGGCCGTCCACGCGCGCTACCGTCGCCAGGGTGGTCGGGTTGAAGGTGAGACCGCCGAAGTGTTCGCTCTCCACGTCATCGAGATCGTCCGATCCCGCGTTGAAGAACTTGAGCCTGACCCGCACGGTCTGTCCCGCCGTGAACGTGTACGGGGGGGGCATCTCGGTGTCGTTCACCAGGACCGTGTAGGTGGCCGGGGTGTGGTCGTGCGGTGCGGTCTCGTTGCTGCTGCACGCGGGCAGCGCGCCGGCGGCCGCCATCGCGGCCAATCGGAGAACGGAGCGTCGAACGGTCATCGTGCGGGCCTCCTAAGGAGTGGACGAGCACCGGGAGTCACGGGCGTTCGGCGAAACGGATCGCCGCGCGCAGGGTACGCGGGGCTCCGGGGTTGATGAAACCGGAGGCGCGGATCTCCGGGTACTTGCCGCCGAACAGGTTCTGCAGCTCGAGATCGAGCAGGCCACCGAGCGGCGTGACCGCGATCGACCCGCCCAGGTCGACGATGCCGTAGGCTTGCGTCTCCACGCCGGGCTCGCCGATCGGCGTGTACGGCCCCGAGAACCGGAGCGCCGCCCGGGTCGCGATCGCGGGGCTGAGCGCGGCTTCCACTCCCACCCGACCCAGCCAGCGAGCTACGTTCGGCACCCGGTCGCCCGGCCGGGCGGGCTCGATGTGGAAGGACGGGCGGAGCGGCGTCTCGAGCCCGCCGAGCGCGAGCACGGGCGGCACGACCGCGACCGTCCCGGTGGGGCGAGGATCTCCCTTGATGACCGCGTCGTTGACCGTACCGCCGACCCACAGGGTGAGCTGGAGATTCAACCGCACCCGGAGGTCGGCGTTGATCCCCTGGCGCTTGCTCCGACCGGTGGCGAGGACCTGCCGGGTCACCGGGTCCTGAATCCGCTCGTGGGAGACGTCCAGCCGGAAGAGCGCCACCTGGGCCGTGACCGACGCGGCGTCGTAGCGTGCCCCCAGCTCCTTGCTCCAGCCGCGAATCGGATCCAGCCTCGGGTCCGCGATCACGCCCGGCGGACCGCGGAACCCCTGGCTCACCGACGCCAGCACCGACCAGCCGCCGCCGGGGAGGTAGCGGGCGCCCAGCTTCGGGCTCCCGATGACGTCGATCCCCGACCGCCAGCCGCCCCCGACCACCCGGTCTTGCGTCCGGTAGTACACCAGGTCCGTCCGCGCGCCGACGTCGAGCGCCACGTGCGTGCCGACGAGGGTGCGCCACCGGATGAAGGCCCCGCCGCCGAAGTAGCGAGCGTCGTAGCCGAGGGTGGGGCTCACGCGGTCGCGCGCCCGGGTGGCGTGGAGGTCGTAGGCGGCGATGTCCGCTCGGCCGTCGAAGCCCGCGCTGACGTCGCCGGCGCCGGCCGGCCGGCTCACCTGCAGGCGGCCGCCCACGGCGGTGCGTCGCTCCTCTTCGTCGCTCTGGTTGAGGTCGTTGTCGTCGGGGATGGTCAGGTAGACGCTCGAGCGCACCCGCTGCAGCCACGCGGTGGCCTCGACGCCCGTCTCGCCGGCCAGGGCGGTGAACCGTCCCTGCGCGATCCCACGATACGCCGTGCCACCATCGGTCGGGTCCATCGCCTGGGTGACGTGGTCGGTGTTGTAGTCGTTCACCGAAACGAACCCGGGCGAGTCCCAGCTCGACCCGTAGAGCGAGAGCCCGCCCTCGAGGCGGCCCGAGCCTGCGCGGCGCCAGCCGCGTACCGCCCCGTTCCCCAGCCAGTACGCCGAGTGATCGCGCCAGCCCTGCTGGCGCCGGCCCTCGCCGGCCACGAGAACGCCACCGGAGTCGGACCGCCGTCCGCTTCGCAGCCACCCACTCGCGTCGCCGGCGCTCGAGCCGCCCAGACTGGCCGACGTGCCGGCCGCATCCGCGGCGGTGAAGACCTCGACCACCCCCCCGAGCGAGAAGTCTCCATACAGCGGGCTCGCCGGGCCGGTGATGACGCGGAGCGCGCCGACCGTGGCCGGCGACAGAAGGCTCCAGTCGGAATACCCTTCGACGTGCCCGTGCACCGGCAGGTTGACCGGCACGCCGTCGATCGTCAGCAGGACGTCGGACGAGTGGTCGGACGAAAAGCCGCGGATGACGGCGTCCGACGCGAACCCGGGCCCCTGGCCCTGCTGGTGGACCTCGATCCCGCTCGTCCGACGCAGCAGGTCGTACGCATCGGTCGCGAAGGTGCGGCGCAGCTCGGACGGCGCGACCTCGATCGTGGTGACCGGCGGCGGGGACGCACGCGGCCGCTCGACGGTTACGCTGATCGTCTCGAGCCGGGTCACCCGGCTGCTGTCGGTCCCCGCCGTACCGTCAGGCGCCTGCGCCTGTACGCTGCTCGCGAGCAAGGCGAGGCCCGCGAGGGCGCTCCCTGAACGCATCATCGTCACTCCCCGCGGCGGCCACGTAGCTGCCTCCCGCGTGAGTACGCGCAAGGACTCGTGATGGACCACGGCTGGTTGGTGGAATCGGTCGCGGCCGGATCTGACGGCGTCCGGCGGCGCGAAGGTCAGCCGAGGCGCTGAGGCGGGGCCTGGGCGAAGGGCAGGGTGTGAGCGGGACGGCGGGGAGCCTCGGCGGCGGCGGCGAGCCTGGCGTCCGTGGCGACGGTGGCCGAGTGCCCGAGGGCGAGGGCGACCGACGTCTGCGGCGAAACGTGCGCGCAGCAGAGATGAGCGGCGCAGCTCTGGCTCGCCGGCGCTGGGTGGTGCGGGGAGTGGTGCTGCGCCGGCCGGTCGTGCGTGCCGCCGTGGCCCGGCATTCCCTGGACGCGGCACTCCGGCATCGTGCCCCACGCCATCGCGCTGAACGCGAAGGAGGCGGCGACGACCGAGGAGAGCAGCGACCTGAGGAACGACCCGCGCATGTGGACCCGGTTTGAAGGTGGCGTAATTTGCGTGCGATCGGTCGGGGATGCAACACCCGTGGGGACGCGCTTGCGCAACTCCGATTTATCGAGGCAGCCCCGCGCCGGGCTCGAGCCCAGCCGCCTCACGGCAGGCCACCGAGAACCCCGGCTCGACTTCCCGGCAGAGCTCGGCTCGCCGGCTGGACGAGGCGAGGTCGACCAGCGAGGCGCCCGTCGTCCGATAGCAGGCGTCCTTCCACGGGCCGGGCGCACCCGCGCAGAAACGGGCGGCGCGCCCGCCCGACCAGTCGATGGCGTCGAGCGCGAGGACCGCCCCGCCGGCGCAGCGCGGTGCGAGCTCCGGCCGACCCGCGCCGCATTGGGCCACGATCCAGCGGTCGTCGCGCTGGAACAGACCGGTCATCTGGTGGCCCAGGCTCTCGTAACACGCGCCGGCCCGGCCGCCGGGGGCCGCGTCGCAGGTACGGAACGCGCCCCGGATGTCGAAGCCGTTGTGGCGGAGAATCACGAACGCCTGGAACAGCCAACAGGCCTGGGCGTAGGGGTCGTCGAACCGGTCGCATGGGCTGTACGGGTCGCCCGGATCGATGGCGAGCCGTCCGGCGGATGCCGGGTGGCGGGCGTCATGGTCCATCGGATCCCCGCCCGCGACGTGATCGTGCATCCCCGGCATCGGCCCGCCGATCGCGGTGCTGATCGCCTCCATGAAGGCGCCCGAATGGCAGGACTCGCGGAAGTGAGGTTTCGTGAGCCGGTCGCAGTCCTTGAGGGCGAGCGGAAGGTCCATCCCGACGCCGCCAAGGACGCCGTGGCCCAGGCCGTGAAGGCACTCGTAGACCGGCGCCGGCTGGTCGGCGCCCCCGGCTCCCACGCACATCCGCTCGAGATCGGCCATGTCGACCCGGCCGCGCGCGCGGAGCGAAGCCTCCACGACCCCGTGGTAGCAGCCCGAGGCGAACCTGGGGCTGCACTGCCGGATCACCGAGGCGTCGCCGCGCTGGTCCACGACCGCCTGGCGCCCCAGCGCGTGGGCGGTCTGGTGGGCGTCGCGCATCACGGCGCTGTCCCGCTCCGCCGCGCGCTCCAGCGTATCGAGCGCGGCGGCGAGCCCCTGGCGGTGGAGCACCGCGAAGGCGCGGGCACGGGCGCCGTCGGCCGCCTCGATGGCGCTTGTCCCGTGCGCGGGGTGGCCGAGGACGATGGCGGCGATCAACGCCGCGTCGGCGAGAACGAGGAAGGCGAGCAGGCGGGTCCGGCGGCGGCGCCCGGCGGTGGGGCTCAGACGCAGACCCAGCCCACATCGTACGTGCCGACGCCTCGAAGCTCGATCCAGTGGATGATGTAGAACACGGCGCCCTCCCTTACCGGTAGCCACCCGGCCGGCCGCGGTCCTGCTGCAACAAGGTCACGATGATGCCCACCAGCGTCAGGGCGCCGATCACGCACGGGCCGCCGGGGAAGATCAGCTCGCCCAGCGGGGCGCCGGTCTGCACCGAGCGGTAGAGCTCCGGAGCGGAGTAATAGACCGCGAAGATGGGCAGGGGCATGACGGCCATGGCCGAGAACGTGTCCATGCGGCGCACCACGCCGATGGCGCTGCCCGCCCCCATCGCGAACGCGAGTCCCGCGCCGACCACAGCCAGGATCCAGGCCACGAGGGACATCGGGGCTCCAGTGGATGAGGGCAGAACTGAGTCAAATATGAGATGTGGTGACCGGCGTGTCGATGCGGGAGGAGCGGTGTCGCGCCGCGAACGGGCGGCGGGGCCTACCGGTCGGCGCGGGAGGTGCCGGTGGAGTCCCTGGAGCCTCCGCCGGCCGAATCGGACGGCTCGCCCGCGCCGGCGGGGATGACGTGGACACTTCCGGAGAACCCGCCGCCGCCCCCACCGCCTCCGCCCCCGCCACCAAGGCCGGCGGCTCCGTAGGCCGAGTTGGTTCGCTCGCTGATGGTCGAGGAGGTCTGGTCATACGCGTTTCGCGTGGCCCGGCCCACGAGCCCGAGGATCGCGACCAGGCACGCGCCGATGAGCGCGACGATCATCGCGTACTCGACGAGGGCCTGCCCTCGTTCATCCAGGGCCGAGCGGGAGGCGACGAAAACCACGACCTCACTCCGATGCTTGCGGTGGTCCGGCGTCTTGGGGGGGTAGGCGACGGGGGCCGTGCTGGACCTCGCGAGGTTTGGCAGATCGCGTGCCCGGCGGGCGCACCGGGGTGGTCGCGACGGTAAGTCGAACGGCAATAGATGGTTAGAACGAGGTGCAGGGGCCGGCCGACGGCGCGGGCCGGCGTCCGGCCCTGGCGCAGTCTGCCATCCTCGCTTCACATCGCGTGGGTGCGGCCTGGTCCGGCGTGGCCCGACCGTGACGAAAATGTCGGGGCGGGCGGCTTGACTGGCGCAGGCAAATCCCCATTGTGAGACGGCTGTGATGTGGCGTCGAGGTTTCTCGTTGGTTCGCGCGGGCACGGAGGTCAGGCATGGGCAGAATCACCGTGGGGCAGGAGAATTCCACCCCCATCGAGCTGTACTACGAAGATCACGGCGCCGGGCGGCCCGTCGTGCTGATTCACGGGTGGCCGCTGAGCGGGGCGTCCTGGGAGAAGCAGGTCGCCGCGCTGCTCGAGGCCGGGTACCGCGTCATCACCTACGACCGGCGCGGCTTCGGCCGGTCCAGCCAGCCGGCGACGGGCTATGGGTACGACACCTTCGCCGACGACCTGCACAAGCTGGTCACCACTCTCGATCTGCGCGAGGTCGCGCTGGTCGGCTTCTCGATGGGCGCGGGTGAGGTGGCCCACTTCATCGGGAGGTACGGCACCGACCGGGTGAGCGCGGCGGTGTTCATCAGCGGGATCACGCCGTTCCTGCTCAAGACCGCCGACAACCCCGGTGGCGTGGACGCGAGCCTCTTCGACGGCATCGAGCAGGGCATCGTCGCCGACCGCCCGGCGTTCCTGACGGCGTTCCTCAAGAACTTCTACAACCTCGACGTGCTCGGCGGGAAGCTCATCAGCCAGGACGCCTTCAACGCGAGCTGGACGGTCGCGGTCGGTGCCTCGGCCAAGGGCACGCTCGACTGCGTGTCGGCCTGGCTGACGGACTTCCGCGGCGACCTCCCGCGCGTCATCGTGCCCACGCTCATCATTCACGGCGACGCCGACCGCATCCTTCCGATCGAGGTCACCGCCGTCCCGCTCTCCAAGAGCATCGCGGGAGCACGCCTCGTGACCATCGAGGGCGGCCCGCACGGGGTGCTCTGGACCCATGGCGGCGCGGTGAGCGCCGAGCTGGTGAGCTTCCTCGAGCAACTGCCCGCCACCCCGAGCCGGGCCGCCGCGGCCCGGCCAGACTCTGAAAGGGCCCGCGCATGACCCGCACACTCTCACCCCGCCGGGGCACCGCGTCCACGACGCGCGACCCGTCCACCACCCGCGACGCGACCGAGACCCGCTACGCCGGCACGCGACTCTACGCGACGAAGAACGATCTGCCCGAGGCCGCCCGCTCCGAGGCGATCGGGCTGCTCAATCAGCGGCTGGCCGACTGCATCGACCTCCAGAGCCAGTGCAGGCAGGCCCACTGGAACGTGAAGGGGCCGTCGTTCATCGCGCTGCACAAGCTGTTTGACGAGATCAACGAGGCGGTCGAGGATTACGTGGACCTGCTGGCCGAACGGGCCGTGCAGCTCGGCGGCATCGCCGAAGGCACCGTCGGCGTCGTGGCCAAGCGCTCGGCGCTCACCGACTACCCGCTGGCGCTCACCACCGGCGCGGAGCACGTGGCCGCGCTGTCCGACGCGCTGGCGGGCTTCGGCCGCGGCGTCCGCATGGGCATCGAGGAGATGAACGACCTGCAGGACGCGGGCAGCGCCGACCTCCTGACCGAGATCTCGCGCGGCATCGACAAGTGGCTCTGGTTCGTGGAGGCGCACCAGCAGGCCGAGAACGGGGCGCGCTGAAGCGGAGCCGGGCCGTGCGGACGCCCGAGACGGATGCCAAAGCCGAGGCGGTCCGGCATTTCCTTGTCGGCAAGAACGTGGTGATCGCCGGGCACCACTACATGGATCGAGACCCGGCGGCGGGCGATCCGCGAGACCTCGGGAAGCTCAGGCAGCGGGAGTGGTACTACCGCTACTTGCTCCAGGACAAGTCCGGCGCGACCGAGATTCGCGTCACGATCGATGCCATGCGTGATGCAAGCGTGGATCAGCTCGGCCACCTGGTCCTGGAGGGACGCCGGAGGAAGGCGGCGGGCGAAGCCGGTATGGCCTGGGTCGAGGTCGCCGACGGACGACCGACGGTATCGCTGGAGCAATGAAGCCCGCCGCGGCGACGAGCCGTGGACACCGGGGCCGGAACCCCGCTCATCGGAAGGCGATGGCGGGGTTCTTTCCTGAGCCGGCTCGCAACGTTCCACGATCCAGCGTGACCGTGGTCACGTTGATCGGCCGCTCGCACCCGCTAAGTTGCCCCATCGTGTGCACACCGTCGTGCGATGGAGATCATGAGCAAGCAGATCGAAGGCAAAGTGGTCGTCATCACGGGCGCGAGCAGCGGCCTCGGTGAGGCGGCCGCCCGGCATCTCTCCGCCGAAGGCGCCACCGTCGTGCTGGGCGCGCGGCGCGCCGAGCGCATCGAATCGTTGGCTGGCGAGCTCACCGGCCGGGGCGGCCGGGCGCTCGCCGTGGCCACGGACGTGACCGACTGCGCTCAGGTGAAGCGGTTGGTCGATGCGGCCGTGCAGGCGTACGGCCGCATCGACGTCATGCTCAACAACGCCGGGCTCATGCCGCAGTCGCCGCTCGAACGCCTCCGGATCGACGAGTGGGACCGGATGATCGACGTGAACCTCAAGGGCGTGCTGTACGGCATCGCCGCGGCGCTGCCGCACATGCAGCGGCAGAAATCCGGGCACATCATCAACGTCTCCTCCGTGGCCGGGCACAAGGTCCGCTCCGGCGGCGCGGTTTACGCGGCCACCAAGCACGCGGTGCGGGCGCTGTCCGAGGGCCTCCGCCAGGAGGTGAAGCCCTACAACATCCGCACGACGGTGATCTCGCCGGGCGTCGTGGCCTCCGAGCTGCCGGGCAGCGCGACCGAGCCGGATGTCGCCGCGAATCTCCGGAAGATGTACGATGAGCTCGCCATCCCGGCCGACGCCTTCGCGCGCGCCGTCGCCTACGCCGTGAGCCAGCCCGACGACGTGGACGTCAACGAGATCGTTTTCCGGCCCACGCGGCAGGAGTTCTGAGGCCAGGGGCAACCGGACGGAGGCACGATGCAGACGCGGAAGCTCGGAAGTGGCACTCTCAAAGTCTCGGCGATCGGGTATGGCGCGATGGGGCTCAACTTCGGCTACGGCCCCGCGGTCGATCCCCAGCAGGGGATCCGCGTGATCCGCGCGGCCGTCGAGCGGGGCGTCACGTTCTTCGATACGGCACAGGTCTATGGTCCGTTCACGAACGAGGAGCTGGTGGGCGAAGCCCTCGCTCCCTTCCGCGACCAGGTGCGGATCGCCACCAAGTTCGGATTCGACTTCGATCAGGACGGAAACCAGCGCGGGCTCAACAGCCGGCCCGACTACATCAGGCGGATGACCGAGGGCTCGCTCAGGCGCCTCGGCGTCGAGACCATCGACCTCTACTACCAGCACCGGGTCGACCCGAACGTGCCGATCGAGGACGTCGCGGGGACGGTGAAGGCGTTGATCCAGGAGGGCAAGGTGAAGCACTTCGGCCTCTCGGAGGCTGGCGTGCGGACCATCCGGCGTGCGCATGCCGTTCAGCCGGTCACGGCGCTGCAGAGCGAATACTCCCTGTGGTGGAGGGAGCCCGAAACGGAGGTGCTCCCGGCTCTCGAGGAGCTCGGGATCGGGTTCGTGGCCTTCAGCCCGCTGGGCAAGGGCTTCCTCACGGGCAAGATCGACGAGACCACGACGTTCGACAGCTCCGATTTCCGGAACAGCGTCCCGCGCTTTGCGGCGGAGAACCGGAAGGCCAATCAGGCCGTGGTGGATCTGGTGGGCGGCATCGCGGCGAACAAGCAGGCGACGCCGGCCCAGATCGCGATCGCCTGGGTGCTGGCCCAACAGCCGTGGATCGTTCCGATCCCGGGCACGACGAAGCTGCACCGCCTGGAGGAGAACCTCGGCGCGGCGGCCGTCGAGCTCACGCCCGACGATCTCCGCGAGATCGACCACGCCGTCGCGGGGATCGCGGTGCAGGGGGCCCGGTACTCCGAAGGCGCGCAGCGGATGATCGATCGCTGAGCGGCGTGCCACCAGCCAGGGAGAACGACAATGGACATCAAGCGGGCAGGCTCACAGCGCTCCGGCAAGGGACCGGCCGATTGGTTCACCGGCACGGTCCGCATCGACCCCCTGTTCCAGGCGAACGCTCCCGCCCGTGCGGTGGGAGCGAGCGTCACCTTCGAGCCAGGCGCCCGCACGGCGTGGCACACCCACCCGCTGGGGCAGACCCTGATCGTGACGGCCGGCGCCGGGCTGGCCCAGCGCTGGGGCGGCCCGATCGAGGAGATCCGGCCCGGCGACGTGGTCTGGTTTGCGCCCGGCGAGAAGCATTGGCATGGCGCGTCGGCGACGTCGGCGATGACGCACACCGCCATTCAGGAGCAACTCGACGGCACGGCGGTCGAGTGGATGGAGAAGGTCGCCGACGACCAGTACCAGGGCCGATCGAGGGCCTGACTGGTGGGTGCAACGGCGAAAGGTGCTGCCTCGCGGTTGTCTACGTCACCGGGATAGCAGTTCCCTTCAACACGGCGTTGACCGTGGGTGCCAGGCGCAGATCGGCGAGTTCTCGTCTATCCTGGCCACGTTGGGTGTGAGCCTGGGATCGCGCGCACGCTGATCCTGGAATCGCCGCCGTGCTTCGTACCCACAGCGATGAAGAAGCGGAGCTGTTGCGGCAGGAGAATCTGGGGAGGTATTCATGGGGAGCGTGAGCTGGCGCTCGCGATGACCCGGGATGTTCCCGCAAGGATGAACGCGGCGTTGCCGTCCGCGACCATCGGGCTGTGCTGAGTGCAGATCCGCACTACGAAGCGTCCACCGCTTCGGCGGGGTGGGATTACGCGAACATGAGATCGTAAAAGGCGGTGACCATCTCCTTGTTTCCATCGAGTTCAGATACTAGATGAACAAACCACCGCAACTCGATGGGATCGCAGTGCTTGTAACGTTGACGTGAGACGGGACTCGAACACGTCCCAGGCGTCGTGAAGTCGAAAGAGCTTCCCGGGCAATGCTCTGCTTCTCTAATTCGGCCTCGCCTCCGAACTGCTGAACGCCGTCCTCGTCCCGACCACATTCGCCGGACTGTGCCCGGTCCGCCGCCGACAGCTCGTTGTACTCCTCCGCCCTCCGGTGCCGTGCTTCCCCTCCCCGAACATCATCATTGGGATAGATCTCTCAGGGCCAGGATGAACGCCCCGCCTTCCTGCATCCTGCCGCTCGTCACAGGTATACCGCCCGGGTCGACCCGCCCAGGAGATCTCCCAGCCACTTCTGACTTCGTATATCGAAGTCCTTGGTCGTGACCTCATCGGAGCAGGCCATTGTGCCTATGAACTCACCTCGACGGGAAACGGCCCAGAGGGTCTCGGTCGAGAGCCTTACTTGCAGGCGCTGAAAGCGGAAGGGCTGGCCTTGCCAGGTGATGGAGCGGGTGTGATAACGCATTCGCCGTGCTCTCGATCGGTGTGACTCGCCTTGGGAAGAGCCTCCAATATTCGATCCGGGACACGGGGCGGCAAGGGGCTGGGAGGAATTGCTGACGGAGGACATGAGGTGGGAGTGCCTGAGCATCGAGAGCCGGCCGGCTTCCACTGACCCGCTGGAAGCTCGTGGATAGAGCGTCGCGAGTGCCGGCTGAACCCTCGCTCCCGTGGATTTTCCCCGCGCGACGTGAAACCCTTCGCCCACCGGTGCCGTCCAAGTAACATCCGTGGCATGAGAAGTCCGATGATCGCCTGCCGCTCGCGTCTCCTCGCGCTCGCCGCGTTGTCCGGTCTGCTCATGCCGCCGGCCCTCGCCGCACAGCATCTTTCCGTTCCCGGCGCCGCGCTCACCGACTCGGCCACGCGGCCCGACGCGCGCGCCCGGCTCGCCGCCCAGGCGGCCGACCTCTATCGCGACAGCAATCAGACGGTCCGGCTCGACAACCTGTTCCGCCTGCACCTGCTGGCGCGCCGCTATGCCGACGCGGCCGCGGCCCTGTCCGGCTGGCGCCGGACCTGGGCGGCGCGGGGCGACACCACCGCTCGCGCCCGCGCCGTGAACGTGCAGTACGAGATCTACCTGCGGGCCAAACAGCTCCAGAAGGACAGCGCCGGCGCGTTCGCCGGCGCGTTCGCCGGCGCGTTCGCGCGCGCGTTCCGCGAGCGGTTCGCGGGGCTCGACGATCGCGCCGCTGCCCTCGTCGCGCGGACCCTGACCGTGCCTCCGCCGCCAGGTCCGGCCGCGCCGCCAGCCGACACGACGATGTCGGTGGCCGATGCCGTCGCCTGGCTCCGCGCGGCGCAGATCGCCGAGACGTATGGGGAGATCGGCCGCCTCGCCGCGCCACTGATACGCGAGGACGACGCTCGGCGCTACGCGATGGACTCCGGCCTCCGGGTGAAGACCCCGGACGGCGCCATCGTGTGCGCCATGGTCTGGCGGCCCCGCACCGGACCGTCGCGGCTGCCCGCCCTCCTCCAGTTCACCATCTACGCCGACACCACGGTGCTCCTGGGCGACCTGCGCCGCAACGCCTCGAACGGGTACGCCGCAGTCATGGGCTTCACCCGGGGCAAGGCGTGCAGTCCGGATGCGCCGGTGCCGTACGTGCACGACGGCGGCGACGCCGTGGCCCTGATCGACTGGATCGGGCGGCAGCCGTGGAGCGACGGCCGGGTCGGCATGTATGGCGGCAGCTACTCGGGCATGCCGCCCTGGGCTGCGGCCAGGCGCGCGCCGGCGGCGCTCAAGGCCATCATGGTGGGGGCGCCGGTGGCGCCCGGCGTGGACGTGCCGATGGAGGGGAACATCGTCTGGAACTTCATCTATCCCTGGCCATTCTACACGACCGACACGAAAGCGCTGGACGACGCCACCTACAACCAGCGGGACCGCTGGAACCGGCTCTACAACACGTGGTACGCGAGCGGCCGGGCCTACCGCGAGATGGACAAGATCGACGGCACGCCCAATCCGATCTGGCACGACTGGATCGCGCACCCGGACTACGACGCGTACTGGCGGAGCATGATCCCGTACGGGCGCGAGTTCGCCGGCATCGAGATTCCGGTCCTGCAGACCGCGGGCTACTACTTCGGCGGGCCGGGGGCCGCGCTCTATTATCTGACCCAGCATTACCGCTACAACCCGCGCGCCCGGCACTATCTGCTGATCGGCCCGTACGACCACTTCCAGGCCCAGCGCGGCGTCGTGAGCGCGCTGAGCGACACCGTCACCACGCTCAGCGGCTACGAGACCGATCCCGTGGCGCGGATCGACATCGTCGCCGATCTGCGCTACCAGTGGTTCGACTGGATTCTCAAAGGTGGAGCGAGGCCGGCGCTCCTGGCCGACAAGCTGAACTACGAGGTGGTGGGCGCCAACCGGTGGAAGCACGCGCCGTCGGTGGCGGCGATGTCGAACGGCACGCTGAGATTCTACCTGAGCGGCGAGCGGAGCGGGGCGTGGCACCGGCTGGTGAATACTCCTCCCAAGCGCGCGGACTCGGTGACCCTCACGGTCGACCTGGCCGATCGCTCGGACAGCGCCCGCATCGTCCCTGGCGGCGGCGTCTCCGACACGGCGATCGATACGCTCAACGCGCTCGTGTTCGCCAGCGATCCGCTCCCCGCGCCCACCGAGGTGAGCGGACTGCCCTCGGGTCACCTCGAGCTCGTGGCCAACAAGCGCGACTTCGACTTCGGCATCTCGATCTTCGAGCTGCGGAAGGATGGCACCTACCGCTCGCTCCCGCCTTACCAGTCGCGCGCGAGCTATGTGGGGGATATCACGCGCCGGCGCCTGCTCAGCCCCGACGCCCCCGCGCGGCTCGACTGGAAGAGCGTGCGGCTCACGAGCCACCTCTGCGAGGCCGGGAGCCGAATCGTCATGGTGCTCGGCGCGGTCCGGAGCCCGGGGCAGCAGATCAATTACGGGACGGGCGGGGACGTGAACGAGGAGACGGTCGCGGACGCGGGGGAGCCGCTCGCGATTCGGTGGTCCGATCGGAGCTACGTCGAGCTGCCGGTCTGGCGGGCGCCGGGGGCGGGAAAGGCGCGAGAGACCGGCCGCTGAACCTCGCCTGAGTCCGGAGGGCCGACAGTAACTCCAGGAACTCATTGGGTGGTTGACGGCGGGTCGGTCTCGAGCTGCTTGGCGAGCGCGTTGAGTTGCCTGCGAGGCCTATCGCGGGGTGCCGACAGATCGTATTCTCATGATCCATCGCTTCATATTGTCCTCAGGAAGCGCCCCATCGAAACGTCGGGCCGGATCAAGGCAGCGTGAGCACACATCCACCGGCCGCTCGGGCCCAGAGCAGGGTACGACAGCCGTCCACACCTCGCAGTAAATGAGGCAAGGGAGTCTCCGTGACCCACTTCAGCAAAGACCAACTCGACAAGATCCGCGCGCTACTGGAGAAATCCGGGGTGAAGCCGCAGTGCCCTGCGTGCCAACGAGGCATGATGGTGCTCGACCGGGGACAGTTCGGGCTCCAAGAAGTATCGCAATTGCGCCAGAGCCCGGCAGAACCGGCCGGCGGCACGGAGGGGCCGACGGGGAGAATCGCGACCTGTGCGCTTCTGGCGTGCAATACCTGCGGTTATGTCCGGATGCACGCACTCGCAGCGCTCGGCCTGGATAACATGATGTGAGGCCACATCGTAGGATGAGGCCCCCGTGATCCGGCGCGCTGGCTCCGGCGTGGCGGCGACCCGCGCAGATAGAGCGGGTTCGATTCCCGGCACAGATCCGCTCGCCGCGTTGAAGTAAGGATGCACGCCGGCCCGCGCAAAGGTGCAAGGCACCCCGCGGATGCTACGCGGGAGTAGCCCGCCGACGATGGGACTCGTGAGGATTTTCTACGAGCGGTAGAAGCGCGCTGACAGCTCTTATGAGGGCTTCCGGTTGGAAGGGCTTGGCGAGAAACGGTCCTATGTAGCCCGTCGCCGGCCCACCCTGGCCCGAGACCAGCAGGACGGGAACGGAGGGCCATCGCTCCGCGACGATGTCCGCCAGGTGTACCCCCGTCATGCCCGGCATCGTGATATCGCTCACCATGAGCCCGATCACCGCCGCGCCGAGACCGGCGAGCTGGGCTGCGGCCTCCACGCCACTGTGCGCCTCCAACACCCGAAAACCCGCCTCCGTCAGGATGCGGGCCGTCAACCGGCACACCACGGGCTCGTCGTCCACCACCAGGACGACTCTTTCGGACAGCGGCTGGGCGTGGGTGCCCATCCTGGGCTCGCTTCTTCGGGACAGTCGGGATGCTACACGAAGGTACTAGCTTCCTGTGGCCGCGCCAGAGGGCGCCACGGACGGCCGGTCAAACGAGGACACTACCCCGCACTCTGCAGACTGCGGCCGCCGCGGGTGGAACGGCTCGCCCCGGCTCGCCATTCCGGTCAAGGAAGCCAGCGCGCCACCACCACCGTAATGTTGTCGCTTCCGCCGTCCGTCAATGCGGCCTCTACCAGTGCCGCGCAGGCGTGCTTGGCCGAGTCCGCCCCCGCCAGCAACTCGGCGACCGGGACATCGGCAACGTGTTTGGTCAGCCCGTCGCTGCAGAGGAGGAGCGTATCGCCCGGCTGCAGATCCAGAGATGAGATCTCGGGCCAGATCTCGCTTTCCGTGTTGCCCACCGCCTGAGACAGCACGTGGCTCAGCGGTGATCGTTGGGCGGCGGCCGCGGGGAGCACGCCCTGGTCGATCATCTCCTGAGCCATCGTCTGGTCTCGGGTGACCTGCGTGAAGGCCGGTGGGCGCAGGTGATAGCATCGACTGTCGCCGACCTGGACCACGTAGGCGCGAGGCCAGAGCACGAGCACCATGGTGAGGGTGGTGGCCATTCCCTGGAGACTGGTGCGCCCCGCCGCCTCGTTTCGAACCGCGGCGTGACTCCACTGTACGGAAAGCGTCAGGTCGTGCAGCAGCGCACGCTGAGTCTCCTTGTCCAGGTTGGCGAAGAACAGCGAGGAGCCGGCGACGTACCGGACAATCGTATCGAGCGTCCGGCTGCTCGCCTCCTCGCCGCCTTTGCCGCCACCCACGCCATCGGCCACAAGCAACAGCAGAGCGCTGGCTCCCCGCGTGAATCCCAGGCGGCCTTCGATCGGGATGCTGGTCTCCTCGATCTCGACGACTCTGCGCAGTCGCGCAATGAGATACTGGTCTTCGTTGTTGTGCCGCTCTTTGCCCACATCAGTCGCGCCGGCGACGTCCAGGCGCACATCCTCGATGGCCGACACGGGACCCTCTTTTGCCGCAGTCACGAATAGACCTCCTTCAAATCCGCTCTACGCGGCTCGCCCCGTACAACCGGAACGTTGGCGTGCACGTTCGAGAACGCCAGCGACACGCGCATTCCGGACTCAGGGCTTGTCTCGATGCTCTCGCGGCCTTGGCCTGCGGAGAGGGCCGAGGGTTGCATCGCGGGCAGGACGCCGGCCACGGCGTCATTCAAGGCGTGCTACAGGACCGACAGCGCGTTCGGAGGGTGGCAGGGGTGCACGCCCATGGGAGGCGCCTATACGAAGCTGCTCAGCTTCTTCGAGTTCCAGGCGGGTACCCGAACCGCGGTCGCCACGGCGCCCGCGTACAGCCCAAAAAAATGTCCAGTCGTCCGACCTGAACCGGCCCCGGCGTGTGAGCTGTGAAGCCGGCGCCAGGGCAGCCCGTCAGTAGGTCAAATCGCCGCTCCCGCGGTGGGCAGAGCATTTACCTCGGCGGCGGCATCCGAAGCTCGATGTCGCACACGAGCACGCAATGCGCCCGTGTCAGCCTGTCATCGGTGGGCAGTCGAGTCTGCCGCGTTGGCCATATGGCTCTCGGGTACCACCGCCAGGCGGTCGATCTTCCAGGCCTTCAGGCCTCGCCGGAGGACGGTAAGATAGTGACTGACCTGCTCGCCCCCGTCCGGCCCCTGCGTACGGCTCGTCCCCACGTCCCAGGCGGTGGTTCCGACGACTCGCAGGGTGTCGGACGTGATCGTTATCTGCGTCCATTTCGGTGCGCGCTCCGCCACGGCGCTTCGGATCGCATCCTGTCCCATCAGGACCGTTCCATCACCCTGGATGACCACGGCGTTAGGCCCATACATGTCCGCCACCGATACCGTATCCTTCTTGTTGTAGGCCGCCGCGTACGCTTCACGAAATTCTCTGAGCTCGTCGCGGGCCGTCCGCACCGGAGTCGTGGGTCGCTTGATTCCCTGTCCTGACGCGATGGAAGGCGCCAGACACGCGAGTGCTGTCGCCACGGAGAGGCAGAGTCGTAACCTGGATGGGGTTGTCATTGGAGCCTCGTCATTCCGAGTGAAGTGGGAGATCCGTCGCCAAGGTACCCTCAGTCCCAGATGGCCGATAGATCCTCGCTGCCCACGCCGTTCTTCGGCTTCCCTCGGGTGATGCTGAGCCGACCCGCCCAGGAAGACATCCACTCCCATCGGGGGCGGCGGAGCGGCCGTCACCCTCCCACCGGCGCCGTCCGCCGACCAGCCCGCTCGAGCAGCGCCACGACTGCGTCCTTGAGCTCCTCGGCCCTGAACGGCTTGAGGAGTACGGGGACGCGATAATCCCGCAGGGTGGACTCAAGGATTGCGGTCGCCGTTTTGCCAAATCCGGTGATGCAGAGTTGAGGGAGTTCCGGGCGGGAGCGCCTGATGGCCTCGATGACCTCGAGACCATTGAGGTTGGGGAGCTTGAGATCTACCAGGACCAGGTCAACCACTGGCGTGCCCCGAGAGAGTATCCGCAAGCCGCTCACGCCATCCGCCGCCTCCACGACGTTGCAGACCGTGGGCTCGAGCGTCCGGCGTACGAGCCAGCGGACGGACGGCTCATCGTCGATTACCAGCGCCGTAGGGCGCTGAAGCGAGCCTGGGGCGGTCATGGACGAATTACGGTTTCTGCGGAGTGCCGCCAGTAGTGAATGGGCGCGCGAAAGCAAAGTCAGACTGGTTGGAATCAGCAACTCGCCCAAGCGCATTTACCGACAGGAGGGTCGCACGGGGCGGCCACTTTCGCAGCGAGGGAGGAGCCGCAGCTCTTCTCCGGTCGAGCGAGAGTCGCTTCGATTGAGGCCTGAAGCAGCCGTCGTCCTCAGCGCGCGCGGCGCACCTGTCTGTTGGCGCGCACGCTCAGAGCCCGATCGAATTTTCAGCGGAGTATGATATCCGTGCTCGTCTCTCGGACCTCGCCCGTGCGGAAGAAGACCGCCTGATACTTGGCCAGAAGGTCGAGCTCCTCGCCGCTGTCGAGGGTCGTGACCGTCCCGTGGGCCCGCACGCCGAATGCGTTCCCTCGAGTCTGGCTCCCGTCGGCGTCGTTGTCCCCGTATCTGACGCGGGCGGTTCCCCCGGCATAGATGGGTACCGCCGCCAGCTCGCCACAGATATCGGGGCTCGCCACCTGCCAGACGGTCACTCCCATTTCGCCGTCCCTGACATCGCGCTTGATGGTTCCATCGGGCCGCACGACGTCTTTCCAGGAGGCCTCCTCCGGAATAAGGCCGCTCTGGCAGGCCGCGATGTGTTCCTCCGGGGTGGCTCCGAGCACCGTCGTGAGCCCACGCTCGAAGTCAACGATGACCCAAAAGAATACCTCATGGAAACGGAATATGTGGGCACCCGGCCCGTCGGGATTCCGCGCGGTTCGGAACGAAGGATTCGGCTCGTGTGCTTCCGAAAGCGTAGGCCGATCACTGCAGCCGATGAGGAACGCGCTCGCGAGCGCAGCCGCGGGAACAAGAAGGGATCGTGGCATGGTGGCCTCGGCCGGTGGGGGATGGCAGACCTGATCGCAGCGTGCCCCGTGAGTAGCTCGGCGGTCGTGAATCCTGCGTGGCGTCGGGCTGCGGACTTGTCCGGCGTGGCGTCGCGGGGAAGCGAGGACCCGTGGCTTTGCGACCCCGACTTTCGCCGGGTGTGCCTTGTCGAGGGAGCGCGCCCTAATTAAGCCACGGTACCACGGGTGTCAAGCAGGTCCTCGCCATGGTACGGTATCGCACTGAGTCAGCTCAGCGCGGCTTCGGATTACGCCTGCGGACGGCGTTATCCGCCTCAGGCGAGCCGGTGACATCCGCTTGGGACGATACACACCGGGCCGGGGAAGCAGCCCCGGCCCCTCGATCGGACAGTCGCACCGATGTCGGCGTGCCCACGCCGGCGACCGTGATCAGAGGGTTGACCATCGCCGCTCCGCAGTACCGCCGAGTCTCCCGTGCCACGCGCTGCATGGTTCCCGGGCCGCGTGTGGTACGTGGGTGGCCGAGGATTGTGGGGCGCCAGTCGTACCGGATGGCGCAAGCAGATACGCAGCCTAATCGACGTCTCCTGCGCCTCCGCCACGTCGAGAGGTCCCTCCGAGCGTCGTCCGCACCACCAGGCGGAACCCCCGGCGTGCGCTCGGCGTCAGGAACCGCTCGACCGTCAGGCCGGCCGGGTTCCCCTGATTGATGTTGAACGTGCCGAAGATGGCGCTCTTGTTCTGGAAGACGTTGGTAACGATGCCGTTGATCTCCCACCGCCCAAATTCGACACCGACCCGCGCGTCGGCCACGAAGTAACCGTCGAGCTGGTCGGTGACGTTCGCCTCGTCGCCCCGGAGATACTGCTTGCCGGTATACCGGCCGTCGGCGCCCACCGAGACGTATCGTCCGATCCGTGCGAGCCCGCCGAGCTTGATCTGGTGGTCGGGCACCAACGGAAACCGGCTGCCCGGCGTGACATTGTTCTCGGTGGGGAACGGGTTGATGACGGCTTGGCCGTCGACCTCGTCGGCTTCTCGGATCGAGAAGACCACGGCGTCGGTCTGAAAGGTCGCGCGGGTATACGAGTAGTTGAGGTACAGGGAATGGCCCGCCGGAAAGGTGTAGGTCGTGCCGGCCTCGAGTCCCACCCGTCTGGTCTTGTCCAGATTCACGAAGAAACCGTCGATGGTGCTGCCCGTGGGCTCGTTCTCGCCGAACGGTGTGAGGAAGATGTCGTTCTTCACGCTGGTGTAGTACACCGACCCGCTCAGGGAGACACGGTCGCGCGCGTAGCGGAAGCCGCCTTCGAGGGTGCTGGCCTTCACCGGCTCGAGTGGTGGATCGTCGCCCAGGGCGAAGGGGAGCGGGCAGGGCGCCTCGGGATCCGCGCAGGCATTCTCGATGACCGCCGGCGCCCGAAACGCCTGCCCCCAGGAGGCGAAGACCGACCCACCCGGCGTGACTTCAACGCTGGCGCCGATCCTCGGATTGAAGCGCTTGTAAGTCGCCGTCGTGTCGCCCGTAGGGTCGAGCAGGTTCTTGAAAGGGATGCGGACGTAGTCGTAGCGCGCCCCCGCTGACAGCGTGGCCTTGCCGAGCGTCAGATCGGCCGCGGCGAACGGCGCGATGTCCCACAACGGGCTCCGCGCCTGGGTGGTCAGCGCGCGCGTCCCGCCGAGCTTGGTCGAGTCCGCGAAGATGTCGATGTTCACGCGCGTGACTTCGCCGTCCAGGCCGCCCCGCAGGCTCAGCGCGGTCCGGTCGTTGATCACGGTCGTCCAGCGATAGTCCGCGGTGTAGCCGAAACTGGTGTTGTAGCTGATGCCGAAGGCGTCGGGATCATCCGCCTGGTTGGCGTTGAAGCGCTCGGCGCGATGGCGGCGGAAGTAGGCTGTCGCGGACGCCCGGCCGAGGCCGAACTGCTTGTATGCCTGGACCGACCCCTGGAAGGCCCAGAGCTTTTCGTAGTCGCCGGCGCTCAGGTTCGAATCGGCACTTTCGGCAAAGATGGACTCCGGCAGCGAGCCGGCGGTCTCCGCGCTGTCCCGCGAGTAGAAGCCCTGGAAGCGGATGCCGCTCGTCTCGCCGAGCTTGCCGAGATTCACGAAGCCCTGGTACCCCTCGGCGCCCGTGAGGTCGCGCCAGCCACCCTCCCGGTTGTAGTTGCCGCCGACGTACCAGTCGAGACCCTTCCGGCTGAGACCCGACGCATGCGCCTCGCCGCGCGCCGCCCCGAAGCTCCCGCCCGAAAGCTCGATCGTGCCAGACGTCGGTCCGGTCCCGCGCGCGGTCACCAGGTTGATCGCGCCTCCGAGCGCGTTCCTTCCGAGGAGCGAGCCGTTGCCGGAGAGGATCTCGATGCGTTGGATGTGGTCCATCGGCAGCAGGTCGAAGTTGACCTGCGAGGCTTCGGGCTCGTTCATGCGCACGCCGTCGAGGAACACGGCGACGCCCTGCGGCAGCCCGACGACCGGGGACGAGTAGAAGCCGCGGCTGGAGAGGTTGAGCTTGTAGGGGCTGCCGAGGTCGTCGTAGGTCGAGAATCCGGCGACGCCTTTCAGGGCGTCCGACAGGATCCGGGGCTCGTACGCGTCCACCTGCGCCGCGTCGAGCGTGGTGACACGGGCCGGCACGCCGGAGCCGATCGTCGGGCCGGCCGCCGGCGCGATGCTGCCGACCACCTCGATGGGGGGCAGCTCATGCGCGGCGGCGGTGGTGTCGGCCTTGCTCGAGTCCGGCTGCTGCGCGGCGATGGTCGCCGGCACGAGAAGCAATGAGGCGACAACGAGCGCACTCGTCAGGCTCATGGAACGGATTCCTCTGGGGATGAGGGGGAGGCCACCTAGCGAAGCTGAAACCCTTCCCGGCGGTCAGGTCCTCCACGACCTCTGTGAGGGCCCGGGGACATGGAGCCTTGGGGGAGAGGTTCACCCAGGTATATACGCACGACGGCGCCGCGCGTCACACCCGAAGGCCCACAATGACCTGGCGAGTGAACGCGGATCGAGATGCGCGCACCGGGGATCTCGGTCGAGCGATCCGTTCAGGGCAGCGCCGCCGCCGTATGTCCTGGTCTAGCGGCCGCAGGCTCGGTCCCGTGAGCGAGTGAGACGGGCGGTAGCGATCTCATGGGCTTGAAGTTACCGGATGGTCGGTAACGAACCCGTGAAGCCGCGGTGAGGCTTCGCTCAGCCTCTACGAAGGGAGCCGTGCAATTTCACCGCGGCGCCGAGCAACGCCTCGCACAGCTCGGCGGCACGACACGTCGGTTGAACGCCACGCAATGAAGGAATCTTCACGTCTTTTTCGTGTCGCCTTTCAGGCGCGCAGCCTATCCTCCGCCGACAACCTCGGAGGAGACGCATGGACGTGATGGAATGGACGGTGAATGAAGCCCTGTGTGCCGCGCCCCCGCTCGTGGGAGTCTTCAACCGCCTGGGACTGGACACCTGCTGCGGCGGGACGCTCACGCTCGGGGAAGCCGCGCGCTCGGCCGGCTTGACGGCCGATGAGCTGCGCGCCGTACTCGGGCCGGCGCTGGAGCGGCACGGGTGAAAGTCTACGACCCCGCGGCCGTCGCACGAACGGCCGTCGCGCCGCATCCGGGCCGGCCGGCGATGTCGCTCATGCACGATGGGACGGACGCCAGGCTCGTTGTCTTCCGTATCGCCGCCGGCCAGTCCGTGCCGGTGCATGCCTCCGGATCCACGGTCGTCCTCCACGTCCTGTCGGGGTCCGGGCTGGTGAGCGGAAGCGATGGGGAGCGTGAGGTGAGCGCGGGCGCGGTCGTCGCCTACGAGCCCCAAGAGCCCCACGGGATGCGGGCGCGGACCGAGGAGCTCTGCCTGCTGGCCGTCATCACCCCGCGGCCGGCGAGCCGCTGAGGAGGTTCGATTGGAGTGGTTCGTCCGCGCGTTTATCAAGGCGAGCTTGGCGTGGCTGGGACTGGGAGTGACGTTGGGCGTCGCCATGGCGGCCCAGCCGGCCTGGATCGTCTATCGGCCCGCGCATGTTCACATGAACCTACTCGGCTTCGTCACGATGATGATCTACGGCATCGGCTACCACGTGCTTCCGCGGTTCAGCGGGCATCCGCTGCAGCATCGCTGGCTGGCGGGGCTGCACTGGGCCCTCGCGAACCTGGGACTGGCCGCGATGGTCGTCGGCTTCGGCCTCCAACCCCATCTCGGGGCTCGGGCCACGCCGGTGCTGGCAGGCGGCGGCACGCTCAGCGCGCTGGGCGCTTATCTGTTTATCCTCAACATGTGGCGGACGATCAACGGGCCCACGCCGCGACCGATGCCGCTCCCGGTCGTGGTGCGCTAGCGTCTGGCGGGTCGGCGGGCTGCTCGGCTTTCGAGGCGGTAGCGGCCCCTAGCCCTCGACGCCGGACATGAGATAGTCGACGACGTCGGCCGCCGTGTACGCCCTGCGGCTCTTCAGGAAGCTCCCGAGCTTCGGCAGGTCGTCGCCGCTGGTGAGGAGCGGCGGCTTCATGTGAGGTGGGGAGCGTCCGAGCCGGGGATCGTGCCCGGGCGGCAGCCCTCGCGTCAGCGCCTGACCAGCTCGCGCAACAGTGTCATCAGTACCCCCGGCAGTCGCTCCGCTCGCGACAGGACTGCGAAGTCCCCGCCGAAGATCCGTGTCGCGTACCGGGGGGCCTCCCGGTCCACTGTGAGGCAGTGGACGTGTACTCCCTGGAGTCGAGCTTCGCCGACGGCAGCCCTGGTGTCCTCGACGCCGTAGCGGCCTTCGTAGCAGTCGATGTCGTTCGGTCGGCCGTCGGAGATCAGCAGGAGCAGCCGGTGTCGCGCCCGCTGCTGCATCAAGCCGGCGGTGGCGTGCCGGATCGCCGGGCCGGCACGGGTATATCCGTCCGGCTCGAGACCGGCGATGCGCCGGCGGACGTCTCCGGTCCCCGCGGCCTCCTCGAAGCGCTTGAGTGTCTGAACCAGGACGCGAGATGGCCCGGCGCTCGCGAACGCCAGCATGGCATGAGGATCGCCCAATGCCGCGAGCGCCTCGCTCGCCACCAGCAGTGTCTCCTTCTCGACGTCGATGATCCGCCGATCGGCGATGACCCAGCCATCGGTGGACGCGCTCGCATCAATCAGCAGCGTGATCGCGGCATCCCGGCGTCCGGGCCGACAGTCCACGTAGTATCGCTCGTCCGCGATGCCGCCCGCGCGCCGATCGGCCCAGCCCGCGACCAGCGCGTCGATGTCCAGCTCCGCTCCCTCCGGCTGCCGCCGGAAGGCCATCCGGCGGGGTCGAAGCCGCTCGAAGTCCCGGCGGACCGCCCGGATCAGCGCCGAGTGGCGCCGAAGCATGGTCTCTGCCCAGGCCAGCTCCCCCGCAGCGGCGGTGCGCTCGCGAACGACGGCCGCGTGGGGTCGGTAGGCGCGCGCGTGCCAGTCCCACTCAGGGTAGGCCACGCCGCCCGCTCCCGCCATGCTCGAGCCGACGGGTGCGCGCCTGATCGGCTCCGGGCCCAGCAGCACCTCGGCCACCCGGCCGGAGCGCCGCACCAGACGCGCTTCCGGCAGTTCCGACAACCCATCGGCGAGCTCGCCTGGGTCGGCCTGCTGGTCGCGGTCGGCTGGACGCTGGAGGCCCCTGGGATCCTCGGCCTTCTCCTGCAGGTCGTCGGCCCGCACCATCCACATGCCGGGCTCGCCGTCCTCCTCGTCCGCGTCCCCATCTCGAGGCCGTGGCCCTCGGGGCAAGGCTCGGACTCTTCCAGGAGGGGGAGAGCCGTCGTCTGTCGCGGCCGCGGCGGCGGCCGGAGGCGATGGAGGAGCGCCGAGCGCGTCACCCCAGAGCGGCACCGCCGCCATTCCCAGATAGGGCCCTGTCAGCCCGGCCAGTGTCTGGCGCTGATCCCGGCCCCAGGCGCGCGATTCCTCGGGCGTGGCGAGGACGGCGAACGGCGTCGGCGGCGAGTCGGGCTCCGCCAGAAGCAAGGCGCGCAGAAGCCGCTCCGCCGCGAGCTGCAGGCACGACGGACGGCGAATCACCGGCCGCCGCTCCGCGGCCTCGCGACGAGCCTCGCGGATGTCCGGGGCGAGGCGGGGAAACATGCAGACCAGCTGCGCATCGACGGCCGCTGCCTCGGCGAGGAGGTACAGATCCCTGAGCAGCGGATCGTGGAGCGGGACGGCAGCCCGGGTACCGCGGTGCACGCGCGCCGCCTGCTCCAACACGAGCAGCCGGTAGCGTCGGGGAATGTCGGCGGGCGACAGGTCGAGCGCCGCCGGAAGCCGGATCCGCTCCGGGTCCGCGGACGGCAGGGCCTGCGTGCTGTGGAGGTGGGATGTGCGGCGGTGAGCGACGCGCGCGAGCAGCGTCAGCGGTGCCGGCGGCTCGGCCACGCCGATGTCCGGCGCGCCCGGAAAGACCGCGGCCACGAACAGCTCCAGCCGGCGCCGGAGCTCCGGCAGGCCGGGCGGCTCCTCCAGGCGGGCTGCCGGGCGCCTGGCCCAGACCTCCCGCACCAACCGAGTCGCGTGGAGTGCACCTTCGGCGAGCACGTCCTCGGGCTCGGCCATCGCGTCAGAGGCTGGCGGTGATCAGGTCGCCGATGGCCGCGAGCAGGTCGGGGTCGTCGGTCAGCGGGCCCATGAGGGCGACCCGGCAGGCCTGTGCCGGCGCGATGCCTCCGGCAATGAGGCGCGCCGTGGCCACCAACAGCCGGCTGCTCGGCACCTCGGCCAGCCCACGGTCGCGGAGCCGCCGCACCCGGCGGCCGAGCTCCACCAGCGCGCGCGCGGTCGGCTCGTCGACACCGCCCTCATGCATGACGACGCGACGTTCAAGCTCGGCCGGAGGAAAGTCGAACTCCAGGGACACGAAGCGCTGGCGGGTGCTCGGCTTCAGGTCCTTGAGCACGTGCTGGTAGCCGGGGTTGTAGGAGATCACGAGTTGAAAGCCGGGCGCCGCCTCGACCAGCTCGCCGGTCTTCTCGATCGGCAGCATGCGGCGATCGTCGGTGAGAGGATGGATCACGACGACCACGTCCTGGCGCGCCTCGACCACCTCGTCCAGGTAGCAGATGGCGCCGAATCGCGCGGCGCGCGCGAGCGGGCCATCCTGCCACACGGTCTCGCCGCCGCGGACGAGCCAGCGCCCGGTGAGGTCGCTCGCCGAGAGATCGTCATGGCAGGCGACCGTTACCAGCGGCCGCCGGAGCCGCCACGCCATGTGCAGGACGAAGCGGGTCTTGCCGCATCCCGTGGGCCCCTTGAGCATGACGGCCAGTCCTCGCCGGTGGCACTCCTCGAAGACGGCCACCTCGTCCCCGACCGAAAGAAAGAATGGCTCGGCGCCGTCGCCCGGGGCCTGGAGACCGTCCGGGGCGCTCCGGGCAAGGGTTGGCAGACGCTGGGCGGCCATCGGCTCAGCCCTGGGCCTCCGCGGCGGCGGCGGGCCAGGCGGTCGGCGCCGAGCTCCGTCGAGGTGCGAGGAAGAAGAAGTCGTACAGGTAGAGCCCGACGCCGAGCACGAACAGCAGTCCCGTGGCGAGGATCATGAGGAAGTGCACTTGCAGCTTCAGCTGGGTGTCGAGGTAGCCGAGCCCCAGGATCCGCTCCAGGTAGGTCTGGGTGATGCCCGCTGCGGCGAACCCCATGGTCATGCCGAACATTCCGGCCATCTGCAGCCAGAACGCCCAGATGCCGGTCGACGACTCGCCGGCCTCCTGGTCGTGGCCAAAGAGTCCGGGCGCAGTATAGGTGATCATCGCGAGCACGATCATCACGTACGCGCCGAAGAAGGCCATGTGCCCGTGCATCGCGGTGATCATCGTGCCATGGGTCCACCGGTTGACGGATGGCCAGGTGTGCGCCAATCCCAGAATGCCGGCGCCCAGGGCGGAGAAGATGGTGCTCCCCAGGGTCCAGTGGATGGCCAGCCGGTTGGGGTGCGCGAGCCCGGAGCGCCGGATCGCCATGTAGGCGTACATGCCCATCCCGAGGAACGCGAGCGGCTCGAGCGCGCTGAAGAATGCGCCGAGAGGGAGCCAGTAGCTCGGCACGCCGATCCAGAAGTAGTGGTGCGCGGTGCCGAGGATACCGGCGATGAAGGTGAGCCCCACGATGACGTAGAGCCACTTCTCCATCACCTCGCGGTCGGCCCCGGAGAGACGAATGAGGAGGTACGCGAGAAGCCCGCCCTGGATCATCTCCCAGACGCCCTCGACCCACAGGTGCACCGTCCACCAGCGATAGTAGATGCTGACGGTGTAGTTGTCGAAGGTGAGCAGCGCCGGGAGGTACAGTATCGCCGCCAGGGCCAGGCCCGCCACCAGGACGCCCTCGGTGGTGGTGAGCCGCTTCGCCGTCCAGATCGTCATCCCGATGTTGTACAGGAACATCAGCATCACGACCACGATGGCGATCTTCACCGGCAGGGGCTGCTCCAGCAGCTTGTTGCCCTCCGTCCACCGGAACAGGTAGCCGACCACGGCGGTGACCCCGGCGAGGGTCCAGAGGCCGAGTTGCCAGTAGGCCAGGCGGGGGGAATAGATCTCAGCCCGCGATTCCTCGGGCACCACCCAGTACGTGGCGCCCATGAAGCCGGTGAGCACCCAGACGATCAGGACGTTGGTGTGAATTTCCTTGCTCACATCGAACGGCAGCCAGCTGACGATCGGGTCGGGCCCCAGATACTTGACGATCGAGAGCAGCCCGAACGCCATCTGGAGTCCGTACAGGAGCAAGGCGACCACGAAGTAGGGGTAGGCGATGGCCTGCGTGCGGTAGCGCATGTCCCCTCTCGGCTACTTGAGCGTCATGAGGTAGGCAACCAGCGCGTCCACCTGCGCCGGCTCGAGCGTGCGGCCGAAGGTCGCCGGCATCATCGACTGGCCGTTGCTCGAGTACGTCGGACCGGTGAGGACATGGGCATTCGGCTCGAGAATCGACTCCCGGATGTAGCCCGCCGCCTCGGTGGCCTTGCCATGGTAGTCCGCGCCCTTGATGCGGACCGCCGCGGTGGCCGAGATGCCGGCGAGTGACGGGCCCACCAGGTTCACGCCGGCGGCGGTGGAGTGACAGGCGAAGCATCCGGGTGGGGACCGCCGGAACAGCGCCTGGCCCACGGCGACCGGATCATCGGACGCCGGCTGGGGCGCCGCCCCTCCGACGTTCGAGCCCGGAATCGCCGCCCCGGAGACGGTGATGGGGCGGGGCGGCCAGCCGTGCGTGTCGATGTTGCCTACCCATCCCAGGAACGCGATCACCTGATCGATCTCCTGTGGCGTCAGGTTCTGGTTCGGCATCAGTCGCCGGTCGCGCTCCTCGTTGTAGAACTTCGAGGGGTCGGCCAGGAACGCGCGCAGGTAGGGCGCGCCCCGCTGGTCGGCGATCTTGGTCAAGTCCGGCGCGTAGTAAGCGCCTTCGCCGAGGAGCGTATGGCAGTTGATGCAATTCTTCCGGTGCCACACGTGTTTCCCTGCGATGACCTCAGGCGTGATGCGATCGGCGTGGGTGAGCGCGGGAAATTGTCGGTGGCTGTCGATGGTGAGACCGATGAAGATGAACGTGAAGAGACCGGTCGAGCCCAGGAAGAAAGCGCGCGTCTGTCGCTTGGTCATGAATCTCTCCGATCAGACGCCGATCCGGCTGAAGTAACGGAGCGAGATGGATGCACCGTAGATGGCCGCGGCCGCCATCAGGAGCAGAATGAGCAGGCACAGCGCGCGGGTGAGCGGGGTCGCGCGGACAACGGTAGGATCGGCGGTAAACTTCTCCATGACGGAGCCTCCGGCGTGCGCTCGAGCGTGATCTCCGGAACGCTCCCAGTATGTGCGGCGCGGGTCGAGAACGCAATTGCCCGGAGTGCGCGCCAGTTCCCGAGCTGACTGCTCGACCTTGGAGGAGAGAGCTAGACGAATGAGACCCGGTCCCGGTGTGGCAGAGCCGCCGCCATCTTCGACCGCACCACCCTTCCGCCTTCCCGGCGTCCATTTCACCGGGGCCGTGCTGTGGTTGGTATTGGGCGGCCTGGGCCTCACGATCGTCGCGCCCGACCTGGCGGCCGCGCGGTTCCTGGCACCGAGGGTGCTCGCCGTCACGCACGTGTACACGGTCGGTGTCATCGTCGCCTCGGTGTTCGGCGCGCTCTACCAGTTCTACCCGATGACGCTCGGCGTGGGTGCCCGGAACGTTCGACTCGGTGTCGCCGGCGCCTGGCTGCTGCACGGCGGGGTCGCGGCGCTGGTGGCCGGCTTCTGGTCCTGGCGGCCGCCGCTCCAGGCGGCGGGCTGGTGGCTCCTCTTCCTGAGCGTCGGGTGTGTCTCCTGGAATCTCCTGCCGCACCGCCGGCGGATCGGGCACGGTCGAGCTGTCGCCGGGTACGTCAGTGTGGGGCACGCGATGCTCGGCTTCGCGCTGGTCATCGCCGGTGCCCGCATCGGGGCCTCGCTGGGGTGGTGGAGCTTCGATCGTCTCGGCGCGATCGGCGCGCACTTTCATCTGGCGGCATTCGGCTTTGCCGGCCTGACCGCGGTCGGCGTGAGCGGACGGCTCCTACCGATGTTTCTCGTATCCGGCAGCGGGCCCGCGTGGCCGATGCGCGTGATCGGGCCGATGGGCAGTGTGGGTCTCCTGGTGCTCGCCGGCGGCCTGCTTCTGGGCATCGCTCCTGCCGTCATGGCGGGCGCGGCGATCGGGACGGCAGCGGGGATGCTGTTCGTGGTGACGATGGCGATCTACGTTCGTCGCCGGCTGGTGCGGACGCTCGAGCCGGCTTTCGGACACGTACTGGTGGGATTCTCCGCCCTGGTGCTCGCGCTGGGCACGGGCGTGTGGCAGCTCTTCGCGGGCGGCGTCTCGCTCCGCGGGTGGGTCATTTATGGTGAGCTGACGCTGCTCGGCTGGCTGGTCGTCTTCATCACGGGGATGTGGTACCGGCTCTTCGCGTTTCTGCTCTGGTTGCACTTCTACGGGGCGGATGGCACGGGGCGCGTCCGGCCATTCGGCCAGGTGCTGCATCCGGGGATCGGGTGGACGGCGCTCGGCTTCTTCGTGCTCGGTGTCGGGGCGCTCGTCAGTGGCACCGCAATGTCCTCGGTTTCTGTCGTGCGGACGGGGGCGGGCAGTCTGCTCATGGGCAGCCTGCTGATCGCCGGGCAATACGTCCACCTGTTCTTCGGTCGGCACCGTGCTGGATGAGGCTGAACCGGATGGACTACACTGCGGGACTTGCCGCAGATCTCTTGCCACGCTCGGGCTGCTTACACTACGGTAGTGTCCGGCTATTGAAATAGTCGCAAGGACGGGACGACTTCCACCGGGCCCTTGCGTGTTTGACCTGCCTTTTGCTTGAGCGGGTGGAGCGGCAGGCACCTCAGTACCCAGACCGGTGACCGTTCCGCCCGAGTGCTCCAGCAGGTTATGGCTTCTTCGCCGTCATGCGCCTCCAGCACGCGAAAGCCCGCCTGCATGAACACGCGGGCCGTGTACCGACACACGAGTTCCTCGTCGTCCACGATTAGGGCGACGCGCTCCATGACACGCCGGGCGCCGGTGCCCTGCATGCCTGCGCCTTGTGAAAGGAAAGTGTGATAAGGGGGACAGCTTCAACTTACGTCCAGCGGTAGCGAGCGATAAGCGGGGCAGTTCTAGCCAATACCACTCCCGATCTGCACTAGCACCGTCTACAGCAAGCCATTGCACCCGACCTTCCCGCCAGTCTCCTGGCGAACCCGTCACGGGGAAAGTCCGAGGTTGTGCTGGTACGGTCTTGGGTCACTCTCAGCAACGGCTCGCGGGGGTCGTAAGCTGTGTTCTGTCGACTCGGCTACGAGGTCACGCGGTCCACAAATACCGTCTAAATGCTTATGTCATATTAACTTCCAATGGGCCCGGCGCGACTCGAACGCGCGACCTCTTGCTCCGGAGGCAAGCGCTCTATCCAACTGAGCTACGGACCCGTAAGACCCTGCGGCTTGGTCGACCTCCGACAACGCGGAAAACGGTACCGGACACCGCCTTGCCGGAACCCAATTCTAATCCCTGCCCGCATGTATGGTAGCCCCCGGCGAAGCCTTTCCGCGGAGCAGTCGGCTTCCTCCGGTCGGCCAAACGGGAACCTCGATCCCCAGTTCGGCATTACACCCCCCGAGACTCTAGATTGACCCTCACACCGAACCCACGAGTCCCGTGCTGGTGAAACCTCACGCCGCAGCCCCTTGGTCCGGATCGGAGCCGAAGCCAGCCCGCCGTCCAGCCGACTTCGAGCCCCTCTTCGCGGCGATCGCCGGCACGGCCTTCGGCCTCGCGGCGCATCCGACGCACAACCAAGCGGATGCGGAAGACCTGGTCCCGAGGCCTTTTTGTCTTGCCGCTCCGGATAGCCGCGGCGGTGACGGCGTCACGCACTCTCCTCGATCTCGAACCATGCTCGTGGCACGCTCCGGAACTGAGAGTCGCCGAGGTCGATCCACATGTGCCCGTCGACCGGCGGTGGCAGTGAGGCCCCGGCCTTTCCCTCCAGCATGGGATACCACCTATGAGCCTGGAGGCCCGGGAGCACGAAGTACTCCCGCCGAAGCCGGGCGCGCCCCGCCACCTGCGGCCGGGCGCGGGGCGTGCGATCGTACCGGCGCCGCTCAGGGCCGGTAAAGGACCGAGGCGCGCTCATGTCCTCGGGCCCTGGCGGCGGTGCCGCTGGAGTGCCTGTCGCCCCGCGTCGGCCAGACCACGCCCGCCCGCCATGAGGTCACCTGCCTCACCGCTGCCGCGTCGTGTCAGGGACGGTGTCCCGGATGCGCGGGAGCGTGTCGTCTGGGTGTGTCGAGTCCACCTTCGCGGTCAGCGTGGTGTCCCGGATCCGGGTGCCCGGCTCGGCCGAGGTCTTGTTCGAAGCGCACCCGAAGACGGCGGCGCTCATCAAGCTGCTGAGAATCAGTCGTTTCATGTTCCTCTCCCTTGGCGAACTGTTGCCTCTGTGGTCGGCCCGAACGGGCCGACCTTAGTCTGCGCCCCGCGCCACCCGCTCCAGTCCCTCTCGGACGCAGAGCGCGATCTCGGTGGGATCGGTCGGGACATCGCCCACCGCGTCCGCCCCGAGCTTGACCGCCTGGTCATCGGTGAGGGCAGCGGGGTAGAGGACCCCGGCGGCGGCGAGGTGCTCCGCGAGCGTCTCCAGCGGGATCCCAATCGGTAGCCCTGGGGCACCCCTGAGGACCTGCAACAGAGCTGAGATATTGCGATCGTTGCGCATGCTGATTGCCGGTTGGACCTTCGTTTACACCCGGTCCGACGATCGAGGAATTTCATTGTCGCCCGACACGTTCCGGCCCCTTCCCAGACAGAGTGGACCACCGGGAGAGGGCGTGCTGTGATGAGCATCGCCTTTTTGATGACGTCGAATTGCGTACGCCAGGGTACCGCCCGGTCAGCCCTGGTGCTGTCCGGAGGGCCGCCGGCGCCGGCGTGGCCGTCGCCTGGACCGGGGATCTTCCGGCGAACCCTGAGGCGGACCCAGCAACCGCCCGAGCGTTGCGGCGAGTCGCTCGTGGGGCACCGGCTTGACGAGGCAAGGGACGTCTGGGTATGCCGCCAACAGGTCTTCAGCTCCCGGATGGCCTGGTGTCGTCATCACCGCCACGCGGAGCCTGGGCTCGACGTCTCGCGCCCGGTCGATCAGTTCGCCGCCCGGCAGATCCCGCACGGCCCAGTCGGCCAGAAGGCATTGCACCCCCCGAGGGTGGAGCAAGAGAAAGAGCAGCGCGGCACTCGCCGTGGGGCATGCCCGAGCCCGATAGCCGAGGTCCTTGACCGTCTGGATGAGGAGCTTCCGGACGGTCACGTTCCGTTCCACGATCAGGATCAGCGGGGTACACACGATCGGATCGGTTCGGGGCTCACTGGCACGGGGCATCGGGTCTCCGGACGGCCTCGGAAGGTGCCCATCCAGTAGCGAGGCGTAACAGGCTTCATGGCGCCCTGGCCAGCCGTGGCGTTCGTCGAGCCAGAATGTCCCGCACCCGCGCGAGGAGGTCGTCCGGCACGAACGGTTTCGTGAGCAGCGCCTCGTCGTTCAAATGAATGCCATGCGCCCTGAGGTCCTCGCGACCGCGGCTCGACAGGTATAGCACCGCGACGCGGGGGTGTGACTGCCGGATCTCGGCCGCGAGTTCTGGTCCCATGCGTCCCGGCATCACCACATCCGTTAGGACGGCGTCCAGTCTGTTCATCGCAGCGAGTGCGTGCAACGCCTCGACTGCCCCGCTCACCGCACAGACGCGATATCCCTCAGCCTTCAGCGTGCGACTTACCAGGGTGCGGATCAAACGGTCGTCATCCACTACGAGGATGGTGACCTCATAGGGTGAGGCGAGCCTGCCACGGCCCGGGGCGGTCACGGTTGCCGAGGGGTTCGACGCTGATCCTGAGCCCTGGTGCGGCGGGGGACCGGGGAGCGAAGCTGGGGAATCCCGCCGCGGAACTCGAAATGTCGTGCGTCGAACGTGCGCCGGTGGATTGTCAGGTAACGTGCCTTCCTCGCGCGCTCCACCAGTAACTCGGCCACCTCGCGCGCCGGCTTCCAGACCCCGGCCGGGAGGTGCTCGTACAGATGCTGATACTGGTGCCGCAGCCGGCACTCGCGAACATGCCCCATGACGCTCCTCGCCCCAACGGGCCGCCCCCGTTGGCTTCCTGCGGTGAGCCAATGCTATACCACCGAGCTTGAGGACGCTGTGACATGGCCTACGCCCGAGGGGATGGTAGAACGGTCGAGATTCGCGCAGGCCGGCTCCCTGAAGAGGGTGACTCGCGGTCTCGCGGCCGGCGGTTCAGGACGTGGTCAAGGTGGCTCTGGCGGTCAGAGGGGTGGCGGTGGCGGCCAAGGCGGCTCAGGGACGGGGAAGGCCTAGGCCGGAGCGCTTTTCGCAACATGGAGGGGTGGCGTTCATCCGCGCACTGCGAGTTGCCGAAGCTCTCGATGTGAACCCGCCCCGCCGGCTTCGGTGCAGCAAGGGGCGTGTGAGGGCTGGAGGCGGGTTGGGACTGATGGAACGGGAGAGCTGGCCACCTGCAACGGCAGCGTCGTCTAGCCTTTCTTCTTCCGAACCCGATCCAGCAACGCCACGAACTCATCGGGATCTGGTAGCGCCACTTTCCGCGCCCTCGCGGCAGCACGGATTCGCGCTTTGATGGTCCGAACCTCGCCGGCGGTGTACTTCTCGGCGTTGCGCGGCTGATGAATGTACGCCCAGGCGGCCTTGATGCGGCCCGGCGTGTCGATCGGGTACTTGTGGTTCACCGGGTCGGCGAACGTGGCCTTGCCGTATTTCTCGAAACCCTCCTGTGGGTCCGCATCGCGCCGGCGCTGGATCCTCTTCGGCATTGAGCCTTCGGTTTGTAAGTGCGCTTTGAAAGTGCCAGACGGCGACTCGAGATATACCTGGTCGGCGAATGATTTGCCGATGTGCTGGTGTCCCTTGGGATGCTAAGACCGCTCAGGCGCATCGGCTGAGGACACCTGCGCGTCTCGTCTCCGGCGTGCCTAGTGCGGCGTCCAGGAGGATCCAGCCGATGCAGGCTAGATAGATTGATTGGTCGTGCGTTCGAACCCCGTGAATCAACGAGAGACAGGCGGCGAGAAGGTACGACGCCCATGACACCAGGGTGACACCGCTCGCGCTTCCTCCCAAACCTGGGTGACCTGTGGTACGGTGGAGAGCATAGTCAAGCCGACATAAGACTTATCACTTTATCCAGCAGGGTAAACGCGGCGAGGGCTGTGGGTCGGTGGCGGATCGGTGAGATGTGGGAAGGGCAACCATGTAACCTCCGGTGATTGGAACTTATCCGTTGTCCAGGCGTCGCTCTTCACGAGTGCCGGGAGCAACCCCAAGAGCGCCCACCCGGCGGGCCGCGTCCACCGCGCAGCGCGAGGTGGTACTCACTGGGGATCGTCCGACGGGCCCACTCCACCTCGGCCACTTCGCCGGCTCACTGCGCACCCGCCTGGCACTCCAGTACGAGCACGATCAGACCATCCTCATTGCCGATCTCCAGGCCCTCACCGATAACGCCGGCCGGCCGGTCGACACTCGCCGGCAGGTCGTGGAGCTCGCACTCGACTATCTCGCCGTCGGCATCGACCCCGCCGCGAGCACCATCGCCGTGCAGTCCGGTATCCCCGAGCTCGCGGAGCTCACCATACTCTACCTCAACCTGGTGTCGGTCGCCCGCCTCGAGCGCAACCCCACGGTTCGCGAGGAGATCGCGCTCCGCGGCTTCGGGCGAGGTGTCCCCGCCGGGTTCCTCGTATACCCCGTCAGTCAGGCAGCCGACATCACTGCTGTGCGTGCCACGCTCGTCCCGGTGGGAGATGACCAGCTCCCGATGATCGAGCAGACCAACGAAATCGTGCGGCGCCTCGCGCACCTCGCTGGGAGGTCCCTGCTGCCCGAATGCCGACCTCTCCTGTCGGACACGCCGCGCCTTCCGGGTGTCGACGGTCGTAAGGCCAGCAAGTCGCTGGGGAACGCCATAGCCTTCACCGCCACGCCAGATGAGATCCGCACGAAAGTTGGCGCCATGTTCACCGATCCGGGGCACCTGCGGGCGAGTGATCCGGGGCGCGTCGAAGGGAACGTCGTCTTTGCCTATCTCGACGCATTCGACCCAAACCGCGCGGAGGTCGAAGAACTCAAGGCCCGTTATCGGGCCGGCGGCCTGGGAGACACCGTTCTCAAGCGTCGACTCGAGGAGGTCCTCGAGTCGCTCCTGGCCCCGATACGCGCGAGGCGGAGCGAGGTCGCCGAAGATCGCGCCGCAGTGGAGGTGTTTCTGCGAACCGGAACGGCGCGCACGCGGGAGACAGCGGCAAGCGTGCTCCGAGACGTTCGGGCGGTGTTCGCGCTCGATCCGCCGTAGGTCGATCGGGAACTGTTGGTCGATCCACCACGGTCACCACCTCGCCCAATCACGTTGTCGCGACTCGCGTGAGCAGGGCGAGGGCCGCTGCTCTCACCGACCCCCTCGCAAATTCCCGGCACCGAAATAGATTGTGATTGCCGAGGCTTGTGCTCTCCTCAACTCACACGGGGATGACATGTCCAACCTCCCTCCCTGGCCCAACTCACTGCCATCTCAGGAACCGTTCAGCCGGCAGACGGTCGAGAAGTCCTCGCGGCTCCGCGGCGCCACCGTCACCGAGGGCCTCTGTCCGTACTGCGCCGTCGGCTGTGGCCAGCTCATCTACACCAAAGGCGGGAAGCTCATCGACATCGAGGGCAACCCGGAGAGCCCCATCAACGAGGGGACTCTCTGCCCCAAGGGGGCCGGCGCCTTCCAGCTCGCCGTCAATCCCCATCGCGTGACCCAGGTGCTCTATCGCGCCCCCTACTCCGATCATTGGGAGACCCGCACGCTGGACTGGGCGCTGGACCAGATCGCTCGTCGCACCAAGGCCGCGCGGGATGCCGACTTCACCGTGCAGAACGAGTCCGGCCGCCTGCTCAACTCGGTGCGCTCGATCGGTACCCTCGGTGGTGCGACGATCGACAACGAGGAGAACTACCTGATCAAGAAGCTGTTCGGGGGCGGATTGGGAGTGGTTTCCATCGAAAACCAGGCCAGGATTTGACATAGCGCTTCGGTGCCCGGTCTGGGCGCCTCGTTCGGCCGCGGCGCGGCCACCACCTACCAGCAGGACCTCGCCAACAGCGATTGCGTCCTGTTCATGGGCTCGAATATGGCCGAGGCCCATCCCGTCGCCTTCCGCTGGCCGATGAAGGCGAAGGAGAAGGGCGCGACCCTGGTCCATGTCGACCCGCGTTACACTCGCATGTCGGCGCTGTGCGACGTGCATGTCAGCATCCGGGCCGGCAGCGATATCGCCTTCCTCGGCGGCCTGGTCAACTATGTCCTGACCCACGACCGCTGGTTCAAGGAATACGTTCTCAACTACACCAACGCATCGACCATCGTGCAGTCGGGTTTTCGGGACACCGAGGATCTGGACGGCCTGTTCAGCGGCTATCACGGAGACGGGAGGACCGGCGCGTACGACGCGCTGGAGGGCCGGTGGGGCTACGCCAGCGTTGCGGAAGCCGAGGACGACTGGAGCGGTGCGACTCCGATGTACCGGATGCTGAAGCAGGAACTCGGGATGAACGGCCACAGTCTCGACGCAGGAGCTTCATCCCATTCCGGAATGCGGCAGGAGATGACGACCGTGGCGGAGGGGGAGCCGGCGAGCGACCCCACGCTGCAGCATCCGCGCTGCGTCTTTCAGATCCTGAAACGCCACTTCGCTCGCTACACGCCCGACGTGGCATCCCAGGTGTGCGGCTGCGCGCCGGAAGAATTGGAGCGGGTGGCGGAGCTGTTGTGCGCCAATTCCGGGCGTGAGCGGACCAGCGCCGTGGTCTACGCGCTGGGGTGGACGCAGCACACCACCGGCGTCCAGATGATCCGCACCGCAGGCATCCTGCAGTTGCTGCTCGGCAATATGGGCAGGCCAGGAGGCGGAATCATGGCGATGCGCGGGCACTCCACCATTCAGGGCTCGACCGATCTGGCAACCCTGTTTGACGTATTGCCGGGCTACCTGCCGCAGCCGTGTGCCGACGAGCAGCACGAGACTCTCACCTCCTATGTCCGGCACGAGGGGCTGCCCACCGGATACTGGGCCAACTATCGCAAGTTCATCGTCAGCTTGCTCAAGGCGTGGTACGGCGCCGCCGCCACGCCGGACAACGACTTCTGTTTCTCCTGGCTGCCGCGGGTGGATGCCGACTATTCGCAACTGCCTTACTTCGATCGGATGTCCAGGGGCGGCGTCACCGGCTATTTCCTCTTTGGACAGAACCCCGCCGGCGGCGGGCCGAACGCGGGCCTGCATCGTGCGGGCCTGCGCAATCTCGACTGGCTGGTGGTGCTCGACTGGTTCGAGATCGAAAGCGCCGTCTTCTGGAGGGACGATCCGGCTGCACCACCGCCCGCCGAGATCAAGACCGAGGTGTTCTTCATTCCCTCCGCGGCCGCGCCAGAGAAGGAGGGCAGCCTTACCAATACCCAGCGGATGCTCCAGTGGCACGACAAGGCGCTCGACCCCGTGGGGGACAGCCGCTCCGACGCCTGGTTCCTGTATCACCTCGGCAAGCGCCTCAAGCAGCTCTACGCCGGCTCGACCGATCCCAGGGACCAGCCCCTGCTGAGCCTCACCTGGGACTACGAGTTCGATCAGCCGCCGCGATTGCCCGACGGGAGCCTCGGCCGGATCGAGGGAGAGCCTGATGTCGAGAAGGTGCTCATGGAGATCAACGGGTACCGCCTGGACGAACTGGACCCGCGCACCGGCCGGCCGCGCCTCGTGTCGGGGTTCTCCGAGCTGGAGGACGACGGCACGACCTCATGTGGCTGCTGGATCTACAGCGGAGTCTTTCCCGAGCCGGGGCGCAACCGCGCCCGGGAGCGACGTCGCACGTCCAACCCGATTCATCCCGAGTGGGGCTACGCCTGGCCGCTCAACCGCCGCATCCTCTACAATCGTGCGTCGGCGGACCCCGAGGGACACCCGTGGTCGGAGCGAAAGAAGTTGGTCTGGTGGGACCCGCGATTGCGCCGGTGGGTCGGCCCCGACGAGCCGGATTTCGACCCCGAGGTGCCTCCAGATTACCGGCCGCCGCCGGGCGCCACGGGAATGGAGGCGATCGCGGGCAACCAGCCGTTCATCATGAAGCCCGACGGAGTCGGATGGCTCTTCGCGCCGGGCACGATCAGGGACGGGCCGCTGCCCACCCATTACGAGCCCGTCGAGTCGCCGATGGGCAACTTGCTCTATCCCAGGCAGGTATGCAGCCCGGCGGTGCGATTCTTCGAGGGGCCGCTCAACCGGCTGGCCCACACTCCCACCGCGGAATACCCGGTGGTCGCGACCACCTATCGCCTCACCGAGCATTACCTGAGCGGACCCATGAGCCGTTTCAACAGCTGGCTCAATGAATTGCAGCCGGAAATGTTCGTCGAGCTCAGCGCGGAGCTCGCGGCGGATCGCGGCATCGTTCACGGTGGCTGGCTCACTGTCCAATCGGCCCGCAACCGCATCGAGGCGCGGGCGATGGTGACGCGACGACTGTGGCCGCTCCGGATCGGGGGACATCTGGTGCACCAGATCGGCCTGCCGTTCCACTGGGCCTTCGCCGGCGAGGTGGTGGGCGACAATGCGAATGACCTCACCTCCCTGGTGGCCGATCCCAACGTCAGCATGCATGAGGTCAAGGCGTTCGCTTGCCAGGTGTACTCGGGGCGGCGCGGGGGCGCGGGTGCGAAGCCGACCAAGCGCCCGGCGCCCTGGCCCACCCGCGAGCCGGTACCGGACACGCCGGCGGCGGCCCAGCCGGAGGGGAGGTTCGGCGATGACGAGTAGGGAAAAGGAGCTGGCGGACCTCTCTTCGGGCAGCGACCCGTTACGCCGCCTGCCGGTGCTCCTCGAGCGACTCATCGAGCCGTTCCGGCGCGGAGCTGCGCCGGAGCCTCGCCCGGTCACGGGCTTCTACACCGATACGACCGTCTGTATCGGCTGCAAGGCGTGCGAGGTCGCGTGCAAGCAGTGGAACCAGCTTCCCGCGGACGGGTTCGAGTGGACTGGCAACAGCTATGACAACACCGGGGAGCTGTCGGCCACCTCCTGGCGGCACGTGAAGTTCATCGAGCAGCTTCCCGAGAAAGGCGTGCCGTTGTTGCCCGGCCCGGGCTCCGAGGCCTTTGATCCCGGCCGCTGGCTGATGATGAGTGATGTCTGCAAGCACTGCGTCACGGCGCCGTGCCAGCAGGCCTGTCCCACCGGCGCCCTCATCCACAACGAGTTCGGCAACGTCTACATCCAGCCGGACATCTGTAACGGCTGCGCCTATTGCATCGCTGCCTGTCCCTTCGGCGTCATCACCCGCAGCACCATCGACGGTCACGCCCACAAGTGCACCCTGTGCTACGACCGGCAGCGCGACGGCCTGGTTCCCGCCTGCGCCAAGGCCTGCCCGACCGAGTCGATTCAGTTCGGCCCGATCGACGAGCTGCGGGAGCGGGCCCGGAAGCGTGTGGAGGACTTGCACCAGCGCGGCGTCTCCGCTGCGTACTTGTATGGCGACGTAGCTGGACCGAGCTACTCCGAGCTGAATTCGTTCTACCTCCTGGTCGATCGCCCCGCCGTGTACGGTCTCCCCGACACGCCCGTCAACCCATGGCTCGCCATGAAGGGGAACTATCTTCGGGCGGTTCTGGGCGGGCTGCTGCCCCTGGCGGTCCTCCTGGCTGTGCTATTTCTCATGGGGCGTTGACGTGAGCGTCGACTCCACACGACAACCCATGATCACCGGGTACGCCCACCTGCCCGTGACCAAGGCCCCGAACTGGCACGGTCTCGTCGCCCTGGACATCCTGTTCAACAACCTGACCACGGGGCTCTTCCTCGTGGCGGCACTCGGCGAGGTGGTGGCGCCGGGGACCTTCGGGGCGCTGGCGCGAGTGGCGTATCCGATCGCACTGCTCCTGCTCACCGCCGACCTCGTCTGCCTGGTGCTCGACCTGGGCGATCCGTCCCGGTTCCATCACATGCTCAGAGTGTGGAAGCCCAGCTCGCCTATGTCACTGGGGACGTGGTGTCTCACGGCGTACGCTGTTCCGCTTACGGTGCTCAGCGCGATGAGCCTTCTGCCCGGCGGAGGGATCGGGTTCGAGTGGATACGCCGCCTGACCCTCATCGTGGGATTGGTACCCGCCCTGGGCGCGGCGGTGTACAAAGGGGTCCTCTTCAGCACCACTGCCCAGCCCGGATGGAGCACGGCCCGATGGCTGGGCCCCTACCTGAGCAACTCCGCCCCGGTGCTGGGCGCGGCCGAGCTGCTCTTCCTGGCGATCGTGATGGGTCCACCAGAGGCCGTCGTCGTGCTGCGTCTCGCCCTCACGCTATTGCTCCTCCTCAATCTGGTGGGGCTGGGTCTGCTTGTGGCCGATCTCCGTGCCGCATTGTCGCACGCCCACAGCCCCTACGTTCTCGCAATCATCGGCGCGGTGGCGGTCCTGGCAGGTCTATTCGTGCCGCTGTGGCTGTTGGCGCTCGGTGCGCCGCGGCAAATGGTCGCGGCGGTCCTGTTCATCCTGCTGGGAGCGATCGTGGTGCGTTTTGAGATCGTGCGGCTGCCGCACCTGCTGGGGGATGCAATCGGAAGCGGGAGACGCAGTTGACCGGGTGGGTCAATCCCGCCAGAGAAAATCGTGAGGACCATCGGCCACTTGCGCACTCGACAGAGAAAGTCAGGGTCCGAACGGGGTGCCAAGGTCCGAGGTCATGCGTGAAGAGCGGGACGCTGCGCCTCCGGCTCGTCCTCGATGCGGAACCGGCACCCGCACCTCTCCACTGGGCGTTCACTCCGCCGGCGTCAGCCTCACCCGGTACACCCGCACCGCCTCGGTCATCGCGCAGTTGAGCCCCTCACCACCCTGGGCATCCGGGCGACCGCGAATTCAAACGGGATGGACGGCACCTATCGATCGCGAACGATCTGCTGGGCGCTGGGAAGATGCCGGCTCCGCCTCCCGTCGGAAACGCTCGCCCGGCCGCCAGACCGCCTCGCCGTCGAGCCCCTCCGGCGTCTCGACGCCCAGCCAATCCAGCATCGCCGGGAACAGGTCCACCGTCCGCACCGGCTCCGCCGACAGCGGCTCGCTCGACCACACCGGCGTCTGCATGTGCGACCGCACCAGGCTCCCGTGCCCCGCGCGGTGCTCCGGAATCTCGAACCGCTTCCGGAAGTCGAAGCCCTCGCGCGCGACGACGACCAGGTCCCCCGTCCGCGGCGACCGGAACTGGTCCAGCAGATGGTACGCGGCGTCGGGGTAGGCGTCGTCCCAAGTGGTCTCGAGCCATTCCCTGACCGAGCCGCTCCGCGGCCCGCCGCAGCCGAGCGGGTCACCGGTGAGCGGCCTGTAGCCGATGCCCGCCGGCGTGTGCTCCAGCCGCGCGGCGCCGTCCGCGTCGCTCACCCACACGCCGCCGTCCGCCAGCTCCGCCGCCACCAGTCCCACCGAGGGCTCCCGGAGCAGCGCCGGGACGAGATCCTCGCCGGCCCCGAATGCGTCCGGTCGCCGCAGGCGCTCGATCGGCCACCGGTGCGGCCTCGGCTCGCCTGGCCGGGCGTACACCATCGCCGACCCGTTGCCCGCCACCATCACCGCCGCGCGCGGGTCGCGCTCCCACAGCACCGGATGGGACAGCGTCGGCACCCCGCGCGCCCGGAACCACTCGGCCAGATCGAGGTGCGTGTGCACCGCCGCCGCCCCGTGGTCGCTCACCACGATCAGCAGCGTGCGCTCGAGCTCGCCCCGCGCGCGGAGCCGCGCGCGCACCTGGCCGACCACCGCGTCCACCTTCCGGAGCGCGCGCCGCACGGGCTCGGCGTCGGGATTGGTCTGGTGGCTGTAGCCGTCCACGGCCGGGAACTGGGCGAAGACGAACCGCGCCGGACCGTCGACCGCGGCCAGGAGGTGGCGGGCCACCGCGTCGTCCGACGGCTGGTGCCACTGGGCATAGTGCGCCAGCGCGCCCCAGAGTTGCCGCTCGCGGCGCGAGGGATCGTGCTCGGGCGTGAGTCCGCGCGCCACCGGCGTGAAGATGCCGAGGCTCTCGGGCACCAGCTCGAACATGGTCCGCACCTCGGGGGCGAGGTCGCCGTCGAGCCGGGGCGCCTGGTAGCCGCAGTAGCTCCGGACCGCCTCGCGCGCGCGCCACCAGCGCCCGTTGTACGTACGCCGGTCGAGCCATCGGATCGAGGGGATGTCGCAGTGCCCGGGCGTGCACCCGGTGAGGAACGGCAGGTAGGCGACGCTGGTGGTGGACGGAAAGACCGTGATGGCGCGGGTCCGGCCGCCGTCCTCCAGCATCGCCTCGAGCTGAGGCAGCTCGCCGGCCGCGAGCCGCTCCTCGGCGACGTCGGGGCGGAGGCCGTCGACCAGCAGCAGCAGGCAGCGCGTGGGGGGCGGCATCGACATGCCCCAAGCTAACCGCGCCCCCGGGTAGGGGAGCAACACCTCCGAGGACTCGAGCTTGTCATCCGGAGGGAGAGATTCGTCATCCCGAGCGAAGCGGTTTGTCATCCCGAGCGAAGCGAGGGATCTTGCTGGGCCGAGTTCGACCGAGGGTGAGTAGCTCCTCGCCTGTTCTGCGCGCAGCGAAGGCCTCGAGTTTGTCATCCCGAGCGGAGCGAGGGATCTTGGTCGGCCGAGTTCGACCCAGGGCGCGCAAGATCCCTCGCTGCGCTCGGGATGACATCCGCTGCGCTCGGGATGACATCCGCTTCGCTCGGGATGACATCGGGGAACGGCCACAGCGCGGTTTCATCATCCTCACGCCGGCGCCTGCCGCCGCGGCATCGCCGCCTGGGCCGACAGGCCGTGCGTGGCGCAGAGCGCGAGCACCGCCTCGCCGTCGAGCGTCTCGTGCTCGCGGAGTGCGGCGGCCAGAGCGTCGAGGGCCGGGCGATGGCGGGCGAGGCCCTCGACCACGCGCTCGTATAGCGCCTCGACCAGGCTCCGGACGTCGCGGTCCATGGCCGCGTGCAGCTCGCCGCTCACGTCACCGCCCGAGCCTCGGTCGTCGAACGCCACCAGCCCGGTGCGGGCGCCCATGCCGAGCTTGTAGACCATCTCGCGGGCGACCCGGGTGGTGTACTGCAGGTCGGCCTTGGCGCCGCTGGTCACCGCCTGGTCGCCGAAGACGATCGCCTCCGCCGCCCGCCCGCCGAGGCCCTTGCAGATCTGCCCCTCGAGCGCGCGGCGTGTGTGCAGGACCTGCTCGCCGGGGGCGAAGTGCGCCACGCCCATCGCCTGGCCGCGCGGCTGGATGGTCACCTTGTGGAGCCCGTCCTCGGGGTGAAACAGCAGGCCCGCGATGGCGTGGCCCGCCTCGTGGACGGCGACCGCGGCCCACTCGTCCTCCGTGGCCCGGAACCCGGTGCGCTCCTTTCCGAGCAGCAGGCGGTCGCGCGCGAGCTCCACGTGGCGCCAGGTCACGGTCGTGGCCCACTCGCGCGCCGCGGCGATGGCCGACTCGTTGACCAGGTTGGCCAGTTCGGCGCCGCTGGTCTGCGGCATCAGCCGGGCGAGCCAGGCCAGGTCCACGTCGCCGTCGAGGGGCACGCCGCGGAGCCGGACGTGGAGCCGGAGAATCGCCTCGCGCTCGAGCGTCGTCGGCAGGCCGACGTGCACCGCCCGGTCGAACCGGCCGGGGCGGGTCAGCGCGGGATCGAGGTTCTCGGTCCGGTTGGTGGCACCGATCACCAGCACGTGCTCGCGCGCCGAGAAGCCGTCCATTTCCACGAGGAGCTGGTTGAGCGTGCGGTCGTCTTCGTTGTGCGAGCGATTGCCGCCGCGGCGCCCGCCGAGGGCGTCGATCTCGTCGATGAAGATGACGCCGCCCTGCTTTCGGGCCTTCGAGAACAGCGCCCGGAGCCTCGCGGCGCCGAGCCCCACGAGGAAGCCCGTGACCTCGCTGCCCGAGATCGCGAAGAAGGGGACCCCCGCCTCGCCCGCGATGGCGCGGGCCATGAGGGTCTTGCCGGTGCCGGGCGGTCCCGACATCAGCACCCCGCGCGGCGTCCGCGCCCCGACGGCCGCGAACGCGGCCGGCGCCTTGAGGAACTGCACCAGCTCGCGCAGCTCGGCCACGGTGCCCTCGTGTCCACCCACATCGGCGAACGTCGTGCGCGAGCGGGAGGCCCTGCCCATGTCGGCCTCGCCGCCGGTGGCGCTGCGGAGCTGGTAGCGCACCAGGAAGCCCAGGCCCAGCAGCAGCAGCGCGAACAGGAGAATGCGCACGAGCCCGAACGACCCGCCGTCGGGCGGTGCCAGGGTGACCGGCGTCCCCGCCCGCTCGGCCCGGGCCAGGAGCGTCGCGACCTCCGTGGTCGGATAGCTCACCGTGAACGGCTGGCCGGCGCGGCTGCCCTGGACGGTCGCCGACCAGACGCCCCGCAGCTCCTGCCCCGGCACGACGGTGAGCGAAGCGACGGCCTTCTGGTCGAGCGCGGCGAGAAAGGTCGAGTAGGCCACGAGGGTGGGCGGGGCGGGGCGGGCCTGCCAGAGCCGAACGGCGACCACCGCGATGACGAGCACGGCCGCGGCGGCCACCATCACCCGGCGAAGAAATCCGGCCGGGCGACGGGAGGCCCAGCGGCGAAACGCGTCGGTCATGGCTGATCCTGTCTGCGCTGCGGGCGGCCGGTGCTCCGGCGGGGGCTGGACCGGGCGCGGGGTCCACCGTAGTAGTATCGGCGGGGAGGCCGTGGAAATGAAGAACGGCCAGTTTCCGAGGAAAACTGGCCGTCCGTCGCGATCGGGGCGCGGGGATTTGAACCCCGGACCTCCTGCTCCCGAAGCAGGCGCGCTAACCGGGCTGCGCTACGCCCCGCTCACCACCACCACACCTCCACTCGCGGCCGGCGCCATGCGCGCCGAGGCCATGCGCCCTGAGGGACTCGAACCCCCAACCTTTTGATCCGTAGTCAAATGCTCTATCCAATTGAGCTAAGGGCGCGGCTCGATGGGCGGTACAAGACTCGAACTTGTGACCTCCACGATGTCAACGTGGCGCTCTAACCAACTGAGCTAACCGCCCGATAGAGGACGGAGAGGACGGAGAAGACGGAGAGGACGGAACGCTGGCTCCGTGAGCGGAAGGTCTCCGGACGCCGAAGCCACCTATCCGTCCTCTCCGTCTTCTCCGTCCTCTCCGTCCTTCATAGCGGGGGTGGGATTTGAACCCACGACCTCCGGGTTATGAGCCCGGCGAGCTACCAGACTGCTCCACCCCGCGACGTTGCCTGCGTGCCACTCTACTTGCGCCTGCCCTGAGAGCGGGAAACGGGACTCGAACCCGCGACCCCAACCTTGGCAAGGTTGTGCTCTACCAACTGAGCTATTCCCGCGACTGTTCCTGCAAGCGGGTAGGATTCTAGCGTCCGCTCACCAGCCGCGCAACGCCTTCGAGCCCGGACCTGACTGCCAGCGGCGACCGGGGAGTGGAGGCGAGGGGGATCGAACCCCTGACCTCGTGAATGCCATTCACGCGCTCTCCCAACTGAGCTACGCCCCCGGCACATCGTGTTATATATTGACCGCCCCTCGGAGGACCAACCCCCGGCGCCGTGACAGCACGGAAACGTAGCCGCCCCCCGAGCGAGCGTCAAGCGGAACACCTACTTATCAGCGATATGCCGAAGAAGAAGCCCGAGCACGGCGATGGACCCCCTCGGCCCTCCAAGCGTCCCGCCGACACGTCCGCCGAGGCGTATCCCGACCATCTGACGACCGCCGAGATCCTGGCGCAGTCGCTCCCGGCCAAGCCGCGCCGCCCCCGGAAGCGCGAGACGTCCACCAGCCTCGGCGTCTATGACGCCGACCGCGACATCCTCGACCAGTACCTCTACGAGGTCAGCAAGACGCCGCTGCTCACCGCCCAGCAGGAGATCGCCATCGCCAAGCGCGTGCGCGCCGGCGACGAGGAGGCGATGCAGGAGCTGGTGAAGCGCAATCTCCGGTTCGTCATCTCCGTCGCCAAGAAGTATCAGAACCGCGGCCTCGCCCTCACCGACCTGATCGGCGAAGGCAATCTCGGGCTCCTCACCGCGGCCCGGAAGTTCGACCCCGACCAGGGGGTCAAGTTCATCTCGTACGCGGTCTGGTGGATCCGCCAGGCCATCCTCGCCTCGCTCGCACGGCAGGGCCGGACGGTGCGGGTGCCGCTCAACCGGACCGCGGACCTCTCGCGTATCGTCCGCACGGCCGAGACATTGCGCCAGGAGCTCCGCCGCGAACCGACGCCCGAGGAGATCGCCCACTCCACCGGTCTCTCGCTCGATGTGGTGCAGGCGCTGGCGGCGCTCAACACCAGCGACGTGCGGCTCGACGCGCCGCTCGATCCCGAGGGCGACCGCTCGCTCATCGAGCGCTTCATCGCCGACGAGCAGGGCGACCCCGAGCAGCAGGCGATGGACCGGTTCCTGAGCGAGGAGATCGAGAGCGCGCTCCGCACGCTGCCGCCGCGCGACGCCAAGGTGCTCCGGCTCTACTTCGGGCTCGACGGCGGCCGCGAGCACACGCTCGAGGAGATCGGCGGCATGCTCGGCGTCACCCGCGAGCGCGTGCGCCAGTTGCGCGATCGCGCGCTCAAGCGGCTGCGCGAAGGCGAGGTCGGCCGGGCTCTGGCGAGCTTCGCGGCGTAGCCGTAGTTTCCGGCTGTGTCGCCCCCCGTGGCATCCCGTGTCGCCGCCCGGGACGGTTTCGTCGCGTATATCGGCCGCCGCTGTCTCGAGACCGCCCGTGCGCTCGCCGATGTCCGCACCTGGTCGCCCCTCCTCGTGGGACAGATGCGGCGCCTGGGCGTGGACTCGGTGCCCATCGCGCTCTTCATCGCCGTCTTCACCGGCATCGTCCTCTCCCTCCTGTCCTCCTACATCTTCACCGGCGCCGTCCCGCTCTACTTCGTAGGCGCGCTCGTCGGCAAGACCGTGATGATGGAGCTGGGCCCCGTGCTCACCGGTATGGCGCTCGCCGGCCGGGTCGGGGCCAGCATAGCGGCCGAGCTGGGCACGATGAAGGTCACCGAGCAGGTGGACGCGCTCGAGACCCTGGCGTACGACCGGAACGCCTATCTCGTCGTGCCCCGGGTGCTCGCCGCGGTGCTGATGTTCCCGGTGGTCACCGCCTTCGCGATGGGTGTGGGTGTCACGTCGGGCTGGATCACCTCGGTCAACCTGCTGGACCTCTCGACGCCCCAATTCTTCAAGGGGCTCCGGCAGTTCTACCAGTTCAAGGACATCTGGTTCGGGCTCGTCAAGAGCGCCAGCTTCGGCGGCGCCGTGGCCCTCATGGGCTGCCTCCGCGGTCTCGACGCCAAGAGCGGCGCCCAGGGCGTCGGCGAGTCCACCACGCGCGCCGTGGTGCTCGGCTGCGAGGCCATCCTCGTGCTGGACGCGTTCTGGGCGTTGGTGCTGCTGTGAGGGACCGGCCGACGGAGAGGACGGAAAGCGAAATGGCAGGGCCGTGTCGTCCGTTTCCGTCTTCTCCGTCCGCCCCGCCAGCGAGCGAATGATCCAGCTCGACGCCCTCACCAAGGCCTTCGGCTCCCGCCGCGTCCTCGACGGTCTGACGCTCGACGTGCCCGACGGGCAGAACACGGTCATCATCGGCTACTCGGGCTCGGGGAAGAGCGTCACGCTCAAGTGCGTCGTGGGCCTGCTCGAGCCCGATGCGGGGCGGGTGGTGGTAGACGGCGCGGTGGTCGGCGAGATGGACCGTGACGAGCTGGCGGAATTGCGGGGGCGGATCGGCTACGTGTTCCAGTTCGCCGCGCTGTTCGACTCGATGACCGTGGCGGACAACATCGCGCTCGGGCTGGTGCGGCGCGGGCATGGCCCGGCCACCATCGGGCTCCGGATCGAGGAGAGCCTCGCGGTGGTGGGGCTCGAGGGCACCGAGGCGAAGTATCCGGCCGAGCTGAGCGGCGGCATGCGCAAGCGCGTCGGCATCGCGCGGGCGATCGCGCTCAAGCCGCGCTACATTCTCTACGACGAGCCCACCTCGGGGCTCGATCCGGTCACCTCCGCCGTCATGGACCAGCTCATGGTGCGCACCCGCGACCTCGGCGTCACCGGGCTCGTCGTCACCCATGACATGCGGAGCGCCTTCTCGGTCGGCGACCGGATCGCCATGCTGCACGAGGGACGCATCCGGCAGGTCGGCACCAGGGCGGAGATCCAGGCCACCGACGATCCGGTGGTCCGGCAGTTCATCGAGGGCCGGCCCGGCGAGCTCGCGCCGGCGGCAGGGAGGTCGCCCGCATGAAACGCACGAACGAGTTCGCCGTCGGGCTCGCGGTGCTGCTGGCGCTCGCGCTGGTGGTCGCCGGGGCGCTCTGGCTCAGCGAGACCGACGTCAACAAGACGAAGGTGAGCGCCCAGGCGCGCTTCCGCACCGTGGGCGGGCTCGGCGTCGGCGCCCCGGTCACGCTCCGGGGCGTCAAAGTCGGCCGGGTCGAGGCCATCCGCCTGGTCCAGGACGAGTGGGTGGAGACCGAGTTCAGCATCGACAAGAACGTGGCCCTCCCCGCCAAGCCGGCCGTGATCTCCGCCTCGGCCAGCCTGTTCGGCGAGTGGAGCGCCAACATCATCTCCTACGATCCGCCGCCGACCGATCCCAACCTGCGGGACGCGCTGGCGGAGTCGGACCGCGCCGGCGGCGACGCCTGGCCCGGCGCGACCCTCCCCGACATCGGCCAGCTGACCGCGCAGGCCAGCCGCATCGCCGGCGACGTCGGCGTGGTGACGCAGCGGATCAGCCAGGCCTTCGACAGCACGGCGCTCAAGAACATGCAGAAGAGCGTGCAGGACCTGGCTGTGATCTCGGGCCGGCTGGTGGCGTTCGCCAACGCCCAGACGACGCGGATCGATCGTGTGAGCCAGAACGTGGCCACGACCTCCGACGCCTTCGCCGGCGTGGCCAAGACCTTTCAGGGCGCCGTGGCGCGGCTCGACACCGCCACCAGCGACAACCAGCTCAAGGATATCCTCAACAACGGCCGCGCGTCGAGCGCCGATCTCCGCCAGGCGGCGGCCGATCTCCGTACCGTCATGGGCGCGGCGCGGGAGAACCAGGTCAGCCTGATCCGCGTGATCCAGCAGGCCGACTCGCTCATGACCAAGATTCAGCGCGGGAACGGCACCCTCGGCATGCTGGCCACGGACTCGACGCTCTACCGCGAGACCACCGCCACGGTCATCCAGTTCCGCGAGCTGCTGACGGACATCCAGGCGCATCCCAAGAAATACCTGAAGATCTCGGTATTCTGATGACCAAGCGGCGGGCGGAGCTGGAAGTGAGCGCGGGCGGCATCGTCTTCCGGCGGTATCCGGAGGCGGGGCCGCGCTTTCTCCTCATCCGGGACAGCTACGACAACTGGGGTTTTCCCAAGGGGCACCTGGAGGACGGCGAGTCGCCGGCGGCGGCGGCGCTCCGGGAGACCGCCGAGGAGACCGGCCTCGCGCAGCTCGTGCTCCAGGGGCCGATCCGCGTCATCGACTGGCACTTCCGCTTTCGCGGCCGGCACATCCACAAGTACTGCCATTTCTTCCTGCTCGAGAGCCCCGACGGCGAGCCCGCGCCGCAGGCGGCGGAGGGGATCACCGACTGCCAGTGGCGCTCGCTCGACGAGGCGCTCCAGACGCTGAGCTACGACAACGCCCGCGGCGTGCTCAAGCGCGCCGGCGAGATGGTCCGCACGCTGGTGGCCGTCGGGGCAGGGCGGTCACGTCCTGCCGCGGAGCGCCAGGCGCCGAGCTGACCGTGGCCGTCATCGCCACGCTGCTCGAGAGCCGCGGCGCTCTCCTCGCGCTTCGCCGAACCCTCCCGAAAACTGGCCCGGCTGTCGTGGCCTGCCGCACGCCCACGGCGCTCCGGCGCCTGCTCGAACGCCGCCTGGTCGACGCCGTCGTGCTCTCCCCGATGCAGGGCGTGCTGCCTGACCTCGCCGAGCTGCGGCGCCATCTGCCGGGCATCCCGGTCGTGGCCTACGCCCCCTTTCGCCCCGACGACGGCGAGCTGCTGCTCGCCTGCCGGCGCCACGCGGTGGCTTCGGTGGCGGTCGAGGGCGTGGACGATCCGATCGTGGGCGAGATGGTGATGCGCGCCTCGATCACCGCCGAGCGGCGCCGCGCACTTGCCGACGCCCCGCGCATGCTTCGGCTGACCGAGCCGCTCCAGCGGGCCGCCTGGGATGTGCTGGTCGGCGAGGTCGAGCGGCCGATCCGCACCACCACGCTCGCCAAGCATCTCGAGATCAGCCGCGAGCACCTCTCGCGGCAGTTCGGCGCCGGCGGGGCGCCCAATCTGAAGCGGGTCATCGACCTCACGCGCATCGCCTGCGCGGCGCAACTGCTCGCCAACCCCGGCTACTCCATTCCGACGGTGGTCCGGGTCCTCCACTTCGCCTCCTCCAGCCATCTGAGCAGCACGTCGCGGCGGATCGCGAACGTCTCTACCCGCGGCCTCGGGGAGCTCGGGCCCGGGGGCGTGCTCCAGGCTTTTGCCAAGGGGAATACCCGGAGCCGGGTCTGAGGGCGCCGTGCGTGAGGTGACTTTCGAAACCCGGCCCGAGTCACCCCGAGCCCGTTCGCTGCGCTCAGGGTGAACCCCGCGAAGGGGGCACGCCTCGGGTGTGGCTCCTTCGCTACGCTCAGGATGACTCGGGTATTGAGACACCAAGGCTCTCCAAGGCGTTCCTTGCCATCGCTTTGAAGGGCTCCCACCGGCGCCTGCCGGCGCTCCGTCGGGTGGGCTCTCCGGCTCGGGCCATCTGGCGCGGATCCTGCCCCGCCGTAGATCTTTCGCACTACCAGCGAACCATGCCGAACCTTCGCCGGCGTCGAGCCGGCGCCCGCGCGTGGCCGCCCCCGCGGCCGCCTCGCGACCGTCCGACCCACCCACTATCGGGATGGATCTTGAGCCTGATTCGAAAGACCGCGCTCACCTGCGCTGCCGTGCTCGTGCTGGCCTGCGCCGGCGATCCACCCATGGCGCCGGAGAGCCCGCCGTCCGCCGGCATCGCGCCGGCGACGGCGGCGCTGCTGGCCGCGCCCACGAATCTCGCCGCCAAGGCCAATTCGTCGGCCGCGATCACGGTCACCTGGACCGACAAGTCGAGCGGCGAAACCGGATTCGAGATCTGGCGTTCCACGACGGGCCCCACCGGCACCTTCTCGAAGCGCACGACCACCGGCGCCAACGCGAAGACCTGGAAGGACACCGGCCTCACCACGATGACACAGTACTGCTACCAGGGGCGCGCGGCGGGCGCCACGCCCTCGGCGTTCACGAGCGCCGCCTGCGCCACCACGCTGCTCAAGACGCCGATCGACTTCGCCGCGCGGCTCTCGGCGTCGAGGGCCATCCTGCTCACCTGGACCGACAAGCTGACGGGCGAGGCGGGGTTCGAGGTCTGGCGCTCCACTACGGGCTCCGGGGGGACCTACACTCGCGTCGCGAGCGTCCCGGCGAATACGACCTACGCCAACGATGCCGGGCTGAGCGGGGCGGCCGGGTACTGCTACAAGGTGCGCGCGCTCGGAACCGCCGGACTCCCGACGTCGCTGTTCTCCACCGTCTCCTGCGCCACGACGCCCGCCACCTTCATGGTGCGTGCGGTCCTGTTTGGCGACTCCAATACCGACCGGTGCGAGGACAAGCAGCCGCCCAATCGGATCTCGTCCTACGTCTCGGTCAAGCCGCGGCTCAAGCCGAGCGACCCGCCGTTACTCTGTTCCGTGGCCGGGAAGGTGGACTCGGCGTGGCGAGCCGGGCGCGTCACGACCTTCCGCGTGGTGAATCACGGGATCGGCGGCACGACGACGGGCGGCGGCGGGTTCGGCGGCCCCGACCGCTCGGGCTCGGGCGCGCCCAACGCGCGCACCCTGGTGAACGGCGTGAGCCGGTTCGAGGGCGAGGTGCTGGGAGCGGCCTACCCCTGGTCGGGCGGTGAGGCGGTGAGCTCGTATTTCCCGGGCCCCATCCTCCGAGTCAACGCGTACGCCCCGGGCGCCAACGACTTCGCCTATGTCTCGATGGGCACGAACGACGACGCGGGGACGCGGAAGCTCACCGCCGCGCAGACTGCCGCCAACCTTCGCTGGATGGCGGAGCGGTGGATCGCGGCCGGCGGCGCCGCGGATCACTTCATCCTGACGACGCTCGCACCCCGGGATGACGCGAACTCCACGACCTCGATCTCCGATCGCAATACCCGGATCCGCGCGCTCGCGGCCGACCTCGGGCTCCATCTCATCGACCTCGCCGAGTTCGTATCCGACGACAACGGCGCCACGTGGCGGAGCCCGTCGCTCAACATCGGCGACGGCATCCACTACACCGAGGCGGTCCGGAGCTGGCTCGGCGGCCAGGTCGCGGACTGGCTCTCGGCCTCCACGCCGTGAGTCGAGGCGGCGGCGCCGACGCACCAGACCTCGGCCTGAGTCACGCTGAGCGCAGCGAAGGGGAGATGCCTTCGGGTATGGCTCCTTCGCTGCGCTCAGGATGACTCGGGTATCGAAACGCACACCTGCCCATCCCGACCGACGTGCGGGGCGCCCCTCGCACGGAGTTCCCTCCGGGAGTCCGGGATGGCACCTTGGAGGCTCGTCCGAGGGTCATCCACAACCAGAACTCCCGTCACCGGGAGGATCCTCATGCTCCGTCCGCTCGCCGCGAGCCTGCTGCTCTGCGCGTTTGTCTCCGCCGCCGTCCGCGCCCAGGCCGATCACCAGCACACCGGCCCCGCCCCTGAGCGGCTGGGGCACGTCGACTTTCCGTCCGCCTGCCGGCCCGACGTTCAGGCCCGCTTCGAGCGCGGCGTGGCGCTGTTGCATTCGTTCTGGTACGAGGAGGCCGGAGCCACGTTCCAAGCGGTGGCCGCCGCCGACTCGACCTGCGCCTTGGCGTACTGGGGCCGGGCGATGAGCATCCTCCACCCGCTCTGGTCGCCGCCGAAGCCCGACGAACGGGCGCAGGGGCGGACCGATGCGGAGCGCGCGGTGCGGCTCAGCCGCCCGGGGACCCGCCCGCGTGACTACGCCGATGCCATCGCGGCCTACTATCGCGGCGATGCCGCGGACGACCGCGCGCGGCTCATCGCGTACGAGCAGGCGATGGCCGGCCTCACCCGGCGCCGCCCGAAGGATGAAGAGGGGCAGGCGTTCGATGCGCTGGCGCTGATCGCCCTGGGGCAGCTCGAGGCGAGCGACACGACCCATGCCCGCCAGCGGCAGGCAGGCCGGATCCTCGAGCCGCTCTTCCGTCGGCATCCCGATCACCCGGGCTTCGCGCACTATCTCATTCATGCCTACGACTCGCCGGCGCTCGCGCGCGAGGGCGAGTCGGCGGCCAACCGCTACGCGTCGATCGCGCCGTCGGTACCGCACGCCGAGCACATGCCGTCGCACATCTACACGCGCCTGGGTGAATGGGACAAATCGATCGCGGCCAATCTTCGCTCGGTCGAGGCCGCGAGGCGGTTCGAGGAGGCACAGCACACCACCGCCCTGTGGGACCAGGAGGCCCATGCCCTCGACTACCTGGCCTACGCCTACCTGCAGCTCGGCCGGGTCGCGGACGCGCGCGCGGTCGCGGAACGAGTCGCCCAAGTGACCGACGGGTTCCCTGCCGGTGCGATCGCGCTGGACTACGCGCTGGCGGCCATCCCGGCGCGGCTGGCCCTCGAGCTGGATGACTGGCGAGCGGCGGAGACGCTGTCCGTCCGCCCGGCGCCTGCCTGGCGCGGCGCGGAGGGCATCACCCGCTTCGCCCGGGCGCTGGGCGCCTCGCGCGGCGGACACGAGCAGGCGGCGCGGGCCGAGATCGATTCGCTTGCGGAGCTGGAGCGGAGCCTTGGGGCGGCCGGCGGCGCGCAGACCTACTGGTCCGTTCAGGTGCGCATCCAGCGGCTCGCCGCGTCCGCCTGGGTGACGCTCGCGGCCGGGGACACGATCGAAGCGCTGCGGCAGGCCGCCGCGGCCGCCGACCTGGACGACAACGTCGAGAAGCACCCGGTCACGCCCGGGGCCGTGCTGCCCGCGCGCGAGCTCTACGGCGACCTGTTGGCCGAGACCGGCCGGCCGGCCGAGGCACGTGCCGCGTACCGGCTGGCGCTGGCGCGACAGCCCGGACGGGCGCGTTGCCTGGCGGCGCTGGCCCGGGTGGGTCAGCCGGCGGGCCGGCGCTGACCATGACGGGCAGGCGGCTCGGGTGTAGCTTGGAGGCCGCGACTTACCCTTGCCCGGCGTCCGGCATTGTGATTATTTTCACAAGCTGTTCGGGGCATTCCTTTTTCTTTCAAGCCAGGCTGCTCACCACATGGCCACCGATTCCATTCTTCGTCCCGGCGAGCTGAAGGACATCCTGCTTCGCGAGATCGAGTCCGCCGATCTGACCGCGGCCGACGTGTCCGAGGTGGGCACCGTGCTGGAGGTGCGCGACGGCATCGCCCGCATCTACGGGCTCCAGTCAGCGGTGGCGAGTGAGATGCTCGAGTTCACGGCCCAGGAGACCGGCGAGACGGTCGCGGGGCTGGTGCTCAACCTGGAAGAGGACAACGTGGGCGCCGCCGTGCTCGGCGACTACCTCAAGCTGAAGGAAGGCGACGCGGTGCGCCGGACCGGCCGCCTGCTCGAGGTGCCGGCGGGGCCGGCGATGCTGGGGCGGGTGGTGGACGCGCTGGGGCGGCCGGTGGACGGCCGCGGAACGATCCAGGCGGCGACGACGCGCCAGGTGGAGATGGTGGCGCCGGGCATCATCGTCCGGCAGCCGGTGAAGGAGCCGCTGCAGACGGGCATCAAGGCCATCGACGCGATGATTCCCATCGGCCGCGGCCAGCGCGAGCTGATCATCGGCGACCGCGGCACCGGCAAGACGGCCATCGCGATCGACACGATCATCAACCAGAAGGGCACCGGCGTCGTCTGCGTCTACGTCGCCATCGGCCAGAAGCGCTCGACCGTCGCCACGGTGGTCGAGCGGCTCCGCGACGCGGGTGCGCTGGAGTACACGATCGTCGTCATCGCCTCCGCGTCGGAGCCGGCGCCGCTCCAGTTCATCGCCCCGTACACCGGGTGCGCGCTCGCCGAGTACTTCATGTACGAGGAGGGAAAGCCCACCCTGTGCGTGTACGACGACCTCTCCAAGCAGGCCGCCGCGTACCGCCAGCTCTCGCTCATCCTCCGCCGCCCGCCGGGTCGTGAGGCCTATCCGGGCGACGTGTTCTACCTCCACAGCCGCCTGCTCGAGCGCGCCGCCAAGATCAACGAGAACGCGGACACGGTCAAGTTCGACCCCCGGATCAAGAAGCCGGGCGGCTCGCTGACGGCGCTCCCGATCATCGAGACCCAGGCGGGCGACGTCTCGGCGTACATCCCGACCAATGTCATCTCGATCACCGACGGGCAGATCTTCCTCACGACCGACCTGTTCTTCTCCAACGTCCGGCCCGCGGTGGACGCGGGCATCAGCGTGAGCCGCGTCGGCGGCAACGCCCAGATCAAGGCGATGAAGCAGGTCGCGGGGCCGCTCCGGCTCTCGCTGGCGCAGTATCGCGAGCTCGAGGCGTTCGCGCAGTTCGGCTCGGACCTCGACGCCGCCACCCAGCGCCAGCTCGCCCGCGGTGCCCGCCTGGTCGAGGTGCTCAAGCAGCCGCAGTACGCGCCGGTCCCCGTCGAGAAGCAGGTGGCCATCATCTACACGGTCACCAACGGCCATCTCGACGACGTGAAGCTCGAGCACATCCGCCAGTGGGAGCGGGAGTTCCTCGACTTCCTCGAGGCCAAGCAGCCCGACGTGCTGAAGGACATCCGGACCAAGAAGGCGCTGGACGACGACCTCACCGGCCGGCTCAAGCGCGCGATCGACGCGTTCAAGCCGCTGTTCACGGCCGACTGATGGCGAAAGGGCGGCAGCTCAAGGGACGGATCCGCTCCGTCCAGAACACGCGCAAGATCACCAAGACGATGGAGCTGGTGGCCACGTCCAAGCTCAAGCGCGCGCAGGACCGGGTGATCGCGGCCCGGCCCTACGCCGACGCGCTGCGGGAGGTCATCTCCGACCTCATCACGGCCGAGCTGGCCGAGCGCTTCCCGCTGCTCCGGCGGCCGGTGCCGCCCGGCAAGGGCGGCCCCAAGCGTGCCGCGGTGATCCTCGTGACCTCGAACCGGGGGCTCGCCGGCGGGTTCAACTCGAACCTGATCAAGGAGGCGCGGCGCCGGATCGAGCAGCTCGAGGGCGAGGGCTACGAGGTGGAGCTGGTCGGGATCGGCAAGAAGGGGATCGGGTACTTCAAGTACCTGGGCCGCCGGTTCGCCAGCGAGCGGGTCGACATCGGTGACCGCCCCACCGCCGATCACGCCGGCGACATCGTCGAGCCCCTGATCCGGGCCTATTCGGAGGGCGAGCTCGCGAGCGTGGACCTGATCCAGGCGAAATTCATCAGCGCGCTCCAGACGCCGCCGACCACCGTGCGCATTCTCCCGGTCGAGGCGCCGGCGGCGGCCGCCACCACCGCGCGGGACTACATTCTCGCCCCGAGCGCCGACGCGATCCTGGAGCAGCTGCTGCCGCTCTACGTCCGGAACGCGGTCTACCGGGGCCTGGTCGAGACCGCCGCCGCCGAGCACGGCGCGCGGCGGACCGCCATGAAGAACGCCACCGACAACGCGGGCGAGATCCTGGAGCTGCTCAAGCGGACCTACAACCGCCAGCGGCAGGCGCAGATCACCCAGGAGATCGCGGAAATCGTCGGCGGCGCCGCGGCGCTGCAAGGATAGAGAGGACGGAGAAGACGGAAGGACGGAGAAGACGGAGAGGTGAGCAACCCCGCATGCCTTTCCGTCTTCTCCGTCCCTCCGTCCGCTCCGTCGACCAAAAACTCACGGAGCCCACAGAATGGCAACCGCAATCGCTACCGAAAAGTCCGGCGCCCCCCCGAAGACCCAGCGCAACATCGGACGCGTGGTCCAGGTCATCGGCCCGGTGCTCGACGTCGAGTTCGAGCCTGAACACCTGCCGGAGATCTACAACGCGCTCACGCTCGAGGACGCCTCGGGCACGGTGCCCGTCCGGCTCACGGCCGAGGTGCAGCAGCACATCGGGCAGAACCAGGTGCGCGCGGTGGCCATGAGCTCGACCGACGGCGTGCGGCGCGGCATGGCGGTCACCGACACCGGCTCGCCGATCACCGCGCCTGTGGGCGAGGCGGCGCTGGGCCGGATCCTCAACGTGCTGGGCGAGCCCGTGGACGGCGGCCCGCCGCTCCCGGCCGACACGCCCCGCTGGCCGATCCACCGGGAGACGCCGAAGTTCACCGACCTCGAGCCCAAGACCGAGATCTTCGAGACCGGCATCAAGGTCATCGACCTGATCGCGCCGTTCGTGAAGGGCGGCAAGATCGGCCTGTTCGGCGGCGCGGGCGTGGGCAAGACGGTCGTCATCCAGGAGCTGATCAACAACGTCGCCAAGGCGCACGGCGGCCGCTCGGTCTTCTGCGGCGTGGGCGAGCGGACCCGCGAGGGGAACGACCTGTACCTCGAGTTTGAAGAAGCGGGGATCCTGGAGAACGTGGCGCTGATCTACGGCCAGATGAACGAGCCGCCCGGCGCCCGCCTCCGGGTCGGCCTCACCGGCCTGACCGTGGCCGAGTACTTCCGGGACGTCGAGGGGCAGGACGTGCTGCTCTTCATCGACAACATCTTCCGCTTCACCCAGGCGGGCTCCGAGGTGTCGGCGCTGCTGGGCCGGATGCCCAGCGCCGTGGGCTACCAGCCCACCCTGGCCACCGAGATGGGCGATCTCCAGGAGCGGATCACCTCGACCACCAAGGGATCGATCACCTCGGTGCAGGCGATCTACGTGCCGGCGGACGACCTCACCGACCCCGCGCCGGCCACCGCGTTCGCCCACCTCGACGCGACCGTCGTGCTCTCGCGCGCCATCTCGGAGCTCGGCATCTACCCCGCCGTGGACCCGCTCGACAGCTCGAGCCGGATCCTCGACGCGCAATACGTGGGCGAGCGGCACTACAACGTGGCGATCGGCCTCCAGCGCACCCTGCAGCGCTACAAGAGCCTGCAGGACATCATCGCGATCCTCGGCATGGACGAGCTGAGCGAGGAGGACAAGAAGATCGTCGGCCGGGCCCGGCGGCTGCAGCGCTTCCTCTCGCAGCCGTTCTTCGTGGCCCAGCAGTTCACCGGCTTCCCCGGCAAGTACGTCAAGCTCGAGGAGACGGTGTCGTCGTTCGAGCGCGTGCTCTCGGGCGAGTTCGACAATCTGCCCGAGCAGGCATTCTACATGGTGGGCGGCATCGATGAGGCGGTGGAGAAGGCCAAGAAGCTGGCAAGCTCGTGATGCAAGTCACGGTGATCTCACCTGAAGCGTCTATGTTCGACGGGGAAGCGGACGCGGTCGTCGCGCCCGCCTTCGACGGCGAAGTCGGCATCCTGCCGAATCACGCTCCGTTCATGACGCTGTTGGGGCAGGGTACGCTGACGGTGCGGCGTGCCGACTCGGTAAATCGCTTTGCGGTACGAGGCGGATTTCTCCAGGTCGTGGACAACCGGGTGCGCGTGGTGGCCGAACACGTTCAAGGAGATGCTCATGCGTCGTAACCTCTGCGGTGGGATCCTGGTATTGGCGCTGCTCGCGGGCGCGGCCGGAACCTCGGCGGCCCAGGAGACGGGCACGCCGATCTTCAAGGCGCCCTATCGCGCATTCACCAGTCACGAGTTCGGCGTCTCGCTCTCCGATCCGGGCGAGGGCGTCAGCCTGGCCCTGGAAGGTTTCTACCGCTACGGGAAGGACGCCAACGATTTCAGCCTCCGCGGCGGCTTCGCGGACCTGAACGGCTCGGGCGGAACCCGGCTCCTGCTGGGCGGTGACTTTCGGACCCAGGTGGTGACGTACAGCGAGAGCTTCCCGCTCGACGGGTCGCTCACGCTCGGCCTCGGGGCCAACGTCGGTGACGGGCCCGACAGGTATTTCATCCCGGTCGGCGTCTCCCTCGGCCGCCGGTTCGATCTCGAGGGCTCGAACACGACTTTCGTGCCGTATGTGCACCCGGTCATCGTCCCCACCTTCGGCGGTGGCAACAGCGACGTGAACTTCGCCCTCGGGCTGGGCGTGGACATCCGCTTCAGCGACTCGTGGGCGGTTCGCGCGAGCGGCGGCATCGGCGACATCGACGGCGTGGGCGTGAGCGTGGCCTACATTCGCTGACCACCGTTTCCCGGTGCGACGCCCGGACCGCGGACTTCCGCGGCCGGGCGTCGTCATTGGGGCCTCCCGCGATTGACTTCCCGCAAAGCGCCGGGGTAGCTTCTGGCGCCATTTCCCGGGCATTCCCGCCCCGAACAGCCGGATTCGCGGAGGTAGCATGAGGCACACCGTGCGCGCCGTCGTCGCTCTCGCCCTGACGCTGGGCGCCGCTCCCCTCCGGGCCCAGAATCCGGGGCTGCCGGTGTACAACATCGGCGTCCCGCGCGGCATCGGCATCTATGGCGACGTCGGGTTTCCGAACGCGGCCGCGGGCAAGGGCACCGCGTACGGAGTCACGGCCCGCGCCGGCTTCGGGCCGATCGGGGCCACGGCCACGCTTTCCTCCTACAACCCCCAGGGCCCCGGCGGCAGCGATGTCTCGGTCGGCGGCACGATGAACTACAAGCTGCTCGGCGGGCCACTGGTGCCGCTGTCGGTGACGCTGCAGGGCGGGGTGAGCTACGCCAAGCCGGGCGATGGGTTCCTCCCGGGCCAGGAGGTGACGGCGTACCACGTGCCGATCGGGGTCGGCTTCGCGCTCGTGATTCCCAACCCGGTGCTCGCCATTCATCCCTGGCTGGCGCCCCGGCTCGACATCGGCTACGTGAAGAGCGGCGGTGCGTCGAACACCGACACCAACTTCGGTCTCTCCGGCGGCCTCGAGCTGAACCTGCTGAACGGCTTCGGCATCCAGGCGGCGTACGACCGGGTGTTCGCGAAGGACGTGGCCGACCCGGCGACGTTCGGCATCGGCGCCCACTACACCTTCCGGGTGCCCGGCCTGTGAGCGGCGGGCGCGCAGCGCTCGCGCTCACCGTTGCCTTCACTCTGGGAGCCTGCTCGTTGAGCTACGATGCCACCACGCTCGGGGTCCCCGCGACGCTCGCGTCGGCGGCAGGCCAGCCGCCGGCGGGAGACCGCTTCGCGGTGACGAGCAAGGCGGTATTCGGGCTCTGGGGATTGGCGAGATTCAAGGAACCATCGCTCCGGCGGGCCCTCGCGGGCCAGCTCGGCGGCGCCACCGGCGTGGCCGACGTCAGGATCAGGGAGCGGAGCCGCTGGTCCGACATCCTGATCACCGTGCTCACGGCGGGAATCCTGGTGCCGCGGACGGTCACCTTCGAGGGGGTCGTGACGAAATAAGCTCCGCCAGCAACTCGGCCGAGCGGCGGGCCGCACCGAGACCTCGCTCGACGATTTCGCGAGCGCGGGCACCGGCCGCCGCCCTGAGGCCATCCTCCGCGATCCACCCCTCCCAGGTTCTCGCCAGCAACGCCGCCGCGTCCGACGCTCCCAGCACGACCGCCGCTCCCCGTTCCAGCAGCAACTCGGCGTCCCGGCTCGGCCGCCGCGGACCGAACAGCACGGGCACGCCCCAGGCGGCCGGCTCGAGCACCGAGTGGAGGCCCGTCCGGCCGAACCCTCCGCCGACGTAGGCCATCGTCCCCGCGCCGTAGAGCGTCGCGAGCACGCCGACCCGGTCCACCACGAGCAGCGGCACCGGCGCCACCGCCGTGCCGAGGCGCGCGGGCGCGGGAAGTCCCGCCGCGGCGATCCGGCGGTCGAGCGCCCGGAGATGCTCCGCCGTGGGTTCGTGCGGGACGAGGATGAGGCGGGCCTCCGGATGGCGTTCGCGCACGCGGGCAAAGGCCGCGACCAGGGCGGCCTCGTCGGGCGGCCACGTGGACCCGGCCACCAGCGTCGGGGCCCCGCGTCCGAACCGGAGCAGCGGCTCATCCGGGGGTACCGCCGCGACCCGGGCGGCCACGCTGTCGAATCTCGGATCGCCCGTCACCCGAATGCGGTCGGCTGGCACGCCGAGGCTCGCCACCCGGGACGCGTCCGCTTGGGCGATGGCGCCCGCGGCGCGCACGGCGGCGTATCCCGGGCGGAGCAAGGCGCGAGCGGGCCAACGGAGCCGGCCACTGTCCCGGCTCACCGTGGCGGCCACCAGTGCGACGGCGGTCCCGGCGGCCGCGGCCCGGGTCGCGAGCTCGGGCCAGAGATCGAGCTTGGCGAAGACCAGCAGATCTGGGGCGAGCGCGTCCAGCAGCCGGCCGGCGGACGCCGGCAGGTCATAGGGCAGGTAGTCGGCCGCCTCGACCGACAGGCGGCGCGCCAACGGCTCGGCGGACGGGCTGAAGTGGGTGTAGACGATCTGGCACGCCGGGACCAGGCGGCGAAGCTCCAGCAGCACGCTCTCGGCCTGCAGCCCCTCGCCGACCGAAGCTGCGTGGAACCAGACCAGCGGCCTAGAGGGGTCGCGTTCCGCGGCGGCCCAGGCTGCGAGCCGCTCCGCTGCCCCGCTGCGCTGGCGGTGGCCCTCGCCCACCTTGCGGTCCACCAGACCGAGGGCCGGAGCCAGGGTCGCGCCGAGCCGGACCACGGCGCGGTATCCCCAGGATGTGGGCATCGGGGCAATGTCGCGGCCGCCCGGGTGCCCGTCAATCCGGAGGCCTTGCCCTCCGGGCCGGGGACGTTCTAGAATTCGTTCACGAAGTTCATGTTCAACCTGCTACCGAGGAGGTGATCCATTGTCTACAGAGTCAAGGGTCGCCTGCGGCCGCTGAACGGCACTGCACGCTGAGACCCGGGCGACACTTAGAACCTGGGGGGGCCGCTCCGAGCGGCCCCTTTTTTTGCCTCGGATACTGAGCCCATGGCCCTCGCCACTGCCTCCACCCGCTACTGGCGCGCCGCGCGCCAGCCGCGCTACAGCCTGACCTTCGCCTTTCCCTTGCTGGTGGCGTACGAAGCGCTCGCCTTCGCGCTCTCGCATGATGCCCTGGCGGGCGTGCGCAACGGCGCCGACGTCATGCTCAAGAGCGTGTTCGTGCTGCTGGGAGGGCGCGACGGGTTGCTCGCCTTCGGGGTCCTACTCGTCGGCACCGGCCTCGTGCTCGTGGTGCGCGACCGGCGGCGCTCGGGGCCGATCGAGGGCCGCATCCTGCTGGGCATGGCCGCGGAGGCGGTGGTCTACGCGCTGGTCTTCGGCCTCGTGGTGGGGACGCTCACCGGCGTGCTGCTGCGGGGCCTCTGGACCGTCTCCGGCGCCCCGGGGCTCGACGCGCAGGTGTCCCGGGCCGGCGGCCTGGGGCTCGCCACGCAGCTCATGGTCTCGCTCGGGGCGGGGATCTACGAGGAGTTGCTGTTCCGGGTCCTCCTGGTGGGCACGCTCGCGTGGTGTGCCCGGCGCCTCTTCGGCTGGGGCGGGCTCGCCGCCGGCATCTTCGCGACGGTGCTCGGCGCCCTCGTGTTCTCGGCCTTCCACTACATCGGCCCGTACGGCGACCGCCTGGAGCTCGGCTCGTTCGTGTTCCGGGCCGTGGCCGGTGTGATGTTCAGCGGGCTGTATCTGCTCCGGGGGTTCGGCATCACCGCGTGGACGCACGCGCTCTATGATGTATTCCTGGCGCTGATGGGCGTGGGCATCTGAGGGTGTGTCTTGCAACCTCGGCCGGAGTCACCCTGAGCGCAGCGAAGGGCGCATGCCGTCGGGATTGGCTCCTTCGCTGCGCTCAGGATGACTCCGGTATTGAACGCGCTAAGTCGCCGGGGCCCGGCGTGCCCGAGCCCGGAAAGCGCCGACGGGCGCTTAGCGGGAGTCGGGCGCCGTCCGGGCGGGCCCGGCCGGCCGCTTCAGCCGGACGATCGAATCGAGCACCTGCCGGAACACCGGCAGCGGCTGCGCGCCGACCAGGAGGCCGCCCTCGATGTAGAAGGTCGGCGTGCTACTGGCGCCCGAGCGCTCTGCCCCCTGCGCATCCGCCCGCACCACTTCCTCGGTGTCCGATGCCTTCACGCATCCCAGCAGGGCCGGCCGGGAGATGCCGGCCGAGTCGGCGAGGGAGAGAAAGAACGCCCCCGGCTGCTTGAGCGGGGCCCAGACGTCCTGGTGCCGGTAGAGCAGATCGTGCACCCGCCAGAACGCATTCTGCTGCGCGGCGCAGACGGCTACTTCCGCGGCGGCGAGCGCGTTCTGGTGGACGCTGGTGAGCGGGAAGTTGACGAAGGCCCAGCGCACCTTTCCCGTGGCGATGTAGGCCGAATCCAGCGCGGGAAAGGTCTCGAGCGCGAACCGCCGGCAGTAGGGACACTGGAAGTCGGACATCTCGTAGACGGTGACCGGCGCCGCCGGCGACCCCCTGATCCGGCCGGCAAGCGGGTTCCTGGCGCTGTCGGCTGATTGAGCGGCAATGGGGGCGACGAGAGCGAGAAGCAGCCCGGCCGTCAACGAGGTCATCCTGAGCGCAGCGAACGGGCTCAGGATGACCGACGCATCGCCATGGATCGTCGTCATCCTAGTACCTCGGCTGCCGCCGCGCTGTCCGGCTCGACAGCAGCAGCGTGTCGGCGTTCACCGGGACGTTCCAGTACCACTCCGCGTTGGGATCGGTCGCGTCCCAGCTGCGGGCATATATCCACCAGCGGCCCGGCGCCAGCGTGAGATGCGCCCAGCCGTCGCCGCCGGTCGTGTCGGTCACGGGCTCGCTGCCACTGCGCCGGGCCAGCGCCTGCACGATGCTGTCGTATCCCTGGTAGGTGCTATCTTCCCACTGGCGCATCCGGAGACGCAGGCTGTCGCCGCGCGCCGCGAAATCCTTCCGCGCACGGTCGAGCTCGGTGTGGGCGTGGTCCGTGCGCAGCTGTGCGGTCTTGAGCGAGTCGGCCAGCCGGCCGAACATAGCGTAGAGCCGGCCGTAGGCCGAGGCGTCGCGCCGGAGGGTGTCGAGCTGTTTCTTGGCGTCGTTCAGCGAGTCGCGCAGCTTGCCCAGGCGGATGGTGGCGGCCGAGTAGGCGGCGAATGGTCCCCTGAACTCGGCGAAGAGGCTCTCCAGCGGCGCCTTGGGCGGGCGAGGCGTCCGCGCGCGGCTCTCGAGCTCCCGAAGTACGCTGTCGCGGTCGTAGGGCAGGGCCACGAGCCCGACGCCGGTCACCGGGGTCTCTACCGTATCCGGGCCGGGGATCGACACGCGAACGGCCACGTCCCGCGGCTTCGCGCAGGCCGCGAGTCCGAGGAGCACGACCGCCGCAGGCGGCACGAGGATCCGGGTCAGTCGAAGGAGAGCGGGTGAGGACAACACGACGCAAAGCTACCGCCCTCCTGGCGGTGCTACAACTGACGACGGCGGGGCTTCGGGCGCAGAGCCAGAACGTCGAGCAGCTCTTCCCGGCGACGCCCGTGGGCCACGTCAACGACTTCGCGTCGGTGGTCGACCCGGTCGCGCGGGCGGAGATGGAGGACCTGCTCACCCGTCTCCGGAGCGCGACGGGCGCGGAGATCGCGGTCGTGACCTTGCCCACCATCGACGATCGCGACGAGGCCGAGGTCGCCCTCGCCATCGGCCGGAAATGGGGCGTGGGGGCGCGCGCGGAGATCGGAGATCAGCGCCGGAACGCCGGCATGGTGGTGCTGCTGGTGCCGCGGCAGAATCACCAGCCGGGCACCGGTCATGTACGCATCGAGGTGGGGCAGGGGCTCGAGGGCATCGTTACCGACGCGGCGTCCGGCGAGATCCGCCGCGACGTCATGGGGCCGCTGCTGGCGCAGGAGCAGTACGGCGCCGCGCTCGACAGCGGCGTCAAGGCTCTGACCGGGCTCGTGGCCCGTGGCTACGGCGTCACCGACTCTACGCTGGCCTTGGCGCCTCCACGCGTCCAGGGGCGGGACACCGGCGCGCCGTTCCTCCAATTCCTGCCGATCCTGATCTTCATCGTGTTCACGCTGCTCGCCAACCGGGGCCGGCGACGGCGCGGAGTATATTGGGGAGGGCCGTGGATCGGAGGCGGCGGCTGGGGTGGTGGGGGATTCGGCGGGGGTGGGGGCGGTGGTTTCGGTGGCTTCGGCGGAGGGGGCGGGTTCAGCGGCGGTGGATCGGGGGGACGGTTCTGATGCACGAGACGGTCGATCGCGTCGTGTCACCTTTTCTCGCGGCCGCCGACGCCGCGCTGGCCGCGGGCTACAGCGCGCTGCTCTACGGGTCTGCCGCGCGCGGCGACTACCTCCCCGGCCGCTCCAACATCAACCTGATGCTGGTGCTCGATGACGCGTCCCCGGGGCGGCTCCGCGCCATGGCGCCGGCCTTCGCGGCCTGGAAAAAGGCGTCCCCGGAGCCCCCGCTGCTCATCAGTCGCGCCGAGTGGGCGCGCGCGTCCGATGTGTTCCCGATCGAGATTACGGACATGCGCTCGGGCTACCAGGTGCTGCGCGGCTCCGACCCCCTGGCCGCCGCGACGGTGAGCCGCGCCGATCTCCGGCAGGCGCTGGAGCGCGAGCTGCGGGGCAAGCTGCTCCGGCTGCGGCAGGGCTACGCCGCCGCGGCGGGAGACGAAAAGGCGCTGGGCCACCTTGCCGGGGCCAGCGCAGGCACCATTCTCGTCCTGCTGCGCGCGCTGCTCACGCTGGTGGGACGGGCGGCGCCGGCGGCGCCCTCCGCGCTCGCGGCCGAGGCGGCGGCGCTCGTCGGCGCGACGCCGGCCGGGTTGGTGACGCCGGTCGATCGCCGCGGGGTCCGCGGCTGGCGATGTTCACCCAAGGAGTTCGAGGAGTACTTGGACGCCGTGACGCGCGCGGCGGGGTATGTGGACCAACTTCAGCTCGGAGACCTGTGATGAAGCGCTCGTCGGCGGTCGCATGCGGACTTGCCGCGCTCGCGGTGCTCACCGCGGGATGCGGCTACAACACGATTCAGACGATGGACGAACGGGTGAATCAGGCGCAAGGCCAGATCCAGACCCAGCTCCAGCGGCGGGCGGACCTGATCCCCAACCTGGTGAACACGGTGAAGGGGGTGACCAAGCAGGAGGATACCGTCTTCATCTCGATCGCCAACGCCCGCTCCCGGCTGGGCGGGGCGATCCAGTCCGGCAACGTCCCGGAGATGGCGGCCGCCAACGCCGCCCTCAATCAGGGTCTCGGCCGGCTGATCGCGATCTCGGAGAACTATCCCCAGCTCCGGTCGAGCGAAAACTTCAAACAGCTGCAGGACCAGCTCGAGGGGACCGAGAACCGGATCTCCGTGGCGCGGCAGGACTACAACGCCGCGGTCGGCGAGTTCAACGCCTATATCCGCCGCTTCCCGTACAGCATCACGGCCAAGGTATTCGGCCTGGGCAAGCCCCGGCAGTATTTCGAAGCCGCCGCCGGAGCGGCCGAGACGCCGAAGGTGCAGTTCTAGGCGGACAGGCGCACAGGACGAAAGAAAGCCCCCGAGCGTCGCATCGCTCGGGGGCTTTTCGGCTTTCGTCCTGTCCGCCTGTCCGCCTGTCCGCCTGTCCTCAGTCCGTCACGACCTGATCGGGCAACACGTACTTGAGCGGATCCACCGGCCGGCCGTTCACATGCACCTCGTAGTGCAGATGCGGGCCGGTGGCGAGCCCGGTGCTGCCGACGAGCGCGATGCGCTGGCCACGGGAGACGCGCTGGCCTGCCTTGACCAGCAGTTTGGAGCAGTGGGCGAACTTGGTGACCACGCCGTAGCCGTGGTCGATGGTGAGGGTGTTGCCGTAACCGGTCTCCCAGCCCGCGTCGGAGACGACGCCGGCGGCGGGCGCCTCGATCGGGCTTCCCATGGGCGCGGTCACGTCGATCCCCTCGTGGGGCCGGGCGATGTGCAGGATCGGATGCTCTCGCATGGAGGAGAACGCGCTCGTGAGCCAGCCCTGGGTCGGCATGATCGAGGGGGTGGCCGCGAGCCGCTGCGAGTGGCTGGCCAGGCTGTCCTTGGCCTCTTCGAACGATGAGGCCAGCAGGTTGGCGCGCCGGATCAGCGCGTTGAGGTCGACCCGGATCTCCTGCGACCGACGCGCGACGGCACCCCCGCCCGGAAGCATGGGGCGCGAAGCCATCGTCGGGCCGCCGATGCCGGCGGCCTGGACCTGAGGATCGATCGGCTCGAGGTTGGCGAGCACGCGGATCCGTGCGTCACGCTGGCTGATCTTGGTGAGGGTGTCCGCCAGGTTCGAGAGCCGCCCGTGCAGCTCGCCGATCTGCTGGGCGAGGCGAGCGTTCTCCTGCTGCAGGCGCGAGCTCCGCGAGAGGTCCACGGTCCGCGCCATGGTGGCATATCCTACGAGGAGCGCGACAACCAGGCCGAGCGCCACGCCCCCGACGACCATCTTGATCAGGCCGTACGAGATCTCGACGATCTTCGACGGCTCGGAGCCGTGCGGCACGAAAACAACGGTCCAGCGGCGTTTTCTCGCCATGAGCGCTCCTCACCAGACGGCATCATTGCCAACATCGGCTGCCCTACAGACAATCTGCGTCCGGCGAGTGCCACGGGAGGTGACCCGACACACAGAAGCCACGCAAAAGGTGGCCCAACCCCTCGCCGCAGTCAAGGGTTGGACGGGTCAGATAACTCCTTTACTGTCAAATACTTTTGCTCATTGACAGCCTAACTTCTAGACACTAGTAGGCTTGGGGAACAGCACCTCGGGTTTGTTGGTAACGGTGCGGCCCACCGGTGGCCGCTCCAGATCATTCCACGCCAGTGACAGCAGTTGCGCGTCCAACCCAAGCGATTGCCAGAGGATTTGGGCTTTGCCGGGGATGAAGGGCCCGGCCATGACCGCCAGGCGGTACAGGGCCCGCCCGAGCGCGGCCAGCGCCACATCCAACTCGGCGTCCCGTCCCGCCTTGGCCAGGGCCCAGGGCGCCACCTGCTGGATGTACAGGTTCGCGGTCGCTACCAGCTCCCACGCGGCCTCGGCGCCACCGCGGAGATTGATCGCGTCCATGGCCCGGGCGTAGGCGGCAATCGCCCGCCGGCCCGCAACGTCGAGCGAGGTCTCCTCGTCTGCCGACGGAACCAGGCCCTCGCGGTACTTCGCCACCATCGCGAGTGACCGCGAGGCCAGATTGCCGAGGCCGTCAGCCAGATCGGCGGTGTAGCGCTCATCGAACCGGTCCCAGGTGAAGTTGCCGTCGGCCTCGAACCCGACCTCGCGCAGCAGAAAGTAGCGCAGCGCGTCGGGCCCGTGGCGCTCGATCGCCTCGCCCAGGCTGACCGCGGTGCCGGCGGACTTCGACATCTTGGTGCCTTCCCACTGGACGTAGCCGTGGGCCCACACCTCTCGCGGCAGGGCGACACCGGCGCTGAGAAGCATGGCAGGCCAGATCACGCAGTGAAACCGGGTGATGCCCTTGCCTACGACGTGGAGGTCCGCGGGCCAGAGGCGCGTGTAGGCCGCGTCGGGGTAGCCGGTGGCGGAGAGGTAGTTGATCAGGGCGTCGAACCACACGTAGACCGTCTGCTCCGGATCGCCGGGAAACGGAATGCCCCAGGACTGCCGGTTCCGGCTCACGGAAATGTCCTGGAGCCCGTCCTCCAGCAGTCGCACGATCTCGTTCCGCCGAATGGCCGGCTCTACGCGGAGCTCGTCCGACCGGATGAGCGCGAGCAGGCGGTCGCGGTAGCGGCTCAGCCGGAAGAAGTGGTTGCGCTCCTTGGTCGGCACCAGCTCGAGGGTCGGGTGCTCGATGCAGTGGCCGTTCACGATCTGGGCGGGCTGCTTGAACTCCTCGCACCCGAAACAGTAGAGCCCTTCGTACTCGCCCACGAACAGATCGTCCGGAGTGTGCGCGGCGATGGCCTCGAGCAGGGCGGTGACGCTCCGATGGTGCCGGGGCTCGGTGGTACGGATCCACTGGTCGTTACTGCACTCGAGGCGTCGCCAGTAGCTCTCGAACGTCGCGGCCATCCGGTCGACCCACTCCTGGGGAGCGAGCCCGTTCTGCTCGGCGGCCTGCAGCACGGCCTGCGAGTGCTCGTCCATGCCCATCAGGAAGTGGACGTCGTCTCCCCGGAGCCGCCGGTAGCGCGCGATGCAGTCGGCGCCGACCTTCTCCAGCGCGTGGCCGAGATGGGGGTCGCCGTTGGAGTAATCGATGGCGGTGGTGAGGTAGAATTTGGGCATGCCGGAAAGCTACACCAGTTTCCGGGATCTCAGCAGATTGCGCCTCTGAACCGGTGAGCACCACGGATGGTCGTTGACGGCGCGGGATGACAGGTGATAGGGCGAGCCACCGCCGGCCGCCGCGTCGTCCTACCGGCTCGGGAGCGGCACCGTGGCCGGCTGGCGTCCGGGCGAAGCGCAGCCGGCGATGAACTCCGCAATCGACTCGGGGCGGTTGAGGTCCAGCCGGACCACGGGCGGCGCGACCACGAGATCCGCGTCCGACGCGAGGGCCACGACGTCGGGATCCTCCGGCCAGCAGCGCGGCGGCCGGCCGTGCGCCGGCCGGTAGACCTCGATCTTGCGGACGGTTTCGTGCGAGAATCCTTCGGCCAGCACCAGATCGAGATCGCCCGGGGGGAAGCGAGCGATGAGCGCCCGCAGCTGAGGATCCGCGGTGCCGGGGAGCTCGTCGCCGATCAGCGCCCACTGCCGATTCGATCCGACCAGCACCTGGGCCGCTCCGGCGCGGCGAACCCGGTGACTGTCCTTGCCCGGCTGATCGATCTCGAACCCCTCGTGGGCGTGCTTCACGACGCCGACCCGATAGCCGTATGCCCGGAGGAAGGGCAGCACCCGCTCGATGAGCGTGGTCTTCCCGCTCCCGCTCGAGCCGACGATGGCGAACGTCGGAAGCGGGTCACCGCTCTCGGGCCAGCGTATATTCCTCATGCATGCTCCGGTCGAGCGATCGGACCGTCCGCCACCGCGGGGTGAGCCACATGGCCATCGACCTGAACCAGATCCAGCACCCGTTGGGCCTTCGCCGGCTCGGCTACTCCACGCCGCTGCTCGAGGTCGCCGCCCGCCGCTGGGTGGGAGGGCGCCCAGAGGAGGGGACGGAGCAGGTGGCCGAGGAGACGCCGGTCGCGATCGTCTACAACGGCATCCCGCACGTCGTCATGATGGCCACGCCGGCGGATCTCAAGGACTTCGCGCTCGGTTTCAGCGTCACCGAGGAGCTCATCCGGTCCCCGGCGGACCTGACGTCGCTCGAGGTGGTCCGGTACGGCCAGGGCATCGAGATCCAGGCGACCGTCTCGCCGGAGTGCGAGGCGACCATCGCCTCGCGCAACCGGCGCCTCACCGGCCGAACCGGCTGCGGGATCTGCGGGGTGGACAGCATCGAGGGCGTCCTCAAGCAGCTCCATCCCGTCGGCTCGAGCGCGACGGTGACCACCGCCGCCGTCGAGAACGCCTGCCGCACACTGGTCGGACATCAGACCCTCAACTCGGCGGCGGGAGCGATCCACGCCGCGGGGTGGGCCTCGCTCGACGGGGACGTCCAATTGGCGCGCGAGGACGTCGGGCGGCACAACGCGCTCGACAAACTGATCGGGGCCATGCTCGCGGGCGGCGTGGATGCGCGGGCGGGATTCATCGTGGTGACCAGCCGGGCCAGCTTCGAGATGGTACAGAAGGCGACCGTCGTCGGCGCCCCGCTGCTGGCGGCGATCTCGGGACCCACCGGCCTCGCCGTGCGGATCGCCGAGCACGCCGGGCTCACCCTCGTGGGCTTCGCGCGGGCTGGACGCCTCACGGTCTACACCCATGGGGCGCGCGTCACGAGCTGACCCCGCTCACGAGCGCTTGACACCCTCCGCCTGCGGCATCGGTCCGCGGTTCTGTACGTACTTCCAGCCGAACCGGCCCTTGATACAGAGATTGCCGCGGGTCACGTCGTGGTCGAGCGGCGAGGTCACCCGCACGATCTCGTTGTCCTGCACTCGCAATTCCAGGTTACAGCCGACGCCGCAGTACGGGCAGACCGTCTGGGTCACGGTCTGCCGGGACTCGTCCCAGGTGCCGGCGCCCCGGTGGTCGTACTCCGACTTGAACATCAGCGCGCCGGTCGGGCAGACGGCGATGCAGTTGCCGCAGTAGACGCACGCCGACTCGGGCAGCGCCACGGCGAACTCGGTCGAGATCCGCGCGTCGAACCCGCGTCCCGCGACGGTGAGGGCGAAGGTGTTCTGGAAGTCCTTCCCGCAGGCCTCCACGCACTTGTAGCAGAGAATGCACTTGCCGTAGTCGCGGATGTACAGCTCGTTGTCCACCTTGGTCGGCTGGGCGACCGTCGCCCGATAGGCCGGGTCGGGCGGCGCGTGGTGGCCGGGCTGCAGGCTGTCCCGGAGACCCGCCGGCGCGGGGGGCGCAGGCGGCCCGTAGCGCTCGGGCGCCGCCTGATACTCCTCCAGCCAGCCTTCGACGTCGGGCGTGGTGGAGAGGTCCACCGAAGAGGCGAGGAACTCGAGGACCATCTTCCGGCTGTGGCGCACGCGCTCCGAGTCGGTCCGTACCACCATCCCCGCCTCGACCTTCCGCGCGCACGACGGCACCAGCACACGCGATCCTTCCACCTCGACCACGCACACCCGGCAGACGTTGACCGGATGCAGCGTTTCCAGGTAGCAGAGCGTCGGGATATCGGTTCCCCGCTGGCGGCAGGCGTCGTAGATCGTCATCCCTTCGGCCGCCTGGACCTTCTCGCCGTCGATGGTGAGCTCCACGGTCCGGCGGAGCGGCTCGAGCTGGACAAGGGCGGTCATGCCGGGGCTCCGTTGAACAGGTGCAACCGTTTCACGGCGGACTCCACCGCGCTGTAGGCGGTCTGCCCCAGGCCGCAGATGGACGCGTCCTTCATCGCCAGTCCGATCTCCTCCAGCAACGCCAGCTCGCCGCCGACTCCGCCGCGAGCCCGCTGGGTCCGGAGCCGGTGCAGCGCCTCTTCCTGACGCACGGTGCCGACCCGGCACGGCACGCACTGCCCGCAGGACTCGTCGCGGAAGAATGCCGCGATCCGCAGGATGATGTCGAGCATGTCCACCGTATCGTCGAACACCATGATGACGCCGGAGCCGAGCGTCGCCTTGGCCGCGCGGGCCCCCTCGAACGTCAGCGGCATGTCGAGCTCGTCGGCGCGGACGAACACGCCTGCGGCCCCGCCCAGCAGGATGGCCTGCAGCGGCCGGCCCCCGGCGACGCCCCCGGCCATGTCGAGCAGCTGGCGGAGCGTCGCGCCGAACGGCACCTCGTACACGCCCGGCCGGGTGACGCACCCCGAGAGGCAGAACAGCCGCGGCCCGGTCGATTCCGGAGTGCCGATCCCGGCATACGCCAGGCCCCCGATCCGGAGGATCTCGAGGACGTTGAGCAGGGTCTCGACGTTGTTGATGACCGTGGGCTTGCCGAACACGCCCGACTGGACCGGGAACGGCGGCTTGTTCCGGGGCTCGCCGCGGAAGCCCTCGATCGAATTGAAGATCGCGGTCTCCTCGCCGCAGATGTACGCGCCGCCGCCCTTCCGGATCTCGATGTCGAAGACGAACCCCTGGTCCAGGATGTCGGCGCCGAGCAGCCCTCGCTCCCGAGCGGCGTCGATGGCGTGCTGCAGGCGCGCATGCGCGAGGGGGTACTCGCCGCGCAGGTAGATGTACCCTGTCACGCAGCCGGTCGCGTAGGCCGCGATCGTCATGGCCTCGACCAGGCCGAACGGATCGCCCTCCATGATCGCGCGGTCCTTGAACGTGCCGGGCTCGGACTCATCGGCGTTGCAGATCAGGTAGTGCGGACGAACCGGCTGCCGTGCCACCGCGTCCCACTTCCGGCCGGTGGGAAAGGCCGCACCGCCGCGTCCCATCAGCTTCGCGTCGGTCACCTCGCGGATGATGCCGTCCGGGCCCAGTTCGATGGCCCGGCGCAGCGCCTGATACCCGCCGTTGGCCCGGTATTCGTCCAGGCTCGTGGGATCGACGACGTCCACCCGCCGCAGCAGGCGCAGCGAAGGGTCGCCGGCTTGCGGGAGGCGGGGACGGGGCTCGGCGGCGGGCGCGAGATCCCCCGCGAGCACCTGGGCCACCCGCGCCGCCGTGATGTCGCCGAAGAGCTGCTCCACGGGTGGCTCGCCCGCGACGGTGAGGAGCGCCGCCGGCGCCTGGTCGCAGAGCCCCAAGCAGGGACTCCGGAGCCAGACCGAGCCGTCGGCGGGAATCTCGTGGTGATCTCCCTCGGGCCCGTGGTGATAGGCCGGCCCCACCCGCCGCTCGAGCTCGGCGCAGAGCTGTTCCGCGCCCTTGCACCGGCAGGCGATGTCGTCGCAGACGTGCACGACCCGCCGGGGGCGCGGCACCGTCGACAGCAGGGCGTAGAACGTGGCGACGCCGTACGCGTCGGCCGGCGGGATCGTGAGTCGCTCCGAGATGTAGTTGAGCGCGCCCTCGCTGATCCACCCGACCCGCGACTGGACCGCGTGGAACGCCGGCAGGAGCAGATGCCGGCGGCCCCGCGCGACGTGACCGCCGGCCGCGGTATGGGTATCCCGAGGCTGGCGTTCGCCGCCGTCCCAGCCCGAGGTCGGGGCCCCGAGGAAGGCATCGACCGCGGCACGTTCGTCGGCCGTCGGTTCGGCGGTGAGGAAATGGAGATCCAAAGTGGACGCGCTCGCTAGGGAGAGGGATCGGGGGACCGCGGAACGGCGACGCGCTCGACCCCGGCGCGGATCGGTTCCACGCGAACGGCGCAAGCCTTGAATTCGGCCGTGCCCGATCTCGGGTCCGTCTCGTCCAGCGTGAGCACGTTGGTCTTGACCTCGTCCTGGAAATGGAGCGTCATGAACACGAGACCGGTGCGGAGTGCGCGATCGATGTGCGCTGGGGCGACGACACTGCCCCGCCGGGACGTCACCCGCACCGGATCGCCCTCGAGCAGGCCGAGCCGCTCGGCATCCTCGGGGGACAGGTCCAGAGATTCACCCCGTCGCAGCGGGGACGAGTACCCGCCGGTCTGCACGCCCGTGTTGTAGGAGTCGAGCCGCCGGCCGGTCGTCAGCTGGAAGGGGTACTCGGCGTCGGGACGCTCGACCGGCGGGTCGTGCTCCACGACGGAGAACGGGGCGGCCGGGCCCTCGATGGGGTCCTTCCAGAGCCGGGCGTGCAGGAAGAGCTGACCCGGATCGTGCTCGTCGAAGCACGGCCAGTGCAGGCCGCCTTCCTTCTCCAGCCGCTCGTAGCTCATGCCGGCGAAGATCGGCGCCAGGGCGCGCACCTCGTTCCACACCGCCTCCGCCTCGGGCGGCCCCAGGTCACGACCGAGCCGCTTGGCGATCTCGCAGATGATCCACATGTCGTCCCGGGCATTCCCGGGCGGTTCCAGTGCCTTGCGAACCCGCTGCACCCGGCGCTCGCTGTTGGTCACCGTGCCCTCGGCCTCGCACCAGCTCGAACTGGCGGGCAGCACCACGTGCGCGAACTCCGCCGTGCGGGTGAGGAAGATGTCCTGGACGACCAGGTGATCGAGCCCGGTGAGCAACCGCTCGGTCCGGTGCTGGTCCGCCTCCGACTGGGCGGGGTTCTCGCCGATGGCGTAGGCCGCCCGCATCTCCCCGTGCGCCATCGCCTCGAACATCTCCGTCAGGTTCTTTCCGTAGACCGGCTTCAGGGGAACGCCCCAGGCCCGCTCGAACTGCTCCCGAATCGCCGGATCGGTGGTCCAATCCTGGAAACCGACCAGCCGGTTCGGGATGGCGCCCATGTCGCCGCCGCCCTGCACGTTGTTCTGTCCGCGGAGCGGGTTCACGCCCGATCCGTACCGGCCGACGTGCCCCGTGAGCAGGGACAGATTGATCAGTGAGAGAACGTTGTCGACGGCGTTGTGGTGCTCGGTGATGCCGAGCGTCCAGCAGATGACCGCGCGATCGGAGCGCGCATAGGTGTGCGCGGCCCGCCGGATCACGTCCGCCGGCACGCCGGTCTCCCGCTCGGCGAGCTCGAGCGTGTAGGGCTCGACGCAGGCCCGGTAGGCCTCGAAGCCGGTGGTGGCCCGGCGGATGAAGCTCTCGTTGGCGAGGCCCGCGTGGATGATCTCGCGCGCCATCGCGTTGGACAGCGCGATGTCGGAGCCGACGTTGAGGCCGAGCCATTCGTCGGCCCACCGGGCGGACGAGGTCCGCCGCGGATCCATCACGTACAGCTTGGCGCCGCGATGGATCGCCTTGAGGACGTGATGGAAGAAGATCGGGTGATTTTCCCGGGCGTTCGCGCCCCAGAGGAAGATGGTGTCCGTCTCCTCGACCTCGCGGTAGGAGCTCGTCCCCCCACCCGCACCAAAGACCGTCGCCAGACCGACGACGCTAGGGGCGTGTCACGTTCGGTTGCAGCTGTCCACGTTGTGGGTGCCGAACACGACCCGGCTCAGCTTCTGGGCCAGGAAATTGACCTCGTTGCTGGCCTTGGAGCAGCTGAACGTCCCGATGGCGTCGCCGCCGTGCTGGGCCTTGACGCGCCGGAACCCCTCGGCGGCGCGGTCGAGCGCCTCCTCCCACGAGGCGGGGCGGAGGCTGCCGTTCTCGCGGACGAGGGGCTCGGTGAGGCGGGGGAGATGCATGACCATATGACTCAGGCTCCAGTGAACTTAGGGGTACCGTACCTGTCCCGAAGTATGCCCGGTACCGAGACAAGTGGGCAAATAGATCATTGCGATGGGCTGATAGGCTAGGTCGATCAAGGCCTCAGCCCCGGACCGCGCCGGCGGCCGGAAGATCGGTGGCGAACGAAGCCGCGACGTCGAGCGTCGCGGCCACCGCCGCCAGGGCCCGCGCGGACGGCGTGAGCGGCTCGTGATCCGACAGCACCAGCCCGACGCTGTGCGCGGCGGCGGTCCCGACAATGGGAATCGCCCGAATGCCCGCAGGTTCGCCGAACAGGAAGAGAAAGGCCTGGGACAGGACGCTCGAGTACCCGCCGGTCTTCACATGCGACCAGAGGGTCAGCACGGAATTGGTCTCGACGGTCGGGTGGACCGAGGCCCCGGCGTCGGCGAAGAGGCCATCGAGGATCCGGCGATTCTGCATGTCGGGCGTAAGCAGGCATAGGGGCAAGGTGGTCACGTCCGCCCAGGACACCGTTCCGTGCTCCGCCAGCGGGCTGTCGGCCGGGGTGAACAGGAGGTGCCGCTCGTAGTAGAGCGGGATCGTCCGGACGTTCGCCAGCGGTTCGTTGTCGAGATAGGTGAGCCCCGCGTCGAGGCTGAAATCGTCCAGCCCGCGCTGGATGTCGATGGACGTGAGCGAGTGGATGGAGATCGTCACCTGCGGGTGCAGCCGGGAGAACGGGAGCGTGAGCAGCGACAGGGCCGGCAGCGTGGTCGGAATCGCACCGATGCGGAGTCGCCCCTGCAACCCGCCCCGGAGCACGCCGGCCTCCTGCTCGAGGCTCTCGCAATCGGCGAGGATACGCCGCGCCCAGGCGAGGATGCGCTCGCCCTCCGACGTGAGCCCCTCGAAGCGCTGGCCGCGCCGCACGATCAGGAGGCCGAGCTCCTCCTCGAGCTGCTTGATACCGGCCGACAGTGTGGGTTGGGTGACTCCGCAGGCCGCGGCGGCGCGGGAGAAATGCTTCTCGCGGGCGAGCGCGGCAAGGTAGCGCAGGTTCTGGAGGATCATCGGCCCGCGCGTCAGGCCGGCGGGGGGGATCGTTGCCCGGGCCTCGGCGGTGCCGCCGTCGCCGGCGTCGGTGGGGCGGGGGTGTGCCCGGCATCGCGGGTCGCGCGACGTCCGCGGCCGGCTCGTCCGCCTCGAGCGCGAGTGCCTCCTCGGCGGCCGGCGCCGGCTCGATCACGACCGCCGACCGGCCGCGCGCTTCGGCCGTCATCAACACCTCGCCCAGCGCCTCGACCTCCTCCCGAAGCTGCACCAGCGGAATGATCCGGGCGCCGTGCTCCTCGCTCCGGAGGAAGACCCGCTCACGGAAGATGTCGACCGCGACCACCCGTTCGGCGCCACGCGAGGCCACCAGGACCTTGCCCTCCTTCGGAAAGCGCCGGCGGGCCGTGACGTAGAACTCGTGCTCGTACTTGAGGCAGCAGAGTAGCCGCCCGCAGCCGCCCGAGATCTGGGACGGGTTGAGCGAGAGGTGCTGATCCTTCGCCAGGCCGAGATTGACGGGCGAGAGCTCGGTGAGCCAGCTAGAGCAGCAGTACTCCCGGCCGCACCGGCCCACGCCCGAGAGCCGGGCGGCTTCGTCCCGGACTCCGATCTGCCGGAGCTCGATGCGGGTGCGGAACAGCGAGGCCAGGTCGCGCACCAGCGCCCGGAAGTCGACCCGCTTCTCGGCGGTGAAGTAGATGGTGAGCTTGTTCCGGTCCCACTGCCACTCGGTGTCGCTGACCTTCATGGTCAGATCGTGCGTGCGGACTCGCTCGATGACCCGGCGCCGGGCGTCTTCCTCGGCACGGCGGTTCTCGTCGTGGACGCGCTGGTCGTCGCGCGAGGCGCGCCGGAGGACGTGCTTCGGCGGCGTCGGCTCGGCCGGCTCGGCCTCGATCCCGGTGGCGCAGCCCGAGCAGCCGCCGCACTTCTTCTCCGCCACGTCCCCCACGGCGGTGACCCGTCCGAGGTCGCGGCCCCGCTCCACCTCGACCAGCACCGCCTCGCCGGCCCGCAGCGGGGCCTCGGCGTCTTCCCAGAGGAAATACGCCTTGCGCGTGCCCTTGAAGCGGACTTCGACCGTCTGGCTCACTCAGGCCTCGGAATAGGCGCCCATCGCGGCATACTTCTCCGCGCGGCGGCGGACCAGCTTGTCGGGGCGGATCTTGCGCAGCTCGGTGACGTGCCGGATCAGCGCTTCGCGCAGCGCCTCCCCCGTGACGTCGGGATCGATGTGCGCGCCTCCGACCGGTTCCTTCACGACCTCGTCGACGATCTTGAGGCGGAGCAGGTCCTCCGCCGTGATCTTGAGGGCCTCGGCCGCCCGCTCGCGCTGGCTGGCATCCTTCCAGAGGATGGCGGCGCAGCCCTCGGGTGAGATCACCGAGTAGACCGAGTTCTCCAGCATCAGGATCCGGTCCGCCACGCCGAGCGCCAGCGCGCCGCCCGAGCCGCCCTCGCCGATGACCACGGCCACGGCCGGGGTGGGCAGCGCCGACATCTCCAGGATGTTCCGCGCCAGCGCCTCCGACTGCCCCCGTTCCTCGGCCCCGAGTCCCGGATAGGCGCCGGGGGTGTCGATGAGGGTGATGACCGGCGCGTCGAACTTGGCGGCGAGCTTCATGAGCCGGAGCGCCTTCCGGTAGCCCTCGGGGTGGGGCATGCCGAAATTGCGCTTGAGGTTCTCCTTGGTGTCGCGGCCCTTCTGATGCCCGATCACCATCACCGAGATGCCCGCGAGACGCGCCCAGCCGCCGACGATCGCCGGGTCGTCCATGTAGAGGCGGTCGCCGTGGAGTTCGATGAAGTCGGTGAAGATGGTGCTCAGGTAGTCCAGCGTATAGGGGCGGCGGGGATGGCGGGCGACCATGACCCGCTGGATGGGGGTCAGGTTCCGGTAGATATCCGCCCGCAAGCTTTCGAGCTTGCCCTGGAGCCCTTCGAGCTCGCCCTCGATGTCGATCTGCCGCTCGGTGCCGATCCGCTTCAGGTCCTCGATCTGCCGCTCCAGCTCGAGCAACGGCTTCTCGAACTCCAGCGAATACGCTGAGGCCATCGGGGTCAACCCGCTTTGATGTAGTGGACGGAATCGGCGCCCAGGAGCTCGCGCAGGGCCCGAACGAGGTCGTCCTCCGCCGCGATGCGGACGCGCCGGGACCGGAGCCGCACCGACTCCCCGTTCCCGTCGCTCCACTCAATATACAGGGGCGTGGGGCCCGGGTGGGCGGAACAGAGCGCCGCCGCCGCCCGGAGGGCGTCCGGCCCGGGCGCCGTGGGGGACCCCCAGCGGAAGCTCAGCGCCACCGCGCCCGAGGCCTTCAGCTCGTCCAGCGCGCGCGCCGTCTCGATGATGAACGGCGCGTGCTCCTCCCCACGGTCGCGCTCGCTGTAGCCGCCCGTGAGCAGGAGCGCCGCGTCGGGCAGGATCGTCCCGTTGAGCTTGGCCCAGGCATCGGGAAAGACGATGGCGTCCGCGGTGCCGTGGAAGTCCTCGACGACCAGCCGCGCGTACTCCTTGCCCGTCTTCTTCGAGATCTGCCGCTTGACGCCCGTCACGACGGCCGCGACCGTCACCGGGTGCTCGCTCCATTCGCCCAGCGTGGCGGTGGTACGGGTCCCGAATAGCTCCACCTCCGAGCGGAACCGCTCGAGCGGATGGCCCGAGATGAAGAACCCGAGCACCTCCTTCTCCTTGACCAGCCGCTCGGCCTCGGTCCAGGCCGGGATGTCGGGGAGTCCCTCCCGCCGGGGTCGGGGCGCCGAGGCCTCGCCGAAGAGCGAAGCCTGGCCCGCCTCCTTTTCCTGCTGCAGCAGCTGGGCCTCGCCCAGGACCCCGTCGAGCGCCTCGCAGAGCTGCTTCCGGTGTCCGCCCAGGCCGTCACAGGCGCCGGCCACGATCAGGGACTCCAGCACCCGCTTGTTGCAGAGCCGGAGGTCGATCCGCTCGACGAAATCCGCCAGCGTGGTGAACGGCGCGTCCTCACGGGCGGCGATAATGGACTCGATGGCGCCCCAGCCGACGTTCCGGATGGCGCCGAGGCCGAAGCGTATCCGGTGATCCCCGACGACGGTGAACTTGAAGCCCGATTCGTTGACGTCCGGCGGGAGCACCTCGAGCTCCAGCTCGCGGGCCTCGTTGATGTATTGAACCACCTTGTCGGTGTTACCGATTTCCGAGGACAGCAGCGCCGCCATGAATTCGGCCGGGTAATGTGCCTTGAGCCACGCCGTCTGGTAGCTCAGCACCGAGTACGCCACCGAGTGCGACTTGTTGAACCCGTACCGGCCGAAGGTCTCGATCTGGGCCGCCAGCTCATCCACGAGCTTCTTCGGGTGTCCCAGCGCCATGGCCCGCTCGCAGAACTTGCCGAGCTCCTTCTTGATCAGCTCCGCGTCCTTCTTGCCCACCGCCTTCCGGAGCACGTCGGCTTCGGCCAGGCTGAATCCGGCCAGCACGTTCGCGATCCGCATCACCTGTTCCTGGTAGGTGATGACGCCGTAGGTGGGCTCCAGCACCTCCTTCAGCGACGGGTGCGGGTAGGTGACCTGCTCCTGGCCCAGCTTCCGGCGGATGAAGACCGTGTGCATGCCGGCGTCGAGCGGGCCGGGGCGGAGGAGCGCGTTCGAGGCCACGAGGTCGTCGAACCGGTCGCACCGCATGGACCGCAGCGTGTCGGTGGCCAGCGCCGACTCGAACTGGAACACGCCGGCGGTGCGCCCGTGGCGCAGCAGGTCGTATACCTTGGGGTCGTCGAACGGCAGGGTGTCCATGTCCACATCGACGCCGGTGCGCGCCGCGATCATCAGGACCGCGTCGTGGATCACGGTGAGCGTCTTGAGGCCCAGCATGTCCATCTTGAGCATGCCGACCTTCTCGAGCGCGCCCATCTCGTACTGCGTGATGATGGACTCCTCGCCGTCGGCCGCGGCCCCCGCGCCTCGGGTGGGCGCCGTGCAGACCGGGACGTACTCCGACAGCGGCCCCGGCGCGATCACGACGCCGGCCGCGTGCACCGACATGTGACGCGAGATCCCCTCGATGCGGGAGCTCAGGTCCACCAGCCGGCGATACGCCGGATTGCCCTTCACCAGCTCCCGGAGCTCGTCGACCTTCCGCTCCGCGTCGGGGATCGTGAGGCTGTAGGCGGGCCCGGACGGGATGAGCTTGGTGATCCGGTCGGCCTCACCGGGCGGGATGCGGAGCACCCGCGCCACGTCCTTGACCGCGGCCCGCGCCTTCATCGTCCCGAACGTGACGATCTGGCCTACGCTGGCCCGGCCGTACCGCTGCCGGACATACTCGATCACCTCGCCCCGCCGCTCGAAACAGAAGTCCACGTCGATGTCCGGCATGGACACGCGCTCGGGATTCAGGAACCGTTCGAACAGGAGGTCGAACCTGAGCGGGCAGACGTTGGTGATGCCGAGCGCGTAGGCGACGATCGACCCCGCCGCCGACCCGCGGCCCGGGCCCACGGGGATCCCGCGCTCCCGCGCCGCGGCGATGAAGTCCTGCACGATGAGGAAGTAGCCGGCGTAGCCGGCGGTGTTGATGACGCCCAGCTCGTATGCCAGCCGCTCCTCGACCGCGGGCGGGAGGGGAGCGCCATAACGCCGCTCCGCGCCGCGGCGGGCGAGGTCCTCGAGCAGCCCTTCGTCGGTGGCGTACCCGGCGGGGCGGGGGAAGCCGGGAAGGAAGTACTTCTTCTCGAAGTCGAACTCGCAGAGGTCGGCCACCGTCTGGGTGTTGGCCAGCACCTCCGGATGCTCCGGAAAGAGCGTCTTCATCTCTTTCTCGGACTTGACGTAGGACTCTTCGCCGGTGAAGCGGAACCGCTTCGGGTCGTCGAGATCGCTCCCCGTCCCGATGGCGAGCAGCACGTCGTGCGCCTCGGCGTCCTCGCGCCGGAGGTAGTGCGCGTCGTTGGTGGCCACGACCCCGAGCCCGAGCTCCTGGCCGAGCCGGAGCATCCCCTCGGTGACGACCCGCTCCTCGGCGATGCCGTGGTGCTGCACCTCGAGCCAGAAGCCATCGTGTCCGAAGACGCCCGCGAACCATTCCGCGCTCCGCTTGGCCTCCTCGTACCGGCCCTGGCGGAGGTGCAGCGCCACCTCGCCCGAGAGGCACGCGGCCAGGCACACGATGCCCTCGCTGTGCTGCTGCAGACACTCCTTGTCGATCCGCGGGCGGCGATAGAACCCTTCGGTGAACCCGATCGAGGTCAGCCGGACCAGGTTCTTGTAGCCGGCTCGGTTCCTGGCCAGCAGGACCAGGTGGCTGTAGACAGCGGGGGCGCCCGCGAGCTTCTCGCGGGCCTGCCGTGGCCCGAACGCGAGGTAGGCCTCGAAGCCGAGGATGGGGCGGATCTTCTGCGCCTTGGCGGCCTCGTAGAACGACCAGGCCGCGTGCATGTTGCCGTGGTCGGTGACGGCCAGGCTATCCATGCCCAGCTTCTTGACGTGCGCGACGAGCTCGGGAATCCGATTGGCCCCGTCGAGCAACGAGTATTCGCTGTGGGTGTGGAGATGAACGAAGGCCATGCCTACCGGCTACGGTGCGCCAGCTCCTCCCAAACGGCGTCCAGCGGGACACCGCGAGCCTGCAGCAGCACCAAGAGATGATAGAGGAGATCGGCCGCCTCGGACGCGAGACGCTCGGGCCCCTCCGCATTCGCCGCAACGACGACTTCGACCGCTTCCTCGCCCAGCTTCTGCGAGATCTTGGGCACGCCGCGGTCCAGCAGCTCCGCGGTATACGACCCCGCTGGCCGGGACGCCGCGCGGCCGGCGATGGTCGCCGCCAGGCGGGTCAGCAGGTGCGCGCCAGGATCCTCGCCGGCCGACGGGATTCCGTCCGTGCCCACTGCGGTCGAGAAGCAAGTCCGGGCCCCGGTGTGGCAGGCGGGGCCAGTCTGCTCGACCCGGTACAGCACGCTGTCGCCGTCGCAGTCGAGCCGGATTTCCCGAACCGCCTGCCCGTGGCCCGAGCTCTCGCCCTTCCGCCAGAGGGCGGCGCGGGACCTGCTGTAGTAGTGCGCCTGGCCCGTGGCGGCGGTCCGTTCCAGCGCCTCCCGGTTCGCGAAGGCGAGCATCAGGACGTCGCCCGAACGGCTTTCCTGGGCCACCACGGGCACCAGTCCATCCGCTCCGAACCGGATCGCCGCGAGCCACGAGTTCTCGGACACCGAGAGAAGGTACCGGAGGCTCCAGCGATTGTCAAAAACCGTTGTGGCTCCTTATCTTGCTCCCCATTCAAGGTGTGTCTCCCGACGGCCTGGAGCGCTGCCCGTGATCCGATTTCCCTCTCGCTGGACGGCGCTCGGCGCCGTGGTGCTGGCCGCGTGCGGCGGCACCGATCCCAATACCGTGACTCCGGTCGATTGCTCGGGCGTCACTCCCACCAGCTTGGCTCCCGGGGAGTTCACTACGCTCGACGCCTCGCAGACCGCCTGCGTTCGGGTGCCGGGAGGCGGGGCCCAGGAGTCGGAGTATCTCTACGTGGCGCTGGGGTCCGAGGGCGGAGAGACCCAGAACGGGGTCAGCGCCCCCTTCAAGCTGACCGGGGGGCCGAGCGTGTTCGCCTCGGTGGCCGGGGCGGTCCGCTCACCTGCGTTCGACCGCGCGCCCAGCGCCGCTCAAGCGTTTCATGACGTCCTTCGGCAGCGGGAGCGCGCCCTCTCGGAGCGGCCCGAGGCGGCCAGGGCGGCGCGGAACCGGATCTCCGCTTCAGTCGTTGCCGTGCCGCCGGCGGTCGGCTCGAAGCGCACGTTCGACGTGTGCGCGACCACCTCGTGCGACAGCTTCGTGACGAGCCTGGCCACCGCCAAGCTCGTGGGCCAGAAGGTGGCGATCTACGTCGACGACGAGACACCCTCGGCCTACACGCCGACGGATCTGGCGAACGTCAGCGCGCTGTTCGACTCCCATCTCTATCCCATCGACACGACCGCGTTCGGCACCGAATCGGACCTCGACGGCAACGGCGTCGTAATCGTGCTGCTGACGCCCGCCGTCAACCGGCTGTCGCCCAACTGCACCTCCGCCGGCAGCGTCATCCTGGGCTTCTTCTTCGGGCTGGACCTGCTGCCCGGCCAGGCGCATTCCAATGGCGGCGAGATCTTCTACGGTGTCGTGCCGGGGTCCATCACCCCGGGATGCACCATCCCGGAGTCGGACGCCATCCACGAGCTGGCGCCGGTGTTCATCCACGAGTTCCAGCACATGATCAGCTTCAACCAGCACGTGCTGGTGCGCGGCGGCACCTCCGAGGACACCTGGCTCAACGAGGGCCTGTCGCACTTCGCCGAGGAGCTCGGCGGCGAGGGCGTGCCCGATGCGTTCTGCACGCCGGCGTTCCCCAACTGCGAGTCGCAGTTCAACGGCGGCAACATCGACAATGCATACGACTACCTGGACGACCCGGAGTCGAGCTTCCTGATCGAGCCCGGCAGCTCCTCGGGTACCCTGTCGGAGCGTGGGGCCAACTGGCTCATCGTCCGATGGCTGGCCGACCATTTCGCCGCCACTCAGCCGCAGGCCACCGAGCTCACCCGCGCGCTGGTCCAGACCGACCAGGTCGGCGCCGCGAACGTGCAGACCGTGACCGGAGAGGACTTCGGCGTGCTGGTCTCCCAGTGGCAGCTCGCCAACTATCTCACCAATCTGCCGGGCTTCACGCCCTCGAGCTCCCGGCTGCAGTACACCACGCTCGACCTGCGCGCCATCTATCTGAACAATTTCCAGAACGGCGTCTTCGCCAAGCCCTACCCGCTGACCCCGGACAGCACGCGCGACGGAAGCTACGACCATACGGGCGTGCTCCGAGGCGGGTCGGGGCGCCACGTCCGCATCATTCAGCCCGCCGCCTCGGCCGAGGTGTCGTTCATCCTCACCAACGGCGCCGGGTCGGCGGTGGTCTCGAGCACGGTCAAGCCTCGGATCGCGCTCGCGCGCGTGAGGTGAGACCGATGTTCTTCCTGATCGCGGTGGCGGCCCTGTTTGCGGGCTACGGGACCGCTTACCTCGCCAGCGACGACGTCCGCTATCTGACCCGGGCCGGCATCGAGGAGACGCGCATCCTCAAGGCCCGGGAGCCGATCGCGAAGCTCGCGGCCGATCCGCGGACCGATCCGGCGCTGCGGGGCGCCCTCGGCCTGGTGGTGGCCAGCCGGGACTACGCGGCCGAGCTTGGCCTCGACGCCAAACAGACCTACACCACTTACGCCGACGTCGGCCGGGACACCCTGCTCCTGGTGCTACAGGCCGCCCCGCGGAGCTGCATCTGCCCGCACACCTGGAAATATCCGATCGTCGGGCGCATCCCGTATAAGGGCTTCTTCGACCTCGCCGCGGCCCGGCGCGAGGCCGACCGGCTGGCCGGCCGCGGGTACGACGTGTACCTGCGGCCGTCCTCCGCCTTCTCGACGCTGGGGTGGTTCAACGACCCGCTGCTCTCCACCGCCGTCACCGGCGACTCGGTCGAGCTCGCGGCGACGGTCTTCCACGAAATCGCACACAATACGCTATACGTGAAGAGCGCCACGCCCTTCAACGAGAGCTACGCCCAGTTCGTGGGGTACCGCTCGACCCAGCGATTCTTCCGCGAGCGGGGTGACACGCTCCTCGCGCGGCGGACCGCCGACCGGTGGCACGACGAAATCGTCCTGGGTGACTTCTATGCGGCTCTGGTGAATCGGCTGCAGGGCCTGTACGACACACGGCCGGATTCCGCGGCCCTGGAGCGCGGCCGGGCCGAAGCCGGGGCCTGGGCCCGGGCCGAGCTGATGGGCCCGGTGGCGGCGCAGCTCCGCAGCTTCAGCATCGGCCGCGTGCCCGAGCGGCCGGTCAACAATGCGCGCCTTGTGGGAGCGCGAATCTATCGGACCCGGTTGGATCTGTTCGACAAGTGGTATGCGCAGCATGGCGAGGACATCAAGCTCAGTGTGTCGGCACTCGGTCGGCTGATGGAGGGGGTACAGGGCGACAGTGCCTACACGAGGCTCGCGGCGGCCGTGGGCGACACGGCGAGCCACGAGCGGAGTGACACGGCCGAGACGCCCTGAGCCGATCGCCGGCGCGGCCGCGACCCTCTCACGCCCCGCGTAGGAAAAGGGATGCTACGCCCCGCCGACCACGGTGGGGCGGTGAGACAGATCACCCCTGCCTCTCGCGAGAACTCCCTCCGCGTGTAGTTTTCCCGGCGGCCATACCGCACGACCTTTACCCCGGGGCGCCGTCCATGGATACCGGCTTCGTCACCCGCGAACAGACTCGCCTGCTGGGCGAGCTGTCGGGCTTTCTCGCGATTCCCAGCATAAGCGCTCTCCCGGCCCACGCTGCCGACTGTCGCCGCGCGGCGGAGTGGCTGCGCGACGAGCTCACGAGCCTCGGATGCCCCACGGTGCACCTGATCGAGGGCGACGGGCATCCGGTGGTGTGGGCCGAGAGTCCGCCGGTCGCCGGCCGGCCGACCCTGCTCATCTACGGCCATTACGACGTGCAGCCGCCAGACCCGCTGGACGAGTGGACCAGCCCGCCGTTTGAGCCCGCGGTCCGCGAGGGCCGGCTGTACGCCCGCGGCGCCGCCGACGACAAGGGCCAGGTGTTCTGCCTGCTCAAGGCCTACGAGGCCACGCTCGACGCCGAGCGGCGACCCCCGCTCAACGTCCACTTCATCTTCGAAGGCGAGGAGGAGTGCGGCGGCCATGTGATCTCGGACCTGCTGCGGGCCGAGCCCGAGCGAACGCGCTCCGACGCCGCGCTGGTCTGCGACATGTCCTACTATGCGCCCGGATGGCCGGCCGTCTACACGGCCCTGCGGGGACTGTGCTATGCCGAGATCAGCGTTCGGACGCTGCAGCGTGACCTGCACTCGGGCACCTATGGCGGCGTGGCCCCCAACGCGATCGAGACCCTGGTCCGGATCCTGAGCAAGCTCAAGAGCGCCGACGGCGAGATCGAGATTCCCAAGCTCTACAAGGCGGTCGAGGCCCCCACCAAGCAGGAGCTCAAGAGTTGGAAGCAGCTGCCGTTCGACAAGGCCGAATTCCTTCGGGAGGAAGTCACCGGCCAGGCGCTGACGGGCCTCAAGGAGTATTCCGTCTTCGAGCGGGTGTGGGCACTCCCGACCTTCGAGATTCATGGCATCAAGGGCGGCTTCGTGGGCGAAGGCGCGAAGACGGTCATCCCCGCGCAGGCCACGGCGAAGGTGAGTCTGCGGCTGGTGCCGGGACAGGCGTACGACAAGGTGGCCAAGCAGCTCGAGCGGGCGGTGGCGGCGGCGGCGCCCCGGTGGGCGGACGTCCAGGTGAAGCTCCTGCACGGGGGTGATCCGGTGCGGGTGGACGTGAGCCATCCCGCGTTTGCGGTCCTGGACGAGGCCTTCAAGGAGGTCACGGGGCGGTCGGCGGTGCGGGTGCGGGCCGGTGGGTCCATCCCGATCATCCCCGAGCTGGGGCTCGCCGGAGCCCCGGTATTGCTCACCGGCATAGGCCTGCCCGATGACGGGCTGCATTCCCCCAACGAAAAACTCGATCTCGCTCAGCTCTGGAGCGGGATCGAGGTCTTCGGACGGTTCTTCGAGCTGTTCGCCGAGAAGGGCGCCGCTACTCCTCCTCCGGCGACACCCGTTTGACCGGTCCCGAGTAGCGGGCCTCGGTACGCGCGTGCAGCTCGTCCACACCGATCAGGGCCCGCACCGAAGCGATGACCCCCGCCACCACGTCATCCGCCCAGTAGGGATCGGGTCGCTCGCCGGCGGGCAGCTCGCCGGCACAGCGCTCGAGGTAGAGGATGGCGGTCGTGATCCACTCGTTCTGCGCCGACGCGACCGCGGACCACGAGCCCGTGGACCGGAGCTCCAGCTCCTCCAGGGCCTTCAGGTGCGTGTCGAGGCCCTCGGTGACGGATTTCGAGCGCAGCCGGTCGGCCACCATGCTGAGCACCGAGCGTCGTTCGCTCTCCTGGGGCTCGGGGAGCGGGGCGAGGTAATGGCGTTGGTCGGCGACCATCTCCGCCAGCCGGATGCAGACGGCCCGGATAGCCGGCGTCAGCGCCCGAGGCGCTTCCTTCGACCAGCTGTCGGCGGCACGCAGGATATCGGTGATTCGCTGGTCCGCCTGCGCCTCAGGGGTCGGACGTCGGGGCGATTCAGACATGCTAGACAGTGAAATCGGATTGGGCCCCAAAAACAAGACTTGGAGCTGCCGAATTCTTCAGGGCCCAATCCGACCCTGAGCGAAGCGAAGGGACCGTGCCGTTCCGGCACGCGCCCCTGACACGGCGCCCTACCTCGGTCCGCGGCGCATCCGTGCCGGGTCCGGCCTTCCGTATCGCTCTTCCCGCCACGGATCGCCGCGCATGTGGTACCCGTTCTGCTCCCAGAACCCGGGCGAATCCTGCTCCAGAAGCTCGAGCCCGGTGACCCACTTGGCGCTCTTCCAGAGATAGAGATGCGGCACGAGCAGCCGTACCGGGCCGCCGTGCTCCGGCGTCAGCGGTTCGCCGTTGTATGCGAGCGCCAGCAGGTTGGCTGGCCGGTCCAGATCGCCGAGCGGCAGGTTGGTGGTGAACCCCTGCTCGGCGTGGACGAGCGCATACGCGGCCTCGGGCCGCACGCCCGCGCGCTCGAGGACGGTCTGCACGGGAACCCCTTCGAACGTGTTGTCGTACCGGCTCCAGCGGGTGACGCAGTGCATGTCGCACACCGTCTCGCGCCGGGGCAGCTCCAGCAGCTCCTCCCACCGAAGAGACAGCGGTCGCTCGACGGTACCGGTCACCTCGAACCGCCACGCGGCGAGGTCGACGGTGGGCACGATGCCGTAGTGCAGGACCGGCCATTTCTGCGTGACGATCTGGCCGGGCGGCAGCCGATCATGGTCCCGGTCGCGAGCATCGATACGGTCGATCATCGGAGCGAGGTCCGCACGGTCTTCCGCGCCACCGTCATCCCGGACGCATCGCGCGCTTGAACGGCTCGACCGCAGCGTGCGCGGTCCTCGTTGTACCCTTGCCGATCGAACTGCCGTCCGGTCCCGACTCAACCTCCTCCACCTCGCTGTAGTCGAACGTCCGGCCGAATGCCCCCACCACGGCGTCGCGCGTCTGTTCCCCGAGCCGCGCGGCGTCCGTCCGTCCGAGCTCCGCCCCGACACTCGTCATCACCACGCCGTGGATGCCGCACGGCACGATCAGGTCGAAGCCGCGCAAATCGGTGCTGACGTTGAGCGCGAACCCGTGCAGGGTCACCCATTGCTTCACATGCACGCCGATGCTCGCGATCTTCCGTCCCCCCGTCCACACGCCGGTGAGGCCCGGGTTCCGGTTCGCCGCGATTCCCAGCTCGTGCAGGGCGGCGATCAGCGCCGCCTCCAGCTGCCGCAGATACCAGTGCAGGTCTTCGCGGTGCTCGCGGAGCTGCAGGATCGGATACCCGACGAGCTGGCCAGGCCCGTGATAGGTCACATCCCCGCCGCGCTCCACCTCGGCCACCGCAATGCCGCGGCGCTCCAGCTCGGCCGTGGCGAGCGGCAGGCTCGAGGCCCGGGTGCTCCGGCCGAGGGTTACCACGGGCTCGTGCTCGACGAGGAGGAGCAGATCCTGCTCCAGCTCGCCGGCCATGCGGCGGCGGCACAGCGAGCGCTGAAGCTCGAGCGTCTCCTGGTACGGCCTCCGGCCGAGATCGAGGAGTTCCAGGCGGGCGCTCATCCGATGGGCGCCGCCCGTCGCGCCGCGTATCCCAGAAGCAGGGACACGAGCAGGGCGCCGACGCCGAGGCAAGCGAGGCCCGCGCGGCCGCCGGCCTGGTTGACCACGACGCAGAGCCACATCGGGATCACGGTCACGAGTGCGCTCACGACCGAGAGTCCGCCGCGACGATAGACCGAGAGAATGGGCGAGAGCAGCCGCCAGGCGACCACGCCGGCCAGCACCAGGCCCGCGAGCGTACCGAAGAAGAGGAGGAAGAGCGGGGGACCGGCCGCCTGGGTGGCCGGCGGGCCGGCGGACTTCAGCAGATCGACTCCGAGCGTCGTGGCGCTGATGACCGCGACCCCGAACGCGACCCCGGCGGCCATCGCGACCAGCGCGAGGCGGATGGGGTCCACGGTCAGATGTGAATCACCCGCCCCATCGAATCGAGCGCCGCCTCGGCGATCGCCTCCGACAGGGTCGGGTGGGCGTGGATGGCGAGATCCACTTCCTCGACCGTGTACTCGTTTTCCCGGGCCACGGTGAGCTCGTGGATCAGCTCGGAGGCGTGGCTACCCACGATGTGAGCGCCGAGAATCTCTCCGTACTTCTTGTCGCGGATGATCTTGACGAAGCCCTCGGTCTCGTTGGTGCTGCGCGCCCGCCCGTTGGCGCTGAACGGGAACCGGCCCACCTGGTAGTCGAGCTTCCGCTCCTTGGCCTGGTCCTCGGTCAGCCCGATGCTCGCGACCTCCGGGTGACAGTAGGTCACGCTCGGGACGTTGTCGTACTTGATGGCGTGGGGGTGCTGGCCTGCGATGGTCTCCGCCACGTTCACCCCTTCCCGGCTGCCCTTGTGCGCCAGCATCGGGGGGCCGGCCACGTCGCCGATGCAGTAGACGCCTGGCACGGTGGTCTCGAGAGTCGCCAGGTCGACCCGCACGAAGCCGCGGTCGGTGAGCTGGACGCCCGCCTCCTGGAACCCCATCCCCTCGGTGTTGACGGCCCGCCCCGCGGCCATCAGGACCTTCTCCACCTCGAGTGTCTCCTTCTTGCCGCCGGCCTCGAGCTCGAGCGTCACCTTGTCCGCAACCACGGTGGCCTTCGTCACCTTGGCGCCCGCGAGGGTGGTGATGCCACGCTTCTTGTAGCTCTTGGCGAGCGCGTCGGACGCTTCGGCGTCCTCCAGGGGGAGGATGCGGGGCAGCGCCTCGATGAGCGTCACCTTGGTGCCGAAGGCGTTGAAGATGTCGGCGAACTCGCAGCCCACCGCGCCCGCCCCGATGACGGCGAGCGACTTGGGCACCTGTTCCAGGAACAGCGCCTCGTCGGAGCTGATCACGGTCGTCTTGTTGATCTCGAGCCCGATCTGCGGAATGCCCTTCACTCGCGAGCCGGTGGCGATCACCACCGCCTTCCGCGCCTGGTACTCGTCGTTCCCGACCTTCACCGTGCGATTCTTGCCGAGCACGCCGGTGCCCCGGACGACCGTGATCTTGTGCTTCTTCATCAGGAACTCGACGCCTTTCGAGTTCTGCTCGGACACCTTGCGCGAGCGGCGCATCGCGACGCCGTAGTCCGCCTTGACGCCGCTCACCTCGACACCCAGGTCCTTGGCGTCGTGCGCCACCAGGTTCGCGACGTAGGCGCTATGGAGCAGGGCCTTGGTCGGGATGCATCCGATGTTGACGCAGACGCCGCCGAGCTTGTCGCGCTCGACGACCGCGGTGGGCAGGCCGAGCTGAGCGGCGCGGATGGCGCAGACGTAGCCGGCCGGGCCGCCGCCGATGATGATCACGTCGAACTGGGTCGCCACGGTGGTCCTCTCTTGGATCGTTGCGTCGGCCGGCTCGGTACGTGCGCCTCCGAGTCATCCTGAGCGGAGCGAAAGAGCCAACACCTGGGGCATGCGCCCTTCGCTTCGCTCAGGGTGACTCGGTCCCCTACCACACCAGCGCCAGCGGGTTCTCCAGCATGGTCTTGAGGGTCTTCAGAAATTGCGCGCCGGTGGCGCCATCGATCACCCGGTGGTCGCAGGACATCGTGAGCCGGAGCCGCCGTCGGACCGCGAGCTGCCCCTCGAGCGCTACCGCTTTCTCAACAATCCGGCCGACCGCCAGGATCCCGGCCTCGGGAGGATTGATGACGGCCGTGAATTCGTCGATGTCCAGCATGCCCAGGTTCGAGACCGAGAAGGTGCCGCCGGTGTACTCCTCGGGCGTGAGCCGGCGCGCGCGCGCGCGCGCCGCCAGGTCGTGCGACTCGGCGGCGATCTCCCGCAGCGACTTGAGGTCGGTGTTCCGGATGACGGGCGTGATGAGGCCATCCTCGATGGCCACCGCCATGCTCACGTGCACCTCGTGCCAGTAGCGGATCCCGTCGCCCTGCCACCAGGCGTTGCACGCTGGATGCCGCCGGAGCGCCGTCGCCACGGCCTTGATGATGATGTCGTTGAACGAGACCTTTGGTCCCTCGCCGAGCGCCTTGAGCGCCTCTCGCGCATCCCACGCCCGCTCCATGTCCACCTCGCTCGTGAGGTAGAACGTGGGGATCGGCCCGATCGACTGCGCGAGGCGTCGGGCGATGGTCTTCCGGAGCTGGGTCAGGGGGACGTCGGTGAAAGCCGCTGCACCCGGAGCGCGCACGACGACAGGGCGAGGCGCCGCCGCGGCCGGCGGTGCCGCAGCCGGCAGCGACGACGGGGCGACCCCGGCAGCGGCGGCGTCGAGGTCGCGGAGCACGATGCGACCCTCCGGCCCCGACCCCGAAACGCCACCGAGGTCGATGCCGCGTTCCGCCGCGATGCGGCGGGCCAGAGGCGAGGCCTTGACCCGGCCGCCTGAGGCCGGCGGGCCGGCGGGAGCGGCCGGCGCGGCGCCGGCGGTGGCCGGGCCCGTCTCGGCGACCGCCTTGGCGGGCGGCGCCGGTGGCATGGATGTGGGCCGGTTCTGCTCCGGCGCCGGCTGGGTGGCCTGCTCCTGCTGGGGCGAAGGCTTGCCGTTGTCCACCACCTCGCCGGGCTCACCGATAAGGGCCACGAGCTCGGAGACCGGCACGGTCGCGCCCGCCGCCACCACCTGCTTGAGCAGCGTGCCGCCCGCCCGGGCCACCAGCTCCATCACCGCCTTGTCGGTCTCCACCTCGGCGAGCACGTCGCCGACCGCAACGGCGTCGCCCTCCCCCTTCTTCCACTCGACGAGGCGGCCCTCCTCCATCGTGGGCGAGAGCGCTTCCATCACCACCTTGGTTGCCATGGCTCAGTCGCGATACAGCACCGAGTGGACCGCGGCGACGACCCTGGCGGGATCGACCTTCGCGGCCTTCTCGAGGTGCTTGTTGTAGGGCATGGGGACATCCGCGCTGGTCACGCGGAGGATCGGGGCGTCGAGCTCGTCGAACGCCTCGCGCTGAATCGTGTCGACCACCTGCGCGCCCACGCCGGCGAAGGGCCAGCCCTCCTCGGCCACGATGCAGCGGTGGGTCCGGCCCACCGACGCGAGCACCGCCTCGGTGTCGAGTGGGCGGATCGTGCGGAGGTCGAGCACTTCCGCGTCGATCTCCTCGCCCGCCAGCTGCTCCGCCGCCTTGAGCGCGACGGCCACCGTCTTCGAGTGGCAGACGATGGTGACGTCGCCGCCCGATCGCTTGATGTCGGCCTTGCCCAGCGGTACGACGTGCTCCCCGTCCGGGACGTCGCCCTTCAGGTTGTAGAGCATCTCGCCCTCGATGAACACCACCGGGTTGTCGTCCCGGATGGCGCTCTTGAGCAGGCCCTTCGCGTCGGCCGGCGTGGCAGGCATGACCACCTTCAACCCGGGGATGTGGGCGTAGTAGCTCTCGAACGCCTGGGAGTGCTGCGCCGCGAGCTGGAGGGCGGAGCCGCCCGGTCCCCGGAACACCGCGGGGACCCCGACTTGGCCGGCGGACATGTAGCGCATCTTGGCCGCGGAGTTGACGAGCTGGTCGATGGCCAGGAGCGCGAAGTTCCAGGTCATGAACTCGATGACGGGCCTGAGTCCGACCATCGCCGCCCCGACGCCCACACCGGCGAAGCCGAGCTCGGTGATCGGCGTATCCACTACTCGCATCGGCCCGAACTCGTCGAGCAGGCCGCGGCTCACCTTGTACGCGCCCTGATACACCCCGACCTCCTCGCCCATCAGGAAGACGTCGGGGTCCCGCTGCATCTCCTCGCGGAGCGCCTGGTTCAGGGCGTCGCGGTAGGTGACGATGGCCATTTCCGTTAACACCAAGCGCCGGTATGCACGCGGCCATCGTCATCCTGAGCGAAGCGAAGGAGGCATGCCTCGGGGCATGGCTCCTTCGCTTCGCTCAGGATGACGTTCGCGGGGTACAGCACCGCATCAGTCCGCGTACACATGGGTGTATAGCTCCCCAGCTTCCGGGTCCGGCGCCTGGTCGGCGAACTGATAGGCGTCGTCCACTTCCTCCAGCACCTCCTTGTCGAGCGCCTTGACCGCCGCCTGGTCCATGAGCCCGTCCTCGACCAGCCGCTGGGCCCAGACCGCGATGGGGTCGCGCTTGCGCTGGTCCTCGACTTCCTCCCGCGTGCGATAGTGCCCGTGGATGGGATCCGACATCGAGTGGCCCATGAAGCGGTAGGTGCGGACCTCCAGCAGGGTCGGGTGCTTGGCCGTCCGGGCCCGCTCGACCGCCCGCTCCATGGCGGCGTGCATGACCAGCACGTCCTGCCCGTCCACCACCTCGTTGGCCATGTCGTAGGAGCAGGCCCGCTCGGAGATGTCGTAGATGGCGCTGGCCCGCTCAAGCGCGGTGCCCATTCCGTAGCGGTTGTTCTCGCAGATGTAGATGGCCGGGAGCTTCCAGAGCGCCGCCATGTTGAGCGCCTCGTGGAAGGCGCCGTTGTTGACGGCCGCTTCGCCGAAGTAGCACACGGCCACCTGGTCGGTGTCGCGGTACTTGGCGGCGAACGCCATGCCAGTGGTGAGCGGGATATGGCCGCCGACGATACCGTGGCCGCCGAGGAAGCCGAGTGAAGCGTCGAACAGATGCATCGACCCGCCCTTGCCGCCGCTGCAGCCCGCCGCCTTGCCGAACAGCTCGGCCATCACCGCGCGGGCGCTGATGCCCCGGGCCAGGGCGTGGCCGTGCTCGCGGTACGAGCAGGTGATGTAGTCGTCGCCCCGGAGCGCGGCCAGGCTGCCCACCGCCACGGCCTCCTGGCCGATGTAGAGGTGGCAGAACCCGCCGATCTTCCCTAGGCTGTAGGCCTCGCCGGCCTTCTCCTCGAAGCGCCGGATGAGGGTCATCTGCCGCAGCCAGCGGCGATACTCGTCGGCCCGGTCCCGGTCGAGCCCGCGGCGGCGGGCCCAGGGCTTGGGTGCGGCGGTGCCGGCCATCAGCGGCGCTCCGTGGCGGCGTCCAGCTGCTCCCACGCGTGGTAGGACGACCGGGTGAGGGGGCTCGACTGCACGTGCGAGAATCCCATCGCCAGGCCGAGGTCGCGCAGCTCGGCGAATTCGCCGGGCGTGTAGTATCGGGCTACCGGCAGGTGGGCGTTCGACGGTCGGAGGTACTGCCCCAGCGTGAGGATGTTCACGTCGCTGCGCCGGAGATCACGCATGCACACGAGGACCTCGTCCCATTCCTCACCCATGCCAAGGATAATGCCGCTCTTGGTGAGCGCGGCGCGGTCCATGCGCCGGGCATTGGCCAGGAGCGCGAGTGCCCGGTCGTACCGGCCGCCGGGACGGGCCAGCCGGTACAGTCGCTCGGCGGTCTCGAGGTTGTGGTTGAGGATGTCGGGGCGGGCGTCCACGACGATCCGGAGCGCCCGTTCGGATCCCTTGAAGTCGGGGATGAGGACCTCGACCGACGTGTCGGGACGCCGGCGCCTGATTTCCTCCACGCATCCGGCGAACGCCTCGGCGCCGCCGTTGGGGAGATCGTCCCGGTCCACCGAGGTGATCACCACGTGGGCCAGGCCCATGCGCTCCACGGCTTCGGCCAGGCGCACCGGCTCGAGCGGGTCGAACGCCGTGGGCGTGCCGTGGGCGACCGCGCAATACGTGCAGTTTCTGGTGCAGACGTCGCCCAGGATCATGAACGTCGCGGCCTTGTGCTCCCAGCATTCGCCGATGTTGGGGCAGCGGGCCTCCTCGCACACCGTGTGCAGCCCCAGCTCGCGCATGAGGCCCTTCAGGTGCGCGTAGTTGGGCCCGCCGGGCGCCTTCACCTTGAGCCAGCCCGGCTTGCGACCCGGCACTCCCTCGCCGGACGGCGCGCCGGCAGGAGCGCGCTGCAGCTGTACGAGCGGGACCGCCACTCCGATTCTCCCGAGGCAGATGGTTCGAGTTCGTGCCCGGGGAAACCTAGTCGCCTTCGGGAGGTGAAGCCACCGCCGGCGCGCGCCGGCGGGCGGGGAAGCGAGGCCAGCGGATGGGGCGGGGGATCAGGGCCGGCCGCAGGCGTCGAGGATGGCCTGCGCGCTGTGCTTCACGTCCGCGGACGCCTGCTCTTCCTGCTCGGTGGGTCCGCGCTGGGTCTCGAACTCCGCGTAGCTCCGACCGGTCACGCTGAGCGCCGTCTTGCCGTCGGCGCCGGGGGCGGCCTGGATCTCGAGCCGGTCGACGTTGCGGCGATACTGCGCATCGGCGCGGTGGACACTGTTGTCGACCTTGCGCGCGGTCACCCGGAAGTCGGTCTGGTCGAACGCCGTCTGCTGGTAGCCGAGCGGCGCGAGCTTGGCCCGCACGCAGGCGATGACATCGGTGGGGGCGGCCGCGGGTGAGGCGGTCAGCGCCACGGGGAACGAGCCGCGGCCGCAGGCGCCGACCAGGATCAGTGTGCCGAGGAGCGGGAGCGAGCGCATCGTCAGAGATCTCCGTCAAGGCGTAAGGGTTGCCGGGGAATCTAACAGCCGGGCGCCAAAAAGAGCGGCCGTCCCTTTCGGAACGGCCGCCCCTCAGACGCGAATGACGCTCGCGGCTTAGAAGAACAACATCATGCCGAGCGAGCCCTGATCCGACTTCGAGTCCTTGGTGCCGTCGGTGTAGCCGTCGATGTGGCCGTACTCGGCCACCCAGCGCAGCGACTTGCTCCACTTGTAGGTCACCTGGCCGATGATGGCACGGCGCTTCAGGATCTCCGCATCGGTGCCGTCGGCGGTCTTGTCGGCGTCGGTCCGCTTGAGGCGGTTCTCGCCGTAGCTGCCGCCGATCCCGAACTTGCTGTTCGTCGGGCTGTACATGACCTGGCCGATGTAGCCGAACGAATTCCGGCCGTCGCCGGCCACGTCAACGCCGTCGCTGTCGATGCGGCTGTCGCCGGCGCCGCAGCACGCGTCGCCCATGAAGAGCGAGCCCATGCCCTTGGCGAAGAAGCCCGAGCCGGTGAGCGCGAAGCCCGAGACGTCGATCGTGATGCCGGCGCCGGCGCCGGTGGAGCTGAGACTGTTGGTGGTCCCGCCCACGCCGTTCTTCGCCGTCTGTGCGGCGCCGTTCAGGAACAGCTTGAAGTTGCTGTTCTCGCCGAACTTGGAGTTGTAGCTGAACTCCGCCTCGACCCGGGGCAACTCGATCACTTCGTACGGGGCGGCGCCGATGCCCTCGAACAGGCCGATGCTCAACGAGGCCGGCCGGCCGGAGGGAGTGGTGTAGGTCAGCTGTGGACGGAAGTCGGTGTACAGGTAGCCGTAGCCGATCCGGCCGAGGGCCGTGCCGCGCCCGCCGCCGCCGACGCCGACGCCGAGCAGCGTCATGTCGGTGAGGATGTTGCCGCGCTGGAACAGGCCGAGCTCCTTACCGATGAGCAGCGAGCCCCACGTGCCGCCCGCGGTCAGGTAGACCTGGCGCATGTCGATCTGCGCTCCGGCCGCCTGGCTGCCGAAGAAGCTGGCGAAGTGCCCGCCGGTCTCGATTTGAGGCGCGAAGCCGAAGTGCACACCGAGGTCGACGTTGTCTTCCTTGCCCTTGGCATCGAACACGGCGAACGCCGGGAGGAGGCCCGTGCCGAAGCTCAGGTCCTTCCCCGTCGTGGCGCAGGTGCTGCCCACGCACGATTTCCCGGTTTTGTAGATCATGAACGCGTTCACGTTGCCCGCGAACGTGAAGCTCCAGCCGTTGCTCATCTGCATCGTGAGCTGGGCCTGCGCCGCATTTACCGCGCCGAACGCCAAGCCCATGCACAACAGTGCGACTTTCTTCATAGGTGCTTCTCCCTCAGTGTAAGATTGACCGCCAACGACAGCCAAACTTCGGGACATGCCTGCACCAGCAATCGGGACCGCGCCTAGGGCGCGGGTTCAGTCGTCTGACCAATGAGCGATGTGTTCACCTCCCGGAAAGCGTACCAGGTGGGGAGCGGACGGTGATTTTCCCACCAGTAGTAGTCGTTGAGCCGGGCGACGTAGACGTTGGCGGCGTAAGGAAACCGGAACCGCCCGGTCCGGGTGAGCGCCGTCATCGTGTCCCGGAGCGCCGCGGAATCGGCGGCCGCCGCGGCGGCCTGGGCGAACCCCGCGCCCGCCAGGAAGCCATCCGCGTACGCGCTCCGGGCCTCGGGTCCCAGGGCACGCCAATCGTCTCCATTCCGCGTGCTCCAGTGCCGGTCCGGACCCGGACCGGCACTCGCGCGACCCGCCAGAAAACCCACGGCCCCGAGGGCCGCCCACCACCACCGTGTCGCCACATGCCGTCCAAAGGAATCGGCCGGCAGGGGGCCCCAACGCGGGGACCGCTGCCGGCCGTCGCTGGGTACTACTTCTTCATGTTCTTCGTGGCGCCGGCCTTGGCCGGCAGGCCGAAGACCATGAGCGCGTCACCGAGCGGATAGCTGATCTGGAAGTTGCCGCCGCAGGCCACTGCGATGAACTGCTCGCCGTTGTTCGTGAACGTCATCGGGGCCGAGTTGCAGCCGGCGCCGGCGTTGAACTGCCACAGCAGCTTGCCGGTCTTGGAATTGTAGGCGTTGAAGTTGCCGTTGCCCTCACCGGTGAAGGTGAGCCCGCCGGCGGTCGCCAGCGAGCCGCCCATCATCGGCTGCGGCACCTTGTTCTGCCACGCGATCTTGCCGGTCTTGAGGTCGACCGCTGAGAACAGACCATACTGCTCCTCGCCCGGAATGGCGACGAAGGCGGAGCCGAGCCAGAGGCGGCCCTTCTCCCACGGCGCGGTGTGCACGATGTAGTTCATCGGCTGGTGCAGCGCCGCGACGAAGGCGTAGTTCAGCGTCGGATCCACCGAGATCGGCGACCACTCCGAGCCGCCATTGGCGCCCGGCAGCATCCGGGTTCCCTGGGCGGTCGGGAGGGCGAACATGTTCTCCTGCGGCACGAAGGCGTCGCTCTTGCGGACGAGCTTACCGGACTCGGCGTCGAGCACGTAGACCCAGCCCGTCTTGCCGGCGTGCAGCACGACCGTCTTCCCGCCCAGCGACGTCACGACCGACGGGGACGTCGCGTCGAGGTCCCAGACGTCATGGGGCACAGTCTGGTAGTACCACTTGGTCTTGCCCGAGGTGGCGTCGATCGCCACGACGCAGTCGGTGTACAGGTTGTCGCCCGGACGAGTGCTGCCGTCGAGGTCGGGGGACGGGTTGCCGACGGTCACGAAGATCGTGTTCGACGCCTTGTCGTACGAGGGCGTCGTCCACACGCCGCCGCCACCGGTCTTCCAGGCATCGGCGTACTTGGCGCTGTCGGCCTTCTCCTTGGCGATGTCGCGATGGAGGTCGGCGTCTTCGGCCTTGGTGGCCCAGGTGCCGGTCCAGCCGTTGGGGGCCTTGGGGTCGGCCGTCGAGTCGCTCGACGGAGCCGGAATCGAGTACCAGCGCCATACCTGGTCGCCGGTGGCCGCGTTGTACGCGGTGACGTGGCCGCGGATGCCGTATTCGCCGCCGGAGACGCCCACGATCACGTTGTCACCGACGATGAGCGGCGCATGGGTGATGCTGTAGCCGAACGCCGGATCGGCGACTTCCTTGTCCCACATCACCTTCCCGGTCTTCGCCTCGAGGGCCACCAGGTGCGCGTCGAGCGTCCCCATGTACAGGTGCTCGCCGCCGTGGATGGCGACACCACGGTTGTTCGGGCCGCAGCAGAAGATGGTGGTCCCCAGCTTGTGCTCGTAGCGCCAGACTTCCTTCTTGGTGTTCAGGTCGTAGGCCATCGCCGTGTTGTAGGGCGTCGTCACGTACATCATGCCGTTGGAGACGATCGGCGTGTTCTCGAACGACCCCAGCTTGGCGATCCCGGTCTGGAAGATCATCCGGGGAACCAGCTGCGCGACGTTGCTCGTGTTGATCGTCTTGAGTTTGGAGTACCGCTGATTCCAATCGTTGCCGCCGTAGGTTGTCCAATCGCCGCCTTGGGCGGCGGCCTGGCTCGCTACGGCGAGGAGCACCGGAGCTACCCACCAACGCGTGCGCATGCCCATGGACACACACTCCCTTTCAACAGGACCTTCGGTGCGGAGACGGACCTCAGGTGGTCCGTGAAAGATCGAGGGAGAGGTCCCCCGACCCGATATTCGCTCGCCCCGGCCGACCGATCGCGGCCGGGCGCCAGTCAGCCGAGCGCGCCGCCGGACCGTCGTTCCCAGCCGCATGGGGCGGGGTGCGCATACCCGCGGATCGACGGTGTGGAATGGCAGGACAGCCGTGAGGCTGTCGCCCGTACGGGCGTCGTCGATCCGGGGGCGCTAAGTGATGAACGGGTTACAATCTGCGATCCCCGGTCCGTCCGTCAAGACCCCAGAATCCCGACACTTGCAGCGGGGCGGCCGCCCGGATTGGGCCAACTCTATTCAGTGCAAAGCTTTGCGCTGTAGCTTAAGTGTAAGATTTTGCGCCGGTTGCCTTACCGGAACAGCGCCGCCGCCTTGAGCAGCGTGTTCCACACGCCCCACAGCAGCGGAACTCCAACCAGGACCCACGCCAAGACCACCAGGCCCCACTGACCGGCCCCGCGGGCCGGCGACTGCTGCGCACCGCTCACGGCATGCCCTCCCCGATTCTCGGTACCCTCCACCCCCGGCCGCGCCGCAACAATATTCAGGGAAGAGGGAGTTTATGCAATCTCAGGACGCCCGTGCCGCGCCCAGCGCGCGGTCCGTGGCCAACTCCTGGTCGGACATGAAGAACCGGTCCTGCACCGGTCGCACGGCGAGGTTGGCGAAGAAGCCGAGCACCAGGAGCCCGGCCATCAGGTACATGGTGATGTTGTAGGCCTGGGCGGCGGGGACCCCGCGATCGATCTGGTACTCGCGGATGTAGTTCACCAGGACCGGTCCGGCCACTCCCGCCGCCGACCAGGCGGTCAGCAGGCGCCCGTGAATGGCCCCCACGTACTGGGTGCCGAACAGGTCGGACAGATAGGCCGGAATCGTCGCGAAGCCGCCGCCGTACATCGTAATGATCAGCGCCGCCGCCCCCACGAACAGCGTGACGCTGCCGATCCGGCCGGCATAGGGCAGCGTGAGATACAGGATCGGGCCCAGCGTGAAGAAGACGGCGTACGTGGCCCGCCGCCCGATCTTGTCCGAGAGCGAGCTCCAGCCGAAGCGTCCGCCCATGTTGAACAGGCTCAGCAGGCCGACGAACCCCGCCGCCGCGCCCGCCTTGACGACCCCCTTGAACATCTCCTGGATCATCGGGGACGCCTGCTCGAGGATCCCGATGCCCGCGGTCACATTGAGGAACAGCACCGCCCAGAGGCAGTAGAACGGCGCGGTCTTGATCGCCACGTCCACGTGCACGTGCCGGCGGGTGATGCTGCTCTGGCTCGTCCCGGCCGGCGGCTCCCTCCCGGCCGGCTTCCATCCCTCGGCCGGCACCCGGAACAGGAACGCGCCGGACAACATCGCCACGAGGTAGATGAGCCCCAGGGTCACGAACGTCTCGGCGACGCCGACCGATGTGGGCGACCGGTAGTGATCGAGCAGCACCTGCGAGAGCGGGCTCGCGATCATGGCGCCGCCGCCGAATCCCATGATCGCCATGCCCGTCGCCATGCCGCGGCGGTCGGGGAACCACTTGATCAGGGTCGAGACCGGGGTGATGTAGCCGAGTCCCAGTCCGCAGCCGCCGAGCACACCGTAGCCGAGGTAGAGCAGCCAGATGTTGTGGATCCGGACGCCGACCGCCGAAATCATGAAGCCCAGCCCCCAGCAGCAGGCCGCCACCACGCCGCTCTTCCGGGGGCCGGCGTGCTCGAGCCACCGACCGAACACCGCGGCGGAGAGGCCCAGAAACACGATGGCGATCGTGAAGATCCAGGCCAGCTCGCTCTGCTTCCAGTCGCCCGGCGCCGCTTCGGAGATGCCCAGCACCTTGGTCAGCGGCAGCTTGAACACGCTGAAGGCGTACGCCTGACCGATGCTCAAATGGATGGCCAGGGCAGCCGGCGGCACCAGCCAGCGGTTGAAGCCGGGTCCGGCTACGATCCGAGCCCTCGACAGTAGCGCCGCCATCGCCACCCTCCTCGATTAAATTGCGCGTCCGGAAGCACCTCAAGGTACCGACGACCGGAACACGGGGCCAGACCGCAAATGCCGAACGACCGCGATTACCTGACTGCCTGGACCGCGACGCTCGTCGCGGCGTTGGGGTTCGGTGCCGCCTGCGCCACCGCCCAGACGCCCCCGCCGGCCCCGGCGGTCGCGGCTCCGTCCGCCCCGGCCTCCGCGCCCGCGCCGCCCTGGCTGGTTTCCGACGCCGACGGCCGGACCGTCACGATCGCCCTGCAGGTCACGCCCGCGCCCGACGGCGGTGCCGCGCTCCTCAACGGCTACCGCAACGGCGAGCTCCAGATTGTCGTGCCGCTCAACTGGACCGTGCAGTGGGACTGGCGGAACGCGGACTCCAGCGCGGCGCACAGCCTCGTCGTGATGGCCGAGCGGGAGAAGCTGCCCACCGAGGGCGGCCGGTCCGCCTTCACCAACGCGATGACCCGCTCGGTGACGGACGGCCTCCCGGCGGGCCAAGGCGACCGGACCACGTTCACCGCCGATCAGGCAGGCTGGTACTGGATGCTCGACGGCGTGCCCGGGCACGCGATCAAGGGGGAATATGTCGGGCTGAAGGTGGATCCGGCGGCGACCACGGCCAGCGTGGTCGTGAAGCCGAGGTAAGCTCGCGTCATCCTGCGCGTCATCCTGAGCGCAGCGAACAGGCTCAGGATGACTCACGACTCCCGCAACAGGCGCTCGATCTCGCGCTCGAAGTCACTGATCAGCCGGGCGTGTTGCGCCCCGGTAGCCGGCCCGTAGAACCCCGCGTGCACCCGCCGCACCCGTCCGTCGCGCCCGAGGAAGATCGTGGTCGGAAACGAGGTGAATCCGTGAAGCTGCGGCAGCGTTGCCGCGGCGGCCTCGGTGTCGTTGATCCCGGCGAGCAGCAGCGGAAACGTGATCCCGAACTTGTCGCGATAGCGCCGCACCTGCCGGCGGTCGATGGCGCTGTCGCCGGTGACCTCGTAGGCCAGGCCCACGATCTCGAGCCCCCGGCCGTGATACTTGTGGTAGAGCCGCACCAGCGCGGGCGCCGCGTCGTGACAGGTCGGACACCAGGTACCGAACACATCCACCAGGACCACTTTGCCGCGGAAGCGCGGGTCGTGCTCCGTGACCGGTTTTCCGTCGAGATCCGGAAATGCGAACCGGAGCGGCGCCGTCGTGTCGGCGCTCGTGATCTCGGTCGGCGCCTTGAGGTGTGGCGTTCCGGTGCTCCGCACCGCGATCCAGGGTGTCTCCGTCGTCAATCCCGCGTGGAACACGCCGCGTAGCGTGTCCCCGTGGAGGGCGCCCGCCAGCAGGTACACGAACGATCCGTCGAAGTGCGCCAGGGCAAAGCTGTCTCCCCGGACGCTACCGGCGAAATGCCCGTAGTCGCCGGTATTGGAGATCAGCGTCCCCTCCAGGCCGGCGGAGCCGTTCCGAAGCTCGAACACGCGCGGGCTCGAGCCGAAATCCGAGAAGAAGGTCGCGTCCCATCGACCCACGAGGGCGGCCGGCGCGGGCGTCACCGGCCAGCGCCCTCGCGCGGCGCGAACGGGAATCACCCGAGGCCCGCGGTTGCCCACGTTGCGATACGTGCCGAGCAGGGAGTCGCCCGAGATCCGGGCGGCGATCGTGGCCGCGTAGTCCGCCAGCTCGAACACCACGCTGTCGCCGACCGCTCGCACGGCCGAGAACGGCTGACAGATCCGGCCGTTGCAGAGCCGGCCAGACCAGCCGCCCGCCGCGCGCGAGACATCGATCGTAAAGGGTAGCGTGCCGCCGGCGAGGTCCAGGACGGCGCGCCAGGGCCCGGCGGGCGGCGCGGGCAGCAGGAGCAGGGCGAGGGTGGCGGCCAATCCCGACAGATTCATCGTGCCGGGGATCCCGTCCCCGCCGGGGCACTGGCATATCGCTCGCCGGCCGCCACGGGTGCAGCGAGGGTATTGCCCCTCCACGGTGCCGGGCAGGGATACGCCGAGCTGTAGGCGCAGAAGGGACTGCGGGCGCGATTGAAATCGAGCCGGTAGCGGCCGCCCTCGGGGATCAAGGCGACGAACCTGCCGGCCGGATAGGTCTCGCGCCCGTTGGTGGCGTCGCGGAAGAAGATCGTGAGCTCGGATTCCTCGCCGCCCGCGCCGGGCAGACGAAGCACCCGGAGCCGCGTGCGCGTGCGGCCCAGCGGGACGACGACGCTGCCGGCCTCGGCGGCGTCGACCTCGATCCCGTCGATGCCGAGCACTCGCACGGTGGCGCGTCGGGCCGGCGGCGAGAGGGGGCCGAGAAAGACGAGCGCCGGCTCAGGGGCGAAATACGAGGGAAGCTTGTCGGCCCGGTGGCGTGCGAACACCGTCAAGGCGGCGCGGCCGGGCGGGCCGTCCGCCACGAGAGTGAACGGCCCGAGCCTGGCCGGAACCCCGCGCGGGACGAAGCGCTCCCCCTCCGCGCCCTCGAGCCGCACTACTCCGCCCTCCTGGGTCACCCGCTGGTCCGCCACTCCGGCGAGCGGAACGTCGGCATCGGCGGGCCCGAGCCGGAGTCCGGATCCGATCGGCTGCTGCGCGACGGCGGCGAGTGGAGAGGTGGGCGCGGTCCGAAGCCACAGGACGTAGGCGGCGCGCTCGCGCGCGAGGTCCGAGGGCCCTTGGGCGTTCGCCGTGCCGGCCCTGGCCAGGCCCAGCAGGAGCATGACCACCGCCCGGCCTCCTCGCGCGCTCCACCGGGTTCCCACCGCAACGCGCTCCGGGTTCAGGATTTCGTCAAGCTCCCCACCAGCACGATCGGCGAGGTCGGCTGGGAGGAGCCCGCCTCCGGCTCCACGGTCACCGCCGCGGCGCTGAGCAAGCCGTCCGTGGGTACCGGAATCTGCTCGGCCCCGGCAAGTCCCGACGGACCTGGTTTGAACGTGACCGACGGTACCGGCTTGCCGTCCTTGATGAACCAGAGCTGGTAGGCGCGTCCCTCGGGCACGGGTTTGAGCTTGAAGCCGTGCAACACCGCCCGGTTGCGCTGGCGGTCCCAGAAGAGCTGGATGCCAGGGCTCGGATCGCCGCTCGACGTGAGCTGGAACAGCTGGACGCCAGGCTCGAGGATCGAGTTGAGCGTGGCTTCCCGCTCGGTGAGTCGGCGCGCGGTATCGGCCAGCGCCTGGGTCCGCGCGGCAAGCTCCGTTTCGAGCGCGGCCAGGCGTCCCCTGGCGGAGACGAGCCCCGCGCCGAGGCCCACGGCCGCGAGCAGGCTCGCGGCGAGCGCCAGCCAGAGGGCGGGGGCGGTGCGCGGGCCGGCCGGCGGCACGGCCGGCGGCGCCGCGCTCCCAGGGGTGAGGTGTCGCAGCTTCTCCTCCGCCACCCGGGCGAGCACGCGTTGGCGAAGACCGGCGCTCGGTGCGGTCTCCGCGGCCGACAAGGCGAGCAGCGCCGCGGCCTCGCGGTACTCCTCCACCTCCCGGCGCGCCTCCGGCGACGTCGCGAGATACGCCTCGAACCGGCGCGCCTCGTCGGCCGGCAACGCTCCCAGCGCGTAGGCGGCGGCGAGATCCTGCGGCGAGTCGGGAACGGCGCCGGTCATGTGCCACGCTCGTAGTAAAAGGCGCGGAGGCATTCGCGGAGCTTCTGCATGCCGAGTCGTACCCGCGTCTTGACGGTGCCGAGGGGCTCCTGCAGCCGTTCGGCGATTTCGGACTGCGAGAGTCCTTCGAAGTAGGCGAGCTCGATCGCCTGGCGCTGCGGCGGGCTCAAGGTCGCCAGCGCGTCCTTCACTTGCCGGCGGCGCTCGTCCTGGTCCAGGGCGTCGGCCGGATCGGCGCGGAAGTCGCCCATCGCGAGCGGGCTCTCGGGCCGGTCGGCGGCGGCGGCGGAGGTGATGCGCTCGCGCCGGCTCCGGGCCCGGCTCAGATCGAGGGCCCGGCTCCGGGCGATCATGGTGAGCCAGCCGCCCACGGAACCGCGACCGGCCTCGAACCGCGGTGCGTCCCGCCACGCCTGAGCGAAGGCCTCGAGCACGACTTCCTCCGCGTCCGCCCGCTGCCCGACGATGCGATAGGCCACGGCGTAGAGCACGGCGCCGTACCGGTCGTAGAGCTGTCCGATGGCGCTCTCGTCGCCGCGGGCGGCGCGGGTCATGAGCTCGCCGTCGGCCGACGGGGACGGCCCCGGGGTCGCGTCAGGCACGTGGCATCGCTCGAGGACGACGGTGGCTGGCATGTGGGTGACCCATGGCACAGAGAGTCTACACGCCACCGTGGAGCGTCCACAAGCGCGCGCATCACGGCAGGGCTTTCGCCCCCTCGCCGCGGGTGAACAGCAGCGTGGTGGTGCGTCCGGCGTACTCCGCGCGCACGATATTCACCTGATCGTCAAAGTGGTCGCAGAGGACGAGGCTCGTCACCCTGGCGCCGGCAAGCCCGCCGGGCACCTGGCCGGTGAGACGAAGCAGGAACACGTCGCCGGTACGCTCCGCCCCGGCCCAGGTGAGCCGCACGGGCCGGCCCGACCGGTCGGCGATGGCGAAGGTGCCGCGAAGGTAGCGGGCCATCGCCGAGTCGGCGGCGGCCCCATCCGGTGGCAGGACGACCGCCGCCAGGAAATCGTCGGCGAAGACCCGGATCTGCACCGCGGACTCGCCCCGGGAGTCCTGCTGCACAAGCTCCGTCACGGCGGTGTGCATCGGGTGCGCTCGGGCGCCGCCGAGCGCGAGGCCGAGAACCGCCAGCCACATGGGCGTCATCTACCACGGCCTCCGCGCCACCGCCATGCCGGTCGCCACCACCACCACGACCGCCGAGACGGCGAGCGCCCGCAGGCGGTACACCGGTGGCGCCGCGTCCGCCCCGCGGACCAGCGCCAGGGCCCGGTCGACGCCGGCCAGCCCGACGCCGGCGATGGCGAGCACGACGAGCTGTCCGAGCTCGATGCCGACGTTGAAGCCGAGCAGCGGGACCACGATCGAGCCGGTGAACAGGCTCTGCAGGTAGTTCGCGAAGCCGGCGCCGTGCACCAGTCCGAACACTCCCGCGAATACCGGGCGGTAGCGCCCGCGGAGCAGCGCCCGCTCGCGCTGGCGGACGAGGATGTTCTCGACCCCCGTCGCCACGATCGTCACCGGGATGAGAAACTCGATCAGCGGCGTCGGCAGGCGGAGCGCGCCCGTGACCGCCAGGGCGAGCGTGACCGAGTGGCCGACCGTGAACGCACTCACGACCCAAAGCGCGTCGCGCCAGTCCCGGCCCCGGTAGATGGCCGCGAGGGCCAGCAGGAACAGGATGTGGTCCAGGGCGCCGGGATCGGTGATGTGGCGGAAGCCGAGATGGATGAACGTGAACAGTTCGGACATGGCGTCGCTACGGGGTGAGGGAATCCAGCACGGCCCGCGCGGAGGCGGGTTGCGACGGATGCCAGGCGGGGTTGATCGCCAGCGCGGTCTCGAGCCGCGCGCGCGCCGCCGTGCCGTCGCCGAGGGCCCGTTCGATCATCCCGGCGTGGTAGTACAGCATCGCGTCCCGCGTGCCCAGGGCGAGCGCCTGCTGCATCGGGCCCCGGGCCTCGGCGTCACGCCCGGACTTGTGGAGCGCCCAGGCCAGCAGGTCGTAGCCGTAGATGTCGCGCCGCGTGCGGAGCTCGCTCCGCACGTTGGCGAGCACGCGGGGTACTTCCCGATCGTGGTCCAGGAGGAAGAGACTCCAGGCCCGATGGTAGGGGCCTGGCTGGTGCAGCACGCTCACCGCCATGGCGCGGTAGTACTCGGCCGCCTTGGCCGAGTCGCCGAGCGCGGTCCAGGCGTCGTACAGCAGGCCGAGCGTGGCGGGGTCGACGGCGCACGAGATGGCGAGCTCGCCCTCCTCGGCCGCCCGCCGCCAGTCGTGTGTGACAGCGTGGAACCGGGCGAGGGTCCCGAGCAGCCGGTAGTCGCCGGGCGTCACCGCCAGGCCGCGCTCGAGCTCGCGGTCGGCCTCGCCGAGATGCCCGGCCCGAAGCGCCAGATCGCCCAGCCGGAGGTGGAACCAGGCGAGCTGCTCACGGGGCATCCCGTGGCGCCGGCCGGCCTGGTCAAGCGCCTGTCTCAGCAGCCGCCTCGCCTCCTCGGGACGGCCGCGCAGCTCCGCCCACCGGGCGAGCCGTGGCGCGGTTCCCAGGTCGGCCTGATACGTGGCCAGCATACCGAACAGCCGGCCCGCCTCGTCGTAGCGTCCCAGCTCCATCGCCGCTTCGGCGACCAGGCCACGAGCCGCGATCAAGGTGGAGTCGCTCCGGAGCAAGTCCTCCGCCGCGTCGTGGGCCTCGGCGAACCGGTGCTGCCCCATGAGGCTGGTCGCCAGTACCCCGACGGCTTCGTCGTTCCGCCCGCGCCGGAGCGCGAGCGAGTGTCGCGCGATCTTCTCGGCGAGGACGAGGTCCTCGTTGTCGGCGGTTTCGCGCGCCCGCTGGAGGTAGAGGCCGGCGAGCTGGGTGAAATCGCGCGCGCTGAAGGCATCCCGAGCCACGCGCCGCTGGTAGAAAGCGATGTCCATCTCGCGAATCTGTGCTTGCGTCGGCACCGGGCGCGCCGCGCTCACGGCGTCACTCGAGCGGGCCACCGACACCCCGACGACCAGCACACCCATTCCGATGGCGGCTCCGGCGGCATACCACACCAGCTTTGACATCGATCGCACCTCGGTTGAAGCGGGTTCGTGGGACGACGCACCCGGACTCGCTCGGGCCGACCGCAGCCCGGGCGAGCCCGGCGTCCGGGTTCAGTTCGGCGGCGCCAGGTATGGGAAGGTCGTCGTCACGGCCGGCGAATCGAAACCGACGTTATCCGTGGTCAGCGCCTCCTTGCCCTGGGCCCCCGCCGGATCCTTCCCGAGCGGATCGCCGAACACCGCGCTCAAGGACAGGTCCACCACGTCGTCCGTGAGCAGCCGGCCGCCGAATCCGTCCGCGAGCGCCCACGAGAGATACCCGGCGGTGTTCGCGGCCTTGTCCGTCTGGACGATCAACATGTCCGGTAGCAGGACCGAGCCGAGAAAGGCGGCGTAGTCGGCCGAGCGGCCGGCGACGCTGTTCGGGCCGGTGAGGAAGGACAGGATCTCAGGGGCCACGATGCCGTCCTGATCCGGCCCCAGGGCGCCGTGGACTCCGTGACTCCGCTTGGACAGGAGCACTTCACTGATCAACGGATTGCCGAGCCGCTGCACCTGGTTGAACATGCGTGGGGTGGTGGGGCCCGTACCGTCGTTGTTGTTGTCGCTGCATCCGGCCGCGGCCAGGGTTACCGCCGCGACCGCCGCCGCGAGCGCGAACCGGCGCCCCCCGAAGGCGATAGTGCTGAGCTGCATGGTGTCGATCCTTTCGTTCAGGTCGCGTGAGCCATTTACTGGCTGATGGTGCCCCAGATGCCGAGCTTGCCGGGAGCGCTGCCCTCGATCATGGAGCTCGGAAGCTCGATCACGATCGCATTCACGTTGAAGCCCGTGAGGTAATCCACGCCGGGGTTCCGGAAGAAGAACGGCGCCTGTCCGCTCGGCTGAAGCGCGCAAGGCTGGGCGAAGTCACCCTGCACCGGGCGGCGGTCGGGAAGAATGCAGAAGAAGGCTTCGAGGTCGAGAAAGAACGGGTCATCGCGCGGACCCGCGAAGACCTGGATGCCGTTCCCATCGCCCAGATTGGTGTTGAGCGCGCCGGTGACCGCGGGCGTCACATCGGCGATGGTGTTCTCCATGGCTCCTTGGACGGCGGGCGCCATCGGCCCGCGCACTTCGACCTTCTGGTCCGCGCCCTCGCCGGTGAACGTCACCTGAAGGACCTTGTCCTCCTTCGCGTCGCCGTTGTTGTCGATCTTGAACTGGTACAGCAAGTTGTGGTCGAAGGAGGCCTGCGCCGGATCCTGCGCGCCGGCGGACGTGAGAAACGCCCGGGTGTCCATCGCCAGCACGATGCGGCCGGCGGTCGCGCCGGGGAAGGCGTACACGTCGGTCATGTCCGACTTCGGGTTCAACTCGACGAACGGTGTGTCCTGGTGGTCGGAGGCCCGCGCGACCGCGATCGCGACGCTGCCGCAGAGCGCGAGGGCGGCGCCCGCGGCCAGCACCTGCCGGCGGGGGACCGGTTTGGTCATCATGGTGATCCTTCTCCTGTGGGTTGAGGTGCAATCCACTGTGCACTTGTCCTACGGCTGGCATCGGCGATCGGATTGACAGGGGGGGATGGGTGCGGCGAGAGCGGAGAAATGAAAACAGGAATCCGGTATGGAGAGCGCGAGCGTACTGCAGATGTCAGCAGGGGTCAGCCGACCTGATGGGGGAGGTGGCTCCGGTGGCGAATGCCTGGCGGGCGCCGGGGTCGCCGGCTATCGGGCGCCAGAGGGCGCAGGTTCGTTCTACTGCTCTACTGACCTCTGCCGTTCGGTAGTCGGCGACTCGCGCGCTCGGCGGTCACCAGGACCAGAAACGCGAGGGCGCGAAGGCGTCGATGTCCTCGACCGTCGGCTCCCCCTCGAGCAGTTGCCGGACAATGAGGCCGGTGATGCCGGCGAGCAGGATGCCGTTCCGTCCGTGCCCGGTGGCATACCACAGCCCCGCCAGCCTGGGCTCCGCGCCGATGATCGGCAGGCCATCCGGGGTGACCGGCCGGAGTCCCGCCCAGGTGCGCGTGACGGCGGCGCTGGTGAGGGCGGGACAGAGGGCCGTCACCCCGGCGAACAGCTTGGCGAGGCCGGCGGCGGTGACCTCCGGACGGAACCCCACGTACTCCATGGTCGACCCGGCGATCGCCTCGGCGCCGCGCGCGAGCAGGTAGCAGCCGTGGCCGTAGATGATCCCGCGCGGCGCACCCTCGGGCCACGGCAGCGCGGCCATCTGTCCGCGGACCGGGGCCACGGCCAGGGGCCGCGGGAGGTTTTCCACCGATCCCGACCAGGCGCCCGCCGCGAGCACTACGTCGGCCGCGGCGTACCTGCCGCGTTGCCCGAGGACGCCAACGACCCGGTCCCCCCGCTGCTCCACCGCGAGCGCGGCATCCTGAACGACGGCCACGCCCAGGCGCCGGGCGTCCGCGAGCAGTGCGCCCACGAGCTTGACCGGATCGAGCGCCCCCTCCCGAGCGGCCCACAGCGCACCCGCCGTGGGTCCGAGCCAGGGCCAGCGCGCCTTGACCTCGTCGGCGTCGAGCCAGTCGGCGAGGTGGCTGTGCTGGCGCTGCCAGGCGCACTTCGAGCGCAGTTCCGCAGCCTCGTGCTCGTCCGCCGCCACCCAGGCAATGCCCTCGCGCCAGAGCCCGATGTCGAGCCCCGTCGCCTCTCTCAGCGCGGCGCCGAGCGGCGTGTAGAGCTCGCGGCCGGCCAGGCCCAGTTCGAGGATCGGATCCTCATCCGCGGCCTCGATCTGGGGCGCGAGCATGCCGGCAGCCGCCCGCCAGGCCTGACCCATTTCGCCGCCCGGCTCGAGCACCAGCACGGTCCGGCCGGCGAGCGCGATCTCCCGGGCGCACGCCGCGCCCACTGGCCCCCCGCCCACGACGATAACATCGTAGCTCGCAGTCACTTATGTTTCCTATGAAACTTTTTGAAACGTCAGGGCGTACGGCGCGCTGACCCGCATCTTTCGGAGGGAAAGAGCCATGTTCCGCAACCTGCTGGGATTCGCGATCTTCGCAGTCATCGCGGTGTTCCTGCTCAAGGTATTTTTCGGCCTGTTCGGGCTGGTGATCGGTCTGTTGATGACGGTCCTCTGGTTCGCCTTCATCGGATTTGTGATCTACATGCTGCTCAAGCTCATCGCGCCGAACACGGCGGCTCGGGTGCGGGAGATGATCGCCGGGCGGCCGGCGTAGGACGCGCGCAGCACATCCGTCGAATGGACGCCGCGTCCCTGGCACTGACGCGGCGTCGGGTTCCAGGCGTCCCAGCCCGGAGTGGTGAGGGAGGCTTCCGCCGAGGCCGAGCCGCAGGCAAACGAGATCCCTCGCCCCACTCGGGATGAGAGTATATTTGCTCCGCCTGCTCCGCCTTCGCTTATCCCGTTCCCATCGCCTCCATCACACCCCAGACCAGCATCGGCAGCAGCAGCTCGTGATGCCCGGTCAGCTGATATCCGGCTCCGCCCGCGCGGGTAGGCCGCTGAACCACATTCACGCGCGGCCGGTAGTGGCGCTGCATGTCGAAGTCCGCCGCGAGGAAGTGGGTCGGGCGGCCCTGCTCCAAGTTGCGCGCGATGGTGAGCGCCTTGAGGAACACCTCGGGCAGCACCACGGCACTGCCCAGGTTCAGCACCGCGCCACCCTGATGCAGCGACGGCAGCGAGCCCGCCAGACGGCGAAAGTCCCGGTGACTCGTGCCGCCGATGGCGGCGCCGTCCGCCGTAGGATGCTGGTGGATGATCTCCGCACCGATCGCGGCGTGGACGGTGACGGGGATGTCGTGCGCGGCGGCGGCGAGCAGGACCGAGGCGTCGCCACCCGGCAGCGTGGAACGGGCGGCGAGCGCCCGGGACAGACCCTCGCCCATCCCCTGGCCGGCGCGGGCCGCCGCCGCCACCGCCGCATTCATCTCCGCGCCGGTTTCCTCGGCCATGCCGAAGCTGCCGTCGGCGAGGCCGCTCTCCACGTCCTCACTCGTGCCGCCGAAGGCGGCGAGCTCATAGTCGTGGATCGCCGCCGCGCCGTTGAGCGCCACGTGGGTCACGACCCCGCCTGCCATCAGGGTCCGGAGCAGCGGGCCGAGCCCGACCTTGATCACGTGGCCGCCGACCAGGAGCACGACGCCCCGCCGGGCCCGGGCGGCGGCGACCACGCCCTCGATGACCGTGCGGAGATCTCGCGCCGCCAGCACGTTGGGCAGTCCAGCCAGGAATGCCGCGAACGAGCGATCGCTGCCAGGGGGGGAGGCGAGGAGCGAGGAATCGACCTTGTTGCGCCGTCCGGCGACGGGAATGGTCGTGAGGCGACTGAGATCGGCCTCGCGATAGGTCACCCTACCGCCCCGGCGCCGGCGTCGCGGGTGGAAGCTTCATGCCCTTCAACCGGAGCGTGATGGTGCCGAAGGGGAACTTGCTGCGGATCTGGACCGGCAGCCGCCGGGCGTCGTCCGTCAGCCAGATCTGGGTGTCGGACCGCTTGGAGAACATTCCCTTGGTGTCGATCACGGGGTGGAGCACGAGACAGTCGACCTCGCGGCCGTCCGGCAGGTCCATCTTCTCGCGCCGGGTCACCTCGATGGTCACCGGGTTCTTCTCTTTCCGGAAGTATCGGTTGTAGACGTACTTCTTGCCGACCTCCAGTGGCGTCACCCGAACGAAATAGAAGAACGCGGCGTCATCCAGCGGGTCCGGCGGCGAGGGCTTGGTGTCGGGCTTACCGCGCTCGCGGAAGAAGCCCGAGTCGGGATAGATCTCGTACAGCCGATGGGACGGCTTGTCGTTCTCGACGAAGTCCTGCACGAAGCGCCGCGAGACGAGATCGTGGGTGCCGACGTAGGACTCCAGCACGTCGTCCATCGAGTAGATGATCGTCTTGCCCTGCAGGCGGAACCGGAAGCGAAACGACTCGGCCCCACGCACCGTGTCCAGGCCCGCCACCTCGAGCGTGCCGGCGCCGAGCGAGAGCATGCCCAGCTTGGCGCTGTAGGTCAGCGTCTCGCCCACGGCCCAGGGATAAGTCGGGCCGGCCGCGGCCGGCGCCGGCCGCGGGTCGGTGGCGGCGCCCTGCAGCAGGGTGCCGGCCAGGAGCACGGCCATCATCATGACGGGACGGCCTCGGCCTCGACCTCGCGCCGGCCGGCGGGCTCGGGCGATCCGGGTGGCACAGGCGAGGCCCGCAGCGCGCGGCGCGCCGCCCAGAGTCCGGCCGCCGTGGCCCATGGCTCGATCCGCGACGGCCGGCTTCGGAGGTCGTGCCGCTCGACCGAAGGGACGGTTTCGATGCGGCGGGCGTAGCGGCCTGCCCGCCAATAGAGCTCGGCATTGGCCGCCCACCCGTCGGTCACCAGCAGCCGGCCGCTCTGGCTCCGGATCGCGTTGCGCAGGGCAACGAGGCGGACGCAGGCGCAGCCCGACAGGAGGTCGTGCACGCCCGGCACGCTGACGACGCCCCGGAGCAGGGCTGGCCCGTGACGGCGCACCAGGCGCCGGCCGCGGGAGTGTTCGCCTTCAAGTCGCCCCTCCGCCACGACGAGATCGGCCCCGCTCTCCAGCCGGCGGACGAGATCGGGGATGACCTGGGGGTTATGCGCAAAGTCCGCGTGCATCAGAATCGCGGCGTCGCGCTTGGGGCGGTCGGTCAGGTCGACCGCCTTGCGGAGCAGCGCCTCCACCGCCGCGGCGTACCCCAGGCGCTGGGCATGCCGAAGCACGGTGAGCGGGAGCACCCGGGCGTAGGGCTCCAGCACAGCCGCGGTCGTGTCATCGGACCCGTCGTCCAGCACGAGCAGCTGGTACTCCCGCGGAAAGGCGGCGAAGACCTGCCGGACCTTCCAGAGGAGAAGCCCCACGGTCGGGGCTTCGTTATAGCTTGGTATGCAAACGTAAATCATGATCCGTCAAGGGAATGGGGCACACGAACGATACACCGATCGGACCCCTTCTGCCATCCGCGCGACCGTGAAGCGCTCGACTGCCATGGAGGCCCGGCCCACCACCCCGGACGCGAGCTCCGGCTCGAGCAGCAGCCGAGCAACCGCGGCGGCGAGAGCGTCCGGATCACCCGGAGCAATCAGCACGCCGGCGCCGTCCCGCAACACCTCCCGAGGCCCCCCGGCGGCGGCCGCCGCGATCGGGATGCCCAGGGCCATCGCCTCCAGCAGCGAGGTCCCCAGGCCCTCGTGACGCGAGCTCGAGACGAAGACGCTCGCGTCGGCGACGAGGCGGGCCGGTTCATCGATCCGGCCGAGGAGGTGCACGCATCCGTCGAGTCCGAGCCTGGCGCTGAGCCGTTCGAGGACGCGCCGCTCAGGACCTTCGCCGGCCACCACCCAATGCAGCGACGGCAGACGCTCCGCGAGCCGCGCGGCCGCGTGCAGCAGGGTGACGTGATCCTTCTCCGCGGTCAGCGCGCCGACACTCGCGGCGACGAGCGCATCGGGCGGAAGTCCGAGGTCCTGCCGCACACCGAGGCGTGGCAGGGCGCGAACCTCCTCGATCGGGATGCCGGAGGGCACGATCGCGATCCGGTCGCGCCCGATCCCGGAGGCCGCGAGGGCCCCCGCCACAGCCTCGGAGATCGCTATGATCCGGTCGGCGCGGGCCCACGCGTGCGGGCGTCGGAGCGGGAACTCCACCCGCCTCGTGGCCACGAAGGGCCGGCCCATGAGCCGGGCCGCCAGGCCCCCCAGCGCGACGGCGTGTGCGTCATGGGCGTGCACGATGGCTCGAGCGCCGCGGAGCTCGGCGAAGAGGCCCGGCAGCACTCTGGGATCCAGTCCCGCGCGCCACGGCAGCGCGCGCACGGCGACGGCCGCCGCGGCGAGGCGCGTCGCGAGCTCGGTTCCCGCCCCGGTCACGACGACCTGCTCGACACCGGCACGCGCCAGCTCCCGCGCGAGGAGCCAGACCTGCCGCTGCCCGCCGCGCCACTCGCGTCCCGACGCGACGTGGACGACGCGCGCCGTCACACCTCCCGCGCCACGGCCGCGAGGAGGTTTCGGAGCTCGGCCAGGCTGAACGGCTTGTGGAGATACGGCCGATCGAGGCTTTCCAGGAAGGCGAGGGTGTCGCCGCGGACCGTGTCGCCCGTGCTGAAGACCAGGCGTGACGCCAGGGCGGGATGCCGCCGGGCGAGCTCCTCGTAGAACTCCCGCCCGCCGAGCTCGGGCATGCGCAGATCCGAGATCACCAGATCGAACTGCTCGCGACCGGCCAGCTCGAGCCCTTCGCGGCCGTTGTGGGCGACCACCGGGATATGGCCCCACGCCTCGAGTGTGGCGTGCATGTAGTGCAGAATGTGCGGCTCGTCATCGACGACCAGCACCCGGAGGCGCTTGATTGGAGTGCCGCGGCTGGGGTCGGGGGCCGGCGCCGGCGGCCGGGTGGCCAGCGGGAGCTGCACCGTGAAGGTCGAGCCGCGGCCGTCCTCGCTCGACAGCATGATGCGCCCGCCGTGCTCGCGAACGATGCCCTGGCTGATCGAGAGGCCAAGCCCGGTACCTTCGCCTTCGGGCTTGGTGGTGAAGAACGGCTCGAACACCTGCGCCGCGAGCGACTCCGACATGCCGGGGCCGTCGTCGATCACCTCGATGGCCACGCCGTCCAGCCAGCGTCGGGCGCGGACGATCACGGTGCCGGGGCGGCCGGTGCTCGCGATCGCCTGGGCCGCGTTGTGCAGCAGGTTGAAGAACACCTGCTGAATCTGGTTCGGTTCGATGTCCGGCATCGGCAGATCCGGCTCGACCTCGATCCGGGCGTCGACCCGCTGCGCCATGAGCTGGTTCCGGAGCAGGACGAACGTGGCGTCGAGCAGCGGCCGCAGCGCGGTCGGGCGGCGCTGGTGCTCCTGTTTCCGCGCGAAGCCGAGGAGGTTCTTGACGATGTTCGATGCGCGCTCAGCCTCTTCCCGGATCACCGTCAACGGCTCGCGGAGCGCGGGCGGGACCTGAGGCACCTCGGTGAGGAAGTCGGCGAACCCGACCACCGAGGCGAGCGGGTTGTTGAGATCGTGGGCGATGCCGGCGATGAGCTGCCCGATGGCGGACATTTTTTCCGACTGGATGAGCTGGTCTTGCAAACGCCGCCGTTCGGTCTGATCGTCGAAGAGCAGCACGAGCGCCGACCGGTCGGTGCTGGTAATCGGCACGGCGGTAACCGCATAGGTGCGGTCGCCGGTGCGGAGGTCCACCTCGCGGCCCGCTCCTTGCTGCTCCAACGCCCTCTGCAGGTCCACGGCCCATTCCGGCGGAATGAACGCCTGCCAGGGTCGGCCGATCAGGCTCGCGGGCGGAGCATTCACCAAGTCGGCAAAGGCGCGGTTGGCACGGCGGATCCGGCCGCCGCGGTCCACGATGCACAGGGCGGGGGAAATGGCGTCCACGACCTCCTGCCAGGATCGCCGCCCGTCGTCATGCAGATCCACCAGCCGGGCGCTCTCCAGCGCAATGCTGGCCTGCGCGACGAGGCCCTCGAGCAGGCGGAGCGACGACGGGCCGAACCGGCCGGTTTCGCCGCAGATGGCGACGGCTCCGGTGACTCGGTTCCGGGCCATGAACGGCGCCAGCAGCCAGGAGCCACGGCCGTCGGTATCGGCGGGGAGATCGCCCTCCTGAACCAGCGGCGCCAGGCCGTCCGGCAGCACCAGCGCCCCGCGCCGCTCGATGAGCTGCAACAGCGGACGGCGGTCGGGACGGCCCGCGGGCCACGCCTGGACGAAGTCGTTCCCGTCGACGTCACGGTGGAACAGGATGAGCGAGATCTCGGTCGGTGAGAGGGTTTCCCTGATGTGGCGCAGCAGCAGGTCGATGACCGACGCGCGGCGGAGCGTGCCGGCGAGCTCTTGACCGAAGGCCGTCACCAGGCGCAGGAGCGCCAGGTCGTCCGTGGTGGCGAATGCGGCGAGATTCGTGGAAGGAGGTGTGACCATGATCCGGGCGAATACGCGGGGCCGTCTGACCAGGGCGGACCTGCAGCTGGTGATCCTGCTACTGAGCCGCGGCTCCGCGCATCGGCGGTCCTATCTCGAGCGGCGGCTGGCGACGGAAGGGCCGGACCCGCTGCTCGACGCTCCCGATCTGCTCGAACGGCTCCTGACGGTCCGCACCATGATGCTGCCATCGGAGGCGTTGTTCTTCTACGTCGCCGTGCGTCATGCCCTGCGGCGCGCCGGGGTCGATGATCGCGAGCTGGCGGACTATCTCGCCGCCCTGCTGCTCGACTTCGGGCAGCGCGACCGGGCGTGGCGCATCGACTGGCACGACGATCAGCAGCACCGCTACCTGGTGGACATCATGGCGGATCTCGAGGCCAGCGGCGGCGAGCGCCGCTTCCGCATCATGATGCACCTCGGCAACTACTCGCTCTGGCTGGCCGGGCTGTTTCCCGATTATATCGCAGCCCGACACCTCCGCAAAGGCGGCCCCGACGTGACCTACTACGACGCGATCGGCCGCCGAGGCTTCGGCATGGCGTCGGACCACGCACTGGCGGGCGAATACGGACTCGTCGCGGTGCTCCGGACCGCGGCCGAGCGCTTCCCGTCGCTGCGGGCCGCGCTCAACGGCGTCAGCGACCGGCTGCTGTTCCCGAACTCCGCGACGCCGGATCGGATCCTGCGGGAGCTGGGAGCGACGTAGCCGCCGCCACCAGCGCCCGGAACAGGCCGCGCTCCGGCGCACGCACGTCCGCGTGCATCTCCTCGGGATGCCACTGCACCGCCAGCAGCCATGGCGTATCCGCCAGACTCTCCACCGCCTCGATCAATCCATCCGCGCTCCAGCCGGACGCCACCAGACCGCCGGCGAGCCGATCCACCGCCTGGTGGTGAAACGAATTCACCGTGAAGGCAGTGCCTCCGAGTGCCTCGGCCGCCCGGCTCCCCGGCGCGAGCTCGATGACGTGCGAGCGTGCGTCGCGCTGGCTGCCTGGATCGTGGGCCACGGCTCCGGGCCGCTCGGAGGGCAAGTCCTGATACAGCGTCCCACCCAGGGCGACGTTGACGAGCTGAATGCCGCGGCAGATGCCGAGAATCGGAAGCTCGCGCTGGCGGGCGGTGGCGAAGAGCGCGAGCTCGAACAGGTCCCGCTCCCGGCTCGGCGGGTGGAGGTGAGGCGAGGGCTCGGCGCCGTAGCACTCCGGATGGATGTCTTCGCCGCCCGTGAGCAGGAGCCCGTCCATGCCGTCGAGCGCACGGGCCGCGAACGAAGGACCCAGCGCCGGCGAGAGGATAAGCGGCACTCCGCCGGCCGCGAGCACCGAGCGGATGTATGCCCCATTGACTCCGGTTCGCTCAGCGCCGTCCCACGTGCGGACCACCCCGCTCACGCCGATCCGCGGCGCGCTCACGGCAAGACCGAGTCGGGGAAGAAGGGGCAGCGCGGATCCTCGATGCGCGTCGGGTCGAGCTGGATGCCGATGAGCGGCACCGTCGCCGCGCCGAGCGAGACCGTCCCGATGGTCGGCGCGCCCTCGACCGGCGTGCCCTCGAACAGCATCACGCCGCGGGCCTTCTCGGCGGTATCGAGGACCAGTACTCCGTAGCCCGGCTTGATCGTGCTGGGGATCGCGCCTTCGACCCCGACGACCAGCAGCGAGTCCGAGCGTCCGATGATGGCCGGAAGCGCCGGGCCCGCGACGAGGCGGGCGACCAGCCGCTCGGGCAGCGAGGCGGGTGGGCGGCTGAGGGTTTGCCGCGGCACACTGAACTGGGTCAGCAGCGCGGTCGGTCCGGCCAGCGCCGCCAGTCCGCAGGCCGGATTGCCACGGTCGGCCGCTTTGCCGCAGGCGGTGAGAGCCACCAGAAGGGGGAGCCAGCGCTGAATCGGCATGGCGGGAAGATAATGCACGTCGGGTGAGGGGGCGGCCGGGCAGGCTGCCCGGGGGTGCCGGGCGATCACGAGGGGCGCCGCAGTGCCGCCAGGGCCCGCTCGAGATTTGTGCGTGCCGAGGCCTCGTACCGCGATCGAAAATGGGCCGTGCGGTAGAGTGGCTGCCGTCGAAGGAAGCTCTCGAGGGCGCCGCGACGGGCTTCCCGGTACGCATCCTCCGCTACCCACGAATACTCCTCGCGGATCCGCCGGTCGTAGCGCTCGAACTCGGCGCTCGACCTGCCCAGGATCGAGAGATCGATATCGCACAGGAGCTCGCCTGCGAGATCGGTCGGCTGGTGGTCCTGCGTGAGGAGCACCAGGCGGGCGACGTCCTCCACGACGGCGGCCGGAACCCCAAGGTCGCCGAGGGCCCGCCTGGCCCACGCGGCGCTCCGGAGCTCGTTGTCACCCGCGCGGGAATCGTACACGGCGTCGTGGAACCAGAGCGCCGCCTCGATTCGGTCGTGGTCCCCACCGGTTGCGGCCGCCTCGTCGAGCCGGGCCAGCGTATCCCGCAGATGGCCGAGGTCGTGGTACCGGCGACCGGGCCCGGCCCAGGCGGCGAGCACCTCGTCCGCGGTAGCGGAGGGGTCACCATCGCTGCCCAGGCGCCGGATCAGGGCGGCGAACCGGTGCTGGAGCTCGGTCAGGGGCGGAGAAACCATGCCGCCAGCGGGCGCCGGAGGGAGGGCGACGCGGCCACGCGGGCGAGCCCGCCAAGGATCCAACGTCGCGACGCGGGACGCGCGAGCCAGGCGGCCAGGCGGTCGTGACGCTGCTTCGTGCGGAGCCAGCGCGCCGTCTTCCGGGCATCGAACCCTGGCTCGAGAATGGTGCGCGCCACCTCCTCCCCCGTCACGAGGGCGCCGTAGATCCCCTCCGCCGTGAGCGCGGAGGGGAGGCCTGCCGCGTCGCCGGCCAGGTGGACGCCGCCCGGAAAGTGGCACCCGTGGTACACCACCTCGAGCGTCGCACCTTCGAAGGGCACGCCTTCGCGCGCGAGGCCGAGCCGGTCGAGCCGGGCGTCGAGGTAGCGGCGAAGCGCGGGGGGCGGGATCAGGCGCTTGGGCGCCACGGCCCCGAGCGAGGTGTAGGAGCGGTGAGGGAAGACCCAGAAGTATCCGTTGGCGAGGCGGCCGGGATCGCACTCGACCCGGAGTGGCTCGAGCTTCGACCCGGGCACGTTGTACTCGGCGGCGAAATACGCGCGCGGCGACGGGAGACCGAGGGTGCGGCGGACGGCGGAGTCGGCGCCGTCGGCGCCGATGAGATGCCGCCACCGGATCCGGCGGCCGCCGGCCACGACCGTGCGGGCGGCCAGGTCGATCTGCGTGGCGGCGATGCCGGCGCGCACCTCGGCGCCGGCGGCGCGGGCCCAGGCGAGCTGGTATCGGCCCAGGTCGCGGCGCGCGATCGTGTGCACCACGGTGATTTCGGCGTCCAGCGAGATCGGCGGGCCGCCGGCGAACGCCACGTGGCCGACTCCGGCCAACGTGTCTTGAGCCGGGAGCCCGAGGGTCTCGAGCTCCCGCATTGTTTTCCCGGTCAGGCCCCCGGCGCAGGTCTTGGGTCCGATCTCCGGATGCTTCTCCAGGACGAGCACCTCGCGCCCGGTCCCGGCGAGGACCTGGGCGGCGCGGAGGCCGGCGGGGCCCGCTCCCAGGATCAGGTGCTCAATACCTTCCATGCCTCGTCGTCCCTGATGCGTGCGGCCGCGTCCGCGCGGGCGGAGGCCGGCGGGTTGGGGGCCACCCCCCACTTTCGCAACAGGCTCCGCCCCCGGCGGTACACGTCGGACAGCACGTGCCCAGCGGGGAGGCTGGCGGTCCGCGGGAGCAGAAAGAAGTGTACGTGGCGCACCCGCTCCCCGTAGGACGCCACGTATATCCGTTCGGGCCGAACGACACGCTCGACGGCCGCGACGGCCGCCCGGAGAACGGGCCCCAGCGCGGCGGCCTCCGCGGTCGTGAGGGCCCCCAGGGACTCGACATGCCGCCGCGCCTTCACCATCAGCTCGCCGGGATCGGTCCAGGCGCCGGTGTGATGGGCCACCTCCCACCACGCGTCGCGATAGACCACGCCGCCGGGTGCTGGGATTGTCCCCGCCAGCTCGGCGCACGCGCTGCAGCTCTCAAGGGTCATTGCGCTCCTCTCCTATCGGTGGTGCGCGTCCGGTAGGGTAGCTCGATTCCCCCAGGGTCCGGAAGGCCCGCTCGCTTGACGGTCCGCGGCGTCAGTCCTACCATTCCGTCTCCCACTGCACAGGCCGCTTTCCGGCGGCTGGCCCGCGCCTCCGGCGATCGGGCGTTCCCGAGGTGTCATCGATGGCGAGGTCTCCGCGGCCGTGCTCGAAGGCCTGAAGGCGCGACTGGACCAACTGTTGCGAGAGAGCGCGCGCAGCGATCCGCGGGCGTACGCCGCCGGCCTGCGCGAGGCGGTGCTGGAAGCCCGCCTCGGCATCGGCACGATGCGGGACGCGCTCGCCGCGACCGAGCGCGAGCTCGGGCTGGAGCGGAAGCAGCTCGAGGACGCCGAACGTCGCGGGCGCCTGGCGGCCGTGGTGCCGGACGCCGAAACCGTCGCCATCGCCGAGCGCTTCGCGGTCCGGCACCGCGAGCGGGTCGGCGTGCTGGAGCGGAAGCTCGTGGTGCAGCGCGACGAGCTGGTGCTGGCCGAGCGGGAGTTGGGAGAGATGACCGCCGAGGCGCAGCGAGCGACGGCCGGCAATCCGTCGGAGTCGATCGCGGCCGCGTGGCGGGACCTGGAGTCGGCCGGCGGCGCCCGGCCGGACGAGCACGAGCGGATGCAGGCCGACGCCGACCGCCAGCAGCGCGAACGCGCGATCGAGGCCCAGCTCGCGTACCTGAAGAAGAAGATGGGAAAACCATGACCCACCTCCGCCGGTCCGGCCTCCTGGTCTGGGCGCTCTACGGTCTCCCGCTCGCGGCCCAGCAGCCGATCGATCCTCCGGCCCATTTCGCCAAGCTCGCCCACACCTACAGCATCGTCGCCTACGATTCCGCCACCGGCGATCTCGGCGTCGCCGTACAGTCCAAGTTTCCCAACGTCGGTGGGATCGTGCCATGGGCGCGCGCCGGAGTCGGCGCGGTCGCGACGCAGAGCCTCGGCAACACCGCCTACGGCGAGCGCGGGCTCGATCTGATGGCCCAGGGCGCCACGGCCGAGGAGGCGCTCAGGATCGTGATGCGGACCGACACGATGCTCCCGGACCGCCAGGTTGGCGTGGTGGACGCCCATGGGGTGGCGGCGAGCTTCACGGGCGGACGGACGTTCGACTGGGCCGGCGGCCGGGTCGGTGCGCCCACCGGGCAGGGAAACGTCTCCGGCGGGAAGAGCCAGGTGATCGTCGGGCGCGGATTCGCCGCCCAGGCGAACATCATGGTGTCGGACCAGACGGTGAAGAACCTGGCCGAGGCGTTCGAGCGGAGCCGAGGCAGCCTGGCCGACCGGTTGATGACGGCGCTCAAGGCGGGACAGGCCGGCGGCGGCGACAAGCGCGGAATGCAGAGCGCGGCCCTGCTGGTCGTCCGGAAGAACGGCGGGTATCTGGGCGCGAACGACCGGTTCATCGACATCCGGGTCTACGACGCCAAGGACCCGATCGCCGAACTGGAGCGGCTCCTGGCGCTCCACAAGCTGCACTTCTTCCCCAGCGAGCCGCGGGATCTCCTCCCGATCACGCCGGCCATCGTGGCGCAGCTCGAGCCGATCCTGCTGGCGGAACCGGTGAATCAGCCCGAGAAATGGCTGGCCCGGGCGGAGGGATCCGCGACTCCGGCGTTTCTGGAGGCGCTGAAGAACTTCATGTACTGGGAAAACTACGACGTCCGGGTCAGGATGGACGGAAAGATCGATCGCGTGGTGCTCGAGGATATCATTCGCAAGCGACGGACCTGACCCCGGTCCGACCCCGCAGCTACAAGGATTCCCCGTGGCCACAGCCGCCCCGCCCAGACCCGTCGTCGCCCCTCCCCAGGAGGACAGCCGCTTCTTCGGGCATCCCCGCGGGCTCTCGACCCTGTTCTTCACCGAGATGTGGGAGCGCTTCAGCTACTACGGCATGCGCGCGCTGCTGATCCTCTTCATGACGGCACCGCTCGCCGCGGGCGGGCTCGGCTTCGATACCGCCAAGGCGGGACCGATCTACGCGCTCTACGTGAGCTCGGTATACCTCCTGTCGCTGCCGGGAGGATGGGTCGCCGACCGAGTGCTCGGGCTCCGGCCCACGGTGTTCGTGGGCGGTGTCATCATCATGGCCGGGCACATCTGCCTCGCGCTCCCCACGATCGGGACGTTCTACCTCGGATTGGTGCTCATCGCCGTCGGTACCGGCTTGCTCAAGCCGAACGTGAGCGTGCTGGTGGGCAAGCTGTACTCGGCCGGCGACGTGCGCCGCGACGCGGGCTACTCGCTCTACTACATGGGCATCAACACCGGGGCCTTCATCGCGCCGCTCGTGACCGGCTGGCTGGCGCAGAGCGACGGGTTCCAGGGCCTGCTGGCCTCCTTCGGCTTCGACCCGCACGGCTCGTGGCACTGGGGCTTCGCGGCAGCGGCGGTCGGGATGTTCTGCGGGCTGGTCCAGTACGTCCTGGGCGGCAAGCATCTGCCGGAGGAAGGGCTGCGACCGGTGCGTCCCACGGATCCGGCCACCGCGGCGAAAGTCGACCGCCAGGTCCGCTGGGCCGGGCTCGGTACGCTATGCGTCCTGATCCTGGGCGGCGTGCTGGTGGCGACCGGCTCGGTAGTGCTCGATCCCGAGGCGATTTCCCGGAGCTTCAAGTGGGTGCTGATCGGCGTCACCGTCGGATTCTTCGTTTGGCTGCTCTTCATCGCGCGCTGGACTCCGGCGGAGCGGAAGCGGCTGGTGGTGGTGGCCGTCCTGTTCGTGGCGGCGACGGTGTTCTGGATGGCGTACGAGCAGGCGGGCAGCACGCTCAACCTCTTCGCCCAGCGCAATACGCTCAACGTCGTGTTCGGCCGGAGCTTCCCGGCGAGCTGGTATCAGTCGCTCCCGCCGCTCTTCGTCATCACCTTCGCGGCGGTGTTCGGCGCGGTGTGGCTCCGGCTGGGGACGCGGAACCCGTCGAGCACCGCGAAGTTCACGGCCGCGCTCTTCCTCCTCGCTGCGGCCTTCGCCATCATGATCGGCGCAGCGGCGGTGGCCTCGACGGGCGTGCGGGTGAGCCCGCTCTGGCTGGTGGCCTCCTACCTGCTGCAGGTGTGGGGAGAGCTCTGTCTCAGCCCGGTGGGGCTCAGCGCGATGAGCACGCTCGCGCCGACGCGAGTCTCGGGGCTGGTCATGGGGGTCTGGTTCATGGCGCTGGGCGTGGGGAGCTATCTGGCGGGCATGGCAGCGAGCGTCTACGAGACCATGCCGCTCACCACGCTGTTCACCCTGGTGACCGGCACGGCCCTGGCCGCGGGAGTGGTCCTGGCGCTCCTGATCAGGCCGATCCGACGGATGCTGGCGCAGTGACGGCGTAGACCAGCACCTCGCCGACATCGTCGTCCTCGTCGGACGCGACGGGCCGCATGCCCAGGTTCTCGGCGACACGCAGTGCCGGCGTGTTCCAGACCGGCGCCAGGGTCCGCACCTGCTTCACGCCGGGCTGCTGGAACGCCCACCCGATCAGGGCCCGGACCGCCTCGGTGGCGTACCCGTGGCCCTCGAACTGCTCGTACATCGCATAGCCGATCAGGACGGCGCCGGCGTCGTTCGGCGGCCCGGCGAAGGCCACGGACCCCACCGCACGCGCCGTTTCCCGCTCGAACACCAGCCAGTTCCACCACGCCGCCTCCTCGGGGTGCGCGCGCAGGCGGGCGCGCACCTCGGGGAGCGGATCGGCCATGTAGGGCGGGGGCGTGGCGGGGCGAGGAAAGAGGGCGCCCGTGAGCTCGCGCAGGCGCGCGCCATCACCGGCGATGAGCGCCTCGATCTCCTCGACGGCGAGCGGCGCCAGCTCGAGCCGTTCCGTGCGCACCCGTGGATCCATCATCGACCGCGACCTCCCGCTGACGTACATACCGTGCCCGCGCCAGATGGTAGCGCTTCCACCAGGGCCCCGCCAGTGCCGCCGCGGCTCGGCGCGTGGTCGGTCTCAGGGCAGCATTCCCACCTCGATCACCTCGTCGCCGCCGATGACGAAAGCGCGATCGCCGGGTCCCGGCTCGACGATGCCCAGACCGGTAAAGCTTCCGAACGCGGGCAGCAGCGCCACCCGATCGCCCAGGAGGAAGCAGGGCAGGCGCTCGCGCCGAAGCGCGCGGCCGCACAACACCATGCCCGGATGGACGTGCCCCGCCAGGGTGTAGCCGCCCGGGGCGACGGCGGGCTCGTGCCGCAGGATGAACGGGGGGACGAACGCCGGCGCGTTGACGCAGTTGATCCTGAGATCGTCGGGTGGATCGCCGGCGTGCCGATCATGGTTCCCGCGCACGAGCATGATCTCGAGCCCGGCTCGGAGGTCGCGCCACCGGCGGAGCTCGGCCAGGGTGCGGGTCGCGATCCGGCCGGCGCGCGCGTGGAAGAGGTCACCCAGGACCATCAGCCGGTCCGCCGCGGTGCGCCGAAGGGCCGCGTCCAGGCGGTCGAGATCGTCGCCGGTCGAGCCCATGGGTATCGGAATGCCCGCGGCGCGGAAGGTGGCGCCCTTGCCCCAGTGCAGGTCGGCCACGACCAGCGTGGCGGTCCGGGGCCAGAACAGCGCGCGCTCGGGCAAGAGCCGCACCTCCTCGTCGGCCAGGCGCAGGACGACGTCGGTCATCCACCGCTCCTGAAGCCGCGGCTCCCGCCCCGACCGAACCGGGGCGCATCGGCGGCCTTCTCGAGTGGGGCCGCCATGCGCCGGATCCGATCGGCCAGCTTCTCGGTACTCACTTGCTCGCGGGCACGGTCCACGAGCAGCGGGAACGCGAGCGGGGTGGGCCGCTCCACGTCCACCAGCGAGATCGCCCCCGCGGCGATCCGCTCGAGGGCGCGCCCGAGACGGCTCTGCTCGAGCTGCCGCTCGAGCACTTCGCGATGGGCCTGGAACAGGAGCAGGTTGTCGGGGTCGTAGCGCGCGAACACGTCGTACAGCAGCTCGCTCGACGCCTGCACCTGCTTGACCGACTTGTGCACGCCGGGATAACCCTGAAAGATGAGCCCGGCGACCCGCGCGATCTCGCGGAACTGGCGCCGCGCCAGCTCGGCCGCGTTGAGACTGGCCGGGATGTCGTGGAGCAGGTGCGCCGGGGAGAAGAGGCCGGCCTCGATCGCCTCCGCGATCGGGGGCGGGTCGGCCGAGAGCAGCTCGAGGCCGTAGTCGTTAGCGGCGAGCGTGAACGAGATCGGGCCAAGCTGCGCGATGCGATACGCGAACAGCGCCGCGAGCCCCTCGTGCACGAGCCGCCCCTCGACCGGATAGAAGAACAGGTGATGCCCCTCGCGGGTGCGCACCCGTTCGATCAGCAGCTCGTCGGCCGCGGGCAGCCGCGACCAGGCCGCCTGCAGCTCCAGGATCGGGCGAACCGCCTCCATCTCGGGGCCGTCGAATCGGCCGCGGCGAGCCTGGTCGAGCTTGTCCCGGATGCCGGCGGCGAGCTCGGGCGAGATCGGGAAGCGCACGCCGGACCAGTGCGGCACGATGGAGGTCTTCTTGGTGGACTTCCGGACGTAGGCCGTCATGCCCTGGGTGCGGACGAACTCCAGCGTCCGTCCCGCGAAGGTGAAGTTGTCGCCCGGGCGGAGCCGGGCGATGAAGTTCTCCTCGACCGAGCCGAGAGTCCGGCCGCGGAGGAACTGCACCTTCATCGAGCTCTCGCTCACGATGGTCCCGATCGACAACCGGTGGCGCATGGCCACCATGCGGCTGGTCACGACGTAGCGGCCGTCCCGGACGACGACCTTGCTGTATTCGGGGTAAGCGCGGAGTGCGTGACCGCCATAGGTGATGAAGTCGAGCACCCAGGCCCACTCGGCTCGCGTGAGCCCGCGAAATGCGCTGGTGGTGCGCACTTCATCGTAGAGCTTGTCCGCGGCGAAGCCGCCGCCCAGCGCGACCGTCACGGCGTGCTGGGCCAGCAGATCGAGCGGCCGCTCGACGGGGCGGCGGGCTTCGATGCGTCCGGCCTCCAGGGCATCACGGGCGGCGGCCACATCCACCAGCTCGAGCGCGTTGGTCGGGACGCAGGTCAGCCGGCTCACGGCCCCGGGCTGATGGCCGCTCCGGCCCGCCCGCTGGATCAGGCGCCCGACGGCCTTGGGGCTTCCGACCTGCAGCACGCGATCCACGGGCGTGAAGTCCACGCCCAGGTCGAGCGTGGATGTGCACACGACGCAGCGAAGCTTGCCATCGCGGAGCCCGTCCTCCACCCACTCGCGCGTGGCGCGGTCGAGCGAGCCGTGATGGAGTGCCATGATCCCCGCCCAGTCCGGCCGGGCGGCCAGCAGCGCTTGGTACCAGATTTCGGCCGTGGCGCGGGTATTGGTGAAGACGAGCGCGCTCTCGCCCTCCTCGATGGCGCCCACCACCTCGGGCAAGAGCCTGAGGCCGATCTGCCCCGACCAGGGGAAGCGCTCCATGGTCTCGGGAATCAGGGCATCGACCTGCAGCGCTTTCGGGACCAGACCGCGGATGGTGCGGCCCGGTCGCGGGGCGCCGTCGGGGCCGACGCCTAGCAGCGCATCCCGGGCCACGTCCAGATTGCCAAGCGTGGCAGACAGTCCGAGGGTCCGAAGGGTGGGACGGAACCGGCGGAGCCGCGCCAGCGCGAGCTCGGTCTGCACCCCGCGCTTGCTCGCCAGCAGCTCGTGCCATTCGTCCACGACCACCAGCTCGACGTGGCCGAACAGGTCAGCGGCGTCGTCGCGCGTCAGCAGCAGCGAGAGGCTCTCGGGCGTGGTTACGAGCGCCGTGGGCAGGCGCTCGCGCTGGCGCGCTCGAATGCGGGCGGATGTGTCGCCGGTGCGGGATTGAACCGTCCATGGCAGCCCGAGGTCCTCGACGGGCGCACGCAGCGCTGCCTCGGTGTCTGCGGCGAGCGCCCGGAGCGGGGTGATCCAGAGGATGCGAAGCGGCGGGGCCTCCGCCTTCCGGCGCGGGCGCACGGGGTAGTCGCGCAGCCACTCCAGGACCGGGCCCATCCACGCGGCATACGTCTTTCCGGTGCCGGTAGCTGCGTGAATGAGGCCGCTCTCGCCGGCGAGATATGCCCGCCAGACCGCCTCCTGAAACGGGAACGGGGTCCAGCCGTGGAGCTCGAACCACTCGCGCACGCACTCGAACGGGTCGCGGTTCCGGCAGGAGACCCGGTAGGTCGGTGAGCGGGGCGCATCGCGCGTCCCGCCAGGTGCCGCGGCCTCGCAGGCGCGCTCGGCTCTGCGCCGGGCGGCGCGGGCGCGCCTGAGGTCGACCGCGAGGGCGCCGCCGGCGTTACGCGGCATGGGGTGCCGCGGCAGGGCGGTGCGAGGAGGTTCGTATCACCCTGGGCCCGTTCGCTGCGCGCAGGGTAGACTCCGCGAAGGATCGGGCCGGTGCAGCAGGTGAGCGTCCGGCCTCACTCGCATGCCGCGGCCGATCGGATCCGCTCAGGATGAGGCGCGGGCTCATGCGTCGCCCCGGTCCGAGATCGCGTGCACGTACCGGCGCACCGAATAGCGCACTGCCTGCTTGCCCCCCGCCAGGATGTTGCGGCCGAACCAGCCTCCGTGCACGTGCTCGAACTCGAACGGCTCCACCATCGTGCCGATACGCTGCACGGTCCGTGCGTTGAGAGGGATGTAATTCGGGAAGCTGTACATGAACCCCGCCGTCCGGCGGTCCTCGCCCACCATGATGATGTCCCCGGTCAGGAGCGCGCCTGCCCCATCGGCGCCATCGGCCCAGTGGAGCACGGTGCCTCCCGCGAAATGGCCACCGCACCGGATAAGGGTGATACCCGGCGCGGGCGCGAGCGTGTCACCGTCCCAGAACCGGACCGCGCGATCGTGCCGCATGACCCACTGACCGTCCTCGGCGTGGAGATACACCGGGACGTCGCCCAGCGCGCGACTCCACTCGACCATGCTCGCATAGTAGTGCGGGTGGGAGATCGCGATCCCTGTGATACCTCCGAGCGCCTGCACTGCCGCGACCGTGGCGTCGTCCACGAGGCTGATGCAGTCCCACAGGAAGCCGCCCTCCGAGGTGCGGATGTGAAGCGCCCGCTGACCGATGGCAAACCTGGGGTCGGTGCCGATGCCCACGAGGCCCGGCCCTTCGTCCTCCAGCCGGTTCCGGTGCCCGGTGCGAAGCTGGTCGAGCGTGGTCCAGCGCTGTCCCTGCCAGCCGATATACTGGCGCTCCTCCGAGCAGATGGTGCAATGCTCAGGCGGCCTCGTGGCGTCGGCGTACTGGGTACCGCAGGTGATACAAATGAATGCCGGCATCGGGATCAGGGTGGCGGGGCGTGTTCCCGCGGCGTGCGCGAATGGGTCATCGGTCCGACTGGTGCGACGATGCTACCGTGCCATGCTCGAACGATCCCGGGCGAGATCCCTCGCTTCGCTCGGGATGACAGTTGACAGTGCCTGCTCCGCGTGACCGTGACCACTCGCATGACAGTGACAGTGACCGCTCCGGATGACGGCCAGCGCTCGAGACGAAGGACGACTCGCACGGTATCACACCTCCTCCTGGCCGATCAAGCCACGCACCGTCTCCAGCGTGTCGGCGTCCTCCGGCCGTTTGTCCGTGCGCCACCGGGCCATTCGCGGAAACCGGACCGCGATGCCGGACTTGTGGCGGGTCGAGCGCTGGATGCCTTCGAACGCCAGCTCGAAGACCAGCTCCGGCTTCACGGTGCGCACGGGACCGAACTTCTCCACGGTGTTGCGCCGCACGAAGGCGTCCACCTTCCGGATCTCGTCGTCGGTGAGGCCCGAATAGGCCTTCGCGAACGGCACCAGGCGGCCGGCGTCCCAGACGCCGAAGGTGTAGTCGGTGTAGAGACCGGCGCGGCGGCCGCTGCCCGGTTGGGCGGAGATCAGCACGGCGTCGACCGAGTGCGGGTCCACCTTCCACTTCCACCAGTCGCCGCGCCTCCGGCCGACGCCGTACGCGCTGCCGCGACGCTTCAGCATCAGCCCCTCGGCGCCCGTCTCCCGCGCCCGGTCGCGGGCGGCTTCGATTTCGGGCCAGGCGGCCGCCTCGACCAGCGGCGAGAGCCGGAGCCTGCCCGCGGACGGCGTCGCCTCGAGCAACGCGGCCAGCCGCTCCCGGCGTTCGATGAAGGGCCGGTCCCGGAGATCCTCCCCGCCCGCCTCGAGCAGGTCGTACGCGACCAGCACCACCGGCACCTCACCCAGGATCTGGCGGCCGAGCGTCTTTCGGCCGATGCGGCGCTGGAGCTGGGCGAAGGGGAGCGGCGCCTGATCCATCCAGGGCAGGAGCTCACCATCGAGTACCGTACCGTCGGGCAGCAGCCGGGCCGCCTCCTCGACTTCCGGAAACCTCCCGCTCAGGAGCTCCTCGCCGCGGGACCAGAGAAAGCTCCGGCCGGCGCGGCGCAGCAACTGCGCCCGGATGCCGTCCCACTTCCACTCCGCCAGCCAGTCCGCCGGGTCGCCCAGCGTGGCGGGCTCCTGCTCGAGCGGGTAGGCCAAATAGAAGGGATACGGTCGGCTCACGTCGGCGTCCCGGGTATCGGGGGCCATGAGACGCGCGAAGAACTCCGGCGACGGGTCCCAGGCGCCCATCAGCCGGTGCGCGATGGTGCCCTCGTCCACGCCGCTGACTTCGGCGAGCGCCCGAACGACCAGCCGAGCCGACGCGCCGACCCGGAAGCTACCGGTAATCAGCTTGTTCCAGACATAGCGCTCTCGGCGCCCGAGCTCGCGCCAGGCCCGCACGAACTCCGCATGCTGCACTTCGTCGGCCTGGCCCCGGAGGCCGAGCAGCCGCTGTTCGACCCAGAGCGAGAGCGGGAGGTCGCTCGAGGCGAGGGTGTCGGGCAGCAGGAGCGTGATGGTCTCCGCCAGGTCGCCCACGGCGTGGTAGCTCTCCTCGAACAGCCAGTCCGGAACTCCTGCTTCCGCCGCGGCCCACGCTCGCAGGTCCGCGTTGCGCACCAGGCGCTTGGGTCGGCGGCCGCTCAGGAAATGCACCGCCCATGCCGCGTCGCCGGGCGGGGCGCCGCGGAAGTACTCCACCAGGGCCGCCACTTTCTCCCCCGTGGCATTGGACTCGTCCAGCGCCGTGAACAGCCGGGCGAATGCTCTCATGGGCCGGGCGGAGCCTCGTCCGCGTCCACGGGCGCGTCCTCGTGCTCGCCCCCGTAGCGCGTCTCCAGCGCGTCGGCCTCGAGCCCCCGCTCCCGAAGCCAGCGCACCAGCACACCGGTGTACCCGTGCGTCACCCACACGCGGGCGGCGCCGGTGGCCGCGATCGCCTGCAACAGGCTGGGCCAGTCCACGTGGTCCGACACGGTGAAGCCGCGGTCCACGGCGCGCCGGCGCCGGGTGCCGCGCACCGCCATCCAGCCGGACGCGAAGGCGGTGGATTGAGCCCCGAATCGCCGAGCCCAGGCGGAGCCGTCGGCTGACGGCGGAGCGATCACGATCGCGCGCTTCCACTGCGAGCGGTCGGACGCGCTCGCGTGGGTGGTCGGCGGCAGCGCTATGCCCGCCCGGCGGTATACGGCATTCATCCGCTCCACCGCGCCGTGCGTCAGGATAGGCCCGGTCGCGGGGTCGAGTCCGGCGACCAGCCGCTGCGCCTTGCCCAGGGCGTAGCCGAAGAGCAGCGATGCCTTGCCGGCCGTCTGATTCGCTCGCCACCAGGCGTGGATCTCGTCGGTCACGGACCGCGACGAGGGCCAACGGTAGACCGGAAGCCCGAACGTGCTTTCGGTGACGAACGTGTGGCAGCGCACCAGCTCGAACGGCGCGCAGGTGGGGTCGGCTTCGGTCTTGTAGTCGCCCGAGACGGCCCAGACTTCCCCGGCGTGTTCGACCCGGATCTGGGCGGAGCCCAGGATGTGGCCCGCGGGGTGGAGCGACACGCGGACGCCATCGATGTCCACCGTCTCGCCATACGGGGTCCCGCGGATCCGGGCGGATGGGTCGAGGCGTTCCCGGAGCACCGGCACACCGGGCTCGGCGGTGAGATAGGCTCGGCACCCCCAGGCGAGGTGGTCGCCGTGGCCGTGGGTGACGATCGCGCGGTCGACCGGACCCCAGGGGTCGACGAAGAAGTCACCGGCCTCGCAGTAGAGGCCGCGGTCGGTGAGCCGGAGCAAAGTCATTCGCCAAGGCCGAGCGCGCGCCAAAGCTCCGCGAGGTTGCGCCGATTCTGGCCGAGGTCGCCCCGACCGACGCGGGACGCGCTCCGCGCCGACACCGCGGTGCCGCCGGCGGCGGGCTCGAGCAGGATGACGACATCGTCGACGAAGCGGAACAGCCGCGTCGTGCGGGTGGCCTGGATCACGCCGTCCCGCCGGCCGACGACATGCCAGCCGCGGAGCCCCGCGAGGGCGCGGATCACTCGCTCGGCGGCCGGCGCCGGCGCGAGCGGCAGCACGCGAGGGCGGAGGCGCGGATCGTCGGCCGCGGGCGAGGTTGCCGCATAGTTCCGCCCGCTGCCGCGGGTGATGAGCGCGCGGACTTCGGTCGAGGCCGGCACGCGCGAAGGGTCCATTCAGCCGGGCTCGAGGTCGGCGCAGGCCACGCGCGCGCCCGAGTTGCCGCTCGGATCCGTACGCTCGTCGTCGGCCTGGGCGTGGATGACCAACGCCGTCCCGCCGGGCTGGAGCAGCGAAGCGGGCCCGGTACCCGCAAACTCACGGGGGACTACCAGGCTCGTGTCGGCGGAGCCATCGACACCCACGACGAGGTTCGGAAGATCACCCAGGTGCGCCCCGTCGGGATTGAGCCGGCCGTGCTTCCGGTCGGTGGGATTGAAGTGAGGTCCAGCCGACGCGAAGTCCGGGCCGGTACAGCTTCCCTGGGAATGGAAGTGAAGGCCGTGCAGCCCCGGCGCGAGCGACCCCACACTCACGCCGAGCCGGAGCGACCCCGCGCTGTCGGTGAGGGTCGCGACGCCGATGCGCTCGCCGGCCGCGTCGTGGAAGGTGCCCGCCGCCACGGGCTCCGGGCCCGGCGCGCCCGCCCCGCCGGGCCGGGAGCACCCGCTCACGAGCAGGACGGCCGCGCTCACGGCAGCGGCGGCCACGAGCGCGACCCTCATCGCCGATACGTCCCCATGATCGTCGCTTCGGCCAGAACGTGATCCCGCATGGCCTGGTCGAGCTCCGCCCGGGTGATGCCCGCAAGACGATTGAGACTCGTGTCCAGCGAGTAGAGCCGGAAGAAGTACCGGTGAGGCGCGCCGGGAGGAGGGCAGGGGCCACCGTAGCCGGTGTCGCCGGAATCGTTGACGCCCTGCCGAGCGCCCGAGGGCAGTTCCGGATCGCTCGGCACGCCCGAAGCCAGCTCCACCGCGTCCGCCGGAAGGTTGAAGAGCACCCAGTGCACCCAGGTGCCCCGTGGCGCGTCGGGATCGTCACAGACGAGCGCAAAGCTCCGGGTGGCGACCGGAATCTCGCTCCACGTAAGCTGGGGCGAGCGGTCCGCTCCGTCGCAGGTGCACTCGACCGGTAGCGGTTGGCCCGCCTGGAAGGTCGCGCTGACGAGGTTCACGCCACGCCTGCCTTCCACCAGAGCTGCAGGGCCATGACTACCAGGAACGCGGCGAACATGCGCTGCAGCGTCACCGCCGGGAGGGACTGCGCCAGCAGGGAGCCGCCCAAGGCCCCGACCGTGAGCCCGGCGGCGATCAACAGGGAGGCCCGGAAGTCGACGTGCCCGTTCCGCCAGTAGGTGTAGGCGCCGAGCGCACCCACCGGCAGGAGGAGCGCGCCGAGTGACGTGCCCAGGGCCAGCTTGGTGGAGAACCGGGCCAGAAAGACCAACGCCGGCACGATCAGCAGGCCGCCACCGATGCCGAACAGCCCTGACAGCACGCCGGCGACGAGGCCGATACAGACAAACAGCAACGGCATGGAGGGCGCTCCTTTCGAGGAAAGCGAGGATCCAAGGAAAGGTAACGACCGTCCCGACGGACGTCGGTGCGAGATGGTCAGAAGGTGAGGCCGATCACAGCCGCAAGACCCGCTGCGGTATCCTTTGGGTGGGCTGAACGACCGACACCGTGGAGGGACGGATGGGTGCGAGAGACTTTCTAGGCGGGATCGCGGTCGGGGCGGGTCTGGTCTACTTCCTGGACCCGGATCGGGGCGCACGCCGCCGCGAGCGATTGCGGGCCCGGGTGCAGGGCCGCCCGGACGCGTCCGGCCGCTACGGATCCCGACTCGGCGACATCGAGGGATTGGAGGCCGCTAACCTGCGGCCTGGAGGCCTCATGCGCGGCCCGAGGCTGGCGCAGGTCGCCGGCGGCGCCCTGCTCGGCTATGGCGTCTTCCGCCGCGGCCGCACCGGCCGTGCGCTGAGGAGCGCCGGACTGACCCTGGCCACGGCGGGCCTTCGGCAGGCACCACCCACCCTCCGCTCGGGAGCAGAGCGGCGCCGGGTCGTGGACATCCAGCAGACGCTCTACGTCGAGGCGCCGCTCGAGCAGGTGTTCAGCTTCTGGTCGCACTACGACAACTTCCCGCTGTTCATGTCCAATGTCAGGCGGGTCGACGATCTCGGTGGGGGCCGCTCGCGCTGGGTAGTGCACGGGCCGGGCGGGATGCCGGTCGAGTGGAATGCGGTCCTGACCGACCGGGAGGAAAACCGGCGGTTGACGTGGCGGAGCGAACCCGGCTCGATGCTCGAGAATGCCGGGGCCATTCGCTTTGCCCGCGAGGCCGCCGGCACGCGGATCGATTTCCGCTTCTGCTACAACCCGCCGGCCGGCCGCGCCGGACGCGCCATGGCGGAATTCTTCGGGGCCGACCCCCGCGCGCGGATGAATGAAGACCTTGGGCGGCTCAAGACACTGCTCGAATCCACCACCGTGAGGAGTGAGCGGCATGGCGAAGAATCTGGGCCGTGAGTTCGCGGCCATGACCGAGGACGAGCGCCGCGCATTCGAGCTCCAGCAGGCGCGCGACCAGGACGCGAGCGCCGGCGAGCTCGACCTCGAGGATCCCCGCCGCCATCCGCGGCTCGACGACGACATCGTGGCCCCCGACGGCAACCGCCCGGAGGGCGACTGACGAATGCCAGGAGACCTGCATGACGACATCGATCACCAGTAACGTCGCGCCGGCCTGGGAGGAGCCGCCGGCCTGGCGCCCTCCGCGCGTGGGAATCAATGTCGGCCGAACGGAGCGGTGGATCTCCGCTGTGGCGGGAGCCGCCGCCGTGGCGTATGGGCTACGGCGGCGGCGGTTCCGCACCGTGCTGGTGCCGTTAGGCGCCGCGCTCATCCGCCGCGCCTGGACCGGCCATTGTGAGATCAACCAGGTGTTGGGCCGGAACTCCGCCCTGGACGACCGTCCCGTCAGCCCGGTGGCCAGCCTGCGGCAGGGTGAGGGCACCATGATCGAGCAATCGACCGTCATCCATCGACCGGCCGACGAGCTGTTCCGGTTCTGGCGGCAGTTCGACAACCTGCCGCGCTTCATGGAGAATCTCGAGTCGGTGACGGTTCTCGACGAGCGCCGCTCTCATTGGGTCGCCAAGGGCCCCATCGGTACCCGCGTCGAGTGGGATGCGGAGATCCACAACGAAATCGAGAACGAGCTGATCGCCTGGCGCTCCTTGCCCGAGGCCGACGTGGACCAGGCGGGCTCCGTCCTCTTCGCGCCGGCCCTCGAGGGGGGTACCGAGGTCCGGGTGATCATGCGCTACGCGGCGCCGGCCGGTCGGGTCGGCGACGCGGTGGCCCACGTGCTGGGGGCCGCACCGGAGCAGCAGATTGCCGACGACCTCAGGCGCTTCAAGCAGGTGATGGATGCGCGGGATCCGGCCACCGCGCCGGAGTCCGCGATCCGCGCGCCTTGACGCCCGAATACGACTGCGTCGTTGTTGGCGGCGGCGCGGCGGGCCTCAGCGCCGCGCTCATGCTCGGCCGCTGCCGCCGGCGCGTGGTCGTGTGCGACACCGGTCGCCCGCGCAACCGCTGGGCGCACGCCACGCACGGGTTTCTGACTCGGGACGGCACCTCGCCCACCGAGCTGCTCCGGCTGGCGCGCGAGCAGCTCGCGCCCTATGACACGGTCGAGTTGCGCCGCGTCGAGGTCGTAGACGCCGTACGGATCGACGGCGGCTGGTTCGAGGCCGTGTGCGCCGACGGCGTCCGGCTGCGGTCCCGGAAGCTGCTCCTCGCCGCCGGCGTGTTGGACGATCTGCCGGAGATCGAAGGGTTGGAAGCGCTCTACGGGCGAAGCGTCCACCACTGCCCCTACTGCGACGGATGGGAGTGGCGCGACCGGCCGATCGCCGCGTACGGCCAGGGCGATCAGGCGGCTGGCCTGGCGCTGGGCCTGACGGTCTGGAGCCGCGACCTGCTGCTCTGCACCGATGGCCCGGCCGACCTGACGGACGGCATGCGCGAGCGGCTGGAGGCGCTCGGGATTCCCGTGCGTGAAGACCGGCTCGTTCGCCTCGAGGGGACGGACGGCATGCTCGAGCGGCTGGTCTTCGCCGAGGGCGTCCCGGCAACACGGCGGGCGCTGTTCTTCGTGACCGGCCAGCGCCAGGCCTCCGAGCTGCCGGCGCGCCTGGGATGCCGGTTCACCGAGCAGGGGGCGGTGGACACGGGGAAATGCGAGGCGACCAGCGTGCCGGGCCTCTACGTGTGCGGCGATGCGTCGCGGGAGGCGCAGTTTCTGATCGTGGCCGCCGCCGAGGGTGTCGAGGCGGCGATGGCCATCAACAAGGCGCTGCTCGAGGAAGCGCTCGACGCCCTCGTCCCGGCCGACTAGAACAGCAGCTCGATGCCCAGGCGCGCGAGCCTGGGAGGGCCGTAGGCGAAGATCGGCTGGGTGAAGTCGCGCGCCGCGGCGGCGTAGAGCGGGAAGAGCTCACTCCGTCCCGTGAGGTAGCCATCGCCGTTCAGGTCGGCGGAGCGGCGGTAGCGCGCCGACTCATAGGGAATCGTCTCGGGATGCGCAGCATAGGCCAGCTCCGCCAGCCGCAGCACTTCGGCGTCGGCGGGCTGGGGCTCGCCCGAATCCCGGCGCACCGCCACGATGTTTCTCCGATTGAGCAGGTTCCGGACGTCGAAGTAGATCCCGCCCGCGGTCCGCCCGATGCGGAGCGGGCGCCGCACCAGCAGGTCCACCGTCGAGTTCCCGGGCAGCCGCGAGCCGTTGGGAAGTCCGATCATCGAATCTTTCGTGGTGCTCGACTCCCGGGTGAAGGGTAGTCCGGAGAGGGCGCGCACGATCACCGCGCCCTCGAGCCCGGCGACCGGCCGCACGCCGAGGATCCTCGGCCCCGTCGCGTCCGGCACCTTGCCGCGGGCGATGACCGTGAGCGTGTGCCGCTGGTCGAAGTCGAGCGGGAACTCGGCCCGCGCGGGCCGGCTGGTGTCCCCGGTGAACGGGTCCACGACGATCAACCGATTGAGGAGGAACGGATCGGTGGAGGTGGCCTTCGCATCGCTCAGCGTATACGCGACGCGAAAGCCGTACCCGTTCCGGAGCTCACGCTCCGCGAGGATCTCGACCCCTCGCGCCGTTCCCGCGTCGGCGTTGCCGAAGACGGTCGAGTCGGGGTTGATACCGAGTGGCACCGAGGCCACCAGGCCGGTGAGTCGTTTCTGGTACACGCCGATCCGGACCGACACCGCCTCGACCGCCCGCACCCGCAGGCTGAGCTCGTACTGGGTCGCGCGCTCGTAGCCCAGGTCGGGGTTGCCCCGGCGGAAGCGGCCGGTCCGGGTGGTGTCGTCGAACGCCGCGTCCACCAGGAACTGATAGTCCGGCGCCTGGGAGAACTGGCCGTAGCTCGCGACCACGGTGGCGCCCTGCAGCACGGTCGAGACGGCGAACCGCGGGCTCAGGTCGTGCTGTGCGCCGCGCGCCTCGTTGGCGCTCAGCGTGCGGGCGTCGAACCGGTCGTAGCGAAGCCCCGCGGTCACGGCGATGTCGGCCACCCGGGTCTGGGCCTCGATGTATCCCGCGGCGCTTCGGGGCGAGAACGCGGAGATGGCGGCGGGCGGAACCGTGTCGCCCACCGGCAGCGAGCCGAACACGCGCTGGAAGGTCCGTACCTGCTGGGCGGCGAACTCCCCGCCCACGAACAGGTCGACCTGTCGAATGCCGCCGTAGGTCGCGTCGAGCTGCAGCCGGGTCTCGCCGAAGCGATTCCAGCCCAGGTCGCCGTTCGACCCGCCCGCCAGAAAGAATGCCGGCACTCCCCATGGGGTGGAGTCGCTGAAGGTCGGGGTGGTGAGCCCGGGGATGGGACCCGCCGCGGGTTCTTGGGCCCGCGCGAGGTCCTCGCCGACGACGTGGAACGGGGATCCGGTCAGCGCGCCGATCTTGTAATCCACCGTGCCGTCGAGCTGCCCTCGAACGAAATCGCGCACGAACCTCCCCGCGCGGAGATCCAGGACGAGCGGCACCGCCGAGGTGGGCAGGGTCCGCCATTGCAGGTGGCCGGTCAGCAGGTCGCCGCGGGTCCGCTGCGCCGGGGCAAAGCCGGGATCGTACTTGTACGCCGGGTCGTAGAGCAGCCGCTGGTCTTCGGAGTGGAGGCCGAAGATCCGGAGCTCGGCGCCCGATGCGATGGGGACCACGAGCTTGGCGGCGCCATTCCACTGCTCGCCGCTGTTGTGCGGAAGGAGCGCCGGCTCGGCCGTGCGCGGATCGCGCGGATCCGGCGGAGGCGGCGCGTTGACCGGGTCGTCGTCGAGCCGGCCGCTCAGGTCCAGGGCGGCCACCAGTCCCACGCCCCCGGCGATGGGCCCGCCGGCCCGCACCGCCAGCCGGTCCAGCCCATGATCGAGCGAGCCGCCGAACGGCCGGTCGGTCTCGATCGCCGCGCGTCCCTCCCAGGTGCTCCCCGGTTCGCGCGTGACGACGTTGACCATGCCCGACAGCGCCTGCCCGTACCGGGCCGAGAAGGCGTTGGTGACCAGCGACGCCTCGCCCAGGAGATCGGGTGGGATCCGGAGCCCGATCCCGCCGTTCGCGGCGTCGAGCTGGTTCTTCACCCCGAGCCCGTCCAGGATGAACGACTCCTCGCCGATCCGGCCGCCGCGATAACTCTGTCCGACGCTCCCGGCGCTCAGCGCGACGGCCTCCTCGAGCGAGCTCACCGGCAGGTCGCGCAGGTCCTCCGCCGTGATCTTCTGCTCGGTGCTGGTGGCGAGCGGGTCGAGCAGCTCGTCGACCGGCGCGGTGACCACGACGGGGGCCAGCTCGACCGCGCTCGCCTGCAGCGCGAAATCCGCGGTGACGGTGGCGCCGGCGCGCACGAACACGCTGTCGAGCACGACGCCGCGATAGCCGATGAGCCGCGCCGCCACGCGATGCCATCCGGTCCGGACGGCCCGCACCCGATAGAGGCCGCCGGTGTCGGTGACCGCACCGACCCGCTCGTCCACCAGCACCTGCGCTCCGGCGAGCGAGCGCTCGGAGGCGGTGTCCCTGACCCGGCCGGCGATAGCGCCCTCGCTCTGGGCCGCGAGGCCGGTCCCGGCCGGCAGCGCCAGCAGCCCGGCAACGAGCAGCGCGCGTGCCCGCGGGCGGGACGTCACGGGGCCCCGAACAGGTAGAGGTCGCCGTTGTGGGACACGGTGGTGTCCGCCAGGAGCTCTCCGGTCGCCGGGTCCTCGAAGGTCACGATGATGAGCGGATAGCCCTCGGCCACGAGCCGGTCGCCGGCCGGCGAGATCGCCGGGTGGCGAAACTCGCCCGCGCCCTCGAGGGCCACGTCCGAGTTCGAGGCCAGATCCACGACGTGGACCACGCCGCCGCTGTCCCACTGCGTGGGTCCAAGCGTCGAATCCACCCCGAAGGCCACCCGGCCACCCACGACGGCCGCGAGCCGTCCTCCCGCGACGTCCACGTCGCGGGCGATTCCGGCCGCGCCAAAATCGTAGACGACGGTCACGTCGCCGGTCGAGAGCGAGCGACGATAGACGCGGGTATCGCCGCCGAGCGTGTAGTAGAGCTCATCCGCCGATGCGCCGGGAGACGCGCCGGACGCGAAGTCGGTGCCGGGGACGGGCGCGGGACTGCCGCCCGGGCCCACGTCCAGGAGGGCGACGCTCTGGCCGGTGACGAGGGTGTCGAACGGGCACGGTGCGCACAACTGGCGGTACACCGCTCCCGACTTGACGTAGACCAGATGGCCCGGATCCAGCCAGTGGAGGTGTGTGATGGTGGGCTGAGGCCCACCCCCCGGGGAGGCGAGCAGCGGTTGAACCACCGCGGCGTTCGAGGGATCCAACAGGCTACCGACCACCAGGGACGCGACGGTCGGGCTGGTTCCTTCGGGGGCGGAGAACGCTCTCACGAAGGCCACCCGGCCGTCCGGCGCCCCCGCCGGCGATTCGACCACATTCCTCCCGCCCTGGAACTCCGGCGGATGGAGATCGCACACCAGGCGTCGCTGCGTGCCGCCGGTGGCCGGCAGCTCCGCGAGGCACACGTCACCGTCGGCACGGGTGAGTTGCTGCGCCGAATAGAGGATCCCCGAGCCGTCGGGCAGCCAGGCCGGCGACCGGTCGGGCCCGGTGTTCAGCGTGAGCCGGGCGGGCGGGGTCGGATCGAATGGCTGAGTGGTGCCGTAGGGTGGAGCGTCGAACGGATCGGTGTGGCCGCAAGCGATCGCGAGGATCGCGCTTCCAGCGAGGGCCAGGCCGCGGAGGTCCTTCGGTGAAGGGGTCACCATCGGCATCTCGGAGGAATCGGAATTGGAAGGAGACGCATCAGCGCCGCGTCGAGCGCACACCGAGTGTTCGAATCCGGGATTCGGCGATCCCGCATCCGAACACCGGCGAACGGTGACCCGATTTGAGGGCGCGCGCAAGTCATTGCCCGACTTGCGGCTCTCCGGACGCGACTCGCGGCACGGTCCTTCCCTACGAACGGGGCGACCATCGGTGTGGTCTCGGGTCCTCAAGCGCAAGGAACAGGCGTGGACATTCCGCGGGCACCCGCGCGACGCGGCCGGAAACAAGTCATCTACAGCGTGCTCGCCGTCGGCGGCATCGTCCTGGCCACGCTCGGGCTCCACGGCCTCAAGCCGGCCGCGCCCCGCGTGGATCGCGCCTCGGTCTGGATCGACTCGGTCCAGCGCGGCCCGCTGGTCATCGAAGTGCGCGGCCCCGGCACCCTCGTGCCGGAGCGGATCCGCTACATCTCGGCCGTCACCGCCGGCCGGGTCGAGCGGCGGCTCGCGGAGGCCGGCGAGGTGGTGAAGGCGGAGACCGTCCTGCTGGTGCTGAGCAATCCCGATGTCCAGCTCGAGGCCCTCGAGTCGGAGCGCCAGCTCACCGTCTCGCGCGCCGATCAGGTAAACCTCAAGGCCAATCTCATCTCGCAGCGGCTCAACCAGGAAGCCCAGGTCGCCGGTGCCCGGGCCGCGTTCCTGGACGCCAAGCGCAACGCCGAAGCCGCCGAGTCGCTCGCGGCCAAGCAGCTGATCGCCCCCAACGAGGCCAGCCGCGCCCGCGACCACGTCGAGGAGCTGGCGACCCGGTACAAGGTCGAGCAGGAGCGGCTCGCCGTGATGAACCAGGCGGCCGACTCGCAGCTCTCGCTCCAGCAGGCGCAGGTGGACCGCCTGCGCGACGTCAACCAGTTCCAGCACGGCCGGGTGCGCTCGATGGTCGTGACCGCCGGGGCGGGCGGGACCCTGCAGGAGCTGCCGCTCGAGGTCGGACAGTGGGCCCAGAGCGGAGCCACGCTCGCCCGGATCGTCGAGCCCGGACGCCTCAAGGCGGTGCTCCGCATTCCCGAGACCCAGGCGAAGGACATCACCCTGGGCCAGCCCGCCAACATCGACACCCGCAACGGGATCGCGCACGGCAAGGTCATGCGGATCGACCCCGCCGTGCAGAACGGCACCGTGACCGTGGACGTGTCGCTCCAGGGTGAATTGCCTCGCGGCGCGCGGCCGGACCTCTCGGTGGACGGCACCATCCAGGTCGAACGGCTCGACAACGTGCTCCACGTCGGCCGGCCCGCGTTCGGCCAGCCCGGGAGCACCGTGGGCCTCTTCAAGCTGACACCGGACGGCACCGAGGCGGTACGCACCACGGTGCGCCTCGGCCGGGCGTCCGTCAACACGGTCGAGGTGACCGGCGGCCTGCGCATGGGGGACCGGGTGATCATCTCCGACATGTCCCGGTGGGACGGCTCGGATCGGGTGCGGGTGGAGTGAGGCAGCAGGGCAGGGGCTCGGCTATCGGCGCACGGCCCCGCAGGACAACCGACGTGACCACGCAGGACGACCACAAGCCGGTCGCCGATAGTCGATCGCCTGACTCCGTACAACCAGAGGATCTGACATGAGCGAGTCGTTGATTGCCCTGGCCGGAATCAAGAAGGTGTTCTACACGGACGAGGTCGAGACCCACGCGCTCTCGGACATCCACCTCGACATCCGGCGCGGCGAGTACCTCGCGATCGCGGGGCCGTCAGGGTGCGGGAAGACGACGCTGCTTTCGATTCTGGGCCTGCTCGACTCGCCCACCGACGGCACCTACGTCCTCGACGGGCAGCCGGTCGCCAATCTTTCCGCGTCGGACCGGGCGCGGGTCCGGAACCGGCAGATCGGTTTCATCTTCCAGGCGTTCAACCTGATCGGCGATCTCACGGTCTGCGAGAACGTGGAGCTGCCCCTCACGTACCGCGGCATGCCGACCGAGGAGCGGCGGACGCGAGTGCAGGCGGCACTCGAGCGCGTCGGCATGAGCCATCGGATGAAGCACTTCCCGGCCCAGCTCTCGGGCGGCCAGCAGCAGCGCGTCGCCGTGGCCCGGGCGGTGGCCGGCGACCCGGCCATCCTCCTGGCCGATGAGCCGACCGGCAATCTCGACTCGACCAACGGCGAGGCGGTCATGGAGTTGCTGCGCGAGCTGCACCAGGGCGGGGCCACCATCTGCATGGTCACCCACGATGCCCGCTACGCGCGGCACGCGGAGCGCTCGGTGCACCTGTTCGATGGCAAGGTCGTGGAAGAGCGCCAGCTCTCCGCCGTGAGCTAACGGACGCGCGGCGATCGGAGCGAGTTCATGGACAGCGTGCTGCAGGATCTCCGCTACGCGTTTCGCGCCCTCCGTCAGCACCCCGCGTTCACCCTGACGGCGGTGCTCACGCTCGGGCTCGGCATCGGGGCCAACGTGGCGATCTTCAGCGTCGTCAACGCCGTCCTGCTACGGCCGCTGCCGTTCGAGCAGCCCGACCGTCTGGTGCGGGTGTGGGGACTGCATCCCCAGATCGGCCACGAGGCCGCCTCGCTGCCGGACTTCCTCGACTGGCGCGCGCAGACGCCGTCATTCGAGGGGCTTTCCGCGCTCGCCAACACGCGCTTTGCGCTGACCGGCGCGGGGGAGCCCGAGATGATCCGCGGCGCCCTCGTGAGCGCCGATTTCTTCCGCACCCTCGGCGTGAGCCCGCTCCGGGGCCGCATGTTCGCGCCGGGCGAGGACACCCGCGCGGCGGCCCGCGTCGCCGTGCTGGGCGAAGGTCTCTGGCGGCGCCGCTTCGGCGGCGATCCGGGCGTCCTCGGCCGCCCGGTCCAGCTCAACGGGACCGCGTACACGGTCGTGGGGATCGCTCCGGCCTCCGCGCGGATCCAGGGACCGGTCGATGCCTGGACCACACTCGCCACCGATACCACCCTCGAGCGCAGGGCCGACTTCCTGCACGTCATCGGCCGGCTCAAGGCGGGAGTCTCGCTCACGCGCGGGCAGGACGACATGAGGGCCGTCGCGCGGCGCCTCGCTGGGCAGTACCCCGCGACGAACACCAACTGGAGCGTGGATGTGCTGCCGCTCCGGGAGGCCATGGTCGGTCCGGTGCGGACGGCGCTCCTGCTGTTCATGCTGGCGGTGGGCCTCGTGCTGCTGATCGCCTGCGCGAACGTCGCCAACCTGATGCTGGCCCGGGCCGCCGCCCGGGGCCAGGAGGTCGTGATCCGCACGGCGCTCGGCGCCTCGCGCGGCCGCCTGCTCCGGCAGCTGCTCACCGAGAGCGTGGTGCTGGGACTGCTCGGCGGCGGGCTCGGCGTGCTCGTCGCGGCGTGGGGCGTGCAGGGGCTGGGGGCGCTCGGCCCTGGCACGCTGCCGCGTGCCGAGGAGGTCGGACTCGACGGGCGGGCGCTCGCGTTCGCGCTGGTCCTGTCGGTCACGACCGGTCTGCTCTTCGGCCTGGCGCCCGCCGCGCGGCTCGCCGGCGGGACACTCCCGGGCGCCGGGCGCGACGGCAGCCGGTCGGTCGCGGGCGGCGCGGGGCTTCGAAACCTTCGCGGTGGGTTGGTCCTGGGGGAAGTGGCGCTCGCGTTCATGCTCCTCGTCGGCGCGGGGCTGCTGGTCCGGAGCTTCGACCGACTGCTTCGGGTCGAGCCGGGATTCAAGACCGAGGGACTCCTCACCGCCCGGCTGCTGTTGCCTCGCGCCAAGTACGAAGACGATGCGACGCAGGCGGCGTTTCTGGCGGAGGTGACGGGCCGGCTGTCGGCGCTGCCGTCGGTCCGGTCGGCCGCCGTCGTGACGGACGCGCCGCTCGGCGATTCACCGCCATATGTGAGCTTCGCCATCGAGGGCCAGCCCACGCGCCCGGCGGGCACGGTGCACGACGTCCAGCTCTTCTCGGCCAGTGCGGACTACTTCTCGACCCTGGGCGTTCCGGTGGTGGCGGGGCGCGCGTTCGACCCCTCGGACCGCGCCCAGGCGCCGCTGGTCGCTGTCATCAACCACGCGGCGGCCGTCCGCTACTTCGGCGGCCGGAACCCGATAGGGGCGCGCCTCACGTTCGGCGAGCGGACCGATACCGCCGCGCTCTGGCGGACGGTGGTGGGTGTCGTGGGCGACGTCCGCCAGGAGGGTCTCGGCCAGCCGCCCTATCCGCAGGTCTACGTGCCCGTGGCCCAATCACCGGACCGCTGGATTGTGCTGGTGGCGCGGACGGCCGTGCGGAACCCGCTGACCCTGGGCCCCGACGTGCGGGGTGCGGTGGCCGCGCTCGACCGCGATCTCGCGCTGAGCGACGTCTCGACCATGGAGCAGCGGATCTCGGGCATCACGGCCCGCCCGCGGGTCAGCGCGCTCGTACTGGGGAGCTTCGCGGTGACCGCGCTGCTGCTCGCCGCCATCGGGATCTACGGGGTCGTCTCCTACGGCGTGCTGCAGCGCACCCGCGAGCTGGGCATTCGCATGGCGCTCGGCGCCGGGCGCGGCGCCGTGCTGGGGATGGTGGTGCGCCAGGGCCTGACGCCCGTCGCCGCCGGGATCTCGGTCGGGATGGTCGGGGCCTGGGCGGCCGGGCGGGTCCTGCGAAGCCTGCTCTTTCAGGTCGAGACCACCGATGCGCCCACCTTCCTCGCGGTGACGGCCTTCCTGGCCGCCGCCGCGATCCTGGCGTGCTATCTGCCGGCGCGACGGGCGGCGCTCGCCGACCCGGTCGACTCGCTCCGGAGCGAATGAGCCATGGCGCTCGCGATCGATCCGCTGATCCGCCTGCAGGGCATCTCGAAGATCTTCCACGCCGAGGAGGTCGAGACCCACGCGCTCTCGCGCATCGAGCTCGAGATCCGCGCCGGGGAATACCTCGCGGTCTGCGGCCCGTCGGGCTGCGGCAAGAGCACGCTGCTCTCGATCCTGGGCCTGCTCGACTCGCCGAGCGAGGGCAGCTACGTGCTCGCGGGCGAGCCGGTCTCCGCGCTGTCGTCCGCCCAGCGGGCCCGGGTCCGGGCGCGCGCGATCGGGTTCGTGTTCCAGGCGTTCAATCTCATCGGCGACCTCACGGTGCTGCAGAACGTGGAGCTGCCGCTCCGCTACCGCGGCCTCGCGGCCGACGCGCGCCGCGCCGCCGCCTACGAGGCCTTGGAACGAGTCGGCCTGCTGCACCGGCTGCACCACTTCCCGGCGCAGCTCTCGGGCGGCCAGCAGCAGCGGGTGGCCGTCGCGCGGGCGGTCGCCGGCCAGCCCCTGGTGCTGCTGGCGGACGAGCCCACCGGCAGTCTCGACTCCGGCAACGGCGAGACGATCATGGCGCTCCTCCACGAGCTCAACGCGGACGGCGCGACGCTGGTCGTCGTCACGCACGACCGGCGCTACCTGCGCCAGGCCGGCCGCGCGGTCTACCTGTTCGACGGGCACGTCGTGCCCGGCGCATCTCGCGATCGGGAGGTGGCATGATGGACGCGTTCTGGCGGGATCTGCGCTTCGCGTTCCGCGGGCTCGGGCGGACGCCCGCGTTCACGGCGGTCGCCGTGCTCACCCTGGGCCTCGGCATCGGCGCCAACACCGCGATCTTCAGCGTGATCAACGCGGTGCTGCTCCGGCCGCTGGCCTATACCCAGCCCGACCAACTGGTGTCGCTGCGCGCTCGGCTCCTCGGCCGCGGCCGCAAGGACCTGCCGATGTCGGAGCCGGAGTACCAGGACCTGCTGCGGGAAGTTCCGGCGATCCGGGATCTCGCTGCCGTGTGGCCCATCAACATCAACCTGACGGGCTCCGACCAGCCGGAGCGGATCCAGGCCGCGGTTGTGAGCAGCAACTATTTCTCGCTGCTGGGTGTGGCGCCGGCGCTGGGGCGCGACTTCACCAAGGCCGACGACGGTGGCCGGATCGGTTACGTCGCGCTGATTTCCTACGACCTCTGGCAGCGCCGCTTCGGCGGTGAACGGGCCGTGATCGGGAAGACGGTGCGGCTCGATGACGACCCGATCACCATCGTCGGCGTCATGCCGCGCGGCTTCCGCCACCCGGTGGAGAGCGGCGCCTCGCCCATGGAACTCTGGGCGCCCATCGCTCTCGACAATCCTGACACCACGTTCATGAACGTGCGGGGTGCCAGGGTCTTCGATCTCATCGGCCGCCTGAAGCCGGGGTCGACGGTGGAACAGCTCCAGGCACAGCTCCTCGCGCTGACCGGGCGGCTCGCCACGCGCTATCCCGACAGTTATCCGGCGGCTCTGGGCTGGCAGGCGGAGGGGATTCCGCTCGCCGAACGGGTCGTGGGCAACGTCCGGCCGGCGCTGTTCGTCCTGCTGGGCGCGGTCGGGTTCGTGCTGCTCATCGGCTGCGCGAATGTGGCGAATCTTTTGCTCGCCCGCGCCACCACGCGGGACCGCGAGATCGCCATCCGCACGGCGATGGGCGGCAGCCGTCTGCGCCTGATCCAGCAGCTGCTGACCGAGAGCGTCCTGCTCGCGGCGGTGGGCGGCCTGGTGGGTCTGCTGATCGCCGCCTGGGGGACGAGCGCGCTGGGTGACCTGGCGCGACTCTACCTGCCGCGGGCCAGAGACATCGGTCTCGATCGTTCGGTATTCGGCTTTACCGCCATCCTCACGATCCTGACCGGTCTCGGATTCGGGATGATTCCCGCGTTCCAGGCCTCCCGGCCGGATCTGCAGAGCGTGCTCAAGGATGCAGGACGCGGCGCGAGCGCGGGCGCGCCGCGCAACCGGGTGCGGGGCGCGCTGGTCGTGATGGAAGTCGCCGTGGCGCTGGTCCTGCTGGCCGGGGCGGGTCTCCTGCTTCGCAGCTTCCAGCGGCTGATCTCGGTCGAGGAGGGGTTCAACCCCGAGCACCTGCTCGCGCTCCAGGTCTGGCTGCCGGTGCAGAACGATCCGTCCAAGGGCCGCTTTTTCACCGACGCGCAGCGGCGAGCATTCTACGACCGGGCCCAGGCCACGGTGGCGCACGTGCCCGGTGTCCGTCAGGTAGCGCTGGTGAGCCGGCTGCCGTACCGCGGCCGGGGCGACACTCGCTTCGAGATCGAAGGCCGGCCGTCCCCGCCCGATCAGCCGTCACCGGTGGCCGAGGGGCGGCAGGTGACTCCCGAGTACTTCCAGACGATGCAGATTCCCATCCGGCGGGGGCGCACGCTGTCGGCGGTCGTCGACTCGACCGGCCCGGCCGAGGTCGTGATCAACCAGACCATGGCGGCCAAATACTGGCCCGGTGAGGACCCGATCGATCGCCGGATTGAGCTTTTCGGAGGTCGCCGCGGTCGCGGTACCATGGCCACGATCGTCGGTGTGTCCGGTGATACGCGGCAGGTGGCGCCGGACCAGGCGCCGCGGGAGGAGTTGTTTCTCTCCAGCCAGCGCTTTCCGGGCCAGGAGATGGCATTCCTCGTTCGCACCGAGGGTGACCCCGCGGAACTGGGATCCGCGGTGACGCGAGCGATCCGGGACGTCGACCCTGAGCAGCCGGTCTTCGGCGTCATGCCCATGGAGAAGGTGATCGCCAATGCCAGCGCCGAGCGGCGCTTCTCCCTCCTGCTGCTCACCCTGTTCGCGGGTCTGGCCCTGTTGCTGTCGGCCATCGGCATCTACGGGGTCATGGCCTACAACACGACCCAGCGCCGGCACGAGATCGGCATCCGCATGGCCCTCGGCGCGGGCTCCCGAGACGTGCTCGGACTGGTGGTAGGGCAGGGCATGCGCCTGGTAGGCATCGGCCTGCTCCTCGGCCTCACCGGTGCCTGGGTCCTGAGCCGCGTGCTCACCAGCCAGCTGTACGACGTCAGCGCGCGCGACCCGCTCACCTATCTCACCGTAGCCGCGCTGCTCGGCGCGGTGGCGCTCGCCGCGCTCTACCTGCCCGCGCGGCGGGCCGTGCGGCTCGATCCGATGACGTCGCTGAGGTCCGAATGACGGACCTCCGGCAGGACCTCCGCTACGCCCTCCGTGGCCTGCGGCAGCGCCCTGCCTTCACCGCCGTCGCCGTGCTCACGCTCGCCCTCGGCATCGGCGCGAACACGGCCATCTTCAGCGTGGTGGACGGGGTGCTTCTCCGGGCGTTGCCCTACGATCGCCCGGAGGGGCTCGCCATGATCTGGGGCCACCGGGACGGCGCCCCGCTCGCCGAGCTCAGCGTGCCGGAATACTGGGACCTGCGCGAGCAATCTCACGCCTTCGCGTCGGTCGCCGCGTTCGCGGACGGCGCCGCGAATCTGACCGGATCGGGCTCGCCTGAGCGGGTCCGCACCGGCTACATGACGGCGGAGGCTCCCGTGGTACTGGGCGTGTCCCCGGCGCTCGGACGGCGCTTCTCCGCGGAGGAGGACCTGCCCGGCCACCCGGTGCCGGTCCTGCTGAGCGATGGACTCTGGCGCCGGCGCTTCGGCTCGGACTCCGGGGTGCTCGGCCGGGTGCTCACCGTCGACGATGCGCCCGCCACCGTGGTCGGCATCATGCCTCCCGGCTGGCAGCTGCCTTCCGCGTTCCGCGGGACGCCGGCGGATCTCTGGCTGCCGCTGCAGCTGGATCCCGCCACCGACCGCAGCGTGCGGGGATGGCATTTCCTCGAGGTCGTCGGCCGGCTCCGTCCCGGCGTGTCGGTCGATGACGCCGCGCGCGAGGTCTCGGGCCTGATGCGCGGGATGCTGGCGGCACACGGCACCGAGTACACCCCGGAGTTCGACGGCACCGCGACGTCGGTCAGCCGAGAGGTGGTGGGCGACGTGCGCCCGGCCATCCTCGTCCTGCTCGGCGCGGTGGCGCTGCTGCTGCTCATCGCGTGCGCCAACGTGGCCGGCCTGCTGCTCGCCCGGGCGGAGTCGCGCCAGCGCGAGATCGCGCTGCGTACCGCGCTCGGCGCCGGCCGCGGCCGTCTGGTTCGTCAACTGCTGACCGAAAGCGTGCTCCTCGCCGCGGGCGGCGGCCTGCTCGGCCTGCTGGCCGCCGTCTGGGGTGTACGCGGGCTGATCCTCGCGGCCCCGCCCTCGGTGCCCCGGCTCGACGCCGTCGAGATCGACGGGCGCGTGCTCGCCTTCACGGCCGCGGTCACCCTGCTCACCGGCTTGCTGTTCGGGCTCGTGCCCGCGCTGCAGGCGGTGCGCGCGAATCTCTCCGATGTGCTCGCGGAGGGCGGTCGCGGAGGAACGGGCGGCCGGGCGCGGCAGCGGTTCCGCCGCACCCTGGTGGCGGGCCAGGTGGCGCTCGCGCTCATGCTCGTGACCGGGGCCGGCCTCCTGGTGCAGAGCTTCCTCCGCCTGCAGCAGGTGGACCCGGGGTTCGTCCCCGAGCACCTGTTCACGGCCCGGCTGGAGCTTTCGCCGGTGCGGTACCCGAACAGCGCGGCGCTGCGCGGCTTCTATCGCGACCTGCTGGACCGGCTGGCCGCGCTCCCGGGCGTGCGCTCGGCCGGAGCCGCACGGGCCTTGCCCATGACGGGCCGGCTCGAGATCGGTGACTGGTCGTTCATTCTCGAAGGCCGCGCGGCGTCGCCGCCGCTCCCGACCGACTGGCACCCGGCCGATTGGCAGGTCGTAAGTCCCGGCTACTTCGACACCATGAAGATGCCGGTGCTACGGGGCCGTGGCATCGAGGTGGGGGACCGGCCGGGCGCGCCCGGCGTGCTGGTAGTGAACCGCACGCTGGCCCGGCAGGTCTGGCCCGACGGGGATGCCATCGGGCAGCGCGTGCTGCTCGGCGGCGGTAGCGCGGACTCGGTATGGCGCACGGTGGTGGGAGTCGTGGGCGACGTGCGGCATCGGGGACTCAGCGCCTCGCCTCGGCCGGAGATGTACCTGCCCTACGACCAGTTCCCGGCCGGCACCGCCGAGGCCCCTCGCGCCATGGCTCTGGTCCTCCGTACGTCGGGAGACCCCGATGCCCTCGCCGCCTCGGTGCGCTCGGCGGTCACGTCGCTCGATCCGGAGGTGCCGCTCGCGAACGTCCAGACCATGGAGGCCTCCATGGGGAGCTGGGCGGCCGAGCGGCGGCTGGTCATGCTGCTCGTGAGCGCCTTCGCGCTGCTCGCGCTCGCCCTGGGCGCGGTGGGGATCTACGGCGTCATGGCGCACCTCGTCACCCAGCGCGAGCGGGAGATCGGCGTGCGCATCGCGCTCGGCGCCATGCCGCGCGAAATTCTGCGGCTCGTGGCGCGGCAGGGTATGGCAATGATCGGCGCGGGGCTCGCGCTCGGCACCGTCGGCTCCCTCGTCGCAACGCGGCTGATCGCCGGGCTGCTCTACGACGTTCGGCCCACCGATCCGGCGACGATGGTCGCGACCGCGCTGACCCTCGCGCTGGTCGGCGCGATGGCGATGCTCGTGCCCGCGGTCCGCGCCACCCGTGTCGATCCCACCCACGCGCTCCGGAGCGAATGATGACCGGCTTGCTGCAGGACCTCGGCTACGCCGTCCGCGCGCTCCGCCGGACGCCCGGCTTCACGCTCGCCGCGATCGTCACGCTGACCCTCGGCATCGGGGCGACGACCACCATCTTCACGGTGGTGAACAGCGTGCTCCTCCGGCCGCTGCCGTACGCGCACGCCGACCGCATCGCGAACATCTGGAACGATTTCGGAGCCGGGGCCCAGTCGCTCCCGGCGGTCTCGCCGCTCGACTTCCTCGATTACCAGCGACGCAGCCGGACGTTCGACATGTTCGCGGCCGCCTCGGAGGGCAACGTGGTGGGGCTCCGCGGCAATCTGACCGGCGCCGGCGAGCCGGAGCGGGTGGACGTCGCGATCGTCACCGCCAACTTCCTCCCGCTCTTCGGCGTGATGCCGGCATACGGCCGGAACTTCCTGGACGCGGAAGAGGTGGCGAACGGCCCGCACGTGGTGATGCTGAGCGACCGCCTCTGGCGGCGTCGCTACGGGGCCGACCCGGCGGTAGTCGGGAGGACGATTCAGCTCGACGGCGTCGCGCACACCGTCGTCGGAATCCTCCCGGCGGACTTCCGGCTCGCGCTGCCGTCGGAGGCCTTCCTGCTGACCGACGCCGAGATCTGGGCCCCGCTCCAATTCGACTACTCGAAGGCGCCGCCGCGAAACTACACGTTCTTCACCGTCTTCGGCCGGCTCCGGCCCGATGTGTCCTTCGCCCAGGCGCAAGCGGAGATGAACACCATCGCGCTCCAGTTCCGGAAAGAGTTTCCCGAGCACGCGGGCACCAACGTGCGCATTCGCGCCGTGCCGTTGCAGGAAGACGTCGTGAAGCACGCGCGGCCCGCGCTCCTGATGCTGCTCGGGGCGGTGGTGCTGGTGCTGGCGATCGCCTGCGCCAACGTGGCGCACCTCCTGCTCGTCCGGGCCACGGTGCGGGAAGGGGAGTTCGCGCTTCGGACGGCGCTCGGCGCCGGCCGGTGGGCGATCGCGCGGCAAGTGCTGTCCGAGAGCGCGGTGCTGGCGCTGGTCGGCGGCGGGCTGGGCCTCGTGCTGACGACCTTCGCGTTGGAGCTGCTCCGTGCGCTGCACCCCTCGAACCTCCCCCGGCTCATGGAGATCAACGTGAACGGGCGGGTTCTGGCATTCACCGCGCTCACCTGCTTCGCCACGACGCTCGTCTTCGGGCTCATGCCGGCCCTGCACGCCGCCCGCCCCGACCCGCAGCGTGCCCTGCAGGGCGGCGGCCGCGCCGGCACCGGCGCCGCGCGACACCGGGTGCGGAACCTCCTGATCCTGGGCGAGGTGGCGCTATCGGTCGTGCTGCTGGTGGGCGCGGGACTCCTGGTGCGGAGCTTCCTCGCGCTGCAGCAGGTGCGGCCGGGGTTCGACGCCTCCGACGTCCTCACCTTCCAGCTCGCGATGCCGGTGTCCCGCTACAAGACCGGGGCCGACCGGCGGACCTTCGTCCGCGAGCTCGAGGGCCGGCTGCACGACGTGGCCGGCGTCCGAAACGTCGGCGTCATCTCGAAGCTCCCCCTCACCGGCAGCGGGGCCCTGTCTCCGTACGCCTACGACGAGGCGACGGCGCGCAACTTCGAGACCGTCACCGCCGACGGTCGCCAGGTCTCGCCCGACTACTTCAAGGCGATGAACACGCGGATGCTTGCCGGCCGCGCCTTCACCTGGGATGACGCCGTCGGGACCCCGCCGGTCATCATCATCGACGAGACGCTGGCGCGACAGGCCTGGCCCGGGCAGAGCGCGGTCGGCAAGCAGCTGCAGCTCGGTCCGACCGGCACGCCGGACAATTTCGCGGAGGTGGTGGGCGTCGTCGAGCACCAGCGGAGCCACGATCTCACGCGGGCGGTGCGGCCGCTCATCTTCTACTCCATGGGCCAGCAGACGCCGCCGGTGCTCGCGTTCGTGGTGGAGGCCGCGGTGGCCCCGGGCAGCCTCGCGTCGGCCGTGAGCGGGGTGGTGCACGACATGGACAAGGACCTGGCCGTGACCCGCCTGACCCCCATGGGGGCGTACCTCTCGGAGGGAATGGCCCAGGCCCGGTTCACCTTTCTGCTCATGGCCGCCCTCGGCGGCATCGCGCTGCTGCTCGCGGCCGTGGGGATCTTCGGGGTGATCGCCTACACCGTCACCCAGCGTACCCGCGAGTTCGGCATCCGGATCGCGCTGGGAGAGAATCCGGCGCACACCCGGCGGTCGGTGGTGGTCAGGAGCATGCGCCTGGTGGGCCTGAGCATCGGGGTCGGGCTGATCGCCGCGCTGGCGCTGTCCTGGCTGCTGGCGGGCCAGTTGTTCGGGGTGAGCCCCCAGGATCCGCTGACCTTCCTCGGCATCGCCGCGCTGCTCGGGCTTGTCGCCCTCGGCGCCTCCTACCTCCCCGCGCGCCGGGCGACCTCGGTGGACCCGGCTATTGCGCTCCGGAGCGAGTGACCCTACTTCGCCACGCAGAGAGATACCCGTGATTCGACTCGTCAATCTCGACCGGACCTACCAGGCAGGCCCGACCCGCACGTTCGTCCTCCGGCGCATCGGCCTCGAGATCCGCGAGGGAGAGTTCGTCACCATCATGGGACCCTCGGGCGCAGGCAAGTCGACGCTGCTCGGCATCCTGGGCATGCTCGACCACGCCTGGAGCGGGGAGTTCTGGTTTCTGGACCAAGCGGTGCACGAGCTGCCGCCCAGAAAACGGGTCGAGCTCAACAAGCGCTACATCGGGTTCGTGTTCCAGAAATACCACCTGATCGACGATCTCACGGTGTACGAGAACCTGGAGATCCCGCTGTCCTATCGGGACGTGAAGCCCAAGGAACGCGCCGCGATCGTGGCCGAGACGCTCGACCGGTTCCACATGGTGGGGAAGAAGGACCTGTTCCCGAGTCAGCTCTCGGGCGGACAGCAGCAGCTGGTGGGCGTGGCGCGCGCCGTGATCGCGCGGCCCAAGCTCCTCCTGGCCGATGAGCCCACCGGCAACCTCCACAGCGCGCAAGGCGAGGAGATCATGGAGCTCTTCAGCCGGCTCAACCGCGAAGGGGCCACGATCGTCCAGGTGACGCACTCGGAGCGGAACGCGGCGTACGGGCACCGGACCATTCAACTGCGGGACGGGTGGATCGTCGAGCCCGAGGCGGCGACGGCGGTCCCCGGACGCGACTAGGCTGGGCCTGGCGAGGGAGTCATCCTGAGCGGAGCGAAGGACCCATGCCCGACGCATGCCCCTTCGCTGCGCTCAGGGTGACTCTCAGCTCCCCGTGTTCGTGCCTCCGTGGTGAACCCTCCTGAAAGGGTCGTACCCACCTCGCGTTCCGCGCTCGAGCGCAGGCCGCCGACCGGGCCAGGCGTCCGCGTCTCTCCCGGTTAGATTTCCGCCCGAACCCACCACCCCAGGGACCGTTGTCGACCTCCACGCCGCCCCCGCAGATCCTGGTCGCGGACGACCAGCCCGATGTCCGCGAGGCGCTCCGCCTGCTGCTCAAGGGTGAGGGCTACGCCATCGAGACCGCCGGGTCGCCGGCCGCGGTGCTGGCTGCCGCCCAGCGCAACGACTTCGACGCCGTCCTGCTGGACCTCAACTACGCCCGCGACACGACCACGGGCCGGGAGGGGCTGGAGCTGGTCTCCGAGCTCCAGGCGCTCGACGCGACCCTTCCGGCCGTGGTGATGACGGCGTGGGGCAGCGTGGACAAGGCGGTCGAGGCCATGCGGCGCGGCGCGCGGGACTTCATCGAGAAGCCCTGGGACAACGCCCGCCTGCTCGCGACCCTCCGCACCCAGGTGGAGCTCGGCCGCGCGCTCCGCCGCACTCGCAGGCTCGAAGCCGAGAACCGGCTGATGCGCCGCGACGGCCGGCCGGAGCTCGTCGCGGAGTCAGCGGCCATGCGACCGGTCCTCCAGTTGATCGAGCGGGTGGCGCCGTCCGACGCGAACGTGCTGATCACCGGCGAGCACGGGACCGGCAAGGAGGTCGTGGCGCAGTGGATCCACGCCGCCTCGCCCCGGGCGGCGCGGCCGCTGGTGGCGGTGAACCTTGGGGGGCTGTCCGAGCACTTGTTCGAGAGCGAGATGTTCGGGCACGTGAAGGGCGCCTTCACCGACGCGCGCGCCGACCGGATCGGCCGCTTCGAGCTGGCCGAGGGCGGCACGCTGCTGCTGGACGAGATCGGCACCCTCGAGCTCCGGCAGCAGGCCAAGCTCCTCCGGGTGCTCGAGAGCGGCGAGGTCGAGCGGGTGGGTGCGTCGCGCGCCCGCAAGATCGACGTGCGCATGCTCTCGGCTACGAACGCCGACATCCCGGCAGAGGTGGCGGCGGGACGGTTCCGCGAAGACCTGCTGTTTCGTCTCAACACGATCGAGATCCGGCTGCCGCCGCTGCGCGAGCGCCGGGACGACATTCGCCCGCTGGCCGAGCACTTCCTCAAGCGCTACGCCGAGCGCTACCGGAAGCCCCTGGCCGGCTTCGAGTCCGAAGCCCTGCAGGCGCTCGAGTTCCACGCCTGGCCCGGCAACGTGCGCGAGCTCGACCACACGCTCGAGCGGGCGGTGCTGATGGCCGCGGGCACCCAGGTGCGCTCGGCGGATCTCGGACTCCGCGGCGCAGGCGCGGGCGCCCGGCTGGAGGACCTCCCGCTCGAGGACGTCGAGCGCGTCCTGATCCGGAAGGCTCTCGACCGCCATGCCGGCAACGTCAGCCACGCCGCCCGGGCGCTCGGCCTCAGCCGGAGCGCGCTCTACCGCCGGCTGCAGCACCATGGGCTCTGACCGGCGGCGTCGTCCCGCCGTCCACGAGTCGCGGGTCTTCGCCGCCACGCTGCTCGCGGGACTGCCGGCGGTGCTGGTCGCGTGCTGGCTCCTCTGGGTCGGCGCCCACCCGCTCCGGGTCCGGGTCACGTTCACGCTCTTGGCCGTGGGCGCCTGGCTCATCGGCGCGGCGCTCGTGCGCGAGCGCGTGCTTCGGCCGCTCCAGACCATCGCCAACCTGCTGGCCGCGCTGCGCGAGGGCGACTTTTCGATTCGGGCCCGCGGCGCCGGCCCCAGCGACGGGCTCGGGCTCGCGCTGCTCGAGGTGAACATGCTGAGCGATACGCTGCGCTCGCAGCGACTGCGCGCCCTCGAGGCCACCGCGCTGCTCCGCCGCGTCATCGAGGAGATCGACGTGGCGGTGTTCGCCTTCGACGCCGAGCGCCGGCTGCGGCTGGTGAACCGGAGCGGGGAGCGGCTGCTCGGGCAGCCGGCGGAGCGCCTGGTCGGTCTCCAGGCGGACGCCGTGGGGCTCGGAGCGTGTCTCGAGGGCGAAACGCCCCGCACGCTCGAGGCTACCTTCCCGGGCGGTGGCGGGCGGTGGGAGCTGCGCGGCACTACTTTTCGGCAGGACGGACGCCCGCACCGGCTGCTCGTGCTCTCCGACCTGAGCCGGGCGCTCCGCGCCGAAGAGCGCTCTGCCTGGCAGCGGCTCGTGCGGGTGCTCGGCCACGAGATCAACAACTCGCTCGCACCGATCAAATCCATCGCCGGGAGCCTTCGGAGCACGGCCGAGCGGTCCGTGCGGCCGCACGACTGGGAACAGGATCTGCGGTCGGGACTGCAGGTCATCGAGGGCCGCTCCGCCGCGCTGGCGCGGTTCATGGGGGCCTATGCCAAGCTCGCCCGGCTCCCCCGGCCCCAGTTCGCGCCGCTCGGCGTCGAGGCCTGGGTCCGGCGGGTGGCCGCGCTCGAGACCCGGCTGGAGGTCGCCATCGAGCGCGGGCCGCCGGTGGTCGTCGCCGCCGACGGCGACCAGCTCGATCAGCTGCTCATCAATGTCGTGCGCAACGCCGCGGATGCGGCGCTCGAGACCGGCGGCGGCGTGCGTGTGGGCTGGCGGGCCACGGCCGGCGTGGTCGAGGTGACCGTGGACGACGACGGTCCCGGCCTGCCGGACCCCGGCAACCTGTTCGTGCCGTTCTTCACCACCAAGGCGACCGGCACGGGAATCGGCCTGGTGCTGAGCCGCCAGATCGCCGAGGCGCATGGCGGCGCGCTCGTACTGGCGCCCGGTCCCCGCGGACGCGGGGCGCGGGCGTCGCTGAGACTTCCCCTGGGACCGTTGCTGGCGACCGCCGACTCCTGACCCCGACATGTTCTTTCGACGCTTCTACGACGACCAGCTCGCGCAGGCCAGCTACCTCCTCGGCTGTCAGGCCACCGGCGAGGCACTGGTGGTGGACCCCAACCGCCAGGTCGACAGCTACCTGAAGGCGGCCGCGGCCGAAGGTCTCCGCATCACCCACGTGACGGAGACCCATATCCACGCGGATTTCGTCTCCGGCGCACGCGAGCTCGCGCGACGGGCCGGCGCCAGGCTGCTGCTCTCCGACGCGGGCGGCGACGACTGGCGATACGGCTACGCCGCCGACGACGGGGCAGCCCTCGTGCAGGACGGAGACCGGTTCTGTGTGGGGCGCGTCGCGCTCACGGTCGTGCATACGCCGGGTCACACGCCGGAGCACCTGGCCTTTCTGGTCACCGACACGGCCACGGCGACGGAGCCGATGGGCGCGCTCACCGGCGACTTCATCTTCGTGGGCGACGTCGGCCGGCCCGACCTGCTGGAGCGAGCCGCGCGGATGGCCGGCACGATGGAGGCGGGCGCCCGTCAACTGTTCCGCTCGCTGCGTCGATTCGAGGCCCTCCCGGATTTCCTTCAGATCTGGCCCGGGCACGGCGCCGGCTCCGCGTGCGGCAAGGCGCTGGGCGCGGTCCCGCAGTCCACCCTGGGATACGAGCGGCGCTTCAACTGGGCCTTCGCCGTACGGGACGAGGAGGAGTTCGTGCGCGCCGTGCTGCAGGGGCAGCCTGATCCGCCGCGCTATTTCGCCGAGATGAAGCGCATCAACCGTGACGGTCCGCGCGTGCTCGGCGAATTCCGACGCCCGCCGCGCCTTTCGGCGGAGCAGCTCGGCGCCGCGCTCGCGGGCGGCGCGACCGTGGTGGATACGCGGCCGCCGCGCGAGTTCTTCGCGAGCGTCGTCCCGGGAACGATCAACATTCCGGCGGGCCGCGCCTTCACGACCTGGGCCGGCTGGCTGCTGCCGTACGACAGCGATTTCTACCTGCTCACGGATGAGCGCGAGGGACTCTCGGTCGATGATCTGGTCCGGGAGCTCGCGGGCATCGGGCTCGACCGCGTGGCCGGCTACGCCGCTCCCGACGTGCTCGAGCAGTGGCTTGCCGTGAGCGGCCCCCTGCAGACCATTCCGGCCATCGGTCAGGGCGAGCTCACCGCTGCCATGGCGGCCGAGAGCGTCACGGTGCTGGACGTACGCGCCCGCTCGGAATGGGCGGCCGGGCACCTGCCCCAGGCGGCCAACATTCCGCTTGGCGAGCTCCAGGACCGGCTCGGTGAGCTGCCCCGCGGCCGGCCGATCGTGGTGCACTGCCAGTCGGGCGCGCGCGCCGCCATCGCCGCGTCGCTGCTCGCGGCGAACGGGATCCCCGACATCCGGCTGTACGGCGGCGGGTTCGCCGAGTGGAGCGCGGCGGGGCTGCCCGTGGAGAGGCCGCCGGCGTAGGCCGCGCGATTGAGGATCTCACGACCGTAACGCCTGAGCGATCTCGCGCGCGGCTCATGGCCCGAGTGCTGGTCGCGCTGGCCGCCGTGACCCTCCTCCTCGTGGCGGGCCGGAGCGCGGCGACGCTGCTGCCCGAGTTCACCGGATGGCTGGAGCGGCTGGGCGCCTGGGCACCGGCCGCATTCGTGGTCGGCTACGCGGTGGCCACCGTGGCCTTCGTGCCGGGCTCCCTGCTCACGCTCGCCGCGGGGGCCATCTTCGGCCTGGTCAGAGGCACGGCCCTCGCGTTCGTCGCCGCGACGCTCGGCGCATCGGCCGCGTTTCTCATTGCCCGGTACCTGGCACGGGGAGCAGTCGAGCGACGCCTGGCCGGTGAGCCGCGCTTCGCCGCGCTCGATCGGGCGATCGGCGCCGAGGGGCGGCGGATCGTGCTGCTGCTGCGCCTCTCGCCGGTGTTTCCGTTCAACCTGCTCAACTATGCCCTCGGGCTCACCCGCGTCCGGTTCACCGATTACCTCGTGGCTTCGGTCGGCATGCTGCCTGGCACCGTGCTCTACGTGTACTCCGGAACGCTGGTCGGCGACGTCGCCCGGCTCGCGGCGGGCGTCGCGATTCCCCACGGCACCGCCTACTGGGCCGTCGCCGCGACCGGCCTGCTCGCGACTGTCGCGGTCACGACGATCATCGCGCGCGCCGCCCGCCGGGCGCTCCTGGACGCGACCGATGGCCCGACTCCCCGCTGAGGCCGGCGCCGGCGCAGACGCGCAGGCGGCGGTCCTGCTCGAGCCGTTCGACCGGTTCAACCAGGAGCTGGTGGAGAATGTCCACCCGACCGACTGGGTCAATCCCGAGCCACGCGGCCGGTATCACCTGGTCGTGCTCGGAGGCGGCACGGGCGGACTGGTGACGGCGGCGATCGCCGCGGGGCTCGGCGCGCGTGTGGCGCTGGTCGAGCGCCACCTGATGGGCGGGGACTGCCTCAACGTCGGCTGCGTGCCCTCGAAGGGCCTGATTGCGGCCGCGCGCCAGTGGCGCGCGGCCGCGGAGTCGGGCGCCAGGTTCGGTGGGCCAGGGATCACGGGGCCGGGCGATTTCGGCCAGGCGATGGCCAGGATGCGCCGGATCCGCGCCGCCCTGAGCCGGGTGGACGCCGCGCGGCGATTCCGCGAGCTCGGGGTGGACGTCTTCCTGGGCGAGGGGCGCTTCACGGCGCACGACACGCTCGCCGTGGGCGGACGCGCGCTCCGCTTTCGCCGGGCGGTCATCGCGACGGGCACCAGGCCTTCGGTGCCGCCGGTTCCGGGGCTCGATGGCGCGGGCTATCTCACGAATGAGACCGTGTTCAGCCTGACCGAGCGGCCGCCCGGGCTGATCGTGCTCGGCGCCGGGTCGGTCGGCTGCGAGCTGGCGCAGGCGTTCGCGGGATTCGGAACGGCCGTGACGCTGGTCGAGCAGGGGGCACGGCTCCTTCCCAGCGACGATGCGGACGCCGCGAACGTCGTGCAGCGCGCCATGACGGCGCTCGGCGTGCGGGTGCTGCCGCAGGCGAGGGCGCGCCGGGCCGAACGGCGCGGCGGCAGCCGGCGTCTCCACGTCGAGCGCGAGGGGCGAGCGGAGGAGCTCGCCGGCGAGCAGGTGCTGGTGGCGGTGGGACGTACTCCGAACGTCGAGGAGGCGGGACTCGAGGCCGCCGGCGTGGTCTACGATCATCGCGGCGTGACCGTGGACGACTGGCTCCGGACCAGCAACCCGCGCATCTTCGCGGTCGGCGACATCTGCTCCCGCCAGAGGTTCACTCACGCCGCCGACGCCCAAGCACGGTTGGTGGTGGGCAACGCGCTGTTCCACGGGCTCGGCGGCGGCAAGCTCAGCCGGCTGGTGGTCCCCTGGGTCACGTACACCTCGCCCGAAGTCGCCCATGTCGGCATCGGCGAGCGGGACGCGCAGGCCGCGGGCGAGCGGGTCCAAACCATCACCGTACCGCTTCGCGAGGTGGACCGCGCGGTGCTCGATGGAGTCGAGGACGGATTCTTCCGCGTCCACCTCCGCGCCGGCACGGACCGGATTCTCGGCGCGACCCTGGTGGCGGAGCACGCGGGGGACATGATCGGGGAGATCGTGCTCGCGATGACCGCCGGGGTCGGCCTCGCCCGAATCGGGGCGACGATCCACCCGTATCCCACCCAGAGCGAGGTGTTCCGGAAGGCGGCGGACGCATGGCGCCGGGGGAAGCTGACGAGCGGGGCGCGGCGGGCGCTGGACGCCTTTTTCCGGTGGACGGGGTAGGGGGTCGGGCGCCGAGCGGCCCCATCGTCCCGAGTCCGCTCCGTCATCCCGAGCGAAGCGAGGGATCTTGCGCGGGAACGGCTCGAACCATTTCCAGGCAAGATCCCTCGCTTTGCTCGGGATGACAGGCTCGCGTGGGGGCCCATCGGGGTGCGGGAGCCGGGCGCTCTTTCGCTGCCTCACAAACCCTCGTATATCCCCTGCACGATCTGACCTTCTCCCTCCGACAAGGCGGTCATCATGCTGAAGGAGTTCAAAGCGTTTGCGATGCGCGGGAACGTGCTCGACCTGGCGGTCGGCTTCATCATCGGCGGTGCGTTCGGGACGATCGTGAAATCCCTCGTGGACGACGTCATCATGCCCCCGATCGGGCTCGCGCTGGGCAACGTGGATTTCTCCAACCTGTTCCTCCTACTCAAGGCCGGCGACAAGGCGGCCCCGCCGTACTCCACGCTCGCCGAGGCGCACGCGGCCGGCGCCGTGACCATGAATTACGGGCTCTTCGTCAACAGCATCATCACCTTCCTTATCGTGGCCTTCGCGGTCTTCATGCTGGTCCGCGCCGCCAACCGGATGATGCCGCACGAGGCCGAGGCGGCGCCCAGCACCAAGGACTGTCCCTACTGCCGGATGCCGATCCCGGTCGGCGCCACCCGGTGCCCGGAGTGCACCTCCGACCTGAAGGCCGCCTGAGTGGACCATCGGCTCACGACCACGGCGTTCACGCTCGACGGCTACCGCATCGTGCAGACGCTGGGACTGGTGCGGGGTATCACCGTGCGCTCGCGCAACATCTTCGGGACCATCGGCGGCTCGCTGCAGACGATCTTCGGCGGCAACATCAGCCTGTTCACGGAGCTGTGCGAGAAGACCCGGGAAGAGGCGTTCGAGATGATGGTGAGCCACGCGGAGGCGGAGGGAGCCAACGCCATCATCGGAATCCGCTACGACGCGACCGAGCTGATGCAGGGGGTGACCGAGGTGCTCTGCTACGGCACCGCCGTCGTGATCGAGCAGGCGTAGAGCGGGGACCGTCGGCGGCACTTGACGGGGAGCCAGGTTCACTTTATACTGCAAAGTACTTGATGGAGTCGACCTCACCTGCTAAGCTGGTGACCATGGCCTCGCCCCAGCGCCTGCCGCCCCCGCCGTCCGACGACCCGGCGCTCCACGCCCGGGCCATGGACAACCTGACGTTCATCCGCCAGACCATGGAGCGCGCCACCGCCTTCACCGCCGTGCCCGGGTGGGGCGGAGTAGGGATGGGGGTCCTCGCGCTGGCGGCGGCGGTCGTGGCCCACACGCGGCTCACGCCGGCCGAGTGGCTGGGCACCTGGCTGGCGACCTCGATCGTGGCCCTCACCCTCGGCGGCTGGAGCATGGCGGCCAAGGCGCGGCGGGCCGGCACCGCGGTGTTCTCCTATTCCGGCCGCCGGTTCGTGCTGAGCTACGTCCCCCCGCTGCTGGTGGGCGCGCTGCTCACGGGCGTGCTCGTGCGGGCGGGGCTGTTCGAGGCGCTCCCCGGCACGTGGCTCCTCCTCTACGGGACCGGCGTCGTCACCGGCGGCGCCTTCTCGGTGCGCGTCGTTCCGCTCATGGGCCTCTGCTTCATGGCCCTCGGCGTGCTCGCGCTGTTCGGTCCGGCGGCCTGGGGCAACGCCCTCATGGCCGCCGGGTTCGGTGGGCTGCACATCCTGTTCGGCTTGATCATCGCCCGGAGGTACGGTGGCTGAATCCAATCTCGCGCCCAAGGGCGGCCACGGCCGTCCGGCGGCGCCGCCGCTCCACGGCGTGCGCGGCGGCGCCGCGCCGGCACCGCTCGAGCTCGACCGGCTCATCCACGAGCGCATGCGGCTCGCGATCGTGAGCGCCCTGGCCGTCAACGAGTCGCTCAGCTTCAACGAGCTCAAGCGCCTGCTCGACACGACCGACGGCAACCTCAGCGTCCACGCGCGGAAACTCGAGGAGGCCGACTACGTCCTCTGCACCAAGACGTTCGAGGGCCGCGTCCCGCGGACGGAATTCCGCCTGAGCGCCGCCGGCCGGCGCGCGCTCGAGCGGTACCTCGACCACATGGAAGCCCTGATCCGCGCGACCCGCGAACGCTGAGCGTCGGTCTCTTTTTTTTGAGGAGTGACTTTATGCAGCAAAGCCCTTCGCCGGTCTCGGCCCGTCCGCCGCTCCACGTCGGCATCATCATGGACGGCAACGGACGCTGGGCCACCCGGCAGGGTCGCTCGCGTTCGGCCGGACACCGCGAGGGCGCGGCCACGGTGCGCCGCATCGTCGAAGCGGCGCCGGACGCGGGTATCGGCGTGCTGACGCTGTTCGCCTTTTCGGCCGACAACTGGCGCCGGCCCAAGGCGGAGGTCGCCTGGCTGATGCGGCTCTTCCGCGAGTACCTCCGGATCGAGCGCGCGCGCTGCGTCGCCAACGGCGTACGGCTCGAGGTGATCGGCCGGCGCGACCGGCTGAGCGCGGCGCTCCGGCACGCGATCGAGGAGACCCAGCGGGCGACCGCCCACGGAACGCGGCTGCATCTCCGGATCGCGCTGGACTATTCCTCTCGCGACGCCATCCTCAGGGCCGCCCAGTGCCTCCGGCCCGAGACGGTGCCGTCGCGCGACTCGTTCGCGCGCCTGGTGGCCATCGTGGATCACGGCCTGCCGGTCCCGGAGGTGGACCTGCTCATCCGTACCGGCGGCGAGCGCCGCCTGAGCGATTTCCTGCTGTGGGAGGCCGCGTACGCGGAGCTGCTGTTCTCACCGCTGATGTGGCCCGAGTTCGGCCCGGATGCGCTGGCGGAGGCGGTCAAGGATTTTGCGACGCGCGAGCGCCGGTTCGGCGGCCTGGCCGACGCGGCCACGGGGTGACCATGTCGCCCCGGACCCGGCAGGGACTCGTCATCCTCGCGACGGCGCTGGCCCTCGGCATCGTCGCCGACGCGCTCGGCCGGCTCGTGCCCGAGCGACTCGACGCCGCCCTGGGGCTCGGCGCGCTGGTGCTGGCGCTGGTGGCGCTCTCGCAGAGCGGGACGGTCCGGCTGCCGGACGAGCTGGCACCGCTTGGCATTCCCCTCGCGCTCCTGGGCGTCGCGCTCATCTGGCGCGATTCGCCGACGCTCTTCGCGCTCAATCTGCTCGGGCTCGCGAGCGTCGCGGCGCTGGCGGCGCCCCGTCTCCGTGCCCTGGATCGGGCCCGTGCCGGCGTCGGAGACTACGCCCTCGGCGGGCTGGAGCTCATGGGCGGCGCCGCCGCGGGCGCGGCGGCCCTCGTGCTCACCGACATCGACTGGGCCACGCTGCCGGTCGAAGGCCGAGCCCGCAGGGTTCGAGGCGCGGCGCTGGGCCTCGCCGCGTCGGTGCCCGTGGCGGCGGTGTTCGGCGGACTCCTCGTGCACGCCGACCCCGTGTTCGATCGTCTCGTCACCGAGACGCTCCACGTGGATCTGGGGCCGGTGCTGTCGCACCTCGCCACCATTGGTCTCTGGGGCTGGCTGGCCGCGGGGCTGCTTCGTGTGCTCGCCGCTTCCTCGGGGGTGGCCGCGCGACCCGGGTCCGGCCGGGCGGCGCTGGGACTGGGCGAGGTCGGCACCATGCTCGTCGTCGTGGATCTGCTGTTCCTCGCGTTCGTGGTGGTGCAGTTCCGCTACCTGTTCGGCGGGGCAGAGCTCGTGCGCCAGGTGACCGGCATGGGTTACGCCGAATACGCGCGGCGCGGGTTTTTCGAGTTGGTCGCGGTCGGGGCGCTCTCGCTGCCGCTCCTGCTCGTGGCCGACTGGTGGCTCGACCAGCGCGATCCGGGCACGAGCCGCCGCTTCCGGCTGCTCGCCGGGCTCATGCTGCTGCTGCTCGACATCATGCTCGCCTCGGCACTCCTCCGCATGCGGCTCTACACGGCGGAGTACGGCCTGACGGAGCTTCGATTCTACACCACGGCGTTCATGGGGTGGCTGGTACTGGTGTTCGGCTGGTTCGTGGCGACGGTGCTGCGCGGGCGGCGGGAGCGATTCGGGGCGGGAGCGATTCTGGCGGGGTGGCTGGTGCTGACGGGGCTCAACCTGGCGAATCCGGACGCGGTGATCGCCGGGGTCAATCTGAACCGTGCGGCGGACGGCCGCGCCCTCGATGCCGCGTATGCGGCCGCGCTCAGCGCCGACGCTCTGCCCGTGTTCCGGCGGCGGCTCGCGGCCATGGGGTCGGCCGACGCCTGCCTTACGGCGCGGGCGCTCGACAAACGTTGGCGCAGAGAGCTCGGCACGCGCCGGCGGTGGACCATCGCTCTGACGCGGGCGCCCCACGAAGGGTTTGCCTGTGGGGCCGCCGGCGACGGCTGAACCTCGCCGGCCGGAAGCGAGCGACGATCGCTTGGCCCGGCCTCGCCCGCGTCAGACCCCGTCCTCCGACGTCAGTGGACCGCGCCTGCCAACGCGCGCAGCGCGTCGATCTCCTCCCGCGCCAAGCCGGCTCCCTCCAGAAATACCTCCGGGAGTGAGTCGAGCCCTGCCCGGAGGGTTCCCATGTCCACGCACGAATGGCCCCGATGCACGATGGTCTCGAGTCCGCGCGCCCGCGAGAGATCGTGGCAGTCGGCCAACACGGTGCGGCCCATCGTCGCGCCGGTCAGATCGGCGCCGGCGAGACGGACGCCGGCGAGAAACGCGCGGGACAGCTCCGCGTTGCTGAGATCGACGCCCGCGAGGCAGGTGCCGTCGAGCACCGCCATCGCGAGCGTGGCGTGAGCCAGGCTCGACTGGCGCCAGACCGAGTGACTCAGCGTGGCGCCCGACAGGTCGGCGCCGGCGAAATCGCAGTCCGTGATCGTGGCCCGGCTCAGGTCCGCCCGCGAGAGCGTGGCGCCCTCGGCCGCGGTGTTCCGGAGCGTCGCGAACTCCAAGCAGGCGCGCGAAGCGTCGGCCCCGACCAGTCGGGCGCGGTCGAAGGTCGTGGCGAGGAGGCATGCTCCCGCGAGACGGGAGCCCGTCAGGTCCACCTCGGTGCAGTCGGCCGCCGTCAGGTCGGCGCCTTCGAGGTGGGCGCCGCGGAGGTCGGCCCCGGTGAGCCGCGCCTTGCAGAGATCCGTCCCCCGGAAATCCGCGTCCCTGAGATCCGCGCCGGCCAGGTCCGCGCCGGTCAGCACTCGGCCCGCCAGATCCGCGCCGGCCAAGGTCTCGGTGGGGCAGCGGAGCAGCACGGTGTCCGAATCTCGCGCGCGGATCTCGAGCATGAGGGGCTCCGGGTGGTGAGGGGTGGGATCGAGGCCTCCTAGTATACCCCGGGCCGGAGGGCGGTCCAGGCCCGGTCGCCACCGAACCAATCCCCCGACCAGTGGCGTTCGGCGCGCGTCGGAGTCAGTGGCCCGGCCGGCGGCCTCGACCCCGAGGCAGTTGGGACGGGTGCGCGAGCCCGGCAGGTCCCAATGCCGTCGTCCGCGGAGCAGTTGCAGCGGTGTCCACCGGGCCTGGGCCGGTTACTCTTCGCGTACGTGGTCATTCCCGATCGAGGAGAGCGAAACGTATGGCAGAGCACTCGCACGAACCTGTTGGGCCGGACCTGCGGCTCGGCGTTCCGGCCGCCGAAGTCCCCGACGGCGGAATGATCGCGGGGCACGTGGGAGCCGAAGCGGTTCTGCTGATTCGACGCGGGAACGACTGGTTCGCGGTCGGGGCCACCTGCACCCACTACAGCGGACCGCTGGCCGAGGGGCTGGTGGTCGGCGATACGGTGCGCTGTCCCTGGCACCACGCCTGCTTCAACCTGCGGACGGGCGTGGCGCTCCGTCCGCCGGCTCTCAACGATCTGCCGTCCTGGACGGTGGAGCTGCGGGGGGACCGTGTGGTCGTCGGGGCTCCTCGGAGCGCGGGCGCGCCGGCGCGGCGCTCACGCGCGATGGAGCGGGTCGTCATCGTCGGCGCGGGCGCGGCGGGGGATAGCGCCGCCGAAACCCTCCGGCGAGAGGGCTTCGGCGGAGCGATCACCATGATCGATCCGGACCGGGACGCGCCGTACGATCGCCCCAACCTGTCCAAGGACTATCTCGCCGGCACTGCCGCCGAGGAGTGGATTCCGCTGCACCCGCCCGAGTTCTACGAGGAGCGCGGCATCGAGCTCCGGCATGGTCCCCGGGTGGCGGCCATCGATCCTGGCCGTCGGCGGGTCCACCTGGATGACGGCGCCGACTTGCCGTGGGATGCGCTGCTGCTCGCGACCGGCGCGACGCCCGTACGGCTGTCGCCCGAGCTGGAGCAGGGGACGCCTGGCGTGCACTACCTCCGGACGCTCGCGGACAGCCGCCGCATCGCCGCGGCCGCCCGTGAAGGCGGCCGCGCGGTGGTACTGGGAGCGAGCTTCATCGGGCTCGAGGTGGCGGCGTCGCTCCGCGCGCGAAAGATGGAGGTCCACGTGGTCGCGCAGGAGGAGCGGCCGCTGGAGCGGGTCCTGGGCCCTGAGCTGGGCGACGTGATCCGAAGGATCCACGAGGAACATGGGGTGATCTTCCACCTGCAGCGGAAGGTGACCGGGGTGGCGGAAGGCGCGGTCGTGCTCGCGGGCGGCGAACGGCTTCCGGCCGATCTGTTCGTGGCCGGGATCGGCGTCCGTCCCAACCTCGAGCTCGCCGAGGCGGCCGGCCTGGCGATGGATCGCGGGGTGAGCGTCGACGCGCGGCTCGAGACCAGCCAGCCGGGCATCTTCGCCGCCGGCGACATCGCCCGGTGGCCCGACCCCCACACCGGCGAGCGGATCCGGGTCGAGCACTGGGTGCTGGCCCAGCGTCACGGCCAGGCCGCCGCGCGCAACATCCTGGGCGCTGGCGAGGCCTTCGTGGGGGTGCCGTTCTTCTGGAGCCAGCACTACGACCAGTCGATCAACTACGTGGGACACGCCGAACGCTGGGACCGGATCGAGGTCGAAGGCGACCTCGGAGCGAAGGACTGCGTGGTGCGGTTCCTCAAAGGCGGGCGGGCCCTGGCCGTAGCCACGATGGGCCGGGATCGGCAGAGTCTGGAGGCCGAAGTCTCGCTGGAAGGGGCGGTGGGCCAATAGGACCGCGAGCTGGTGCTCGTCAACCCGGCCTCGCGGGTGGCGGGGAGGCGGGAGAGGAGCGCGTGGCCCTGGGGCTGTGGGCGAGCGGGTGGGGGGTCGGACGCGGGACGGTGGACGGTCGGACGGTGAGGGTGGCGAGCCGCCTGCGGTGCAGGAAACTGACGCTGTCAGATGTCATCCCGAGCGGAGCGAGGGATCTACTCAGGCCGAGTTCGACCCATTCCCCGGCAAGATCCCTCGCCGCGCTCGGGATGACAGCGTGCTGCCTTCCCGCTCCGACCCTCCGACCCTCCGACCGTCCGACCGCCCGTCCGCCCGACCTACTCCACGCTCGCGAGGTTGTACAGCGCGCGCCAGGCTCGGAACACCTCCCGGTAGTCGTTGTGGGTATAGGCGACCGTACGGCCGGCGGTCCGGATCGAGCCGGGCACCAGCTCGGCCATGTCGGCCATCTGGGTGAACTGGAAGTCCACCTCCAGGCGGATAGGGGCGGACAGCACGAATGGGGCGTGGGGGCGCCGGAGCGCCGCCGCCGCGCCTTCGCGGATGAGCTGGCACGCCGCCGCCGGCGCGACGCTGCGCGCGGCGAACCGGCCGACCGCGTGCTTCACCACCACGGTCTGGACCGAGGCGCCGAGCAGCTCGCGTGCCTCCGCCGCCAGCGCCTGATCGCCGCTCACCAGGGCGACCGGCACGCCCCAGGTGCCCGCGAGCGCCGCGTTGATCGCGAGCTCGCCCACGGGGCGGCCGTTGAGGCGGGCTTCGTACACGCGGTCCGTGTAGGTATGGTCGATGATCGCGTGGGCGATGCCCGCCCGGGCGTGATAGCCGACGAACATCGCCGCGTCGAAGCCGTCCTCCACGCCCTCCACCATCGAATGCGCCTTGGTCGTGCCACTCACCAGCTCCGCCGCGGGGTGCAGCTCCTCGGCCAGCAGGTTCAGCATCAGCCAGTGGCTGTCGTTCACCAGCACCCGCTCAGCCCCGGCGGCCAGCGCGCCTTCGATGGCGGCATTCGCTTCGGCCGTCATCAGCCGGCGAAACCTGTTATACTCTCCCGCATGTCGAGGGTCGACCGGATCGGTCTGATTCTCGTGCGCGACGCCCGCCACCCCTTCCATGTCGACGGAGATGTAGACCCGCATGGAGACTCCCGGTGGAGGACGGATCGGCGCGAGGCCGGTGAACGGAGAACGAGAGATGCGCACGCGTATGTGGTGCCTGATCGGCGCGGCGGCGGTGGCCGCCTGCGCACCGCGGGGCAGCGACCACCCTCCCACGCTGCTGGAACAGGGCCGCCTGTACACCGCCTGGCTCTACGGCAGCCAGTACCAGAAGCTGTGGGATCGATTCTCGCCGGAGATGCGCCAGACCTTCGGCAGCGTCGGCGATCTCGCCAGCTTCGCCGGGCGCGCGGTGAGCCGGCTCGGGCCCGAGCGGCGTGCGCTCGAGGAGCATGTGGACGACACGTCGGCGTTCCGGGTCTATCAGCGCACGGCATCGTTCGACACCTCGCGCCGCCCGATGCTGATCGAGTGGAGCGTGGCCCAGGACGGCGCCGTCACCGGGCTGGTGGTGCGTCCCGTCCCGGACGAGCGCCCCTAGTACACCCGCCCGCCGAGCGGCACCTCCCGCTCGGCGGCGAGCAGGACCACCTCACCCCGTTCGTCAGGCAATCCCAGGACCAGCACTTCGGACGTGAAGCCGGCGATGTTGCGCGCGCCCAGGTTCACCGCGGCGATCACCAGGCGCCCCACCAGCGCCTCGGGCGCGTACAGCGCCCGGACCTGGGCGCTCGAGCGCTTCTCCCCCAGCGGCCCGAAATCGATCCATAGCTTGTAGGCCGGCTTCCGGGCCCGCTCGTTGGTCTCCGCCCGCGTGATCCGCCCCACCCGCAGGTCCAGCGTCTCGAACGCCTCGACCGGATTCAATGGAGCAGCACTCCCCGGAGCATGGTGATCGCGGTCCCGCCGAGGTGTACGCGATCCCCGGCCAGCCGCAGACGCACGACCCCGCCGCGCGCCGATGCCTGATACCCGCTGAGCTCGGTCAGCCCGAGGCGCGCCCCCAGAATGGCGCGAGCGCGCAGTGGGCCGAGCCGGTGACCGGATCCTCGGGCACGCCCGCGGCCGGCGCGAAGAACCGGGAGACGAAGTCCTGCCCGCCGGAGGACGCCGCCGTGACGATGACGCCCCTGACCGGGAGCCGGCTGATCCGGACGAGGTCGGGCTCCAGGCGACGCACCGCGGCCTCCGACTCCAGCTCGACGAGATAGTCGAACGGCGTCTTGCCCACGGACCGGATCGGCGCTCCGACGGCGTCCTCGAGCCCGGACGGCCCGGTCGTCGGTACGGCCGGCGTGGCCGGAAAGTCGAGCCAGATGAGCCCATCGCGGCAGGCGGCAGAGAGCACGCCGCTCCGGGTGTGAAAGCGGACGGGCGTGTCGGGGGGGAAATGACCCTCCTCCCACAGCACGTGCGCGCTCGCGAGCGTCGCGTGGCCGCAGAGGTCGACCTCGCAGGAGGGCGTGAACCACCGGAGGTCGTAGCCGTCCGTCCGCCGGACGAGAAATGCCGTCTCGGCCAGGTTCATTTCGCGCGCGACGAGCTGCATCCAGCCCGGATCGCGCGCGCTCGGCAGCAGGCAGACCGCGGCCGGATTCCCGGCAAATGGCCGGTCGGCGAACGCGTCGACCTGCGTGAACGGCTGGTCCGTGGCCATGCGTCTCCGGGGCGAGAAGCTCGAGCGGATGGAAATAAGGAGCGGGCGGCCGAGAAGTGAAGGGCCCATCTCCCCCTACCAGGGCAAGGGCCGACCGGTCCGCCACCCGGCACCGGCGGCGTGTCCCGGAGCCGTCAGCGGTCGAGCACCAGCAGCGCAAAGGTGCCCGGTACGAGACTCGGCCGCGGGTGGGGCTCCGCCGGGGTCGCCGCCGGGGCCGGGCCGAACGCCGCCGTCACGGTGTACAGCCGGTGGGTGCGCTCGTCGAGCGCCAGGGTGCGCGCCCCGCGCCGGGTCGCGGCCGTCCCGACGACCCGGAAGACTGTCGGGCTCTCCTCGTGGATCACCGTGATCGTCCCGTCGCCATTGGACGCGAACGCGAGGCGCGTGGCGGGATCGAAGGCGCACCCGTCCACGCCTTCGCCGATCGGCGCGTCCCCGATTCTCCGGCCCCCCACGGCATCGCTGATGGCCATCACCCGGCTGTGGCACCCGCTGAAGAGCAGGTGGCGGGCGCGGTCGATCGCCAGGCCGGTCGGCTCTTCGCAGCGGCCGAGGGACCAGCGGCGCGTCACCCGCAGGCCGGCCGGGTCGATCTCGGCGACTTCGCCCGCGTCCTCGATGTTCACGTAGAGCTTGCCCGAGCCGTCGGCCACCCCGAACTCCGGTTTCCCGCCGAGCGGAACCGTTCCCACCACCGCCCCGGAGGTCGGGTCGATCGCGGTCGCGGAATGGGCGTCGCCGTTGAACGTGAAGATCCGACGCGAGGCCGGATCGTACAGGATCGCATCCGCGTCCGGTGCCGCCGTCGTCCGGCGGAGCACCTTCAGCGTGCGGAGGTCGAACATGATCACGCTGCTATCCCGCCCGGACGTGGCGAAGCCGTGCCCCTCCCGATACGCCAGCGCCACGCCGTGCGCGCCCGCGAGCCCCGGCACCTCCCCGAGCAGCTTCCCCGACCCCTCGTCCACGACCATCACCCGTGTCTGCCGGGCGATGAACAGGCGGTGACCGGCCGTGTCGACGGTGACGTAGTCCCAGCGCCCGTCACCGCCGAGCGTGATGTCACGGACGATGTGGTACCCGGCGCCGGGGCCTTGCCCGGACAGCGGGGCGACCGCGAAGGACAGGAGCGACAGGCCTCCCAGGAGCGACAGGCGGCCGGTGACGGCAGTCGGCGATCTCATGATGAGCTCGGAATTGAAGGGAAGGGACGGCGTTCCGCACCGGCGACGCCACGGTGGGAGTATCTCATGTCGGGACGGTCCCGGATCGGGATCTCCGCCGGCCTTCGAGATCGCCGAATACCTCGATCAGCACGGGCACGATCAGCAGCGTCACCAGCGTCGAGACCACGAGGCCGCCGATGACCGCGAGCGCCAGCGGCCGCTGCAGCTCGGCGCCCGCGCCGAGTCCCAGCGCGAGCGGCACCAGCCCGGCCAGCGTGCAGACAGTCGTCATCAGGATCGGCCGGAGTCGAATCCGTCCAGCGTACGCGAGCGCCTCGGCCGTCGTGTGCCCGGCGTCCGAGGCGTGGTGCGCGGCGTCGAGCAGCAGGATCCCGTTCTTGACGATGAGCCCGACGAGCAGGATCACGCCCATGAAGCTCGAGACGTTGAATGGCACACCCGAGACGCCCAACACGAGCAGAGCGCCAGTGAGTCCGAGCGGTACGGCCATCAGGATCGCGCTCGGCCCGCGAAAGCTTCCGAATTGCGCAACCAGGAGCAGCAGCACCGCGCCGAGGGCGAGGGCGAGGACGCCGAGGAGCTCGCGGAAGGCGGCCTGCTGACTGGCGTACTGGCCACCGATCTCGAGCGTGACCCCAGCGGGCAACGGCACTCCCGCCACGGCGGCGCGCACGTCGCCCATGACGCCGCCGAGGCTCCGTCCGCTGGTGCGGCCGGTGACGGCGACGTAGGGCCGGAGATTCTCGCGCAGGAGCTCGCTCGCGCTGCCGCTGTCGCGCACCTCGCCGAGCTGGGCGAGCGGCAGCCAGCCGCCGGGCCCGATGATCGGAATGCGCTCGACGGCGTCGATGGCGAACCGAACGTCGTCGGGAAGGCGCGCGCGGATCGGGACCAGCCGGTCGGGCTCGCGGGCGGTGCCGGCGTCGGCCCCGAACAGCGCGTCCCGCGCCTGGGCCTCGACGTCCACGGACGTGAGTCCGAGCCGTGCCACCCGGGCCGGGTCGAGCTCGACCCGGCGCTCGGGATTGGTCCCCTGCACGCCATCGAACAGATCTACCAACCCGGGCACCTGGCCGATGGCCCCGGCGACCGCGTGGGCGGCGCGCTCCGCCGCGGCTTGGTCGCGGCTGAAGAGCTTGAGCTCGACCGGCTCGGGGGAGCCGGCCAGGTCGCCGATCACATCCTGCATCAACTGCACGAACTCGACGCGCACCGCCGGCGCCTGCGCTTCCGCCTGGCGCCGGACGCGGTCCATCACGTCGTACACCGGTGGCCGCTTGCCGCGTGGCTTGAGCAGCACGGTGAAGTCGCCGCGGTTGGGCGAGGTGGCCGCGAAGCCGAGCTCGCTGCCCGTCCGGCGAGTGAATGCCTCCACCGCGGGATCGGTGAGCAGGATGTGCTCGAGCACGTGGACCTGGCGGTCGGTCTCGGAGAGCGCCGCCCCGGGCGGCGCCCAGTAGTCGAGGATGAACCCGCCTTCGTCCATCTCCGGAAGGAACCCGGTCCCGATGACCCGGGTGAGCCCGAGGCCGCCCACCAGGAGGATGGCGACGGCGGCGAGCGTGGCGCCGCGATGGCCGAGCATCCAGCCGATCGCCCGGCCGTAGCGCTGCTCGAGCCCGTCGAGCGACAGACGCGGGGGGGCGCGGCGACGCACCGCTGTGCCCGAAGCCGGCGTCGGGTGCACCGCCCAGTGCGAGACGACCGCCGGGATGAGCGTCATCGCCAGGACGAGCGACAGGAGCACCGCGACCGCGAGCGCGAGCGCGAATGAGCGGAAAAACTCGCCCACCACTCCGGTGAGCAGTCCAAGTGGCGCGAAGACGACGACGGTCGTGAGCGTCGAGCCGGCCACGGGCCCCAGGATCTCATCGGTGCCCGTCCGCACCACCTCCGCTGGCGGCCGGTCTGGATGCAGTGCCAGCCGCCGCTCGATGTTCTCGACCACCACCACCGCGTCGTCGATAATGATGCCGATGGCGACCGCGAGTCCGCCGAGGCTCATGAGGTTGAGCGAGTCGCCCGCGATGGCGAGGCCGAGCAGGGTGATCGCGACCGTGAGGGGCAGGGAGAGCGCGGCGGCCGCGGTGGTCCGCCACTCGCCGAGGAACAGGAGCAGCACCAGCACGGCGAGCGCCCCGCCGAGCAACATCGCGTCGCGCACGCTCGCCATCGAGTCCCGCACCAGCGCCGCCTGGTCGTACACCGACTGGAGCACGACGCCGGCCGGCAACAGCGTGCGGATCGAGTCCATCGTCGCCCGGACGGCGGCCTGCAGGCGGAGCGTGTTGCCGTTCGGCTGGCGCGAGATGTTGACCAGCGCGGCCGGCCTTCCATTGCCCGCCACGATTTGAAACAGGTCCTCGGCGCCGTAACCGACCAGGCCAAGGTCGGCCACCCGCACCTGGCGCGCGCCACTCTGGGTCACCACGACCCGGCCGACCGCCTCCGGGGTGTTGGTGAGGCCGGAGACGATGATCGCGTACTGCCGGTAGTCCCGGTCGGAGCGTCCTATGGCCTCGGCCTGATCGGTCGCGGAGATGGCCTGCGCCACCTGGGACGTGCTGACGTGATTGGCGATCAGTCGGGCCGGATCGAGCTGCACGGTGATCTGCCGCACCCGGCCGCCCTCCACCGCGACCTCGCCGACGTCCGGCAGCCCGGCCAGGCGCGGGCGCAAGGTGAACTCCGCCAGATCGCGCAGCACCAGCGGATCGGCGCCGGTGAGCTCGTACTGCAGCATCGGGAAGACCGACGGGGTGAGCCGCTCCGCCGTGACGTCGATGCCGTCGGGCAGCGAGGCCCGCGCGGCGGCGAGTCGGCCCTGTACTTGGCTCAGCGCGAACTGCATATCCGCGGTGGGCCGGAAATCCAGGCTCAGCTCGGCGGAACCGCGGACGGTGAGCGTTCGGATCCGGCGCAGCCCGAGAATGCCGCTCAGGGCCTCCTCCAGGGGCCGGGTCACGGCGACGGTCATCTGCTCCGCTTCGAAGGTGCCGCCGTGCGCGAGGACCACGATGCGCGGGTACGTCACCTCAGGATAGATGCCGGCCGGCAGTGTAAACAGCGCCCACAGTCCGCCGAGGGTGAGCAGGCCCACCGCCAGGTACACGGACGCCCGTTGCCGGAGGACAGCGCCGGTGAGCCTCACGGCCCGGCGGCGCCGGCCGCGGCCGGCGCCGGCGCGACGTGCATCCCGTCCTGCAATCCGAAAGCGCCGGTGGTCACGACGCGGTCCCCGGGCTTGAGATCGCCGGTCACCTCGGAGCGGCCTTCGCGGCGCACCCCGCGAACGACGGCGCGCTGCCGCGCGATGGCGTCGGGGCCCACGACGAAGACCACGCTGCTGTCGCCCGCGAGCACGATCGCCGAGTCCGGCGCGACGAGGATGCCGGTCCGGACGCCCAGCCGCACGTGCCCGATCGCGGCCGCGCCGACCTGAAGCCGTCCGTCAGGGTTCGGCACGCGAATCACCACCTTGCCCGCGTTGGTGAGCGAATCTACCCCCGGCGCGAGTGCGGCCACCCAGCCTCGTGCGCCGCTGGCGGTGCCGTCCTGGACGACCTCGACGGGCAGTCCCGTCCTGAGGCGCGCGAGCTCCTTCATCGGCGCCGGGACAATCAGATCCAGAGTGTCCCCCGCCACGACCTGCGCCAGCGCGCGGCCGACTTCCACCCGCTCGCCTCGCTGCACCGTCACGTCCTGCACCCGTCCCGCCACCGGGCTCGTCACGGCCGTCCGCGCGAGCAAGTGCCCGGCGGCCGCGGCGGCGGCGGCGGCCTGCCGAGCGTTCGCGGCCGCCTCCTCGGCCTGCCGGGCCGAGGTGATCCCGTCGGCGAGCAACTGCTGCTGGCGGGCTGACTCCCGATCGGCCTGGGCGGCGGCGGCAGACTTCTGGGCGGCGTCGGCCGCAAGCTCCGGCACGTCGAGCTCGGCCACCAGGCCCCCGCGCGCCACGCGGTCGCCGATCTGGACGCGAACCGATCGCACGAGCCCGGCGGCGGGTGCGGTGAGCAGCGCCGCCCCGCCCGGGCGCGCCTCGAGCCGGCCGGCGAGGGCCAAGGTTTCCACCAGCGAATCACGGACGATCGTCCCGACTCCGACGGGCACGCGCGTCGCCGCGGCCGTGCCTTCGGCATCGCCACCATCGGCTCCGCCGCCGCACGCGGTGAGGAGCGCCAGGGTGCCCGCGAGAAGCCGGCGCCTCATTCGGCGTAGCCGGTCAGCGCGTACCAGTCGGCCAGCGCCTCCTGGTACGCGAGCTGGTCCTGGACGGTCGTGAGGGAGATCTCCCGCTCGGTGCGCAGCGCATCGAGCACGGGGAGAATGCCCGTCTCGCCGGCCTGGTACGCCCGCACGGCCCGCGCGCGCACGCTCGCGGCCGCGGGTGCCAGGGCATCCCGGTCATCGCGTGCGCGCGCGGCACTCTCCTCCAGATGAATGCGAGCCTGGCGGGCCTGCCGGAGGGCATCCAGCCGGGCTTCACGGGCGAGCGCGGCGATCTGCTCCGCGCGCGCGCGCGCCTCGGTGGCGCCGCCGCCGCCGTGATTCCAGAGCGGGAAGGGGAGGGCGATCCCGATCACGGCGAGGGCGCCCGGCTGGGCGTCATCGCCCCATTCGGCACCGGACTGGAGCGTCGGGAGTGGAATGCGCGCGAGCGACGCGGTCCGCGCCCGGGCGGCGGCGGCGACCGAGTCGGCCACCGCGGCGCGCACCGCCGGCAGCTCGGCGGGCGCGACCGAGTCGCTGGGAAGCCGATCGATGCCTCGGTCGAGTGCCCCGGCCGCCGCGGGCGGCGGCCCGTCCCAGCCCAGTGCTCGGGCAAGATCGGCCTCCGCGGCACGTCCGGCTTCCCGGGCCGCCGACTCGGTCTGGCGCGCCCGCCGCGCCTCCAATGTCGCCTGCTCCTCCTCGAGCTGCGAAATGTCACCGGCCCGGAGCCGGGCGCTCGCGATGCCGGCGACCGAATCGGCCAGCGTCGCCTGGGCACGCACCAGCGTCTCCGCCAGCCGCGCGGCCCGGGCGCGGTAGAACGCCACGCGCACCTCGTGTCGCAGCGAGGTCACTGTTCCGGCCGAATCCGCCACCGCCCGCGTGATGTCCGCGCGGGCCGCCGCCCGCTCGGGCCCGCGACGCAGCAGCCAGTCGAGTGGCTGATCCACCAGGAGGTGATTGATCGGCGTGGACTCGCTGTGGCTGTACGAGATGGTCGGATTCGAGATGGTGCCCGCGATCCTGAACGCCGCCCGGGCGGCGGCGGCGCCGGCGGCGGCGCCCGTCACCGTGCCGCGCAGGCGCTGCGCGCGCTCCAGCGCGTCCGTCAGGGTGATGGAGTCGGCCGGCTGCTGCAGGGCGAGCGCGAGATAGAGCAGGATCATGCGGCCGCTCCGGCACGCCGCGGGGTGCCGGGGCGATGGCGGGTCCTCATGCGCCGTCGCGCGCAACCAGCGCGCTCCGTCGCTGGCTCGCGTCGGCCGGCGCGTGCTCCGGCGGTGCCCCGCCCGGGACAACCAGGCGGGAGACATGGCGGGAGGACTCGCGGCGCTCCCGCAGCTGGCCACCGTGCTCGGCTGCGATCCATCGCACCACGTGCAGGCCCAAACCCTGCCCCTCGTGCGGACTCAGGGCCGCGGCAGTGCCGGCGTCGTCGGGGAGGGCGGCCGGGTCGGGAGCGGCATTCATCACCTCGATCACCGCACTCGCGCCCTCGGCGAAGACCGAGAGTTGCACGACGGATCTCGCGCTCCCGTGGCGGCACGCGTTCTCGAGCAGCTCGACCACCGCCTCGCGCAGCAGCGCCTCGCTGCCTTGCACGACGACCGGGTCCATCCGCACGAGCTCCAGCCGGCGCCCGAGCGCCTGGGCCCGGCTGCGCATGAGATCGGCGCACTCGAGCGCCAGGCCGTCGAGCTCGACGACGTCCACCAGTGGCACGCGCTCGCCGGCGGCGGCTCGAGCCAGGAGCATCAACTCCTCCACGCGCCGGCGCATCTGGACCGCCGCCAGCCGCACCCGCCGCAGCGCATCGGTCTGGGGGTCGGACGACCGCGCGCCCTCGAGGGCGAGCTCGGTTTCGCCGAGCACGAGCGTCAGCGGCGTGCGGATCTGATGGGCGGCCTGCTCGATGAATCGCCGGTTGCGCTCCTGAGACTGCTCGAGCCGCCCCAGCAGGGTGTTGAACTGCTGCGCCACCCGGTCGAGCTCGTCGGGGCGGTCGTGCACCGGGAGACGCCGGGCGAGCGCGTCGGGGGCCACCGCGCCGATGGCCTCCTCGAGGCGCTGCACCGGGCGCAAGGCATAGCGCGAGAGACCATACCCGGCCATGAGGCTGAGGAGCGCCGTGAGGGGCGTGCTCACAACCAGCCACAGGGCAAGCCCTTCGGCGTCCTCATCGAGCCGCTCGGTCGAGCCGGCAACCAGCACGGTGACGGCCGGAGCGTCCGCACTCGCGGCCGCCAGGCGGATCGGGTGTTCGCCCGGTCCGGGGACGTCGGCGGGCAGGGTGGGGGCGAGTGCCAATGCCGGAGGCAGCGCGCGGGTCAATGCTGTCGGCCCGGTGACCGCGACGCGCGTTCCCCCGCCGTCGTAGATCCCGAAAGCCTCCGGGCGTGGGACCCATTCTTCGAGCGCGCTCGCCGCCGCGCCCTGAAGGCCCCGGCCAGGGGCCTCCCCGTACTCGAGCCGTACCGCACCCAGCAGCTGATCGGCCGCGAGCTCGAGGGCGCGGGTGAAGCGACGGTCGCCCTGGTGCCGGGTATAGGCGAACAGCCCGAGGCTCAGGAGGAGCAGGCCGGCGATGAAAGCAAGGGCGAACCAGCCGGCGAGCCGGAGCCGCAGGCGACTCAGTGCCATCAGGCGGCATCCGGCGGCTGGTGGGTGGCGAGCATGTATCCGAGGCCTCTCACGGTGTGGATCAGCGGCGCCGTGCCGTCCGGATCGAGCTTGCGCCGGACCCGTCCCACCAGCACGTCCACCGCGTTGGCGACAGGATCGAAGTTGTCGTCCCAGACGTGGTCGAGCAGGTGACCCCGGCTCAGTACGCGCTCAGGGGTACGGAGGAAATGCTCCAGCAGCGCCAGCTCGCGCGGCGTCAGCCGCATCACCCGCCCGCCGCGGGAAGCGGAGCGCCGAGCCGGATCGAGCTCGACGTCCGCATACCGCAGAACGACGTCCTGGGTCGCGGGCGGACGGCGGGCCAGGGCGCGCAACCGCGCGAGCAGCTCCTCCATGGCGAACGGCTTCGGCAGATAGTCGTCGGCCCCCGCGTCGAGGCCTCGAACCCGGTCGCTCAGCTCGTCGCGCGCGGTGAGCATGAGCAGCGGCGTGCGCCCCCCGGTGGCTCGATAGCGCCGGCAGACCTCGAATCCGTCGAGATCCGGCAGGCCGACGTCGAGCACGACGAGATCGTACGGCGTCACCGCCAGCGCCGTCAACGCGGCTTGGCCGGTCGCGACCTGGTCGGGGGCCCAGGCGGCGGCTCGAAGCGCGCGGCACAGGAAATCGGCTAGGTCGGGCTCGTCTTCGACGATGAGTAGCCGCATGGAGGAGGTAAGGCTACCCAGGTTGCATGACAGGACGATGACGGGTCCCGTGCCCCGCCAGTTCGGCGGGCCGCCGGACCGTCATGGGCGCGACATGTGGACGTACTAGACTGGCATGTGGCCGGAAGGAGATGGGCCGGCCACGACCTCACCAGTTCACCAGGAGGGCATCATGTCCTGCGAATCCTTATGGCTCCGCCGTGTCCAGCGGACGGCCGTCGCCACGTTCGCCCCGGCGTTGCTGTTCGCGGCCGTCCCCATGGCCTCGGCGCAACAGACCGCGCCTTCAAAGTATACCCGCGACGTCCCGGCGGATCTGGCACGCAAGGTCAAGATCTCCGAAGACTCGGCCCACGCGCTCGCCGCGGCGCTGGTGGCGAATGGGGCCCTCAAGGCGCTCGAGCTCGAGCGCGAGGACGGAAAGCTTCTGTACTCTATGGAATTCACGGTTCCGGGCACACCGGGAGTGGAGGAAGTAAACATCGACGCAGTCACGGGGGAGCTGATCGGCAAGGAGCACGAGACGCCGAGTCGCGAGGGTTAGGAAGCCAAGGCGGAGCCCGGCCAACATGCGGCTGGTTCCCCGGTCTCCCGGTGATTCGAGTGCCGCCCACCCGTAGAAGGCCACGATTGTTCCCGGGCATTGGAAGGCAGGGGCTGGAGAATGCCGGACTGGCGCCCGGCACCCTCCCGACGCTGCTCGAGCAGATCGAACTCCAGCACCCGGAGATCGGCAGGCTCATCCAGGGCTCCGAGCAGCGCGACTGAATGTCCTCAGGCGTCGTCGACGCCGGGCTCGGGGTCGAGCCGCTGCTTCATTTTTCCGATCGCCTGCTTTGCCTTCCCCTTGAGCTCCTGTCCCTTGCCCTTCACCTGCTCCTTGTCGTCGCCCGTCGCGGCGCCCACCGTGCCGCGGACGCGCCCTTCAAGCTCCTTGGCGGTGCCACGGATCCGATCCTCCGCGCCTTCGCTCGCCAGGTCTTTGCGGTCAGACATTTGAATCCTCGCGGTTTGAGTTCAACGTGCGAGGGCGAAGATGGGCGACTTCGGAGAGCGGCACTGTGACAGCACTCACGGTCCAGCCCGCGGGTTTTCGGCGGAGTGTGACCACTCTCCCTCAGTGGGGTCACACGGCCGCGGCCATCGTCTCCGCGGCCGGGGTCAGCTCGGCGTAGTGGCAGGCCGCCGCTGTCGAGCCCACCGGGCGAAGCAGGGGCAACTCCGTCCGGCAGCGTTCGTCTCTCGACGGGTGGAAGCACCGGGTATGAAACGGGCAGCCCGGGGGCGGATTGGATGGGCTGGGCAGGTCGCCCGCCAGGACGATGCGGCCGCGCCGCCGGAGTGGGTCCGGCTCGGGGACGGCCGAGAGCAGGGCGACGGTGTAGGGGTGCCGCGGCGTCCGAAGCAGGCTCTCCGTGGGGCCGGTCTCCACGATGCGCCCCAGATACATGACCGCGGTCCGCTGGGCGATCTGCCGGACTACGGCCAGGTCGTGGGCGATGAAGAGGTACGACAGTCCCCGATCGCGTTGCAGGTCCGCCAGAAGGTTGAGCACCTGGGCCTGCACGCTCACGTCGAGCGCCGAGACCGGCTCGTCGCAGACGATGAAGCTCGGCTCGACCGCCAGCGCCCGGGCGATCCCGATGCGCTGTCGCTGGCCGCCGCTGAACTCGTGCGGGTACCGCCGGGCGTAGCCGGCGTCGAGCCCCACCTCCTCGAGCAGGGCGCTCACCCGGCGGCCCACCTCCGCGCCGCTCGCGAGCCGATGGATCTCGATGCCTTCCGCCACGGCGGCCCCGATGGTCATGCGCGGATTGAGGCTGCTGTAGGGATCCTGGAAGATGATCTGCATCCGCCGCCGGAGCTGGCGAAGGCTCCGGCGGTCGAGGGCGAAGACGTCCTGGCCCTCGAACGACGTCCGGCCCGCGGTCGGCTCCTGGAGGCGGATCACCGTCCGTCCCACGGTGGACTTGCCGCAGCCGCTCTCGCCCACCAGGGCCAGCGTCTCGCTCCGGCCGACCTGGAACGAGACGCCATCCACGGCGCGCACCGGCGGCGCGGACCCCCGGAAGAGGCCGCCGCCGGCGTAGTGTTTGACGAGGTCCTGCACGGCGAGGAGCGCGTCGCCGGTCTGGGGCATGGGTACGGTTCCTGACGGTGGCTGATGGGAATCACTTGCTCGGGTTGACGTCTGTCATCCTGTCGTACAGTCAACTGCGATCCGTCATCTGTCATCCCGAGCGGAGCGAGGGATCTTGCTCGGCCGAGTTCGACCCTGGGGGAGAAGATCCCTTGCTCCGCTCGGGATGACACCCGGCGCCCGGCGCCGGAGGGCGCGCTAGTCGGAGAGTCGCTCCCGCTCGGCCAGCCAGCAGCGCATCCGGTGCGCAGGGCCTACCGGCAGCAGCTCGGGTTCCAGCTCGCTCTTGTCGAACGCCTGCGGACATCGCGGGCGGAAACGGCAGCCGGACGGCCAGGCCGTGGGCGGCGGCACCGTGCCGCCGATCGGCGTGAGCCGTTGGATCGGGCCCGTGATGCGCGGGACCGAAGCGAACAGTCCCTGGGTGTACGGATGCGACGGATGCGCGAACAGCTCGCCTGTCGGTGCCTCCTCGACGATCTGCCCCGCGTACATCACGGCCACCCGGTCGGCCCGTCCGGCGACGATGCCGAGGTCGTGGGTGATGAGCAGCACCGCCATGCCGCGTGCGCGCCGCAGCCGGTCCAGCACCTCGAGGATCTGCGCCTGCACCGTGACGTCGAGCGCGGTCGTGGCCTCGTCCGCCACCAGGATCTCGGGCTCCGCCGCGAGCGCGATCGCGATCATCACCCGCTGCCGCATCCCGCCGCTCAGCTGGTGTGGGTAGGCGTCCAGCCGCTCGGCGGGATCCGGCAATCCTACCTCCTGCAGCAGCGCCCGCGCCCGCTCCCGCGCCTCGGCCTTCGATACCGGGAAGTGCGCGCGAATGCCCTCCGAGATCTGGTCGCCCACCGTGAAGACCGGGTTGAGGCTCGTCATCGGATCCTGGAAGATCATGCCGATACGCCGGCCGCGAATGTGGCGCAGCGCCTCGCCCTCGAGCGCGAGCACGTCGGTGTCGCCCAGTCCGATGGTGCTCCCGGACTCGATCCGTCCTGGCGGCGGCACCAGCCGGAGCAGCGCCAGGCTCGTGAGGCTCTTCCCGCATCCCGACTCGCCGACCAGCGCGAGCGTCTCGCCGCGGTCGAGCCAGAAGGTCACGCCGTCCACCGGAGCGAAGCGGCGGCCGTCGGGCGCGGGGAAGGTGATCCGCAGGTCGCGGACGTCGAGAGCTCGGGTCATGCGCCTCGGGGGTCGAGGGCGTCGCGTAACGCGTCGCCGACGAGATTGGTGGCCAGCACCGTCAGGGTGATCGCGATCCCAGGGAAGATACCGATCCAGGGCGCGGCCTCCAGCAGCGGCCGGGCGTCGAGGATCATCCCGCCCCACGAAGGCGTCGGCGGCTGCACGCCCAGTCCGAGGAACGAGAGCCCGGCCTCGAGCAGGATGACGTCGCCCACGCCCAGGGTGGCCGTGACCAGGAGCGGCCCCGCCGTGTTCACCAGCAGGTGCCGGAAGATAATTCGGCGCCGGGAGGCGCCGAGCGCCACGGCCGCCAGGACGAAGGCCTCCTCCCTGAGGCGCAGCACCTCGGCCCGGACGAGGCGGCTGGTGGAAAACCAGCCGGTCGTCCCGATGACGAGAATCAGCGCCACGAGCGGCACGCGCTCGGGCACCGCCAGCACCAGGAGCAGCAGGAACAGGCGCGGCACGGCCAGCGCCCCGTCCACGAGCCGCATGACCACGGCGTCGACCACGCCGCCCCAGTAGCCCGCCACCAGGCCCACGCCCGCCCCCAGCGTCACGGACAGAGCCACCGCGATCGCTGCCACCGCCAGCGATACCCTGGCACCGCTCACGACCCGCGACAGCACGTCCCGGCTCAGGTCGTCGGTGCCGAACGGATGCTCCGCGCTGGGTGACTCCCTGGCGTGGTCCACCAGCCCGAACTGCCGGAACGGATCGGGCAGGAGGGACGGCCCCACCAGCGCCAGGAGCACGAAGAAGAGCAGCAGCCCGGCGCCGGCGCGCCCGCGGGGTGTCCACCACGCGCCGCTCACGAGACCCTGACGCGCGGATCGAGCAGCGCGTAGGCGATGTCGCCCATGAGGCTGGCCGCCACGACGACCGTGGCCACCAGCACCGACGCGCCCATCAGCAGCGGATAGTCGCGATTGCCGACCGCGGCGGCGGCGAGGGACCCGAGCCCGGGCCAGGCGAACACCGCCTCCACGAACACGGACCCGCTCACCAGGATCGGCAGCCACAGGGTGAGCAGCGTAAGCACCGGGCCCAGTGCGTTCCGCCAGGCGTGGCGCCAGACCACCTGGCCCTCCCGGAGGCCCTTGGCGCGCGCCGTCACTATATAAGGAAGGCGAAGCGCCTCGATCATGGCGGTGCGCTGGTACCGCATGGTGGCCGCGATGCTGACGACGGCAAGCGTGAGCGCGGGGAGGACGAGGTGGCGGAGGACGTCCATCGCCACGACTGGAAATGCGCCCTCGACCAGCGGATCCCGCATGCCTGCCGGCGGCAGGAGATGCCACCGGACCCCGACGAGCCCGGCGAGCACGAGGCCGAGCCAGAAGGACGGCGTGGCGTACCCGGCTAGCGAGAGCGTCGTCAGCCATCGGTCCACGCGCCCGTCCTTGTGCAGCGCCTGTCGCACGCCCAGCCAGATGCCGGCCGTGAAGTTGAGCAGCAACACCGTGCCGCCAAGCAGCAGCGTAGCAGGCAGCCGCTCCGCAAGGAGGGCCGTCACCGGCCGGCCGTACTCGATGGAGGTCCCCAGGTCCCCCCGAAGGAGCCCGCCGAGAAACGCGCCCAGCTGATGGAGCAGCGGCTGATCCAGGCCGTATCGCGCGCGCAGGGCCGCCAGCTGTGCCGCGGTGAGCGGCCGGTCGGCCTGCCGCGAGAGCGGATCGCCCGGGAGGAGGTGGGTCAGCAGGAACAACAGGATCAGCGCCACCGCAAGCGTGAGAGCCGCCTGCAGAGTACGTCGGACCAGCCACCGCCTCACCGGCGCGCGCCCGCGTCCACGGTCCACTCGCGAATCGAGAGCCAGGGCGACTCCGGCCGGATCCGCACGTTGGTGAAGCGCCGGTGCACCGCGTACATGTAGCTCATGGCATACATGAACACCGCCGGGGAGTCACTCTCGACCCGCCGGAGGACGGCATGCCAGGCGTCGCCGGAATTGGCCGTGGCGAGCGCGGCCGCCCCGAGCAGCGAGTCCACGACCGGATCGCAGAAGTGCCCCACGTTGGTAGCGCCGCCGCAGGACCAGCCCTGGGACAGCCCCGTGGGAGACGGGTCCTGCGACGTCAGGGAAAAATCGATGTCGAACCGTCCGGCGGTCCTGCGCTCGTTCCACACGGCGATCTCGAGCCGTTCGATCTCGAGCTGGATGCCGACCTGGCGCAGCTGCTCCTGCACCTGGAGCGCCATCTGCTGGCGGATCGCGCTGGTCGTCGGCACGGTCAAGGTCAGGGTGAGCGGCTGGCCATCCCGGTCGAGGATGCCGTCGCCGTCGTGATCGATCCAGCGGTGCGCGGCGAGCAGGCGGCGCGCCTCGCGCACGTTCGCGCCCAGCGCCGGCGGCGCGCCGTGACGGATCCAGAGCAGTGTCGAGGCCGGGCCGTAGGGCACTTCCCCCGCATTCCCGAGCACGGCACGCACCATGAGGCGGCGGTCGAGCGCGAGGCCGATGGCCCGGCGGACATCCGGGTCGCTCAGGATCGGATGGGGCCGGCTTGAGTCGCGGGGATCCCGCTGGTTGAACAGCAGGAACCCCAGCAGCGAGGACGGCGCGGCCACGATCCGGAGATCCTTGTTGGCCGCCACCCGCGCCACGTTGGAGCGCGGCGGCGGGATGTTCTCGGTGGCGTCGGCCTCGCCGCCCAGCAGGAGGTTGAGCCGCGCGTCGGCATCCGTGGCCACCCGGAAGATCACCCGGCGGATCGCGGGCGGGCCGAGGAAGAACCGGTCGTACGCGGCCAGCTCGATGTATTGCCCCGGCAGCCGGCGGACCCACCGGTAGGCGCCGTTGCCGATCGGCGCCTGCACGAACGGCGCCTCCGCCAGACTCCCGGGCGGGATCGAGCGCAACAGGTGCGCGGGCAGCGGCGCCACGTGAAACACCGCGTCGTACAGCTGCTCGGCGTAGGGATGGGAGAATCGGAAGACCACCCGGCGATTACCCTCGGCAGTCACCGAGGTGATGGCACGGAGCACCGCCGCGAGCGTGGGCGCGATCGCGGGGTCGCGCGCCCGGGCGAAGGCGAACAGCACGTCCTCCGCGGTCACGGGCACCCCGTCGTGCCAGGTGGCGCGCGGGTCGAGGTCGAAGGCCAGCGTCACCGAATCGCGCCGGGTCCAGCTGCGGGCGAGCATCGGCTCGAACGCCCGGTCGCCCGATGTGATCAGCGTCGGCCCCAGCTGCGCCAGGTGGAGAAAGAGCTGATCGGCGATGTCGCTGTTGCCGGTCGACTTGTGCGCGCCCTCCATCAGCGTCGGAACCGGGACCGTCGCCTCCTCCCCGTTCACGATGACGAGGCTGGCGCGCGCATCCTTCTCCTGGGCCGCACCGGAGCGCGCGCCCGCCGAGGAGAGCGCCACGACCAGGCCCGCGCCGAGCCATGCCCTGAGCGTCCTGCGCGTCACAGAGGCTCCGGAGTGTGCGATGGAGAGGGGACTCAGGAAAATGTAGCAGGGCGGGGCAACGTCGTCAGCGGCCCCCGGCGCCCGACCAAGTCCATTCGGGCGACTGGAACCGGGCAGAGTGCCGGGCAGCCCCGAGTGGCACCCCGGACTCGTGCGAAGCCGTGAGCGGCCAGCGTGCGCCCGCGGCCTCGACGACCGCATCGGCGGCCTGCTGCCACGTGATGGTTCGTCCGAGCAGCCGACTCAGGGGCGCCGACAGGTCCGGAGGGGCGTCGCGGCGGGTCATACCGGCGACCATGGCCTGGTCGTCCTCGAGCAGCAGGCTGCCATGCTGGAGCAGCGCGTGTCCCAGTCTGAGCTGCGCGCTGCCGACCACCTTCCTTCCGTCGACCAGGACCTCGCCGCCGGCGGGATGGGAGAAGCATGCGCCCGAGCCGACGGGCGCGGCAGGGCGCGGTGGCGCCAGGTGGGCGGCGGCGCCGAGCGCGCGGACCGCGTCGCGGAGCATCGCGTGGATGCCCTCGTAGGCCTGGCGCAGTCCGCCGAATTCCTCGGCGGGCGCGGCGACGGCGTAGGTCAGCTCGCCCGCGTGCCACACCGCCCGGCCGCCGGTCGGGCGCCGGACCACCGAGAGGCCGAGGGCGGCGACGCGCTCACGAGCGTATCGTCGTGCGGCGGGTTCGTGCCGGCCGAAGGACAGGCACGAGGGCGCCCAGCGGTACAGCCGGAGCCACCGCTCGCCCGCCGCCGCCCGCTCGAGCAGCGCCTGATCGATAGCCATGTTGAGCCATCCGGGGCGTGGTTCGGCGTCGATCCAGACCGCAATCGGCTCGGCCAGGGTCATCCTTGACCCGTTCGCATCGAATGGGCTCAGGATGGCCCCCGTCCGTTCGCTCACCCGTAGGCCTCCACCGGTGGGCACACGCATTGGAGGTTCCGGTCGCCGTACGCGCTGTCGATCCGCCCGACCGTGGGCCACACCTTGTGCTCGCGCACCGCCGGCGACGGGTAGGCCGCCCGCTCGCGGGGGTAGGGCCGGTTCCAGCCGTCGGCGATCACCTGCGCGAGCGTGTGCGGAGCGTTGGTCAGCAGGTTCTGCTCCCGGTCGGCGCGGCCGTCCTCGATCTCCCGGATCTCCTCGCGGATGGCGATCATCGCATCGCAGAAGCGGTCCAGCTCCTCCTTGGATTCGCTCTCTGTCGGCTCGATCATCAGCGTACCAGGAACCGGGAACGAGACCGTCGGCGGGTGGAAGCCGTAGTCGATGATCCGCTTGGCGATGTCCTCGACGTCCACGCCCGCCGTCGCCTTGAACGTACGCGTGTCGATGATGCATTCGTGCGCCACCAGCCCGTGGGGGCCCGTGTACAGGACGGCGTAATGAGGCTCGAGCCGGCGGGCGATATAGTTCGCGTTGAGAATGGCGATCCTGGTCGCCTCGGCCAATCCGTCGTAGCCCATGAGCGCGATGTAGGCCCACGAGATCGGCAGGATCGACGCGCTGCCCCACGGGGCCGCCGACACCGTGCCGCAGGACTGCGCGTGATCGAGGTCCACGATCGGGTGCCCGGGCAGGAACGGTGCCAGGTGTTTGGCGACGCCGATGGGCCCCATGCCCGGCCCGCCGCCGCCGTGGGGGATGCAGAACGTCTTGTGCAGGTTGAGGTGGCAGACATCGGCGCCGATGTCGCCCGGCCGGCAGAGGCCGACCTGCGCGTTCATGTTGGCCCCGTCCATGTACACCTGGCCGCCGTGCTCATGCACGACCCGGCAGATCTCCCGGATCGAGCTCTCGAACACGCCGTGCGTGCTCGGATACGTCACCATGAGCGCCGCCAGCGTCTCGCGGTGCTGCGCCGCCTTGGCGCGGAGGTCGGCCACGTCCACATTGCCGTCCTCGTCGCTCGCCACGGGTACGACCCGCATCCCCGCCATCACCGCGCTCGCCGGGTTGGTGCCGTGGGCCGACATCGGAATGAGGCAGGTGGTGCGGTGGACGTCGCCCCGCGCGCGGTGCCAGGCGCGGATCACGAGCAGGCCCGCGTACTCGCCCTGCGAGCCGGCGTTCGGCTGGAGCGATACCGCCGAGAACCCGGTGATCTCCGCGAGCTGGTACTCGAGCTGGCGGAACATGAGGTCGTAGCCCGCCGCCTGGTCCCGGGGGGCGAACGGGTGCAGCCGGTTGATCTCGCGCCAGCTCACCGGCATCATCTCGGTCGTGGCGTTGAGCTTCATGGTGCAGGAGCCCAGCGGGATCATGGCGCTCGTGAGCGAGAGGTCGCGGGCCTCGAGCCGTTTGATGTACCGCAGCATCTCGGTCTCGGAGTGGTGCAGGTGGAAGACCGGATGCGCCAGGTACGCCGAGCGCCGCTCGAGGGCCGGCGGGATGGCGCGGTCGGTATGGCCCCCGATGTCCTCCAGCATGAACGGCAGGGCCTCGTTGAGCGAGAACACCGCGATGATGTCGGCCAGGTCGCCAAGTGTCACGGTCTCGTCCAGCGCGATGCAGAGCCGGGTCGGGGGCAGGGGCCGCAGGTTGATCATCCGCGTGCGCGCGGCATCCAGCAGGCGCGGCAGCGCCCATTCCGGCACCTCGACGCAGATGGTATCGAAGTACGAGTCGTGCACCACCCGGTAGCGCAGGCGCCGGAGCGCATTGGCCAGCATCACCGCCCGGCCGTGCACCCGCTCGGCGATGCGGTGGAGTCCGTCGGGCCCGTGGTAGACCGCATACATGCTCGCCATGACCGCGAGCAGCACCTGGGCGGTACAGACGTTGCTCGTCGCCTTGTCGCGGCGAATGTGCTGCTCGCGGGTCTGGAGCGCCATCCGGAGCGCGGGCCGGCCGTCGCGATCCCTGGAGACCCCGATGATGCGGCCGGGGAGAAATCTCTTGTAGGCGTCACGGGTGGAGAAGAAGGCCGCGTGCGGGCCGCCGTAGCCCATCGGCACGCCGAACCGCTGGCTGTTTCCGACCGCGATGTCCGCGCCCCACTCGCCGGGCGGCAGGAGCACCGTGAGGCTCAACAGGTCGGTCGCTGCCGTCACCAGCGCACCCGCCGCGTGGGCTCGATCGCACAGGCTCCGGAAGTCGCGCACCGCGCCATCCGTCGCCGGGTACTGCACCAGCGCGCCGATCACGCCCGGCCCGAACGTGAACGTCTCGGGCTCGCCCGTCTCCACGCGCACGCCGCGCGCCTCGGCCCGTGTCCGCACGACGGCGATGGTCTGCGGGTGGCAGTACTCGTCCACCAGGTAGACCGGCGCGTCCTTGGTCTTGCTCATCGCCAGCGTCAAATGCATCGCCTCGGCGGCCGCCGTCGCCTCGTCGAGGAGCGACGCGTTGGCCACCTCGAGCCCGGTCAGATCCGCCACCATCGTCTGGAAGTTGAGCAGCGCTTCCAGCCGGCCCTGCGCGATCTCCGCCTGATACGGCGTATACGCCGTGTACCAGCCCGGATTCTCGAGCACGTTGCGTTGCACCACCTGCGGCGTGAACGTGCCGGCGTAGCCCAGCCCGATGTAGGACCGGAAGACCCGGTTCATGCCCGCGAGGCCCCGCAGGGCCTGGAGCACTTCGCGCTCGCTCCGGCCGGGCGGCAGCGCCAGCGGGCGGCGCAGCCGGATCTCCGCCGGAACGACCGCGTCGATGAAGTCGTCCAGGCTCGAGTAGCCGACGGCCTGCAGCATCTCCGCCAGGTCCTCCCGCCGCGGCCCGATGTGCCGGTAGGCGAAATGGCCGGGATGGAGCACGTCGATCTCGGGAGGGGCGGGGGAGACGGGAAGCGTAGTGGTCATGCCAGGCCGAACTCCTTTAGGGGATAGGCACAAAAAAGCCCCGAGACCGTGTGCTCGGGGCATCGTCCGATCGTGCTCGACTGTCGCAAAGCTGGTTGCCGCTCACTGCGCACTCCCGTGGAACGCGGAGGTCACTCTCCGATGTGGGTCCGGTAGGCCGCCGGCGTCAGCAGCCCGCCGAGTGCGCCGGGATCCGACACACGCAGGGTCACCATCCAGCCGTCGCCGTAGGGGTCCCGGTTGACGGCCGCCGGGTCGCCGTCCAGCGAGGTGTTCGCGTCCACGATCTCGCCGGCCATCGGGCTGTACAGCTCCGACACGGCCTTCACCGCCTCGATCGTGCCGAAGGATTCATTCGCGGCCAGCGTCTGCCCGGGCTTCGGGAGGTTCACGAAGACCACGTCGCCCAGCTCCCCCTGCGCGTAATCGGTGATGCCGATCCGCACGATCGCGGGGTCGTTCGTCCGCGCGACGTATTCGTGTTCCGGGGTGTAGACCAGCTCGTCAGGTACGTTCGACACGGGAGGCTCGTGAGTGGGTCGCGGGTGGGAGGATAGGCGGCCCGGCGGGCGAGGTCAAGCGCGCGCGAGGAGCTGCGCCCAGACCTCGCGCGCCCGCGCCTCGAGCGCGGCAAGCTCGCCGTCGTTGTCGATGACGAACGTGCTGCGCCCGCGCTTGGGCCCGCTTGGCGCCTGCGCGGCGAGCATCCGGTCGGCGTCGGCGGCCGCCAGGCCGCGCTGCTCGAGCAGACGGGCCCGGCGGACCGCCTCGGACGCGTCCACCAGCACGATCGCGTCGAATGCGGCGGGATCCGCCGCCTCGAACAGCAGCGGGATGTCGTTGATCACGATCCGGTCCCCGCGGTCCCGCGCCTCCTGCTCCAGTGCCGCCCGGCGGCGCAGCACCGCCGGATGGACGATGGCGTTGAGCTCGCGCAGCGCCGCGGGATCGCCCATCACCCGGTGGCGAAGCGCCGCGCGGTTGAGCGCGCCGGACGGGTCGATGAGGTCCTGGCCGAACCGGGACGCGATGGTCCGGAGCACCGGGCTCCCGGGCGCCTGGGCTTCGCGCGCCAGGCGGTCGGCGTCGATGAGCGTGGCGCCCCAGGCGCGGAACATCCGGGCGACGGTGGACTTGCCCGAGGCGATGTTGCCGGTCAGCGCGACGTTGAGCACGGAGGCCGGGTCTCAGAGCAGCGCGGTCTGGTCCTCGTCCCGCCGAGGCACCTTGTGGCAGTGGCGGCAGCGGGCTTCGTAACTCTCGCGCCCGCCCACCATGATCGTGGGGGATTCGTACCGGGCCGGCTTCCCGTCGAGCAGACGCTGGTTGCGGCACGCGGGGTCGCCGCAGACGACGCAGATCGCCTGCAGCTTGTCCACCACCTCGGCGACCGCCATCAGGTCGCCCATCGCGCCGAATGGCTCGCCCCGGAAGTCGGTGTCGGTCCCGGCCAGGATCACCCGCACGCCCCGGCCGGCGAGCAGCGTGGCGACGGTGACGATGTCGGGGTCGAGGAACTGGGCCTCGTCGATGGCGACGAGCTGGGTCTCCGGGCGCACCAGCCGGAGGATCTCGGCGGCGGAATCGACCGGCGAGGCATCCAGCTCGGTGCCGTCGTGGCTGGAGACGGCGTAGAGGCCCGTGTAGCGGCTGTCGAGGTGCGACTTGAACACCTGCACCCGTCGGCGCGCGATGATCCCGCGTCGCACGCGCCGGATCAGCTCTTCGCTCTTGCCGGCGAACATGACTCCACTGATCACCTCGACCCAGCCGGGGCGCGAGCCGTAGTTCATCCGAGTCTCCACGATTGATGGGACAGGGAGGCAAATCTAGATCGGTGGGCGCGCAGCGCCAGCCACCTTGCGGCACGTTCGCGCGCGCGGCGATATTCGTCGCCCGCCCACTCAAGGAGACTCGGTGAACAAGCAGGAGCTGATCGGTGCCGTCGCCCGCCGGCTCGACGTCACGCGCGCCCGGGCCGCGGAGATCACCGAGCTGTTCTTCGCGGCCGATGGGGTGATCGCGTCGGAACTCCGGCGGGGTGGGAAAGTGGCCATCAGCGGGTTCGGCAACTTCGAGCTCCGCCGGCGGGCGGCGCGCGAGGGCCGGAATCCGCGCACCGGCAAGGCCATCGACATCCGCGCCTCCCTGATTCCCGCGTTCCGGGCCGGCAAATCGCTGAAGGCGCTCGTGAACCGGAAGCGGGCCTAGCGCTTCTCCGGCGGGCGGCCGGCGCGCCGCGGGGTCGCGGTCCGGCCGACCGGGGGGCGAGAGGGACCCCCGCGATCCACCCGTGCCGTCACCCGCCGCCGGCGGATGGTCACGCCGTTGAGCGCGCCCGCCACCCCCTCGGCGTCCTGGGCCGGCAGCTCGACCAGCGAGAACGCGTCTCTCATCTCCACCCGGCCGATCTTCCCGCGGTCGACCCGCAACTCCTTCGTCAGCACCGCCACCAGGTCGTTTACCGTCGCCCCGTCCTTCTTGCCGATGCCGACGAACACCCGGGCGGTTGCGGGAATGTCGGGCAACGCCACCGGCGCGGCGGCCCCGGCGGCGCTGGTCCACAGCTCGTAGAGCGCCGCCGCCACCGTGGCGGGGTCGTGCCGCTCGAACAGCGGCGCCAGAGTGAGCAGGGCGCGGTCCGGCGCGCCGGTCTCGATCGTGCGCACGATGGCCGCCCGGCGAGCCGCCGCCGCCGTGGTCGCGGCGTCCAGCGCACCGGGGAGGCGGAGCGGCCGGCGGGGGGTGGCCAGCCGCTCCACATAGCGCTCCGAGCCCGGCGGCACGAGCAGGATGACCTCGCCGGCCGATACGAGCTGCCGCAGCCGCTCGCGGTTCGGCAGGTCGAAGGCGATGATCGACTGCGCCTTCGGCGCGTCGCCGGTGACGACGCGGCCATCGGGCTCGAGCAGCCCCGTGGCCGCCGCGATCGTTTCGTGCGCGCCGCGGTCGGCCGTCCAGACCACCAGCGAGGCCGGGTCGAGCAGCTCGACCAGGTCAGGGAGCACCGCGACCCGGCGGCCCCACGGGACGCTGACCGTGCGCACCGGCCCCGGCGCGTCGCCGGCGCCGGCCCCGTCGCCGAGCGTGAGCGCGCGACGCGCGTAGCGCTCCACCAGCGCCGCCGCGCGGTCGGCCGACGAGGTCGCCACGATCCGCTGCGCCTCCTTGCCCAGGTCCTGCATCAGCGGGCTCACGCTTTCCTCGTCCTCCCACGCCTCCGGCCAGGCCAGCAGCACCGCCGCCAGCCCATCGGGGTGGAGCGCCGAGCGGCGCTGCAGCGCAAGTGCGGTCTCCGGCGTGGTGATGAGGAGGTCAACGTCGTCGTCGCGCAGCCGCCGGGTCGCGCGGGCTGTCCCGTGGGCCACCTGGATCCGGAGCCCACTCTCGCCCGATACCTGGTGCACGATCCGGCCCCACTCGTCGAGCTGAGCGGCCGGCGCGAGCAGCAATCCGTTGCGGCCCTGGCCCAGACGGCTCAGCATCCCCGCGAGCGCGGGCGTCGCGGCCGTGGGCGACGGCGGCAGCACCAGCACCAGGTTGTGGCCCCGGGCCGCGGTCGGCGCCGCCTCGTGCAGGAGCGCGTCATCGGCCCGCCAGCCGAGGCGGGCGAGGGCGGCGGCGATCGCCGGGGTCAGGTGCAGCGCTTCCAAACCGGCCACGAATGCCTCGCGAAGTGGGGGAGACGGCCACGCCAACCTAAGAGCGCGGAGCCGTTGCGGCAACGCCGTCCGCGGCTGCTCGCGAGGCGGTGCGCGGCCGTAACCGAAGGCACCGCCCGCCGACAGTCGAAAGCGCGTGCCGCCCGGTTGACATCGTCTGGCCGGGGCCTGACCTTTCCCCCGACTTTCGCGTCGACTCCACTCCTACGGAACTGTCCAGCATGCCCGATCCGCTCTCGCTGAACGTGCAGCATCTCAAGGCCTCCGAGACCGTGGCCATCAGCAACGAGGCCAAGCGGCGGAAGGCCGCCGGCGAGGACGTGCTCGACCTCGGCGTGGGCGAGCCGGATTTCGATACGCCCGCGCCGGCGGCGCAGGCCGGAATCCAGGCAATTCAGAAGGGGCTCACGCGCTACCCGCCCAATGTCGGCATCGCCGAGCTGCGAAAGGCGATGGCGCAGAACCTGAGCCGGATGTCGGGTGGGCGGAGCATCGACCCGGACCAGATCATCGTGAGCTCGGGCTCGAAGCAATCGATCTTCAACGCCTGCTTCACGCTGTTCGGACCCAAGGATCGGGTGCTGATCCCGGCGCCGGCGTGGGTGTCGTATCCCCAGATCGTCCACCTCTGCCGCGCCGAGCCGGTCCTGGTCCCGGGCGATCTCGAGTGGGGACTCAAGGTCAGCGCGAAGGACCTCGACCGCGCCAGCAACAAGCTGACCCGCGGCCTGATTCTCTGCTCCCCGTGCAACCCCACCGGCGCGGTGTACACGCTCGCCGAGCTGCGGTCGATCGCCGAGTGGGCCAAGGCCAATGGCGTCTGGATCATCTCGGACGAGATCTATCGCCGGATCAATTACGGCCCCGGGCCGGCGCCGTCGCTCCTCGATCTCCCCGACGACCTGCTCGAGCGCACCGTGCTGATCTACGGCGCGAGCAAGGCCTACGCGATGACCGGGTGGCGCATCGGCGCGGCGCTCGCGCCGCCCCATCTGACCAAGGCGATGGCCGCGTTTCAGAGCCATACCACGACCGGCGCCAATCAGCCGGCCATGTGGGCGGCGGCCACCGCGTTCAGCGACGAGAAGGTGGACGCCGAAGTGAGCCGCATGGTCGCGGCCTTCCGGCGCCGTCGCGACACCCTGGTGGAGCGGTTCCGCCGTGAGGCGCCCGGGGTCGAGTTCGTCGAGCCGCACGGCGCGTTCTACTTCTTCTTCCGGGTGGACGGCATTCGTGAGCAGGACCCGGTGACGGGCTCGAGTTTCTGCGAGCAGCTGATGAAGCAGGAGGGAGTGGCGCTGGTGCCGGGAGGTGCCTTCGCCGACGATCGATGGGTGCGCTTGAGCTACGCCGTGTCGGACACCGAGTTGGAAAGAGCCTTGGACAAGATCGTCGGACTGATCCATCGGCTCGCATCCGCGCGTGCGGCCTGAGACCCCGACGATGAACGTCGAAGCGCGGGTCGAGCCGCTGACCGGGAGCCTGCCCTCGATCGCCTGGCGCTGGGATCCCGAGACCGACATTCTCTCGGGGGCCTTCAAGGGCAACCGGAAGAGCGGCGGGCTCACGGGTACCGTCGAGCTCACCGACGCCGAAGGGTCGGTGGCGGTGCTGGATGTGAACAACGGCGTGATCTGTGGCCTGGACGTGGTGGTCTGGCCGGAGGTCACCACGAGCGCCGCCCTGCAGGTGCCGGCCCGTCTGACCGATGGGCGGGTGGTACTGCCGGCGCGTCCGTCCCGTCCCGGCGTGGCCTCGGTCGAGGTCGACACGACGCTCTCGGTCGAGACCAACAGCGCGGAGAGCGTCTTTCACCTGCGCATCGGGCCGCGCCGCGGGGTGGAGGTCGTCCGGATTGCCGACAGTTTCTACGTCGAGGTGGATCAGCAGGGTGGGCTGGCCGGGTTCTGGCTCTCGAACGTGCCGCCGTTCACGGCGTTCGAAGACGAGATGTAGCCGGCTGGAAGGGGGGAAGCGCCGTTCTGGGCCCGTGTCCCAGTTTCTGTCACGGCTGATGACGCAGGAGGGGGTGGCGCCGGTGCGGGGAGGGAGGTGCCTTCGCGCCGTCTCGCGCCGCTGCTACCTTCGCGGTCCGCCCTCTCCGCCCTCTCCGCCCTCTCCGCCCTCTCCGCCCTCTCCGCCCTCTCCGCTCCTCTCCGCCCTCTACGCCGCCTGCTCCGCCCGCGCCTGCCCCAGGAAGCCGAGCCGCTGCCGCTCCACCAGCGACGCGTAGTAGCCTCCCTGCCGGCAGAGCTCCTCGTGACTCCCCGTCTCCGTCACCACCCCGCCGTCCAGCACTACGATCCGGTCCGCCTCCCGCACGGTGGACAGCCGGTGCGCGATGACGAAGGCTGTCCGTCCCTCCAGCAGCCGTCGCAGCGCGACCTGGATCAGACACTCCGACTCGCCGTCGAGTGCCGACGTGGCCTCGTCGAGGACCAGGATGGGCGGGTCCTTGAGCAGCGCGCGCGCGATCGCGATCCGCTGGCGTTGACCGCCCGAGAGCCGGCTGCCGCGCTCCTGCACCAGCGTCTCGTATCCCTGCGGCAGCGCCATGATGAACTCGTGCGCCTGGGCCGCGCGGGCGGCAGCCTCGATCTCCTCCATCGACGCCTCGGGTCGGCCATAGGCGATGTTCGCTCGCACCGTGTCGTTGAACAGGTGCGGGTCCTGGAAGACCACGCCGACCTGGCGGCGGAGCGAGCGCTGGGTCATCGTGCGGACGTCGATCCCATCGATCCGGATCTCGCCATTCGAGACCGGATGCAACCGCTGTAGCAGGGTCACGAGCGTGGTCTTCCCGCTGCCGCTCGGCCCCACGAGCGCGACGGTCTCGCCCGGACGGACGGTGAGATTGATGTCGCGCAGCACCGGCACCCCAGGCTGGTACCCGAACTCGACCCGCCGGAACTGCACCTCGCCCCGGAGCGGCGCCACATGGGCCGCGTCGGGTGCGTCGCCCACGGTGTCCTCCGCATCCAGGATCCCGTAGATGCTTTCCAGCGAGACCGTCGCCTTCCGGAACGACTGATAGGTGTTGGTGAGCCCCTGGACCGGCCCGAACAGGCCTCCGATGTAGCCCAGGAAGGCCACCAGAGTGCCGAGGCCCATTTGCCCCTCGAACGCCAGGTAGCCCCCTAGTGCGAGCGCGGCCAGCCGGGCCATGGTGGCCGCCAGATTCCGAAGCGCCCCGTTGAAGCCGTCGGTGCGTACGCCGCGGCGGAAGACCTCGTTTCCTTCGCGCACCCCCTCCAGGAAGCGCCGCTTTTCGGCGTCCTCCATGTCAAAGCCCTTGACCGTCATCATCCCGGCCAGGACCTCGTTGAATCGCCCGTAGATCGAGCTCCACCGCTCGACCAGCCTGCGCTCGCGCCGGATCTGTTCAGGTGCCGCCCGGGCCCCGATGAGGGCCGGGACCGGCGTGAAGGCGATGACGACGGCGGCGAGCCGCCAATCCAGGCGGAACATCGCGAACGCCGACAGCCCGAGGTAGAGGATGGTGGGCAGGAGGTTGAACGCCAGATCGCTGAACGCGGCGACGTATCCGTTGATTCCCTGGTTGATCCGGTTCATCGTGCCGCCCACGTCTCCCTGCTGGTGGAATGCCAGCGGAAGGCTGTTGAGCTTGCTGATGACGCGCTCGCGCACGGTGTACTCCACGCCCAGCCTGACGTCCCAACTCCACACACCCAGACACCACTGGAGAGCCGCGCGCGCGAGCTCGAGGACCAGAAGCCCCGCCATGGCGACCGCAAAGGCATGGCCCCCGGCCTTTCGGCCGAGCTGGTCGACGAGGTACTTCATGATCAGGGGGTCGGCGGCGCTGACGGTGGAGAGAACGAGGGCGAGTCCCAGCACCACGGCCAAGGACCCGCGGTAGGGCCGGACGAATTCGAGTGACCGGACGGCGAATGCTGGGCGCAGGCGTGGCATCGGTGACGGCTGACGGAAATCGGCCGAGACAGGGGAAGCGCGGCCAGGGTCGCCGTCGGAATCAGCAAGTTCAATGCCCACAAACGAATGCGTCAGAAAGGCCGCCCGTTCCGCCCGCTCCCTCAACCGGCACGACCGGGTCGCAGAGTGCACGGCTTCTGCCTCGGGACGCAGGTCGTTGGGGCTGGAAGCCCGCGGCGGCGGGCGGTCAGATGGATTGGTTCAGGGGCGGAGCCGGGCGCCGGCTTCGGCCCGCGATCGCACGCCGAGCTTGGCGAGCACCCGCTGGGTGTGGTGCCGGGCCGTGTGCACGCTGATGCCCAGGCGTTGGGCGATGGTCGCGTTCGAGCACTCCTCCGCCAGCAGCATAGCCACCCCCGCTTCCCTGGGCGTCATCCCGTAGCGGCGCCGGAGATCGAACACCGACTGGGTCGGGGCTGGAGCCGACCCCGCGCCTGGGTCTCGTCCGCGAACCCGGAGTCGGGCTCGTTGCGCCTGCATCTCGAACATCGACTCGCGAAGGCGCGCCATGACCGAGCGCCCTGTTCGCGCAGATTCCGGAAAGTGGACCGGAGCTCGGAGATCCGGTCGGACGAGACAGCCATCTCGACGCTCGAGCGACGGTCGAGCGAATCCACGCGGTTGGCGGTCACTGCATCCTCACCTTCTCAAGTGCTACGTTTCGCCCATGCCCTCAATCAATTTGGCCTATCTGCGCCGGACATTGGCGCTGAAGGGGCTGACACCCGCCACGGTCGTACCCGAGTCCAGTGGAGGGCGCACCGAGGAGGCCTGTATCCGTCGGGCGACCCTGGCCGAGGACACCGAGCTGGCATGGCACGGCGTCGGTCCGGCCGAGCCCTGGCCGGGGAGCCTCGCCTTCCTCGACGGCGTGCAGCGGTCGGCCCTGGTGGCCTATGCCGCCGGCCCGGCGCCCATCCTCGTGGCCGAAGTGGCTGCTGCCGTGCGCGAGCGGCACGACCGGCGGCTGATCACGGTGCTCGAGGAGCGTGTTCTCCTCGCCATGGGGAGGCCCGCCGCGTTGGAGGCCGCCGGAGAGGCGCTCGAAAGTATGCGGGCTGTGGCGCTCCCCGATGACGAGCCCCCGCATCCGGTGCGCGACCTGGCCAACGCCGCCCGGGCGCTGGACCGAACCCGTGGAGCGCTGGAGCTCGCCCTCGGCGAGCACTACCGGCGGCGGTCCGACGGCTGGTTGATCGTGGACGGGGTACTGACCGAGAGTCCGGTCTGGGCCGCCGACCCCCGCATGCTGGCAGTCTCGAAGAGTCATGCTACGCTGCCCTTCGACGGAGCCGATCTCGACCGGTTTCTGCGGCTGCCCCAAGGCCATCGGTCCTCGATCTACACGCCTCAGACCCGCAGCGTCACGCCGGTCCGCGAGTGGGCGCTCCGGCTCTGGCCCTGGGAAGGGAAGGATGTGTTCCACGCTCTCGTGCGGATAGAGGTGGCCCCGGTCAACGGCGACCCGGCCACCGCCGATGTCCTGTCGCGGCATTTGCTGGCGGAGCGCGCGCCGCTCAGCACGCCCGACCATCGCTGGGACCGGCTGCTCTACGGCATCCACTCGGTGGAGACCTACCTTCGCGCGGGGAGTCGCGCGCTCGCCTGACCCGGGTCGGGCCGCGGCGCGTGAGGCCACCTGCCGCCGCGACCCTCTGAGTCCGCCCCTACACGTTTTCCGCCCGGCCCGCCACATTGCGGCATGTCCCAGCGACTGAATCCCCTCGGCCGTGTCGTCGCCACCGAGCTGAAGCCGTCCACGCCCCACCAATTTCATTTCTGGACCGCCCGCGAGAACCCGATCGGGATCGGCGCGATCGTCCGGGTGGAGGAGCCGGGACGGGTCGTGTTCGGCGTCGTCACCGACGGCTTCGCCTACTCGGATATCGTCACCCCGATGCATGCTGTGATCGCCGCGGACGGCGATCCCGTGGCCGCCGGGCTCGAGCCGAGCCAGCGCGCCGAGATCCGGCTGTTCACCGCCGCCGTGCTCCGGCAGGTGCCGGAGGAGCCGCTCCAGCCCGTGCCGCTCGGCGCCGTCTGGCTCGCCACCGACGAGGACGTGGCCCTGGCGTTGCGCATGGACGCCTACACCACGGGCGAGCGCGCCACGGGAATTCCCGTCGGACTCTACGCCGCCGGAGGCCTCGAGTCTCCGGTGTACCTGGACTGCGACTTTCTGCTCGGCCCCGAGGCTGCCCACCTTAACATCACCGGCGTCTCCGGGCTCGCGACCAAGACCAGCGCGGTCGAGTTCCTGCTCGCCAGCATCTTCCAGACCTTCCCGCAGCACAAGGGCTCGGTGGCGGCGCTCTGTTTCAACGTCAAGGGGCCCGATCTCTGCTTCCTCGACCAGCCGGCCGCGCTCTCCGAGGAGGATCGGCGGCAGTACGCCCGGCTCGGGCTCCGGCCGGAGCCGTTCGGCGACGTGCGCTACTACGCCCCGTTCAAGGCCGACGGCGTCAACCTCAACACCCTGCGTACCCACGAGGCCCTCGCCGCCAACACCCAGCCGCTCGTCTGGGGCCTGCGCGAGGTGCTCGACTACGCCGAGGTCGTCCTCAACCGCGATGACGTGGACGCCAAGGCCGACGCGTTCATCGACTTCCTCGCCGAGCGCGTGGTCGGCCGCGACTACCAGGACGACATGCTCCGGGGCAAGCCGTTCCACGTCCAGAGCTTCGCGGATCTCGAGGAGTTCTTCCGCGCCATCTTCGATTTCATGGAAGCGCTGGGGAAGGGCGGAGAGGTCTGGAAGACGCACCACCTGGCCACGATCCGGAAGATCCGCAACCGGCTCGGCAACATCTCGACCCGCTCCAAGGGGCTGGTCACCGACGACGGCGTCGCTCACGATCTGCCGTGGGGCGCGTTTACGGACCGGAGCGTGCACGTGGTGGACGTGGCGGGACTCGATCCGCTCGCCCAGGACCTGGTGTTCGCCCGGATCGTGTCGAAGCTGCGCGAGCACCTCGAGCGGCGCGACCTCGGGGTGGATCACGTCGTCGTGTTCGTGGACGAGCTCAACAAGTACGCCCCGGCCGACGGCGCCGATACCTACGTGCGGAAGATGCTGCTCGATCTATCGGAGCGCGGCCGCTACCTGGGACTGGTGCTGTTCTCCGCCCAGCAGTTCCGCTCCCAGGTCCAGCGCCGCGTGGTGGGAAATGCGGGCACCGGCGTCTACGGACGGATGGATCCCGACGAGCTGTCGACCCCGGGTTACGCTACCCTCTCACCCGCCACGAAGATCAAGCTCGCGACGCTTCCCAAGGGCGAGCTGATGCTGCGGCACCCGCATTTTACCCAACCGATCTTCGTCAAGTTTCCGCGGCCGCCGGTGCTCGGCAGCCGGGAGGGTGTCGAGCGCTTTCCGCCCGCGGCCGAGTTGCCATTCGCCGATGCGGTCGCGCGGCAGCTCCGGGCGCTCGACCCGCGCGTCGGCGCAGACGCGGTCCGCGCCCTGGTGGACGGCCGGCGCGAGCAGGATGTCCGGCGCGCCCTCGGCGCCACCCGCCGGGAGCGGCCGGACGACGCGTTCGCCTTCTTCACGGCCTGTCTCGGGCGGCGGGTGAACGGCGAGGTCGTGACGGCGCGCCGCGGCGTGCCCGCGATCAAGCGCGGCGACGACGGCTACGGTTTCTAGGCGGGCTATTTCGATTCGGTCAGGACCCGGCGCACCTTGCTTCGGAACAGCCTGGTCCGGCTGGTGATCCAGCCGGCTTCGCGGACCTCGTCCTCCTCGCGCAGATCTTCCCACGCCTCCGCGATGCCCTTCCGGCCCAGGTAGCCGAGCAGCTTGGTCGGGTGCTCCCGCTCGACCACCGGCAGGCGCCCGACGCCGTGCACGATCATCTTGTCCACCGCTTCCTCGAGCATTTCGTCCGGATACGCCACGATCGGGGGCGAGCTGCCGGCCGCCAGCACGCTCGGCATCGGGTCGCTCTTCTGCTCCATGGCCCGTACGACGTCCCCCCTGGTGATCAGCCCGGCCAGCGCGCCCTTCCCGTCCACGATCGGCCAGGCGTAGTGCGGCGCGAGCACCGGATCGTGCGCGGCCAGCCGGGCGAACAGGGCCTCCACGGTCATGTCGGCGGTGACCGAGGGGACGTCCCGCTGCATCACGTCATCCACCCGCACCCTCGACAGCGGATTGACGATGTATTCCCGCATGACGTGGTAGCCGCGCCGGGCCACCTTCTCGGTGAGGATCGAGCGCCGCATGATGAGCACCGTAACCGCCTGGGCTCCCACGCACGCGATGAACAGGGCCGGAAGCACGTGGATGTCGTCGGTCAGCTCCAGCATGAAGGCCACCGCCGTGAGCGGCGACCGCATGGTGCCTCCCATGATCGCCGCCATGCTGATCATCGCCCAGAGGCCGGTGTCGCCGGCATGAATCCACTGGGCCTCGATCGCGCCCAGCGATCCGCCCATGATGAGCAGCGGGGCGAGGACGCCCCCGGACGTGCCCGATCCCAGCGCGATCGCCCAGATCAACGCCTTCGTGAGGGCCAGCCCGAGCAGGAATCCGCCGACGAGGTGACCGTTGAGAAGGTCGCCGATGGTGTCGTATCCCACCCCGAGCGCGCGGGGGAAGGCGAGTCCGCCCAGGCCGATGCACAGGCCGCCGATGACGGGCCACCACATGTAGTGGATCGGCAGCTTCGCGAACAGGTCTTCGAAGGCGTACACCAGCCACGTGAGGCCGCCCGAGGCGAAGCCGGCGGCGACGCCGATGGCGAGCGCGAGCAGCAGCTCCTGCCAGGCGAGCGCCGAGTGCGGCGAGACCAGGAAAATCGGCCCGGCGCCCAGCAGCGGCACCCGGACCGCCCCGGCCACGGCGGCCGACGCGGCGACCGGGATGAAGCTCCGGGGCTTCCACTCGAAGAGCAGCAGCTCGACGGCGAGCAGGACCGCCGCGAGCGGCGTCGCGAAGATGGCCGCCATGCCGCCCGCGGCGCCCGCCACGAGCAGCGTCTTCCGCTCCGACGCGGACAGGTGGAACGCCTGGGCGAACAGCGAGCCGATCGCGCCGCCCGTCATGATGATCGGCCCCTCGGCGCCGAACGGCCCCCCGCTGCCGATCGAGATCGCGGACGACAGCGGCTTGAGCATCGCGACCTTGGCGCTCATCCGGCTTCGGCCGATCAGGATCGCCTCCATCGCCTCCGGGATCCCGTGCCCCCGGATCTTCTCCGATCCGTAGCGCGCCATCAGCCCGACGATGAGTCCGCCCGCCATCGGTACCAGCACGGCCCACGCGCCCAGCTGATTGCCCGCGGGTGACACGAGCGCCGAGCTCAAGCGATGATAGTAGAACAGATTGGTGAGGCTGCCGATGAGCCACACCAGCGCCACCGCGACGAACGCACTCATCACACCGACCACCGCCGCCATGGGCGTGATGATCAGCAGCCGTGAGTCCGTGGTGAAGTCGCCTAGTCGGTCGGTGTGCGGGAGCGGGATGGTGGAGGCGGAAGCGTGTGCTGCGGGCTGGGCCAGTCTGTCGGGGTCCGGATTCATGAGTCAACGTAACGACGGGCAGCCGACGCGGGCAAGCCGGGCGCGGGGCTTCCCGTGCCGTGCTAGGAGGCCTTGATTTAGCAATGGCTTACGAGACATTAATGGTGTGAAACTCGCCCACATCGCCGACCCGCACCTCGGCATCCGGCAGTACCACCGGCAGACGCCGGCCGGCATCAATCAGCGGGAGGCCGATGTTGCGCACGCCTTCCGCCTGGCCGTCGACGGGGTCATCGACGCCCGGCCCGACGCGGTCGTGGTCGCGGGCGACCTCTTCCATTCGGTCCGACCCACCAACGCCGCCATCGTGTTCGCCTTTCGGCAATTCCAGCGCCTCCGGGAGGCCCTGCCGGAGGTGCCGGTCGTGCTCATCGCCGGAAACCACGATACGCCGCGTTCGACCGAAACCGGCTCGATTCTCCGGCTGTTCGAGGAGCTCGGCGTGGACGTCGCGGTGGACGAGGCGCGCCGGCTGGTCTATCCCGCGCTCGACCTGTCCGTCCTCGCCGTGCCGCACCAGGCCCTGGTCGCCGGTGCGCGGCCGGTGCTGCGGCCGGAAGGGGCCGAACGGCATCGTGTCATGGTCCTCCACGGCGAGGTCGAAGGCGTGCTCCCCGGGGACCGGAGCGCCGTCGAGTATGGAGGCGCGCTGCTCGGCCTGGCCGAGATGGCTCCCGAGGAATGGAGCTACGTGGCCCTCGGGCACTATCACGTGCAGTACCGGGTCGCCCCGCGGGTCTGGTACGCCGGGTCGCTCGAGTATGTGAGTCCGAACATCTGGGGTGAGTTGCTGGACGAGGCCGAGCACGGCTCGGTGGGGAAGGGCTGGCTCCTGGCCGACCTGGAGCGGGGAACCGTGGACCGGCGGGCGGTGCCGCTCGCCCGTCAGGTGCTGGATCTGGAGCCGATCGAGGCCGAGGGCCTCTCCGCCGCCACGATTAATACGCTCATCGCGGAACGCGTGGCCGCGGTGTTTGGCGGCGTCGGCGACAAGATCGTCCGGCTCGTCGTCCGCGATGTTCCCCGACATGTCGCCCGCGAGCTGGACCACTCGGCCATCCGGGCCCTCAAGTCCGTCGCGCTCCACTTTCACCTGGACCTCCGGCGCCCCGAGGTCCGCCGGGTCGTGGGGATGGGTGCCCCAGGCCGCCGCCAGACGCTGCCCGAGCTCGTGCGCACCTTCCTGGAGCAGCGTCCGCTGCCGGCCCAGCTCGACCGTGACGCGTTCGTCCGGCTGGGCGAGGCTCTCATCGACAGCGTCGAGCGGGACCTGGTCGGCGGCTGATGCAGATCAACCGCCTGCGGCTTTGCAATTTCCGCCAGCACGAGAACACCGATCTCGAGCTCGGCGCCGGCTTGACCGGGATCATCGGGCCCAACGGTGCCGGGAAAACCACCCTGCTGGAGGCCATCGCCTGGGCCATGTACGGCATGGCGGCGGCCAGGGGCAATCGCGACACGATCCGCCGGCGCGGCGCTCCGCCGCGCTCCCGGGTGGAGGTGGAGCTGGAGTTCAGCCTGGGTCCCCATCAATATCGCATTCTCCGCACGCTCAACAGCGCCGAGCTCTACCAGGACGGGGACCCGGCACCGATCGCCAACTCGATCGGCGCGGTGACCGACCGGGTCACCCGGCTGCTCGGGATGACGCGGGACGAGTTCTTCAACACCTACTTCACCGGCCAGAAGGAGCTGGCCGTGATGGCGGCCATGACCGCTCCGGAGCGGGCCCAGTTCCTCTCCCGAGTGCTGGGGTACGAACGGATCCGCGCGGCCCAGGACCGACTCAAGGAGCGCCGTTCCGCGCTCCGCGCCCGCTTCGAGGCGCTCCGCGCAGGGCTCGGCGATCTGGCCGAACTGGAGGCCGCGGAGTCACACGCTCGCGCCCGCGCCGCGGCCGCGCGCACCGCCGAGACGGCGGCTTCGGCCGCCGCGGCCGAGGCCGAGCGGCGTCTGGCCGAGATCCGTCCCCGCTGGGAGCAGCTGCAGCACCTGCGGGAGTCCGCCCTCACCCTCGAGGCCGACCTCCGCGTGGCCAGCCACCGGATGGAGGCGGCCACCGAGCGGGCCGGCCGGCTCCAGCGGCAGGCGGCGGAAGCCGCGGCGGCCGGTGCCGGGCTCGAGGACGTGCGGCGGCGGCTCTTCCCCCTCCCGGCCATGCGCGACGAGGTCGCCGCGCTCGAGCGTGAGGCCGAAGCCTGTGCGGCGCGGAACGGGCTGCTCTCCCAGCTCGAGGACGTGCGCCGCCACTTGGGCTCGGTCGAGGAGCGGATGGGGCGGCTGCCGGCCCGGCCCCAGCTCGAGGCCGCCCGCGAGCGCGTCAGTGATCTGCGCGCGTCTCTCACGGGGCTCAGCCTCGATGGCGAGGCCATGCGCACCGCGTGGGTCCGCGATGCCCAGGATGCCCGCACGAAGCGGCAGGGACTGCTCGACCAGTACCAGGAGCTCAGGGACCAGCGCCAGCGGATCGTGAAGGCCGGCCCCGAGGGCGACTGCCCCACCTGCGCGCGGCCGCTGGGCACGGAATACGGGAAGGTGCTGGACCTGCTCGACCGGCAGATGGAAGAGGTCGTGTCCAACGGCAACTTCTACAAGCAGCGCATCGAGCAGCTTCAGCTCGAGCCGAAGGAGCTCGACGAGGTGGACCGCCGGCGCGTGGAGCACGAGACTCAGCTGGCCGAGGCGATCGGCGAGCAGGGCCGGCTCGACGCCATGGCCAACGAGGGAGGCGCCTTGCGGGAGGAGCAGAGCCGCCTGTTGCTTCGCGTGCACGAGTTGGAGGCCGCCCTCGGCCGCGTGCTCGGGTCCTACGACCACGCGCGCCACGAGGCGCTGGCCGCGGAGATCCGGACCCTCGAGCCGCTGGCGCTGCAGGCGGAGCGCCTCCGGGTCGTCGCCGATCGCGCCGGCGCCGTGGCGAGCGAGCTCGCCGTCGCGCTGGCGGAGCGCGGCGCGGCCTCGACCCGTGCCGCGGAGCTCACGGCCTTGCTCGCGGGGCTCGGGTACACGGAACCGGCCTATCGTGAGGCCCGCGACGCCGAGGCCAGTGCCGAGCGCACCCGCAGGGAGGCCGAGCTCGCGCTGGTGCGCGCGCGGGGGGAGACCTCGGCCGCCGCGGAGGCCGTCGAGTCCGCCGTGCGCCGCCGGGCGGAGCGGGTCGAGCGCGAGCGCGAGGTCGAGGCGGCGGGCATCGAGCTGGCGTTGCATCAGGAGCTCGACCGGGCGCTGACGGACCTCCGCACCGATCTCAACGCCGCGCTTCGGCCCGACCTGTCGGAGCTCGCGTCCGGGTTCCTTCGCGATCTCACCAACGGGCGTTACACCGACCTCGAGCTGGACGAGGATTACGGCGCCCTGCTGCTCGACGACGGCGATCCCAAGGCGGTGATCTCCGGCGGCGAGGAGGATATCGCCAACCTGGCCCTGCGCCTGGCGATCAGCCAGATGATCGCCGAGCGCGCGGGCCAGCCGCTCTCGCTGCTGGTCCTGGATGAAATCTTCGGCTCGCTCGACGAGGACCGCCGCTCCGCCGTGGTGGACCTGCTCCGGAGCCTGGCCGATCGGTTCCCGCAGGTCATCCTCATCACCCACGTGGACTCGGTGCGCGAGGGCTTCGACCGGGTAGTGCGCGTGGGTTTCGATCTGGCGCGCGGCGTCGCCACGGTGCGGGACGAGCCCATCGGAGGACACGATGTGGCGGCCTGATCGGAGCCTCCGCGGGCCCGACCGGCCCACGCTCCGGGACATCGAGCCGCTCAACCGCGTGTTCGCCGATGCGTTCACTGACCGCTACAGTCGCGACGGACTCGTGGGCGTCCGCGTGCCGCACCTCAATACGCTGGTCTGGCGCTACGCGATCGAGGACGCTGGCGGCGGTGCGATGGTCTGGCGCGACGCCGACGGACAGCTGCTGGCGTTCAACATGGTCCACCAGTCGGGCGTCGAAGGCTGGATGGGGCCGCTGGCGGTGCGGCCGGATCGTCAGGGAGAGGGGTTGGGCTCGACCATGGTCCGGCTCGGGATCGAATGGCTCAAGGCCCAGGGCGCGGCGACCATCGGGCTCGAGACCATGCCGCGCACGGTCGAGAACATCGGCTTCTACAGCCGGATCGGCCTCGTGCCCGGGCCGCTCACCGTCACGCTGGTGCACGACGCACCCCGCCGCGTCGCCGCGGCCCCCGAGTTGCTTTCGATGGCGGGCCGCCAGGGACCCGAGCGGCTCGACGAATGTCGCCACCTCACCGAGACCCTGGCTCCCGGCGTGGACTTCAGCCGGGAGATGACGCTCACGCGCGACCTCGGCATCGGCGACACGACCCTCGTCCGCGAAGACGGCGAGTTGCTCGCCTTCGCCCTGTGGCATTCGACACCGCTCGCGGCCGGCCGTGCGAAGGATGAGGTGCGTGTGCTCAAGCTGGTGGCGCGGAATCTGCACGCGTTCGATCGCCTGATCGAGGAGCTCCACGGGACCGCGGCCTCCCAACACGTCGGGCGGATCGCGATTCGCTGTCAGACGGAGTACGACGACGCCTACCTCCGCCTGATCTCCGCGGGCTACCGAGTGCACTGGACGGATTTACGAATGTTTCTGCGCGGCTACCCCCAACCGTCCCGACCAGACGGCATCGTCTTGTCCAATTGGGAGATCTGATCGCCCATGCTCGCCTGGCTGGCCATTCTGGCTTCGATCGGCGGCCAAGCGGTCCGCTCCCTGGACGCTCCTGTCTCGCCGGTCCCTCGCTTCGGTCCCGATAGTGTCGCCTCCGGCGTGAGCTTCTCGGCCACGGGCGGCTCCGTCACGCCGAACGGCCTCTACGTCGCCGGCCCGAGCGGCGGGACGTATCAGGTGTTCGCGGCCGCGGGTGGCGCGAAGGATACGGCGACGGTCCACGTTGCCGTGGCCGCCGCCAAGCCGCCCGCGCCGGCTCAGAAGACTGCCGCTTCGCCTGCCGGCGGGGGCGCCAAGGTGCCGTTCGGATTGTTCAACGTGGACCCGACCGGTCTCGCGCCGCCATTCGACGTGGCGGTGGTCGCGGGCGACCCGGCTCGCCTGCTGGGCGTTCTGGCTGCTGCGCGGCGCAATGGCAGCAGAGTCATCGTGAACTTCGCGGGCGGGAAATACCAGAACAACTACGGGCTGGACGGCACCTTCAGCATCGACGCGTGGGAGGCGCGGGTGTCCCGCTTCACCCGCCTCGACCTCTCGCCGTACATCGCCGACGGCACCCTGATGGCGAACTACCTCATCGACGAGCCCCACCACAAGGCCAGCTGGGGACGGGTGGTGCCCTACGAGACCCTCGAGCAGATGGCGCAGTACAGCAAGAGCATCTGGCCCACGCTTCCCACCATCATCCGGACCCGCGTGTCGTGGCTGGGCCAGGCCCCGTTCAAGTGGACCTACCTCGATGCCGGCTGGGCCCAGTACTCCGCCAACCGCGGAGACGTCACCGCCTTTCGCGACACCGAGGTCGCCGCCGCGGCCAAGACGGGGTTGTCGCTGCTCTTCTCTCTCAACGTCTCGGATGGCGGCGAGGTGGTGCCGGGGTGCTATGCAGGGACCAGGAAATTCTGGTGCGCCATGACCGCCGCGGAGCTGGCGCGATTCGGCAGCGTCCTCGCCAGCGCTCCGACGGCGTGCGGGCTGACGCTCTGGCAATACGACCGGGAATACCTGGCGCGAAGTGACGTTCAGGCGTCCGTGCAGGAGCTGGCGCGGATCGTCGGCGCGCACGCGCCCGTGCCGTGCCGCCGCCGGTAATCGCTCAAGCGGGTACCCGGCGCAGCCCGGGCTCGCGCTCGGGAAGGCCACCGCCCGGCGTCCGGTCCGCGCCGAGGACCGCCCGGTAGATGTCGAGGGTCTTGGCGATCGTCCGGGGCAGGGTGAAGTGGTCCTGGAACAGCGCCCGGCCGCGGGCGCCCTGGCGCCGCCGGAGCTCGGCGTCCTGGATCAGGGCGCCGAGGCCGCGAGCCACCTGTGCACTATCCCCGCGATCCGCCAGGAACCCGCTCCCGCCGTCCTCGACCGCTTCGGCCACGCCGCCGACACGCGACGCCACCACCGGCAGGCCCGCGCGCATCGCCTCGAGGATGCTGCGGGGAAACCCCTCCCAGTTGGACACCAGCAGATAGATCTGTGCCCGCGCCAGCAGGGCGGGGACGTCGTCCACCGGCCCGCGGAAGGTGACCCGCGACGCGAGGCCCAGCGACCCCACCATCCGCCGCGCGTCGGGCATGAGCGCCCCGTCCCCGATCAGGTCGAGCGTCCAGGCGAGTCCTCGCAACTCGGCCAGCGCGCGGAAAAGCGTCGCGTGATCCTTCTGGCGCTCGAACCGGGCAATCATCGCGAGCCGCACGGGCGCCGCTCCGGGATCGGCCATCATGCTCGGCGGGATGTCGGGCATGCCGTTGTGAACCGTCACCAGCCGTGCCGGCGACGCGACCCGCTCGCGCACGGCCAACTCGCGATCGAAATCCGACACCGTGATGATCCGGGCCGTAAGCGGAGCCGCGAGCCGCTCGGACCAGCGGTAGACCGACGCGCTGGCCCGGGGAACGCCGGGGGTGAACGACCACCCGTGGGCCGTGAAGACCGTCGGGATGCCCAGGGAGCGTGCGGCCAGGCGACCGACGACGCCCGCCTTCGAGGAATGCGCCGAGACCAGGTCGGGGCGGAGGTGCCGCAGGATGCCGCGCACCTCCGCGACCGCCCTCACGTCCTGCCACGGCGCGATCGGCGCGACCAGGTATCGGAGCACCACGTACGGCGTCCCCTGCGCCGCGAGCGAGCGGGTAAAGGGACCCTCGCCTCCCGTCAGCACCGTGACCTCGTGGCCGTCGAGACGCATCGCTCTCGCGAGGTCCCGGACATGCACCTGAGCGCCCCCGATATTGTCCGATCGCGTGACCAGATAGGCGATGTTCACGCCGGCGTGCTCCGTTCGGCAACATGTTCTGAATCATTGATTTTGACTGGCCGGACCCATCTGTGGCCGACACGCCACAGGATGGCGGTTGGAGCCTGCAGCGTAGACCCGCCCGGGCCGGTGCGCGGTCGGTCTTCAGCCCGTTCCGTCTGGGCCGGTCGCCGGCACCGTCGCCGAAGATGCCGATCCGATCTGGCTGTGGTAGATTGCCTTACCCAGGGAGTCGGGTCAAGCTGCCGGGCCTAAGTCACTTCCGGGCATGGATCGTGCTCACTGGGCGCTCATTTTCCGGGGGTTATCCTACGCCCTGAGCGCGGTGCGTTTTCCACCCCTTTCCGAACCCTGAGGGTTATGCGATCACTGGCCGCCTTCGCGCTCCTGCTTGCCTCCGTCACTGTCGTGCCCACCGCCGCTGCCCAGGAGAAAGCCACCAAAGGCGAGCAGTCGGTGCTGATGCCCGGGGATTCCGTGCGGATTGTGGTGTGGCGGAAGCCCGAGTTCAGCGGGGACTACGTGATTGCCCCCGACGGCTCGATCACCCACCCGCTGTTCCGCGCCGTTCCCGTGGCCGGCGTGCCGTTCGCCACGGCTGAGGCCAATCTGCGGCGGTTCCTGTCGGGCTTCGAGGAGAATCCCCAGTTCGTAATGGAACCGCTCATCCGGGTCGCGGTGTCCGGTGAGGTCACCCGGCCCCAGGTCTTCGCCGTCCGGCCCGAGACCAGCATCGGCGAGGCCCTGGCCAGGGCCGGTGGGGCCAACACCAACGGCGCGCGCAACCGTGTTCGGGTCCTCAGGCTGCAGCCCAACGGCCAGCAGCAGCAGGTGACGCTGAACCTGGCGAACCCGAGCAGCAATGACGGCACGCTGCCGATCCGCTCGGGCGACCAGATCATCGTCGACAAGAAGCACTCGTTCGCCCGGGACATCCTGATCCCCGTGCTCGGGATCGTCGGCTCGGTCGCGTCGGTCGGTCTGCTCATCGACCGCATCAGCACCAACAGGTAGGACACCATGCCCCCGCTGCCCAATAACCGTCTGCTCCCCGGAAACACCGAGCCCCCGATGATGCCCATCGAGGCGTCGGGGTCCGGCGAGTCCGTGTCATTCCGACAAATCCTGACGGTGCTTCGCCGGCGCTACCAGCTGATCCTCGCGATGACGCTGGTCGGCGCCACCCTGGGCGTGTTTCTCGCCAGCCGGGAACCGGCGACCTATCGTGCCGCGGCCATGCTGCGATTCGCGGGTGAGCGCACCGCCCTGACCGGCGACGACGAGGAAGCGCCCGGGCTCACCAAGTCCGCCGACCCGATGCTCTCCGTGATCGAGCTGCTCAAGAGCCGGACGGTCGCCCGGATGGTCGTGGACACCCTGGGACTGCAGCTCCAGAGCTGGACGCCGGAGTTCCCCTCGTCCGAGCTGGTGCAGGTGCACGTGGATCCGCGGGTGGCGGGCGACACGGTCGCGCTCGAGTTCCGCGACCGCGACGTCGTGGCGCGCCGCGCCGACCGGACGGTGACCGCGCCCTACGGACAAGTCATGAATCTCGGCGTGACCCAGTTCGCCGTCCGCTCGAAGCCCTCGGTCGATGCCGCTTCCCTCGGCATCGTGAGCCAGGAGCAGGCCATCGATGCCCTGCTGGCCGGGCTGTTCGTCACCCGGCGGACCGAGACGGACGTGCTGGACGTGGCCTATTTCTCGGCCGACCCGGTGAGCGCGCAGTCCATCGTCAACACGACCGTCCAGGGATTCCAGGCGCTCAACATCCAGTGGGCGCGCGAGCGCTCGCGCCGGCGCCGCGAGTTCCTCGCCGAGCAGTTGGCCCAGAACGACAGCCTGCTCGCCCGTGCGCAGGCCGATCTCAGCTCGTTCCGCAGCCGCCAGCAGGTCGCCAGCAGCCGGGACAAGATGGCGGCGGAGCAGAACGCGGCGCTCGCGCTCGAGACCCGCACCGCGGAGCTCGACGCCGATCGCAAGACCTTCAACACCCTGCTGGTGCAGCTCAAGACCGGCGATGCCGCCGCCCAGTCCGAGGCCCTGCGGGCGCTCGCGACCTCTCCGGCCATGACCGAGAACGCGGCCGTCGGCAATCTGTACCGGCAGCTGCTCATCTATCAGGACCGGCTGGACTCGATGACGACCGGTCCGTGGCGGGCGTCGGCCTCCAATCCGGACGTGATCCAGGTGAAGGCCCTGGCCGGGAGCACGGAGAAAAACCTGGTGGACGCCGTCAGCTCGCATGTGAAGTCGCTCGACGCGCGCATCGATGCGCTCGGCAGCCTCAAGCAGCGCAGCGCCTCCTCGATGGAAGTCCTTCCCGCCATGGCCGAGGAGGAGAACCGCCTCAACCGCCGCGTGGACGCGCTCGCCGGTCTCGGCGACGGGCTCCGGAAGGACTACCAGCGTGCCCGCATGTCCGAGGCGGTCGAAGCCGGTGACGTCGATGTGGTGGACCTGGCCGACGTGCCCTACGCGCCGCTCCTGACCGCCTCGGCGATCAAGCTCGCCCTCGGGGTGGTGCTCGGGCTGCTGCTCGGCCTGGTGCTCGCCTATCTGCTCGAGGCGCTCAACACCTCCATTCGCCGGCCCGAGGATCTCGAGGCGGTGCTGCACATCCCCGGTCTGGCCGTGATCCCGAGAATCACCAGCGGCTCCGGCAAGGGGCGCTCGCGCCTGCGCGGGCTGCTCGGCGGCGGCAAATCGAGTCCCCAGGAAGCCGGCTCGCTCATGTCCGGCGCGCAGACGTTCTCGATCGGCATCGAGGCGTTCCGCAACCTCCGGACGAGCCTGATCTGGTCGGATGGGGGCGAGGCCCTCAAGACGCTGGTCGTCACCAGCGCCGCACCCGGCGAGGGCAAGACCCTCACCGCCGCCAATCTCTCCGTGACCCTCGCCTACGATGGGCTCCGGGTCCTGCTCGTGGATTGCGATATCCGCCGCCCGCGGGTGCACGGGCTGTTCCGCCTGCCGCGCTCGCCGGGTCTCATGGAGCTGCTGACGACCTCCCGTCACCCGTCGGGCGACACGGTCGCGCCCCCGGACGTGATCCGGGCCACATCGATCACCGGACTGTCGGTGCTGACCTGCGGCGCGTTGCCGTCCAACGCCGCCAATCTCCTCAGCAGCACGCGTATGCGGGTCCTGCTGCAGGACCTGCAGAGCCAGTTCGACATCATCGTACTGGATACCCCGCCCGTGCTCGCCACCGCCGACGCCGGCATCGTGGCCTCGCTGACCGACGGCGTCCTGCTGGTCGTCCGGGCCGGCACGACCGACCGCAACGCGGCGCAGCGCGCCTACCAGCAGCTCGCCAACGTCGGTGCCCGGGTGGTCGGCACCGTGCTGAATGATCCGGGCGGCGAAGTCGCCAAGGAAGGCGACTACTACTACCCGTACGACTACGCAGCGGAGGGGCAGTGAGCCCCTCCCACGCGGGTCTCCCGGACCCACCTCGGCCGTCCTGAATTCGTGAGTCTCGCCGGGCACACATGCGCCGGCTCCCGAGATGCGAACCGGGGACCGCGCGCGAGGGGCTGTGGTTGCCCCGGAGCCGTCGGCTCCGGCACCCCCGCGGTTCGGCCGTTGACTCGGGCAGCCGCGGGGTAAACCGATTCGTACACTGACGGCGTCCCGGCCGGCGGCACGGCCGCCCGCTCGACACTGACGGAGGAACGTCCCATCACCATGTCGTCTTCCATCGCCGCGCCCGAGGCGCTCGTGGCCGCGCCGTCCGGGTCGCAGCGGATGAATATCGTGATCGTCGGTCACGTCGACCACGGGAAGAGCACGGTCATCGGCCGCCTTCTGGCCGACACCCACTCGCTCCCGGATGGCAAGCTCGAACAGATTCGGGCCCAGTGCGAGCTCAATTCGAAGCCGTTCGAGTACGCCTTCCTGCTCGACGCGCTCAAGGACGAGCAGGCCCAGGGCATCACGATCGACGCGGCGCGCGTGTTCTTCAAGAGCCGCCTGCGACCCTACCTGATCCTCGACGCCCCGGGCCACATCGAGTTTCTCAAGAACATGATCACCGGCGCCGCGCGGGCGGAGGCGGCGCTGCTCGTGATCGACGCCGCCGAGGGCGTGAAGGAGAACTCCCGCCGCCACGGCTACATGGTGTCCCTGCTCGGCATCCGCCAGCTCGCCGTGGTGGTGAACAAGATGGATCTCGTCGGGTGGGACCGCGGCGTCTACGACCAGATCGTCCAGGAATACGGCGCCTTCCTGGATCAGGTCGGGATCCGGCCCGAGTCGTTCATCCCGGTCTCGGGCCGCGGCGGGGACAACATCGCGGACCGCTCCACGAACCTTCCCTGGTACACCGGCCCGACCGTCCTCGATGCGCTCGACGCGTTCCGGAGCGAACCGGCTCCCACCGAGAGCGCGTTCCGCATGCCGGTGCAGGACGTCTACAAGTTCACCAAGCAGGGCGATGACCGGCGCATCGTCGCCGGCACGATCGAGTCGGGCTCGGTGCGCGTAGGCGATTCGGTGGTGTTCTATCCCTCCGGCAAGCGGAGCCAGGTCAAGAGCATCGAGGCGTTTCACCGGCCGTCTCAGACCCGGGCCGAGGCCGGCTGGGCCGTGGGCCTTACCCTCCAGGAGCAGATCTACATCCACCGCGGCGAGATGGCCGCGCTCGAGAGCCAGCCCCGGCCGCAGGTCACGACGCGGCTGCGGGTGAGCCTGTTCTGGCTCGGCAAAGAGCCGATGGTGAAGCGCAAGGAGTATCTGCTCAAGCTCGGTACCGCGCGCGTCACGGCCCGGGTGGAGGACATCCTCCGCGTCATGGACGCCTCGACTCTCGACTTCGCCGAGCAGCGGAACAGCATCGAGCGCCACGACGTGGCCGAGTGCATCCTGAAGCTCGACCGCGCGATCGCGTGCGACCTGGCGGAGGAGGTCGCCGCCACCAGCCGATTCGTGATCGTGGACGATTACGAGATCCGAGGGGGCGGCATCGTCCGCGAGGCCCTGGCCGACCGCCAGACCGCCGTGCGCGACCGGGTGCTCCTGCGCAACTACAAGTGGGAGCCCAGCCACATCCAGGCCGAACATCGGGCGGAGAAGTACAACCAGAAGGCCGCGCTGATCCTGGTGACCGGTGAGCGGGAAACCGACCGGAAGGGGGTCGCCAAGGCGCTCGAGGACAAGCTGTTCCAGGACGGCAAGGTGGTCTACTTCCTGGGCATCGGGAACGTCCTGTACGGAGTGGACGCGGACATCGAGCGGCGGCAGGAGAACCGGCTCGAGCACATGCGCCGCCTGGGCGAGGTGGCGAACCTGATGCTCGACGCCGGCATCATCCTAGTCGTCGCCGCGGCCGAGCTCACACAGGACGATCTCGAGGTCATCAAGACCGCCGTCCAGCCGGACTGGATCGAGACCGTCTGGGCCGGCGACACGATCACGACCGACCTCGCCTGCGATCTCCACCTGCCCGGAGGCGCCGTGCCCGAGGCCGTCGACCGGCTCAAGGCGCACCTCCAGGACAAGGGGATCATCTTCCGCCCATGGTAACCACCGAGCTCCGGTCGGCCGTCATCAGCCTCGCCCGCGAAGCGGGCCGCGCGACCATGGTGTACTACGACGGTGCGGTCCCGGCCGACGTGCGGGCGAAATCGGACCAGAGCCCCGTCACGCTCGCCGACGAAGTCGCCCACGACATCCTGCTCGCCGGCCTTCGCCGGCTGGACCCGGCCACCCCGGTCGTCTCCGAGGAGGCCGAAGCCGCCGGCTACGAGGCCCGGCGCGGCTGGCGGCGCTTCTGGCTGGTGGACCCGCTCGACGGGACCAAGGAGTTCATCAAGCGCCGGGCCGAGTTCACGGTCAACGTGGCGCTGATCGAGGACGGAGAGCCGGTGTTCGGCGTGGTGCTGGCGCCCGCGCTCGACCTGCTGTACTGGGCGGTGAAGGGGGGCGGGGCCTGGCGCGAGGCGAACGCCGGCCCGGCGGAGCGGATCTACTCGAGCGCCCCCGCGCCGGGCACCCCGCTCACCGTGGTGGAGAGCCTGTCGCATCCGTCGGCCGAGCTCGAGGAATACCTGAAGACCATTCCGGTGGCCAGCCGGGTCAAGGCCGGCAGCTCGCTCAAGTTCTGCTGGGTCGCCGAAGGCCGCGCGGACCTCTATCCCCGGCTCGGGCCGACCATGGAATGGGACGTGGCCGCCGGCGACTGCATCTACCGCCAGTCCGGGCGCGACGGGGAGCGGCCGTCGCCTCTGACCTACAACAAGCCCGATCTGCGCAACCCCAGCTTCGTCGTCGGGGTGTGAGCGAGGACACGAAGCGAACCGGCGCGCCGGCCCGGGTGTTATGGTTCACCGGTCTGTCGGGCTCGGGCAAGAGCACCATCGCCACCCGGGTCCACGAGGCGCTCGCGCGCCAGGGGCGCGACGTCGAATACATCGACGGCGACGCCCTGCGGGATGTGTTTCCGAACACCGGGTTCACCCGGGCCGCGCGCGAGGAGCACCTCCGGCGGACCGGCTACATGGCGAGCCGGCTGGCGGCGCACGGTGTCACCGTCGTCGCCTCGTTCGTCTCGCCGTACCGCGAGTCGCGGGACTTCATCCGGAGCCTGTGCCGCGGATTTGTCGAGATCTACGTGTCCACGCCGCTGGAAGAATGTGAGCGGCGTGATGTGAAGGGACTCTACGCCCGCGCGCGGCGGGGCGAAATTCGCAACTTTACGGGCATCGACGACCCGTACGAGCCACCCGAGCACCCGGAGCTGACGCTCGACACCCGCGCCCTCAGCGCGGAGCAATGCGTCGAGCTCGTGCTCGCACGGTATGGAGGCTGATGCTGATGTCCGGCCAGGATCATCTCGACCAGTTGGAAAACCGGAGCGTCCACATTCTCCGGGAGGCGTACGCCAATTTCAAGAACCTCGGCATGCTCTGGTCCATCGGCAAGGACTCGACGGTGCTGCTCTGGCTCGCCCGAAAGGCGTTCTTCGGCCACGTGCCCATCCCGCTGATCCACATCGACACCTCCTTCAAGATTCCGGAGATGATCGAGTACCGGGACCGGCTGGCGCTGGAGTGGAACCTGACCATGATCTACGGCCAGAACCGCCAGGCGCTGGAGGAGAAGCGGACCTTTCCGGACGGCGCGATCGACCGGATCGCCTGCTGCAAGGCGCTCAAGACCGACGCGCTCAAGCACACGCTGAGCGGCGAGTGGCCGCGCTACCGGTTGAATCACACGAAGAAGGTGTACGAGCTCGATCGCAACACCGAGCCCTTCACCGGCGTCATCGTCGGGGCCCGGGCGGACGAAGAGGGCAGCCGGTCGAAGGAGCGGTATTTCTCGCCCCGCAGCGCCCAGTCGCAGTGGGATGTAGGGGACCAGCCGCCCGAGTTCTGGAACCAGTTCAAGACCGAGTTCGCACCGGGCACGCACCTCAGGATCCATCCGCTGCTGGACTGGACCGAGCTCAACATCTGGGAGTACATCCAGCGCGAGGAGATCCCGACCGTCTCGCTCTACTACAACCAGGGCGACGGGAAGCGCTTCCGCTCGCTGGGCTGCTATCCCTGCACGCAGGCGGTCGAGTCCGATTCCCGCAACGTGGAGCAGATCATCGTCGAGCTCCAGTCGGGCAAGTTCGCCAACGTCGCCGAGCGCTCCGGCCGCGCCCAGGACAAGGCCGACGGCGGCGGGCTGGAGACTCTCCGGCGTGACGGGTACATGTAGGCCCCGAGGAGCCACGTGACCGAGATTTCCAAGCCCATCATCGTCCTCGGCACCGGCCGTTGTGGGTCGACCGTGTTCCATCATGTGCTCTCGGCGCACCCGGGCGTCATGTGGATCTCGAACCTGTGCCAACGCTACCCGACGAAGCCGGCGTGGAACCGGCGGGCGGTGACGGCGCTGGGATCGCCCCTGGTGCGCCGGCTGCTCGGCTCGCGCATCCTGCCGAGTGAGGCGTACCGGTTCTGGGACCGGTACGCCTACGGCTTCGGCACGGCGTGCCGGGATCTGCTCCGGGAAGACGTGACGCCGCGGATGAAGGCGCAGGTGCGCGCCGCCATCGCGCCCATGCTGACGCCCGAGCGGAGCCGGCTGCTGGTCAAGATCGCCGGCTGGTCGCGCATCGGCTTCCTGGACGAGATCTTCCCGGATGCCAAGTTCGTGCACATCGTCCGCGACGGCCGGGGCGTCACCAGCTCGCTGCTGCACGTCGACTTCTGGCAGGGGTGGAAGGGGCCGCAGGGGTGGAACACCGGGATGCTGTCACCGGAGGATGAGGCGCTGTGGGAACGCTACGATCGCTCGTTCGTGGCGCTGTCGGCGCTGCAGTGGAAGATCCGCACGCGGGCCATCGAGGCCGCACGGCAGCGGCTGGACCCGGCGCGGTTTCGCGAGATCAAGTACGAAACCTTCTGCGAACGGCCGCTCGAAACCTGCCAGGAGGTGCTCGACTTCGCGGAGCTGCCCCGGTCCGCGGCGTTCGAGGAGCACGTGCGCCGGGCCAGGGTCAAGGACAGCAATCGCTGGCGGGACGACCTCACGGCCGCGCAGCAGGCCATCGTGGAGGACCTCCTGCGTGCCGACCTCCGCCGCCACGGGTACGAGACCGCTGTCTAGGGGCGCGAGCGGCCGCACGCGCGCTCGCGATGCCGCCTATGCTCTCTAGAAAGTCGAAGTACGCCATCAAGGCGATTCTCGCTCTCGCCGAGCACGGCGGAGCGGAGCCGGTGCGCATCGCCGATCTCGCCCGGGAAGAGAACATCCCCCCCAAGTTCCTCGAGCTCATCCTGCTCGAGCTCCGCAACAACGGCATCCTGCAGAGCCGGAAGGGGAAGGGAGGGGGCTACCTGCTGGCCCGGGAGCCGGAGGACATCCGCCTGGGCCAGATCGTCCGCCTGTTCGACGGCCCGCTCGCCCCCGTGCCGTGTGCCAGCCAGACGGGGTACGTGGCCTGCGCGGACTGTCCCAACGAGGCCGTCTGCGGCGTGCACCTGGCGATGCGCGAGGTGCGCGACGCGACGGCCAAGATCCTCGACGGCACCACGATCGCCTCGCTGCTCCGGAAAATCGACCGAGCCGCGTCCCGGCCGGCACACCGCTAGATCCTGCACCACCCGTTGCCGCTGGCACGTGATTTGCCTATTTACTCTATCTATTAGATGGGGTAAATAGGATCATGTCACACGCCTCGGCCGATGCGCAGGCGCCCGGAGGTGACCGGGACCGGGCCCTGCCGGTACCCCCCGCGCTACTCGCGGAGCTCCGGCAGGCCCTCCAGGCCATCCGCTATGGGACCATCGAGCTGGTGATCCACAACGGCGAGGTCGTGCAGCTCGAGCGGCGGGAGAAGATCCGCTTCGGGCATGAAGTTCCGGACCCCAAGCGCCCGTAGCACAGCCCTGCGCGGAGCCGGCCGTCAGGCCCGCGCCCACGGACCGACCGGACCGCCGGACGTCCCACACTTCGAGCTCGGAGGAGATCCTCGTATGACCGCAGTCCGGCACTGGCTCGGCGGCACCCTGTGGATTGCAGGCAGTGCGGCGATCGCGCCACAAATCGTTGCGCAGCAGGAGGGAGCTACCCCGGACAGCGTCCCGTCGCTCGAGGCGAGGGTCAATGAGCTGGATCAGCAGGTGCGGATTCTCCAGCGCCTGCGCGAGCTGGCGGCCGACAGCGCGGCGGCGGCAGCGAAGGACAAGATCACGGCCACCGCCGGCGGCAAGGACGGCTTCAGCATCAAGTCGGCGGACGGGAAGTTCGCCATCCGGCTCAAGGGTTTGGTGCAGACCGACGCCCGCTTCTTTCTGGGCGACAGCGCGGCGCCCGCCACGAACACGTTCTTCATCCGCCGCGCCCGGCCCATTCTCGAGGCCACGGTCGGGAAGTATCTGGAGTTCCGGCTGCAGCCCGACTTCGGCCAGGGCGGCACGGTGCTGTTCGACGCCTACAGCGACGTGAAGCTCGCTCCGGCGCTTGCGGTGCGGGTGGGCAAATTCAAGCCCGCGCTGGACCTCGAGCGCTATCAGTCGGCGAGCGACATCGTCTTCGCCGAACGGACGCTGGCCACCAACCTTGCGCCCAACCGCGACGTGGGCCTGCAGCTCTCGGGCGAGGTCGCGAGCGGGGTGTTGGCCTGGCAGGCCGGCGTGTTCAACGGCGTGCCCGACCTCGGCAACGGCGACGGGGACATCAGCGACGCCAAGGATTTCGTCGGCCGCGTGTTCGTCCAGCCGCTCCGGACCGGACCGCTCGGCGGGTTGGGCGTCGGCGTTGCCGGCTCCACGGGGCTCGAGCGCGGCACCACGGCCGCCCCCGCGCTCGCCGGCTACCGCACGCCGGGGCAGCAGACGTGGTTCCGCTACGCCAGCAGCGCCACCACGCCCGCGAGCAACGCCTACGCCGACGGCCGGAGGGCCCGGCTCGCGCCGCAGGGGTACTTCTACTCGGGCCCGCTCGGCCTCCACGGCGAATACATCCAGTCGTGGCAGGCCGTCAGCCGCGTCGGCTCTCCGACGGTCAAACTCAAGCACACCGCCTGGCAGACCACCGGATCGCTCTTTCTCACCGGCGAGAAGAACTCGTTTCGGGGCGCCAGCCCCAAGAAGCCGTTCGATCCCAAGGCCGGCACCTTCGGCGCGGTCGAGCTGGCGGCCCGCTACAGCGAACTCAGCATCGACGATGCCACGTTCCCGGCCTACGCGAGCGCCGGGACCACGCCCAGGCAGGCCAAGGCGTGGGCGGTCGGGCTCAACTGGTATCTCGCGCGCGCCATCAAGGTGGTCGCCGACTACGAGCACACCACGTTCACCGGCGGGGCCGGCATCGCCGACCGCGAGCCGGAGAATTTCGTGGTCACCCGCGTCCAATACTCCTTCTGACCACGATTTCTCGACAGGGATGCTCACGATCATGCGCACCAGACTCTTCCGCCACGCTCCGCTGGTCGTCCTGGCCCTCGCGGGCGGCCACGGCGGTGCCGCCGCGCAGGGGACCCCGAAGCCCGTGACCCTGCTCAACGTCTCGTACGACCCGACGCGCGAGCTGTACGAGGACTTCAACCACCAGTTCGCGGCCTACTGGAAGACCAAGACCGGACAGGACGTGACGGTTCGCCAGTCACACGGCGGCTCGGGCAAGCAGGCGCGCTCCGTGATCGATGGGCTCGGCGCCGACGTCGTCACTCTGGCCCTGGCCTACGACATCGATCAGATCGCCGAGAAGGGCGGCCTGCTGCCGGCCAACTGGCAGACCCGGCTGCCCGACAACAGCGCGCCCTATACCTCGACCATCGTGCTCCTGGTCCGGAAAGGGAACCCCAAGGGCATCAAGGACTGGGGCGACCTGGCGCGACCAGGCATTTCGGTCGTGACGCCCAACCCCAAGACCTCGGGCGGCGCGCGCTGGAACTACCTGGCGGCGTGGGCCTGGGCGCTGCGCCAGCCGGGCGGCAATGAGGCCACGGCGAGGGCGTTCGTCACGAAGCTCTATCGGAATGTCCCGGTGCTCGATGCCGGCGCCCGCGGCGCCACAACCACGTTCGTGGAGCGCGGTATCGGTGACGTGCTGATCGCGTGGGAGAACGAGGCCCTGCTCGCCATCAAGGAGCTTGGCCCCGGCAAGTTCGAGGTCGTCGCTCCGTCGGTCAGCATTCTGGCCGAGCCGCCGGTGGCGGTCGTCGACAAGGTGGCGGCCAAGCATGGCACCAGGGCGGTGGCGCAGGCGTACCTCGAGTACCTGTACACGCCGGCCGGGCAAGAGATCGCCGCGAAGCACTTTTACCGGCCGCGACTCGCCGCGGTGGCCGCCAAATACGCGGCCCAGTTTCCCAAGGTCAGCCTGGTGACCGTGGACGAGGTGTTCGGCGGGTGGAAGAAGGCCCACGCCACACACTTCGCGGATGGCGCGCTGTTCGACCAGATCTATCAGCCGGGGCAGTAGCCTCGGCCGCCTGTCTACCCCTACGAAGGGATGACGATGCGGTCCAAGTCGCGGAGCGTGCTCCCCGGGTTCGGCATGTCCCTCGGGATCACCTGCACGTATCTGAGCCTGATGGTGCTGCTCCCGCTCGCGACCGTGTTCGCGCGGACGGCCGACCTGTCCGGCTCGGCGTTCTGGGCCACCGTCACCAATCCCAGGGTGGTGGCGTCCTATCGCGTGACGTTCGGCGCGTCGCTCGCCGCCGCGCTGATCAACACGGTGTTCGGGCTGCTCGTGGCCTGGGTGCTGGTGCGGTATCGATTCCCGGGGCGCCGGCTGGTGGATGCCATCGTGGACCTCCCGTTCGCGCTGCCGACGGCGGTGGCCGGCATCGCGCTCACGACGCTGTACGCCCCGAACGGCTGGATCGGGCGCTATCTCGAGCCGCTGGGCATCACGGTGGCGTACACGCTGGCTCGGCATCACGGTGGCGCTGATCTTCATCGGGCTGCCGTTCGTGGTCCGCACGGTGCAGCCGGTGCTCGACGACCTGGAGGTCGAGGTCGAGGAAGCGGCCGCGAGCCTCGGCGCTCGGCGCTGGCAGACGTTCGCGCGGGTGGTCTTCCCCGCGTTGGCGCCCGCGCTCCTCACCGGGTTCGCGCTCGCCTTCGCCCGGGCGCTCGGCGAGTACGGCTCGGTGGTCTTCATCTCGGGCAACATGCCGATGAAGACCGAGATCGTCCCCCTGCTGATTATCACCAAGCTCGAGCAGTACGACTACGCCGGCGCCACCGCGGTGGCGCTCGTCATGCTGGTCGTGTCGTTCGGGCTCCTGCTGGCCATCAATCTGGTTCAGTGGGCGGCCCGACGCCGGGCGGAGGCCTGAGCGATGGCCACCGCCGCCGTCTGCCGGTTGGCCGCCACCGCCCCACGGGCCGTCACCCGGGCCACCGGGGAATCGCGGGCCGTCCGCTGGTTGCTCACCGGTGTCGCGCTGGCCTTCCTGGCGCTGACGCTCGTGCTCCCGCTCGTGCTGGTGTTCGTCCAGGCTCTCGCCAAGGGCCTGCCGGCCTACTGGGAGGCGATCAGAGAGCCCGACGCGCTGGCCGCCGCCAGGCTCACGCTGCTCATCGCCTCGATCGCCGTGCCGGTCAACCTGATCTTCGGGGTGGCCGCGGCCTGGTGCATCTCGAAGTTCCAATTCCCCGGGAGGCACCTCCTCGTCACCCTGATCGATCTACCGTTCGCCGTCTCGCCGGTGATCTCGGGCATGATCTTCGTGCTCCTGTTCGGCGCCCAGGGGTGGTTCGGCCCGTGGCTGGACGCGCACGACGTCAAGATCATCTTCGCGGTTCCCGGCATGGTGCTCGCGACGACGTTCGTCACCGCCCCGTTCGTCGCCCGCGAGCTCATCCCGCTCATGCAGGAGCAGGGAGCGGAGGAAGAAGAGGCCGCCATCGTCCTGGGCGCGGGCGGCTGGCAGACCTTCCGCCGGGTCACGCTGCCCAACATCAAATGGGGGCTGTTGTACGGGCTCATCCTGTGCAACGCCCGCGCGATGGGTGAGTTCGGCGCAGTGTCGGTGGTCTCCGGCCACATCCGCGGCGAGACCAACACGCTGCCGCTCCACGTCGAGATCCTCTACAACGAGTACGCCTTCGCCGCGAGCTTCGCGGTGGCGTCCGTGCTCAGCCTGCTCGCGCTGGTCACGCTGACGCTCAAGACGGCGGTCGAATGGCAGCAGCGCCGGGCGTCAGCCGCGCTCGAGCTTCCCGACACCCCGGAAAGGATCCCGCGATGAGCATCGAGGTCCGCAATCTGCGCAAGGCGTTCGGCGACTTCGTCGCGCTCGACGATGTGAGCCTTGACGTCCCCGGGGGCGAGCTGGTGGCGCTGCTCGGGCCCTCCGGATCCGGCAAGACCACCCTGCTCCGTATCATCGCCGGGCTGGAGCCGGCCGATCGGGGGACCATCCTGTTCCACGGCGAGGACGCGACCGATCAGCCGGTGCGGGAGCGCCAGGTCGGGTTCGTGTTCCAGCACTACGCGCTGTTCCGGCACATGAGTGTGTTCGAGAACGTGGCGTTCGGCCTCCGGGTGCGCCCGCGAGCGGTGCGTCCCTCCGAGGCCGGGATTCGCGCGACGGTAATGGGCCTGCTGCACCTGGTCCAGTTGGACGTGCTCGCCAAACGACGGCCGTCGGAGCTTTCGGGCGGGCAGCGGCAGCGGGTGGCGCTCGCACGGGCGCTGGCGGTCAAGCCGAAGGTACTCCTGCTCGATGAGCCCTTCGGCGCGCTCGATGCCAAGGTGCGCAAGGAGCTCCGGCGCTGGCTGCGCCGGCTGCACGAGGAGGTGCACGTCACCAGCGTGTTCGTGACCCACGATCAGGAAGAGGCGCTCGAGGTGTCCGACCGGGTCGTGATCATGAACGAGGGACGGATCGAGCAGAGCGGCACCCCGGAGGAGGTCTACGAGCACCCGGCGTCGCCCTTCGTGTACGGCTTCCTGGGTGACGTCAACCTATTTCACGGCCGCATTCACCAGGGCCGCGTCCACATCGGCCAGGGAGAGCTCGAGGCCCCGGAGTGGGCCGAGGCCCGCGACCGCCCCGGCGTCGCCTACGTACGACCCTACGACGTCGAGCTCGCCTCCGTCCGGTCGGATGCGGCGGCGCTGGAAGCGGTCATCCGCCACATGCGATCATTCGGTCCGGTCGTGCGGCTGGAGCTGGACCTGGTCGAGGGCGGCCGGACGATCGAGGCGCATCTGACCCGTGAGCGGGTCGAGGACATGGGGCTCACTCGAGGTCAGCGAGTGTATGTTTCTCCGACGCGTGCCCGGGTCTTCGCCGAGCCTTGAGACACCTGAGAGCGGGGCCTCAGCGCCCGGTAGACCGCAATCGGGCTGCGAGCAAACGGCCGCTCACCACGATCGGGTCGGCTGTCGCGCAGAGGAGCCCGTCAGCCGCGTTCGGTAAGTCTCACTCTCCATGGCGCTTAGAGGCGAGCGACGATTCGTTACAAAGTAAAATCTTGACGGATGTGACGCGCCTCACGAAACTGTGTGCGGCGCGAGCCCTCGAAAACGAGATGGCGTTCATTCCGACGACCATTCCATCGCGCACACGGTTACCCCCTACTCAAAACAACTCGCAGCCTAACCTGACCTCGTCAGGCATCGTCGGCATCGGTGCGCCCCCGTTCGGGCACTGGGCGATGTCCTCCTGAGCCTCTGGTGCGGCAGCCGAATCTCGGCCTGAGGGCCGACCGTCGACTGCGTCATCCGAGCCTGGACTGCGTTCGAGCATCGAGCCGGAGCACCCGCACGTCGGGTGCCCCCGAGGGGAACGTACGACGACTACGGCAGCGGTCGGCCGGCCGTCGTGGCACCTCGGGGAGATAGCTCCCGGCTCCGTTCGCTCCTCAGGGCGGCATGCGCTGCGAGATACGTCCACGCGTCTTCACGACGCACTCATTTACGTCCGGTCGAGAGGACCATCACGCATGCGCTACACCTTCAAGTTGGCCCGCCGCACCGCCCGATTTCGAGCTGCCGTCTCCGGTGCGCTCCTGCTGTCCGCCGTCGCCTGCAATTCCGACGACAGCACCGCTCCGGTCGCGGATCCGACGCCGGCACCCGCCGCCGACGTGCCGGCCGTCGAGAGCCCGACCCCGGAGATGTCCCTCAGCGCCACGGCACCCGGCGTCGCCTTCGGCGATTTCCACCTCCCGACCAGCAAGTTCAGGGCGCCGTACAGTGGCGCCCTTCTCGCTCTTTTCTCCGGCAGCGCCTCGAGCACGCTGAATGCCGCCAAAAACGCTGGTCTCCGGGTCGTCATCAGCGTTGCGGGCAACCGCTCGAACTACACGAATTCCAACGGCACGTTCAACATGACGAAGTGGAAGAACCGGATCGCGGCCTGGCGCGGGTTTCCGTTCAGCAGCTACGTTTCGAGCGGCGTCGTGCTGGGCCACTATCTGGTTGATGAGCCGACCTGCGCGCCGTGCTGGGGCGGGACGAAGATCACGACGGCGCAGATCGAGGAGATGGCCCGGTACTCGAAGTCGATCTGGTCGTCCATGCCCACCGCCGTCCGGGTGGCCCCGACGAAGCTCCCGAGCACCGCGTTTCGGTACCTGGATTTCGCTTGGGCGCAGTGGGAGGGGCCGTACCACGGCACGAGCTTCAAGCTCTCGCCGAGCCAGTTCCGCGACAAGGAGATCGCGGCCGCCAAGTCCCGGCGCCTGGGCGTCGTCTTCGGGCTCAACTATATCAACGGCGGTGACGGCTCGAGCGGCATCCTCGGCACCTACGCGAACGCCCGCAGGGTGAACCGCTGGCAGATGTCCGCGTCGGAGGTCAAGCGGGTCGGCGGCACCCTCGCCGCCGCGTCCTATGCCTGCGGCGTGATCAGCTGGCAGTACGACTCGAGGTTCCTCGGCCGGAGCGGCATGTCGTCGGCGATGAGCTACGTCGGGGGCATCGCCCGGAATCGCGCGCGCTCCAGCTGTGCGAAGTAGGGCCACGGGCGCCGGCAGGCGCGCTTAGCGCCCCCGCCGGAGGGGCCACGGGGGGCGACGGGGCAGGGGACCGCCACCCCCCGTCGTTTTGAACCGGTGCCAGATCTTGCATGCTCCCGATGGGCCCCGCTTCTCTTTAACTTAGGCACGAGGGCCCGGTCGCCGGCCCCGCCTCAACGGGAGAGCATGCATGCGGTCTACTGTCGTTCGTGCAGTCATCGCCGGCGCGTGCGCGGTCGCGCTCGTCGGCATTATCACTTGCGGGGATGATTCGCCCACCAATCCGGGCGTCGCGGGCGTGGGAAGCATCGCCGCGCTCGAGGGCGACGGACAGACCGGCCCGGCCGGGCAGCCGTTGGACATTCGCCTCGTCGTCGAAGTGCGGGACAGCAGCCAGGCTCCCATGGGGGGCGTCCGGGTGGCCTTTCTGCCGACCGACGGCGGGCCGGGGCAGCTCGCCGCGCCCGATACGGTCACATCCGCCAGCGACGGCCGCGCGACGACCACGTGGACCCTGCCTACGACCGCCGGCACCGCGACCCTGGTCGCGCATGTGGTCGGCGCACCGGCAGACGAGCTCACCGCCGCCTTCACGGCCACGGCGGTCGCGGCGGCCGCGGACACCATGTTCGTCGTGGAGGGGCAGGACCAGGCCGGCCCCGCCCTCTCGGAGCTGCCGGAGTCGCTCAAGGTGCGGGTCACGGACCGCTTCGCCAACCCGGTCAAGGATGTGTCGGTCGCGTGGACCTGGACCGGCAACGGCTCTGCGGCTCCCACGAGCTCGACGACCGACGACGACGGATACGCCGCCACGTCGCGCACCCTGGGCGACAACGCCGCCACCATGACGACGGTGGCCACCGTGGCGGGGTTGAAGGGCTCACCCGTCACCTTCAATCACGTCGTCGCCCAGCCTGCCTCGGTCGTCATTCTGACCCAGCCGTCGGCGACGGCTTCGAGCGGCACGCCGTTCGCCCGACAGCCGGTGGTGGAAGTGCGCGACGGCGGCGGCGCGGTCATCAACGGCATCCGGGTGGTCGCGAGCGTCGAGTCGGGCGGGGGCACGCTGAGCGGGACCAAGATCGCCGCCACCGCCGGCGGCGCCGCCACGTTCACCGATCTCGCGCTGTCGGGCGCGAGCGGGGATCAGGTGCTGCGCTTCACTGCCGGCGGCGTGTTCGTCCTGTCGTCGCCCATCGCGATCGCCCCCGGTGCGACGGCGGACGAGGGCCAGTGGACCGCGCCGGTCAGCATGCCGCTGGTCGCCATCCACGTGTCGCTCCTGCCCGACGGCAGGGTCCTGATGTTCAGCCGCACCACTCAGCCCTATCTCTGGGACCCGGCCCAGCCGGGCACGTTCACCCCGGTGCCGGTCGGCACCAACGAGTTCTGCAGCGGCCATACGCTCCTGCCCGACGGGCGCGTGCTGGTGGTCGGCGGGCACATCACCGATGCGCACGGCCTGCCGGATGCCAACATCTTCGACCCGGTGGGCAACACCTGGACCCGGCTGCCCGACATGCTCGTGGGCCGCTGGTATCCCAGCGCGACGGTGCTCGCGAACGGCGAGGTGCTGGTGCTGGGGGGCCGGGACGAGAACGGGGATTACTCCGAGACGCCCGAGATCTGGACGGGCAGCACCTGGCGCCGACTGACCGGTCCGGGCGTCGTGCGTCCCATGCCGTACTACCCGAGAATGTTCGTGGCACCCAACGGCAAGACGTTCTTCGCCGGCGAGTGGGCCACGAGCCGATACTTCGACCAGACCGGCAACGGCAACTTCGGGCCGGTGCTGACCCGCGCGTTCAACGCGACGCGGGACTATGGGTCCGCCGTCATGTACGCGCCGGGAAAGATCGTGTACATCGGGGGGGGCCAGCCGCCGACCAACACGGCGGAGACCATCGACCTGAACCAGGCCTCGCCGACCTGGACCATGACGGGCTCGATGGCCTTTGCTCGGCGCCACATGAACGCGACGCTGCTGCCCGACGGCCAGATCTTCGTGACCGGCGGTACCAGCGCCGGGGGATTCAACAACCCGAGCGGCGCGATCCACACGGCGGAGATGTGGGATCCGGGGACCGGGCAATTCCGGACGCTCTCATCCAACGCCGTGGACCGGCTGTACCACTCGACGTCGCTGCTCCTGCCCGATGGGCGGGTGCTGGTGGCGGGGAGCGGGGAGGGCGGGAGCGGGGTGGACCAGAAGACCTACGAGATCTATTCACCGCCCTACCTCTTCAAGGGCGCCCGGCCCGCCATCGCCTCGGCGCCGTCGGCGATCACCTACGGGGCCACCTTCCAGGTGCAGACCGCAAACGCCGCCGACGTGGCCAAGGTCAGCTTCATTCGTCTGGGATCGGTCACCCACGCCTTTGACCAGAGCCAGCGATTCCTGAGTCTCGACTTCACGCGGGGCGCCGCGAATCTGACGGTCACGGCGCCGGACGGCCCGAACAGCGCGCCGCCGGGGCACTACCTGCTCACGATCGTAGCCGGTTCGGGTGTGCCTTCAGTCTCCAAAGTCATTCAAATTCAATGATTTGAACCTGCGATGGAAGGTCCGACGTCGCGCCGAGCGCCCGGGAAATCCGGGCGTTCGCCGCGAGGAGGGGCGAACCGGGGCCGGGCATGGAGGTTAAGGTCGGTGATCGCAGTGTCGGAAATATTAGGCACTGTATGTATATATGACAGTTTTTTGTTACAATCCAGTTATATTAAAACTCTAATTCCATGCCGTAATTGCGCTTGCAAACATGTGTGATATGAATCACACGGCGATCGTCTAATAAATGACTATTGAGTCTACCCTCCAGCATGCCGTAACATAGAGTCAGCCCAAGGGTGGCGGTGGCGGTCCGGGATCTGGTTGGGTTCCATCGCAAGGGGTGTCACGAAAGGCCAACCCAGCATGACGTACACGTTCAAGCTCTCCCGTCGGTTGGCCGTCTCGCAACCGGCCGCCCTGCTGACCGCCCTTCTCGTGCTCGCGGGATGTTCCGACGACGCGACTGCCCCTGATGCAGGACCGCTCCACGTGGATCCGACGCTGGCCATTCGCGTCGTGCCGAGCTCCGTAACGATCGAAACCAATCAACGCATTCAGTTCCGTGGCGCGCTGCGCACCCACGGCCGCGACGGCTTGTCCGCGCCGCTCGCGTGGGCCGCGACCGGTGGCGCCATCGATGCCACCGGCCAATTTGCCGCGAGCATGCCTGGCACGTACAAGGTCGTCGGGCGCGGCCGCGGGCATCAAGGCAGCGACACGGCCACGGTCGTCGTCGTGCCGACCACGCCGTCGGTCGTCCGCGTGCGCCTCACGCCGGACTCGCTGGCCCTCACCCCGGCCGGCGCCTACGCATTCGCGGCCGTCGGCGTGCTGAGCGATGGCTCCACGACGCCCATCGGTGTCACCTGGCAGGCGGCCGGTGGCGCCATCGACGCCGCGGGTCTCTACACCGCAGGCGACACCACGGGCACGTTCCGCGTGGTCGCGAGCAACACGGCCGGTACGCTCGCGGACACGTCCCGGGTGAGCGTCGGCGCCACGGCTCCGACGTCCACGCCGACCCCGACCCCGGCCCTCGCCCGGGTGTACCTGACGCCGGTATCGGCCACGCTCTCGACCGGCGCGAGCAAGCAGTTCCTCGCGTACGGCAAGAACAGCGCGGGCGACAGCGTCGCGGTCACCGTGAGCTTCACGGGCACCGGCGGCAGCATGAGCGCGACTGGCGTCTACACGGCCGGCACCACTGGCGGAACCTATCGCGTCATCGCGTCCTCGAGCGGCCTGGCGGACACCTCCACTGTGACGGTCGCCGCCGCCGCCACGCTCGGCGCGGGGCTCGATCTCGGACCGTTCAATGCCGCCGTGCCGACCACGCCGGGCACGATGTACCTCAATGCCCAGAGTCCCTCGAACCTCAAGATGCAGCTGGCGAGTGCCCGCGCGGGTGGATACCACATCTTCGCGATCACCGCGGGCGGCAATCACAAGAACTACATCGATGCCGCGACCGGGCGCTGGTCGTTCGCGCTTTGGAAAGCCGCCGGCGTCGACCGGTACCGCGCCGACTCGCTCGTTTGGCGCAACTACATCACGGACGGCACGCTGGTCGGCGTTTCGCTGGTGGATGAGCCGCAGTGTGCGGCCTGCTGGGGCGGGTCCGCGATTCCGTGGGTCCTGATGGACTCCGCCGCCAAGCTAAGCAAGACGGTGTTCAAGGGAGTACCGCACTTCACCCGCACCGACGCGACGCAGTTCGGCGGGTACCCGTTCAAGCATCTCGACGGCGGCATGCTCCAGTACGGCCAGGAGAAGGGCGACCTGTCGACCTGGACCGCCAACCAGCTCGCGACCGCCCGCGCCCACGAGTACGCGCTCATGGTGGGCGTCAACGCGGCGCGAGGCGGCAAGGTGGTGAGTGGGTGCATTCCGTCGCCAGTTTCGTCCACCGCCTGCGCCATGTCGGCAACGGAGCTGACCACGGCCTTCAAGACGCTGGCAGCGGACGAGACCGTGGTGTGTGGACTCACCGCCTGGGGACCGGACGCGACCTGGTGGAACAATTACCTCAGTCAGGGCGGGGTCAGATCGGCGCTCTCCGGCGTCGCGACGTGGGCCAAGGGGCGCACGAAGCCGGTCTGCCTCAAGCGGTAGGCGGTTGGGGTGAGACGTGGCTCGGTGGCGCCGCCCCCTCCCGGGGTGCGGCGCCACCGAGCGTTTGGCCGAGCCCGCCCGAACGGTCATTGATTCAACGGGTTAGGCTCATATATTGCGGCTGCTTGCGGACTTCACCGACCGCTCGGTGCTTTCGTTCTTCGGCTACCCGGGACCGTGCTCATGCGTCAGTCGAAGGTGTGGGTCTCGGTGCTCATCGTCCTGGCGGTCGGGCTGCACGCCGTGCCCGCGGTCACGCGGCCGGGCCAGCAACAGGTGCTGTGGCCGTTCCTGGTGTGGGGGATGTACAAGGAATCCCGGCCGCCGGGGCCGGTGACCGCCGACAAGCGGCGCCTCGTGGCGGTGACCGAGCGGGGTCAGAGGGAAGAGGTGACGTCCAATCTCTCCGGCCTGAGCCGCCCCACGCTCGGTCGCTCCTTCATCCAGCCCATGATGGCCGGCGATTCGAGCGCGGCGCGTCGGCTGCTCCGGCGGCTGAACGATGCGCGGCCGACCGACCGCTTCGTCGAGCTCAGACTCGAGATCGAGCGCTATACCATCGCGGATAGCGGGCTGGTGAGGCAGGACAATCCGGTCATCGCCTTCCGGCTCGACCCTTCCGACCCGAAGTAAGGATCCGATTCCCGTGAAGCCATGGATCGACCGCTGGAACGCGTACTGGTTTCCCCGGACCTCGACCGTACCGCTCGCCATCTGTCGCATTCTCATGGTCGCCGCCCAGCTATACTGGCTCGGCCCGACCATGGCGGAGCACTACAACCTCCTGTCGAAGAATCCCACGTTCATCGACCCGCAATGGGTCATCCGCGGTGTGGCGGCCGTGATTCCGCGGCATGTGCTCTTCACACCGTCCGGCTTCCATGCGCTGTACTGGGTCGCGGTCGTGTCGGGCGTGCTCGCCATCGTGGGGCTGTTCACGCGTCTGTCGCTGTTCGTGTTCGCGCTCGCGACGTGGATCTTCGTGGCCCATCTGTACTCCTACGCCGACATCCACCATCCCGAAGCCGTCTTCAGCATCCTGCTGATGCTGCTGCCGTTCGCGCCCTCGGGTGACAGCCTTTCCATCGACGCCTGGCTTCGCCGGCGCACGCTCGGCGCGGCGGACCGCACGGCGCCGGCGGGGCAGTCGGATATGGCGATGTGGCCGCTGAAGACGGCCCACGCGCTGATGGCGCTGACGTATTTCTCGACCGGCTTGACCAAGATGGTCTTCGGCGGGGTCGCCTGGATGAACGGCTACACCCTGCAGGGCTATCTGCTCGCGGACGGACTGCGGCGGAACCTGCCGCTGGGTCTCTGGGTGGCGCAGCATCACACGCTGTGCGTGCTGTTGTCGATCGGGACGGTGATATTCGAGCTCTTCTTCTTCGTATCGCTGATCTGGCCTCGGACGGCTCCCTTCTTCTTCGTGAATGCCCTGTTGTTTCAGACCGGCCTCCTTCTGACGGCCGGCCACAAGTTCTACCCTCACATGTTCGTGCTCGTGCTGCTGTTGCTCTTCATCCAGCCCGAGTGGTGGCGGGAGCCACTGCGGAAGTATCTGGGCCTTCCGCTCGCCTGGGCCGGCCGGGAGCCGGTGCGTCAGGCGCTGTAGCAGGCCCCGAGCGTCCGAACCTACGCCCAGCGACTCAAGTCCCGGCCCATCAGGCTCGACAGCAAGGCCACCTCGTCGCGAAACGTCTCGACCAGCTCCGCCCGGAATGCGGGCGACAGCGGCGGCCGGCGCGCCTTGGTCGTGTTGAGATCCAGGAGCTTCTCCTTGACCGCGCTCAGGCCGCTTCCCACGGCCGTGCGCTTGAGACTCAGGTAGGCGCTCCGAAGGATAGGTGGGGGCTTGCGGATGAAATTCCTGAGCCAGGTGACCTTGGCGCGCTTGTTCTCGTTGACGCGCGGAAACTCGCCGCGATGGTCGTCGGGAAGCCCCAGGAAGTCGAGCACGTCCCGGTAGACCGTTTGCGGGGACGTGGCGAAGTCGTCGTACAGAATGAGCTTCACCTGCTCGGCGGGAAAGATCGCCAACAGGCGCTGGACCTGGGTGCCGAAGCGGCCGATCTGCTCATACTGAAGCCAGAACGGCTCGCGACAGGTGCTGGGGCGATCGAGGCCTCGGCGGCGCCGCTCCTGCAGTCTCCAGGCGGTCTCGAAGTCGGGTACCGTCTCTTCCGACCAGTAGAGCAGCTGCGAGTGGAACGAGTGGACCATGTCGGCCGGGTTCCGGAACATGGCGATGAGCCTGGCCTCGGGGTTGTACGCCCGAATCGCGGGGATCGCCGCCTCCGAGAGCAGGTACGATGCCGAGGCTTCACCGACGCGGATGTGCTGGTCGCCGGCTTCCGCGAACAGCCCGGCATATTCCTCTCCCGACCCCACGATGTGATAAGTGACCAGGTCGGTGGAGAAGAAATGCGGCTCCTTGAGCTCGGGCATGAACACGTTCGGGTGCAGGCGAAGGTACTCGTAGAGTGCCGTCGTCCCGCACTTGGGGGCGCCCACGATGAAGAAATTCGGCTTGGGGGCCAAGGTCGCTGTGCTCCTTCTCTGATGGCGCCGGTTGACAAGCCCGGGACGCCCGCTGTGTGGCTGCGATGCCACGATGAAACGCCACGGGGTGCGTCGGGGCCGACTTTGTTACTCACTGTGGTAGATTGCGTTACCCTGTCAGCCGGGTCAACCTCACTGGCCACCGGGGCGGCGGTCCGGCGCCAAGACACCCGCAGGCCCTGGAATCGGCGGCTGAACTGGATGGGCCGGAAATTCACGGCCCCTCCACCGGTGTTCCCGCGGCCCGCTGGGGGAGGCATGCTTCGTGCTCCTCGGCCCGCGCTTAGGCCGCGGCGTGGGCGGTGGATGCACCATAATACTCTGGAGCCGGGGGCACCCATGGGACGCACGGGCGGCGGAATGGCGCGCGTGGAGGCACGTGACGGATAAGCCGCGCAGCCTCACGCACCGCACCCTGAGCGGCATGGCGTGGGCGGCCTGGGGCAGCGCGGCTGCCGCCGTGCTCAAGGTCGTCGTGCTGATCCTCCTCACCCGGCTCCTGACGCCCGCCGATTTCGGCGTCGTCGGCGCCGCTCTCGTCGTCATCAGCTTTTCGCTCATCTTTTCGCAGCTCGGGCTCGGTCCGGCACTGGTGCAGCGCCCGGTGCTCGAGCCGGCGCACATCAGCACGGCATTCTTCGCCTCGACCGGGCTGGGATTCGTCATGGCCGCCGCGGTGTGGTTGTTGGCGCCCTGGATCGGCGGCTTCTTCCGCATGGACAACCTGGTACCGGTGGTGCGCGCGCTCGCGTTCGTGTTCCCGATCGTCGGGCTGTCGAGCGTCGCGGAAAACCTGCTGATGCGGGAGCTGAGATTTCGCCGGCTCGCCAACGCGGATGTCCTCGGATACGGATTGGGGTACGGGCTGGTCGGTGTCGTGCTCGCGCTGCTTCACTGGGGCGTCTGGGCGCTGGTCGCGGGCCAGCTCACCCAGGCGGCCTTGCGCGCCGCGATCCTGCTGCGCGCGGCGCCGCCTCGCCTGCATCCCCGACCGACCTGGCCATGCTTCCGGGAGCTGATGGGATTCGGCGCAGGGCTGAGCGTGGCCCGCATCGGGGTGCTGCTTGCGAACCAGGCCGACAACATGGTCGTCGGACGGTGGCTCGGCGCGGTCTCACTTGGCCTCTACAGCCGCGCGTATCAGCTCATGTCGGTTCCGACCGCACTGCTGGGGGACGTGCTCGACAAGGTCCTGTTCCCCACCATGTCGCGGGTCCAGGACGATCACCGGCGGCTCGCCTCGGCCTACCTTCAGGGGACGGCCCTCATCGCGCTCATCACGGTGCCCGCGGGTGTGGTCGCGGCGATTCTAGCCCCCGACCTGGTGCCCGTGGCCTTCGGGAAGCGCTGGGAAGCGCTCGTGCCGCCGTTCCAGGTGCTCGCCCTCGGCATGATGTTCCGAACCAGCTATCGCATGAGCGACTCGCTGTCCCGGGCGACGGGGCGGGTGTACCGGCGCGCGTGGCGGCAGGCCTCCTACGCGGCCATGGTCTTCTTCGGCGCCTGGGTGGGCCAGCGTTACGGCGTTACCGGCGTCGCCACCGGCGTGCTCTGCGCGCTGTTCCTCAACTATCTCCTGATGGCCCAGCTCGGGCTGAGCGTGGGCCGGATCTCGTGGCTCCAGTTCGCCGAAGCTCAAGTGCCCGCGCTCCGACTCACCATCGTGCTGGGGCTGGTGACGTACGGCGTCACGGCGGGGATCCACCGCCTCGGGCTGCCGCCGGTGGCCGGGTTGGTCGTGGGAGCGACGGCGGCGCTGGGCACCGCGGCCCTGGGCGCGTGGCTGGTGCCGGCGCTCGCGCTGGGCGAACACGGACAGCGGATCGGCAACACGCTCCGCGCCTATCTGATGACCCAGCTGCGCCAGCGTCCCCTGCCGGGCTCGACGTGAGCGCGGAGGGCCCGATCGCCTTCTTCCTGCCGTCGCTTCGCGGGGGCGGGGTGGAGCGGGTAATGGCGAACCTGGCCCAGGGGATGACCGAGCGCGGCCTGGCGGTGGATATGGTGCTGACCGCCGCCGAGGGGCCCTTCGTCGGCCACCTGCCGTCCTCCGTTCGCCTGGTGGATCTCCGAGCCCGGCGCGTGCTGCGCAGCGTGCGCCCCCTGGCGGCCTATCTCCGGCGCGAGCGCCCTCGCGTGCTCGTCTCCTCGATGAGCCACGTGAACCTGGTGGCGATCTGTGCCGCGTGGCTGGCCCGCCGGGGCACGCCGGTCGTGGCCACGGTTCACAACACCCTCACGCAGGAGGTGCGGCGTGACACCGCTCTGGCCGGCGCGCTCTGGCCGCACCTGCTGCGCACGTTCTATCCGCGGGCGGCGGCCGTGGTCTCGGTGTCGGCCGGCGCGGCGGACGACCTGGCCGCCGCGTCGGGATTCCCCCGGGAGTCCATCGAGGTGATCTACAATCCGGTCATCACGCCGGAGATGCTGGCCCAGGCGCGGGAGGCGCCGGACCATCCCTGGTTCGCCCCGGGACAGCCGCCGGTAGCGGTGGCCGTGGGGCGGTTGACCCCGCAGAAGGACTTCCGGACCCTGCTGCGCGCGTTCGCCGACGTCCGGCGGCAGCGCCACGCGCGCCTCATTATCCTAGGGGAAGGAGAGGAGCGGCCGGCGCTGACGAGCCTGGCCGCCGAGCTCGGCCTGAGCGACGACGACGTCGCCATGCCCGGCTTTCGGAGCAACGCGTTGGCGTATATGGCCGCGTCCGCCATGTTCGTGCTCTCCTCGGCATGGGAGGGGTTGCCGACGGTCCTCATCGAGGCCCTCGCGGCCGGCACACGGGTCGTCTCGACCGACTGCCCCAGCGGGCCGAGGGAGATCCTGCAGAACGGGCGCCTCGGAACGCTCGTGCCCGTGCGTGACGTACCATCACTGGCCAAGGCCATGCTGGAGTGCCTGGAGCGCCCGGCGCAGGCGACCCCGCTCGATGCTCTGACGCCGTTCACTCGAGACGAGGCGGTCGAGCACTATCTTCGCGTGATCGAGAGAGTCTCATGATACCCGCCGCGTACGCCGCCCTGTGGTTCTTCATCTTCTCCCTGCCGTGGGAGAACTCCGTCGTCATTGCGGGCCTCGGGGCAATCAGCAAGCTCATGGGCATCGTGGCGCTGGGGATCACGCTTCTCGCGGTGGTGGTGAACGGCCGGTTCCGCCGGTGGCGTCCGTTCCACCTGTTGGCGCTGCTGTTCGTGGTGTGGTCGGGCTGCAATCTGTTCTTCTTTCATGCCCAGCAGGGCCTCCCGAAGAAATACGAGACCTACCTCCAGCTTGCGCTGGTGCTGTGGATGATGTGGGAGCTGGCGCCGTCCCGGAAAGCCGTCGTGGGGCTGCTCTCGGCGTATGTGCTGGGCTGCGGCGTCGCCGCGGTGAGCACGATCGTGGTGGCCCGATCCGAGGCCGGCGTCCTCCGGCGCTTCGCCGCGCAGGGGTTCGACCCGAACGAGCTCGCCATGGCGCTCGCGCTCGCGCTGCCCATGGCCTGGTATCTGGCCCTGCTCTCCCGCCGCCCCCTCATGCGCCTGGTGTATCGTGGCTTTCTGCCGGTCGGCCTGCTGGCCATCGCGCTCACGGGATCGCGTGGCGGCCTGGTGGCGAGCGTGGTGGGGCTTACCATCATCCCGCTGACGATGACCCGCCTCACGCCGGGGCGCATGGCCATCGCCATCGCGATGCTGGCGATCTCGGGCGGCGTCGCGGCCGTCTACGCGCCACAGACCGTCATCACCCGTCTGGCCACGACCCGCACGGAGGTGGAAGAGGGCAGCCTGAACGGGCGCCTGGGGATCTGGAAGGCGGGATTGACGGCGCTGCTCGAGCGGCCGGTCACCGGCCATGGCGTGGGTGGCTTCCAGGAGGCGATCGCGCCGATTCTCGGGCAAGCGCGCACCGCGCACAACTCCTACATCTCGGTGCTGGTCGAGGAGGGCCTCGTCGGATTCATCCTGTTCATGGGCATGCTCTTCGCCGTGTTCCGATCGACCCTGAGACTGCCGACCATGGACCGACGATTTGCCCTGGCGCTCTACTGTACGCTGGGCATCGCCATGCTGCCATTGAGCTGGGATGCCCATAAGGCGGTGTGGTTCATCCTGGGCGCGCTCGAGGGATTCTCGCAGGCGCAGGTCGGGGAGATGCGCCTCGCCTCCTGGCGCGAGCGGTTCCGCCGCGCGGCCACGGTCCGGGCACCGTCACCCGCGCGGGCGCGGGTCCCGTTGGCGGGGCAGGCCCGCCGCTCCGGTCTGGACGGAACGGCATGACGCCCACGGTCAGCGTGGTCACGACGGTCTACAACGGGGAGCCGTACGCGGACCGGGCCATCCCCGGCATCCTCGCGCAGACCTTCGAGGACTTCGAGTGGATCATCGTGGACGACGGCTCGCAGGATCGCACACCGGAGATTCTCCGGGACCTCGCCGCGCGGGATCCGCGCGTCCGGGTATTCTCGCCCGGCCGCCTCGGCATCACGACGGCCGCCAACTTCGGCATCGGACAGGCCCGGGGACGCTACATCGCGCGCCAGGACTTCGACGACACCAGCTATCCCGAGCGGCTCCGGCTGCAGGTGGAGTATCTCGATGCCCACCCGGAGGTCGGCGTTGTGGGCGGCTACTACGTGCTCGTGGACGAGAACCGGGGCGAGCGCTATGTGCGGATGCCGCCGCGGGACCACGCGGCCATCGTCGCGGCCATGGCCCGGTACATTCCGTTCGCGAACACCATCGTGGCGTTTCGGCGCGAGGTCTGGGAGCAGGCGGGGGGCTATCCTGAGGTCACCGACCTCGAGGACTTGAGGCTGTGGCTCAAGGCGGGGAAGCAAGGCTGGCGCTTCGCGAATCTGCCGGAAGTCGTGGGGGAGCACTACGTGCACTCCACCAGCTTCTTCCACCGCTCCTACCGCTACATCGATCGCCAGCGCGACCTCGCGCGGCTGCAGGCGCAGATCGTCCGGGAGCTCAAGTTGCCTGCGTGGATGTATCTGTTCGCGGTTGGACGGTACGCCTACGCCTACTTCCCCCGGGGGCTGAAACGGGTGTTGCGCCGGCGAGTCGGGGCTGATGAACGCGACGTATGAGAATCTTCATGCTTTCGACCAGCATGGGGATGGGCGGCGCCGACCAGCAGATCCTGATCCTGGCGCAGGCGATGCGCGCCCGCGGGCATGAGGTCCGCATCGTCGCCCTCGCCCCGCTCGGTCCGATGGGCCTCGAGGCCCAACGCGCGGGAATTCACACCGAGAGTCTGAACCTCGAGCGCAACTACCTCGGACTGGTGCCGTGCGCGCTCCGCCTGCGCCGCATGATCCGCGAGTGGCGTCCCGACATCCTTCACAGCCACATGGTGCACGCCAACCTGCTCGCCCGGGCGCTCCGGCCGATGACGGGCGTGCCCGCGCTCGTCTCCACGATCCACAGCATCAACGACGGCGGGCGGATCCGGATGGCGGCCTACCGCCTGACCGGCGCGCTCGTGGATCGATATACGATCGTCAGCCGCCTGGCCGCCGAGCGTTACGTCGGACTCGGCGCGGTGCCGTCCGAACGGCTGCAGGTCGTGCCCAACACGGTCGATACCGATCGGTTCCGACGGCTTCCCGACGCCCGCCCGGCGATCCGGCGTGAGCTGGGACTGGGCGACGAGTTCGTCTGGCTGGCTGTCGGGCGGTTCGAGACGGCGAAGGACTGCCCGACGATGATCGCGGCCTTTGCCCGGCTGGCGGTGCGCCGTCCGGCCTCGCGGCTGCTGCTCGTGGGCAAGGGGTCGCTGCAAGCGGACGTCGAGCGCCAGGTCCGGGACGCCGGGCTCGCGGAACAGGTGCGGTTCCTCGGCGTCCGCCGAGACGTGCCCGAACTCATGAGCGCGGCCGACGGCTACGTGCTCTCCTCCGCGTGGGAGGGCATGCCGGTGGTGCTGCTCGAGGCGGCGGCCGTGGAGCTGCCCATCGTGGCGACGCGGGTCGGCGGAGTGTCCGAGGTGGTGCGGGATGGGGTTACCGGCGTGCTGGTGCCGCCGCAGGAACCGCTCGCGCTGGCAGACGGCATGGAACGCATCGAATCACGTTCGCCCGAGGCCCGGGGGGCGATGGGCGCCGCCGGCCGCGCGCTGGTCGAGGGTCAGTACGGGCCGAGACACATCATGGACGTGTGGGAGCGACTCTACTCCGACCTGCTCACGGCGCCCCGGATGCGGCGACGGGCGGGCAGCGGTAGATCTGCAGGTGAAACTGCCTGAAGTCCATCCGGCCGACGCCGATGGTGCTCCGGAGCTGACAGTGGTCGAAGATCCATCCCTGCAAACCGCCCAGCTTCGGGTTGGTGCGAAACGCGTGCGCCGAGGCAGGGGAGACGACCCACACGGCCCGCCCGGGCCCCGATGCCTGCCCCGCTCGCAGTGACTGCGCCAGAGGCGCGGGGTCACCCCGCAAATAATGAACCGTGGCTCCCGGGAGATAGAACTCCAGCACCTTGGCCTGGTCGGAAAACACGACGTCTCCCGGCCCCAGCTGAGGGCCAAGCCAGCGCGCCACCCCGCGGAAATCGTAGCGGCGCCCGTCGAGGTACTGGGACAGCAACGTCGGCGCGCCCGCGGCGACGATCATGGTGGTCACCAGGGCCGCCAGCAGCCATCGGGGTCGCAGCTCCCACTCGAGACCGGCTACGCGATCGAGCAGGATACCCGCCGCGATGAAGAAGATCGGCGTGGTGGGGACGAGGTAGAACGTGGACACCGGCGCGCGGAACGAGAGCAGGACCAGGAACGCGAGCGGCACCCCGAGCAGGCAGGCCAACAGCAGGGCCAGTGACCGGTCGCGTCCGCTCCAGAGCAGATACACTCCCGCGATCGCCGCCAGGACGAGCGGTGGCGTGAGGCTCTCCACGAAGCTCAGCATGTACGCGAACTGCTTCACGCCGGGCTGGCCCGGCAGGTGGAGCAGGAACTCCGTGCTGGTCTGCTTGGAGTCGTGGGCTGCCACCCACCCATGCAGCATCGGAACGAAGCGCGCGGCCAGCCCGGTGACGACGGCCAGCGCGATCAGAGCGCCCCAGCGGACCCGGGGCTGCTCCCACAGCCGCCCCAACTGGCCCGACCGGAGCACGGTCACGAGCCCCCAGAGAAGCAGGCCGCCGGCCAGAAGGATGGAGGCCGGGTGCGACAGCACCGCGAGGACCATGGTGACGAGCCCGACGATCAGGGCACGGCGATCGCGGTCGCGAACGCCCAGGTAAATGGCCACCGGGTACACGGCCGACAGCAGAAACACCAGCGTCCAGTAGCGGGCGAACTGTGCGTAGTAGACCTGCAGCGGGCTGACCGCAAGCAGCAGCGCCGCGAACAGCGCGGCGCGAGTGCCCACGAGCCGGCGTACCACGAAATAGAGCGTGGGGATGGCGAGCACCCCGAACAGGGCGGCGAGGAACCGGAGACCGAACTCGTCGAGGGGATGGAGCGGTTGTACGAGGTAGTGGTTGAGCAAATAGAAGATCGGGCGGGGATTGCTGAGCTGCGGGTGCAGGGAATCCCGCAGCGTGAAGGTCTCGTCGCTGTCGAAGCCCCACGCGCCCAGCCGATAGAATCGAAGTCCCGCCGCCAGCACCACCAGTCCCGCGACCACGGCTGCGGCCGCCGGCGAGGATCGCCGGCCGTCGGCCTCAGCCGTCACCACCCGCCCCGGCGCAGGAGAATGACGGGGATGGTCTTGAGCATGATGCGCAGGTCTTCGCGCAGGCTCTGGCGGCGGATGTACTCCAGGTCGTAGCTGACCTTGGTGCGGACGTCGTCGATCGAGCGGTCGTAGTGGTGGTTGATCTGGGCCAGCCCCGTGATGCCCGGCTTGGCCCGCTGGCGCAGCGGGTACTCGGCGATGTGGCCCCGGAGCTCGGCGAAGATCGTGGGCCGCTCGGGCCGGGGGCCGACGATGTTCATCTCCCCCCGCAGCACGTTCAGCAGTTGGGGCAGCTCGTCCAGCCGGTACTGGCGCAGCACCCGGCCCAGGGCGGTGACGCGCGGGTCCTGCTGCTGGGCCCACACGGCGCCCGAGAGCTGCTCGGCGTCGACCCGCATCGTGCGGAACTTGTAGATCGTGAACGGCGCGCCGCCGAGGTCCAGGGCGCGCCGGTGGTTGGCGGCATCGAGCCCCGGCAGCCGGCGGTCGAGCCCGACCCGCTCCTGGAGGTAGAACACCGGGCCCCGCGACGTCAGCTTGATCAGCACCGCGATCAGCACGAACACCGGCAGTAGCGAGATGAGGGCCAGCAGGGCCAGCACGAAGTTGAGCGCCCGCGTCGCCCTTTCGAAGCGCGCGGGTTCTTCGACCTCGGGCCGAAGCTCGGGAACGCGCTCGACTCCCGGCGTCCAGGCGCTCGTCACCGAACGGCCGGCGCCGGAAGCGTCGGGTCGCTCAACCAGTGCTTCCATCCATCGCATCACGTCGATCGTCCACCGAAGTCTGGCAGGTGAAACGGAGCGGGCCCATCGCGATGCGAAGGGACGGCGGCTCGGGTGCCGAGCGCGAGGCCTTGCGGGCGGCATGACGCCGGTTTTCGCACGATCCATGCCCGTGAAAGGGCGGTGGGGAGGCACTATATTGCACCCAGGTAAATGCCTGCCAAACAGCATCTTACATGGTGGATCAGGGTCCTACAATCATGGCCCTCTCGGGGGGCCCCATGAGGCGCTGTGGTAAACTGCCCACAAGGCCCTCGCACCGCGCTACAGCGTCATGCGCGGAGGGCCCACCACCGCACCAGCAGCACGCTCCCCAGGGCGAGCAACAGATGGGTGACGCCGGACGCAGTGATTCCGCCGAAGATGAGTACCGCCCACGCGACCAGCGAGACGACCGCGACGATCAGCGTCAGTGCCATCATGAGGACGATCCTTGTCTGTTGATTCTGCGGAACGTGCTTCCTATCTTACCTCACCCGGCGGCGGGGAGCCACATTATTGAGCCAACAGGTCCAGTGATGGGACCGAATGCCGTGGCCGATGTCACGCCCCCCGGGGGAAGGCAGGAGCCAAGGTGAGGTCGCCGCAAGTTCTCATTGGGCTTCAATAATCCTCCTCGTCGTCGTACGACCGTGCGCCGTTCGGATCTCGATCGGCGCACGCGTCGTTCCCGCCGCCGTCGTTCCGCCGCTTGACCTTGCCGCCGGCACCCGCCTACTTCCTCCAAGGCCCTGTCCCGGAATCGTCCATGCCGCGATGCAGAGTGACGCGGCGCGTGCACTTCAACGCCGCGCACCGTCTGCACAATCCCGCCGCTTCCGACGCATGGAACCAGGCGACGTACGGGGTGTGCAACAATCCGAACTTTCACGGGCACAACTACGAGCTGGACCTGTCGGTGGAAGGGGAGATCGACCCCCGGACCGGCTACGTGATGGACCTGAATCACTTGAAGGAGCTGGCCCAGGACCGGCTCCTCCGCCACCTGGATCACAAGAACCTGAATCTCGACGTGCCCTGGTTCCGGGACTTGATCCCGACGTCGGAGAACATCGCCCTGGTGTGCTGGCGGGAGCTGCGGGCGGCGCTCCCGCCGGCCCTCACGCTTCGTCTCCGCCTGTGGGAGACGCCGAGGAACTATGTCGACTTCGAAGGCGACTGACGGCGCGGGGCGGAGCCCCGCCTCCCCCGGCGACCGCCCGGCGAGCGCGCCGAGCGCCGGGAGCCCGAGCTCGCGCCGTTCGCCGACCAGATTCGCGAGGTGCTGGCCGCGCTGGGGGAGGATCCGGCGCGGGAGGGGTTGGCCAGGACGCCCGAGCGGGTGGAATCCTCGCTGCGCTTCCTCACGCAGGGCTACCACATGTCGGTGGCCGATGCCATCGGCGACGCGGTGTTCGCGGAGTCCCACCAGAGCATGATCATGGTGCGGGACATCGAGCTCTATTCCCTCTGCGAGCACCACCTGCTGCCATTCTTCGGCCGGGCCCATGTGGCCTACATTCCGGACGGCAAGATTCTCGGCCTGTCCAAGGTGGCCCGGATCGTGGACGTCTTCGCGCGCCGACTGCAGGTGCAGGAGCGGCTCACCGATCAGATCGCCGACGCCATCATGGACGTCCTCCGGCCCACCGGGGTGGGCGTCGTCATCGAGGCGGCGCATTTCTGCATGATGATGCGCGGGGTGGAAAAGCAGAACTCGCGGACGGTCACGAGCGCGCTCCGGGGCATTTTCCGAGACGACTCGAAGACCCGGGTCGAGTTCCTGCGGCTGGCGCACGGGGGGAAGCTGCTCGAGTGAGGTCGCTGGAGGGTCGGGTCGCGCTGGTGACGGGCGCGTCCCGCGGCATCGGTGCGGCGACGGCGCAGGCCCTGGGCGCGGCCGGCGCGCACGTCGTGCGGGTGGCCCGTTCGCTTCAGCCGGCGCCGGGCTTCCTCGATCTGCCGGCCGACCTGACCGACGCGCGCGAGGTGGCGACCCTGGCCGACCGGCTCGAGCGGGAGGCCGGTGTGCCCGACATCGTCGTCAACAGCGCCGGCGGCTTCCTGCTGCGCCCGCTCGGGGACACCGCCGTCGCCGACTTCGATGCACAGCTGGCCATCAACCTCCGCGCCCCGTTTCTGCTCGCGCGCCTGCTCCTGCCGAGGCTCGCGGCGGCCGGATGCGGCAGCTTCATCACCGTCGGGAGCGTAGCCGATCACGTGGGGTTTCCGGAGAACGCCGCCTATGCGGCGGGCAAGTACGGACTCCGCGGCCTGCACGAGTCGCTGCTCGCGGAGTATCGCGGGACCGGCGTCAGGCTGACCCTCATCTCTCCGGGGCCGACCGACACCGGCATCTGGGACCCGTTCGATCCCGAGCACCGCCCGGGATTCCCGGCGCGGGCCCAGATGCTCCGTCCGGCCGACGTCGCCGACGCAGTGCTGTTCGTAGCCACCCGTCCCCCAGGCGTCCTCATCGACTGGCTCCGTCTGGGACCGGTCTGACCTCCTCCCACCCCGGTGCCAACCGTCATGCTCTTTCGCCACGCCGCCATCGCCGCGCTCGCCGGGCTCATCCTCGCGGGTGGACTTGCCGCCCAAAACGCGCCCGCCCCACTGCCACCGCTGCCCGACAGCGCCGGCTGGGGGGTCCACGTGCTCACCGTGGCCCGCGACCCTGGCGGCGCGATCTGGGTCGGCACCTACGGACAGGGGATCTACCGCCTGCCCGCGGGGGCCACGGCCTGGGAGTCGATCCGTCACGATACGACGGCCGGCGCGATCTCGATGGATTTCGTGCAGGCCATAGCTTTCGGGTCTCGGGGGCAGATCTGGTACGGCACGGTCGGCAACGGCTGGGGGCTCTCGGTGGACGGCGGGCACACATGGCGGAACTGGACCTACGACCAGCTCGGCCCCGAGTGGCAGTACGTGATCCCCGATGGCATCGTGATCCGCGGCGACACCACCGCGGTGGCCACCGCCGACGGGCTCCAGATCACGACGGACGACGGCGCGCACTGGACCGCCATCGGCGATGCCGTCGGGCCGCCGGCACGGGGCCCAGCCGACACGGCGCTGCCGCTGCTGGCGAACGAATACGTCCGGCGTTTCGCCACCGACCGCCGCGGGTGGAACGTCACCACGCTCCGGGGCAACCAGCGGCTCTGGCACGACCCGACGGGGTGGCGGATCCAGTCCATCGCGGCGGCGGCCTTTCCGCCGAGGAACGCGATCCTCATCGGCCGGCAACAGTATCATGGCACCCCGTGCGGTCTGCGACCGACGGTCGACACGCTGCCGTGCATCCGGAAGAGCGCACCCGAGGCCGGTGCGCCAAGGGCGCCCCTCACCGTCTGGCTCCGCCGGCCCATCGCGAGGACCGACAATCCGTACATCGACCAGACCTACCGCTACGGCTCGACGATGGGCGGGTTCTTCCAGCAGCACCAGGGCGTCGAGTTCAACAACCCGGATGGCACGCCCGTGATGGCGGCGCTCGGCGGCCGGGTGGTGTACGCCGGGCCGGCGGAGGCGGGTGCGAAGACGATCGCCATCCGGCACGACACGACCGTCACGGCCGGCGGCAAACGGTTCCGGCTCTACTCGATCTACTACCACAACTCCTCGCTCGCCGTGAAGGTGGGCGCGATGGTGAAGACCGGCCAGGTCATCTCTCGTGTCGGCAACACCGGCCGTGCCACCAACGACCATCTGCACCTCGAGCTCGCGGCCTCCCCCACCGATTCGATCGGGGCGATCGTGGACTCGCTGCAGCGGTTCCCGCCCTATACCGTCAACCCCGAGCTCTGGCTCGAGCCGCTGCCGGCCACCGGCATCGTGGCCGGCCAGGTATTCGATGCCAGCGGCGCCGCGGTGCCGCAGGCGCGGATCTACGGCCTGGCCAAGCGCGACCCGATCGAGACGCCGTTCTCCTACGCCGAGACCTACGGCGACAAGGCCCACGGACATCCCCTGTACGGCGAGCATTTCGCGGTCAGCGACGTGCCGGTCGGGACTTACGTCATCGGCACCGAGATCGCCGGCCGGAAGGTCTACCGTCGGGTCACGGTCGAGGAGCGGAAGCTGACCTGGGTGGTGTTCAAGCCCTGATGTTCATCGAGCTGACCGATCACCTGCGCTGCCCGGCGGACCACGACGAGGCGTTTCTCGTGCTGCTGCCGGACCAGGTCAAGGGTCGGTCGGTGCGGAGCGGCACGCTCGGCTGCCCGGTCTGCGACCGCCGGTTCGCGGTGCGGGAAGGCGTTCTGGACGTGGGCGGCGGGCCGTCGCCCTCCGAGATGCCGGCCTCGTCGGACCTCACCGCGGAAGCGGTGGCGCCGCTGGTGGGACTGAGCGGGCCGGGCGGCTACCTTACGCTGGTCGGTCCCCCGGCGGCCGCGTGGCGCGAGGTGGCGGCGCTGGTGCCGGGAGTGGGGCTGGTCGCGGTCAATCCGCCCCCCGAGATCGCGGACGAGGACGGTGTGAGCGTGCTTCGCGGCGGACGACTCCCACTCAAGTCCAATTCGATGCGAGGGGTGGTACTCGGGCGGCCATATGGGGACGATCCGGCCTGGGTGGCCGAGGCGTCGCGGGTGGTGCTGCCGGGTCTCCGCGTCGTCGGGGAAGGGGCAGACCCGGCGCCGGACACGATCGAGCTGATGGCGAGCGCCGCGGGTGTGTGGGTCGGCACCCGGACGCGTTAGAGCGTGTGGCGAACCCTCGGCCTGAGTCACCCTGAGCGTAGCGAAGGGGGCATGCCTTCGGGCATGCTCCTTCGCTGCGCGAAGGATGACTCAGAATATTGAAACGCGCTAACGCACTCTTGACCGGTCACGACGCCCCAGCGCCCGCCGCGCCATGCGGCTCGGCGTACAGCGCCTCGATCGCCGTCCGGTGCCGCTCTTCCACGATCCGCCGCCGGACCTTGAGCGTCGGTGTCAGCTCACCGCCCTCCACGCTGAAATCGCGCGGCAGCAGCAGGAACTTCTTCGGCATCTCGAACTGAGCCAGGTCGCGCAGGGTCTTCCGGACCTCGCGCTCGAGCTTGGTCTGCACTTCGGACAACCCCACCAGGCGCTCGATGTCGTCCGTGGGAAGTCCGTGGCGACCCGCCCACGCCTTGAGTGGCTCGGCGCTCGGCACGATGAGCATGATCGGAAACGGTCGCCGGTCGCCCAGCATCACGGCGTTCGACACGAACTTGCTGCCCTTCGCAAGGTTCTCGATCGGCTGCGGCGCGATGTTCTTTCCGCCCGCCGTGACGATGAGATCCTTCTTCCGGTCGGTGATCCGGAGATACCCCTCGGCGTCGAGCAGGCCGATGTCGCCGGTGTGAAACCAGCCGTCGGCGTCCAGCGCGTCCGCAGTGGCCTCCGGCTTCCCGAAATAGCCGCGCATGACGTTGGGGCCGCGGGTGATGATCTCCCCATCGTCGGCGATCCGCACCTCGACGCCCGGAATGGGCTGCCCCACCGTGCCGAGCTTCGTCCGGCCGAAGACGTTGACCGCCATCACCGGCGAGGTCTCCGTGAGCCCATACCCCTCCAGGATCGGCATCCCCGCCGCGAAAAAGAATCGGGCGATCTCGGCCGAGAGTGGCGCGCCGCCCGAGATGAAGAACCGGATGCGCCCGCCGGTGCGGGCCCGCAGCTTGGCGAAGACCAGGCGGTCCGCCACACGCCGCTGCAGGGCGAGCCCCACGGGAATCGGAGCTCCGCTCAGCCTCCGCTCGACCCAGGCCTCGCCGACTCGCCGGGCCCAGGCGAAGATCCGCCGCCTCGGGGCGGGACTCGCCCGCACGCCGTCGAGCACCCGGCCGTAGATCTTCTCATACAGCCGGGGCACCGAGGCCATCATGGTGGGACGGCGGTCCTGCATGTCGCCGGGGACCGACTCGATGCTGCCCGCGTAGTTGATCAGAACGCCGGCGGAGAACATCGAGTAGTGGCCGAACATCCGCTCGAAGATGTGGGACAGCGGCAGGAACGACAGGCACTCATCGCCCGGAGTGAAGTCGAACAGGCCGACGCAGGTCGTGACATTGGACGCGATGTTCCCGTGGGTCAGCATGACGCCCTTGGGGTCACCGGTGGTGCCCGAGGTGTAGATCAGGGTGGCGAGATCGTTGGGGATGGCGCGGAGCGCGTGTGCCCGCCAGTCGGGATAGCGCGCGAGCGCGGCCCGACCGCTCGCGAGCAGCGTCTCGAAGTCGAGCACCCCGGGAACGCGCACGCCGGGGTCGAAGACGACCAGGTGGCGGAGGGCGGGCAGACGCGCCCGGACGGCGAGCACCTTCTCCAGCTGATGCGCGGAGGACACGAGCACGGCCACGGCGCCGGCATCCCGGAGGATGTATTCCACCTGGCGGGCCGGCAAAGTGGGGTAGATGGGGACATCGGTGCAGCGTGCGGTGAGGCAGGCGAAATCGGCGATCGCCCACTCGGGCCGGTTCTCGGACAGGATCGCCACCCGATCGCCGTCGCGGATGCCGAGCTCGCGCAGGCCCAGGCTGGCGGCGTGAACCCGCTCGGCGAGGTCCCGGTAGCCGAGCTCGGCCCAGCGTCCCTCGCGCCGGATACGCATCGCCACCGGCCGCGCGGCGAACGCCTGCAGGGTCTCGAAGTAGAGCTCGTTCAGGGTGCTCGGCGTACGTCCCCCTACGGCTGGAACACGACGAGGAATCGCTGGCCGGAGCCGGGCACCGGGGCCCCCCGCGTGTGAGCCGCGCGCACCTCGACGATGACGGTGTCGGGAGGGACGGTGCCGGCGACCACGCTGAGCACGGGAGCGGCCGTACCATCCGCCCCGGTCAGGAGCGTATCCGCCGCCACGTCGCCCGGCAGCAGCACCGTCGGCGGCGCGGCGAGCGGGTCAGGCGAGGTGATGGCGTAGCTCACGGCGCGGCCGGCCAGCGCGCCAGGCGGATGGAAGCTGTCGAGCCGGGTCGTGAGCGGAGGCGAGGTGGTCGCGCCCACGGCGACCGGGAGGACGGAATCGGTGGCGAGGACGAGACTGTCCGCGGGCGCGACGACGGCAAAGGTGATCAGCTCCGACGTGAGACCGCCGACGGCCGCCTGAACCCGCGCCGTTCCCGGTGTCACGCCCGTGAGCAGGCCGCTCGAGGCATCCAGCGTGACCGTCGGATCGGCGGCGACCCACGTGAGCGGCGTCGTGACGCTGTCCCCGTTCTTGTCGAGCGGGCGCGCGGAGAGCTGGATGGTCTCGCCGACCTCGACCGTGTCCGGACCCGGCACCGCCACTTCGATCGCGACGACCCCGGCCTCGGCCTCAGGAAGGCCGCTGCAGCCCGGCGTGACGGCGAGCAGCGCCAGGCCGATCCATCGGGTCACAGGGTCTCCGGGGCCGGGCTGCCGGCGATGTCGCGCAGCGCGCTTTCCGCATGGCGCACCCACCGCTCGGCATCGGGCCCCTTGGGCGGACGGGCCAGGAAGGCCCGCAGGTGCTCGGCCGCCTGTTGGACATCGCCCCGCTTGAGCAGCAGAAAGGCCACCCCGTAGTGGGCGCCGCCCAGGGTGTCGTCGAGCTCCAGCGCGCGCTTGTAGTGCCGGATAGCCTCTTCGGGCTGGCCCGTCTTGGTAAACGCGATGGCCATGTTCAGCAGGATCCGGGAATCGGTCGGATTGTCCCGAAAGGCCAGCCGATACGACGTAAGGGCCGCCTCGAAGTCCCCCTGCCGTTCCAGCGCCAGCCCTTCGTTGAGGTAGTCGAGCCGCTGCGGTCGCAGTGACTCCCGGGGCTCCTTGCCGAGCAGGCGGTTCCAGAAGCTCATGGGGGAGGGGGACTCTCCGAGCAAAGTCAAACGGGCACAACATCTTGGACTTTCGCAAAGATACCTTCCGCCGGGAGGCCCCGCAACGCGCTGCCGCGGGAGGATCGCTCGGTTGCTGGCGCGGCCCGACCGGCGTAGGTTGGGGGACACTCGGAGGGGAGGTTGCATGCGACGGAGCGCCCCCAGTGGGCCGCGCGGAGTACTCGAGGTAGACTGGCCGTTCTTCGGCGAGATCTGTCGCGCCCTGGCGCTTCGAGTCGCGCGGGACTATCAGCCCGAAATCGTGCTGGGCGTGGCCAAGGCCGGCGTGATTCCCGGCGTCGTGGTGGCGTCCATCCTGCAGTGCGAGTTCAGCTCGATGACGGTGACGCGCCGCGAGGACGGCGCCGCGCCGGTGCTGGTTTCGGGCCCGCCGCAGACGGTTCGCGGCCGGCGCATCCTGCTGGTGGACGAGACCTGCGACACCGGCAGCACGATGAAGCTGGCCCTGAGCGAGGTCCGCGCGCTCAACCCCGCCGAGGTCCGGACCGCCGTGTCCTTCAAGACGGGCGAGTACGCACCCGACTACCACGCCTTCGAGACCGAGAACTTCATCATCCTGCCCTGGGATCGCGAAATCGTGCAGGGCGGGGAGCTGGTTGTCCGCCCGGAGTACGCCGCCCGCCAGTAGCTCCGGGCGCGCCTGCAACCCTGGCGCCCGGCCACCTGTCAAAGTGGGGTCCTCTCCAACGGAGCGCCCCCTGATGCCGAGATTCCCGATCACGCCGTGGCTGACGTTCGTCCTCCCGGTCACGCTGCACGCCCAGCAACCCGAGCGCTACTCCCTCGACAGCGATCCCGTCGGGATCTACAACCTGGTCGGCACCGTGCGAGTCGAGCCGGGCGCCGGGAGCACGGCGGTCCAGGTGACGCGCGCCGGCGGTGACGCCGCCCAGCTCAAGGTCGTGCAAGGTGAGGTGGACGGCCGCGCCACGCTGCGCGTCCTCTATCCCGGCGACCGCGTTCGCTTCGGCAGCGGCGGCGGCTCGACCCAGCTACGGGTGCGGGACGACGGCACGTTCGGCGACCTCAACGACGAGCACGTGCGCGGGCGGCACGCGCACCACGATCGGCACGATGGGGACGAGGGCCGTCGCGTGACCATCGCCTCGGCCGGTGGGCTCGATGCCCGGGCCGATCTCCTGGTGCAGGTGCCGCGGGGTCGGCGGGTCGAGGTCTTTCTGGCGGTGGGCTCGGTGTCGGTCAGCAACGTGGAGGGCGAGGTCTACCTCGATGCCCACGACGCGCCCGTCACCGCCACAGGCACCAAGGGCCTGCTGAGCGTGGATGTCGGCTCGGGGACGGTGCGGGTCACGCAGGCGGACGGTGACCTGAGTGTGGACACGGGATCGGGCGATGTCGAGGTGAGCCACGTCCGCGGACAGTCCCTCACAATCGACACCGGGTCGGGCAACGTGACGGGCTCCGATCTCGAGAGCGCGGAGCTGAACATCGACACCGGCTCGGGCGAGATCCGGGTCGCCGGGGTGGCCGCGCCGGAGCTCGCCCTGGAGACCGGCAGCGGCGGCATCACGGCCGAGCTGCAGCGCGACATCACGTCGCTCCACGTCGAAACCGGCTCCGGTGACATCGCGATCCACGCCCCGGCGACGCTCGGCGCCGAGGTGCAGATCGAGACCTCCAGCGGCGACATTGAGACCGATTTCGCCATGCAGGTCACGCGGCACGGCCACGATCACATGGTGGGGACGATCGGCGACGGGAAGGGAACGATCGCGATCGAGACGGGGTCGGGCGAAATCAGCCTGCTGAAGAATCCGAAGTGAGGCCCAGCGCATCGGCGTAGCCGGCGCCCTGGGCCATCCGCTCGTACAGCGTACTCAGCGTCTCGGGGGCGCCAGCGAGAAACCGGCAGCGGGCGTCGCCCCGGGAGCGGCACTCCACCTCCATGACCGCCACCAGCCCGTCCGACAGCCGTCCGAAGAAGTCGGCGAGCAGCCCGCACGTCAGGTGGCACGAGGGGAACTCACCGCGGCCCTCGTCGGTGGCCTCCGCCCACTCGGTGGAGTCGAGCGCGAGCACCGCCTGACCCAGCGTCCTCGCGGTCAGCGTGCCCCAGCCGAGCTCGGAGAAGAACTGCGACAACACCTCGCTCAGGTGCCGGGCGTCGAGATCGGCGGGCGTCTCGACGCCCCGGGCCGACTTGAGCCACGCCGCGAACTCGCCATACAGCTCCTCGCCGCCGGCGAATCCGGCTTCCTGCAGATAGCTGGCCGCCTGCAGCCCCGTGTCGCGCTCGAGCGCGCTCCGGAGCTGGTGAATAACCTTGCGGCCGAGGCGAAGGCCGGAACGCTGCGACGATGTGGAGGGCATGCTCGAAGTTAGGCCGTGCGGCCGACGCGACGCAAGAGTTCGGTCTCGTCGATGATCTCCACGCCGAGCGCCTGCGCCTTCTCCAGCTTGCCGCCCGCCTCGGCGCCTGCCACCACGGCATCGGTTTTCCTGCTGACGCTGCCCGCGACCCGTCCGCCGGCGGCCTCGATCAGCTCCGTGGCCTGACCGCGGGACAGCGTCGGCAGCGAGCCCGTGAGGACGTAGGTCCGTCCGACGAGCGCGCCTCCGGCCGCCGCCGCCCGCGGCTCGGTGAAATTCAGGCCCGCCCGCTCCAGCCGCCGGATGAGCTCCTGATTGCGCCGCTCGCCGAAGAAGGCGACCACCGCGTCGGCGATGGCGGCGCCGATGCCGGGCACGTCGTTGATCGCGTCGGCGGAAGCCTGCGCGAGCGACGACATCGTGCCGAAGCGGCGCGCGAGCAGCTGGGCCACGGTCTTGCCCACATGGCGGATGCCGAGGCCGAAGAGCAGCGACGACAGCGGCTTCCCCTTCGACGCGCCGATGGCGACCACCAGCTGCCCCGCCGACTGGTCGGCGAAGCGGTCCAGCTCGACCAGCTGGGCCGGCGTGAGCTCGTACAGGTCCCCGACGTTCGCGACCAGCCCGGCATCGAGCAGTTGCCGGACGCGCTCGTAGCCCAGCCCCCGGATGTCCATCGCGTCGCGCGACGCATAGTGCACGATGCCCTCGAGCACGCGTCCGGGGCAGGACGCATTGGGACAGTACCGCATCGCTTCGTCGGCTGGACGCTCGACCGGCGTGTTGCACGCGGGGCACCGGTCCGGCATGCGGAAGGGAGCGCCCCGCGTGCCCGGATCGACACCTTCGAGTACCGGACGGACCACCTGAGGAATGACCTCGCCGGCGCGGATGATCTCGACCTGATCGCCCGCGCGGATGTCCTTCTGGGCGATCAGATCCTCGTTGTGCAGCGTGGCCGAGCTCACCGTCACGCCTGAGATCACGACCGGTGTGAGCACGGCGTACGGATTGAGCGCGCCGGTCCGGCCCACGTTGATCCGGATCTCCTCCAGGCGGGTCACGGCCACCTCGGGCGCGAACTTCCGGGCGATGGCCCAGCGCGGCTCGCGGCCCCCGACCACGCCCAGCTCGCCCTGCAGGTCGAGCCGGTCCACCTTCACGACCACGCCGTCGGCCTGAAACGGCAGGCGGGGGATGAGCTCCTCCAGCCCGGCGATGGCTGCCTGCACGTCGGCCAGGGCCGCGAAGCGCTGCCGGTGGGGCTCCACCGGAAAGCCCCAGGTTTCGAGCAGGTCGAGCAGCTCGGCGTGAGTAAGCGCGCTGAGCCGTCCTTCGGCGGGCTCGACCGCGAAGGCGAACAGCCGGAGCCGGCGCCGGCGCGTGAGATTGGGATCGAGCTGACGGAGGCCGCCCGCCGCGGTATTCCGCGGGTTGGCGAAGGGCGGCTCCCCGCGCTGTTCGCGCTCCTGGTTGAGCCGGGTGAATCCCGCATACGGCAGGTACACTTCGCCCCGCACCTCCATGCGCCTGGGCCAGCCCTTTCCCTTGAGCGCGAGGGGGACATCGTCGATGGTGCGAAGGTTGGCGGTGATGTCCTCGCCGACGATCCCGTTGCCGCGGGTGGCTCCCATCGTGAGACGGCCGTCCTCGTAGGTGAGGCTCACGGCCGCGCCGTCGATCTTGATCTCGGTGGTGTAGCCGGCGGTGCGGACCTCGGGCAGGATCCGGGCGTTGCGCTCCTCCCAGGCGGCCAGCTCCTCGGGAGTGAACGCGTTGCCCAGCGAAATCATGGGGCGGAGGTGGGTGACCTTGGCGAGCGCGCTGGCAACCGGCGCGCCCACGCGCTGCGTGGGGCTGTCCGGCGAGCGCAGCCTGGGGTGATGGGCCTCGAGCTCCTGGAGCTCGCGGAACAGCCGGTCATACTCGGCGTCCGGGATTTCGGGCGCGTCGAGGACGTAGTAGGCGTGGTTGGCCCGGTCGATCTGCTCGCGCAGCCAGGTGACCCGCTCGGCTGCGCCGCCGGTCACCGCGAGGTGGACTCCTGGCTCAGCACCGCCTGCGCGACCCCCACCAGCCGCTCGAGCTCCGCCGAGACGCCGTCGGTCAACCCGGGCTCCTCATCCGAGGGCGGCGGGTACGTGGCCAGCAGCCGCCGCATGAACCCGATGAGGGCGGCCTGCTCCTGGACTCGCCGGCTGGTCTCCTCGTCCTCGCCCTTCCGCTTCCGTAGCCGTTCGAACCGGTGCGCGTTCCGAAGCGCCTTGGCGGTCAGGTTCGCCACCACCTGGCAGAACTGCAGATCGGCCGCGGAGAAGCTGGGCCCGTCGCGAAAGGTGCGTAGGAAGATCGCCCCGATCGCCGTCCCCCGCCACGAGATCGGAATCACCGTAATGGTCTTGACCTTGCGCGCGGCCAATGCCCACCGGGCGGGGCCCAGGGACGGGTCGGTCGCGGCATCCGCGATGAAGACGGTCTCGCCGGTCTGCAGCGCGCGGCGGAGCTCGGGGTAGCGGTCGAGGTCCACCGTGTAGTTCCGGATGCCGGGGTCCTCATAGCTCGCCACCAGCCGGACGGTCTCGCCGCCGCGCTCGGCCAGGAAGATGGAGCAGCGATCGAGCCCGAAGGTCTCTCCCAGGCGCAGCGTCACCGACTGCACCACGTCCGCGAAGTGCAGGGACCCGCCGATGTCCTGCAGGATCTCGATCACCGCCAGCAGGTGCTTGCGCTCCTGCTCCAGCGCGTTCAGCCGGGCCTGCAGCCGTTCGACGTCATCCGTGGCCATGAGAGCCGAGGTCATTGGTGCGTCCTGGGTGAAGGGGCCGGCGGTGAACGCCCGGAGGGGGTCCGCCTTGCACCAGTATAAGGCGGAGGTCCCAGCCCGAAAACTCATGAAGGAATGTGCAGCCGATCTGTCAAAAGTCTATGGTGTCACAATGGTTGACGCTTTCCCGGATAGGGATAGGTTGGAGAGGGGGATGCGGGATTGGTGACCTGAGAGCAAGGTGGGCGGCATGGGCGACCGGGAAGATGAAGTCGGAAAAGGGATCGGCGGCTTTGCCGCCGGCGTGGTGTTCGGCGCCGTGCTCGGGGCCGGCATCGCGCTTATGCTGGCTCCCGACCGGGGCGACAAGACCAGGCGCCGGCTGCGGCGGCGGCTCGAGCGGCTGCGTGAGGACGCCTCCGAAAGCCTCGAGCGGCGCCGGCGCAGGGTCGAGAGCGGGCTCGGGCGCGTCGTGGACCGCGCGAAGGACATCCTGTGAGCGGGGGCGCGTGAGCGAGCGTGTAGTCGTCATCCTGAACCCGTTCGCTGCGCTCAGGATGACGTCCTACTTCTTCTTCTCGATCTCCTTCGCCAGCTCGGCGGCCTCTCGGCGGTACACGCTGTCCATGACCTCCCGATCCGGCAGCGCCGCCAGCTCGGCCAACTGCGCCCGGGCGTCGTCGTAGCGTTTCCGGTCGACGTAGATCTCGGCGAGCTCGAGGCGATGGTAGAGCCGGGTGGGATCCAGCGCCTCGGCGCGCTCCATGTTGGAGACCGCCGCCTCCCACGAGGCCTCGTTGAAGATGCCCGCCCCGAGCAGCCGCTTGGCGAAGAAGCGGCTGAGCCCCGACAGTCGCATGATCTCCGCGTTCCAGCGGCCAAGGATGTGGTAGGCCCCGTCGTGGCGGGGGTTGAGCTCGATGGCGCGCAGGGCTTCGTCCCGGATGACGCGGGCCCGCCGGATCCGCTCCTTCTTCCCCATGCTGAGCGACGCGCGGCCCACGGCGGCCGCCAGGGCGAAGTGCCCGTCGGCCCCCGCCGAGTCCGCGGCCACGGCGCGGCGGGCGAACCGCTCCGCGCGCGCGTACAGCGAATCGCGCTCCGGACTCTTCACGCCGTCGGGAATCTGCTCCCCCTGGTCCATCAGGGCGATCGCGGCGCGCCAGTTGGCCTCGTAGTCGGCCGAGTCGAGCGTCAGGGCCGCATCGTAGTGCGCGAGCGCGGTGCGAAGATCGTGCGCCTGCATCGCCGCGCTGCCGAGCCCGACGTGGTCGCGCGCGTTCTGCGCGGCCAGCCGCGAGGAAGCGAGCGCGAGCACGAGGGCGGCCAGACGGAAACGAGCCATGGTCGAACGGAGGTCCGGGTGACGGGTGGTCTCGAATGGTGATTCCGCAGCTCATCGAGCACAAGCGAGACGGGCGGGCCCTCGCGCCCGAGCAGTGGGCGGCGTTGATCCGGAAGTATGCCGCCGGGGACGTGCCGGACTACCAGATGTCGGCGCTCCTGATGGCCGTGTTCTTTCGCGGACTGGAACCGGAGGAGCTCGCCGCCCTGACCGACGCGATGATCGATTCCGGCGACCGGCTCCGGTTCGACCGCCACCCGGTCCCCGTGGTCGACAAGCACTCGACGGGGGGCGTCGGCGACAAAGTCTCGCTGCTGCTCGCGCCGATGGTGGCGAGCTGCGGCGTCGCGGTGCCGATGATGTCCGGGCGCGGGCTGGGGCACACCGGCGGGACGCTGGACAAGCTGGAGTCGATCCCCGGCTTCCGGACGGCGCTGTCGCTGAGCGAGGCCCGCGCCCAGATCGACCGGCTGGGCTGCGCCATGCTGGGCCAGACGCCCGAGATCGCGCCCGCCGACAAGCGGCTCTACGCCCTTCGTGACGTCACCGCGACGGTCGAGTCCATTCCGCTGATCGCCGCCAGCATCATGTCGAAGAAGCTCGCCGAAGGGCTCAATGGCCTGGTGCTCGACGTCAAGACCGGCAGCGGCGCCTTCCTCACCGATATCGACCGCGCGATCGAGCTCGCCCGGACCATGATCGGGCTCGGCGAAGCCCGCGGCTGCCCGACCGTCGCCCTGCTCAGCGCGATGGACCGTCCGCTCGGCCGGGCCTGCGGCAACGCGCTCGAGATGGAGGAGGCGATCGAGGGCCTCCGGGGCAGCGGGCCCGCGGACCTCATGGAGCTGACCTACGCGCTGGGCGCGGAGATGCTGGTGCTGGTCGGCGCCGCGAAGGATCCCGCGGAGGCGAGGCGCCGGCTGGAGGAGTCGGTGAGCTCGGGGCGCGCGCTGCAGACGTTCGCGAAGGTCATCGAGGCCCAGGGCGGCAATCCGGCGGTGGTCGAGGATCCGGGCCTCCTCCCGCAGGCCCAGGCGGTGGAGGTCTACCGAGCGGAGCGCGGCGGCGTGGTCGCGGCGGTAGAGCCCCGCCGGATCGGCCGGGCTATCGTGGAGCTCGGCGGCGGCAGGCGCGCCGTCGAGGACACGGTCGACCCGACGGTCGGTTTCGTCGTGACCATCAAGCCGGGTGACGCGGTGCGGGCGGGTGAGCCGATCGCTTCGGTCTTCGCGCGCGATGGGGCCGGTATCGCGAGCGGCATGCAGGCGCTGCGGGAGGCCGTGACCATCGGCGAGAGTGGACGGCTCACGCCGCTGTTGTCGCATCGGATCACGAGCCGAGGGGTGGAGCGGCTGGCGGAGGGCGACTGAGGTGCCACTGGTGAGCGGGCCGGTCGGCACGTTGCTCGTGGCCGGTGCAGTCCTGGCCGCGTTCGGGGTGTGGCTGGTGCGCCGGCCGCGTCATCCCGGGCCCCGGCTGGTGGGGCACGACGGGATCGATCGCGAGGAGCTCGAGGCGGCGGAGCGGGAGGTGCGGGAGCTCGAGGCCGGCCGGCGGCCGGAGGGCGAATCCGAAGGGGAGGACTGGGGGCCGGGGGCGGCGAGGCCGCGTCCGCCGGTCAGGCTCTGAGGCGTTCGCGGCGCGGCCCGTCCCTCACTGCCGCTAGACGTCCAGGTTGCTCACGTACTTCGCGTTCCGCTCGATGAACTGGCGCCGCGGCTCCACCTCATCCCCCATCAGCTCGTCGAACAGCTTCGACGCCTCGACCGCGTCCTCCATGGTGACCCGAAGGATCGTCCGGGTGGCGGGGTCCATCGTGGTGCGCCAGAGCTGGTCCGGGTTCATCTCGCCCAGGCCCTTGTAGCGCTGGATGTTGACGTTGCCCTTGCCGTCGCCGTTGGTGAGCCGCTTGGCGTACTCGTCCCGCTCGGCCTCGGTATAGGCGTAGAACTCGTCCTTCCCCTTGGCCACGCGGTAGAGCGGCGGCTGTGCGATGTAGACGTACCCCGCCTCGACCAGCTCCTGCATCTGGCGGAAGAAGAAGGTGAGCAGCAGCGTCCGGATGTGGGCGCCGTCGACATCCGCGTCGGTCATCAGGATGATCTTGTGATAGCGCGCGTCGTCGAGCTTGAAGTCCTCCCGGACGCCGGTGCCGATCGCCGTGATCATCGACCGGATTTCCTCGTTGCTGAGGATCTTGTCGATCCGCGCGCGCTCCACGTTGAGGATCTTCCCGCGCAGCGGGAGAATCGCCTGGAATGAGCGGTTCCGCCCCTGTTTCGCGCTGCCGCCGGCGGAGTCGCCCTCGACCAGGTAGATCTCGGTGTGAGCCGGGTCGTCGAGCGAGCAGTCGGCGAGCTTGCCCGGGAGCACCGCGTTCTCGAGGCCGGACTTCTTCCGAACCAGGTCCCGCGCCTTGCGCGCGGCCTCGCGCGCCCGGGCCGCGCTCACGGCCTTCTCGATGATGTTGCGCGCGACCGGCGGGTGCTCGTCCAGGTAGTTGCCGAGGTGCTCGTTCACGACCGCCTTGACGATCCCCTCCACCTCGGAGTTCCCCAGCTTCGTCTTGGTCTGCCCCTCGAACTGCGGCTCCTTCACCTTGACGTGCAGCACACAGGTCAAACCCTCGCGGATGTCCTCGCCCGAGAGCGTGAAGTCCTCTTTCTTCAGGAAGTCGCGACGCTTGGCGACGTCGTTGATGGTACGCGTCAGGGCCGACTTGAAGCCGGTGAGGTGGGTGCCGCCCTCGTGGGTGTTGATGTTGTTCACGAAGGTGAACGTGTTCTCGTTGTAGCCGTCCTCGTACTGCAGCGCCAGATCCACCTCGACGTCGTCCTTGGTGGCGCTGAAGGCGATCGGCTTGGCGTGGAGCGGCTTCTTGTTCCGGTTGAGCCACTGCACGAACTCGCTCAGGCCGCCCTTGGCGAAAAAGGTCTCCTGCTTCTTCTGGTCCTCGCGCTCGTCCTTGATGGTGATCGAGATGCCCTTGTTCAGGAAGGCGAGCTGCCGGAGCCGGTCCGCCAGGGTCGAGTAGTGGAACTCGAGCACGGTGAAGATCTCGGGATCGGGCTTGAAGCGGACGGTCGTTCCGGTTCCCTTGGCCTTGCCGAGCACCTCGAGCTTCTTCACCGTCTTGCCCCGGACGAACGCCATGCGGTGCCGGTTGCCGTCCCGCTCCACCACGACTTCCAGCCGCTCGGACAGCGCGTTCACGACGGATACGCCGACGCCGTGAAGCCCGCCCGACACCTTGTAGCTGTTCTTGTCGAATTTGCCGCCGGCGTGCAGCACCGTGAGCGCCAACTCGACGCCCGGCATCTTCTCGGTCGGATGGATATCCACCGGGATGCCGCGGCCGTTGTCGTGCACCGTGATCGAGTTGTCGGCGTGGATGGTGACGTCGATCGTGTCGCAGTGTCCGGCCAGCGCCTCGTCGATCGAGTTGTCGACGACTTCATACACCAGATGGTGCAGGCCGTTCTCGCTGGTGGATCCGATGTACATCCCCGGCCGCTTGCGCACGGCCTCGAGGCCTTTGAGGACCTGGATCGACTCGGCTTTGTACTGCAGCGTACCGTCGACGACGGCGGGTTCGGTCTTGGCCATAAGCTCCGTCATTTGAGGCTGGGGCTGCCCGGCACCCAGCGGATTTCCTTCACGCGCCCGGTGCGGCCCGCGTTGAGGCGGCCCAGGATCCGGGGCGTCATCAGGCTCAGCTCATTCGCCCACGCCGCGGTCGCGACGCGGACCCGGAGCACTCCGTCCGGAGTGACCGACTCGGGGGCGGTGACCGCCGCGATCTGCGGTCCCACCAGCTCCGCCCACTGCTCGACGATCCCCGCCTGCTGCAGCCGCTTGGAGAAGCCGGACTGCTTGAGGTAACTGGCCAGGGCATCGGCCAGCGTGGCCGGCGGGCGTCGCTCGTACTTCACGAGGTGACCTTTCCGGCGTCCATCCGCCAGACTGGGAGCGCGAGGTCCGGCGGGAGCTCGTCGCGCCGCGGCGCCGTGAGGAACACCTGGCGGTCTGGCGACTCGAGCAGCCGCCGGGCGAGCCGCCGCTGGCGCTCGCGATCGAACGCGCCGAAGACATCGTCCAACAGCAGCGCCGGCTCGGTGCCGCGCGCCGCCCGGAGGGCCACCAGCTCGATGAGCTTGAGCGCGACCGCGGCGCCCCGCTGCTGGCCGTTGGATCCGAATTCCCGGAGCGGCCGGCCGCCGAGCTCGAGCACCAGGTCGTCGCGGTGCGGACCGACGGTGGTGGTCCCGCGCGCCTGATCCCGTGGAAGCGCCAGCTCCAGCGCCCGGTCCCAGGCCCCGCGCTCCGCCAGTCCGTCCGCCGTCCGGTACCGGAGCCCGGTGCCCGGCGGCTCGCCCAGACAGTCGAGCTCGGCGGCAAACTGCTCCCGGGCGGCCGCCGCCCAGCGCTGGCGAGTCCTGACGATTTCCGCGCCCGAGACCGCGAGCGGCGCGTCGAAGGCTCGGGCCAGATCAGCGCGGCCCTGGCGCAGCGCGCTGTTCCGTTGTGCCAGCGCGCCGCGGTAGCGTCCGAGCGCCCGCAGATATTCGCGGTCCGCGAGCGAGAGCAGGCGGTCGAGGTATCCCCGGCGCCCCGCCGCCGGCCCGGTCGCCAGGCCGACGTCGTCGGGAAGAAAGGAGACCGCGAGCCACGCACCTACCGCGTCCGCCAGCCGATCGGGCTCGCAGCCATCGATCAGGATCCGCTTGCGCCGGCCGGCGACATACGCGGCGCCCACCGAGCCTACCACGCCATCGCCGAGCGAGGCCGCCACCTGGAAGCCGGGGCCGTCGAACCGGGCGACCTCCTGGTCCGGCGCTCCGCGAAACGACCGGAACAGCACCGGGTAGTAGATGGCCTCGAGCAGGTTCGTCTTGCCCTGGGCGTTGTCGCCGAGGAGGACCAGGCCGGAGGCGGGGATCTCGCGGTCGAGGTCCGCCAGATTGCGGAACCCCCGAGCCACCAGCTGGCGGAGCCGCACTATTCGATGTGGATCACCCGGCTGGCGACCGAGCCCTGGACACCGAGCATATCGACGCCATGGACCCGGACGCTCACCGTGGCGCCGCTGTTGCCGAGGGTCGAGAGCTGCAGGGCGAAATCCACGGTGTCCGCCCCTTGCCCGGTGATCGGGGCGAAGCCCTGATTGATGCCGCCGATCTCGAAGTACACCGTGTCGACTCCGTCGGCGTCGAAGGTGCGGCCCCGCAGGATCAGCAGGTCACCTTCGGTGACGGCCGTGTCCGCCGCGCCCGGCTGGAGAATCTCCGTGGACGGACCCTGACCGTTGCCGGGATTCTCGGTCGGAAAAGTCAGTCGATCGCGCTGGCCGCAGCCCGTGAGAACGGCGACTATCCCCCACCAGAATGCCCGTGCTGGAACCATGGAAAAATAGCCGGTTGCAGGTTGAAATTGCAGGCTCAAGTCCCGGTGAAGGCGGGCTTGCGCTTCTCCAGAAAGGCGCTGGTACCCTCGCGCATGTCGGCGCTCGCGCTCAGCAGGCCGAACCAGCTCGCCTCCAGCCGGAGCGCGTCATCCACCGCCATCTCCGCGCCGATGTCCACCAGGTCCAGGCACGCCCGGACGGCCAGGGGCCCGTTCTCCAGAATCGTACGAAGCATCTGCTCCGACTCGGCCAGCAGGCGGTCGGCCGGGACCACGCGGTTCACCAGCCCGATCCGCCAGGCCTCCTGGGCATCGATCATGGCGCCGGTGAGCAGGAGCTCGAGCGCGCGTCCCCGCCCGACCAGCCGCGGCAGCCGCACCGTTCCGCCGTAGCCGGGTCCGATCCCGAGCTTGACCTCGGGCTGTCCGAACCGCGCGCCTTCGCTCGCGATGCGGAGATGGCATGCCATCGCGAGCTCGCATCCGCCGCCGAGCGCAAAGCCGTTGATCGCGGCGAGCACCGGTTTCCCGCACTGTTCCAGCCGGCGCATCATCCGCTGTCCCGCCCGGGCGCGGGCCTGGCCCGCCAGGGCCCCTTGGCCGCCGATCTCGGTGATGTCCGCGCCGGCCACGAATGCCTTGGCGCCCGCGCCGGTGAGCAGCGCGGCGCGGATGGCGCCGTCGCTCTCGATCCGCCCGGCCGCGTCGTCCAGCTCCGCGATCACGGTGGCGTTCAGCGCGTTGAGCTTGTCCGGCCGGTTGATCGTGACCCGGGCGATTCCGTCGGCAACGTCGAAGATCAGGGTGGTGAAAGACATGAGCGGCTCGAGCGAGAGGGCGAAGGGTCGGACCGAATTGCCCTCCAAGCTAACCGGGCGGGGCGCGGCCCTCTATCTTTCCGCCCATGACGATTCCCACTCCCATCGCGTGGACGCCAGACCGCGCGGTCCGCATCCTGGATCAGACGCTGTTGCCGGGCGAGGAGCGCTATCTGGACCTCGACACGGTGGACGCCGTCGGGGAGGCCATCCGCACACTGCGGGTGCGCGGCGCGCCGCTCATCGGCATCGCCGCCGCCATGGGCGTCACCCTGGCGCTCCGCCGGGGCGTCGCCTCGCTGGAGGCCGTCTGCGCCGCGTCGGCGCTGCTCGGCGCGACCCGGCCGACCGCCGTGAACCTGCACTGGGCCCTTGGCCGGATGGAGCGGCGCGCGGCCGCCGCGGCCGCCGCCGGCGAGAGTCTGGCCGACGCGATGCGGGCCGAGGCCGACACGATCTGGGAGGAGGATCGCGCGATGTGCGCGCGGATCGGGGTGGCGGGCGCAGCACTGCTGGGCGACGACGCGGTGGTGCTCACGCACTGCAACGCGGGCGCGCTCGCGACCGGCGGCATGGGCACGGCACTCGCGCCGGTGTACACGCTGCACCAGGCCGGCCGGCGAGTCTCGGTGATCGCCGACGAGACCCGGCCGCTGCTGCAGGGCAGCCGGCTCACCGCCTGGGAGCTGACCCGGGCCGGCGTGCCGGTCACCGTCATCACGGACGGCATGGCGGCCAGCCGGCTCCGCCGGGGAGACGTGACCTGTGTCATCGTGGGTGCGGACCGCATCGCGGCGAATGGCGACGTGGCCAACAAGATCGGCACCTACGGCGTGGCCCTCGCGGCGCGGGCGCATGGGGTCCCGTTCTATGTCGCAGCGCCGAGCTCGACCGTCGATCCGGCCACGCCCGACGGCGCCCGCATCCCGATCGAGGAACGGGCGGCGGAGGAAGTCAGCGGCTGGCGCGGCCACGCGGCGGCCCCGGCGGGCGCGCGAGTGTGGAATCCCGCATTCGACGTCACGCCGGCCGCGCTGGTGACGGCCATCATCACCGATCGGGGCGTGTTCGCGCCGGGGGATGTGGCGGGGGCGGCGTGACCGCGCCCGAAAGCCGCTGATGCCCTCCGTGCTCGCCCTCGATCAGGGCACCACCGGCTCCACCGCGCTCCTCGTGCACCAGGACGGGAGCGTGCTCGGGCGGGCCTACCGCGAGTTCGGCCAACACTATCCACGCCCGGGGTGGGTGGAACACGACGCCGAGGAGATCCTGCGGGTCTCACTCGAGGTCATGCGAGAAGCGCTGGCCACCTCCCGCGAGCGCCCGGCGGGAATCGGCATCACCAACCAGCGCGAGACCGTGGTGCTGTGGGACCGCCGGACACTCGCGCCGGTCGCACCCGCGATCGTCTGGCAGGACCGGCGGACGAGCGATCGCTGCCGGGAGCTGCGGGAGGCCGGTGCGGAACCACTCCTCAGGGAGCGGACCGGACTCGTGGCCGATCCCTATTTCTCCGCCACCAAGCTCGAGTGGATGCTGCGCGACGGCGATCTCCGCCGCCGGGCCGAGCGGGGCCAGCTCGCGGCGGGCACGGTCGAAAGCTGGCTGGTGGCGCGGCTCACCGGTGGGCGAGTGCACATCACCGATCACACCAACGCCTCCCGCACGCTGCTGTATGGCCTGGCCGCGCGGGATTGGGACCCGGAGCTGCTCCAGCTCTTCGGCGTGCCGCGGGCGATGCTGCCGGACATCGTGCCGTCGGCGGGCCCCGTGGCCGAGACCGATGCGGAGCACCTGGGCGTGAGCCTGCCGATCGCGGGCCTCGCGGGCGATCAGCAGGCGGCACTGTTCGGCCAGGGCTGCTGCACCGAGGGCATGGCCAAGAACACGTACGGGACGGGCGCGTTCCTGCTGGTCTTCACCGGCGAGCACCTGCCGACTCCCGCGCCCGGCGTGCTGGCCACGGCGGCGTGTGGCCCTCGGGGCGAGCCGGCCTACGCGCTCGAGGGGAGCGTGTTCATCGCGGGGGCCGCGCTGCAGTGGCTCAGGGACGGACTCGGCCTGCTCCGCGTGGCCGCCGAGTCCGACGGGCTCGCCCGAAGTGTGCCCGACACCGGCGGCGTCCATTTCGTGCCGGCCTTCGTCGGGCTGGGCACGCCGCACTGGGAGGCCGAGGCGCGCGGCACCATCACCGGGATTACCCGCGGGACCTCGCGGGCGCACCTGGTGCGTGCGGCGCTGGAGGCCATGGCGTTCAGCAGCGCCGAGCTGCTCGAGGCCATGGCGGGAGCGGACAGGCTCGATGTTCCGGCCCTCCGGGTGGACGGAGGCGCGTCGGCCAACGACTGGCTGATGCAATTTCAGGCGGACGTGCTCGGGCTGCCGGTGGAACGACCGGACATGGTGGAGACCACGGCGCTCGGTGCCGCCGGGCTCGCCGGCATCGCGCTCGGCGTCTGGGAGGGGACGGCGGACTTCCTGGCTGGGCGACGGTTCCGGCGCTTCGCGCCGACGACGGGAGATTCAGAGCGGCGGGAGCTTCGCCGCGGCTGGGAGCGAGCGGTGGGGGCGACGCTGACGTGGGCAAGGGAGGGCCGGGCGCGGCCGGGCGATACGCCCACAGACTGATCGCTGCCCGGAAAGCCCTGCGCCGGCCCGTGCGAATCCGCTAAATTGGGTCCATCCCGACACCTCCAGGCGCCGAAACCATCCCATGACAACGGCTGTGTCGACTTGCCCATCCTGCGGCGCCCCAGGCACGGGCGGCTTCTGCTCCGCGTGCGGCTCCCCGCGGTCCGGCGCTCCCTGCGTCAAGTGCGGGACGTCGATCGGGGCGGGGGCGCGGTTCTGCCCGACGTGTGGACACCGGGTGGGCCTCGCAGCGAACGCGCCGGGCGGAGACCGCACCCCGTGGATGGTCGCGGGGGCGGCCTTGGTGGGACTGCTCGGCGTGCTCCTATTCACGATGGCGCGCACCGCGTCCACCCCGAGTGCGGCGGCGGAGCCGGCCGCGGCGGCCGAGGGCGGCGGCGGGGCGCCGGACAACAGCGACATGTCGCCGCGAGAGCGGTTCGACCGGCTCTACAACCGGGTCATGCGCGCGACCCAGGCGGGCGACGAGGCCGGCATCAGCCGGTTCACCCCCATGGCGCTCATGGCGTACTCGCAGCTCGACTCGCTCGACGCGGACGCCCGGTACCACGCCGCCCTGCTGGAGGTGCACAGCGGTGATATGGCGGGCCCGACCGCCCTGGCCGACACGCTCCTGGCTCAGGACCCGGGCCACTTGTTCGGCTACATGATCCGGGGCACGGTGGCCCGCTGGCGGAAGGACGCGGCGGGGCTGTCGCAGGCCTATGCCGGATTCCTGGAACACTACGCCGCGGAGCTCAAGGCGACGCGGCCGGAGTACGCCGACCATAAAACCTCAGTCGAGGAGTTCCGGCAGGCAGCCCTGCAGGTCAAGCGGGCCGCGGCCGGCACTTGAATCCCCGAGCCATAAAGGAAAGCTTTCCGGTCGGGGCATGGGCCCACGAGGATGGGAGCGGAGCATGAAGGCAGGCCACAAGTTTCTGCTGGGGGCGGCGCTCATTGTCGGGAGCGTCGGTTTCATGATCGCCGAGGGCGTGAAGGAGACCGGCGTGTATTTCCTGACGCCGGCGGAGCTCGCCGCCAAGACCTCGGCCGACCCGACCTTCGTGGAAAACGTCGGCTTCAAGGTCGGCGCCAAGGTCGTGCCCGGCTCCGTCCGGCGCGACAACGCGGCGCGCACGATTGATTTCAAGGTCTCCGACGGGATCAAGACCTACCCCGTCACCTACCACGGGCTCGTGCCCGACACGTTCACCGACGCCAACGACATCGAGGTCGTCGTGGAGGGTCGGCTGGGACGCGACGGGGTCATCCGGGCCACGGACGTGCTCGCCAAGTGCGGCTCACGCTACGAGGCCGTGCCGAAAGCCTGAGACGCCATCGATGACGCTGCTCGGACAATTCGCGCTGTGGTCCGCCCTGCTGCTCGGCCTGTGGGGGGTGGCGATCGCCTTCTTCGGACGCTGGCAGGACCGCCCGGAGCTCGCGGCGACGGCGGTCCGCTCCGTGTACGCCGTGCTCGCCTGTCTCGTGGTGGCCTCGATATCCCTGTGGAAGGGGCTGATCAGCCACGATTTCAACATCGAGTATGTGGCCGCCTACACCAGCCGGAACCTGCCGCCTTACTACCTGGTCTCGGCATTCTGGGCGGGGCAGAAAGGCTCGCTGCTGTTCTGGGCGGTGGTGCTCTCGATCTTCGCGAGCCTGGCGCAGCTGCTGACCCCCCGCCGCTACGCCGACCTGATGCCGTATGTCGCGGGCGTTACCTCGGCCGTGGTGGCGTTCTTCGTCAGCGTCATGCTGTTCGGCTCGAGCCCGTTCGAGCGGCTGGCCTATACGCCGGCGGACGGTCGCGGGCTCAACCCGCAGCTGCAGAACGTCGGCATGGTGATCCACCCGCCGATGCTGTACCTCGGCTATATCAGCATCACCATCCCGTTCGCGTTCGCCATTGCCGCGCTGCTCTCGCGCAGGCTGGACACGGGCTGGATCATCGCCATCCGGAAATGGACGCTGGTGAGCTGGCTCTTTCTCTCGATCGGCATCACGCTCGGCATGTGGTGGGCGTACGTCGAGCTCGGGTGGGGCGGCTACTGGGCGTGGGATCCGGTGGAGAACGCGAGCCTTCTGCCGTGGCTCACCATGACGGCCTTTCTGCACTCCGTCATGATCCAGGAGAAGCGCGGGATGCTCAAGCGCTGGAACCTGGGCCTCATCATCGGCACCTTCCTGCTCAGCATCTTCGGCACGTTCATCACGCGATCGGGTGTGATCGCGAGCGTGCACAGCTTCACGCAGTCGAACGTCGGCTACTTCTTCCTCGGGTTTCTGGTGGTCGCCGCGGTGCTGTCGTTCACGCTGCTCTATACCCGGTGGCACCTGCTCGAAGCGGAAGTGCGGCTCGAGTCCATGCTGAGCCGTGAGGCTGCGTTCCTGTTCAACAACCTGTTGCTAGTGGGCATCGCCTTCTCGGTGCTGTGGGGAACGCTGTTCCCGATCCTCTCCGAGGCGGTGCGGGGCACCAAGATCACGGTCGGCCCGCCGTTCTTCAACCGGGTCAACGTGCCGCTGGGCCTGCTCCTGCTGGCGCTCACCGGGATCGGGCCGCTGATCGCGTGGCGCAAGGCGTCGGCCGCCAACCTCCGGCGGCAGTTCATCGTTCCGGTCGTGACGGGCAGCGTGGCTCTGGCCGCCCTGCTGCTGGCGGGCATCCGCGACTTCTACGTCATCATGGCGCTGGCCCTGGCCGCGTTCGTGTCGGGGACCATCGGCCAGGAGTTCTACCGCGGCGTGCGGGCCCGGCGGCGCATGCACGGCGAGTCGGCCGTGACGGCATTCTTCCGGTTGATCGGGCGGAACCGGCGGCGCTACGGCGGCTACATCGTGCACGCGGGAATCCTCATCTATTTCGTCGCGTTCGCCGGCATGGCGTTCAAGGTGCAGCGCGAGGCCACGCTCAAGCCGGGAGAATCGCTGGAGCTTCGAAGCCCGTTCGGGCACACCTACCGATTTACCCATGTCGGCATCTCGCAGTACGAGGCGCTCAACCGGGTCGTGAGCGCCGCGACGGTGCAGGTGTCGGTGGACGGCCGGCCGGCGGGACTGCTCACCAGCGAGAAGCGCCAGCACGTGGACAGCTTCAAGCGGCCCACGTTCGAGCCGTCTACCGAGGTCGGCATCCGGAGCGGACTCCGCGAGGATCTCTATCTCGTCTTCGCCGGAGCCGTGGACGGCACCGAGGAGGCGGTCTATCGGATCAACATCAACCCGCTGGTCTGGTGGGTCTGGTTCGGCGGGTTCGTGCTCGCCTTCGGCGGCATCGTGACCATGTGGCCGGGCGGCGGCCCCACGATGGCCGTTTCCCGCCGGGCACAGGGCGGCTACGGGGTCTCGCTCGTCGGGGCGGGGAAGGAGTGAGCCGGTGGATCTGAACGAAAGCGCTGCTCGGCGCGCGTTTCTTCGGCAGGCGGTGGGGTTCGCGATGGCTCCGCTCGCCGTGGTGCGGGGCCGGGCGGGCGCGGCGCAGGACTCGCTGGCCGGGCGGGGCGCCGTCGGGACGCTACACGATCCCTCGGTCGTCGGCCGGCCGCGCGCGCCGACCGACCCGGGGGAAAACGAGGCGGAGGTTCAGGCCATAGAAACGCGGCTGGCATGTAACTGCGGCTGCACGCTCGACGTCTTCACCTGCCGGACGACCGACTTCTCGTGCACGTACTCTCCCAAGCTCCACCGTGAGGTACTGGCTCTCCGGAACCAGGGACTCTCCGCGCAGCAGGTGCTGGACGCGTTCGTGGCGAAGTACGGGGAAAAGGCGTTGATGGCCCCCAAACCAAAGGGGTTCAACCTCGCCGGCTATCTGGTGCCCGGTGCCGCCATCGCGGCGGCGGGCGCGGCGCTCATGCTCGTCATCGTCCGGCGGCGCACCGCGGTGGCGGCAGCCGGCGGACCGGGAGCGGCGCCGCCGGAGACGCAGGGAAGCACCGAGGAGATGGAGCGGCTCCGCCGGGCGCTGGCCGAGGTCGAGGACTGATGGCCCTGGAAGTCCTGGCGGCCGCGCTCGTCGGCGTGGCGGCCGTGTGGCTGGTGCTGCAGCCGCTGATCGCGCCAGGCCGGCCGTCCGCCCCGGTGTACGAGCCATTGGAGCCCGAGGAGACGCCCAAGGGCGTCGCCCTGGCGGCGCTCAAGGAGATCGAGTTCGACCGGGAAACCGGCAAGCTGTCGGATGAGGATTACGCATTCCTCAAGGGCCGATACACGGGCGTTGCACTCGAGGCGCTTCGCACGGAGGAGGCGGAAACGCTTGGAGCGGCCGGGCCACAAGGTGGGGTCACGGGCGGGACCGGCGACGACGTCGAGGCCCTCATCGCCGCCCGGGTTCGGGCGCTCCGCTCCGCCACGAGGGCAGCGCCGCCGGGAGCCCCGTCCTGTTCCACCTGTGGCCCGCGTCCGGAACCCGAAGCGGTGTTCTGTTCAACTTGCGGGCAGCGGCTGCAACCCGGTGGCGCCTGCGCCGGATGCGGCGCCGAAGTGGCACCCGGGAGCCGCTATTGCGAGCAGTGCGGAACCGACGTGGCCGCCTGAGCGCCCGTTCCGACCCTTCCATCACATTCGATAGCCCAGCTCCGCGCTCACCTCTCGCCGCCAGAGGGTCCGGCGCGCGAACGAAGCTTCCAGGTCTTCCTCGTTGAAGGGCGACGACGGCGTCACCGCGGCGCCGACTCTGGCTGACCCGCTCCATCGCCCGCCGAATGGAATTTCGAGGCCCACGCCCGCGGCCACGCCGAGCCGGGCACGGGAGCCCGCGTCCGGGAGCTTCCAGAGCTCCAGAATCGGCCCCGCGTACGCCCGGATGGTGCCGTCAGCGCCGACTCGAGCAACTCTGAGCGACACCTCCGGGCTCGCCCCGTAGATATCCAGCGCGTTCTTGACAGCGGCTACGGCGTCCGCACCCTCCAGCCCGAGGCTGGAGGATGCGTAGTGGATGCGCAGACCCACGCCGACCCGACTTCCCACCCGGGCGATACCAACCTGAAAGATGGTCGGCCGGTAGGGGTGGAGTGAGCGCCCGGTGGCTTCTTCCTCCGCGCCGCCCGAGAATCGGGTGGCGCGGAGCCCGACGGTGGCCGTCCACTGCGCGCGGGCGGGTGTCGCGGCGAGCAGGGCCAGGCCGAGGGCCGCAAGCGTGGCCGGAACGTGCGAGCTGCGCATGACGATCACCGCATCTGAAGTTTGAGCCAGCCGTTGGTGACGTTGCCTTCGCCGCGAACGATCCAGTTGGCGCCGGCGTGATATTCGCCCACGACGGAGTCCTCAATGGCATTGCCGATGAGGTCGTCCTGGGACGTGAGCCACGAGTACGCGGCCCGGAGGATCTTCTGCAGGGCGTTGGCCCGTTTGAACACCTTCCCGAGCGTGCCGCTGGTGGTATCCTTGCCGCCTGTAAGGTAGGGATAGGCGGTCTGCAACGCGCTCTGGAAGGTCTTGAACCGGTTGCCGTCGAGGTGGATCTGGCAGGCTCCGTCGTCGTCCTCGATGGCGAGGATGCGCACGTTCTGATTGGGGTGCGCCGACTTGTACGCCGCGAGCTGGGCGCTCGAGAACAGCAGCACGTTGCCGGTCCAGTCCAGATTGTTTTGGTCGAACGCGTACGCGCCCCCGGCATGCTCGCCGGCGCATTGGTACGTGGTCAGCGAGTCGCTCGCGCCGAGCTGGCCGAGTATGTGGATCTCATATTCGGGATTGCCCTTCAACCAACCCTCAAAATCCTGCGCGAAATGGGCTGAGGTCATATAGAGGCCGGTCGGGGGAGTGGGCAGCCCGCCGCCGCCCCCGCCGCCGCCGCCGTCCTCCGGAAACATGAAGCCGACGTTGGGATCGCCGCCGAAGTCCGTCTCTACCGGGACCACGGCGAGCACCGGCGTCGCCGGCGGCGCGTCCGCCCGAAGGACTCGACGCCTGCCATGCACGTCGAAGGCCACGGGCGCTTCGTGGTCCTCCCGCGCGGTCGCGACCAGAATATCGTCGCCGCCGCGCCAGGCCGCGCGGTGCGCGGGCACCGGCAGGTAGAGCTCGAGCGCCGTAGCGATGCCGGCGTCGGCGTCCACCGACGATTCCGCCTCGCGCCCCGCCCGGGCGAGGGCCCGCATGGCGCGCCGATCAGGGCCGCGCAGGAATCGCTGAAAGTGGAGCTTGTGCTCGCGCACCGGGGAACGATCCAGCGCCTCTCTCACGTAGGCGCGGAACGCGGGATCGGCGAGCGCCAGCGCCATGCGCCGGGCCAGCCGCTCCTGCGCGGCCCGCTGCCCCGGGCCGGCTGGTGCCGCGCCCGTGGCGGCGACTGTGGGGTTGTCCGCGGGTGCCGTGGGCCCGGCAGCGGTGCGATCGCCGCAGCCGGACGCGGCGGCCATGAGCGCGAGAAAGGCGAGTGGGGATGGGCGAAGCATAGCTCCTCCTTGGGATGGGTCGCTCGCGCTGACGGCCGCGCAGGGTCCGACGGCGAACCCAACGTAGGAGGAGGCGTGATGAAGGCGGGGACCGCGAACGTGCCGGAGGGAACGAAAAAAAAAGGCGGCTGGAGGGCCGCCCTGCGATTGCTTCAATGCTGGTCGCGTGCCGGACTCAGCCGGCCGAAGCCTGCCCGATGCCCCGGCGGGTCCGGCGCCTTGGGAAGAAAATATCGTCTCGACCCGACGTCACCCCCGCAGCGCCGCGCGGGCCGCCGAGAGCGCCCGCTCCACGCCATCGGCCGGCACGTCCAGGTGGAATACCGCGCGGGCCAGCGTCGGGCCGATCACCGTGAACCGCACACCGGAGCGCTCGAGCGTCCGCCGCCCGAACTCCTCGGCGGTGAGTCCGGTTCCTCGGACGTCGAAGATCACGATGTTGGTGTCCACCCGCTCCGCGTCCACCGCGATGCCCGTGAGCTCGGCGAGCCCCTGCGCGAGGCGGCGTGCCCGGTCGTGGTCCTCCGCCAGGCGGTCGATGTGGTGCTCGAGCGCGTAGACTCCCGCCGCCGCGATGATGCCCGCCTGCCGCATCGCGCCGCCGAATCGCTGCTTGAAGACCCAGGCCGCCTCGATGAACCCCCGGGACCCGGCCAGCACGGCACCCACTGGAGCACCCAGCCCCTTGGTCAGATCGAGCCACACGCTGTCGAAGGGCAGCGCGAACGCCCCGGCGGACGTGCCCGACGCCACTACTGCGTTCATCAGCCGGGCGCCGTCCATGTGGCACGCGAGTCCCGCCGCGTGTCCTGCCGCGCAGACCTCCTCGATCTGGCCCAGGGGCCAGCACACCCCGCCCGCGATGTTGGCCGTCTGCTCCACCGACAGCGCCCGGGTCCGGGGCATGTAGTGCACCGCCGGCCGAACGGCCTGGCGGACCTGGTCCGCGGTATAGAGGCCCCGTGCACCCGGAAGCGGTCGCATGACCGCGCCCACCATCGCCGAGGGGCCCCCGGCCTCGTACAGCAGGGGATGAGCGGTCTCGTGCAGGAGGATTTCGTCCCCGGCGCGGCAATGCACCGCGAACGCCACCTGGTTGCACATCGTGCCCGAGGGCAGAAACAGCGCCGCCTCCTTGCCCAGCAGATCGGCCACCATCGACTGCAAGCGGTTGACCGTGGGGTCCTCGCGGTTCTGTTCGTCGCCCACCTCCGCCTCGGCCATGGCGCGCCGCATGGCGGGGGTGGGACGGGTCACCGTGTCGCTGACGAGGTCGACGGCGATCGCGCTCACATTACCACTCCATGAGCTCGAGCCGGCGCGCGCTCAGGCGCAGCGGAACGAGCGTCGCCGTCACGAGGATGCCGATCACCAGCGCACCGGCCGCCACGAGCTGGGGGGTGGCGCCGAGCTGATCGCCGCGCTGCCACGCACGAAGCTGCTCGGTCACGGGCAGCGCCTCGATCATGATCACGACCGCCAGAAGACAGAGACTCGCCATCATGTAGACGATGCCGCCGAAGCTGGTTGGGATCTGGGCGGCGTTCTCGGTCCCGAACTGGGGGTAGAACACGCCGAAGGTGAGCGCCAGCGCGCTGACCGCCATGGTGTACAGGACGATCGTGACGAGGCTCACTGCCATCATGAACGCGCTCACTTCGAGCAGCGAATTGGTGAGGACCGTGATGCCGACGGCGAGGATCAGGAGCGGCGTGGTGCCCATCCAGTACTTGCTCCAGAGCATCGCGCGCGGGTCGAGCGGGCTCGAGCGCAGCAGCCACATCTGGCGCCCCTCGAGCGAGATGGCGGGAAAGATGAATCGCGCCGCCACCGCGGCGAGGACGAACCCGGCGAGCCCGAGATTCAGGAACGAGATGATCGTCACCAGCGCGAACGGAACCCGCTCCCCGGTGTGGATCGGCAGTGACTTGATGTTGAAGATGTAGATCATCAGCAGCACACCGAGCAGGATCAGCTGGCTCCACTGGGTGTTGTCCCGGAAGAACACCCGCATGTCCTTGAACAGGAACTCGCGCTTCTGCGGCGGGAGCCAGGCCAGCGCCTTGGCCGCCGGCCCACGCAGCGGCCGCCGCACCTTCCGCTCGGCCCCCTCCTGCGCCTTGGAGTACCCTAGCAGGAAAAGCTGCCGGTGCACCCAGGCGCCGAGCGTGAGCCCGAGCGCCGCGCCGCCCCAGAGTTTGGCGATCGGCCATGGGTCGGCCACATGGCTGAGCCAGTTCATGACCATCTCGGCGGACCACTCGCTCGGGAGCCACGGACTGGTGGGCGTCTTCAGCACCGTGAGGTAGTCCAGGAAATTGCGGAAGCCCTCGGGCCGCGCAAGCTGCTCCGGCCGGATGAAGCGCAGCAGCATGACGACCACCGCGGCTGCCCCGATCCCCACCAGCCCCAGGAGCTCGCGCGTCCGGCGCGCGGGGAACACGTTCACCAGGAGCACGGTGATCACGGTGCCCGCGACCGCCGGCAGGATCAGATAGGGCGCGATCGCCGCCAGGGCGACGAACGGAAACAGCGGTCCGCCGGAGAACGCGATACCGTAGGCGGTGAGGATCGGCAGCGCGAGCAGCGCCACCATCCAGGACGAGTGGACGATGGTCTCGCCCAGCTTGGCGAAGTAGAGCCGGAGCCAGCTGATCGGCGCCGCGACCAGCAGGTCGAGGTCTTTGGCGAGAAAGAACGTCGACAGCGCGGTGATGAGATTGGACAGCAGCAGGATGGAGAGAAAGGCCAAGAGGATCACCCCGAGCACCTTCCCCGCGAGCAGGGTCCCGATGTCCGGCACGTTCCGGACATAGCGGAGCACCCGGTACGACACCCCGAAGACCGCGCTCCAGAAGCCCACCCCCGTCAGGGCCAGGAGCATGAACTTGGCCCGCGAGCTCGAGTGCTCCCGCCGGACGCGGGCGAGCACCCCGCGCCATTTCGGCGTGAGCACGGTCCAGACGCTGGGCTGGGCCCGTGCCCCGGCGGTCACGCGTCCAGCACGGTGTCGAGCGCCTGCGTGTGGTGGCCGCCGGTCAGCTTGAGGAACAGGTCTTCGAGGCTCATCCCCTCGGACGACGTCTGCTGCCGGAGCTCGGCCATCGTGCCGTAGGCCGCGATCTTTCCTCGATAGACGATGGCGATGCGATCGCACATGACTTCCGCGATCTCCATCGTGTGCGTGCTCATGAGCACGGTCCCGCCCCGGCCCACGAACTGGCGGAAGAGATCCTTGAGCAGCCGGGCGCTCTTGGGATCGAGCCCCACCATCGGCTCGTCCACCACGATGACCTCCGGCCGGTGCACCAGCGCGCCGGCGATGATCAGCTTCTGGCGCATGCCGTGGCTGTAGGTCTCGGTCAGCTCGCCCTTCCAGGGCGTCAGCTCGAAGACCGACATCAGCTCGTCGATCCGACGCTCCACGGCGGGGCCCTGCATGCCGTAGAGGGCCGCGGCAAAGCGGAGGAACTCCCCGCCGGTGAGCTTGTCGTACACGAACGGCCGATCAGGGATGTAGCCGAGCCGGGTCTTGGCCTCGAGCGGGCGCGCCTGGATGTCGATGCCGCCGACGGTGACCGTCCCGCTGGTGGGCCGCAGGATGCCGGCGATCATGCGGATCGTCGTCGTCTTGCCCGCGCCGTTGGGGCCGAGCAGCCCGAACAGCTCCCCGCGCGGCACCTCGAGATCGATGCCGTCCACCGCGGTGAACTTGCCGTAGCGTTTGGTGAGCGCGCTCAACCGGATCACGTCGTCCTCCGCACGATGGCCTCCACCACGTCCCGTTCACCGGCCGTATCGGTCACGATCACCAGCTCCATGGCCGCGCCGTCCGCGCTTCGGGGAAACGTCTCCACCAGAAGCGCGGCGGACGCCTGGAGGGTGAGTTGCCCGTCGGCCACGCCCAGGAGCGGCGCCGCGACCCGGGCCAGCCCCCAATCGCCGGCGCGCTGCCAGGCGGAGACCAGCGCGCGGCGCACCCGCTCCTCCGCCGCTGGCCCGCGTTCGTCGGCGATCACCACGTGCAGCACATACGCCGCCGGCAGCTCACCGGCGCCGGTCACCACCGCCGCCCCCGCTTCGAGCGGCGTCCCGGTGCGCCGCTGCGACGCGAACGCCGACCCGCCGAGCGCGTCCAGCCGGGCGGCGGCCGGGCCCACGGGCGCCAGGCCCGCATCCGCCGGCCGGAGCACCGCGTCCACCGCCTGCTGCGCGAGGTCCCCTGCGACCACCCGGATCACGCGTCGGCGAGCTCCCGGGAGCGCTGGTACATCGCATGAGCGTCGTCGGGTTGGCCGAGGCGGTCGAAGACACGGCCGAGGAGATGGTAGATCTTCGCGTCGTGCGGATCGAGCTGGAGGGCGCGCTCCAGCGCCGCGCGGGAGCCCGGGAGATCGCCCGCCTGGCTCAGGGCGTCGCCGAGGTAGTAGCAGGTGCGCGCATTGTCCGGCTGGAATTCGAGCGAGCGCCGGAAATGGGTGGCGGCTTCCGCGGCCAACCCCTTGCGCCAGAGCAGGCGGCCCAACTCCAGGTGGGCCGGCGCGTGCGACGGATACAGCCTCAGGACGCGGCGCAAGTCGGCGTCGGCCTCGGGATACAGCCGGAGCTGGCCGTAGATCCCGCCCCGGAGCACCAGAAACTCGGTCTGGTCGGGCGCGTGGCGGAGCGCGTCGTTGAGCACGGCCAGCGCGCCGTCGAGCTCCTCGAGCTGCAGCAGCAGGCGGGCGAGATGGAGCCTGCCCTCGAGATGGTCGGGCTCCGCGGCCAGCAGCTCGCGATAGAGCGCCAAGGCGTCCGCCGGGCGCTCGCCCGAGGCCAGCGCGTCGGCGCGCTCCAGCAGGCGCTCGCTCGGTGCGTGCGTGCGAATGGGAGGCGCCGTCGGCGCGCTCACCGCCTCGGTGGGGGTCACCCCGCCGCTGGGGTCGTCGTTAAGGAGTGTCATGCAGATCGCTGAATGCTAAGCAGCGCCCCCACATACGGGAACCCGTTGACCCTCGGCCAGGGCTTCGGGTAGCTTTCGGGGCTATGGCTCAAGAATACCTCGTGGTGCGGGGCGCGCGCGAGCACAATCTCAAGAACGTCTCCGTTTCGATTCCCCGCAATCGCCTGACCGTCATTACCGGCCTCTCGGGGTCGGGCAAGTCGTCGCTGGCCTTCGACACGATCTACGCCGAGGGGCAGCGCCGCTACGTCGAGTCGCTGTCGGCGTACGCCCGGCAGTTCCTCGGGCTGATGGAAAAACCCGACGTCGACGCCATCGAAGGACTCTCGCCGGCCATCTCCATCGAGCAGAAGACCACGGGCCAGAACCCGCGCTCGACGGTCGGCACCGTCACCGAGATCTACGACTACCTCCGGCTCCTGTGGGCCCGGGTCGGCGTGCCGCATTGTCCGAACGACGGCACGCCGGTCACGCGGCAGAGCGCGTCGCAGATCACCGACGCGGTGCTGGCGTGGCCGCCGGAGACCAGGATCGAGGTGCTCGCGCCGATCATCCGCGGCCGGAAGGGCGAGTTCCGCGACCTGCTCGACGACGCGCGCAAGCGCGGCTTCGTGCGCGTCCGCGTGGATGGCGAGACCTATGACCTGAGTGAGGTCCCGGCCCTCAACCGGCGCCAGAACCACGACATCTCGGTCGTGGTGGACCGGCTCGTGGTGCGGGCCGACGACCGCGGGCGGCTCAACGACTCGATCGAGACCGCGCTCAAGACCGCGGACGGCGTGGTGGAGGTCGTCCGCTACGGGCGAGCGGGGTCGGAGCGCGACTCGGTCACGTTCTCCGAGCGGTTCGCCTGCCCGGTCTGCGGGCTCTCGCTCTCCGAGCTCGAGCCCCGGCAGTTCTCCTTCAATTCGCCCTTCGGCGCCTGTCCCGACTGCCACGGCGTGGGCACCCGGCGCGAGGTCAACGGCGACCTGGTGCTCGGCGACCCGAGCATCTCGATCCTCGAGGGAGTGATCCTGCCCTGGGGCGAGCCAAGCGGCTACCTCCGGAAGGTCGTGCTGCCCACGCTGGCCAAGGCGTTCAAGTTCGACCTCAACGCCCCGTGGGGCGACCACAGCCCCTCGGCGCGGCAGGCGCTGCTCCACGGCGCGCCGGGCCGGTTCAAGTTTCAGACCGAGGGCGCCCGTGGCCGGGGTGAGTACGAGAGCGACTGGGAAGGGGTGCTCCGCAACGTCGAGCGCCGCTACCGGGAGTCGAGCAGCGATGCGGTGCGGACGGCGCTCGAGGAGTTCATGATCGAGCAGCCCTGCCAGACCTGCGGCGGGAAGCGGCTCAAGGCGGAGAGCCTGGCCGTGCTGGTGCACGGTCACGGCATCGGCGAGGTGGTGGACCTGCCGGTCGAGCGCGCGATCGCGTTCTTCGAGAGCATTCCGCTTCGGGGACAGGAGCGGTCGGTCGGCGTCGACGCCGATATCGCGGGGCCGATCCTGAAGGAAGTGGTGGACCGGCTACGGTTCCTGCGCGACGTCGGGCTCGACTACCTCACGCTGGGCCGCGGCGCGACCTCGCTCTCCGGCGGAGAGACCCAGCGCATCCGGCTCGCGACCCAGATCGGCTCCAGGCTCGTCGGCGTGCTGTACATCCTGGACGAGCCGAGCATCGGCCTGCACCAGCGAGACAACGAGCGCCTCCTCGGCACGCTCCGCGGCCTCAGGGATCTCGGCAACACGGTCATCGTGGTCGAGCACGACGCCGACACGATCGACGCCGCCGATCACGTCATCGACCTCGGTCCGCGTGCCGGGCGCTTCGGCGGCGAGGTCATCGCCGAGGGGACGGTAGAGGACATCCGCCGGCATCCGGCCTCGCTCACCGGGCGCTACCTGAGGGACGAGCTTCGCGTCCCTGTGCCGCCCGGCCGGCGCGAGGCCGCGCCGAAGCACCGGCTCCGGGTCGTCGGCGCCAGGGCGAACAACCTGCAGAACCTGACCGTCGAGATTCCGCTCGGCGTGTTCACGGCGGTGACCGGCGTGTCCGGCTCGGGCAAGTCCACCCTCGTGACCGACATCCTGTACCAGGCGCTGGCGCGGCACTTCTACCGCGCCAAGGTGGTGCCCGGTGCGCATGCGCGGATCGAAGGTCTCGACCGAATCGACAAGGTGATCGACATCGACCAGAGCCCGATCGGCCGTACGCCGCGCTCCAACCCCGCGACCTACACCGGGCTCTTCACCCCGATCCGCGAGCTCTTCACCCAGCTTCCCGACGCCAAGATGCGCGGCTACGGGCCCGGCCGGTTCTCGTTCAACGTGAAGGGTGGCCGGTGCGAGGCATGTCAGGGCGACGGGCTCGTGAAGATCGAGATGCACTTCCTGCCCGACGTCTACGTGCCCTGCGAGGTCTGCAAGGGCCGGCGCTACAACCGGGAAACCCTGGAAGTGCGCTACAAGGGCCGGAGCATCGCCGACGTCCTCGACCTGACGGTGGCGGACGCGATGGACTTCTTCAGCAACCAGCGGCGCATCGCCGAGAAGCTCGAGCTGCTGAACGACGTGGGTCTGGGCTACATCCACCTGGGGCAGGCGGCCACGACCCTGAGCGGTGGCGAGGCCCAGCGTGTCAAGCTGGCCACGGAGCTCGCCAAGCGCGATACCGGCCGCACGCTCTACATCCTCGACGAGCCGACGACGGGCCTCCACTTCGAGGATGTGCGGCTCCTGCTCGAAGTGCTGCACCGGCTGGTGGACAAGGGGAACAGCGTGGTCGTGATCGAGCACAACCTGGACGTCATCAAGACCGCCGACTGGGTCATCGATCTCGGTCCGGAGGGCGGGGAGCGGGGCGGGCGGGTGGTGTGCGCCGGAACGCCGGAAGAGGTGGCGGGCGTGGCGGCCAGCCATACCGCACGATTCCTGCGGCGTGCGCTGGCCCGGGCCGATGCCGCCGCGGCAACGCTGGAGTCGGCCTGAGCTCAGCCGAAGGGCCATGCCTGGAGGCATGGCCCTTCGCCCTGCCGAGGCGCGGCTGCTCGCCCTTGGGCGCGCTACTTGGGCGTGGGCGTAAACGCCGGCGCCTTCGCCGCCGGATCCACCTTGTACCAGAGCCACATGCCCGACAGCGCGTGTCCCGGGACGCCGCAGATGATGCGGTAGGTGCCGCTGTCCGGCGCCATGAAGCGTATGACGTCGCTCGCTCCCTGGGGTAACCCCTCCACCACCTTGTTGGTGTACGCGCGCGGGATCGCGGGGTCGCCGCCGGAGTTGGGCACCGGCCCGGTGCCGGTGGCGATCTCTGCGCTGTGCGGCGTGCCGTCGCCCTGCTCGAAGTTGATCACATTGTTGCTGCGGGGCGGGACCGTAAGCGTGGCCCCCCCGGCGGTGAACCCGTTGAAGCTGAAGGGACCGGCCACGAGCTGGAACGTCACGGTGTTGCTCGCCGCGTCGTACTTGAGGTACTGGCTGTCCGCGGGGGCGGGCGCGGCGGCCGGCGCCTGGGCCTGGACAGTGTCCGGGGTCGTCGCCGGGGTAACGGTCCGGGTGCTGTCCACGCTGGGCGTCGCGGCGGCTGCCGCGGGCTCAGGCCCGGGATGGGAGCACCCCGCTGCCCCCAGCGCGCCGGCCGCAAGGGCCGGCGAAAGAAACCGCGGGATGGCTCTGAACGTCATGCTGCCTCGCCGAGTGGAAGTCGAGCCGCTGTCGGTGAAATTGCCGCCTGCCGGTCGAAGTGTCGCACGCCCTTCCGCCGCGGCCGGGTATGCTGAAGTGAAGGGATAGCCCCAGAGAGTCCGCCTCGCAACCAACGTCATACAGGGATAACTCGTGATCCGTCGCCATCTTGTCGTGTTGTTCGCCGCGCTCGCACTCGGCCTCCCCCCGGCCGCCCTGTCGGGCCAGCAGGCCGATTCCAGCCTCCTCACGCTCACTCGGATCTACGGCTCCGGAGAGTTCGCCTCGCAGCCGTTCGGTCCGTCCCGATGGCTGGGCGATGGCTCGGCCTACACCACCCTCGAGCCCGGCGCCAACAACCAGGGCGCGGACATCGTCCGGTACGACGTCGAGAGCGGCCGGCGCGAGGTCCTGGTATCGGCCCGCGAGCTCACGCTCACGGGGGCGGACGAGCCCCTCGAGGTGGAGGACTATGCCTGGTCGGCGGACCAGAAGCAGCTCCTGGTCTTTACCAACACGCAGCCGGTCTGGCGGCTCAACACCCGCGGTGACTACTGGGTCCTCGACCGCGCGAGCGGTGGGCTCCGGAAGCTCGGGGGCCGCGACGCCAAGCCCTCCACGCTCATGTTCGCGAAGTTCTCGCCCGACGGCGGCCGGGTGGCCTACGTCCGGGAGAACAATCTCTACGTGGAAGACCTCGCGTCGGGCGGGATCACGCCGCTCACGACCGACGGCTCACGCAGCCTGATCAACGGCACATTCGACTGGGTGTACGAAGAAGAGCTGATGAACTACTACGCCGACGGCTGGCGCTGGAGTCCGGACGGTCGGAGCATCGCGTACTGGCAGTTGAACGCCGACAGCGTGAAGAATTTCACGCTGGTCAACAATACCGATTCGCTGTACTCCCGGGTGAATCCGGTGCAGTACCCCAAAGTGGGAGAGGTCAACTCCGCCGCCCGGATCGGCATCGTGCCGGCGGCCGGCGGCGCCACGCGCTGGCTTCGGATCGAGGGCGACCCGCGGAACCACTATCTGCCGCGGATGGACTGGGCGGCAGGCTCGGACGAGGTGATCCTGCAGCGGCTCAACCGGCTGCAGAACACCAACGAGGTCATGCTCGGCGACGCTCGCACCGGAGCGGTCCGGACGGTGCTCACCGAGCACGACTCGACCTGGGTGGACGTGGTGAACGACGTGGTATGGCTCGATCGCGGCAGGCAGTTCACCTGGGTGAGCGAGCGCGACGGGTGGAACCACGTCTATGCGGTGTCGCGCGACGGCAAGTCGGTCCGCCTGGTCACCAAGGGCCCATTCGACGTGCTCGAGATCGAGGGCATCGACGACAAGGGCGGCTGGCTCTACTACGTGGCGTCCCCTGACAACCCAACCCAGAAGTACCTCTTCCGTACCCGCCTCGACGGCAAGGGCTCGGCGGAACGCATCAGCCTCCGGAACGAGCCGGGCACCCATGCGTACGACCGCTCGCCCAACTACAAGTACGCCATCGAGACCTACAGCAGCCTGGGCAACCCTCCGGTCGTCCGCCTGGTCCGCCTGCCGGGAAACCAGGTGATCCGAACGCTGGTCGACAACGAGCGGCTTCGGGCGAGGGTGGCCCGGTTGCGCCGCGCCCCGGCCGAGTGGCTCTCGATTCCGACCGAGGACGGGTCCAGGATGCCGGGCGTTCTGCTCAAGCCGGCCGACTTCGATTCGACCCGCAAGTACCCGCTCCTGTTCTTCGTATACGGCGGGCCGGGCAACGCGGAGGTCGAGGATCAGTGGGGCGGGTACTATCTCTGGCACACGATGCTGACCCAGAAGGGCTACCTGGTGGCCATCGTGGACAACCGCGGCACCCCGGCGCCGCTCGGCCGCGCGTGGCGCAAGGCGATCTACGGCCAGCTCGGCGTGCTGGAGACCCGGGACCAGGCGATCGCCGCGCGGGCACTGATGCAGCGGCCCTACGTGGACCCGGCGAGGGTGGGAATCTGGGGCTGGAGCTACGGCGGATTCATGACGCTCAACGTCCTGTTTCAGCACCCGGACATCTACCGCACGGGCGTCGCGGTCTCGCCCGTGACCCACTGGGCGCTCTACGACAACGTATACACCGAGCGCTTCAACGGTCTCATCAGCGACAACCGCGCGGGATACGATCGCGGCTCGCCGCTCAGCTACGTGAACGGTTTTGCCGGCAACCTGCTCCTGATCCACGGCGGCGGCGACGACAACGTCCACTTCCAGAACAGCGAGATGCTGATCAACGCCCTCGTCGCGGCCGACAAGCCGTTCCAGATGATGGAGTACCCCAATCGGACGCATTGCATCTGCCAGGGCAAGAACACGACCCTGCACCTGTTCTCGCTCATCACCCGCTATCTCGATCAGAATCTCCTCGCCCCGACCGCGGTTCCCCACCAGCGCGCGGCCGCCGGGCCGTGACCCACGGAGCGGACCGCGTTGCGGGTCCGCCCGTGGACGGCCTACATTAGGGGTCCCACCTCCACGGGGGACCCCATGACCTACGAAGACATCGTCTCGCTCCTCGGCTACGCCGGGGGACACGAGCAGACCGTCCGAATCACCACGACCGACCACACCGAGGTCATCGGGATCCCCACAAGCGTGGACACGCACGTCACTGCCCACGAGGTTTACCTGCGTCCGGCCGGCGACGATGACACCGAGATCGCCGTCTCGCTCGGGGCCATCGAGGCGGTGGAGCTGGTCTGAGTACGGCCAGGCCGTCGTGCCTGGCCGTTGCGCCTTGAAACATTGACCCGGGGCCGCCCGTAGGGCGCGCCAGGAGGTCACCAGGGATGGATATGGAAGGCGTACTCGCGATCACGTTCATCTTCGGCGGAGGAACCCTCTTCCTGCTGTCGCTCAGTCCCGTCGGAAAGGCTCTGGCCGAGCGGATCAGGGGACAGGGCGCCCGCGCGGCTCAAGACCCGGAGCTGCTGGCCGAGGTCGATGCGCTCCGGTCGGATGTGGCGGAGCTGCACGAACGGATGGACTTCGCGGAGCGGCTGCTCGCTCAGAGAGCGGAACCAGGAAAGATCGGGGCCAGCGAGTGAGCCCCGACCAGGTGCTGATCATCATCGCCATCGTCACCGGCGCGTGGACGGCCACCCGGATCTTCAGCGGCCCCCTGGGCCAGGCGGTGGCTCGCCGGATCGGCGGCCCGGTTCCGGCCAGCGGCGATCAGGACCACGAGATCGCCGATCTCCGCGCGCGGATGGCGGAGCTGGAGGAGCGCCAGGAGTTTACCGAGCGGGTGCTGCTGCGGGAGCGGCAGCCGGGCGAGCTCGGCCAGGGAGGCCCGTGATGATCATGCAGGCCGTTCCGCCGGTGCCGCCGGTTCCGCCGGTCCCGACGTTCGATCCCAATCTGGTACTGAGCAGCGGGAACCTCACCGACCTGCTCGTCGTGGTGGCCGGGCTGATTGCCGCCACCATCATTCTCTGGCCTCTCGTGCGAGCGTTCGCGCGGCGCCTGGAAGGGCGCGGCGGAGCGGATGCGGCGCTGCACGCCGACGTGGAACATGTGCAGCAGCGGCTGGCCGAGGTCGACGCGCTCCATGTGCGGGTGGCGGAGCTGGAGGAGCGCCTCGATTTCGCCGAGCGTCTGCTCGCTCAGGGATCGCCTGCACCTCCATCGATTCAGCGGGGGCCGCCATGAGGGAGGCGGGTCGGCGGATTGGGACGGCCGCGGCCCCGCGGCCGCTCGCCGTGATAGGCCGAATGAGCATCGGCGGGCACCATGGGTGACGCCGCGTCTGCCATCATCGGCGTCGCGTTTGCAGGCACCGTGATCATGCTGTTCGGGCCGCTCGTTCGCGCCCTCGCCCGCCGGCTCGAGGGCCGCGGCGGCTCGACCGAGCTGCTGGCGGATGTCGAAGCGCTGCAGGGACGGGTGGACCAGCTGGAGGCGGGGCAGTCGCGCGTGGCGGAGCTGGAGGAGCGGCTGGATTTCGCCGAGCGGTTACTGGCGCAGACTCGAGAGCCGGGCCGGCTTCAACAGTAGGAGGACGGCGCATGGACCTGCAGGGGCAGGACGTGATCGTGGCGGTCGCGCTCACGGTCGGCCTGGTCAAGATCTTCACGGGGCCGATCGGCGTCGCGATCGCCGAGCGCATCCGCGGCGCGACCCCGGCCGAGGCTCCGGCGCTCGCCACCGACGTGGAGCACCTCCGCGGCCGATTGGCCGAAGTCGAGGAACGGTTAGATTTCGCCGAGCGTCTTCTGGCCCAGGCGCGCGAAGCCGACCAGCTGCCCGGGGGAACGCACCGATGATTACTCGCGAGGACATTCAGTCGTGGCTGGACCGGCTCGAAGGCGGCAGCCTCACGATCACCGAGGTGGAGCCCAACCTGTGGCTCGCCCGTACGCCGGACGACGCCGAGGTGGTGGTCCACTTCGCCCCGCCGGTCGTGATCCTCCGGGTGCGGGTCATGGAGCTGCCGGTGAGCGAGCCGCGACGGAGCGAGCTTTTTCGCCAGCTGCTGGAATACAACGCCCGGGATCTGGTGCACGGCTCCTACGGCCTGGAGGGCGACCACGTCGTGCTGACCGACACGCTGGAGCTGGAGAATCTCGATTTCAGCGAGTTCGAGGCCAGCTTCGACTCGATCACGCTGGCGCTGGCTTCGCATCTCTCCGCGCTCGCTCCGTACCGGGAAAGGTGACGCGACATGGGACTCTTTGACCGCCTCGGAACCCTGCTCCGGTCGAACATCAACGACCTGATCTCGCGCGCCGAGAACCCGGAGAAGATGCTCAACCAGCTCATCGTCGACATGAAGACGCAGCTGGCCAAGGCCAAGCAGCAGGTGGCGTCGGCCATTGCCGACGAGAAGAAGCTCCAGTCCGACGCCGAAACGATGAAGAAGCAGGCGGAGGACTGGGAGCGCCGCGCCATGCTGGCCGTGCAGGAGGGCCGGGACGACATGGCCAAGCAGGCGCTCGGGCGCTACAACGAGCAGATGCAGGGCGCCCAGCAGCTGCACGAGACCTGGCTCAAGCACAAACAGGAGACCGAGGCACTCAAGCTCTCGCTTCGCCAGCTGAACGACAAGATCGAAGAAGCCAAGCGCAAGAAGAACATCCTGGTGGCGCGCGCCAAGCGGGCCGAGGCCCAGCAGCGGATCCAGGAGACCATGTCGGGGCTGTCCGACAAGAGCGCGTTCGAGTCGTTCGAGCGCATGGCCGAGAAGATCGAAGCGACCGAGCGCCGCGCGCTGGCGGCGGCCGAGCTGAACGAGGAGGTGTCCGGCGACCGCCTGGTGCAGCAGTTCGAGGCGCTCGAGTACAAGGGCAGCTCGGATCAGCAGCTGATCGAGCTCAAGTCGCGGATGGGACTGCTGCCGGCCCCGGGCCAGCCGACCCGGCAGCTCAACAAGGGTGCGGGTGACGTCCACGACGCGGAGCTCGTGGAAGAGGGAGACGAAGGGTCCGCCCGCTGATGCCCTCGGCCGAGGGCAGCCGGTCGAGGTTTCCCATCGGTCGGCTTCTGCTGGCGCTGGGGATCATCGCCCTCGCGGTCCGCACGATCGACGTCCTGCTGGTGGTCTTCCTGGCCGCCATCCTGGGCGTCTACCTCGAAGCCGTCACCGATCTCCTGGAGCATCGGCTCGACATGCCGCGCTCGCTCGGTCTCGGGTTGGCGGTGGCCGCCACCCTGGGCGCGCTCGTCGGCGTGGTGCTGCTGATCGCGCCGCCCGTGGCCCAGCAGGTGCAGGACCTGCTCACCAACCTGCCGCGCTATCTCGCCAGTCTCGACGCCAATATCAACGACCTGCTCCGGCGCACACCGCTCCTCAGACGGGCCGCGCCGCTCGAGTCGAGCGGCTCGCCCGGTGTGCTGGCCTCGGCGATGAGCGAAGTCTTCGCCTTCCTGCGCGGCGCCGCCGTGCCGTATCTCAAGGGCGGGGTCGAATTCCTGATCGAGGGCGTGAGCGTCCTGGTGATGGCGCTCTATTTCGCCCGCCACCCCGATGTGTACGTGAGCGGGGCCGTCGCGCTGGCGCCGCCGCGGCGCCGGCCCCTCGCCCGGGCCATCTTTCAGGATCTGAACCTCACGATTCGCGCCTGGGTGCTCGGTCAGATCGTCGCGATGGTGCTCCTGGCCGCGCTCACGACGCTCGGACTGTGGGCTCTGGGCATGCCATATTTTCTCGCTTTCGGCGTGTTCGCAGGCGTCGCGGCGATCGTTCCATTCTTCGGGGTGCTGTTCTCGACGGTCCTGCCCGCCCTGTTCGCCCTCGGCGCGTTCGGGGTGACCAAGATGCTGCTGGTCACCGCCCTCGGCGTACTGGTGCACCTCATCGAAGCCAACTTCGTCGCGCCGGTGGTCATGGAGCGGCAGGTGAACATTCCACCGGTCCTCACCATCGCCGGCGTCCTGCTAATCGGGAAGCTGTTCGGGCTCTCCGGCCTCATCATCGCGGTGCCGATCCTGGCGCTCGTGATGATCCTCGTCCGCCATATCCTGCTCGGTGAGGTCTACGGCGATCCGGTCAGCGAGGCCCGGCCGACCGGTACCGTGCCCCCCGACGCCGAGCGCTCCATCCAACCCTCGCACCCCTGACCGGATGACCGCACCGCGCTTTCTGATCGTCGCCGACGGCGACTTCTCCCCGATGACGTCCAAGACGGCCAACTCCGTGATTCGCTTTCTGCCCGACCGCACGGTCGGCGTCCTCGACCGCCAGCAGGCCGGCCAGACCGTGGAGGACGTGCTCGGGTTCGGCGGTACGCTCCCGGTCGTGGGCTCGATGCGCGAGGGATTGGCGCTCGGGCCGACCGCGGTGCTCGTCGGCATCGCGCCGCAGGGCGGGCGGATGCCGCCCGAGTGGCGCGCCTGGCTGGCCGAGGCGCTCGACCACGGGTGCGACCTCTGGAGCGGGCTGCACACCTTTCTCGGCGATGATCCCGTGCTCGCGGAGAAGGCGCGCGCGGGTGGCCGGAAGATCTTCGATCTCCGGCGGCCCCCCGAGGACCTGCCCATTGCGTCCGGCCTCGCCAAGACGGTCGAGCCGCTCGTGGTGCTGACGGTGGGCACGGATTGCAATGTGGGGAAAATGACCGCCCAGCTCCAGCTCACCCGCCGGCTCAACGAGCGCGGGGTCCGCACCCGCTTCGTCGCGACCGGCCAGACCGGGATCATGATCGAGGGGTGGGGCATCGCGGTGGATGCCGTGGTGGCCGACTTCATCGCCGGTGCGGCAGAGCGGCTGGTGCTCGAAGGCGCGCGCGACGCCGACGTGGTGCTCGTGGAAGGCCAGGGGAGCATCAATCATCCGGGGTACTCGGGCGTGACCCTGGGCCTGCTCCACGGCGCGTGCCCCGACGCCTTGATCCTGTGCCACCAGTGCACCCGCGACTACATCGGCGACTACCGCCAGGCGGCCTGGCTCCGAATCCCTCCGCTCAGCGAGTACATCCGCCTATACGAGACGATCGGATCGGCGGTCCATCCGACCAAGGTCATCGGGATCTCACTCAACACCTACGACATGAGCGACGCCGAGGCCCGGCGCGCGTGCGAGGCGGCGACGGTCGACACGGGCCTCCCGGCCACCGATCCCGTGCGGTTCGATCCAGCCCCGCTGGTCGACGCCGTGGTGGGTGCGCGGACCCGCCGCAACCAGGCGCGCCGCACGGCTTGAGGTGGGGGGGGTGCGGTCGGGGGACCAGCGCAGCGTGCAGGTCATCCTGAGCGGAGTGAAGGATCGGGTCGGTGACGCCCAGTGAGCTTCCCAAGGTCACTCGGATGAGCGGGCCGATCCTTCGCTCCGCTCAGGATGACGCGATGCCCCGCCGACCGATCGGCCACCATGCGGCGTTTCGTACCCATGGGCCCGGAAACGATGCCGCCCGCCGGCGGGTCCGCCCCCACGTTGGCGCATGCTCCCCGGCGCCCCTTCCCGCCTTCCCGCTTCCTTCCCGCTCCGCCGCGCGCTGGGCCTCGCACACCCCGGGGAACCCCTCGGCGCCTGGGTGCGCATGGGCCGGTGGCCACTTCACCTGCGCGCCGGCGGATGCGCCCTCCTCGCCAGCTCAGAACTGGCGTACTTGCTCCGTCGCTGCGCCCGAGTCCTCATTCGGGACCGCCAGCGAGCCCGCGTGCTCGATGCGGATCGGCTCATCGCGTGGCGCACGCTGCAGATCGTCGTCGGAACGCCCTATCTACCGGCCGCGAGCCGGCTGCAAGCGCTGTACCCCGGGCTGCGTCTCGCTGAAGGCAGAATCGCCCTGCCGCTGGGACTCGACGGCGCCGAGCCGGCGCTGGCGGCGTGCGCGGCGGCCCGCCTTCCCGTGTCGCGCACGTGGATCGAGTACCGGGACGCCGGTTCCGGTTGACTCGCGGCAGCCGGGGTCCCTAGGTTAGGGCTCGCCCCGACACCCCAGGCTCATGCTCGCATATATCCTCGTCCCGCTCTTCACTTTCGGCGACGTCATCCGGCGCCTCGCCGTCATCCTCCGGATCGACGGCGAGGAGCTTACCCGGAGCGGGGCACGCGTGCTGGGCATCTGGTTCCTGGCCTGGCTGGCCTACCGGGTCGTGCGCCTGGCCGCCCGGCGGATCGAGATGGCCGTGGACGACGGCGACGACTCGGTCACGACGCTCCGCGAGCGCCGCGGGCAGACCATCTCGCAGCTTCTCAGGAGCGTGGGCCGGGTGGTCATCTTCGCCATCGCCCTGCTGCTCACCTTCAATGTCTTCATCGACATCGGCCCCATCCTGGCCGGCGCCGGCATCCTGGGCCTCGCGGTCTCCTTCGGCGCGCAGAGCCTGGTCAAGGACGTCATCTCCGGCTTCTTCATTCTGTTCGAGAACCAGTTCGCCATCGGCGACGTGATCGAGGTGGCGGGCAAGAGCGGCTTGGTGGAAAAAATGACCCTCCGCGTCGTCCAGCTCCGGGACGGCGAGGGGGTCATGCACGTGGTCCCCAATGGCGAGATCAAGGTGGTGAGCAACAAGACCCGCGGCTGGTCCCGGGCGGTGGTGGACGTCGGCGTGCCCTACGACGAGAGCGTCGATCGCGCGCTCGAGGTCCTGCGGGACGAGGCGGCCCAATTCTCCACCGACCGGACGTGGGGTGCCCAGCTCGACGGTCCTGTCGAGGTGCTGGGCGTCGAGTCTCTCGGCGACAGCTCGGTGGTGCTCCGCACCATGCTCCGCACGCAGCCGGGGTCGCAGTGGAACGTGGCCCGGGAGTTTCGGCGCAGGATCAAGAACCGGTTCGACCGCGAGAACCTCGAGATTCCGTTCCCGCAGCGGCGCGTGCACGTGCGCGTCGAAGGCGGGCCGCCGTCCGATCCCGTGGCCCATGCCGCCGCCGCCGCCGGGGCCGCGGGCGGATGACCCTCCGCCTCCACAACACGCTCACCCGCCGCGTCGAACCGTTCATTCCGCTCGAACCGGGGAAGGTCTCCCTGTACACCTGCGGCCCCACGGTGTACAACTACGCCCACATCGGCAACTTCCGCACCTTTCTGTTCGAAGATCTGCTGCGCCGCTGGCTGGAGGCGAGCGGGTACGACGTGTTCCACATCATGAATCTCACGGACGTGGACGATCGCACCATCGCCGCCGCGGGTGGGAAGGGCGTCTCCCTCCGGGCGCACGTGGACCCCTTCGCGCGCGCCTTCGAGGAGGACCGGGACTGGCTCCGGATCAAGCCGCCACACGAGCAGCCGCGCGCCACGGAATACATCGGGCCGATGATCGAGCTGATTCAGGGCCTGCTCGACAAAGGAGTCGCCTACCTCGGCGACGACGGGTCCGTCTACTTCGCCATCGCCCGATTTCCGGCGTACGGGCGGCTCTCCCAACTCGACCGCCGCGAGCTTCGGACCGGGGCCAGCGAGCGCGTGAGCGCCGACGAATACAGCAAGGAGGACGCGCGCGACTTCGTTCTGTGGAAGGCCGCGCGCCCCGAGGACGAGGCCGTTGGCGCGGCCTGGGACGCCCCATTCGGCCGGGGCCGTCCCGGCTGGCATGTCGAGTGTTCCGCGATGGCGCTCGATCTCATCCGCCGCCGGCTGGGCATGGAGGTGCTGGATATCCATGCGGGCGGCGTGGACCTGATCTTCCCGCATCACGAGGATGAAATCGCCCAGAGCTGCGCCTACACCGGGCGAGAGGAGTTTGCCCGCGTCTGGCTCCACGGCGAGTTCCTCAACATCCGCGGCGAGAAGATGTCGAAGCGGTTCGGCAACATCACGACGGCGCGGGATCTGCGCGAGGACGGAATCGACCCCGGGGCGGTGCGGCTGCTCATGTTTCAGGTGCATTACCGCCGGCAGCTCGACCTGACCGACGAGGCGCTCGCCAGTGCGCGCGAAGGCTCGCGCCGCCTGGGCGAGTTTCAGAACCGCCTCCTGGCCTCCGCCGGACCGACCGATGCGCCGGTGCTGGCGCTGGCGGCGGAACGGCTGGAGCGCGAGCTGACCGAGGCGCTGGACGACGACCTGAACGCACCCCGCGCGGTCGCGGCCATGTTCGCCTTCGCCTCGGCCGGCAACGCGGCACTCGACTCGGGCGGCGAGGCCGGTCCTCGAGCGCTCGGCGCATGGCAGTGGGCCGAGGGGGTCCTCGGCGTGACCTCGACGGTGCAGGTCCTCAGGGTGGGGACTACGGCCGAGGTCGAGGGGCACGGCCAGGCGGAGCCCACCGATGCGCCGCCGGCCGGCGCGGCAGAGGAGGACCAGCGAGGGTGGGCGCTCCGATGGGCGGCACGTCGGAAGCAGGCGAAGACCGCCCGCAACTTCAGCGAGGCCGACCGGATCCGCGGGCTGCTCAAGGCCTCGGGATGGGAGGTGCGGGACAACCGCGACGGCTCGATCGAGGTGGTCCGGGCGCGCGGCTAGGACGCCGGCATCACGAGATCGGGAGCGCGGGCACGGCGACCTCGGCGCCATGAGCCGCGAGCGAGTCCCGAGCCGCCTGGAGCGCGAGCATGGCGGCGATGCCCTCGGCCGTTCCCGGGCTCACCGCCAGGCCGCCGCGCCCGGCCTGGACGCACTCGAGGAACGCCCGAAGCTGGCGCTCGTAGGACCGCCGCAGGCTGGTGTCGCCTCCGAGCAGGCGGCGCCGGAGCGTGCCGGCCGCGTCGAGCGCGCTGCGGACCGGGCCGAGCGCCGGGCCGACACGGTCGGAATCGGCGGTGATGGTCAAGCGTCGGGTGCCGGCGGTCACCACGACGTGCTCCTTCGGCTGCGGACCCAGGCTCGCCACGCAGCGCGCCGCGCTCCCGCCGGTGAAGCGAAGGATCAGCTCGACCTCGGACGGTCCGGGGCGGCGCGCGTGCACCGTCGCGATCACATGATCCAGCAGATAGGGGAGCAGGTGGAGATGGTGCACCGCCAGATCCTCCAGCGGATCCGTCGGTTGGCCCGGTCCGGTGGCAACCGGGGTCTGGCCGACGATACGCGTTTCGGCCGTCAACGGCACCTCGTCCCGCCGGGCGAGCGCGTGGTGCAGCGCCTGCGCCGGCTCCCACCATCGCCGATTGAACCCCACCATCACCGATCCCCGGGTCTTGCGCTCCAGCTCGGCCAAGTGGATGGCCTCCGCGAGCGAGCCGGCCAGCGGCATCTCGACCAGGACCGGCACTCCGGCCCGGAGCGCGAGCTCCGCCAACGCGACGTGGGTCTCCGGCGGCGACGCGACCAGCACCGCATCCACCGAGCGCGAGGCGAACAGCTCCTCCGCCGTGGCGAAGGCGCGGCAGCCCGGGGCTGCGCGGGCGACGAGCTGCCGCCGCTCGGGCACGGGATCGCAGACCGCGGTCAGCCGCGTCTCGCGCGTCCGGAGGATCGCGGGGACGTGGAGCTGTTTCGCGGCCCGACCACAGCCGAGCAGGCCGATCAGAACGACGCCGCTCATCTCGAGCGGAGCCGGTGGACGTGTGCGGTGGGCGTCCCCGCCATGGGCGTGTCGTGTACCTGGGCGGAGGGCGCGCGCCGCCCGGCCGCCGAAATGGTCGCTGTAGAATGAAAAGAGCGAAGAAGTTAGCCCACCCGCGCGGGTCCGTCCAAGGGCGACCCCGAGGGCGGCGGGCCGGCCGGCGGAGGAGGGCTCCGGCGCTGGCCACAACGAGGTCCACCCCATTGACTCAGGCCAACTTGCCCTCTATCATACGAGTCTGTCTTGTTCGGCCTGTTATAGGCTGGCGTAGCTCAACTGGCAGAGCACCCGCCTTGTAAGCGGGAGGTTAGGGGTTCGATTCCCCTCGTCAGCTCGGTGACGCCGACACCTTCGATGAATAGGACCCCGCTCCTTCGCCGGCGGGGTTCTGTCTCAGATGAGGGTGACTCGCAGGCTCGGTGGGGTGACCGAGTGGCTAATGGTAGCAGACTGTAAATCTGCCGGGCTCTGCCCTACGTAGGTTCGAATCCTACCCCCACCATGGCGGGCGGTTAGGCGATAGGTTCGCGGACGCAGCTGCGGGTGTAGCTCAGTTGGTAGAGCATCAGCCTTCCAAGCTGAGGGTCGCGGGTTCGAGCCCCGTCGCCCGCTCTGACGAAAGAGGGTCGCTCGCGTAGCTCAGTCGGTAGAGCGCATCCTTGGTAAGGATGAGGTCACCGGTTCGATCCCGGTCGCGAGCTTGTGGGATGGGCGGAGAGGGCGGAGAGGACGGAGAGGTGATGCGAGACGAGACGTCCTCCGCCCATCCTCCGCCCAAACGAAGGACCCAACCGGATCTCGGGACAAGGCGACCATGGCGAAGGCGAAATTTGAGCGGACGAAGCCGCACGTGAACGTCGGGACGATCGGGCACGTGGACCACGGGAAGACGACGCTGACGGCGGCGCTGACGAAGGTGTCGGCGGACGAAGGGGTGGGGGACGAAGTACATCCCGTACGACGAGGTGGCGAAGGCGTCGGAGTCGCAGGGGCGGCGGGACGCGACCAAGATCCTGACGATCGCGACGAGCCACGTGGAGTACGAGACCAAGAAGCGGCACTATGCGCACGTGGACTGTCCGGGGCACGCGGACTACGTGAAGAACATGATCACGGGGGCGGCGCAGATGGACGGGGCGATCCTGGTGGTGTCGGCGACGGACGGGCCGATGCCGCAGACGCGGGAGCACATTCTGCTGGCGCGGCAGGTGAACGTGCCGTCGGTGGTGGTGTTTCTGAACAAGTGCGACCTGGTGGACGATGCGGAGCTGCTGGACCTGGTGGAGCTGGAGGTGCGGGAGCTGTTGAGCCAGTACGAGTTTCCGGGGGACGAGACGCCGGTGATCCGGGGCTCGGCGACGGGGGCGATCGCGGGGCAGCCGGAGTGGCTGGCGAAGATGGACGAGCTGTACACGGCGCTGGACACGTTCATCCCGGAGCCGGTGCGGGAGACGGACAAGCCGTTCCTGATGCCGGTGGAGGACGTGTTCTCGATCACGGGGCGGGGGACGGTGGCGACGGGGCGGATCGAGCGGGGGGTGGTGAAGGTGGGGGAGGAGGTGGCGGTGGTGGGGTTCAACAGCGCGAAGAAGACGGTGGTGACGGGGGTGGAGATGTTCCGCAAGCTGCTGGACCAGGGGCAGGCGGGGGACAACGTGGGGCTGCTGCTGCGGGGGGTGGAGAAGCACGAGATCGAGCGGGGGATGGTGCTGGCGAAGGGGGGAGCATCACGCCGCACACGCACTTCGAGGCCGAGGTGTACGTGCTGACGAAGGAGGAGGGGGGGCGGCACACGCCGTTCTTCAAGGGGTACCGGCCGCAGTTCTACTTCCGGACGACCGACGTCACGGGGAGCGTGGAGCTGCCGGCGGGGGTGGAGATGGTGATGCCGGGGGACAACATCCAGATGACGATCGAGCTGATCACGCCGATCGCGATGGACGAGGGGCTGCGGTTCGCCATCCGCGAGGGCGGCCGGACGGTGGGCGCGGGCGTGGTCACGAAAATCTTGAAGTGACGGAGAGGACGGAGAGGACGGAGCGGTCGCTGCTGACCCTCCCTCTCCGTCCCTCCGTCCTCTCCGTCGAGAGGATTGAAGCGTGCCGAGAGACAAGATCACGCTAGAGTGCACCGAGTGCAAGAGCCGCAACTTTTTCGCGGACAAGAACAAGCGCAAGCACCCCGAGCGGGTGGAGCGGCGGAAGTACTGCCCCCGGTGCGACACGCACCGCGCGCACAAAGAGTCGAAGTAGCCATGGACCGGGTGCAGGTGGCGCAGCCGTCCGAACCGGCTGACCGGCTGGGTGACCGGCACCCGCCAGTTCCTCGTCGGCGTGCGCGACGAAATGAAGAAGGTGACGTGGCCGACCCGCGACGAGCTGGTCAAGGCGACCCGGATGATCGTCGTCCTCAGCATCATGCTGGGCATCACGATCGGCCTGATGGACTACGTGCTGCAGGCTCATTCTCGTGAACGGAGTCGCGCGACTCGCGCGGTAGACCTATGGAATACCGCTGGTACGCGATCCAGACGACGGCCGGGCACGAGAACAAGGTGCGGAACCTCCTCCAGAAGCGGATCGAGGACGATCCGCGCCCGGCCGAGCAGAAGCTGATCCGCCAGGCCCTGGTGCCGGTGCAGGACGTCATCGAGATCAAGAACGGCAAGAAGGTGACGGTCGAGCGGAAGCTGTACCCTGGCTACGTGCTGGTCGAGATGGCCATGAGCCAGGAAGCGCTCCACGTCGTCAACAGCATCCAGGGCGTGATCAAGTTCGTCGGCACGGGCAAGCTGCCGCAGCCGCTCCGGCAGGACGAGGTCAACCGGCTGCTCGGCATCGCCGAGGCCGTGACCGAGGCGGAGCCCAAGGAGGAGATCCCCTTCATGATCGGCCAGGTGGTCGAGATCACGGAAGGGCCGTTCTCCGACTTCAGCGGCACGGTCGAAGAGGTGCTGGCGGACAAGGGCAAGGTGAAGGTGTCGGTCAGCCTGTTCGGCCGGCCGACGGCGGTGGAGCTGGACTACCTGCAGCTGCGGGGGCACTAGGCGGCGGCACTCAGGACGAGCGGCCCCGCGACCGCGCGGGTCATCGCGGCAGGTCGCTGAGCGTGATGCGCCACGCGATCCGCGCGGGTCATGCGGCAGGAGGGACGCTCCGCGCGTCCACCGAAACGAGGAGCCCGATGGCAAAGAAGATCCAGGCATTGGTCAAGCTGCAGTGCCCGGCCGGCGCGGCTACGCCCGCGCCCCCGGTCGGCACGGCCCTGGGTCCGCACGGCGTGAACATCATGGAGTTCGTGAAGCAGTTCAACGCCCGGACGCAGAGCCAGAGCGGGATGGTGATCCCCGTGCGTGGTCACGATCTACGCCGATCGGACCTTCACGTTCATCACCAAGACGCCGCCGGCCCCGAACCTCCTGCTCAAGGAGGCGGGGGTCGAGAAGGGCAGCGGCCAGCCCAACCGGACCAAGGTGGGCAAGGTCACCCGCGCGCAGGTCAAGAAGATCGCGGAGATCAAGATGGCCGATCTCAACGCGTCCGACCTCGACAGCGCCATGCGGATGATCGCCGGCACCGCCCGGTCGATGGGGCTGGAGGTGGTGGACTGATGGCCGACCCAGGGCAAGAAGTTCAAGGCGGCGGCGGCCAAGGTCGATCGCGCGCGCGAGTACCAGATCCCGGAGGCCGTCGCCGCTCGTGAAGGGCGCGTCGTTCGCCAAGTTCGATGAGACCGTGGACGTCGCCGTGCGGCTGGGCGTCGACCCGCGCCACGCCGACCAGGTGGTGCGCGGCACGGTCGTGCTGCCCCACGGAACCGGGAAGCCGGTTCGGGTGTTGGTGATTACCCAGGGCGAGCGGGTGCGCGAGGCCGAGGCCGCGGGCGCCGACTTCGTGGGCATCGAATACATCCAGAAGCTCAAGGACGGCTGGCTCGAGTGCGACGTCATCGTCGCCACGCCGGACGTCATGGGCCAGCTCGGCCAGCTGGGCCGGGTGCTGGGCCCCCGCGGCCTCATGCCGAACCCCAAGGCGGGGACGGTCACCATGGACGTGGGCCAAGGCGGTGCGGGAGATCAAGGCGGGCAAGATCGAGTTCCGGGTGGACAAGACCGGGAACGTGCATGCCCCGGTCGGCAAGGTGTCGTTCTCGCCGGCCCAGCTGGCGGACAACGTGAGCGCCTTCATGGACACCATCTCCGGGCCAAGCCGTCGGCGGCCAAGGGCGTCTACATCCGCTCGGCGACCATCTCGAGCACCATGGGGCCGGGCGTGCGGCTCGATACGGCGGGGTACCGATGAACAAGACCGAACGCCAGGAGACGGTGGAGAGCCTGAGCGCGCTGCTCAAGGACGCTCCCCACGTCTACGTGACCGACTTCAGCGGCATGAACGTGCTGCGCATGACCGAGTTCCGCCGCCGGCTCCGGGCCGCGGGGGTCTCCTACGTGGTGGTGAAGAACACGCTGGCCCAGCGGGCGCTGGCCGCCAACGGCATCACCGGGCTGGACGAGCATCTGGCCGGCCCGACCGGGCTGGTGCTGACCAAGGATGCGCTCGCCGCGGCCAAGGTCCTCGGCGACTTCGCCAAGGAGTTCGAGCGGCCGGCGGTGAAGGCTGGGATGGTGGACGGCAAGGCCGTTTCGCCGGCGCACGTCAAGCGCCTCGGCCAGATCCCGTCGCGTGAGGTCCTGCTGGCGCAGCTCGCCGGCTCGCTCAACGGTCTGCTGTATTCCTTTGTGGGCGCCCTCGAGGCCCTCCGCGAACAGCGCGGTACCGCTTCTTAACCGTACGGAGATAGTGACATGGCAACGACCACGCTGAGCAACGAAGAGATCCTCGAAGCGATCGGCCACAAGACCGTGCTCGAGCTCGCGGACCTCATCGAGGCCTTCAAGACGCAAGTTCAACGTCACCGTCGCGGCGGCCCCGGTGGGCGGCGGCGCGGGTGGCGGCGGCGCGGCGCCCGCGGTCGAGGAGAAGACGGAGTTCTCCGTCGTCCTCAAGGCGGGCGGCGCCAAGAAGATCCAGGTCATCAAGGTGGTCCGCGAGATCACCAGCCTGGGCCTGAAGGAAGCCAAGGACGCGGTGGACAATGCCCCGAGCGTCCTGAAGGAAGGGATCTCGAAGGCGGAGGCCGAGGAGATCAAGAAGAAGCTGGAGGAGCAGGGCGCGGAAGTCGAGCTGAAGTAGGGCGAAGCGCGGTCCCGAGCCGGGCGCCGGACCGCGGTCCGGCCTCCGGCGATGGACCCGGCGACTTCAACCCTATTTCAGTGAGACGAATGCACGCTCGAAGCTCTCGGAAGTTCCCGAATCTGCCGAGCCCCGTAGGTCACCCCGTCTTCCGGCGGGGGATCCGCGTTGGGGCCATTTGTGTTGCGTGGGAGTGAGCCACTGATGCCTCAGACGAACCGATCCGTCATCACGTTCAGCAAGCGGGAAGGCGGCATGCCGATGCCGCACCTGCTCGACATCCAGACCGCCGCGTTCCAGACGCTGCTGGTGCCCGACGACGTCCACGGCGCCCGCCAGGACGTCTCGCTCGAGCGCGTCTTCCGGGACCTGTTCCCGATCACGGACGTGAACGAGAAGTACAAGCTGGAGTTCCTGGGCTACTCGCTGGGCGAGGCCAAGTACGCGGTCGAGGAGTGCATCGAGCGCGACATGACCTACGCGGCGCCGCTCAAGGCCAAGCTCCGCCTCGACGTGTACGAGGAGGTCGAGGGGCAGAGGCGGCTCAAGAACGCCATCGAGAAGGAGGTCTACCTCGGCGAGCTGCCGATCATGACCCCGCTCGGGACGTTCGTGATCAACGGCGCGGAGCGGGTCGTGGTGAGCCAGCTCCACCGCTCGCCCGGCGTGGTGTTCGAGGAGGACACCCACCCCAACGGCCAGCGGCTGTTCTCGGCGCGGATCATCCCGTTCCGGGGCTCGTGGGTCGAGTTCACGATCGACATCCACGACGTGATCTACGTCCACATCGACAAGAAGAAGAAGTTCCCGGCCACGGCGCTGCTCCGCGCCTTCGGCCACGGGAACAACGCCGACATCCTGAAGCTGTTCTTCGCGACGAAGGACCTGAACATCACCGGCAAGCTCGAGGGCCGGCAGGAGAAGCGTGAGGTCATCGGCTCGCTGCTGGCGCGTGGACGTGGCGAACCCCGAGGATCCCAAGGGCGAGCCGCTGGGCTCGGTGGGCGACGAGCTCACCCAGGAGCGGCTCAACGAGATGCGGCACAAGGGCGTCAAGTCGGTGACGGTGTTCGCCGGCTACAGCACCCTCGACGTGCGCGAGGAGGAGCAGCCCACCTCGACCCGCGACCGGCAGAACCACGTGCTGGCGTTCGACGCGGCCGACCCGGAGACGGGCGAGGTCGTGGCCGAGGGCGGCAGCGAGCTGACCGAGGCGCTGCGGAAGAAGCTGATCAAGGCGGGCGTCCACAAGGTCGAGGTGCTGCTGCCGGCCGGGCCGGTCGGAGTCGCCGCTGATCAAGAACACGCTGGCCAAGGACCCGACCCACAGCGAGGCCGAGGCCCTGGAGCAGATCTACGCCCTGCTCCGGCCGGGCGACGCGCCCAACCTCGAGACCGCGCGGCAGCAGCTCCAGAAGCTGTTCTTCAACCCGAAGCGGTACGACCTCGGGCGGGTGGGCCGGTACAAGATCAACCAGCGCCTCAAGCTCAAGACCGATCCGAACCACACGGTCCTGACCGAGGACGATTTCGTCGCCATCATCCGCTACCTGATCGACCTGCACGACGGGCGCGGGTTCACCGACGACATCGACCACCTGGGCAACCGGCGTATCCGGAGCGTGGGCGAGCTGATCGCCAACCAGTTCTCCGTGGGCCTGTCGCGCATGGCGCGGCTGGTCAAGGAGCGGATGAGCATCAACTCGGATCCCGAGAAGATCTCGCTCGACGATCTGGTCAACGCCCGGACGGTGAGCGCCGTCATCCAGGCGTTCTTCGGGAGCTCGCAGCTGTCGCAGTTCATGGACCAGACCAACCCGCTGGCCGAGCTGACCAATAAGCGCCGGCTGTCGGCGCTGGGTCCGGGCGGCCTGACGCGCGAGCGCGCGGGCTTCGAGGTCCGCGACGTGCACTACTCGCAGTACGGCCGGATGTGCCCGATCGAGACGCCGGAAGGCCCGAACATCGGCCTGATCACCAGCCTCTCGACCTACGCCCGGATCAACGACCTCGGGTTCATCGAGACGCCGTACCGCGTGGTCAAGCACGGCAAGGTCACCAACGAGATCCGCTGGCTCTCGGCGAGCGACGAGGAGGACTTCACCGTCGCCCAGGCCAACGCCGTGCTCGATGCCGACGGCGCGTTCTCCGACCAGCTGGTGCTCTGCCGCAAGGGGGACGACTACCCGCTGCTGCCGCCGGACCGGATCGACTTCATGGACGTGGCGCCGGAGCAGCTGGTTAGCATCGCGGCGGCGCTGATCCCGTTCCTCGAGCACGACGACGCCAACCGCGCGCTCATGGGCTCGAACATGCAGCGGCAGTGCGTGCCGCTGCTCTTCCCGCAGGCGCCGCTGGTGGGCACCGGGCTCGAGGAGAAGGTGGCGCGGGATTCGGCGCGGTCATCATCGCGCGCCGGACCGGCATGGTCACCCGGGTCACCGCCGACGAGATCATCGTCGACGCCGGCGCCAAGGAGCCGCAGGCGGGCGACCAGCCGCTGGCCCGGCTGCACCAGCACGACCGCTACCGGGTGAAGAAGTTCTGGCGCACCAACCAGGACACCGCCATCAACCAGCGGCCCCTGGTGCAGCTAACCAGCACGTCGAGGCGGGCGAGATCATCGCCGACGGCGCCGGCACCGATCGCGGGGAGCTGGCGCTCGGCAGCAACGTGCTGGTCGCGTTCATGCCGTGGTACGGGCACAACTTCGAGGACGCCATCGTGCTCTGCGAGCGGCTGGTGAAGGACGACGTCTACTCGTCGATCCACATCCAGGAGCTCGAGCTGCACGTCCGCGACACCAAGCGGGGCCAGGAGGAGATCACCCGGGAAATCCCCAACGTCTCCGACGAGAGCGTGGTGGA
>CAVQGA010000019.1:0-366011 GCA_963711915.1 uncultured Gemmatimonadales bacterium
CGTGTGCTGCGCACACCCATCGCCTATCCTGTATTTCTGAATTCCTACGAGCTCGATCGCCAGCGCCTCGAACGAGGTACCGGCATCGACGGTCTTTTCAGTATCGGCCGGAACGGCGAGTTCGCCCACATCCTGATGGAAGACATCTACTGGCGTACCCTCCGGCGCGTTCCCGACATGCTCCGCGCCGGCGGCTTCAAGTAGAGGTACCCCCTTGACCACGATGCTGTCCCCTCGGGACGCGACGCCGCATCTCCGGCGAGAAATCTGCCGGGGGGTCCCGCCGATGCTGTACTGGGCACTCAGCGCAATGCTTCTGCTGCCGGTCTGGGTGGGCGCACGTTTTCCGACCGAGGACGGTCCGGCCCATGTCTATTACACGGACGTTTACCGGGACCTCGCCGATCCGTCGAGCCGATTTCACGCGTATTACGAGCGGAGCGTGAACTGGAACACGCCCAACCTCAGTTACTTCTGGCTTCAGTACGTCCTCGCCGGTCGGGTGGAGTCTCGCACCGCACAGCGTGTGGCCGTCTCCATAATCCTGCTGAGCTCCGCGGCCGTGATCTATCTGCTCTCGCTGACCATCGCCGGCGGTATCACGCTGGGGGCGTTGGCGGCGCTGTTGCTGCTGCATAACTGGTTCCTCTACTCGGGATATTTTAGCTTTCTCATCTCGGTCCCTCTGCTCCTGCTCACCACCGCTCTCCTGGCCGGACCTCTCGCAGAAGAGACTCTCGCCCGGCGCCCACCGGCAGTGCCTCTGACGGCCCTGACGGTGCTGGGGGTGGCCACCTTTTACTCCCACCTGGTGGGCGCGGGCATTTTCTTAGGCCTGATCGGTCTCCGAGTAGTGACCGGACGGCTCCCACTGCGATTGCGAATGCTTGTCGCGCTCGCAGGAGTGCCGACCCTTTGTCTGATTGTGAGTTACATGATGGGACCCTCCACTGGAGAGGGTGGAATGCGCTGGCTGACGCCGACCCAGTCGGCGAGCAGTCTGGCCGGCATGTGGTTCTGGCACGGCTTTGCAGTACCCGGGCTGGAGTATCGGCTGCGTCGCACGCTATTCATGGTTCTGATCGCCCTGATAGCATTGATCACGCTCCGTGCACTCCGCGACGGCCGCATCGCGCCCCCGATGCGGTTCGTCCTCCTGGTGGCGGTCTCGCTCTTCGTGTTGCGCTTGGTGTCGCCGGATTTCATCGGGCAGGGCGGGATCATGGTGGGGCGGATCGACCTGGTCGCATGGTCGGTGCTGCTTCCCGGTCTCGGCTATCCAACCCCCGATCGCTGGCGGACACCCCTTACCGCGCTAGCAGCTCTCCTGTTGGCATGGCAGGTGACCGAGGCCGCCCTTCGCATCCAGCGATTCAATCACCGGTATCGGGTGGTCCTGGCCCAGGCGGCGCGCGTTCCGGCCGGCTCGATCATCAGGCTGTATCCGCGTTACGGCGACACGACCGGGCGCTTCGAGAACTCGTACGTCAAGGTGTTGACCGAGACTATCCATGACGTTGCACAGGAGTGCGGCTGCGTAGTGGTGGACGCCCACCACCCGAACGTTCCGTACTACTGGGTGAAGCAGCGCCCCCGCGCCGACTCCGTGGTGGATTTCGACATGACGGTGACGGAAAGTCCCACCGGGCTGTCCTTGGTCCGCGCAAAGCATGCATTGACCCCGCCGGTGCATTGAGCCGAGCGTGTCCGATTCGTCTCTCCCCATGAGCGCGGCTCCGCGCGCAGTCTCCCCGCTTCGGCCCGGGGATCGCGTAGTCGTGATCGGCGCCGGCCCGGCCGGGCTCACGGCGGCCTATCTGCTCGCGAAGGAGGGCCACCGCGTCACCGTGCTTGAAGCCGACGGCGTCGTCGGTGGAATCTCGCGGACCGCCCAATACAAGGGCTACCGATTCGACATCGGCGGCCATCGCTTCTTCACCAAGATCGACCCCGTGCAGGCCATGTGGCGGGAGCTGCTCGGCGACGAGTTCATCTCGGTTCCGAGGCTGTCGCGGATCTATTACGGCGGCAAGTTCTTCGACTATCCGCTCAAGGCGATGAACGCACTGGGCGGCCTCGGAGCGATGGAGACCGCCCGGATCATGGCCAGCTACATCCGGGCGCGTCTGGCGCCCAGCCGTCCGGAGGAGAACTTCGAGCAGTGGGTGTCCAACCGGTTCGGCAAGCGCCTGTATCAGCATCTTCTTCAAGACGTACACCGAAAAGGTATGGGGGATTCCGCCGACCGAGATCCGCGCGGAGTGGGCTGCGCAGCGGATTCAGGGCCTCTCACTCGTGAAAGCCATGCTGTCGGCCCTCCCTCTCCAACGGCGCTCCGCCGGAGTCAAGACTCTCATTCACGAGTTCCAGTATCCTCGCCTCGGACCGGGCCAGATGTGGGAGCGGGCGCGGGATCGAGTGGAGGAGTTGGGAGGCGAGGTGCGCTTGCGGCACGTGGTGGACAGTATCGAGATCCAGGATGAGCAGGTAGTGGCGGTCCGGGCGCATGCCGCCGGCGGCGAGGTGCGCCTCCAGGCCGACCACGTGATCGCGACGCATGCCGCTCCGGCACCTCGTCACGGCACTGAGCCCGAGCGCGCCGGAGCCGGCACGGCAAGCCGCCGCCGGCATTAAGTACCGCGACTTCCTCGTCGTGGCGCTCATGATCCGGCAGGAGCCGCTTTTCCCGGACAACTGGATCTATATCCACTCCGCCGATGTCCTGGTCGGGCGCATCCAGAACTTCAACAACTGGTCGCGGGCCATGGTCCCAGAGCCCGGGGTCACCTGCCTGGGAATGGAATATTTCTGCTTCGAGGGCGATGGCCTCTGGCGGCGGAGCTGCGAGGACCTTGTCGCTCTGGCGGCGCGTGAGTTGGGCGTGCTCGGCCTGGCGGATCCGGCAAAGGTCTTCGACGGGTGCGTGGTACCGATGCCAAAGGCGTACCCGGTGTACGACACGACATACCGTTCACACCTGGCCGTGATCCGAGACTACATCGATCCCATCCCGAACCTCCATACGGTCGGCCGAAACGGCATGCACAAGTACAACAATGCCGATCACTCGATGTACACCGCGATGCTCACGCTGGAAAACATGCGCGGGGCGCGCCATGACGTGTGGGCCGTGAACACTGATTTCGACTACCACGAGGAGCAGAAGGTCGCGCACCGATGAACGGCGTCCTCCCTATCGGAGTACTCGATAGAGGGTCACATCTCCGAGTCGAAGCGCCTCCACGGCGCATTTGCCGATCAGTTGAGCCGCCCGCCCGTTTTTCCCCGCCTGCAGGATGAAGTCGTATTCACGTTGAATCCGTCCGCAGTTCAGCGGCGTGAACAGGGTGACCCCCCAGGCATAGGACGGGAAGTAGGGCGTCGGCTCGGACCGAAAATGGTTCAGGTGATACCAGGGGGACGCGCCCTCGTACTCGCCGGTCCGGGTGAACAGGCTCGCGACCTGTCCTTTCTTTCGGATCGTATACCAGAGACTGTAGTGTAGGTACGGACTCATTGCCGCCGGCCGGTTCCGGTCCGTCACCAGCGGGAGGAGGCGCCGCCTCGCCGGGAGTGCCGCCAACACGGCATCGAATCGGTCCAGACGCTCATCCGTGCGATGGGCAAACACAGCGATCGTCGCGGCGTGCGCCAGGGAAGACACGAGTAGCAAGGCGAGCAGCATGCGTCCGGGCGCCGGGCCGGGAGCGGGCGCGCAGAACGGGAGAAGCATCGCGGGGAGAAGCCACCGGACGTCCACGTCCATGGTGGCCGGCGAGACGACGAACAACAGGAAGAATACCGGGCCGGCGGTCAGGAACGCATTCCGGAGCCGGGCTCCTCGGTTGTGGAGAAACAAGGCCATCACCGCTCCGAGGTAGCCCGTGAGCATCACGGCGGCCTGCAATCTCGAGAACGAGAGAAAAGGGTAGGCCGCCATCAACAGCTTCTCCCGCAGCGGACGGAACTGGGTGATCAACCCCGGACCGGGCGTCGCGGGGCTCGCGGCCGCGGCCCAGAGCCACAGTACTCCCACTGCGCCTGCCACGCTCGCCCCCAGCCAGAGGCGCCGGCCGAGGTCCTTGCGGCCAGTCACCTCTCGCCGGTGCGTGGCGAGCTGGCAGACGAGGTCGAGGCTCCAGACACCGAGCACGATCAGCGGTGCCGAGAGGTGCACCAGGTAGAGTCCGGCGCCGCCAAGGGCGAGGCCCAGGCGGTGGATCCGGCTCGAGGATGCCCGTCGCGGCCACCAGAATGCCAGCCACCAGAGCGCCAGTCCGATTCCCAGCGCGAAGTTCAGGAACCCCGCCAGGTAGTGGCAGGAGAAACCGAACAGACAGCCCACCAACGCCCACCCCCGTTGCGCGGGGGCGGTGGCCCGAAGAAGGGCGTCCATGCCAAGGGGCAGCACCACCAGGGGCAGTATCCCGAGGATTCGGAGAGTCGGCTCCGGCCCGAGAAGGTGAACCAGCGCCACACCGATTAAGTCCAAGCCGATGTAGGGTGTCGGAAGCAGTTTCACCGAGATGCCTACCGGGGGCTGACCGAACCAGAAACGGTCCATCAGGACGTAGCGCGTGAGGTGGTTGACAATGTCTTGGTACGGGAAATGTCGCGCTGAGAGTGCCACGGCCACGTTCACGAGGATCCCACCCAGCACCAGGGCGAAGTCGAGGTTCCGGCCACGCACTCGGCGCATGGGCATGGGCAGACATCTCCGGGGTGGGGCGGTCTGAGGGGCGAGGTCGCCTGGGGGGCGGTTCAAGGTGGCGGCGACCGCGAGAGCGCGCAAGGTTTGCGCTATGGTCGTCCAGCTTATTTACAATATTTCGTTACAATACGTCATCAATTGACAAAGTAACACCATTTGTGAGAAATGATTACAAGCATATCATTGGCCGTGTTGGACACGAACTGTACAATTATTGAGGGTTTCAAACCGGGAGCCTTTATCCGATAATGCTTACGTCCAAGGGTGGAGGCCGGGGCCGGGCAAGGTTGGGCGCACACAGGAGGTTCAGGCCGGAGGCGTCGGAATGACGTTCACCTTCAAGCTCTCGCGGCGGTGGGCAATGCTTCCATATTGCTCCATGCTGCTCCCCCTGCTGTTGTCGGTTGCGTGTGCCTCGGGTGATCTCCCCAGCGAGACTTCCACAGGCGGGCCCCCAGAAGCAATCTCGGCGTTCAAGGGCTGGCGACCACGTGGGAATAAGTTCGGGCAGACCTACGTCGCGCTCAGCATCGTGCCCGACACCGCCACGCTCCCCCCCTCCGGTGTTGAGGACTTGTCGGCAATCGCGACCACGAGCTCTGGAGCTAGGACCGCGATGAGCGTCACCTGGCGCGTGTCGGGCGGCACCATCGACTCTGCCGGGACCTACCGCGCACCCCCGACGCCGGGGCGCTACGCGGTCATCGGGTCGAACGCGAGCACCGGGTTGACGGATACCGCGCTCGTGACCGTATCGACGCCGCCAGCTGCCCCGCTAGTGTCCGTGCGACTCGTTCCCGGCTCGATCGCTCTCGCGACCGGCGGGACCGTGCAGTTCTCGGTGAGCGGCTCCTACGCCGATGGGTCCGTCGCCCCCATCGGGGTCACCTATACCGCCACGGGCGGCACGATCGCCCCGGACGGCAGCTATTCGGCAGGCACCGCGCCCGGCAAATTCGCGGTCGTCGCGTCGTCCGCGGAAGGCCCGGCGGACACGGCCACCGTGACGCTCAGCGCGCCGATGGCGACGGTCCAGCGGCTCGTGCTCTCCCCCGGGAGCGCAACGCTGCTGGCCGGCGCCACCCAGCGATTCTCCACCGTCGCCCAGCTGAGCGACGGCACCACCGTTCCGCTCACGCCGACCTATAGCGCCACGGGCGGCTCAATCACCGCGGCCGGCGACTACACGGCCGGTGGAGTGGGCGGCTCCTACGCCGTCATCGCGCGCGACGCGGCGAGCGGCAAAGCCGATACCGCTCTCATCGCAATCAGCCCGCCGGCGCCCACGTTGCAAACCTTCACCCTCACGCCTACGTCCGCGTCGATGTCCGCCGGGGCGAAGCTGCAATTCGCCGTCGCCGCGCGGTGGACCGACGGGAGCACGACGGTTCCGCCCGTGACCTATTCGGCGAGCGGCGGCAGCGTCACGACCGGCGGGCTGTACACCGCAGGCAGCGTCGCCGGCACGTTTCGCGTCATCGCAACCCAGCAACAGGCCACCACCGCGGATACCGCGACGGTCACCATCACCGCTCCCCCTCCTCCCTCCACGTCCCAACTGCTCTTCGACGAGAGCTTCGAGAGCGGCCTCGCCCGCTGGCAGCGGGAGACTTGCTGCAATTACTCGGCGGTGACGGGCTCGAGCCCGTTGCGCGAAGGGTCCACGTCCCTCCGCGTGGAGGTCAACGAGACCGATCCCCTGGTGGCCGGGCGAACGCGCGCCGAGTTGCTGCGGCCGCAGCTCTCGAACTGGACCGGCGATGCCAACGGGCCGTTTGGAGTGGGCGACGAGGTGTGGTACGGCTTCTCGGTCTACATCCCGACCACCTGGACCGACGATGGGACGGGGAACCAGAGTACGAGCATCCAGCAGCTCCACGATACTCCGGACCCGGACGCCAGCGGCAACATCGACTGGTCCAAGGGACGGGCGCCGATCCTTTCCTTCCAGTTTGACGGCTCCAACTGGATGTTCGTCAGCATGAGCGGCGGACCCTATCCCGCGACGCCGGTGTGGCATTCGTGGAATGGAGGAGCCGTGGCGAAGGGCGCCTGGACCGACTTCGTGGTGCACGCCAAGTGGTACAACGACAGCCGCGGCGTGCTGCAGATCTGGAAGAACGGCACCCAGGTGGTCAACGCCACCGGGCCGAACACCCTCGAGAACGTGCTGCCGGCCTATTTCAAGCTTGGCATTCACAAGTGGATCTGGAATACGCCGTCGGTGACGAGCCGGACCGCATACTACGACGCCCTCAGGATCGCGGGGGCTGGTGGCAGCTACAGCGCCGTCGCGCCTCGCTAGGCCAACTCCACACAGCATTCACCCGATGACCTCACCCGCGGAGCGCTCCGCGGGTGAGGTCATTTTGGCCTCGTCCCGAGCTGAGTGTCAATCCAAGCCGTCAAACAGCTTAACAGTGAATTGTTACACTGGGAATTGCCCGCCGCTAACCACCTGAAGTGCAATAACCTGCACTCCACCCGTCACGCGTTTCTTAACTTGTTCAAATTTTGGGAGGTTCCCTGGGTCCCGGTGCCTTGTCATGTTGTGGCGCCCTCCGGATGGGAACGGGTTCGCGAGAGGGAGGAGGGCATCACCCCGAAGTGGAGTACGCATGACTTGGATCTACAAGCTCGCGCACCGCATGGCTGTTCTGCGATCGCGCAATCTTGCCGGAATGAGCCCGATTCTTCTCGCTGCCTTCGTGATCGCCTGTAGCGAGGGCGCCACCACCCCAACCAGCAGCCCCGACACACCCAATCTCGACCCCCCGACACAGGGTACGCCCCCGTTGGAAGGATTAGCGGCTAGTGTCGGGCTTATCTTCTCGGACAATTTCGACAACGGGCTCGCTGCATGGAGCAGGGAAACCTGCTGCAGCTACTCCGCGACCGTAGTGCAATCGCCGATTACCGAAGGAACGCATTCCTTCCGGGACGAGGTACGACACACGGACCCCCTGATCGACGGCCGGACACGCTCCGAGATCGTCCGTCCCAAGTTGAGCAACTGGAGCGGCAACGCCAACGGCCCTTTCGGCGTCGGCGACGAGGTCTGGTACGGGTTCAGCGTCTACATCCCGACCAGCTGGACCAATGACGGGAGCGGAAACCAGAGCACGAGCATCCAGCAGCTTCACGACACGCCGGATCCCCGACCCGACGGAACGATCGACTGGTCCAAGGGACGGGCGCCGATCCTTTCCTTCCAGTTTATGGGATCCAACTGGATGTTCGTCAACATGAGCGGCGGACCCTATCCCGCGACGCCGGCGTGGCATTCGTGGAATGGAGGCGCCGTGGCGAAGGGCGCCTGGACCCGCTTCGTGGTGCACGCCAAGTGGTACAACGACAGCCGCGGCGTGCTGCAGATCTGGAAGAACGGCACCCAGGTGGTCAACGCCACCGGGCCGAACACCCTGCAAAACAAGTTGCCGGCTTACTTCAAGCTTGGCATCCACAAGTGGATTTGGTATACGTGGGCGACGACCCCCCGGGTCGCGGTATTCGATGCAGTTCGAATCGCCGGCGCGGGCGGAAGCTACAACATGGTTGCGCCCCGCTGACTTCGTAACACCGCATGAAGGGCTCTTACACCCGGGGGACGGCGTACGCCGTCCCCCGGGTGCTTGCCCTCCTCTCCGGCGGCGCCTAGCTTACTTCAACCGGCATTCTCGCGTCGGGATGCCGTCCGATTCCCGGTTAACCCGTCGGACGACCACCCTTATCCCTTTCTTCGCGAACACGTTCCCATGAGCCTCGCGTGGTATATCAGGCGAGGTTTGCGCATGTCGGTACCCGAAATGGCCGCGCGAATGCGGGACGCAACCGTGCGTCAGATCTGGCGCGGGCACCGGCTCGGCCATGGCGCCGAAAAGGAGCAACCCCGGATGGTCGGGCGGGTGGGGTTTCGATATCCCCTACCCCGCAGCGCGTCGGCCGCGGTCCCGCTCGCCGCGCGGGATCGCCTGCTCGCGAGCGCCGAGCACCTCATGGCGGGTCACTGGCCGGTTTTTGTCACCTGGCGACATGACCTTGAGTCAACGCTCGATTGGTTCCACGACCCGCGCAGCGGACGGCGAGCGCCCAGCAAGGAGTATTGCTTCGACGTCTCCCACCGGGATGTCCACGCCGTGGGCAACGTGAAATACGTGTGGGAGCTCTCCCGCCATCACCACCTGACCCTGCTGGCCGCGGCTTACTACCTGACGGCCGAGCCACGGTACGCGCGGCGGGTGAGCGAACATCTCGCCTCCTGGTGGGAAGAGAACCCATTCCTCACCGGGGTACACTGGACTAGTGGACTGGAGCTCGGCCTGCGCCTCATTGCCTGGGTCTGGATACGGCGGCTGCTGGACGAATGGGAGGGTGCGTCCGCCCTGTTCGAGCAGAACCCCGTCTTCCTTCGGCAGCTCGCCGACCATCAGCGCTACCTCGCCGCCTTTCCGAGCCACCACTCCTCGGCCAACAATCACCGGATCGGTGAGGCTGCCGGTCTCTTCGTGGCGGCCGCCGCATTTCCCTATTTCGCGGACTCCTCGCGTTGGCGCCGCACGGCCGCCGACACGCTGCGCCGTGAAGCCGAGCGGCAAACCTTCCCCTGCGGCCTGAATCGCGAGCTGGCGACCGGATATCACGGCTTCGTGCTGGAGCTCCTCCTCGCGGCTCTTCTGGAGGGCGAGGCGGCGGCCTGCCCTCTGGGGCCCGAGGCTTGGGACGTCGCACGACGCATGAGCGATGCGCTGGCCGCGATCGTGGACTCGCGCCTGCAGCCTCCTCGTCAGGGTGACTCGGACGACGGCTGCGCTCTTCTCCTGGACCCCCCGGACTATCGCCGGTGGCCCGCGCTTCTGGCCACCGGCGCCAGGCTGTTCGGGCGATTGGACTGGTGGCCGCGGATCGAGAGCGAGGACGTGCGCACCGCCCTCTGGACGGCGCTGGCACGGGCGCCCGCGCCCGTTGGCGGCCCACGCCCGGCGAAACGGCCATCGCTCTTCTCGGCCGCCGGTGTCGTGCTGCTCCGCGATGGGGCGCAGGCGCAGGAAGAGATCTGGTGCCGCTGTGACCACGGGCCCCTCGGCTTCCTGGCGCTCGCGGCACACGGCCACTCGGACGCATTGGCTCTTGAGGTCCGGTACGACGGGGTCGACGTGCTGGCCGATCCTGGTACCTACGACTATCACGGGGAGCCAGGCTGGCGGGACTACTTCAGATCGACGCGAGCACACAATACCCTGCAGGTGAACGGAACGGACCAGGCCGCCCCGGTGGGGCCATTCATCTGGGGGCGGCACCCGCGGAGCCGCCTGCTTTACGTCGACGGTCTCGATGGCGATGGACCAGCGGTCTGGCGGGCCGAGCACGACGGTTTTCGGCGGCTTCGCTCCAGCGCCACGCATCGCCGAACTGTGACCCTCAACCGGGCGTCGCGATGCCTTACCGTCGAGGACGAGCTCGACGCAATCAACGTGCCCACGATCACGCTGGCCTACCACCTCGGGCCACGAATCGACTGCCTGCTCGCGGGGGCGGTTGCGGACCTGACTTGGACCGGGGATCGGGGGCCGCGCGGCGCGCGGCTGGAGCTTCCGTCAGCTCTGGCCTGGGAGGCCGTGATCGGCCGGACCGAGCCGCCGCTCGGCTGGTACTCACCACGGTTCGGGGAAAAGGAGCCAAGCTGTACGCTGGTGGGGACCGGTGTGCTCGGTGAGGAGGCTCGGCTGGTGACCCGTCTTCGCTTCGACCATGCTTGCACAGCGGACGGCGAACCATGAGAATAGCGGTTTTCGGTTTGGGATACGTCGGCGTCGTCTCGGCGAGCTGCCTCGCCGACCAGGGTCACCAGATCATCGGCGTGGACATCAGCTCCGCCAAGGTGGACGCCATCAAGGCCGGGCGCTCGCCCATCGTCGAGCCCGAGGTCGAGGCGCTGCTCGCCGAGAGCGTGCGGTCCGGCCGTCTCACGGCCACAGACGACTGGCGGCGAGCCGTGAACGACACGGATATGGCCTGGCTCTGCGTCAGTACGCCGAGTCTTCCAAACGGCAATATCGACCGACGCCACCTTGGCACCGTCGGCGAGGAGATCGGCCAGGCGCTCCGGGATCGCAGCGACCGGTATACGGTCGTGGTGCGCAGTACGGCGCTCCCAGGTACGACCCGCGACGCGTTAGTGCCCCGCATCGAGCAGCACAGCGGCAGACGCCTCGGTGACGGATGGGGAGTTTGCTATCACCCCGAATTTCTGCGCGAGGGCACGTCGGTCCAGGACTTTTCCACGCCCTCGAAGATCGTCATCGGCGCGAGCGATCCGGAAGCTGAGACGCTGCTGGCTTCGCTATACACGGGCTCTCCCGCCCCGTTCGTCTGCTGCACCATCGAGGTGGCCGAAATGGTGAAGTATGCCGACAATGCCTGGCACGCCCTGAAGGTGGCCTTCGCCAATGAGATCGGCACGGTGTGCAAGGAAGTCGGCCTCGACGGCCGCCGGGTCATGGAGATCTTCTGCCTCGACCGGAAGCTGAATTTGTCGGAGAAGTACCTGCGGCCAGGCTTTGCTTTCGGCGGGTCCTGTCTCCCCAAGGACCTTCGCGCGCTGGCCTATGAAGGCCGCCGCCTGGATCTCACCCTCCCACTGGTGGAAGCCGTCCTGCCGAGTAACCAGCGCCATCTGGAGCGGGCCCTGCGTCTCATCGCCGACGCGGGCTCCCGCAACGTCGGCCTGCTCGGCCTGAGCTTCAAGCCGGATACCGACGACCTGCGCGAGAGCCCGTTCGTGGAGCTGGCAGAGCAGCTGATCGGCAAGGGCTTCCGGCTGCGGGTGTTCGATCCGCACGTTAACATGGCAATGGTGGCGGGCGCGAACCGCCAGTACATCGACACTCGTATCCCGCACATCGCCAGTCTCCTGGTCAACGGCCTCGACGAGTTGCTCGCCGAGTCGGAGGTCGTAGTCATCGGCCACCTCGAACCGGGGCAACGCGAGGCGTTCCGCGCCCGCCTCGGCAGGCGGACCGTGGTGGACCTCGCGGGCACGTTGGCAGACACACGGCCCGACGGCACATACCGTGGCATTTGCTGGTAGGCGCCGCCGAGTCCTCATCATCGTGCAGAATCTCCCGGTGCCGTTCGACCGGCGGGTGTGGCTCGAGGCGACCACGCTGCAAGCCGCCGGCTACAGCGTGAGCATCGTGTGCCCCAAAGCCAAAGGGTATACCCGAAGCCGCGAGGTGATCGAGGACGTCCAGATCCACCGCTACGGCCTCCCGGTGGACGCGCGCGGGCCCGCCGGGTACGCCTTCGAGTTCGCCTGGTGCTTTCTTCGGACGTTCTTCAAGAGCCTCGAGGTGGTCTGGTTCGGCCGAGGCTTCGACGCGATTCATGCATGCAACCCGCCCGACACCTACTGGATACTGGGCCGGCTCTTTCGACCGTTCGGTAAGCGGTTCCTGTTCGATCACCACGACCTCTCCCCCGAGATGTACGTGGCCAAATTCGGGGACCGCAGCACCGGCACCCTTCGGGGGCTGCGCCTGCTCGAGCGGATGACCTTCCGCAGCGCGGACGTCGTCATCGCCACCAACGAGAGCCACAAGCAGGTAGCGGTCGAGCGCGGTGGCGTGCCTGCCAACAGAATATTCGTCGTCCGCTCCGGCCCCGACGTGGGCCGCCTGACCCGCTACCCGCCCGACCCTGCCTGGAAGCGGGGCAAGGAATTCCTCATCGTGTACCTGGGAGAGATCTGCGCCCAGGACGGGGTCGAGTATCTGGTCCGTGCCGTCAAGACCCTGCGTGACGAGCTGCGTCGTGACGACTTTCACTGTGTGCTGGTCGGCGGCGGACCGCATCAACAGGCGATCCGGGAGTACGCGGCGGCCCAGGGCGTGCTGGAGCTCTGCACGTTCACGGGCCGGGTGAGCGATGAAGAGCTCTGTCGGGTGCTGTCCTCGGCGGACGTGGCGATCGATCCCGACCCGAAGACGCCGTGGTCGGATCAGAGCACGATGAACAAGATCATGGAGTACATGTTCTTCGGTCTGCCGATAGTGGGCTTCGACCTGGACGAGAGCCGCGTCAGCGCGGCCGGCTCGGCGGTCTTCGCCGAATCGAACGACGAGCGGGAGATGGCAAAGCTGGTGGCGGAGCTGCTCGACGATCCGACGCGCCGCGCCGAGATGTCGAGGATTGGGATGGAACGGATCGAGCGGGAGCTCTCCTGGGAGCACTCAGTGCCCCCGCTGCTGTCCGCGTACGATGCCCTCTTCACGCAGGACTGAGAGACGGGCCGCCGTCCATGCGCATCCTGATGCTGGTCTCGCGCCCCCATATTCAGGGGCCGCTCCCCAAGTTGACGCCGCTTCTCGTGGGCGCGCTTCGAGACCTGGGCTGCGAGGTGGAGACGGCCTGCTGGGGACGGCGTCGCGAGCGGGAGAGCTGGCCCGAAAAGGTGATCGGCAGGGTGCGCGACATCGGTCATGTCCGCCGGATGCTGGGCCGCCGCCGCTACGACGTCTGCGTGGTGACGACCGCGCACGACTGGGCCGCCCTCCTGCGTGATTTGCCGCTGCTCGCCGTTACCCGGCGTCGGCGGACGCCGACAGTGCTTCACTTCCACGGAAGTCAACCCGACCGGGTGCGGGCGGGCGGGCACGGGCCGTTCGGGTGGCTCTCGCTACGGCTCGTACGCATGGCGGATGCGGTGATGGTGCTGAGCTCGGAGGAACGGTCGCAGTGGGAGGCGCTCCACCCGTCAGGCGGGTTCTACGTGGTGACCAATCCCTACGAGCACCCGCGCGGCCGGCGAGCCTCGCCGGCGACACCCCATGTGCCGGTGCTCCTGTTTGTCGGCCGGCTCATGCCGGCCAAGGGCGTATTCGACCTGCTCGAGGCCGTCGCCCTCCTGAACCGAACGGAGCCCTGGAGGCTGCTGATGATCGGCGACGGGTCAGCCGAAGGTGAGCTACGGTCGCGGATCGAGGTGCTCGGGCTGGGGGACCGTGTCACGCTCGCGGGCTACCTCACCGGCGAGAGGCTCCAGGACGCCTACGAGCTGGCGGACGTTTTCGTGCTGCCGACCACATGGGCCGAAGGGTTCCCAACGGTGATCACCGAGGCCATGGCCGCGGGGCTGCCGGTCGTGACGACCCGGCTGCGGGGCGCGGCAGATCACCTGGTGGAGGGGGTGCATGCGCTGTTCGTCCCCCCCAGGGACCCGGGCGCCCTGGCGGCCCGCCTCGGGCGGCTATTGGGGGATCCCGCGCTGCGGGCCGCGATGGGACGGGCCAACCGCGAGAAGGTGAAGGAGTTCGCGCCACCCATCGTGGGCCGGCGCTATCTGGAGATCTTGCGGGCTATCCAGGCGAGGGCGACGAGCTCATGTGCGGAATCTGCGGCTGGCTAGTGCTCGACGGGGCTCCGCCCGACGCCGCGATCGTGAACAACATGCTCGCGCGGCTGGCTCACCGCGGGCCGGACGACCAGGGCGTGTACTGCGACCCCGCATGCATGCTCGGAATGCGGCGTCTGGCGATCATCGATCTGGTCACCGGGCATCAGCCGCTCGCGAACGAAGACGAGACGGTATGGGTCACCTTTAACGGCGAGATCTACAACTTCCGCGAGCTCGAGCGGGCGCTTTCCGCCGCCGGGCATCGGTTCGCCACCCGCAGCGACACGGAGGTCCTGGTCCACGCCTACGAAGAGTACGGGCTGGACTTCGTTCGCCGGCTGAATGGCATGTTCGCCTTCGCGCTGTGGGACCGGCCGCGCCGCCGCCTGGTCCTCGCCCGCGATCCCTACGGAATCAAGCCGCTGTATGTATGGCGCAACCGCCGCCACCTGCTCTTCGCCTCGGAGCTGCGGGCATTCCTCGCGGACCCGTCCTTTCCACGCGTCATGGACTACGCCGCGCTCGACGACTACCTAACCTTTCAATTCGTCCCGTCCCCCCGCACCATGGTGCGCGGCGTCCGAAAGCTGCGCCCAGGCCACTGCCTCGTGGTGGAGGACGGGAACGAGCTGGAGGTGGCGTACGCGCGCGACCCGGCCCCGCTTCGCCTGGGCGGTACACCGGCCTCGCTCGTCGAGGAGTTGCGCGAGCGCCTGACCGCGGCGGTCGAGCGCCAGCTCATGAGCGACGTCCCTCTGGGCGCGCTGCTGAGCGGGGGCGTCGACTCGGCGACCGTCGTGGCACTGATGCAGCGGCTTCGCGGCGGCGACACCAAGACGTTCACAGTCGGCTTCGAGGGGTCGTTCGACAAGAATGAGCTGCGCGCCGCCCGGGAGACCGCTCGGATTCTCGGGACCGAGCACCACGAGACGGTGCTCTCGGCGCAGGGGTGCATGACCGAGCTCGAGCCGGCCATCTGGCATCTGGACGAGCCGATCGCAACGCCTTCCGCGTTGGCGATGTACCACCTCAGCCGGCTGGCCGCGACGAAAGTCAAGGTGGCGCTCACCGGACAGGGGGCCGACGAGCCCTGGGCGGGATACCGGCGCTATCGTGGCGAGAGGCTGGGCCGGTGGTATCGACTGCTGCCGCGGGCTCTCCGGGACGGTCTGGTAGCCCCGTTCGCCCGCCTGCTGCCGCGGGCCGAAGTGGTTCGGCGCGCGGTCCACGCGCTTGGTGAAGAGAATCCGGCTCGACGCTTCGCGGCCGTATATACCGTCGTGGATCCCGTCATGAAAGCCGGTCTATATCGTGACGGCCTGCAGGAATTCGCGGGCTCGGCAGGCGACGTCGGCCCGATCGCCTATTGGCGGGAGCCGGTCGCGGACCGCGAGCCTCTGGTCCAGCAGCTCTATGTCGAGACCCGATTCTCCCTGGCCGACAATTTTCTCCTCTACGGCGACAAGATGTCCATGGCAGCCTCGCTGGAAGCGCGGGTCCCGCTGCTCGACGTCGAGCTGATGGAGTTCGTGGAGGGGTTGCCTGCCGACCTGCGCCTGCGCGGTTGGCGCGGCCACAAATACCTGTTGCGGGAAGCGATCAAGGCATGGCTGCCTCCCGTCATCCTGCAGCGTCCAAAGATCGGATTCGCGACGCCCATCGATCAGTGGTTCCAGCACGAGCTGAGCGGCTACCTGCGGGACCGGCTGACCTCGCCAGGCGGGTCCTGCAGCCGATACTTCGACCTGCACTACATCGGGTCGATGATCGATGCCCACGTGTCCCGGCGGCGCGATCACAGCCGGGCGTTGTACGCGCTCCTCGTCCTGGACGTGTGGCACGAGCAATTCTTCACCTGAGTCGGTACACAGTCACGTGCCCTTCCCTGTGCACCGCCGGGAAGCCATAGCGACCGGCGGAGAGTAGGTAGGCGGCGCGGTAGCGCACCGCGAGTCTCGCGATCTCCGTGGAGTCCAGGGCATAGAAGCGGGACTCCAGTACCCGAACATCCGGTGGTCGGAAGCCGGTGTCCAAGGGACCCACCAGCTCGTTCAGCCGCCGGCGCCATTCGCCGAGGCGGTCATAGCGGATCGCCCACCAGTTGACCACCTGAGGCCGACGCGAGAAATAGAAGCTGTTTCGACGGGTCGGCGGCGCCAGCAGCAGCGCGTCGGCCGGGGTGTGGTCCGCCGTCCATCGGAACGCACCTTCCAGGTCATCCGTCCCGCGCCAGAGGCGGGGCGTCAGGCCCCATTCGTGGCGGTAACGGAGGGCGGAGCTTCCCAGTGCCACCAGGCACAGGAGGACGGTCGCCCCCGCGGCTCGGGGCCGGCCGGTCCCGCGGAGCAGCGAGATTGCGCGCATCGCGGAAAACGACCCGAACAAGGCCGCGAACAAAGGGAGCACCCGAAACGGCTGGACCTTCAGCAGCGTGAAGTGGCCTGCGAGGAAGGCGATGGCGCCCACCAAGAAGGGCAAGCCGGTGCCGATCAGGAAGGCGAGCAGAAACCGTACATCTCGCCGGGGCGGCAGCAGCCGCGCCAGCACGAAGGAGCCTGCCAGAAGGACGGCCAGCTCGGCGAAACCGCGTCGCCCGAACGTGGAGGGGTCGAGGTGCTGGGGCAGCCTTGCCAGCGCGACGAAGCGCCAGTCGTCCGGAGTCGCCGGCTCCTCTCCGAGACTTACGATCGTGGCGGTCACTATTCCGGGGAGAGCACTGAGGGTGGCCCAGCCCACCACGCGCGCGATTCGGGCCAGAGGCGCGCGGGTGAGGAGGAGCGCCACCCCGACGCCGAGAGCGGTCGGCAGTCCCACCGACGGATGCAAGCTGAACGCCAGTCCCAGCAGGAGGGCGCCCCGGCGATCCCGCCCGCCGACGAGATCGTCCAGCGCGAAAAACACGGCGGCGTACGCCGGCACCTTGGCCTCGAACGCTCCGAATACCCAATCGGCGACGATCGGCGTCTGCCCCGCCAGGACCCAGGGCACGATCGCTGCGGCCGTGAGGGCGGGAGACAGCTCGAACCGCCTCCCCAACCGGAACAGTCCCGCCAGCGCCAGCGCCCAGCAGCTCAGGCGGCCGCCCCACGCAACCCATGCCAGGGGCAGGCCGAGCGTCAGAAGGCCGGCCAGGGTATTGAACAGCGCATACTCCCTCCAAGGCACCCCATAGGTCCAATCGGTGGCCAGGAATTCCGGTCGCCACCAGCGATAGGCGGCCAGGAGGTAAAGCCCCTCGTTCTGAACCGGTACCGGGCGGAAGTAGGCGAGGATGACGAACAGGAACGTCGCCAGGTAGGCGATGCGCCAGGGGAGGGTGAGGCCGGCGGGCCCAGCCTTCTCGGCAGACTCGCTCACCGGCGACGGGCCGCTTGGTCGATGTACGGCGCCATTCGGGCAACGACGTCGTCCCAGGTATGGCCAAGTGAGACGCTCGCCTGGGCTCGATGCCCCATGCTCGCCGCCGCAGCCGGATCGGCCAGCAGGTCGAACAGGGCGTTCGCCAGCGACTCGGCGTCGCCCGGCTTGGCCAGGCGACCCGTGATCCCTTCGGCGATGATCTCCGGCATGGCGCAGTGGTCCGCCCCGATGCACGGTAACCCATGGCCCATGGCTTCCAGGAAGACGTGTCCCCAGGGCTCGAACAAGGACGGCATGACGAACACGGTGGCCCGTGAATAGAGGTCGGCCAGCGCAGTCCGATCCTCGACTCGGCCGAGCCATCGGACGCCAGGGACAGGGACGGCGGCGCGGCGCGCAGGCCCGGCGATGAGGAGTTGTGCCCGCGGCAGCCGGCGGCGGATCAGGCGCCACGCCTCGAGCAGCACGGCGCCGCCCTTCCGATCGAAATCGTAGCCGACGAAGATGGCGGTCTGCTGGTCGTATCGCTTGCCGGCGAGCGACGTGGCCGTCAGGTTGGCGCCGCCTCCAACCCGAATAACCCGCGCGGGCTCACAACCGTAGTCGTCGATTAGCGAGCGCCGGAGAAACTCGCTCCGCGGAAAGAGGAAGGCGGCTCCCTGATAGACATCCCGCTCCATCCCCACCCACGCGTCCCGCTGCCGGCCCCCCCAGCCCGGCAGCCACGCCGGGTAATGACGCTCGGACATCATGTAGGTGTTGTCGGTGTGCAGGACATAGGGCCGCTCGCTCTCGCGGCGTCCCGGTGCCACTAGCGTGTGGAGCTGGACGATGACGTCGAACTCGCCTTCCCGCCGCCTGAGCGCGGCCTCGGCCACCCTCGTTCGGTGCTCGAACGCCCAGGGATTGAGCGAGGCGCGAATGAACCAGCCGGTGCGGCTGGGATAGAACGTCCGTAGCCGGTTTACGGCGGCATCCAGGGGGGAGAGCAGGGGCCGGACGATGTCCACCACCTCGTAGCGACGGCTGAGCCCGGCGAACAGTCCCGCGCTCTTGGCGCTTGGCTCGACGCGGAATCGCGTCACTGGCTCCATGGTGACGCCGATCAGGCGGAGAGGTCCGTCGTGCACTTCTCACCTCCGGTGAAGTCCCATGGCGACGACGGCGGCGCTGAGCCCTGCGGTCAGCACCGCCGTAATCATCGACCCGACGCCGAGCTGGTTACAGCCCGCATACACCGCCAGTATCACTACCGCCCCTGCCGCCGGCCCCCCGACCGCCGTCCTCCAGTCGGGCCGCAGGGCGACCGGCACACTGGCAATGAGCCAGGGAAGGCTTGCCACCCCGCTGGCCACGTAGGCCAGAGCAACATTGGGGGTCTCGAGCCCGGCCAGGACCACCAGGCCGGTCCACAGGGCCCCGAGCGAGAGGCCCAAATAGATGGTGGCTCCGGTCGAGCCTCTCAGCACGTTCATGGTGGGCGACAGCGCCGCCCAGAATACTCCGAAGAAGGCGAGGCTCAGCACGTACCACTGCGACATGATGATGGCGCCACTCCATTTGGGCCAGTAAGTCGCGAGCAGCGGCAGCATGCCGAAGAGACCGGCGGCGATGGGAAAGGCCAGCCGCGCGGCATCGCGCAGCGACACCGTCATCAAATGGCGCAGCAAAACAGGCTGGCTCGACAGCCGCGCGGCGGCCGGGAGGCCTGCCCGGCTCTGGCCCTCGAACGTGGTCTGGAGAACCTGACCGATTCGGCTGGCGAACGCCCAGGCACCGGCGATGTCAAGCCCGAAGAGGCGGGTCAGGAGAACCGGCGTACCCGACTCGCGAACCTGATACAGAAGCAGGGACACCGAGAATCCAGCCGTCTGCCGGGCCAGGGGACGGAGAACCGCGAGATCGAAGGACAGGTGCAGAGTCGGCGCCAGACGGAGGAGGTAGAGGGTGTTGAACACCGACATCAGGATGAGGACGACGAAGATCCCAAGCTCGAAACGCCCCCGCAGCGCGAACGCCACCAGACCGACGCTCTGGACCGCCAGGCTGGTTACCTCGTAACGGGAGAGCGCCGCGTAGTTGAGACTTCGCTCAAGCCGGACCCGGCATCCGACCTGGAATGCCGTGAGCACGAGCGAGGCCAGAAGTGCGAGCATCCAGCCACGCCACTCCGGCGGAATCGCCGCCAGCCCGGTCACCCCCGGGGGGAGCACCAGGACCAGCAGCGCCACACCCGACAGCACGAGCACGCGGAAGCCGGCGATGGCACCCAGCTCCTCGTCGGTGGTATCCACCGTCCGTCGGAGTGTGGCGGACTCGAATCCTAGCTCCCCGGCAAACGACGCCAATGCCAACAGGCCGCGCACGACGCTCAGCAGGCCGTATTGGGCCGGAGTGACCAGCCAAGCGAGGAGCAGCGCGGTCGGAATGCTGATCCCGCGAAAGGCGATGCCGCGGAGCAGCAGCTGGCGACTTCCGCGGACGGACTCCCCGAGGATCCTCGCGCCCTCCTCCACGGGGGTTTCAGTGGTCGCGGGCATCCGTCACCAGCGACTCGAACAGCCGGAGGTACTCTGCGGCCACATGACTCACGGAGTATTTCGCGAGGGTCGACTCTGGAGGACGTGCCCGGGTACCGTCGCCGGCCGCATCAACCAGGGCCTCTCCCATCGCCGTCGCGTTGCCCACGGGGATCAGGGCGCCCCAGCGGCCGCTCTCCAGAATCTCGCGCGGGCCCGCGGGACAGTCGGTCGAAACGACGCGTGAGCCCAGGGCAAGCGCCTCGACCAAGACCGTGGGAAGGGCCTCGCTCAGCGACGAAAGCACCACGACCCGCGCGCGAGCCATGTAGCGGTAGGGATTCGCGACGAAACCCGGCAGGCGGACCTGCGCCTCGAGGCCGAGCTCCCGAATCAGCCGTTCGAGCGCCGGACGCTCCTCTCCTTCGCCCAGAATGACCAGCCGCATGGCGCGGCGACTCCGCGCGTAGGCGAACGCATTGATCAGCGTCGGCAGGTCCTTGACCTGGGTCAGCCGGGCCACGGCCAGCACCACCGGCGGCTGGCCGGCCTCGAACCACGGGTCCGCCACCGGCTCAGCCGCGAGCGTCGCGAGGTCGGCGGGGAGGGCAGCATTGGGCATGACCCTTACACTTGCTTCCTCGAGGCCGAGGAAGCGCACAAGATCCTCGGCCGCACCCTGTGACACGGCCACCAGTGCGTCGGCGCGGGGGTACCACCTTCGCGCCAGCCACGGCAACGCCGTTCGATCCCGCCAGCCGCGGGCCCTCGACCACTCCTCGGACATGGCGACATGTGTGGCAGCGACGGTGCGGGTCTCCCCTCCGGCCAAGCACGCGGCCCACAGCGCCACGACATTGGATTGGCTGATGGCCGACACCAGCACCCCTGGCCTCGTCTCGCGGAGGTATCGGCCCAACGGCACGGTCGCAAAGGCCAGCCGGCGCGCCCGGAGGTCGACCAGTCGTACGGCGGCCGGGACGCGCTCCCGGAGCGGCCCTTTCCCCTGCGCCACAACCAAGTCCGTGGACATCCCCTGGGCTGCCAGACCCGCCGCTAGATTCACCGTGACGCGCTCGGCCCCTCCGCCGACGAGGGAGGGGATGAAAAGCGCGACGCGGACGTTCCTCATGCCCGCGGCCGCCCGACGACATGGGACACGCCGGACCGATCGCCGAACCACTCGGCGGACCCGCACGGCTCACCCGCTCTCTTGGCGACGTAGACGAATGCCGAGGCAAGGCCGGCGTGTTCCAGGAGTGTGCGCAGCCGGTCGAACCCGAAGCCGTACCCCGAGGTGACCACGCCCTTCTGCACCGCCACCACCTCGAATCCGCACGCCCGGAACAGGCGCACCCATCGTGAGCGGCGGAAGGCCAGAAGCTCTTGCACGTGTCCCCTGGAGACCCCGTGAATTCCCGGCACCAGGAGACGTCTCAAGCGACTTCCCACTCCCTCTCGGCTGGTCTCCGTGAGTGGCGTCGCCTCGGTGCGGGCTGACTCCACCATAGATTGGGTCGCCGGTACCTCGCGAGAAACCGCGCGCCTGGCGCGCCACCGCTCGACCGCCTGACCGAAGTGTGCGGGAACATGAAGGGATAGCGTGGACAGCTTCCAAAAAGGGCTCGGCATCACGTGGATGGTAATGCCGCCAGGCGTCAGGACCCGATGAATACCGCATAGAGCGGCGGCCGGGTCCTCCAGATGCTCCAACATGTTCGAGGAGAACACGACATCGAACCGACGAGTGCCGAAGTGCTCCGCCAGCCGCTCGGCGTCGCACACCTCGTAGGCGAGGACCTCGTCATCGACGTTCTGAAGGATCTTGCGATCGCGATCGGTGCTGACAACCTGGCGCGCGTAGTTCGCGAGGTGACGAGCCTGAAAGGCACGCCCTGCCCCCAATTCCAGGATGCTATCGAACGCCTTAGGCGGACAGCCCTGGAAGATCAGCCGGACCTCTCGGGTCCGCAGCTGCTTCACGTAGGCGGTCCAGTCGGTGAACAGCGCCACCGACCGCCTACATGGTTCCCCGCCCCGCGGAACGGCCCGCGGGAGCGAGGTCCGGCGATGCGCCCGGCGAGCGTGCGTCCAGGACCTCCTGGTAGGCCGCGAGCGTGCGCGCCGCCACCACGTCCGCGTGGAATCGGGCCAGTGCGATGTCGCGTCCCCGCTCTCCCATTCGCGCGCACGCCGCCGGATCGTCCAGCAGCGCCACGATGCGCCCGGCCAGGCCCGGGAGATCTCCAACATCGACCAGAAAGCCCGACCGGCCATCCTCCACCAGCTCGGGCACCCCCCCGACGCGAGTCGCCACCACGGGGCGCCCGGCAGCCATGGCTTCGGCAATGACCATCGGCGAGGTCTCCTGGCCGGAGCACAACACCAGGCAGGTAGAGCGCCGCAGCTCTTCCAGCATGCCCGCCTGGTCCAGGCCGCCAAGCAGCACGACGCGCTGACCAAGCCCTCGTCCTTCGATCTCCCGCAGCATCGACCGATGGTAGGCCCGATCCTCGATGGGCCCGACGATGCGCAAGGTCGCCTCGGGCCGGCGGGCGAGCACGAGGGGCATGGCACGGATCATGTCGACAGCGCGCTTCCGCCGATTCAGGGCGCCGGCGAGGAGTATGCGGTCGCGCTCCCCGCATCCCTCGACCAGAAAGCATTCCTCACTCACTGGGTTCGCGATGTCGTGCAGCCGCCCAAGCAGCGAGGCCCCAAAATACCGGCGGACGTAGCCGCTGCTGATCACAATCAGATGTCGGGCGCGCCGCACGACCGCGCGCTCACAGAGGACATGGGCCACAAGACCGCGCAGCCGCTGCATCGGCGTCCGGAAGTAGCGAGCATCCTCCCGCATGATGCCGTGGAGCGTGACGATCGTCGGGTCCCAGACCCGCAGGCACGCATACCCATATGGCGACGATCCCACCGCATGCACGAGGTCCGGCCGCAGCGTTCCCAAGTACTTCACCAGTCGCCGGCGTAACGCGGCCTGACGGGTGACCACCTCGAAGCGGCGGTTGGTGGCGAGGAAGTGAAACTGAGCTCCTTCGAGCACGGGATGCTCGTCGGCGACGAGATCGCCAAGGCACGAGATCACATGCAACTCGATGTCGTCGCGCCGGCGCAGACCCGCGACTAGAGCCATCGTAGCGGTCTGAACGCCGCCGGTGGCATCCCGGAGGTCACGTGGGATGTCCCCGACAAGCGCCACCCTTGTCCGCCGGTTCTGGATGGCCAGTGCTGGCGCCATGGTCACTTCTGGCCCACCAAGTAGACGGACGGAAAGGTTATGTGCCGGAGTCCGGTCCGGTCCAGGAACCGCACCGCCTCTGCCCAGCGTGGGTATACTTCCGTGTAGTACCGCGGGGTCACGTCCCAGACCGAGCGAAACGCTCCCCCGACTGCTCGCCGGAGCTCCGCGGCCGAGAAGCCTGCATGTGCGCCATCTTCGTTCCTGAATCTGCCCGCCAGGCGGGCACGCCAGTCGACCACATTCCACCACACGCGCTGCCTCCACGTGGCATCCTTGCTGCCCAGATACCCGATGAGGCGACTGCGATTCGGCGTGCCGACGCAGCACACGCCGGAGACGCGCAGGACCCGGCTCATTTCGGCGAGCGCACGGTGGAAATCCGGAATGTGCTCCAGGGCATGGAAGCAGTAGACCAGGTCGAACGTGCCCGATGGGAAGTCGAGTCGGGTAGCATCTCCCTGCCGGAGCTCCACCGCCTGCGCAGCGGCGGGGGCGAAGTCGTCCCGCAGGTCGATGCCGACGACGGCCGCGTCGAATTCCTGGCCTAGCACCGCGGCTTCCAGGCCTTCGCCACACCCCACGACGAGAATGCGCTCCGGGCCTTCATGTCCGAGCCCCCGAAGCACGCGGGCCAGAGCGGAAGTCTTCGGTTCGCGGAACGCGGTGGCCGTGCCGCTCATCCCGCCGGCCGGCTGCCGAAGGCGAACACCGCGGCCTCGGCTTGGGCCTGCAAGTCAGCGACCGGTACCGCGGTGATCGAAACGCGGTCCAGTTCCAGGTGCACCCGCTGGCTGAGCGCCGCGAACACCCACAGCAACGCGTTGGGCGTCAGGGTATACCGCAGCTCGACCGTCACCGCGTTCACGAGAAAGGCCAGCCCCACGAGCGTGGCTGTGAGCAGCAGTCCAGCTTGATCCGGGCGCAGCCGGGGGCGGCGGGAAAGGTACGTTCTCACGCCCCCCAGAGTAGCGAAGCCCAGAATACCGGCATACAGGCTCCCGAAGACGATGCCGAGCTCGGCCAGGGCCGTGAGCAGCGTGTTGTGCGACCCCCCCTCCCAGAATCCCTTGCTGAAGGCGATGCTGAGAAAATGGGAGAACTCGAAGTAGTCGCTCATCACATTGCCGAAGTTTCCATAGCCGACGCCGAGCAGCGGGTGGGCGTACACCATCTCGGCCGTCGCGACGAGCAGATTCAGGCGATCATTGATGGGCTCGGATTCCTTGAGCCGGGGTACGAGCTCCAAGGAGCCGAACATGACGACCGCGACTCCCACCGCGGACAGACCAGCCAGAATGCGATACACGCCAGACCCCGGCCAGCGAAAGCAGGCCCCGACGAGAGCCATGAGCGTCAGCGCGAGGAGGACCGCGCGAGTGTCAGTGAGGTACGCCCCCACGCAGAGCAAGGTGATAACGGCGGCGGCTGCGACCCGCTGCGGACCGCGGCTGAGCGTGCGCAACAGGACGGTGGCGGCCAGGAGCTGGACCATCACCGTGCCGTTGAATGCAGCCTGAAGAAAGGGTCCCCGCGCGCGGCCGAAGTGAATTCCGACATTGGGATCGCCGATCGAGGACGGCACCAGCGCCCAGGTGAGCGACGCCTTCTCGCAGAGCGCGGTGAGCCCGAGGTAGGCGCCGAACACCGCGAGTATCGCACAGAAGCGCCGGATGTCCCGCACCGTGATGTGCGTCCGGAGCACGATCGAATAGGCGACGGCGGGAAAGAGAAGGGCGTTGCAGAGAACGTTGACGTCCCCCGACTCGGCGCCGCTGGCGAACCCACCGCCGAACACTCCGGAGGCGCCGGCGAACAGGGTCACGATCCAGAGCATGAGCTCCAGCCCGTGGAGCGATCCCGGCCCGGCTTTCCGGATCGCGAAGGTGGTGATGGCGAAGAGCAGCAGACCGAGGAAGAGCACCCGCTCGACGGTCACGTCGGGAAGTCCTGGCACGCCGGTCAGTCCGAAATCGCGTGTGCAGGAGAACGCGATCCACAGCGCCAGCACTGGGAGGACGACGCGCCCGGGAAGGACCGTGGTGGGGGAGGCAGCCCTACGCAAGCTGGCCATGGCTGATCGCGGTGTCCGCCGAAGTCACAGCGCCCCGCGACCTGCGATGACCGCCCACGGAGTGCGCGCCAGGATCCGCAGGTCGAGGCCCAGTGACCATTCATCGATGTACTTGAGATCCAGGGCGATCCATTGATCGAACCCGATCTCGGATCGGCCGCCGACCTGCCACAGGCCGGTCAGGCCCGGGAGCACGCTGAACCGGCGCATCAGCCACGCCTCGCTGAAATTCCGGACATCCCTGAGCGGCAATGGTCTGGGCCCGACCAGCGACATCTCTCCACGGAGGATGTTCGCGAGCTGCGGCAACTCGTCGATCGAGGTTCTCCTGAGGAAGCGGCCGACCCGCGTCGTGCGTGGATCTGCCCGCATCTTGAAGACGGGCCCCCCGGCATCGTTTTTGTCCTCGAGTTCGGCCTGGCGCATCTCTGCGTCCGCGACCATCGTGCGGAACTTGTGCATCGAGAACCGGCGGCGCTTGTAGCCGAAGCGCTCCTGAGAGAAGAAGATCGGCCCTGGGCTGGTCAGCTTGATGGCCACCGCGGCTCCGAGCATGACAGGGAGACAGACCACGAGCAGCACCGTGGCGCCCAGGAGATCGATGGCCCGTTTCAGCGGCAGGTTGTAGGCGTCCGGGGTCGTGCGCACGGTGATCTCGGAGCCATCGCCCGTCGCACGATACGGCCGGCCGGGCAGCGCCGGCCGGAAGACATCGCCGAGGTAGGTGCATTGGACACCCTGGCGCGCACACACCTCGAGGGTCTCCTGAATCTGCGAGTAGCACGAACGGACGGGCAGCGCGATCAGAACCTCATCGACCGAGCGCTCCATGATGATCCGGTCGAGGTGCTCCAACGTTCCCAGCACACTCGAGTGCAGCTCCTCGCTGCCGGCGTAGCCCTCGACGTCGACGAAGCCGACCACACGCGGGGGAGTGCGCCCATCGGCTTCGGCCATCTGGCGGGACACCCGCAAGGCCCGCGGGCCGCTTCCCACGATGAGCACCTCCTGCGCCATCTTGACCTGCAGCCGCGAGACTCGGCGGGCGACCGCGCGAGCCACAATACTCCCGAGCACGCTGGTGACCCAGAACGACAGCACGGCGATCAGGTCGAAGGCGCCGGTCCTGCTGATAAGCGGGAACACCAGGGCGCAGCAGCTCCCGACAGTGCAGGCAAGCACGACCCGCCACATCTCCTCGCGCGGCCGCCGGAGGACCTTCCATTCGTACAAGCCGGCCAGGTTCCAGATGGCGCGCCAGAGGACGGCGAACACCGCAAGCAGTAGGAGGTTCTTCACGGTCAGGCGCAGCGCCAGAAACTCCGCCATGCCCTTGGGCATGTGGTTCACGTTGGTGATCACGTACGACAACACCAGCGCCAAGGCGGCAACGACGGCGTCGCTGAAGCGATAGAGCTGCAGCAGGGGCTGGCGGTCAATCCACCGGCCCTCGGCAGCTCCGGGCGCGCTCCCCGACAGTCCAGGACGCATGGCGGCGCCGAGTCCGTCCAGGGGCGGTGCGGGATTGGGCGAGGCTGCGGGAAGTGACGTCATGGCTATTGGGGACCGGTCACGTCGATGTACCGGTCGTACTGGTGGTACTGGTACGCGCGATCGTAGAGCGCGTCCTTGCGGAAATCGATATCGTTGAGCAGTACGCCCAGCACGGGGGCACTCACGCGATTGAGCTGCTCCATCGCGTACTCCAGCGCGCCTTGCTCGGTCCAGCCCGAGCGCGCCACCAGGATGATGCCGTCCGCGCTGATGCCGAGAAGCGTGGCATCCGTGATGATGTTGACCGGTGGCGCATCGATGATGATGGCGTCGTAGTCCTGCCGGAGCTGCTGGAGCAGGGTGGTGACCGCTTCCGACTCGAGCAGTCCCGGGGCATTGGGCGGTAGCGCGCCGGTTGTGAGGTAGTCCATGGCCCCGCCGTTCTCGACCGACACCGTTCTCACCGCCTGCTCGAACGTGCTTCTGGCACTGAGCACGTCCGCGAACCCCGGCTCCCTCGCCGTCTCGAACACGGTGTGGATCACACCCCGCCGGAGATCGGCATCGATCAGGAGCACGCGAAGGTTTCGCTGTGCCAGTGTGATAGCGAAATTCACGGTGCTCGTGGTTTTCCCTTCTCCCGGCAGCGCGCTAGTGAATACCAGCACCTGCACCGGCGTCTCGGAGCGGGAGTAGGCGATATTGGTCTGCAACGCGCCGTAGGCCTCTGTCGCAGCGCCGCCCGGACCCAAGACCGTCAGGTGCCGCACCCCCGCGCGTACCGGCGCAGGCGTGCGCGGAGTAGGCGCACGTGACGTGGGCGCGAGCGCCTCTGGCTCGGCCGCGGCGGCCGGTGGCGGACCCAAGAACGTCCAGCTCCGCTCGTGCGACACCGGCGTCGGTGCGGGGGGCTTCGATTCCTGTGCGAGCACCTCCCGAAACGGACGCTCCTTTCGAGGCTGCCCGATGAGGGCGATGCGGCCGCCGCGCTGCTCGATCCTCGGGATCAAGCCGAGCACTGGCAGGCCCGTGACCGCTAGGATTTCCTTGCGGGAATGCACCGACTTATCGAAGTACTCCCGGCCGAAGGCGACGAAGGCGCCCAGGATGAGCCCGCCCAGCAGGCCCGCAGTGAAATTCACCAGCGGCCGGGGGCTCACGGGGAGCGTGGGCGGCGCGGCGCGGTCTATCACTCGAATGCTCGCGTCCCGCATGGCCTCGGTGATCTCCGCCTCCTTGAGGCGGGTCTGCAGCATGGTGTAGATGTCCTCCAGCACCCTGGGCTTCCGCTCCAGCCGGGCCACCTGCAGCTCGGTTTCGGGGATGCCGGAGAGCTGCTGGCCGAACTGGCGCAGCCCGCTGTCGATCGAGGACACCTGATTCGTGAGCCCCTCAAGATAGGTCGACGCGATGCCGCGCAACTGGCTCTCGAGCTCGGTGATGCGTCCTTGCAGGGCCTGGACGTCCGGGTCGCGCGGCTGCCGCCGCGCCAGGAGCGCCGTCCGCTGCTCCTCCACCTGCGCGAGCGACTGAAGCACGTCCGACGCGGCGCGATTCTGCAGCAGGCTCGGGAAGGCCAGCAGCTGGCGATAGGAGAAACCCGCGGTGGACGCCTTCGCGGCCGAGTCGCTTTCGGCCATCAGCTTGGCAAGCGCGGACCGCTCGGCCTCCATCGTACTGCGCTGGGCCTGCATCCCGACCAGCCGATTGACTTGGCTGCTCGCTTCGGCCGCGGGACTGACGACGCGATGCGCCTCCCGGTACCGCCGCAGTGCGTCCTCCGCGGTGTTGAGCTGGACGGACACCGTGTCGAGCTGCTGACGCAGAAAGACGATGGTCGAGCGAGCTTGGGTGTTCCGCACCTCCTGCCGCTGGGCCATGAACCGATCGACAATGGCGTTCGGTACGGAGGCGGCCAGGCCCGGGTCCGGGTCCCGGTAGACGACCGTGATGACCTCCGCGTCACGATTCTGGCGAACGATCTGGAGCATGCTGCTGATCGCGCTGGTCACCGCGCCAGGCGAATCGACGACGAGCGTGAACCGCGGGAGCCCTGCCGCCCCCGGAGCGAGGGTGAACTCAGCCCCCGCCAACCGGACCCGGTCGCCCGGCGCCACCGGTGCCCCGACTACGTTGCCCAAGGTGTCGGCGAGCGTGAACCTGCCGTCGGCGCCCTTCCAGAAGACGAACGGACCAGCTTGAGAGTCCGCCGACACCTGCGCATCCACGATGACGCGGCTGCGCGGCATCTTGCGAGGCTCCAGAACCCGAAGCCTCAGCCCGCCGAGCTTCGCGGCCTCCTCGACCAGCTTGCGGCTCCGCAGCTCTTCCATCGCGGTGGGGATCTCGCCGCCGGTCACGTAGGATCGGTAGATCTCGGGAAGGCTCGACTGCTTCTCCTCGACACTCAGGGTCGTGGAGGCTTCGTACAGTGGGGTGACGTGCCGGGTATAGAGAACGCTCGCGGTGAGGCCCAAGGCGGCGAATCCCAGCAACGAGACCCGATGCCGCGTCAGGACCGCGACTACCTCATGCAACCATTCGCTCTCCCCCTCGGGCTCGGCGAGAGGCGGCGAAGAGGGGCTTCGCAGGGGGTGCAGTGCGCGTCCCGGCGGCAGTCGCTTCACGGGCCGCATCCTCAGCGGGCGAGGTTGACGACAAGGCTGGCCGCAGCGGTGATGGCCGCGGCTACCACCCAGGGGTTTCGGCTCATCCAGCCCCGTTGCGGCACGAAGAGCTGATCGCCGGCTCTGAGCGGGGTGCTGCGAATAGGAGTCTTGGCGGTCAGGGTGACGCTCAGGCGCTGGCCGCCGCGAATCAGCTCGACCTTGTCGGGCTTCCCGTCGTCCCCGACCCCGCCGGCCACCGCTAGGGCGTCCGCGATGGTCATCGTGGGGTCGACGTTGTAGAGCCCCGGTTTGCGTACCGCGCCGGAGACGTTGATGCGCCGAAGCGGGACCACGGTGATGGACGGATTCCGCAGATAGGTCTCATAGCTCTCGAGGAGTCTGCTCTTCAGCGACTCGACCGGCATACCCGTCACGGTCACGGCCCCGATCTTCGGCAGCGTTACGGTACCGGCCTCATCCACCATGAAATCGCCTGACAGATCCGGCTCGCGCCAGATCTGGACGTGAACGTAGTCGCCGGGCAGCAGTACGCCCATCCCGGGGCCGGATGACCCCGCCGCAGCGGACTCGGTCTGAGCCTGCACCGAGAAAGTGCAGAGCGTAAGTGCCGCGACGAGACTGAATAGCCAGGGAAGCATTTTTGTGCCGGATAGGGTCGCGAGAGAGTAGGCGGCAAAGCCTGCATCGTTCCCTCGCGCGAGCATACCTGAGGGGTGATCGCGACCGAAACGCGTAGCGTGCGCCGAGCGCTCTCCCGCAGGTCGACGCGGTTGCGTGGAGTTCGGACTCGGCGGGCTAGCCCTAAGCCAGGCAACCCGGGATTGAATCTGAACGTACGGCACGGTGGGCCACGGAGGATGGGCATTTTCTGCCTACGGGTCGTCGGTAAGCCACTTTCTGAGATGCTGTTAGCTGCACCCTACTCCACTATGGACCCGGCTCAAGCCCTTCGCACAAAGCGTGAAGAGCCGACGCTTTCGCGCGTGCCCTGGGGCCGGGCTGTGGCGCGCCGGCAACTGCAATGGCTTAGACGGACGCGTCCCGCCCCCATCAGCTTGCGCACCCGCTTAACGGCCGCGAAATTGGCGGGGATTCCCTCAGGCGGCTGGGAAGCCCTCGCCGGGCAACCAATCCGCCGACCCCCAGGTCAACTCGCGACGGCATGGCTTTGCAGTCTCCAGAGGTTCCAGTTCAGTCTCCCGCCCAGCTCCGGGAGCACTATCAGCTCGAACGCGAGCTGTCGGACAGACTACGCCATGCCCCGAAGGGCCAGCGCCGGCTTCTATATGCTTCGGTGTATGAAGAGTTGTTCACGAGACTTCCGCATCACCCTCAACTCGTTCGCAAGCTCTCTCGGCAGGACACTCGCGAGTATGTCGAGCAACAGCTGGGATTTCTCGGTCCGTTCCTGTCCCCTGCGAGTGTGTTCCTCGAAGTAGGTGCCGGCGATTGCGCCCTTTCACATGCGGTGGCAGGGCGGGTGAAACAAGTGTATGCCCTGGACGTGTCGGATACCATTTCGCGACAGGGCGCGCCGCCTCCCAACTTCGAGCTCGTCCTGTTCGACGGCATCGACATTCCGCTGCCGGACCATTCCGTCGATGTGGCTTACAGCAACCAACTCATAGAACATCTCCATCCTGAGGACGCTCTCGATCAGCTTCGATCCATCCACCGCGTCCTCGTGCCTGGAGGCGCGTACCTGTGCATCACGCCGCATCGCCTGTCCGGTCCACACGATGTGTCGAAGTACTTCGACAAGGTGGCGACAGGTTTTCACCTCGTCGAGTACACGCCGCTCGAGCTTGCGCGGCTTTTCCAAGCGGCCGGATTTGCCGAGCCGCGCTCCTACCTCGGAGGACTGGGCCGCTACATTGGGATCCGGCCGGAGCTGATGCAGATGGCCGAGCTGCCGTTCCGGTTGCTGCCACGTTGGGCGAGGTCGCCGATCTGCGCGATCAGCCGTTTTGGTTTCCTGCGTACCGTCAGGCTCGCGGTGCGGGCATGACGGGCGGGCTCGATCGCCGGGAGCTGGAGTCACGGCGTTCTGCTCAGCTGCTCCGCGAGACCGACTTCCGGCGACCACGCCGGGATTGGGGCTGATCCAGCTGCGCTGTGGGTAAATAGAGCTGGTTCCCCGACTGGACCGATTGAATAGCGCTCGACCAGCAGTGCCTTGAGCGAGGAGACCGCCTGCTCGCGGACAAGGGCCAGCCGATCTTGGGCAGTATCACCGTGCCCTGCTCGAGCTAAAGCTCAATGAAACAGCGGCTTCGGTGCTCTGGTGCCACCCGATTCCGGACTTCGAATGGCCCGTCGTCATCGTGTGGGGCCCGGTCCACAGGCGCTTGTGGCGGCCCCTCACAACGCCGCCGAACCCAATCTCCCAACCCATTTGTGAGCTAGCACTTGCACGTTTCCCATTCACGCCGCAAGTTGGCCCTTGGCTTGCTTGAGATGCGCCCACAGCCACGTGCCCACGCTGGACCCACGGGCCGCGAGTGGCTCCCTTGGCATCTCAAAACCGACCCGTGCTATGTCTCGAGCTGCCCGTTCAGCTCTCTACGAATCCGAAGCAATTTTGCCGGGGGTGCAGCTGCCGCGAGGGCAACTTCTCCACATGCGTTCCACGCTGCGCGAGCTCCTGGCTCAGCGGGCCGGCGCGCGCGCCGGCCAGTGGCGTCAGGCGGTGCTCCGCAGTCTTCGCATCCTGACCGGTTCGGACCGGGCCGTCCTCGTGGTTCGGACCGGGCCGGAACCCGTCGCCTATGGCGAGGACGTGAGCCAGGATCTGCTGGCAGCCTACGTGCAGCGCTACGCCGACCTCGACCGGAGCCGCCTCGCGGTGCGCGACCACGGCCTCGAGACCTGGACCCTGAGCGCAGCTCTGGCCCACGGGCGAGCTCGAGCGCAGTGCCTACTACCGTACGTTCGCGGCGCCCAACCGGTTGCTCGACACGGTGGGCGTGACACTCCACTTCACAAGCCCGCGGGCCGAGGTCTGTTTCCTCTTCCACAAGACCGGGCGCTCGCTCTCGGCGACCACGGAACACCGGCGCGAGCTGCTCACCCTGCTGCTCGAACCGATTCGGGCCGGGTTCGCCGTGGAGCTGGCGACCGAAGATCCGATCCCTCACCTGTCGTCGCTGATCGACGTGACCGGCCAGGCCCTGGCGCTGTTCGGGATGGACGGGCGCGAGCTCAGTCAGAACCCGGTCATGCGCCGGGTGCTCGCCCAGGATCAGCAGCGCGAGGCCATCCTGGACCAGATCCGGGGCGTCGCGCGCTCGGTGCTCGACCGCGTGGCCAGCGGCGGCCAGTCCCGCGGCCGGACGCACCGGTCGGATGACGGCACCCGGCGCGAGGTCGCCACCTCACAAGCGGCCTACCGCCTCCGGGGAAACCTGGTGGGCCGAAACGCCCTTGGCCACGGCACCGCGGTCGTGGTCTCGCTCGACCGGGTCGCCTTCCAGGTGCCCGCCCCCGACAGCATCCGCGCGCGCTATGGGCTGACCGTGCGCGAGCTCCAGGTCGCCTCGCTCCTCATGCACCGGCTCACGAACGCCGAGATCGCCCGGATGCTCGGCATCAGTCCGCACACCGCGCGGCATCACACCGAGAGCGTGCTCGCCAAGTTCGGGGTCCGCTCGCGCGAGGCGCTGCGGCGCGCCATCACGGAAGCGCCGCCCACCTAGCCGCTCGCTCCCGGCGACTCGGCCGCCCGGGTCGCAGCCTCCCAGCCTGCGAACGCGGCGTCCAGCCGGCCGCGCGCCAGCTCCAGCTCCCGCCCGAGCTCACTCGCTCGCTTCGCGCCCTCCGGCGTCAAGTAGAGGTGTGGATCCTCGAGCTCGGCCCGGAGCGCGCCGACCCGCGCCTCCCAGTCGGCCACCAGCGTTTCGGCCTCCGCGACCACTTGCTCCGCCTTCCGTCGCGCCGCGTGCCGCTGCTGGCGCTCGTCCTCCGGACGGCGGGTCTGCTTCCGCTCCTTCACCCTCCGGAGCGACTCCGCCTCGGCCGCCGCCACGGCGGCCGCGTGGGCCCGCTCCTGGCTCGCCGCCTCCCACGCCTCGAAGCCGCCTGGATAGTCGGTGATCCGCCCCTCGTGCAGCACCCATACCCGGGTCGTGAGCCCGCGCAGGAGCGCCCGGTCGTGGCTCACCAGCAGCACGGTGCCGTCGTACGCCTCGATCGCGTCCTCGAGTGCCTCGATCGACTCGACATCGAGGTGGTTGGTGGGCTCGTCGAAGATGAGCAGGTTGGCACCCGACAGCATGATCATGGCGAGCGCCACGCGCGCCCGCTCCCCGCCCGACAGGGTCGCGGCCCGCCGCCGGACCGCGTCGCCCGAGAACCCGAACCGCCCCAGGTGCCCCTGAATCGGCCCGCGGCCCCACTGCGGCCTGAGGTGGGCGATGATGTCGTACAGCGTCTCGTCCGCCGGCACCTGGGCCAGATCCTGGCGGTAGTAGCCGATCCGCACCGAGTCGGGAATGCGGAGCTCGCCCCCGTCGGCCGGGCGCTCGCCCGTGATGGCGCGGAGCAGCGTGGACTTCCCCGCCCCGTTCGGCCCCACCAGCCCCACCACGTCGCCCCGCATCAGCCGGACGTCGAAGTCCCGGAGCAGTGTCCGGCCGCCGATGGCGAGCGCCAGCCGCTCGGCCACCAGCACCTGGTCGCCCCCGCGCTCGTCGGCCGCGAGTCTCAGGGCCATTGTCCCATCCTCGCCCGGCGGCGGGCTCAGGCGGCTCACGCGCTCGAGCCGGCGCCGGCGCCCCTTGGCCTGCGCGCTGTTGGTGCCGGCGATGTTCCGGCGGATGAAGTCCTCCTCCGCCGCCAGGGTGCGGGCCTGCTTGGCGAACGCCCGCTGCTGCGAGAGCCGGCGCTCGGCGCGCTGCCGGAGGAACGACTCATAGTCGCCGGCATAGGCCACGGCGGTGCCGGCGTCGAGATGGAGCACGTGGTCCACGACCGCCTGCAGGAACGCCCGGTCGTGGCTGATGAGCAGGACGGTGGCGTCCAGCCCGCGCAGGTAGTCCTCGAGCCAGCGGGTCGTCTCGAGATCGAGATGGTTGGTGGGCTCGTCGAGCAGGAGCACGTCGGCCGGCGCCACGAGCTGCTGGGCGAGTCCGAGGCGCCCGCGCTCGCCACCGCTCAGCCCGGCGAGCGCCCGGGTGCGCGCCTCGTCTGGATCGAAGCCCAGACCGTCGAGCACGGCGTCGATTCGCGCGGCCAGGGTGTAGCCGCCCTCGCGGTCGAACCGGTCGAGATCGCGATCGTAGGCCGCGAGCATCTGCGGCGTGCACCGGTCGCCCGCCTCGGCCAGCGCGGTCGCCTGGGCCGCCAGCGAGTGCTCGAGCGCGAGCAGTTCGGCGAACGCGCCGGCCGCCGCCTCCCAGACCGTCGTGGCCCCGGCGAAGTCTCGGTGCTGCTCCATGACGGAATAGCGGAGCCCGCTCGACCGCGCCACGGTGCCCGCGCTGGGCTCGGCTTCCCCGGTGATGAGGCGGAAGAGCGTCGTCTTCCCGGAGCCGTTCCGCCCGATGATTCCCCACTTCTCCCCGCGCGCGACGGTAAAGGTGACGTCGCCCATGAGGCGGGTGGCCCCGAACTCGACGACGATGCCCGACAGCGATAGCTGGGTCATCGCCCGGTCCAGGTGCGCCAAGTGGTCTCGGCCTCGCCGACCGTCAGTTGCTGCTGCTGGCGCACGAGCGGCAGCCGGAGCATGAGTGGCTCCTCCGCCAGCTTGTCCAGCCAGCGCTCGTCGGTCAGCCGCGCGGCGCCGAGGCCGAGCTCGGCGAAGCGCCGCGAGCCGCGGTCGAGCAGCGCCTCGACGCCGAACCTCTGCGCGAAGCGCCGAAGCTCGCCGGGTGAGGCGGCCCGCTCGGCGAGGTCCACGAAATGGGTCTTGATGCGCCGCTCGGCGAAGAAGCGGAGCGCCCGCCGGGTGTCGGAACTCTTTCGGATGCCGAAGATCTGCACTTCCATGGGCGGGAACTTATACCAGCACGGCCTCGCCGACCCGGAGCCGGCCGCCGGTGTCGTGCACGACGTTCTGGCCGAAGTACACTTTGCCGTCGCGCCGGCGGTAGGTGGCGAGGGTCCTGAGCGGTTCGTGACCGCGCTCGGCCGTGTCCTGGTCCGTGGTCGTGACCACGCATCGGTCGCAGGGCTTCACGACCCGGAAGCGGAGGTCCCCGAGCTGGAAGGCACTCATGCCGTCCTCCTCGAAGGCCTGGCCGCCCGAGATGACCAGGTTGGGGCGGAACCGGTTCATCGGCAGCGGAGCCGGCAGCCGCCGGTTGAGGTCCGCGAGCGACTCCTCCGACAGCAGGAGAAACGGAAACGCGTCGGCGAAGCTCACGCGGGTCCCGTCGGGCGCGTACGCCGGGTCCGCCGGCCGGAGGGTGTCGTCGGGCATGTAGACCAGGCTGCAGTCGGCCTCGAGCACCTCGGAGAACCAGCGCGCCGGCCGCTCGCCGGTCCAGAGAGCGGCGCAGCGGTCGTCCCAGATCGTGACCGCGGCGCGGACGGGCCCCGCGGGCCGGAGCGGCAGCTCCAGCGGCGGCATGCCCGGCGTCCGGACCGTCATGGTCTCCTCGCCCAGCGACGGCCGCACCAGGGCCAGGCGCGGATGGGTGCGCTGCGAGAGCATCCGGCCGCTGGTGTCGACCACCATCCACCGGCGGTCGTGGCGGAGGCCGAACGCGTCCACCTCCCACTCGGCCGGCGCGAGGCCGCCGGCGGACTTGATCGGGTACACGTGCAGGGCGGCGAGGCGGAGGCTCAAGGTATCCTGCCGTTCGGGGGGTCGGGCACGGTGCCGAACAATGTAACCACCTTCTGATCGGCGACGTTCGTGAGTAGTCTACGGCAGCCGCCGGCCACCGGCGGCGCTCCACCGACCGCCCGGGTGCCCCCATGGCTCGCATTCCCCCGCTCGAGTACGACGAGGCGCCGTCCGACGCGCGCGCCGCGCACGACCACCACCAGCGCGAGGTCGGGCGCATCACCAACATGAAGCGCACGCTGCTCCACTCGGTGCCGGCTTTTCGCGCCCTCATGGAGTGGTACCCGCTGCGGGACACGGTGCAGCCGTTCCTCGGCGAGCGCCTGACCCACCTGTTCGCCCACGCGGTCTCGACCGAGACCGAGTGCCTCATCTGCTCGACCTTCTTCCGCCGCCTTCTCATCCAGTCGGGCGAGAATCCCGACGCGCTCGAGCTCAGCGAGCGCGACCGGGTCGTCGTCGACTACGGCCGGCAGCTCGGGAAGGATGCCCACGGCGTGAGCGACGCCATGTACGCCGAGCTGGCGCGCCTGTTCACGCCGGAACAGATGGTGGCCCTCACCGCATTCGGCGCCGTCATGCTCGCCACCAACGTGTTCAACAACGCGCTGCGGGTGGACCTCGACGGCTACCTCGAGCCGTTCCGGGACCGGGCGCGGACCGCGCCCGCGGCGGGGAGCGCCTGATGCTGCGCTTCGCGGGCAAGGTGGCGCTCGTCACCGGCGCCGCCCACGGACAGGGGCGCGCCGCGGCGCTGGCGCTGGCGCGGGAGGGCGCGCGCATCGCAGCACTCGACGTGGCCCGCCCGCTCGCTTATCCGGGTTATGGCCTCGGCACGCCCGACGACCTCGCGACCCTCGCCGCGGCCTGCCGCGAGCTGGGCGCCGACTGCCTGACGTTCGCCGCCGACGTGCGCGACGACGCGGCCGTGAGCGCGGCGGTCGAGGCCACCCTCCGCGCGTTCGGCCGGATCGATATCCTGTTCAACAACGCCGGCATCTGCGCCTACGGACTGGCCCACGAGCTGACCGAGGACGCGTGGGATGCGATGCTCGACATCAACCTCAAGGGCAGCTGGCTGGTGGCCCGCCGCGTGATCCCGGCGATGATCCGGCAGCGGTCGGGCGTCATCCTCAACAACTCGAGCGTGGCGGGCCTGCGCGGCATGGGCCGGCTCAGCCACTACGCCGCGTCCAAGTGGGGGCTCACCGGCCTCACCAAGTCGTGGGCGATCGAGCTCGCGCCGCACGGCATCCGGGTCAACTCGCTCCACCCGACCGGCGTCAACACGCCCATGAACGACGGCCTGGCCGCGCTCGAGGGGCTCACGCCCGGCGAGATCGCCGAGCGGTCCGCGGGGAACCTGCTGCCGGTGCCGTGGGTCGAGCCGGAGGACGTGGCCGCCGCGGTCGTCTATCTGGCGTCGGATGACGCCCGCTACATCACCGGCGCCCAATTCGTCATCGACGCCGGCCTGCTCAGCCGGTGACCGCCCATGGCTGACGCGCCGCGAGCGCCAGTTCGGCTTTGAGACCCGCATGCTCCACGCCGGCCACGTGCCGGACGCGCTGGTGGGCGCCCGCGCCGTGCCGATCTACCAGACGACGTCCTACGTCTTCGACGACGCCGACACCGCGGCCCAGCTGTTCGAGCTCAAGCAGTACGGCAACATCTACACCCGCATCGGCAACCCCACCACCGCCGTGCTCGAGGAGCGCCTCGCCTCGCTCGAGAACGCCACCGGTGCCGTGGCCGTGGCGAGCGGGATGGCGGCGCAGTTCGTCGCGCTCATGACGCTGCTCTCCCCGGGGGACGAGATCGTCGCCTCGTCGCACCTGTACGGCGGAACGGTCACCCAGCTCACGCATACCTTCCGGAAGCTTTCGGTCGACGTGCGGTTCGTGGACCCCACCGGGCTGGAGCACTGGGAGGCGGCGATCACGCCCCGCACCCGGGCACTCTACGGCGAGACGGTGGGCAATCCCCGGGGGAGCATCCTCGACCTCGAGCCGCTGAGCGCGCTGGCCGTCCGGCACCGCATTCCGCTGATCGTGGACAACACCTTCGCCACGCCCTATCTCTGCCGCCCGATGGACTGGGGCGCCACGATCGTGGTCCACTCCGCGACCAAGTTCATCGGGGGTCACGGCAACAGCATCGGCGGGGCCGTCCTGGAGTCGGGGCGGTTCGACTACAGCCACGTGCCTGCCGTCGCCGACCCGTCGCCCTCCTATCACGGCCTCCGCTTCTTCGATACCTTCGGCCACTACGGCTACCTGATGAAGGTCCGCGCCGAGACCGTGCGCGACACCGGCGCCTGCCTGTCGCCGACCAACGCGTTCCTGCTGCTGCAAGGGCTCGAGACCCTCTCGATCCGAATGGAGCGGCACACCGCCAACGCGCTCGGTGTCGCCCGCTTCCTCCGCGACCACCCGCGCGTGGCCTGGGTGGCGTACGCGGGGCTCGAGGACCACCCCGAGCACGCGCTGGCCCTCAAGTATCTCGGCGGCCGGCCGGGCGCGGTCTTCGCGTTCGGTCTCCGGACGGCGGACGGCGACGGCCGGGCCGCGGGCCGCCGGTTCATCGACGCCCTGCAGCTCTTCTCCCACCTCGCCAACGTCGGGGACGCCCGCAGCCTCGTCATCCATCCCGCGTCGACCACGCACCAGCAGCTCAGCGAGGACGAGCTGGCGCGCGGCGGGGTAGCGCCGGAGTTGATCCGGCTCTCCGTGGGCCTCGAAACGCTGGAGGACTTGCTGTGGGACCTGGATCAGGCCCTGCATGCGACCTTCGCCTGAACACCACGCTCACCGAGGCGGAGCGGCGGCGGTATCAGGACCCGGCGGTGATCCGCCGCCTGATCCGCGGCGCGCGCACGGTGGCCATCGTGGGCATGTCGGCGGATCCGCAGAAGGCCAGCGCGTTCGTGGCGAGCTACCTCCAGCACGAGGGCTATCGGATCATCCCGGTGAACCCGCGCGGGGGACGGGTCCTCGGCGAGACGATCTACCCCGACCTGGCGAGCATCCCGGTCCCGGTGGACATCGTGGATGTCTTCCGGCCGCCCGCGGAGGCGCCCGGCTTCGCGCGCCAGGCCGTGGCCATCGGCGCCAAGGCGCTCTGGCTCCAGCTCCGGATCGTGAACTTCGAGGCGGGGGAGATCGCGGCGGCGGCGGGACTCGACGTGGTGATGGATCGCTGCGTGAAGATGGAGCACGGCCGGTTCAACGGCACCCTTCACTGGGGCGGGATGAACACCGAGATCATCAGCGCGCGGAAGGGGCGGTTGTCCGGAAGCGCGCACCGCCGACGGATGAACTTGAATCGGACCCAGCGACCGCGTCGTGGGTGATCCGCGATACTAGGGATCCGTGACCCTGCGGGTGAGGTCGGTTCGATCGGTCTCCGCGACCTCCGCGCCACGAAAAATGAAGTGCCGATCGGACAGGACGCGAGGGCCATCGTGAGGCCAGCTGCGCGCACCAGCCATGATCCCGCCGAGGATGGCGAACGACGCGCTGAGGGCGGTCACCCAGATGCCGGGCGGTATCTCCGGATACAGATCGGCGAACGCAGGGTTCAGCAGGGCTTGTCTTCGGCCGGGGTCGGTTGACCGCCCAAGGCAGAACAACGGCGAGTTGCCGTGCCATAGGGAAGCACCTGGTTAGGTGACAGGGGGTGTCGAGAGTATAACTGGGGGCGGATAGCGACTTCCAGGGTGTGGCGGCGTCAATTCCTGGAAGGAGCCCAGTGCCCGAGGCGAGAGTCGAACTCGCACGGGGTTGCCCCCGGAGGATTTTGAGTCCTCTGCGTCTGCCATTCCGCCACTCGGGCCTCGGGGTATCTTCGCCGGGCCCGGTCGCGATGGCAAGCACCGAGCCGGCCCTTGGTCGGACCTCGAGGAGTGCGATAGACTTCCGCAGTCTCCGACCAGGACCTGCCGTGCCCGTCGTTCGACCTCGCAGCTTCCATCCCTGGCACGACATCCCGACCGGCCCCCGGCCCCCCGAGGAAGTCACCGCCGTCATCGAGATCCCCACCAACGAGCGCAACAAGTACGAGCTCGACAAGGAGCTCGGCGTCTTCCGCCTCGATCGCGTGCTCTACAGCGCGATGCACTACCCCGGCGACTACGGCTTCCTGCCCCGCACCCTGGGTGACGACGGCGATCCGCTCGACGTGCTGGTGCTGATGACTATCCCGGTCTTCACCGGCTGTCTCGTGAACGCGCGGCCGATCGGCCTGTTCCACCTGGTGGACCGCGGTGCGGCCGACGAGAAGGTCCTCGCCGTGCCGACCGGCGATCCCTATTCCGACGGTCTCAACGACCTGGGCGACGTCCCGCCGCACTACCTGAAGGAGATCGAGCACTTCTTCCAGGTGTACAAGGACCTGGAGGGGACGCGGACCGTGACCCGCGGGTTCGAGGGCGCCCCGGCGGCGCGGGCGGCGATCGTGTCGTCGATGGAGACGTACCTGGAGAAGTTCGGGAAGGACTGACCGGCCGGGTGGACTGATCGGCTGGGTGGTCGGATGGTCCGAGTCATCCTGAGCGAAGCGAAGGAGACATGACCTAAGGCATACCTCCTTCGCTTCGCTCAGCGAGACTCGCTACTCCCCCTCCCCCTCCCCCGCAGCGACACCGGCGGCCCCAGAATTTCCCGCCATACGAATGCCTGCCTCAACTGCCTGAGCGTGAGCGTCCGGGTAGCGATCTTGTCGGCCGGCTCCTGCCTGATCCTGGCGTCGAACGCCCTGTGGTCCGCCCCGGTCAGCGGCGCGGCGTTCGCCTCGGCGGCGGCGATCCGCTGCGCCACGATCCGCTCGGCCTCGTCGTCCTGATCCACCACGGCACGCTCACCGCGCACCGGGCCGGACTCGAGGCTTCGCACGACGGGAGCCACCTCCAGCGACCTGCCCTCCTCCACGTCCTTCGCGGCCGGGAGCTGCCGGTCCGGCCGCCGGACGGCCGGGCCGGCCGTCTGGTCCAGGGTCCGGCCGAGCTCGCGCAGGAGCTGCTCCAGCCGCATCCCTTCGCGCTGGGTGGCGTCGGCGCCTGCCACTGGCATCCGGCCACGGGTCTGGACGACTCCGCCGCCGGGGCGTGGCCCCTGCGGAGGCGGCGTCGGCCGGGGCAGCGCGGGGGGCACACGCGGCTTCTCGGACGAGCCGCGGCCCGCCTTCGCGATGGCGTTCACCACCAGCCATCCGAGTCCGAGAAGCAGCAGTGGACCGAGATCCACCGCTCAGCTCCCGCCGTTCGGCGCGGCGTCGGCACCGCCCGCGATGGCCGTCCGCATGGTGGTATCGGCCTGCACGTTCCGGTAGCGCTGGTAGTCCATCACGCCGAGGTGCCCGCTCCGGAACGCCTCCGCGATCGCGAGCGGGATCTGCGCCTCAGCCGCGATGACCTTCGCGCGCTGGTTCTGCGCCTCGGCCTTGAACTCCTGCTCGACCGCCACGGCGAGCGCGCGCCGCTCCTCCGCCTTGGCCTGCGCGATCCGCTTGTCCGCCTCGGCCTGGTCGGTCTGCAGCTCGGCCCCGATGTTCTTGCCCACGTCCACGTCGGCGATGTCGATGGACAGGATCTCGAACGCCGTGCCCGCGTCGAGCCCCTTGGCCAGCACGGTCTTGGAGATCAGGTCGGGATTCTCCAGCACCGCCTTGTGCGACACCGCCGAGCCGATCGTGCTCACGATCCCCTCGCCAACGCGGGCGAGAATGGTCTCCTCGCCGGCGCCGCCCACCAGCCGGTTGATGTTGGCCCGGACGGTGACCCGTGCGAGCGCCAGGAGCTGGATCCCGTCCTTGGCCATCGCCGCCACCTTGGGCGTGGTGATGACCTTCGGATTCACGCTCACCTGCACCGCCTCGAACACGTCGCGGCCGGCGAGATCGATCGCCGTCGCCTGCTTGTACGTCAGCGCGATGCCCGCCTTGTCGGCCGAGATCAGCGCGTTGACGACGCGCTGCACGTTGCCGCCGGCCAGGTAGTGGCCCTCGAGATCGTTGACGCTGAGCGCGATCCCCGCCTTGTGCGCGCTGATGAGGGGGAACACGATCGCCTTCGGGTCGACCCGGCGGAACCGCATGCCGAACAGCGTGAAGAACGACACCCGCACGCCCGAGAACAGCGCCGTGAGCCAGAGCCCGAACGGAATGAACTGGAAAAAGACGATGAGGATGATGACGGCGATGAACGCCAGCGCCAGCACCACGCCCAGACTGAGCATCGATTGGTCCACGGGTTGCCCTCGGTCTGAAGGAAAAGAGTCGGCTACTGGAGGCCGCGCACGACGTGGCGGTAGCCCTCGCTGCGCACCACCCGCACCGCCCGGCCCTGCGAGACGTACTCGCCCTCGGTGACCACGTCGACCCGCTCGTGCCCGATCTGCGCCGTGCCCGCCGGGCGGAGGTCGGTCACCGCCACCCCATCCTGACCGACGAGATCGGACCGCGGGGTCGCCGCGATGTATCCGTCCGCCTGGTGAGCGCCGCCCCGGAGGAAGAGCCCCGCGAAGCGCCCGCTGTTCGGCAGGTGCCGGAGCCAGGCATAGGCCACCGACGCCGTGATGGCGAGACTGGCGCCGAGGACGATCAGCGCCTGCGTGATGTCCGCGACCGAGGGTGAGGTCCCGACCAGCGCGAGCATCACGGCGGCGGCGAGGGCCATCAGCCCGAGCACGCCGGCCGCCCCGAAGCCCGGCAGCACGAAGACCTCGATCGCCAGTGCCAGGAGCCCCACGCCGAGGAGAATGACTTCCTCCCAGCCGGCCAGCCCCACCAGGAAGCTCGAGCCGAAGAAGAGCCCGAGCGACGCCAGACTGATCAGGCCGCCGAGGCCGAACGCCCCGGTCTTGATCTCGAACACGAGGCCGAGCAGGCCGAGCGAGAGGAGCAGCGGCGAGACCAGGGGGTTCGTGAGGAACCGGACGACGAGCTCCGCCCAGTTGGGAGCGAGCGACACCACGCGCGCGCCCGGGAGCCCGATCGCCGCGAGCAGCCCGGGCTCGTCGGCCGGCGCCCCCCTGGCGTAGCCCACCCGCAGAGCCTCGTTGGTGCTCAGCGTGAGCAGCTCGTCGGCCCGGTCCAGCCCGGGAATCTCGACCCGCTCGTCCACCATCGCCTCGGCGACGCGCGGGTCGAGCCCGCGCGCTTCGGCGAGGGCGCGGAACTCGCCCCGCAGCGCGGACACGATCTTCTCCGAGGCGCGCGTGCCGTTGCCGTCAACCGGCGTGGCGGCGCCGAGCACGGCGCCGGGCCGCATGTAGACCGCCCGGGCGGAGAGCGCGATCAGCGCGCCGGCGCTGTAGGCCCGTGGGTTCACGTAGGCGTAGACCGGGAGGCTCGCCCGGCCGACCGCGTCGGCGATCCGCTCGGCGGCGTCGATCCGGCCGCCGGGAGTATCGATGTCGAGATAGACGGCGTCGGCGTGGGCGGCGGCGGCCTCGCTGAGGCCGCGGGCGATGAAGGGGGCCAGGCCGTTTTCCACGACGCCCGAGACGGGCAGCCGGTAGACCAGCGGCGTCTGGGCCGCCGCGGGCAGGGCACCTGGGACCAGCACGGCGAGCGTCAGCAGCATACGGCGCCGCATGGACCAATCCTTCGAGGGGGGACGCCGGAATCTACTCCGGTCGGGCCCTCCGTTCCATGAACGGCCGGCGGCGCCCCAGCTCCTGCGCCCGATTGAGGAGCCGCTCCCGGAGCACCGTGATCTTGGCTCGCTGCACCGGATCGAGATACTTGGACATCTCCGCCTGCTCGCCGCGGAAGCTCTCCGCATAGCGCACACGCAGCGCCATGAGCTCGTCCGTCAGATGGGCCACGCTGTCGGGTGAGGCGGCGATGCCGGGCCTGAGCTGCTGCACCAGGGCCGATCGGAGGTCGCGCTGCCGGGCTTGCATGTCGCGTCGCGAGGCGCCGTAGCTGCCGACGGTGGTCCGGAGCCGGCGCATCTGGTCGTCCGTCAGGTCGAGCTCCTGCCGCACCCGCTGGGCATAGCGCTCGCGGACCCGGCGGCGAACCTCCTCCAGCCGGCGATGGGTGGGCTCGGGCTCCTGGGCCCGGAGCGGCACGGCTCCCGCGAGCACCAGCACCGCGAACGGCCACCAGGTCGTGAGTCGCATCATCCCTCCAATCCCGAGAGGGCGCGCGCGAGCGCGCCGTCGCCGCCGTCGTCGAGCGGGGCGTCGTCGCCGCCGGCGCTGGCGAACGGCTCGTCCAGCACGTGAAGGATCGAGTCGAGCGCCTCGACCGGCAGGCTATCGAGCTCCGGGATGGGTAGCTCGCCGGCCGCGCTCGCGGACTGCGCCGTCGCGACCACGGCCGTGTCCCCGCTCGGGTGCCCGGGCGACGGCGCGGACGCGACCGGGACCGGCGTGGGCGCGGGCTCCGGCTCCGAGCGCCAGGGCCGGACGACCAGCGCGAGCGCCGCCGCGGCGGCGAGTCCCGTCCCGAGGAACATCCGGGCCCTGATCCGCTTCCTCGCGTGCTCCGCGGCGAGCCGCTCGCGCACGCGCGCGACGACGACCGTGGGAGCCGCCGGGCCGGGCAACGATGTCCCGAGGTTCTGGACGGCACGGACGACCGCCCATTCGGCCCGGCACTCGGCGCAGCTCGCCAGATGCCGCTCCTCCTCTTCGGTCCAGTGCGACCGGCCCGACGCGATCTCGGGCATCCGGTCGGACAAGGCGGTGCATGGCGTCGATGGCGTCATCGGATCAGCTCCTTCAACCGCTTCACCGCGTGGTGGTAGTGCACCCGGGCGGCCCCAGGCGTGGTGCCGAGCGCCGCGGCGATCTCCTCGTAGCCGCTGCCCTCCTGGACCCGGAGCAGGAACACTTCCCGCTGCAGCCGTGACAGGCCGGCGAGCCCGTCCAGCACGCGCTGCTCGGCTTCGGCCGCGGCCAGATCGGCATGGGGGTCGGCGTGGTCCGGCAGGTCCCGGTCCTCGAGCGAGAGCATCTGGCGACCCTTCCGGCGGCGGAACTCGTCCTTGAGCAGGTTGCCGCCGATGGTGAACAGCCAGCTTCGGAAGGAGGCCTCGCCCCGCCAGCGGTCGAGCGCCCGGAACGCCCGGAAGAAGGTCTCCTGCACCAGGTCGTCCACATCGCTCACGCCGGCGCCGGAGCTGTACAGGTAGCGCCCCACCGCCGCCGCATGGCGCCGCACGAGCTCGGTGGCCGCTCGCTCGTCACCGCGACGATAGGCGTCCGCCAGGCTCGCATCTGTCGCGGGGTCGGGGGTGGCGCGCGCGCTCATCCGATCCCGGGGGACGGCGGTTGGACGGTTCTGTTAAGGGGGACTACCTTAGGGACCATGCGACGACCGAGCGTGATCGCCCATCGCGGCGCCTCAGGATACGAATACGAGAATTCGAGAGCCGCGTTCCGGCGCGCCCTCATGCTGGACGCCAACGGCGTCGAGCTCGACGTGCATACCACGCGGGACGGGGCATTCGTCGTCCACCACGATCCCGACCTTCCGGGCGTCGGGCCGATCGCCGACCTCACGGAGGCGGAGGCCCGGCAGGTCCGGATCCGGAACGGCGAGACGCTGCCGCTCCTGCGCGAGGTCCTGGAGCTGGTCGGTGAGCACGAGGTCTGGGTGGAGGTGAAGACGCTGCCTGCGGCCCACGACCGGGCCCTGCTCGAGGTGCTCGACGCCGGACCCGCCCCCGGGCGCTATGCCGTCCACGGCTTCGACCACCGCGTCATCCGCCGCCTGGGCGAGCTCCGGCCGTCGCTCCGCCGGGGGATCCTGCTCTCCGCCTACCTCGACGACCCGGTCGGGGCACTGCAGGCCGTCGGCGCCACGACGCTCTGGCAGGAGTGGCAGCAGGTGGATGCCGAGCTGGTCCGGCAGGTCCACGCGGCCGGGGCCCAGATCATCGCGTGGACCGTGAACGAGGTCGGCGACATCGAGCGCCTGGGCCGCATGGGCGTGGACGGGCTGTGCGGCAACTATCCGGACCGCATCCGCGTGGCGCTCGCCGCGCGGGACGAGTCGCCCGCGCGCGCCTGAGCCTCAGACCGCCGCGGCGCCCGCGGTGGGCCGCTGCCGGCGGGCCTCGGCGATCTGGCCTTCGCGCCGCGCGATGTCGGCCTCGTGGTCGTCGAGCCGGAGCAGCAGCGCCTCCACCCGGGCCGGCTCCACCTCCCCGCCCCGCTCCCGGCGATGCACCAGCAGGCCGAGCTCCCGCGCACAGTTGTCCCGCCGCCGCCGCGCCCGCAGCAGCTCGATCTGCAGCTTGCCCTCGTCGAGTGCGGCCTGAGCCTTCTTGCTGAACGCCTCGAGCTCGTGGTTCAGGCGATCGAAGAGCGTGGACCTGGTCATGACGTCCTCCCCGGGACATGCGCCCGCACGGCGACGAGCGGAATCGGGATGTGTCGGACCGCGCCGACCCGTACGCAACTGCCTGAATCATAAGCACGAAAAAGGGGGGCGCGGAGACCGCGCCCCCCTATGACCGTCGCGTGCGCTCCGGCTAGGAGGCCGCGCCCGCCGCCGCCGGATAGACCGACACCTTCTGCCGGTCCTTGTCCTTGAACTCGAACTTGACCACGCCGTCCACCAGGGCGAACAGGGTGTCGTCGTTGGCGCGGCGGACGTTCTTGCCCGCATGGAATCGGGTGCCGCGCTGGCGGACCAGGATGTTGCCCGCGAGGACCTGCTCGCCCCCGTAGCGCTTCACGCCCAGGTACTGCGGGTTGCTGGTCCGGCCATTCCGGCTGGAGCCTACGCCCTTCTTGTGTGCCATGTCTGCCTCAGCCGAGCGTGACGTCGGTGATGCGGACCTCGGTGTACTTCTGCCGATGTCCGGTCTTGCGGCGGTAATTCTTCCGCCGCTTGAACTTGAACACGTAGATCTTGGGCTCCTTGCCCTGGCCCACCACCTCGGCGACGACCTTGGCGCCCGACACCAGCGGGGCGCCGGCACGGATGGTCTCCCCGTCGGAGCTGAGGAGGACTTCGTCGAAGGTGACCTTGGACCCCGCCTCGGCATCCATGAGCGGGAGACGGATGGTCTGGCCCTTCTCGGCCCGGAACTGCTTGCCCAAGGCCCGGAAAATCGCGTACATAGGATACCCGCTTGCTGGGTGAGCTGCGACGTTAGCCGCTAAACTTAGATGGGGGTGTGGGTTGGGGCAAGGGGCGGAGAGGACGGAGGTGGTGTCCGGTTATGACCGTAACAGAGTCGCCGGGTCCATCAGGGCAACGATGTCCTTGACTGTCCAGACCTTGTCCGCCAGCCCCGATGCCATTGCCGGGGTTGTCTTAGTGCCGCCGGCGGCCTTGGTGAGCGTCTGGTGGGGCCGGCAATAGTTGTAATACAGGAAAAATAGGCTCACCGCGTGCGCGTGATTTTCGGCCTTCTTTGAGAAGCCGTTGGTCAACCTCGTGAAGCGGCGGCTTTGCATCCTGAGCGTCAGGTTGCTGCGCTCAACGTAGGAGGTGGACACAAGCTCCATGTCGGGGCGACCAATTAGGCGGACCTTTTCCGCGCCGATGCAAACCGGGGGCGAGTACCGGCGCGAGGCGTCGGCCGGATTATCCGTCTGCCCGTACTCCTTCACGAGCATGGCGTAGTCCACCTCGCCAACCTGGAAAGCACTCCGCACGGCGGTCAGATACATGCCGTGCCCGTCGGTCGTGAGCTGAATGCGCCGAGCCAGCCGCGAACGGAGGTCGCGCATGAACGTGATCGCGTTCTCCTGGCTCCGAGCCCCAACCAGCCACGTGAGCATCAGCTTTGAATCGCTGTCTACCGCCGTGAACGTCCAAATATCGCCGTCGCCCGGGCGGATTGCCCGGCGCTGCTTCGCGCCACAAAACGCCCAGATTTCATCCGCTTCTGCACGGACTGTTTTCAGGTTGCGATGGGCGAGGTCCTGGTAGGTCGAAGCAAACTCCCCCGCTTCGACCAAGAGCTTCATTACCGTTTCTTTGTTGGCCCCGGTGAGCCGAGCGGTTGCCCGAATGCCGTTGCCCTCACATAGGGCGGCAATAATCGCGGCACGGCGGTCGGCGGAGAGCCTGTTCATTGTAACGCTCAATATAGCCAAATGCTGACGCATAGTCAAGCACAATGTGTGTGCGTGGCTAGCGTGTGCGCGGTTGCACAGGATGCTACAGCACTTGACCTATTAGAGCATTAGCGGTACATTACTAATGCTCTAATAGCTCAAGCCTCGACAGCACAGAGAGTTAGGGCACTAAGGCGGCGGCATCTTGGCCTCCTTGGTCGAAAGTGAAAAGAGGGCGGGACGTGTGGGATTCGAACCCACGGGGGCTACCGGCCTAGACAGCTTTCACCCCGTCGGATTTTGAGTCCGCTGCAATCGGCCACTCTGCCAACGTCCCCGAAGTTGTCTCTGCGAAGCCGCCCGGTCCCCCCAAAGGTCAGGCGGCTTTCGCATATCCTGCTGCTTCTCTCCTAGAGCGCGTAGATCAGACCCTGCTCATCCCGCAGAAGCCGTTTCCGGTGAACCAGGTTACTGACGGTGTTCACCACGATCCGGCGCGGGTTGTCGGAGCTGGTGTGGATGCGGCTCTCCAGGGCGTCGGCAATGTCCTCGATTCGGACACCGTGCCCGCGCTTTCCGTTCACGTAATCCAGCACCGCCTCCACCGCGCCGGGACGATCCCCGTTTTCAGCGTGCGCGACCGACGGCGGAAAGAGCTGGCTCTGCGCGATCCCGTTCACGCTCGGCGGCCCGACCGCAATCGTCGCCGCCCCCGGTACTGACACCGCCATCCTCTTGAGCGACAGCAACCATTTGCGCTCCGCCTCGATCATCTGCGCTTGCCGCTCCAGCTCGGCCAGCTTCTGGTCGATCACGGCGATGGGGATAACCTGCTCCACCTCGGCCACGGCAACCTCCATGTAGGGCCAACCTTCCCAAGTGCGTTGAATTTACCTGGCGCGTGTGCGTTGCGCAAGCGCCACGGGCCAGCCGTGTGAGCGGGCTGGCCCGTGTTTCACGTGTAACAGGGTGTGTGACTGGACTACTCCGGGCGGCCTCTCCATCGTGCATTGGCGGCATCCCGGGCAATGCGGGACCGTTCCTCAGGGCTCAGCTTGGCGCGTCCGCCCTTCTTGCCGCCCATTGAGCCCCGGGCGACGGCCTCCGGGTTTTTCTCGCGCTGGCCGGGCGGCGGCGTCTTTTCCGCTTGACCCGTGGCCTCCAACATGGTGCGGAACGCGATCTCGGCCACGTCGGGCCGGAGCTTGGTCGGTTTCTTCGGCATGACGGAATCTAACGCCCGGCGCGGCGGTCATTGTACCAAGTCATAACCGGACATCACCGAGGACGGAGAGGACGGAGAGGACGGAGAGGACGGAGAGGACGGAGAGGACGGAGAGGACGGAGAGGACGGAGAGGACGGAGAGGACGGAGCCGAAGGTACTGTCATCCCGAGCGCAGGGAGGGATCTTGCCCGGGAAGGCTCGAACCCCGGCGGAGCAGATCCCTCGCTCCGCTCGGGATGACACCGCTGACCCCGGATTCCTTCCGTCCTCTCCGTCCCTCCGTCCTCTCCGTCCCTCCCCTGCCCCCTACGCCACCGCGTACAGCTCCGTCACGTCCCGCCCCGCCGGCCGGCTCATCAGCCGGAACTCGTCGAGCCGCATCATCGGATCGTCGCGCAGCTCGAGATCGAGACCGGTGAGCTTGGACAGCGTCTGGAGCAGTTTGGGCTCCTCCTCCAGCAGGTACAGCGCGACCTCGGGGTGCAGCCGGACCGTGAGCTGGCGCTCGCGGTGCTCGTGGCCGGCGCGCTTGAGGGCCCGCTCGAGCCGCCGGGCCACCACCTCCGGCGTGAACACCCGGCCGCTGGCCGCACACGTGGGACAATCCGTGGTCATCGAATGCCAGAGCGAGGGTCGGACTCGCTGGCGCGTCATCTCGACCAGGCCCATCTCCGAGACCGCCAGCGCCTTGGTGCGGGCGCGGTCGCGGCCGAGGTGGGTCCTCAGCTCCTGGAGCACCTTGTCGCGATTGGTGCGGGTCTCCATGTCGATGAAGTCGCACACGATGATGCCGCCGATGTCCCGGAGCCGGATCTGGCGCGCGATCTCGCGCGCGGCCTCCAGGTTCGTGCGGAGGATCGTCTTTTCGGGATCCTTCTTGCCCGTGTAGCGTCCGGTGTTGACGTCGATGCTGATGAGCGCCTCGGTCGGCTGGATGATCAGCGAGCCTCCCGTCGGCAGCTCGACCCGGGCCTTGAACAGGTCCCGGATCTCGGACTCGATGTCGAACTTGTCGAACAGCGGCGTCGCCTCGGTGTAGAACTGTACCCGGCCCATCAGCTCGGGATCGATCTGGTTCAGGTACTGCTCGATCTCGTTGTAGAGCTCGCGCGAGTCCACATGCAACGCGTCGACCTTGGCGCTGAAGAGGTCGCGGATGATGCCGCGCGTGAGGCTGGTCTCGCGCTGCAGCAGCGCCGGCGCCCGGCGGACGAAGGTCTTCTTCCGGTTGATCTTCTTCCAGAGCGCCAGCAGCGAGTCGATCTCCCGGCGGAAGTGCTCCTCCGTGACGCCTTCCGCCACGGTCCGGACGATCACGCCGCCGGCATCGGCGGGCAGCAGCTTGGTGACCATCTCCCGCAGCTTGGCCCGCTGCTCCCGGCTTTCGATCTTCCGGCTCACGCCCACCTTCGAGGCGTAGGGCATGTACACGAGGAAGCGGCCCGGGAGGGAGATCTGCGCGGTGACCCGGCAGCCTTTTGTGCTGATCGGCTCCTTGGTGACTTGGACCGGAAGGGTCTGCCCCTTCTTGAGGATGTCCTGGATGTTGGGGACGGCGCGGCGGGGGGAAATCTCGCGCTGCCTGACCTCCCCGCCGTTGGCGGGGCGCTCGGTGGCGGCGGCAGCGCCGTTGCCGCGGCCGCGCCGGCGGCGCTCGCGCCCGCGCCAGCCGGCCTTCCGCTCCTGCGGCTCTTCGGCCGGAGGCGTCACGTCCAGCGACTCCGCGCCCTCCCCTTCCGCGGCGACGGCGGGGTCGTCCTCGGCCTCCTCCGCCGGGTCCTCGTCCTCGTCGGGCTCGAGCAGGTCGGAAGCGTGGAGAAACGCGCTCTTTTCCTGACCGATGTCGACGAACGCCGCCTGGATGCCTGGCAGGACGGCCTCGACCCGGCCCAGGTAGATGTCTCCCACCGTCCGCCGGTGGTCCGGGCGGTCGACGAGCAGCTCGACGAGACGGTCGTCTTCCAGGATGGCCACGCGGGTTTCCCGCTGGCTCCCGTTGATCAGGATCTCGCGCTTCAAGTAGTGACCTCAGCCGCGGTGGGGCGCCGGCACACGCGCGGCACACGCCTTCGCGTCGGAATGCCGCGGCTCGCAAGGAAGTTGGTGCCTGATTCGAGCACGAGCGCGCCGCCCCGGTGAGCGGACCCGCCGGCGAGCGTACGTCAGCCCAGGGGGCGGCGCCTCAGACCTGCGCCAATTATATGTCGCACCGAGGCTTAGGGCAACTCAGTCCACCACCTGTCCCAGGATCTGCCGGGCGATGACCAGCCGCTGGATCTCGCTCGTCCCCTCGCCGATCTCGCACACCTTGGCATCCCGCATCATGCGCTCGACCGGGTAATCGGTGGTGTAGCCGTAGCCGCCGAAGATCTGGACCGCCTTGGTCGTGTTCCGCATGGCCAGCTCCGAGCAGAAGAGCTTGGCCATGGCCGCTTCCTTCTTGAACGGCTTGCCGTTCTGCTTGAGCCAGGCGGCGTGGTACAGGAGATGGGCGCCGGCCTCGAGCTCCAGCGCCATATCCGCCAGTTGGAAGTTGATGCCCTGGAAGCTGCCGATGAGCCGGCCGAATTGCTTGCGCACGCCGGCGTAGTGGAGCGCCTCGTCGTACGCCCCCTCGGCGATGCCGAGCGAGAGCGCCGCGATCCCGATCCGGCCGGCGTCGAGGGTCTTGAGGAAGTTGATGAAGCCGTATCCGACCCGGCCCAGGACGTTCTCCTTCGGGACCACGGCGTCCTCGAACACGAGCTCGCGCGTGTCGCTCGCGCGCCAGCCCATCTTGTCCTCCTTCTTCCCCGCCCGGACGCCCTTGATTTTGGGAAGGTCCTCGGCGTGACCGATCCCCAGGGCCCTGGTCTGCTCGAGATCGACCGTATCCTTGGTGACGATGAAGCTGGTGATCCCCTTGTTGCCGCCGCCGGGCTCGGTCCGGGCCGTCACCGAGAAGATCTCCCCGACGCCCGCGTGGGTGATGAAGATCTTGGAGCCGTTGAGGAGGTAGTGATCGCCCTTGTCGACCGCGGTCGTGGCGGTGCCGCCGGCGTCACTGCCGGCACCCGGCTCGGTGAGCCCGAAGCCGCCCATCACCTTGCCCGAGGCGAGCAGCGGGACGTATCGGCGCTTCTGCTCGTCGGTGCCGAACTCGACGATGGGCGACGTGCCGAGGTTGGTGTGCGCGCTGATGGTGAGCGCGTGGCTCGCGTCCACCTTGGCCATCTCGTGGATCGTGATGTAGTAGGAGAGCTGGTCCATGCCGGCGCCGCCCAGCTCCTCGCTCCAGGGCACGCCCAGCAGGCCGAGCTCCCCCATGGCCTTGATGTTGTCCCAGGGAAAGGTCGAGGTGCGGTCCAGCTCGCGCGCAACCGGCGCGATCCGGGTGCGCGAGAAGTCCCGAACCATCTCGCGGACCTGCAGGTGCTGCTCCGAGAAATACAGCGAATCGTCCATGGGCCGATCGGTGATGGGGTGACGGAATGTAGTCGGGCCGTCAACGCCGCCCGCGGCGATCCTCCTGGCGGCGGCGCTCCTCCTCCCTGCGCTCGGCGAGGGTGAGCGGCGCGCCGCCCGCGTCGGCTGCACGCCGGTCGCCTCTCCGGCGCTCGCCCCGGCGGCGGTCGCCGCGGCGAAACTCATCCAGCTCCTGGCGGCCCCGCTCGGTCACGTAGCAAGGGCCGGCCATCAGGTAAGCCCCGGAGCCCTCGTCCTCCGCGTAGGCCACACTGCGCTCGGGCATGTCGATCAGGCCGCGCTCCCGGAGCGCCCGGAGGTGCTTGACCAGCGACTCGAAGCCCCGGCGTGCCGGCTCGCCTGCGGCACCGGGGCGGAAGACCCGCTCCCCCGCAACGATCCGCTCGAGGATCTCGGCGTCGCCCTGATCCATGGGCAGAAGATAATCTCCGGGGGAGTGAGCCGCGATCAGGCGCAACAGCTCCTCGCCGTGCTTCGCGAGCGCGCGCGGGCCCACGCCCGGGACGGTGGCGAGCGCGGCACCGTCACGCACATCGGCCACGGCGAGCGCGTCGAGGGCGGCGTTCCGGAGCACCAGGAACTCCGGCACGCCCGCGGCCCGCGCCGCGCGCCGGCGCCACGACACTAGTGCGCGGCGTCGTGGACTGTCGGCCGGCGCGGGCGGCGCGGGCCCCCGTGCGTCGAGCGCGCCCAGGATGAGCCCGCCCCAGCGCGCGGCCAGTGCGGCGCCGACGCCGGGGACGTCGGCGAGCGCCGCGCCGTCTACCGGAGGGTCGCGGGCGAGCGCGAGCAGGACCTCGGGCTCGAGGATCGCCGCGCCCCACGGCCCCGCGCGGGCGCCGAGCGCGGCGCGAAGCCGTGTGAGCCGCGTGGCCACCGCCGGCTCTCGCGGGGCGGGAACGCTTCGCCGCCGGCAGCGGTCGCAGCCGCTGCAGGCCTCGAGCGCCTCGCCGAAGTATCCGACCAGGGCCTTCCGGCGGCACCCTCGCCCGGTGGCGTACGCCTCGACGGCGTCGATCCGCGCCTCGGCGCGCCGGCGCCGCTCGCTCACCACGGACCAGTCCACCGGTCCGCGCTCCGGCCTGAGCTCGCGCCGGAGCCGCTCCGCCGATGCCACGACATTGGCCGGCACGCCCGCGCAGGTGGAGTCGGCGCGCCAGAGCCGCTCCAGCAGCGGCCGGGGAGGAAACGTCACCTCGAGCTGGCGGCGGTGGAGCGCGGCATCGCCCCGGCGCCAGAGCAGGACGCAGCGGGCGAGCTGGCCGTCCCGGCCCGCGCGTCCGGCCTCCTGGTAGTACGCCTCCGGCGTGGGCGGAAGCGTCCAGTGGACGACGAGCCGGATCTGCGGCTTGTCGATCCCCATCCCGAACGCGCAGGTGGCGACGATGACGTCCAGGCGATCCTCCAGGAAGGCGTCGAGCGTGCGGCCGCGGCGGTCCCGCGTGAGGCCCGCGTGGTAGGGGGCCGCCCGGTGGCCGGCCTCGACCAGGGCGCGGGCGATGCCCTCGGTCAGGCTCCGCGTCGGGGCGTAGACGATCACCATCCGGTCGTCGTCGGCCAGGAGCCGCGCGAGCGCCGCCAGCCGCTCGCGCTCACCGGCGACGGGAACGACGCCGAACCAGAGGTTGGCGCGGTCGAACGAGCCGACGTACTCGGCGAACCGGCCGGGGCGAAACCGGAGCGCGCGGGCGATGTCGGCACGCACCCCGGGCGTGGCGCTACCGGTGAGCGCCACGGCGGGCGGGCGACCGAGCCGATAGCGCGCCGCGCCGAGGGTCCGGTAGCTCGGGCGGAAGTCGTGGCCCCACTCGGCGATGCAGTGGGCCTCGTCGACCGCGAGCAGTGTGGGGGTGAGCTCGCGCTCAAAGAGCTCAGGCGTCAGCCGCGCGAGGCGCTCGGGCGACACGTACAGCAGGCGGAGGGTGCGGCTCCGAAGCGCGTCCCACACGCGATCCCGGGCGGCGCCGGCCACGCCGCTGTGCAGCGCGGCCGCCGGGATGCCCCGCGCCACCGCGGCGGCCACCTGGTCCTGCATCAGCGCGATGAGGGGCGAGACGACCAGCGTGAGCCCACCCGAGACCAGGGCCGGGATCTGGAAGCACACCGACTTGCCCCCGCCGGTGGGCAGGATGGCGAGCGTGTCCTGTCCATTCAAAACCGATTGGATCACCGGCGTCTGGGCGGGACGGAAATCGGCGTGGCCGAAGTGGTGGCGGAGGAGGCGCCGGGCTTCGTCCATCGGGTCGGGCATGGAGCGAAGATGGAAGCGCGACGAGCGAGAGCGGGCATTCGGAACCCGCTCGGTGGATCTTTGGGACGCAAAAACAGGCGACGTTGAGGGCAGAGACGGGCACCGCGCTCACGTCGGGACGGCGGCAGACTCCAATGTGCGTGTCATCCTGAGCGAGCCCTTCGGCGGAGTTCGCCCTGAGCACCGGCGAAGCTCAGGGCAAGCTCCGCGAGCGAAGCATCTGCTCCGCCGCGCTCGGGCCGTTCCCGGGCAAGATCCCCCGCGTTCGCTCAGGATGACACATGGCCGTCAACCGCTATACGCGAAGCTCAGGAGCAACGCTCCCGTCAATCGCCATTGGTGACGCTCAATTGGGGCCCAGATCTCACCCTCGCCGCGGCGCCACGAAGCGCCGCGACTGGCGCTCGTACGCCTGCGCCAGGGCGAGCACCCGCGCGTCCTCGCCCGGGAGCCCGACCACCGACAGGTTGAGCGCGGGCATCCCATCCGCGCCGAGCCCCGCGGGGACCGACACCTCCGGCAGCCCGAGCCAGTTGCCGTAGCCGAGCGCGGTGCGGATGTCCGGCCAGTTGTCGACCGCGCGGGGGGCGTTGAAGGGCATGGTCGGGTAGACCATCGCCGCGACGCCGGCCGTCCGCATCGACTCCGCGAGCGCCGGCATGACCTCCGCCCGGGACCGCGCGAACGAGCGTGCCGCCTGGTCCTCCGCGAGCGGCCGCTGGAGAAGCGGCTCGCACTCCTCGAATGTGTCGGGGAGCACGTCGTAGAAGGCGCGGTAGGCCGGGTAGCCCAGGCGCACCGCCGCGCGGGGATTGCCGGAGCGCCCGGCGAAATAGCGGTAGAGCGCGTGGGCCGTGGTGGCCGCCGACTTCGGGTCCCCTACGACGTCGCCGCGCCGGCCGGCCGCGGCGGCGAAGGCGCCTCGATAGGTCGCGAGCGTGACCGCCGGCGCGAAGGCCTCGACCGTGGCGCCCGCGGCGCGCAGATCGCCCACGGCCCGGTCCCACACCGCGAGCGCCTCGGGCGTCATCTGCGCGCGGGGAACGTGCGCCTCGACCAGGCCCAGCCGGACGCCGGCGAGTGCATCCCCTCGCTCCGCTCGGGGAAGGCTCTCGCGGAGGGCCGCGAGCGGTGCGGCAGCCTGCCTGACGGTGCGCGCGAGGGGATCCGACGGGTCGGCCCCCGCGATGGCGGCGAGCAGGAGCGCCGCGTCCGCCACCGTGCGCGCGAGCGGCCCATGGGTGTCGAGGTAGGGCCACGTCGGGATCACGCCGGAGCGCGGCACCAGCCCGAAGGTCGGCTTCATCCCCACGACGCCGGTGAACTGGGCCGGGATGCGGTTGGATCCGCCGTCGTCGGTGCCGAGCGCCGCGAACGCCATTCCGCCGGCGACGGCGACCGCGGAGCCCGCGCTGGACCCGCCGGGCGTGCGGGCGCCCGCGGGGTCGTGCGGGTTGAGCACCTGTCCCGTGTGGCTGCTGGTGCCGTTGCCGCGATAGGCGAAGTCGTCGGCGGCGGTCTTCCCGAGGACGACCGCCCCGGCCGCGCGGAGCCGCGCCACCTCGAGCGCGTCCCGCCGCACCGGGCCGGGGAAGAGCCGCGCCCACTCGGCGCTGGCGCCGGTGGTCGGGTACCCGTTCATGTCGTAGATCGCCTTGGCGAAGACGGGAACGCCGTCGAGCGGGCCGCGCACCCGGCCGGCGCGGAGCCGGGCGTCGGCAGCGCGCGCCTCGGTGAGCGCAGTGCCGGAGAGCACGTCGATGGCCCGCCACCGCATCCCGTCGCCGCGGCAGCGCTCGAGCGCCCGGGCGGTGACCTCGGCGGCCGTCCACGCGCCCCGGCGGCGGCCGGCCTGGTAGTCGGCGATGGTGCCGTCGAGGGGGTCCTGGTCGGTGCGGCCGCGGACCGGAAGCGGCAGGACGACGAGGGCGGCGAGCTGGGCCAGGACTTCGCGTCGAGTCGGCGACATAGGAGGACCGGGTGCGCGCGTGGTGGCAGAGTGGCGCGGGCCGCGGACCACTCTGGAGGGTCGCAAGGACGCCTGGCGCCGTGCGCCCTCCGGGGGAACTCAGATGCCGATGGCTTGCACGCCTGAGAGAGATGCTAATCAGGAGCAAGCGATCGGCCTAGGCTGCGTGTGACAAGGAGTCGTCCTGAGCGGAGCGAAGGAGCCATGACCCGACGCATGCCCCTCTTCCTGCGCTCCGCGTGGCTCCCACTCCCCCTCGTTGCTAGCTTACCGGCGGCTCACCCAAGGGGGCGCTCATCCAACTCACCTCCGGCCAGGCGCGCAGAATCTGGCTGCATGCCCAGGGTCTGGACACCACCGAACCCTTCGGCTCCGGCCCGCAGGCCACGCCGGCAGCAGTGGCGCACCTGGGCTATTTGCAGATCGACACCATCTACGTCATCGAGCGCAGCCATCACCACATCCTCCACACGCGCATCCCTTCGTATCGGCGCGAGCATCTGCATCAGGCACAGAGCATCGACAAGACGGTTTTCGAGTATTGGACGCACGCCCTCTCGTACCTGCCGACGGACAGCCTGCGGTTTCATGTGCGCCAGATGCGCCAGGATTGGCAGCGGCACGTCGTCTGGTTCGGCCAGGTTTCGAACGCGGATCTGCGCAGAGTGCTGTCGCGCATCCGCAGACACGGCGCGATCACCATTCGCGACATCGACACCGACGCGCTGGTAGACAAAGACTACGCGTGGGCCAGCCGCAAGCCTTCCAAGCGCGCGCTGGAGGTGGCCTTCTACAAGGGCTTGGTGACCATTAGCCGGCGGGCTGGCATGCTCAAGACTTATGAGCTCCTGACTCGCCATTTCAGCTGGGACCGTCGGCCACGCGCAGCGACCGCAAGGGAAACGCTCAACTACCTGCTCGATCGTGCCCTGCGATCGCAGGGGATCGTGAGTGTGGACTCGATCTGTTATCAGGACGCTCCGCGCAAACCGGCGATGAGGCGCCTGCTGGAAGCGCGAGTCCGTCGCAGGGAGCTGATACCGGTGCAAGTGGAAGGAGCGGGTCAGTCGCTGCACTGGATCCGTCCGGATGCCCTCGACACCATTCCCGATCCGGAGCGGGAGGCGATTCATATCCTGTCCCCCTTCGACCCGCTCATCATCCAGCGCAAGCGACTCCGACTCTTCTTCGATTACGAGTATCGCTTCGAAGCGTACGTTCCCAAGCACAAGCGGGTATTCGGCTATTTCGTATGCCCGGTTCTTATCGGGGATCGGATCGTTGCCGCCCTCGACCTCAAGACCGACCGGCAGCGGCAACAACTTCTGGTGCAGCGCTGGCACTGGGTCGGCCGGGGCGCGTCCCACGATCATCGGCAGGGGGTGGAAGCGGCGTTGCACAGGTTCGAGCAGTTTCAGTTGTGTCGGAGTTAGATCGAGCGCTCGCCGGTCGGCGCCGAATAACCGGCATGCGTCCACCCCTGGCCGGCACTTCGGCTGTGGCGGGCAAGACGTCCGCGGTGGCATGCTGCCGTAGAAAGGGACCGCCCTCCAGACGGCCGCACATCAGCTGCAAGCGACCCGCTCCGCGGTCGCCAACAATCGTTCCCTGGATCCAACACCACGCGGCGGCGTGCAGCAGAGTCTCGCGCGGTGGCGCTTGGCGGCTACATGCGCTTGTTAGGCGCCAACGCTTCTCAGGTCCAACTGCTCACGATTCGCCGAAGCTCGACGCGCCGCGCCCGCACCATTCTAGAGCACTGGGGCCGGCCCCATGATCCAGAACAACACCGCCAAGCCGCCCACGATGGCCCCCACCGTGCCCAGCAACACCAACAAACCTTGAGCCACCAGGATCCATCGCGAGTGGGGCACGGCCGCCCGCTGCTCGAGCAGCCCCCAGGCCCCTACCGCACTCGCCACCAGGACCAGTCCAGCGAGGGGGCCTCGGCGCCAGTCGGTCAGGACCACGGCCATGCCGACCACGATCCCCGCGATCGTAAGGCCGACCAAGAAGCGCTGGCGGGCATGGGACGCCCAGCCCGTGATCCCATCGTAGACCGACGGGTGGAATGGATCGTTGAAGTGTGGTGGAGAGTGGATCATGAGGTCTTCCGTTTGGCGTCCAACGAATGGGCGCATCAGGGCGCCCCCGCCGGTCCACCGCTATGAGCGCGCCCTCCCCGGGGCGCCGGTCCACTTGGACATCAAGAAGCTGGGCCGCTTCCGTCGGGTGGGGCACCGCATCCACGGGGATCACGGCGGGCGCAGCCGCGGCAGTGGTGTGGAGGTTCTGCACATCGCCATCGACGATCGGACGCGCTTGGCCTATGCGGCGCTCTTCCCCGATGAGTCGGCGGTCAAAGCGGCGGCCTTCCTGAACCTCGCGCACAATTACAGTTAGGCCGCGGCCCGCACCCTCACTCCCGATAGCCGATCCCGTTCACGAGCTCCACGATAGCCGCAGCACGCCGGACCTCCGACTCTGGTGCGGTCGCCTCGGGCATCCAGTAGCTGTAGGTGCGATAGCTTCCGCCTCACGAACTTCCACGACGACACTCCACCCATCGAGCCCCAGTGCCGTGCCGTTTGGGAGCGCGTCTACTCCCAGCGAGTCGAGTGGCCGCAGGGTGCCTTGCCACGACTGGCCCGCCGCGAGTGTCGCCGTGCACATCTCGTACTGGCCGCGCCGGCGTCGTGGCCCGCATCCCGCTGTCTTGTTCAAATTGGCATGCAGCTCGCGGTTGCTGATTAGGTTGTGATCGCGGTCCGCATTCGCCTCCGCGGTTCCGTCTGTGGCCCTGCTCCACCAAAGATCTTACTCCCACGCACCGAGGCACCGTCAGAGCGAATTCTCGTGAACGTCTCCGGTTCGATCAGTCCGAAGCCGACCCAGATCTGGACTTCCCGGTGACCGCTCGGTCGCTCGCTCCCAGCGTGAAGCGGTTTCACACCTACGACCCGCGCGATCTCGTCGATTCGGTACACGTAATCTTGCGCCCACGCGACCCTCGCGAGCGTGAGAGTCAAGGCAACGCAAGTGCTTACCATACCACAAGCCAGAGGAAACCTCCGCGTCCACTGCAGCGGCCTAACGGATGGCGCATCAGCTGCAGGCGATCATCCGCGCGGCCGCACCGCGGCTCCGCACCGCGGGCAAGCCAGCCACGGTGGCGCTGGTCGCCTGCATGCGGAAGCTGCTCACGATCCTCAACGCGATGGCGCGCACGGGCACCACCTGACCCACCCCTGCCTGTCGGCTGCATGTGCGGGTTAGGCGGCCCGGCCGGTGTGCTCGGCGATGGTCGCGCTCAGGTGAGCCGCGGTGTGTTGGACCTCAGGCCATTCCGGGTGATCTGCGCCCAGATGACCTGCGGCAAGTTCCTGAGTTAACGCGCGACAGAACTCGGCCGCACGGCGCAGCCGAAAGCGCTCCGCCGTGGCTCGTGGCGCCTCCGCCCCGGCTGCGGTAAGCAACGCCCAGACCCGGAGCCGGATCTCGTCGACAGTGCTCTTGAATTCCGGTAGGCCGTCAGGCGGAACCTCCCCGGCGTCCAGTCGACTCTCCAGATCCTGGAGGATGATGCGCATTCGTGCGAGTTCCTCTTGCACTGTGGCGGCCATCGGCAAGCCTCCTCGAGAGGAGAAGCAGAAGCGGGCGGCGGTCTGGACTGTCCCGAATCCTACCGACTTCCCGGACGCCTCAAAAGCCTTCGTAGCATGGCGGTGCGTCCGACGTTATGTGACCAGGCTGAGATGTGGGTCCGCCTAACGACTGGCGCATCAGCAGCAGGCGATCATGCCGGCGTCCGCACAAATAGACGTTCCGCGTCGGCCTCGAGGAGCGGCGCGCCCGCGTAGCGCCGGCCCGTCCGGCCTGTCGGCTGCATGCGCGGGTTAGACAGCACGTTGGTACAGTCTCAGCTGATCGGTAACACTTTGTTCTCACCTGATGGGTGACACCTCCATAACCTAGGGGCCTCAGAGGAGGCCCCGATGCCCTGGAGAGTCACGTCACCCATGCATGAGCGCCAGCGATTTGTGCTCGACGCCGAGCACAGCCCTGCATCCTTCGCCGAGCTCTGCCGGCGTTACGGCATCAGCCGCAAGACCGGCTACAAGTGGCTCGAGCGCTATGCCCGCCTCGGGCCCGAGAGCCTTGCCGATCGCTCGCATCGGCCCCAGTGCTGCCCTCACGCCACCGCGCCTGCCCTCATCCGCGAGATCCTCCAGCTGCGCAAGTCCTGGCGCTGGGGCGCCCGCAAGCTCCACCAGCTGCTCCTCGACACCCACCCGGCTGACGAGGTCCCCGTCCGATCGACGATTCACCGCATCCTCGTCCAGCATGGCCGCGTCCCACGCCGCCGCCGCTCGCAGCGCCGAGCTCATCCGGGCCCGCCGCGGACCCCGATCACCGGCCCGAATGCCGTCTGGTCGGTTGACTTCAAAGGCCAGTTCAAGCTGGGCGATGGCCGCTACTGCTATCCGCTCACGGTCCAGGATGTGTACTCCCGGTATCTCCTGGCCTGCGAGGGCCTCGATGGCCCGCGCCTGCAGCCGACGCAGCGGGTTTTCCGCCGCTTGTTTCGCGAGTCTGGCCTCCCGGCGCGCATCCGCTCCGATAACGGCCAGCCGTTCGCCTCGTGCGCGCTGGGTCGCCTCTCCCAGCTCAGCGTCTGGTGGCTCCAGCTCGGCGTCCGCCCCGAGCTCATCGAGCCCGCCTCACCCCAGCAGAATGGCCGCCACGAACGGATGCATCGCGATCTCAAGGCCGAGACCACGCGGCCGGCGGCCGGCTCCCTCCGCGCCCAGCAGCGCCGCTTCGACGCCTTTCGGCGTACCTTCAACGAGGTGCGCCCCCACGAGGCGCTCGGGCAGCGCCGGCCCGCTACGCTCTACACGCCGTCCGACCGCCTCTATGTGCCGCGGCGGCCGCCGATCACCTACCCCGAGCACTTCGAGGTCCGGCGCGTCTCCACCAACGGCGGCATTCGCTGGAACCGGCGCTGGGTAAACGTCTCACACATCCTGGCCACGCTGCCGGTCGGCCTCGAGCCCCTCACGACCGGGACGTGGAACGTCTTCTTCGGTCCCATCCACCTCGGGGGGCTCGATGAACACGACTATCGCATTCACGACCGCCGAGGTCGAATCCAGCGCGAACGCCACCTGTCACCCATCAGGTGAGTACACCTGTCACCCATCAGTTGAGACGTTCAGTTCACCGGGGATTAACTGCAATCCAGGCTGCCACGAGTTTGCGATAGTCTAGGAACGTGAGTTCGGCTGGCCGTAGACCTTCCCGTTTACACATGAACGGCAGTTGCCTTCTGAACTCGACGTACCGCGCTGCAAGAGTCGAAGGCCCGGAATCTTGCTGTGAGAGGGTAGGTTGGCCTGGAGCCGGTTCCGCACTGCCGTAAGTGCCTGACTGACCTCGTTCGCGTGGGCACGAATATCCTGCCCTGAGATGTCGGAGCAGAAGATCTGATACCTGTAGCGATCCCGGTCCAAGATCAGGCATGACGAGTCATCCTGAGCGCAGCGAAGGAGCCATGACCGTAGGCATGCCCCCTTCGCTTCGCTCAGGGTGACTCCCCGACGCAAGCAGCCGCGCCGCGCCGGCGGTGGTCATGCCTGGGGCCGGGCGTCCATGCCGAAGTCGGCTTCGATGCGATCGTACCACGCGGCGTCGTCGAGGCCGCCCATCGCCACCCACGCCTCGTCACTCATCCCCCGGCGCCAGCCCAGGAACGGCTCGGCGTCCGGCCCCACCGGATGCCGGAGCTGCGCGGTGTCGCCCACGGCGATCTCGAGAATCTTGTCGGCGACCACCGCAGGGGACACCGGAGACTTGAGCGCCGTGGTGAACAGGGCCGCGATTCGGCGCTGCTGGGAATACGGGGTCGGGGCTCGCGCCGTCCCGATGTTCCTGGCCATCTGGGTGTCGATGATCCCCGGCTCGACAATGGCCACCCGGATGTTGAACGCCTTGCCCTCCTGGGCCAGGCACTCGCTCAGCGCTTCCAGCGCGAACTTGGACGCAGTGTACGCGGCCATCGGCGCCACGGCGACGTGTCCCGCGACCGAGGCGACGTTGATGATGCATCCACTCCGCCGCTCTCGCATCGCCGGCAGGACGGCCTGGCAGCACCGGATGACCCCGAAGTAATTCGTTTCCATGACCGCGCGGAACTCCGCCAGCGGCAGCTCCTCGACCGACCCCAGGCGCTCGATGCCGGCGTTGTTGACCAGCACGTCGATCGGGCCGATCTCGCGGTCGATCCTCGCCATCGCGTCGCGCACCGAGGCATCGGTGTCCACATCCATCGGGATCACGGTGATGGCGAGACGCTCCCGCGCGGCGGCTTCCGCCAGCGCGGGGGCGCCGGCCGGGTTGCGCATGGTGGCGGCCACACGGTGGCCGGCCCGGGCACACGCGAGCGCCGTGGCCAGGCCGATGCCGGTGCTGCTCCCGGTGATCAGGACGGTCGTCATGTGGTTCGCTCCAGGGGATGGGGGTCGAACACTAAGGATGCATCGCTAGCGGACGGGCCGCTGTTCCCGGGCCTGTCGCCTGGGGGCGAGGGTTCGGCCGCAGAGGGCGCGCTCCACCAACTTACGTGCCTTCCCGCGTTCCGGGAGAGGAGTCGCCCGGCAGACAGATCGGTCCTGCGCTGATGAATTAACTTGCGACATTGGCCCCCGATTCGGCCCGCCGCGTCGCGCGCCCGCGCGCCCGCCCGGCGACTGGAGACCAGCTTTTTACAGTCGGGGAGCTGTCATCTGTCATCCTGAGCGGAGCGAAGGATCGGCCCGGGCATGCGAGTGAGCCTCAGGCTCCCACTCGGTCCACCGACCCGATCCTTCGCTTCGCTCAGGATGACTCGGACCACCACGAAGGAGACCCATCCATGACCACGACTACCCAGACGACGACCCACCGCACCGGCACCCGCGACGAATGGCTCGCCGCCCGGCTCGCGTTGCTCGAGGAAGAGAAGGCGCTGACTCACCGGGGCGACGAGGTGGCCCGCCGCCGCCAGGCGCTGCCGTGGGTCCGGGTGGACAAGCCGTACCGGTTCGAGACCGAGGAGGGCCCCGCCGCGCTGGCCGACCTCTTCCGCGGCCGCTCGCAGCTCCTGGTCTACCACTTCATGTTCGGTCCCGACTACACGGCGGGATGCCCGGCCTGCTCGTCGATCGCGGACGGGTTCAATCAGTCGGTCCCCCACCTGGCCCACCACGACGTGATGTTCTGGGCGATCTCGCGGGCGCCGCTGGCCAAGCTCCAGGCCTACCGGCGGCGGATGGGGTGGAGCTTCCCCTGGGCGTCCTCCGGCGGCAGCGACTTCAACCTCGACTTCCACGCCGGCCTCACCGAGGAGCAGCAGCGCACGGGCAATTTCGAGTACAACTACCGCCCGGGCACCCCCGCCCCGCGTGCCAACGAGACCGGCACCACCGGCGCGTCGGCGCCGCCGGGAGCGGAGTTCGCGGCGATGTCGGGCGTGGACTGGGCGACGTACATCCGCGAAGAGCCCGGGATGAGCGCCTTCGCCCTCGAGGACGGCGTGGTCTACCACACCTACTCGGCCTACCAGCGCGGCCTGGACACGCTCTGGCCCATGTACCAGTGGCTCGACCGGGCGCCGCTCGGCCGGAACGAGACCGGCCTCTGGTTCCGGCGGCGGGACGAGTACCCGAAAGGGTGAGGCGAGCGCGGGATCTGTCTCTGCGGTCCAGAGAAGTGAGCATCCGCGAAGTGAGGCCCGCCGGATAATCCGAGTCAGCTCGACTCGGCGAAACGCCCCAGCCGGCGATCAAGGGCGACTGAACACCGCCCCGTGCGGGATCGCCTTCGCGTTCCCGCCATGGGGCCAGGTCTTGTCATCCATCCGGAAGCCGGGCTCGGTCGCCCCTTGCTCCCGGAAACGCTCATCGAGCGACAGCCGCCCGGTCGCGGAGTCGAAGCGCGCGATCATCACGCGATGCTTGAGGCTGCCGTAGCCGGTGATCACCACTCGTCGCTGGTCCTCCGAAATGGCGATCCAGTGCGGCACGTCGTCCGGGCCGAGCGTGACGCGGCCCGCCTCATGCGGAGCGGAGGGATCGCTGATGTCGAGGCTCACGACGGCGCTCCAGGCGGGAACGGTCACCAGGTAGTAGTGCCCCGAGATGACCGGGATGGCGCAGTACGTCCCCGCCTTCCGGGGGAACGACGCCACCAGGCGGGCCGATGGTGCGTCGCTCTCCAGGCCCTCCATTAGGTACAGCCCGCAGGCGAAGGTGGAGACCAGGACGGTCCGGCCGTCGGCCAGGACCCGCGGCTCCGCGGTCATCATCGACTCATCGCCGGCCGGGCCGTTGGGCAGCGTGATGGTGTGGAGCGGCGTCAGGTCGGAGAGCCGCCAGATCTGGAGCTGGCGCGAGGCGGGGGACGATCCGTGCATGTCGGTCGTGGTCGTCACGATCCGGTCGAGCCTGGGGACGATGCCGGCGCTGTAGACCCGTGTCTCCGGATCGAGGCCCGGAGTGTCGGCCGAACCGGAGCGCACCGGCTGCCCGGCGGGCGTCAATTCGACGAGCCCGCCGGGCGTCATGCCGGCCGGCCCATGCCGCATCTGGAAGGTCGCGAGGACGTGGCCGTCGGGCAGCCGGAGGAACGAGTGCGGGTGGCTGTAGCCCTCGACGTCGCCGAACTGCCCGGCGAGGCGGGGATGGCCGGGGTTGGTCAAGTCGAAGATGAAGCTCTCGCCCGAGCCGAAGCCGTTGGCGAAGAGCTGCCGGTCGGCCGGCAGCTCGTGCTCGGTATGGTGCGGCCCGTTATGGAGGCCCGGCACCGGGAGCGTGGTGACGAGACGGCCGTAGCGGGCGGAGTCCTCGCTGACGTCGAGGACGGCGAGGAAGTCGGGCTTCGTGGAGTCGGCGGATCCGGTCCACAGATAGAGATACGTGGGTGCGGGCGCGGGCCTGGCCGGTGGGCGGGGGCCGCAGCCGAGCAGTGAGAGGAGGGCTGCCGCCAGAACGCTTTTGATCGTCGTCATGCCGTTCCTCAGCCTGGGGTTGCCGCACAAACGGAAGCCCGGTCAGCGTCGCTTCCGCTTGGCGGCCTTGGCGCCCTGCTTTCCCAGCGCCGCGCGGGTCTTCTTCGGAAGTCGGGAGATGGTCTTCTTCGTCCTGGCGGCCTTGGCGGCCCGCTTGATGTTCTTTCGTGCCGCCGCCTTCTGCTTTGCCGTCGCCATTGGTCCTCCATTGTAAGGGATTCACCTGGTGTTCGCGCAACGAGCCGCGCATCAGCCACGGGCCACGCTCAGACCGCGCCGTCGAGGTGCTCGCGCAGCGGCCGGTCGTCCCGCACCATGTGATCGCTGATATGGAACACGTCCGCCAGTCGCTCGTGCTCCAGGGCCTCCGCTCGATCCAGCATCCGGCCCAGCAGCGCGATCCCGTTCCAGGGCGACTCGGCCGCATCCACCACCGTGACCTGGTACTCCGACTCGGCGGACCGCAGTCGAAGCGCGATGGCGACGCGGTCCCAGGGCCTCGAGCCCTCGCTCCAGTCGCCGACCGATACGACCGCGTCGACTACGCGCGGCTCATGCCCCTCTCCGAAGCGCGCGTAGTAAATGGCGTAGGCATCCCCGTCTTCGTAGACGAAGCGCGTCAGCGACCTGGTGAGGCCACCGCAGCACTCACACTTCACGGCGCTGGGTTCGGAGAATTCAATGGTCAGCATGAAGGCTCGCACGGAACGAGGTCCGGGACCTCAATCGCCCGTGACATGCTCGGGGCCCTGCGCCCGGCCCGCCACGGGCGCCACCAGCAGGACGATACCGAGCAGGGCTCTCGACAATTCCGGGTCCCTGTGCCCTGCAGCGCCCAGGTCCGCCGGTGCATCATGCCGTCAGGCGATTTCCTCGAGAGCCCAACCGCCAGGCAACGCCCGAGCGGAGTCTTGCGACTGTCCGGCCGATCGGCTGCGCCGGCTGCCCGGCTCTGGGTCAGCCGCCATTTCCGGGGCGCTCCTGCCTGGCGCGCCGCACGGCCTGCATCCATGACACTCCTGCAGTCATACTCAGTCCGATGATCGTCAGCAGGTGCACCAGTCTGAGCGGCTCACCAAGCCGCGCCATGCCGGTGGCGACGGCAAGCATGAGCGAGAGACCGGCGAGCACAAGCGCGGGTATGGCAGATCGAGTACTGGGTCTCATCTGGTGACCTGGGTTAGCTGCGTAACGACCGGCCAAGCGGCTGCAACCCACCGCGTGCCCGCGTGCGATGTCGACGCATCCGTGACTAGGTGGCGCGCCGCGAGACCTGCCCGTGTTTCGCCTGATTAAAGGCCTTGGAATGACCTCGTGGAATGGTCAAGGTCTGCCACTCACTCCCTGCCCAATGCTTTGCCAACAGTACGATCTGCCCGACGTGGTACGCCAAGTGACTGAGGTGACGGGTGAGCGCTTGGGCAACCGTGTGTGGTTCAGCGCGAATGTAGATCGTTCGCCGCAAGTCGCCGGGCGTCAACGCTTCCACGGTCGCGGCAAGCAGATCCCATGCGGTGGTCCATCGATCCAACAGGTGCGCGCGTGTGTCGTGCGAGTGAACCTCAAACTCACCGTCCCGGTCACGGTCGGGCTTCTCGCCATCGGAGGTCAGAAAGTTTGTGCATCGGGACAGGAGATTGCCACTTATATGCTTGACGGTAATCGCGATGCTGTTGGTCTCTGGATCGAGCGCCTTGGCAAAGTCATGGTCACCGACCTGCGCCATGGCCTGCTCCGCGGTGCTGCGAAGCTTGGCAAACTGGGTCCGCATGCCGACCAGATACTCGTGGTGGAAATCAGACATGACTCAACCTCGGACGGCGTAACCGGGATGCCTGCACGTCCATCTCACCCCTATCCGCATTCACGCCCTGCCGGAGTCTCCGCGCCATCCACGGCCACTGGTCCAACCGCGTCAGGACTGCTCCGCTCTTCCCGCGGCCGCTCCCCAGCCCAGGGGCCACCTGCTTTGACCATCCGCAAATCTGTCAGGCCGGCGCCGCGAGGCGGCCAGTCTAATATGACTTCATCGGGGGTGGCCCGTATAGCTTCGCAAGCAACTCCTTGCCGCTCTGGGCGTGGAGTGGCCGCGACCTGGCGAAGCGCGCCGGCGCGGGAGGCCGAGCTGGGGGATTGGGAGGGGAGCCATGTCGAGCTCGACCTCACAGGCGGTCGTCAGAATGGTCAACGTGTCTTTTTCACTCAGGACAGTTTCGACCGCTGGCCTCTGGAGAGGACGGAATGGCTTGCCTGAAGCGGTGCTTGGGAAGGCGTCCGGCCCTCCAGGTGGCAACTGCGCGACTCTGCGCCAGAAAAGGCAAGAGCCGCCCGCGGTTCACGGGCGGCTCCTGGACGCTGGGAGGAGGCTCAGACGCCGCCGCCACCGCCCCCAAACCGAACCCCCACGCTGATCGGAATGAAGTGGAAGTCGGAGCCGGTCACGAACACGTTGTGGAACCGACCTTCGACGAAGAATGACGTGGCCGACGAGCCGAAGTTGAAGCCGGCGCCGGCATTGACGCCGAACTTGGTCTGGGAGGCGGAAGGGAAATTGTCAGGCTTCGCCTTGACGTTGTAAACCCCACCTCCGCCGATCAGATACGGGCGGAACTTCGTGTCGGGCGAGACACTGAACTCGTACACGACGTTCGCCGTGCCGTTGATGATCTGCTCCTTGCCGTCAAAGCCGGTCTTGGCCGCATCGAACTTCAGTTGCTGATACATCCCATCGATTCTGAACCCCACGGGGCTCGAGGCGGGCTTGAACTGGACCAAGGCCAGGCCGTGCCACCCGGTCTTGAGCCCGGTGCCGGACGACCCGCTGGGGATCGTGACGCCGCCGCCGAGACCGAATTGGACGGGCGTCTGCGCGGCGAGCATTGTCGCACCGACGCTGAGGCCCAGGCCAATGGAGAGAGCAGCTTTCGCGAAGCCCTTCATACTTCCTCCTTCTGACGATGCCGGTTCGGATTGAGCAGGGGAAAGACCGATGCGAGTCAGCCGGATGCAGGATCCGGCCGGCGGTAACCTGTGGGGGCAATAGTAGTACCACATTTCCCAGATACAAGATGTCGCGGAGGAACGTTTGGACCGCGTGCCTCCTCCCTACCGCACATCAGCCGCCCCGGGGGGGCGGCCGATGGTGAGAGTCACCCTGAGCGCAGCGAACGGGCCCAGGGTGACTCGTCGGGAGGTTTCGCAACGCACTCTCAGTGACCGCCGAAGCGAATCCCGACCGTGATCGGAATGAACGTCGCGTCCTTGCCGGACGTGAACACGTCGTGGAACCGTCCCTCCACGAACAGTCCGGCGCTTCCCGCCTTGAAATCGAACCCCGCGCCGCCATTGACACCGAACTTGGTGGTCGATCCCGTCGTCGAGAAGTTGCCGCCGACGGTGCTGCTGCCCGTGCCCTTGAAGTTGTACACCCCGCCGCCGGCGATCAGATAGGGCCGGAAGCGACTCTCCTCGGACGTCTTGAACTTGTACACGACATTACCGGTCCCGATCAGGAAGCGCTCGTGACCCGAGAACCCGTCGAACGGATACTGGTGATATTGGCCATCGATCTGAAATCCAACCGGCGATCCCGTCGGCACGAACGAGACCGCTGCCAGACCCATCCAGCCAAGCTTGGTGGCGTCGTTGAACGTGCCCAGCGGATTCGCGATCCCGCCGCCCAACGAGAACTCGGCCCCCTGGGCGTGCAGCGCCGATGCGCTCACCATCAGGCCCAGAGCGAGTGCCGCAACGGCCTTCGGAACCCTCATACCGCCCCTCCTCCTTTTAGGTAGAACGGGACACCGGGTTCGATGCCCGCGCGCGTGGACCCGCTTGCAATCGGCGGGCCGCAGGCAAACTAGCTTCGGCCGCGCACGCGCCATGTGACCAGGGTCACACCGGCGGGCCATCCCGTCGCTGAAGGAGGCGGACGATCAGCGAGCCGGCGAGGAGCGCGATCGCGGCCCAGGTGAGGCGCCGGTCCTCGAGCGCGACCGCCAGCAGCGCCGCCACGAAGCCGGCCAGCGACAGCCCGACGCGGAGCCCGGTGAACCGCCTCGAGAAATCGGGGAGGACGCTCATTGCTTGAGGAACTGCGCGATCGCCGCGCGGAAGTCGGGTGTCTCCCGCGCCAGGGCGTTGATCCGGGCGCCGAGCGCGATGCCATCGTCCAGCGTCCGGCCGTCGAGCTGGTAGAAGAGCTGCTTGGTGAGCGCGAGGGCGGAGAGGCTGGCCGAGGCCAGGGCGCCGATCTGGGCGCCGGCCTCCCGGTCGAGTTCGGCGTCCGGCACGACCCGCGCGACGAGCCCCACGGCCTGGGCCTCGCCGGCGGCCAGGACCCGGCCGGTGAGCACCATGTCGAGCGCGACCTTCTCGCCTACCGCGCGCCGGAGCAGGGTCATCACCATGGCGGGCACGAATCCCCGCTGGATCTCGGGGTAGCCGATCTGCGCGCCGGCCCCGGCGATCGCGAGGTCGCAGGCGGTGACCAGCCCCGCCCCACCGGCCAGGGCCCGGCCCTGCACCACCGCCACCACCGGCTTCGGCAGGCTCCGGATCCGCGAGAACAGCGTCCCCAGCCGAAGCGCCGCCGCCTCGTTCTCGGCCAGGCTGAGCTCGGCCGACGCCAGCAGCTCCTCGAGGTCGGCGCCGGCGCAGAAGTCGCGCCCCGCGCCCCGCATCACCACCACCCGGACGTCGGCGTCGAGATCGGCGCGCTCGAGCCCCGCGTGGAGCGCGTCCACCAGCGCCGCGCTCAACGCGTTCCGCTTGTCGGGCCGGTCGAGCGTGAAGGTGAGGACGCCGGCCTGGAGCGCGGTCTGGAGGGGGGCCGCGCCGGTCATCGGGGAACGAGCCGCCGGGCGAGCGCGACGGGCACCGGGATCTCCATCCGGAGCAGGGCCGTGGAGTACACCTTTCCCTGCGCGTCGGTCTTGAGCGAGATGGTGCCGCCGCCGTCGAGCGCGTCGTGCAGCAGGAAGTTGAGCGCACGCAGGTTCGGCAGCTCGAACCGGTCGACCGAGCTCACCATGCCCTTGAAATGCCGGGCCACGCGCGCGGTCGTGACCTCGCGCACCAGGAGGTCGTAGTACGCGGGCTCGAGCGCGATCAGGCCCACGTTGGCGGTATTGCCCTTGTCCCCCGAACGCGCGTGGGCCAGATAGCGGAGCTGCACCGGGCGGGTGGACGCCCGCTTGACGGCTTTGGCCACGGTCACGCCTCCAGGATGTCCACACGCACGTGGGGCTCGATCTCCCGCCGGTCGATGAGCGCCGGCCAGTAGGCCACCACCTCTTCGACCGCGGGCCGCCCGCCGGCGAAGCCGGTGACGCTGGGCGGGCCGGTCAGCACCAGCGGCGCGATCTCGCGGGTGAAGCGCTCGACCGCGGCCCGCTCCCGGCCCCGCACCCCGACCCGGAGCTGCACCTCGGGCAGGTCGGGGCCGGGGCGACCGCTCAGCCGGCCGTGGGTGGCGTCCACGCCGACGTATTCGGTGAGGATCTGCTCGAACTCGAGGCCGAGGTCGGCGAGCCGGCGCCGGAGGACGGCGTCGGCCGCCTTCGCTTTGTCGTACGCCTCGGGCCAGGCGTACACCAGCGTGCCGACCGCCTTGTAGCCCCAGAAATACGCGATCGACACCTTGAGCATCGGCGTCCGCGGCCCGCCCCGGATGCCGCTCACGTGCACCCGGTTGCGCCCGGCCTGCCGAAGCTGGATCGTGGTGAAGTCGGCGACGCCGTCGGGCGTGATGTAGCTGTGGGGATCGCCCATCTCGTACACGAGCTGCTCGGTGACCGACGCCACCGAGACGACGCCGCCGGTCCCGGGGTGCTTGGTGATGACGAAGCTCCCGTCCGGCGACGCCTCGGCGATCGGGAAGCCGGGATCGCCGAGGCCCTTCACGCTCCGCCAGCCCTTCAGCAGGTTGCCGCCCGATGCCTGGGCGCCGCACTCGATGATGTGCCCGGCCACGGTGCCGGCCGCCACCTTGTCCCAATCCTCGGGCGACCAGCCGAACTCGTGGAAGATCGGGCCGAGCGTGAGGCCGGTGTCGGTCACCCGTCCGGTCACGACGACGTCGGCCCCGCCGCGCAGCGCCTCGACGATCGGCGCCATGCCCAGATAGGCGTTCGCGCTCAGGACCTTGTCGCGCACGTCGGAGAGCGGGCGGCCGGTCTCCATGTCGCTGAGCGGGTGCCCGCGGGCGATCAGGTCGTCGAGCCGCTCCAGGATGTCGTCGCCGGAGACGAGCCCGACCCGAAGCCGCCGCGGCAGCTTGAGCCGCCGCGCGACCGCCAGCACCGCCTCGGCGCACCCGCGCGGATTGACGCCGCCGGCGTTCGAGGTGACCCGGATGCCGCGCTCCACCACGTCGGGCAGGATGCGCTCCATGAGCGGCACGAAGTCGCGGGCGTACCCGGCGGACGGGTCCCGGGACTTCTGCTTCTGCATGATGGACATGGTCACCTCGGCGAGGTAGTCCATCATCAGATAGTCGATCGGGCCGCCGCGCACTTGGCGCACCGGCGCCTCGAGCCAGTCGCCCCAGAAGCCCTGCCCCGCCGCGATCCGGACGACGTCCTTCCGCGCCGCGCTCATGGCACCAGCGCCCGGCCCGGCGGGGCCAGCTCGACCTCGCGGGTCCAGCTCCGGCCGTCGGCGCGCGCCACCAGCAGGCCGAGCGGCACGAATTTGGGACCGAGCGGCCAGGGAGGCGCCGGAAGCGTGAAGTCCGCCGTCGCGGTGGCGTGCGGCGCGATCGTCTGCTTCGTCGTGTCGGCCCGGGCCAGCACCACGGAGGTGTCGGCGTAGACCCGGATCGAGGTGCGGAGGCTCCAGCGCTGGTCACCGCTCGCGTCGGCGAAGCCGGGGAACAGGCCCAGCGTCACGGGAACGTCGCCGTGGCCCTCGGGCAGCTCGACCTGCAGCCGGCCGAAGGCGTAGTTGAGCGGCTGCTTTCCGAGCTGGTGCCCGAGCGAGTCGAACAGAGTCACGCCGAAGTCGGTGAACCGGTCCCACTGCGCCCGGTCCATCGTGATGTCCACCACCACGCCGCGGGACCAGCGCGGGACGACGAACGGAATCCGCTGTTCCGCCGAGCCGGTGGCCGAGACGCTCTCGACCCGGGCCGCGCCGCCGAGATGCATCCCCACCTGAGCCTCGACCGGAACGGCGGTGACGTTGGTCAGCGAGGCGCGCACCGACTCGCCGCGGCGCGTCGCGCGCAGCAGGAGCGGCGACTGGCTCACGCTCACCGAGGCGGTGAGGGCCTGGTTGGGCGGTGCCACGACCACCGCCTCGTATGGGCCGGTCACGACGTCCCGCGAGTCGGCCTCGTACTCGGCCGATTGCGGGCCGAAGCCGGCGGGGCGCGCGCTCTCGTCGCGGAACGGCATCCCGTCGGGCTCGTGCAGGAAGGCCAGCGCGCGGTCGGCGCGCCCGCCGGTCTCGACCGTGAGCAGGAAGGGCCGTCCGCTGTCCGCCTGGAAGAAGGTCCGGAGCGTCGTGCCCGCGCGGAGTGTCACGCTGTCGCGGAGCTTCTGCGTGCCGGCCGCGAGCGGCGCCGCCGCGGCCACCGTAGTGACCAGGCGGAACGCGGGTCCGGCCATCGAATCGCCGGTCCAGCCGGTGACCGTCCCGACGTAGGCGCCGGGGGCCGCGAGGCCGCGGCGCGCGACCTTGAGCCGGACCGCGGTCCGCGGGCCGCGCAGCGCGAGCGTCGCCGGCGCGGTGAGCCAGGGCGCGTCGCTTCGCAGGGCGTAGGTGGTCGCCGGCGCCCCGGCCGGCGCCTCGATCTCGAACTCCTGCACCGTGTCCGTCGTGCCCCCGACGCCGCGCAGCAGCGCGCCCGAGACGTCACCCGGGCCGACGGCGCGGACCTGGAGGTCGGGGACCGGAGCCGCGGTCGACAGCCAGCGGTAGGCGCGATCCACGTCGGCGAGCCCCGAGCCCTCGTCGATGATCGTGGCACCCGGCGTGGGCTGGGCGGTCACCATCAGCGCCTGGCGGATGTCGCGGGCCGTGGGCGTGCGCCCCGCCGGCTTCATCGCCGACAGGAGCAGCGCGACGATCCCGCTCGCGTGCGGCGCCGCCATGCTGGTGCCCTGCTCCACCTCGTCGCCCGCATTCCAGGCCGGCACGGTGCTGTAGGCGACACCGGGCGTCACGAGGTCGGGCCGGGTGAGCTCGCCGCCGCGCGCGCTGAAGTACGCGAGCAGGTCGGCCGACGGCGCGCCGTTGACGCCCGGCGGGAGGAAGCTGCCCGGCAGCGTGGCGCCGACGCTGAGCGCGCGGATGGCGCTGCCGGGGGCGCCGATGGTCGAGAGGCCGGGCCCGTCGTTGCCCGCGCTGATCGCGAGCACGATCTCCGGGTGCTGGCCCAGCACCGAGTCCACGAGCTCGTCGATCCGCGCCTGGCCCTCGATCTGGTTGCCGACGCCGAAGCTCATGTTGAGCACGAGCGGCAGCCGGCGCGCCTGGGCGAAGCGGATGGCATAGTCGATCGCCCGGAGCTTGCTGCCGGTGGTCGAGATGCCGCCTTGCGCGTCGTTCGCGATCTTGAGGCCGAGGAGCTGGGCGCCCGGCGCCACGCCGTTGAACCCGGGAACGCCGTAGAGATCGTGCCCCGCGGCGATGCCGGAGACATGTGTCCCGTGGCCGAAGGTGTCGAAGAAGAGATCGAGCGTCGGCGCGCCGCCCTGCTCGCCGAGGTTGGCCGCGACGTTGACCTTGGGCACGGCGCCCTTGGGCGCCCAGCCGAAATGCTCGCGGCCGGCGAGGTAGTCGCGGACCGGCCGCTCGCCGGCGAGCGAGCCGTCGCCATCGGTATCCGCCACGAGCACCCAGCCGTCGCTGGCGCGGACCACCACGATGGGCAGCGTGTCCCGCACCGCGCCGTTCCCGTTGAGGTCCGCGGCCGGCAGCTCGCCCAGCGGGATCTCGGCGATGGTGCCAGCGTAGTACGGTCCGGCGGTGTTGAGCCCCGCGACCCGGCCGAACCCGCCGAGGGTGTGCCCTCCGATGTCCACCGAGTCGCCGCGGGGCGTCACCCGGGCGAGCGCGACGGCGCCTTCGCCCGAGAAATCCCGCAGGTCGAGAATCTTGGGATTGCCGGTGCTGGTGCTCTCGAGCCCGGCAACGCCCGGATCGATGCCGGTATCGATGATGCCGATGAGCACGCCGCGGCCGTCGAAATCGGGGTGGGCGCGCAGGAACCGGTCCACGCCGGTGCTGGCGAGCGGCATCCAGCCGTGGGCATACGCCACGGCCGGCGGCGCGACCCGTCGCACCGAGTCGTGGGCCGGCGCGGCGGCCGGGCCGGTGTCCGGCCTGACCGCGGCGGGCCGGCGCAGCGACACGGAGTCGGCGCGGGGCGCGGGCACCGGCGCCGAGGCTTCGTGGTGCCCCGGAGCGCAGGCAAGGGCGAATATGAGGGCACCGGCGAAGAGACGCGTCGGGGGCATGCGAGTCCTAGGGAGCATCACGGAGGTTCGTTGACAGCATGGTGTCATCCCGAGCGGAAGCGAGGGATCTACTCGCCCGGGTTCGAACTCGGCCCAGCAAGATCCCTCGCTCCGCTCGGGATGACAGAGGACAGGTGACAGCCGCAAGGGACAGCCCTCCGCCCGACCACGTGACTCCCATCAGCGAAGGGAGGCCGAGTCCTGCGGCGGCAGCACGAACGGACCGAGGTGGGGCCCGGCGAAATTGGCGGCGACGCGCAGGGCGAAGGCGAGCAGGTCGCGGGTCTCCTCGGGCGTGACGATCGCGTCCACGTGGCCGCGCGCGGCGGCGTAGCGCGCGTCGAGCTGGGCCTCGTAGTCGGCGCGCATGGAGTCGACCGACGCCTTGACCTCGGGCGCGATCTCGCGCCGCTCGCGCTGGGCGCGCTCGATCTCGGGGCCGTGGACGGCCATCACGGCGGACTCGCCCTCCATCACGCCCATCCGGCCGGTGGGCCAGGAGAGGATGAAATCGGGATCGAACCCCTGCCCGGCCATGGCGTAGTAGCCGGCGCCCGAGGCGTGATTCACGGTGAGAACGAGCTTCGGCACCAGGGCGGTGGCCATCGCCTCGACGAACCTCGCGCCGGCGCGGATGATGCCGCTGTGCTCGGCCTCGGGGCCGACCATGAACCCGCTCACATCCTGCACGAAGAGAATGGGCAGGTGCTCGCGGTTGGCCGTCTCGATGAAGTAGGCCACCTTTTCGGCGCTGCCGGTGTAGACGATCCCGCCGAAGCGGGGGCGCTCGTCCGGGCGGCCCTTGATGACGCCGCGCTGGTTCGCGATGACCGCCACGGGCCAGCCCTCGATGTGCGCGTGCCCGCAGATCATCTCGCGGGCCACGCCAGGCTGGAACTCGTCCAGCGCGCCGCCGTCGAGCAGGGCCTCGAGCACGTGGCGCATGTCGTAGGACAGCCGGTGGTCCCGCGGCAGCATGTCGTACAGGCTCTCGGGCGGGCGCGACGGGGGCAGCGGTGAGCGGACCTGGTGCCGGATGCCGTCGAGCCGGGGCAGCCGTGCGACATACTCGCGGATCCGGACGAGGCAGTCGGCGTCATTGGCCGCGCGGTAGTGCGCGACGGCGCTCAGCTCGGTGTGGGTCACCGCCCCGCCCAGCGTCTCGGCGTCGATGGTCTGGCCGGTGGCGCCCTTCACCAGGTTCGGGCCGCCGAGGCCCATGAAGGTCGTTCCCTCGACCATGAAGATGACGTCCGACAGCGCGGGCAGGTACGCGCCACCGGCGATGCAGCTCCCCATCACCGCGCTGATCTGCGGCACGTGCAGGTAGCGCCGCATGATCGAGTTGTAGTAGAAGATCCGGGCGGCGCCGTACTGGCCCGGAAAGACCCCGCCCTGGTAGGGCAGGTTCACCCCGGCGCTGTCCACGAGATAGATGATGGGAATCCGCTGGCGCATGGCGACTTCCTGCGCGCGGAGGATCTTGCGGATGGTCTCGGGCCACCAGGAGCCCGCCTTCACCGTGGCGTCGTTGGCCACGACGACCGCTTCGCGGTCCCCGACCACGCCCACGCCGGTGATCACGCCCGCGCCGGGTGCCTGACCGTCGTACTGATCGTAGGCCACCAGCAGCCCGAGCTCGAGCCAGGGCGAGCCCGGGTCCAGCAGGCGCTCGACCCGCTCGCGCGGCGCGAGCTTGCCCTGCTGGTGCATCTTGGCGACGCGCGCCGCTCCGCCGCCGGCGCGGAGGCGCTCGGCCAGGGTGCGGTACTCGTCGGTGAGCGCCCGGAGGCGGCTCACCGCTCGAGGTGTTCGGACGCCCACGAGGTGATGTAGGTGACGAGATCCGACGTGGGCGTCCCCGGCCCGAACAGCCGGCCGACGCCCCGGGCGCGCAGTGCCTCCATGTCGTCGGCCGGGATGATCCCTCCGCCAGTGACCAGGACGTCCGGCCGGCCCATGTCGTCGAGCAGTTGCCGGACGCGAGGAAACAGCGTCATGTGGGCGCCGCTCAGGATCGAGAGCCCGACGACGTCCACGTCCTCCTGCACCGCCGCGGTGGCGATCATCTCGGGCGTCTGGTGCAGGCCGGTGTAGACCACCTCCATGCCGGCGTCGCGCAGCGCCGCCGCCACCACCTTGGCCCCGCGGTCGTGGCCGTCGAGCCCCGGCTTGGCGACGAGCACGCGGATCGGCCGCGCCGGCGGCCGGACAGCAGCAGTCATGAGGCCAATCTCTCCTTGAGCAGGTCGTCCACCAACGCGCCGAGGGAGCCGACGGCGGCGCAGCCGGGCGGCGCCGAGGCCCCCGGGGGAACGAGCAGCACGGCCGGAATCCCGGCGGCGTTGGCGCCGATCACGTCCACGTCGTACAGGTCGCCCACGTAGAGCGCCTCGGAGGCCCGGACGCCGAGCACCTCCAGCGCGGCCCGGAAGATAGCCGGATCGGGCTTCTCCACCCCGGCCAGAGTCGAATCCACGACCACGTCGAAGTACCCCCTGAGACCGGAGGCCTCGAGCGCTTCCTCGACCCGGCCGTCGCTGTTCGAGACCACGCCGAGGCGGAGTCCGGCCCCGCGCAGGCGCGCGAGCGCGTCGTGGGTGTCCGCGGCGATGCCGGTCCAGAGGTGGCCCTCGGCGTGCAGCCGCGTGAGCGTATCGCGGACCTTGTCGAGACGGGCCGCGGGGACGCCGGCCGCGAGGAAGAGCGCTTCCAAGTATGCCGCGGCGCGCTCCCGGTCGGTCGCGCGGGCCCGCTCCATGGAGCGCGCCGCGATCGACCGGCCCTCGGCCAGCCCGGCCCCGGTGAGCGGCAGACCCACCGCCGCGCCGACCGCGTCGGCCATTCTCCCGTAGTCGAGAAAGAGCAGCGTGTTGCCGGCATCGAACAGCACCGCCCTCAGTGGAACGCGCGTGTCGGTCGTCACGCGCTCAGCGGAAACGGAGCAGTCCGGCCAGGCCCTCGACCGAGGTGCGGGCGTCGGGCTCGTAGACGACGTTCACCTCGACCCCCTGGCGCAGGGCCTCTTCGATCGCGTCGTCGACCACGTCGAGCACCGCCAGCGGCTCCCCTTCGTCCCGGCACTCGCGCTCGGTCCGCGCCAGGCGGCCCGACTCGCCGCAGCGGAATCCCGGCTCGCTCGCGTCGGCGTCGACCAGGAGCGAGCGCACCTGGCCGCGCGCCAGGGCGCGGAGGGTGCGGTCGAGGCCGTTCACCGCCCACCCGCTGCCGAGACCCTCGAGCATCTCGTGCACGGCCGCGCGCTCGGACTCGCGCTCCCAGGCCTCCCGCACGGCCAGCGTGGCGGCGTGCACCGCGGCCGGCGTGGCCTCCTTCAGGTTGAGCCGCGCCGTCCCGATGACGCGCTCGACCAGGTAGTTGTGCAGGAACGGCTCGACCGCCCGGGCCTCGCTGCCCGTGCCGGCGAGCACCAGCCCGTGGGCCGGCTGCCGCCGATCGATGGCGAACAGCTCGCGGGCCACGGCCTCGAAGTGGCGCTGCTTCTCCTGGCGGATCCGGTTGTGGTAGGTGTGCTCGCCCCACATCGTGCCGGCCTGACCCCCGCGGAAGCGCCTGCCGCGGGTGTTGTCGGCCCGCAGCCCGGACAGCTCCCGGGTCTCGTAGGCCGTGACCTCGAAGAACCGGGCCGCGGTCCGGTCGAGCACCACGGTCAGCAGCCGTCCGAACTCCTCCTCGACCGACGCCAGCTCGCGCACCAGCGGCGAGCGGTCCACGGCGAGACGCGAGCGGTGAACGACCGGCAACGCCAGGGCCTCGAACAGGCCGATCCCCTCGCACGCGAAGATCGCGAGCCCCTGGGTCGAGGGCAGGTTGTTCGGCGTGCGGACATACTGCTGGACCCGGTCGAGGTCGCGCGCGATCTCCTCCTGGATCGGGCGCTCGAGCCCGAGCCGCGGCAACGCCTGCATCGCGGCCCGGACCCGGTTCTTGAGCTTGATGAGGTATTTCCCGCGGCTCCGATCCCGCGGCTCGAGCTTCAGGTAGCAGGTCACCACGCGGTGCGGCCCGACCTGGACCGCCGTCAGCCGCGCGAGCCGCTCCGCCACGGCCGGCGCCGCCTCCTTCGCCCGTCCCCGCCCGTTGCCGCCCGGCTTGAGCGCCGTCCGCCTGGCTTCAGAAAAAGATCGGCTCCCGATAGCTGCCATAAATCGCCTCGAGCACATGCCGGATCTCGAACAGCGTGCAGTACGCGCGCGCGCAATCGAGCATGGCTGGAATAATGTTTCGGTCTTCGGCGGCCGCGCGCCGGAGCTCGCCGAGGCGGGCTTCGACGAGGACCGGATCGCGCTGGGCGCGCACCCGGGCGAGCCGCTCGCGTTGGGTCTGCTCGGCCGCGTCGCCGACCTTGAGGATCTCGACCGGCGCCTCCGCCTCCTCCACGAAATCGTTGAGGCCGACGACCGTGCGGCGTCCCTGCTCGACCTCGGCCTGAAACCGCATCGAGCTGCCGGCGATCTGGCGCTGGAACCAGCCGGTCTCGATGGCGCGCACCACCCCGCCCTGCGCATCGATCTCGGCGAACAGGCCCTCGGCCTCGCGCTCGAGGCCGTCGGTGAGCGCCTCGAGGTAATACGAGCCGCCCAGCGGATCGGACACGTTGGGCACCCCGGTCTCGTACGCCAGGATCTGCTGGGTCCGGAGCGCGATCCGCACCGACTCCTCGGTCGGGAGCGCGAGCGTCTCGTCGAGCGCGTTGGTGTGCAGCGACTGGGTGCCGCCGAGCACGGCGGCGAGCGCCTGGTACGCCACCCGGACCACGTTGTTGTGCGGCTGCTGGGCGGTGAGCGTGACGCCCGCCGTCTGGCAGTGGAAGCGCATGCGCCAGCTGTGGGGGTCCCGCGCACCGTAACGCTCCCGCATGTGCCGGGCCCAGATGCGCCGCGCGGCGCGGAGCTTGGCGATCTCCTCGAAGAAGTCGTTGTGCACGTCCCAGAAGAACGAGAGCCGGGGCGCGAACGCGTCGACGTCGAGCTTGCGGGCGAGACCGTGCTCGACGTAGCAGAAGCCGTTGGCGAGCGTGAAGGCGAGCTCCTGGGCGGCGGTGGCGCCGGCCTCCCGGATGTGATAGCCCGAGATCGAGATCGTGTTCCACCGGGGCGTGTGCTCGGCCGCCCACTCGAACAGGTCCACGATAATCTTGAGCGCGGGCTCCGCCGGGAAGATCCAGGCGTGCTGCGCCATGTACTCCTTCAGGATGTCGTTCTGGATGGTGCCCTGAAGCTTTTCCAGCGCCACGCCCTGGCGCTCGGCCGCGGCGACGTAGAAGCAGAACAGCATGGCGGCGGGGCCGTTGATGGTCATGGAGGTGGAGACCTGATCGAGCGGGATGCCGTCGAACAGCGTCTCCATGTCGGCCAGGCTCGAGATCGCCACACCGCACTTCCCGACCTCGCCCTCCGAGCGCGGGTGGTCGGAGTCGTAGCCCATCAAGGTCGGAAAGTCGAACGCGACCGAGAGCCCGGTCTGCCCCCGCTCGAGCAGGAACTTGTAGCGCTCGTTGGTGTCGTCGGCCGTGCCGAAGCCCGCGAACTGGCGCATGGTCCAGAGCCGGCCGCGGTACATGGTGGGGTGGATGCCGCGCGTGAACGGATACTGGCCCGGGAGCCCGGCGGCGGCCTGGACGTCGGACGGGAGGTCGAGCGGGGTGTAGACCGGCTCCACCGCCCGGCCCGAAACGGAGGTGAAGTCGGTGTCGGTTCGCCGGGGCAGTGCCGCCGCGGCCGTGCGCCATGCCGCCACCTCGGCCCGGAGCCGGGCCAGCTCCTGCTCCTGCGCCGCCAGCCGCTTCACCGTTTCGTCGTCGAGGTCGGCGCCCCAGATCGTCATATCCGTTCGCCTTGTTTGAGCCCTTCGACCACCTCGGCCGCCACCTCGTACGGACTCACCCGCCCCGCCACGATTTCCTCCAGCCGGCCGGCGATGCGCTCGTCCGCGCGGGTCTCGTCCCAGACCCAGCGCCGGGTCGCGCGGTCCACGACCTCGCGCGTGCGGTCGAGCAGGCGCCGCCGGCGCCGCTCGGCGAGCGTGCCGCTCCGGGCAAGCCACTCGTGGTGCCGCTCGAGCGCCTCGATCAGCTCGGCGACGCCTTCGCCTTTCGCCGCGACCGTGAGGACCACGGGCTGCTGCCAGGGCGGCGCGGCGGGCGGCGAATCGAGGGGGGTCTCGCCCGCGCCGTTGCCGGCGCCCTCGGCCCCGCGGGCCACGCGCACGCCGGCCCGGATGCCGTGGTGCGCCGGGACGTGGCGGAACGCGTTGCCCCGGCGGATGCCGAGCGTGATCTCGATCTCCTGCCGCAGCTTCTCGGCGCCCGGGCGGTCGGCCTTGTTGACGACGAACAGGTCGGCGATCTCCATGATGCCGGATTTGAGGGTCTGGATCCCGTCGCCGGACTCCGGTACCAGCACGAGGACGGTCGCGTCGGCCATGCGGGCCACGTCCAGCTCGGACTGCCCGACGCCGACGGTCTCCACCAGGATGCGGTCGAATCCCGCCGCATCGAGCAGGTCGCAGACCTCGCGGGTGGTCGTGGCCAGGCCGCCCAGCGAGCCGCGGCTCCCCATGGAGCGGATGTACACCCCCTGGTCGAGCGCCACGGATTCCATGCGGATGCGGTCGCCGAGCAGGGCGCCGCCGGTGAAGGGGCTGGTGGGGTCCACGGCGACGACGGCGACGCGGAGCCCGGCCTGTCGGTAGGCCCCGATCAGGCGTTCGACGAGCGTGGATTTGCCGGAGCCCGGCGGCCCGGTGATCCCGATGCGGCGCGCCCGGCCAAGCAGGGGGTGGGCCTCGGCCAGCAGGCGCTCGAATCCGGGCCGGCCGTTCTCGACCACCGAGATCGCGCGTGCCAGGGCGGCCGTATTGCCGGCCTGCAGGCCCGCGAGCAGGAGGTCGGGATCCATGCTGAAAAGTCGCCTGCCGCCGGGGCGGAGGCAAGCGAGCGGCAGGCTCACCCGGCGTCGTCCGCCGAGTCGTCTATGTGCAACTCCTTCTTGGCGGTCCAGTTGATGATGACCACCAGGAAGACGCCCACAACCAGGGCGCCGAGGAGCCAGAGCTGAACCCGGCGGACCTTGCCCAGCAGCAGCGTGGCGCTGCCGCTCACGAGGTACCCCAGGCCCGTGAACACCCCGGCGCCGACCACGGCGCCGATGCCGTCGATCGCGACGAACTTGGCGAGGGCCAGATTGTGGAGTCCCCAGAACAGCATGCTCGCGGCCTTGGTCCCGTAGACGAACCGGGCGGCGATGAGCTCCGCCGGGCCCATCCGGCGCGCCAGCGCCTCGATCCGATGCCCGACCCGGCGGTACAGCCCTCCCGCCCGGAACCGGGGTCCCCGCACCCGGCCGAGGGTGTACCAGGCGAGATCGCCGACGAAGCTGCCGATGGCGCCGGCGCCGACGGCGAGGGCGAAGGGGAAGTAGCCGAGATGGGCGGCCACGCCGGCCAGGATCAGGGTGAAATCACCTTCGATGGCGGAGCCCAGGAGCACGGCCACCAGACCGTAGCGCTGCACCAGATGCTCGAGTCCCATGACCGGTCAGGCCGGCGGCCGGGGGACCCGCCGGCGGTCCTCCCGCGCCACGGCCGGGACGGCGAAGGCCGGGCGCGCGACCGGCTCGAGCCCGAGGTGGGCCCGCGCCGCGTTGAGCGCGTCGTCGATGTTGCCGACCAGGTCGTCCTCGGGAACTTCGTCCCCCAGCGCCGATCGCTGGAACGCGACCATGGGCTGGGCGTGCACCTCCGCCAGGATGACCCGCGTACCGGCGCCGCGGAACCGCGTGACGATGTCGCGCAGCGCATTGAGGCCGGTCGAGTCCATGGCGGGCACGTTTCGCATCCGGAGGATCAGGACCTTCGGCGTGCGCCGCACCTGGGTCAGCGTCTCCTTGAACTTCTCCGCCGCGCCGAAGAAGAACGGCCCATTGATCTCATAGACCTCGACCCCGGCTGGCACCGCGCGCCGCCGGACGGCATTGGGATCGCCTTCGTCGTCGCCGGCGTCCTCGTCGAACTCGCGGCTGATCGCGCTCACGTTGGTGACCTCCGCCATCCGGCGCATGAAGAGGAAGGCGGCGAGCACGATGCCGACCTCCACCGCCACCGTGAGGTCCACCAGCACGGTGAGCAGAAAGGTCGTGAGCAGCACCGCCAGATCGCTCTTCGGGGCCCGGAACTCGGCGCGGAAGGTGCGCCATTCGCTCATGTAGTACGCGACCACCACCAGAATCCCGGCCAGCGTCGCCATCGGAATGAGTCCGGCCCAGCGCCCGAAGAACACGGTGATGAGGAGCAGCGTGAGCGCGTGGACCATCCCGGCGACGGGCGTGCGGCCACCGCTCTTCACGTTCGTGGCCGTCCGCGCGATGGCGCCCGTAGCCGGAATGCCGCCGAAGAGCGGAGAGACGATGTTGGCCACGCCCTGGGCCACCAGCTCCATGTTGGAGCGGTGTTTCCCCCGATCATGCCGTCGGACACCACGGCCGAGAGCAGTGACTCGATCCCGGCCAGGAGCGCGATCGTGAAGGCCGGGCCCACGAGGGCCGAGGCGGTCGCGAACGAGACCTGCGGCAGCGCGAGCCGCGGGAGCCCGGCGTCGATGGCCCCGAACCGGCTGCCGATGGTCTCGACCGGCAGATGAAGGAGCTGCACCGCCGCGGTCGTCAGGATGAGCGCGACGAACGGCCCGGGCAACCGGACCCGGAGCCGGGACCAGAGCAGCAGGATGACGAGCGTGACCGCCGAGACGCCGATCGCCCAGAGGTTGGCGGTCTCGATGTGGCGCCCGTACGCGGCCCACTTGCCGACGAAATCGGCCGGCACCGCGCCCATACGCAAGCCCAGCAGGTCCTTCACCTGGCCCGCGAAGATGATCAACGCGATGCCGCTGGTGAAGCCGGTCACGACCGGGAACGGGATGAACTTGATCGCGCCGCCGAGCCGGGCCAGGCCGAATCCGATCAGAATCACGCCGCCCATCAGGGTGGCGATCATGAGGCCATCGACGCCGTACTTCTGCACGATGCCGTAGACGATCACGACGAACGCCCCGGTCGGGCCGCCGATCTGCACCCGCGACCCGCCGAGCGCCGAGATCAGGAAGCCGGCGATGACGGCGGTGTAGAGGCCCCGGTCGGGCGTGACCCCGCTCGCGATCGCGAACGCGATGGCCAGCGGCAGCGCCACGATCCCGACGATGACGCCCGCGCCCAGGTCCGCGGTGAACTGCGCGCGATCGTATGACTTCAGGGTGGTGACGAGCTTCGGTACGAGCACGAGCGCTCCGGCGTGTGGCAGTGGGGGCTACTGAGAGTCACGGGTTCGGGGGTACGCCTGTCATTCGTGTCCTCGTCGTCGCGACCGTCCCGGTTCCTTATCATCCCGAGGCCTTCGCTGTGGGCTCGGGATGACACGATGCCGCTCCTCAGTGCAGCAGGAGGCCGACCAGGGCACCTCCGCCCACGAGCCAGGCGGAATTTACTCCGGCCCGGAGCAAGGCGAGGCTGGCCACCGCCACCATCCACATGCGCGGCGACGTGAGGGCGCCGCGGCCGAGCGCCCAGGTCACGACCGCCATGAGGGCGAGGGAGCCGACGTTGACGCCATCGAGGAACGCGCGCGCGACCGGCGTCCGCCGGAGCCACGGGATCAGCGCGCCGCCCACGCCGACGAAGAGAAAAGCCGGCAGAAAGATCCCGATCGTCGCGACCACGCCGCCGGCCGCTCCCGCCAGCAGGTATCCGACGAACGTCGCGGTGGTGAACACCGGGCCCGGGGTGATCTGGCCGGCGGCCACGGCGTCGAGCAGTTGGGCCTCGCTGAGGTAGCCGCCCCGCTCCACCAGGCCCGAGCGCAGGAACGACAACAGTACGTACCCGCTGCCGTAGAGCACGGCGCCGATCTTCAAGAAATACAGAAACAGCCAGCCCAGGCCCGGAGCCGAGACATCGGCGGCCGGGATCAAGCCGAGTAACGCAAGGCCGCCAGCGCCCGCCGCCAGCCCCGCGCGCGGCCAGCGGGCCGCGACGACCACCAGTCCGGCGACCAGCAACACCAGGAGCTCGTGGGTCCCGATCGCGGCGAGCACCAGCGCCACCGCCCCCGCGACGACCACCGCGCCTGAGCGCACCGCCGTCCGGGCGAATCCGGCAAGCGCCACCGCCACCACGGCCACGACGACGGGCTTGGCCCCGGCCCAGGCGCCGGCCACCGCCGGCAGCCGTCCGTAGCGGACGTAGGCCCAAGCCCCTGCCAGGACGAGGAGCATGGAAGGCAGGATGAAGCAGACGCCCGCGACGAGCAGCCCCGCCGTGCCCGCCTGCCGCCGGCCGATGTGAATGGCGAGCTCGGTCGAGTTGGGACCGGGGAGCAGGTTCACCGCCCCGACCAGGTCGAGAAACTCCTCGTCGTTCATCCACGCCCGGCGCCGGACCACCTCGTCGCGCATGAGCGCGACGTGCGCCGCCGGACCGCCGAACCCGAGGAGACCGAGCTTGGTGAACAGACGCGCGAGCTCGCCCACGCCGCCGGCGTGTGAAGTGATGCCGCACCTCGAAGGACAGATTGGCCCGCCCGTTCCGCCACGCGGGACAGAACGTCTCCATCGTGACGCGGCGCGTGCGAAATCTGCTCTCGCATCAGCACTTTGACCATTGGCCGTGTTCTTGCCCCTTCGCGCTCCGTCTTCTTCCCGGAGCCGGAGCGGTGCGGATAGCGCTCGTCACGGAGTTCTACTACCCGCATCTCGGCGGCGTCACCGAGCACGTCCACAACCTCGCCCTGCAGTTCCTGCGACAGGGCCATCCCACCATCGTCGTCACGGCGCACATGGAGACGCCGGCGCGCGGGATCGATCTGGCGCACGAGGCGGGCGACCCGCCCTTCGTGCACCGGATCGGCACGAGCCGGACGATCTACAGCGCGGGCTCCTTCGCCCGCGTGACCACCGGCCGCCACCTCCGGCGCGACCTCAGGGCGCTGTTCCGCCGCGAGCGGATCGACGTGGTCCACGTGCACGGGGGCCTCAACCCGACCCTGGGACTGGTGGCGCCGGACGCCGCGGGTGATCTCGGGCTGCCGGTCGTCGCTACATTCCACTCGTGGTTCGCCGGCTCGGCTCTCTGCCGGGTTTTCCGTCGCCCGCTTCAGCGGCGCCTGGACCGGCATGCCGCCAATCTGGCCGTGAGCCAGCCCGTCGTCCAGGCGCACGCCCGATACTTCGAGACCGACTGGGAGATCATCCCGAACGGGGTGGACACCGAATTCTTTCGCGCCGACGCGAGCACCGGGCCTCCGACCGGCGACCCGGAGCTGCTCTTTCTGGGACGCCTGGACCCGCGGAACGGGCTGGACACCGTGCTCGCCGCGATGCCGGAGGTGATGGGCCGGTACCCGGGCGCCCGGTTGACGGTGGCCGGGGACGGGCCGTTGCGGCCGGTGTACGAGCGTCTGGCCCGGCCGCTGGGCGGCGCGGTCCAATTCGTGGGCCGGGTCAACGGCAACCGGCCCGAGCACTACGCGCGAGCCGACATGTATCTCTGCCCGACCACCAAGGCGTCCTTCGGCATCACGCTGCTCGAGGCGATGGCGTGCGGCACGCCCATGCTGGTGTCCGACATCACGGGCTTCCGGGAACTGGTGGCCGACGGCCCCGAGGCGGTGCTCGTCCCGAAGGAGAATCCGGCCGCCTGGGCCGACGCCGTGCTCGGGCTCATGGCCGACCGCGCCCGGCTCGCGCGCATGGGCGCGGCCGGACGATGCAAGGCCGAGGCGTACGCGTGGCCGGTGATCGCCGCGCGGGTGATGGACGTGTACCGGCGGGTCGCGGGATGCTGACCGCCGCGCTCGTGGCGGCCGCCGGCGGCGCGGCCCTGGTGGCGCACGGCGCGCTGGCGCCGAACAGCCCGGTCTTCGGTCCGGTCGTGGGCCGCGGGCCGCGCGACCGGGCGCTCTACCTCACGTTCGACGACGGCCCCAACCCGTACGCCACCGAGCGGATCGTCCGCACGCTGGAGCGCGAGCGGGTGCCGGCCACGTTCTTCATGGTCGGCCGGCACGTGGACCGCTTCCCCGCCCTGGCCCGGCTGGTGGCCGAGCGCGGGTTCGGCATCGGCAACCACAGCTACTCCCACGTGAAGCTCGCCCTCGCCGGCCCGGCGCGCACCGCCCGCGAGGTCGGCTCGGCGCACGCGGCCATTGTCGCCCGCACGGGAATCGCGCCCACCGGCTTTCGCGCCCCGCATGGGTACCGGAACCCGTACCTTCGGCGCGCCGTCGCGGCCTACGGCTATCGCGTGTTCGGCTGGACGCTCGGCGTGTGGGACACGGCGCGCCCCGGAGCGGGCGTGATCCGCCGGCGAGTGGTCGAAGGCGCGCGGCCCGGTGCCGTGCTGCTGCTCCACGACGGCGACGGCTACGATCCCGAGGGCGATCGCCGCCAGACCGCCGAGGCCCTGCCCGGGATCATCGAGGATTGCCAAGCGATGGGATATGAGTTTCGCGCGCTCGACGCGCTCGGGCGCGAGTGAAGGGGCGCTGGTGGCTCTGGGTGCTCGGAGCGCTCGTGCTCGCCGGCGGCCTGCGGTACGCGGCCCGGTTCCCGTGGCTGGACACGTGGACCACGCTCGCGGACGCGGACTGGTGGCTGCTCGCCGGTGCCGGCGGGCTCAATCTGCTGTCGCTCGCCCTCAAGGCCTGGGCCTGGCAGCTGCTCCTGCGCCCGCTCGCGGCGATCCGATTTCGCACGGCCCAGGCCGTGACCTTCGCCGGGGCGGCGGTCAACTCGATCGGGATCGCGATGAGCGGTGAAGCCACGCGGGTGCACCTGCTCGCCCGCTGGGACGGCGTCCCGCCCGGCGCGGCCATGCGCTCGATCGCGGCCAGCCGGCTGGCCGAGGCGGCGGCGCTCGGCGTCTTTCTCCTCGGCGTGGCGGCGGGCGTGACGTCGGGCCACGGATGGCGCCTTCTGGGCGGCGCGGTGGTCCTGCTGATCGGCGCCCTGGCGCTGTTCCGGTGGGTTCCGTGGCTCCGGCCGAACCGCGATGACGGCGGCGCCGGCTGGACGCCCGCGCAGCTCGGGGCGCCGGTCGCCGTGAACGTCGCCTCCTGGGGGCTGCAGTGGGCGACGTACCACTGGTCCATCGCCGCCACGGGCGTGGCGGTGACGCCGGGCCTCTCCGCGCTTGCGCTGGTGCTGGCCAACGTGGGCGGAATCTTCCGGCTCACACCCGGCAACGTGGGCGTCGTGCAGGGCGCCGTGGTGCTCGGGCTCGCGCCCGCGCACGTGCCCGCGGCCGAGGCGGTCGCCGCCGGGCTGGCGCTGCAGGCCGTGCAGGTGCTGCCCGTGCTCGCCATCGGCATCGCGCTGCTCGGCCGGCACGGCCTGCGCGAGATGCTCCGGCAGCGTCCGGCGGAGGCCGCCTGATGCCGATGGGCCTGCCCCGGCGCCTCGCCGTGCTCACGGCGGTGATGGCGATCCTGCTCGTGACCGGCGCGACGGAGATCGCGCTCTGGTGGTCGGCGCGCACCCGGCTGGAGGATTTCCGCCTCGAATCGGTGGCGCTGGCCAACACGCTCGCCTCGCTGCTCGTCCGGAGCGCGCCCAAGGGCGACACCGTGAGCCTCGCGCAGGGCCTGCAGGGCTGGTCCCGCCACCGGATCACCGAATCCCAGGCGATGGTCTATGTCGCCCGCGGCGAGCGCCTGGTGCCGGCCGCCGCGAGCGGGCTGCCCGATTCGACGGCGGCCGAGTCGATCGCGTACACCGCGCTCACCCGGCGCGCGACCGAGGTGCGCTTCCGGCGCGGCGTGAGCCCGGGCTGGCAGGTGGTGGTGCCGCTGGGCGTGCCGCGCCCCTACGGCGTGCTCGACGTCCGGGTCTCCACTCGGCGGCTGCAGGACTGGGCGCGGCTGGAGCGCCAGCGGGCCTACCTGCTGGCGCTGATCTCCGCGCTGCTGGTGGCGCTGTTCGTCGCGATCATGACCGCGCGCTGGGTGGGGCGCCCGCTCGCCGCGCTCGGCAGCGCCATGGCCGCCGCGCATGGCGGTGCGGGTGGCGCCCCCGCGGCCCCCGAGATCGGGCCGCCCGAGTTCCGGGAGCTCACCCGGCGGTACAACCGGATGCGCGAGGCGCTCGCGGCGCGGGAGCGCGAGAGCGCGGCGCGCGGGATGCTGCTCACGCTCGAGGAGCGGGCGCGCGGGCTCGACCGCTTGGCGCTCATGCACGAGACCGCCGCGATCTTCGCGCACGAGATCGGGACGCCGCTCAACACCGTGAGCGGCCACCTCCAGCTCCTCAGGGACGACTTCGAGGCCCAGAGCGACGCCAGGGGCGTCGAGCGCGTGCGGCTCCTGCTGGCGCAGGTCGACCGCGTGGCCGGCATCGTGCGCGCGGGACTCAACCGCGGCGCCTGGCCCACGCCGCTGGTGCTGCAGCAGGACCTGAACCAGATCGCGATGCGGATGACCCGGTTCCTCGAGCCGTCGTTCGGCGACGCGGGCGTGCGGGCCGAGCTCCAGCTCGACGGCGGCCGGCCGGTCCTCGCCACGTGCGATCCCGCCATGGTGGAGCAGATCCTGCTCAACCTGCTCAAGAACGCCGTCGAAGCGCTGCCGGCGGGCGGCACGGTGACGATCGCGACCGGGCGCGCGGACCACAACGCATTCATCGACGTCCAGGACAACGGCCCGGGGCTCGACGCCGTCGCGGCCTCGAACCTGTTTCGGCCCTTCTCCACCACCAAGGGGCCCGCGGGGGCCGGCCTGGGCCTCGCGGTGAGCCGGCGGCTCGCGCGCATGCTCGGCGGCGACCTGGTCCACGTTCCCAGCGCGCGCGGCGTGCGCTGGCGCCTCACCCTGCCCGTAGAGGAGATCGCATGAGCGCCACGTCTCCGGTACATCCCCGGCTGCTGCTGGTGGATGACGACGAGGAAGCCTGCCGCCTGCTGGCCGAAGTGCTCGAGCGGGAGGCCTACGACGTCGTCCCCGCTCTGTCGGCCGACGAAGCGCTCGCCAAGGTGGAGGAGTCGGGCCCGTTCGACGCGGTGCTCACCGACCTCCGCATGCCGGAGAAGAGCGGGCTCGATCTGCTCCGGGTGCTGCGCGAGCGGGACCCGGGCGCCCTGGTCCTGGTCCTCACCGCGTTCGGCGACGCCGCGGCGGCGGGCGAGGCGATCCGGGCGGGCGCGTACGACTTCATCAGCAAGCCCTACGACCTGGCGGCGCTGCGCGAAACGCTGGCGCGCTCGCTGGGCCGCCGTCGGCTGGCGGGCGTGCGGCGGGATTCGGGAGCCGCCCCGGCCGCCGAACGGCAGAGCTCCGCGGGCGGACCCGCGCTCGTGGGTCACAGCCCCGCCATCATTGAAGTCATGAAGACGCTGGCGCGGGTCGCGCCGTCGCAGGCCACCGTGCTGGTCCTGGGCGAGACCGGCACCGGCAAGGAGCTGGTGGCGCGCACGCTGCACCATTTTTCCGACCGCGCCGAGCGCCGGTTCGTCGCGGTCAACTGCTCGGCCCTGGCCGAGGGGCTGCTCGAGAGCGAGCTCTTCGGCCACGTCCGGGGCGCGTTCACCGGCGCGGCGGCTGCCCGGCCCGGGCTCTTTCGCGAGGCCGACAAGGGGACCCTGTTCCTGGACGAGATCGGCGACATCTCGCCGGGGCTGCAGGCGCGGCTGCTCCGCGTGGTGCAGGAGCACGAGATCGTGCCGGTGGGCTCCGAGACGCCCGTGAAGGTCGACGTGCGCGTGCTCGGCGCGACCCACCGCGACCTGCCGGAGCTGGTGCGGCAGGGACGGTTCCGGGAGGATCTGTACTACCGGCTCAACGTGGTGACGCTCACGCTGCCGCCGCTCCGCGCGCGGCGGCAGGACATCCCCCTGCTGATCGACCACTTCCTGCGCGAGCTGGGCGGCCGGCACGGCCGGGGCCCGGTGGCCGTCGACCCCGAGGCCCAGCGCCGGCTCCTGGCCTACGACTGGCCGGGCAACATTCGTGAGCTGCAGAACGTGCTCGAGCGCGCCATGCTGCTCGCCGAGCAGGACGTGATCGGCCCCGAGCATCTCCCGCCGGACGTGCGAGCGCCGATCGGGACCTCGGCCGGCGCTCCGTACTGCCCGCCACCCGCGCCTGCGCCGGCCGAGCCCGCCCCCGCGCTGCGCTCGCTGGAGGAGGTCGACCGCGACCACGTGCTCCACGTCCTCACCGCCACGCGCGGCAGCCGGGACGAGACCTCGCGGATTCTCGGCATCAGCCGGCGCACGCTGAGCCGGATGATCCAGCGGTGGAATCTTCCCCGACGGAGCGTGTGAAGCCACTCTGTCCCGCGCGGGACAGAGTGGCATGCCAGCACCCGCCGCGACGCGTCCGCGCTCGCGTACGGCGCCCGGAATCGGCCCTCCCGACGTTTCGACCCCTCAGCACGCCACCCAGCCCACTGGCACGTGGATTGCCTTTCTCCGGAGTGTCCCCGCGACGGCCGCTCCGGCCGCTCGCACTGCACTCCAGAGGAGAATGACCATGATCCGCAAACTCGCCCTCGTGACCACGCTGGTGGCGGCCTCGCTGTCCGCGAACGCGCTCTCGGCGCAGAGCACCGCGACGCCGGCACAGAAGCCCGCCGCCGCCCCAGCGATGAAGCATGCCCCGGCGCCCGCGATGAAGCAGGACACCACCAAGGCCGCCGCCACCAAGTCGACGACGGCGACCGCGCGCCACGCCGCATGGACCAAGGACCAGATCAAGGAGGCCCAGGAGGGCCTGACCAAGGCGGGGCTCTACAAGGGCAAGGCGTCCGGCGTGTTCAACAAGGACACCCAGAAGGCGCTGCGCGCCTATCAGAAGGACAACAAGCTGCCCGTCACCGGCCGGTTGAGTGACGATGTACTCGCGAAGCTGAAGTCCGCCTGACCGATCCCCCGACGTCTCCCACGACGCTGGAGCGCGGGCGGCCCCGCCTCCAGCGCCGTCCGCCCCTCCGCAAGGAGGGGCGCCTTCCTTTGCGGCACCGCCGCTGGCGCAGGATCGAGCGCCATCTCGCGGCGCATGTCGAGCTGTACCTCTCCGCGCTCGCGATCGGCATCGCACTGCTCCTCCCGCTCGCGCTCGAGCTCGGCACCGACGTCCAGGAGCTCGCGGGCGCCGCGCTCGCCGCCTGCGTGCTCCAGGGACTCGCCCACTGGGCGCTCCGCCGGCGCGCGGCGGCCGTGCGGCGCGAGCTGATCGGCGAGGTCCGCGCGCTGCTCCGCGACCGGATCAACAACCAGCTCCAGGTGGTGCTCTTCTCCCTCGCGGCGGAAGGCGCGCCGATCACCGCCGACGACCGCCGCCGTCTCGCGCAGGCGATGGGCGCGATCGCGGCGGTCGCGCGGACGCTGGACGAGCTCTCGGCGGATTCGCTCCGCCGCTGGCAGGACCACTACGGCGACGCCGTCAGCGGCGTGGCCACGGGCGCCGGAAGCGGAGCGGGTTCTGGAACAGGTGGGTGGGCAGCAGGAAGATGACGAAGAACATCCCGAACGCGAGCAGGAGGCCCGTCACCAGCACCTCCAGCCGCCGGGTGGCCAGATAGATGACGCTGGCGATCACGGCGATCGTGAACGCGAACAGCGCGAGCAGCGCCCGACGCACCTGCTGGGCCAGGAACCGCTGCAGCTCGAGCACGTCGCGCGGGTGCCAGCGGACCCGGAGCTCGTCGCGCTCGACCCGCCGCACCAGCTCCCGCAGCGTCCGGACCGTCGCGAGCGCCTCCTGGGTCCAGTCGGTCAGCCGCGCGCGCGGATCCTGCTCGAGCACGCCCTGCACCAGCCGGGTGGTCGCGCGGCTCAGTACCGGCCGGGCCATCGCCAGCGCGTTGAAGTTGGGGTCGTAGCGGAGGCCGATGCCCTCGACCAGCACGCCGGCCCGGCCGAAATAGACCAGGTTGGACGGCAGGATCAGGGGCCACTCGTAGAACGTCTGCAGCACCTGCTCCACCAGCCGCTGGATCTGCCGCGGCGACATGTCGTCGCGCAGCGAGACCGACATCAGGCTCCGGGCCGCGTCGCGCACGGTGCCGCGGTCCACGTCGGGGTCAAGAATGCCCAGTTCGTAGAACCCGTTGATCACCCCGTCCACGTCCTGGCGCGCGGCCGCGAGCACGGTCTGGACCAGCCGCCGGCGGGTCTCGCGGTCGACCTCCAGCACCATGCCGAAGTCGAGCAGGACCAGCCGGCCCTGCGGATCCACGAGGAGATTGCCCGCGTGCGGATCGGCGTGGAACAGCCCGTCCTCGAGCATCATCTTGATGTACGCGTCGACCACGGTCTCGATCAGCCGGTGGAGATCGATTTCCCCGGTGGCGATGCGCTCCTGCAGCCGGTCGATGCGGGTGCCTTCGACATACTCCAGCACCAGCACCCGCCGGGTGACCAGCGCGGGGACGACCTCGGGCACCACCACGCGCGGCTCGCCCTGAAAGTTCCGTCGCAGCGTCGTGGCGTTGCGGGCCTCCTCGCGGAAGTCCAGTTCGTCCCGGATCCGCTTGGCGAACTCGCTCACGATCGCCGTGATCGCCCGGGTCTGATGGGTGGGAAACAGCAGGTTGAGCAGGAAAAGAATGCGGAAGGAGACGTCGAGATCCTCGCCCACGACTTCCTCGACGCCCGGCCGGAGTACCTTGACGACCACCTCGCGGCCGCCATAGGCGGCGCGGTGCACCTGGCCGAGGGAGGCCGCGGCGAGCGGCTCGGGATCGAAGCGCTCGAACAGCTCGCCGACGCCCCGGCCCAGCTCCTCGCGGACCACCCGCTCGGCGACGCCGGGCGGGAGCGGCGGCACCTGGTCCGTCAGGGTCCCCATGGCGCTGAGATAGGGCTCGGGCAGGATGTCGGCGCGAGCGGCGAACACCTGCGCCAGCTTGATGAACGCGGGTCCCAGCTCGGCGAGCGTCCGGGTCAGCCGGGCCGCCCGCCGCTGGTGCCGGGCGGCGTCCCGGCGGCGAGGGCGTCCCACGAGCAGGAAGCGGCGCCGGTCCCACAGGAAGGCCAGCATGAACGGCAGAAGCCGGCCGAACACCACCAGGGCCCGCACTAGCGCCCCGTCAGAGCAGCAGCCATCCCGCCAGGCCCAGGAGCAGCAGAAATCCGCAGACGTCGGTGAAGGTGGTGACGAAGATCGACGAGGCGACCGCGGGATCGATGCGGAAGCGCTCGAGCACCACCGGAATGAAGCCGCCCGCGAAGCCGGCCACGAGCAGGTTGCCCGACATCGCCAGGAACACCAGCAGTCCCAGGCGAGGCTGGTCTCCGACGAGGGCCGCGACGACGCCGACGACGCCGCCGATGGCGAGGCCGTTGGCGGCCCCGACGAGGACTTCCTTCCCGACGACGCGCGCGAACAGGTGGCCGGGGATGAGGCCCAGCGCGAGGCGCCGTACGGTGACCGCGAGCGCCTGGGTGCCGGCGTTGCCGCCCATGCCGGCGATGATCGGCATCCAGATGGCGAGCGCCACGGTGCGCTGGACGGTGGACTGGAACAGGTAGACCACGCCGCCGGCCAGAAACGCGGTGAGCAGATTGAGGTAGAGCCAGGGGAGCCGGCTCCGCACTGCGTCGCGCCAGCCGGCGGCCAGCTCCTCGCCCGCGGGCACGCCGCCGAAGCGCAGCAGGTCCTCGGTGGTCTCCGCTTCGACGACATCGATGACGTCGTCGAAGGTGATCCGGCCGAGCAGGCGGCCCGTTTCGTCCACCACCGCCACGCTGGGCAGGTTGTACCGGGCCATCAGCTTCGCGACTTCTTCCTGGTCGAGCTCGGGACGCACCGAGAGGTCGGCCGGGTCCATGAAGTCGCGCACGATGCGCTCGCGCCGGCTCACCACCAGGTCCTTCAGCGGCAGGATGCCCACCAGCCGCCGGTCGCCGTCCACCACGAAGACCTGGTAGAAGTCCTGGACCGATTCCGCCTGGCGCCTGATCTGCTCGAGCGCCTCCCCGGCGGTCATCGTATCGCGGACGGTGACCGTGTGGGTGGTCATCCGGCCGCCGGCGGTCTCCTCGTCGTACTCCAGCAGGCGGTCGACCTGGGCCCGCCCTTCCACCTCCTTGAGGATCCGCTCCTGCGCCGCCGGCTCGAGCTCGCCCAGGATGTCGGCCGCGTCGTCGTCCTCCAGCTCCTCGACGATCTCGGCCGCGCGCTCGGGCGCGAGGGCGGCGAGCGTATCCTCGGCGTGCGCCTCCTCCGGCATCTCGGCCAGGGCCTGGCTCGAGAGCTCCGGCGGCAGGGCCTCGACCGCGGCGAGTCGCTCCTGGTCGTCGAGCGCGGAGAGCACGTCGGCGAGATCGGCGGCTTCGAGGTCGCGCGCGCGCCGGACGAACGCCGGCATCTCGCCGGTTCGCACGAGATCCACCATCCGGTCGATGCGATCGCCGGATGGACTCACGGGCCGCCAGGAAGGAGCGTGACGGGCGGCGCGGCACCCGAGCGGATCAGCAGCCGCTCGATGCGGGTGGGAGAGGCCTGGAGCACGTCGAACTCGAGGCCCCGGACGGCGAATCGCTCACCGGCGTTGGGAATCCGGCCGGCCCATTCGGCGAGCAGGCCGGCCACCGTCGTGGAGCGGCCGTCGGGAAGCGAGATGCCGAACCGTTCCTCGATGGCCTCCGGGGAAACGTTGCCGTCGGTCTCGAACAGCGCGGGGCCGGAGGTGGGCGCGGCGCGGACCTCGTCGTCGTGCTCGTCGTAGATCTCCCCGACCAGCTCCTCCAGCAGATCCTCGAGCGTCGCGATGCCCAGGGTGCCGCCGAACTCGTCGAGCACCACGGAGAGGTGCCGCCGCTCGCGCTGCATGTCGAGCAACAGGTCGCCACAGCTCCGGCTCGCCGGGGTGAGGGCGACCGGCCGCACCGGCAACGGATCGCCCGGGCGGAGCCGGAAGAGATCGAAGGCGTGCAGCATGCCGATGATGTCGTCCAGGGTGGCGCGGAACACGGGGATGCGGCTGTAGCCGCTCTGGGCGAAGACCAGCCGGATGTCCTGCAGCGCGGCGTTCTCCTCGATCGCCACGATGTCCGTGCGCGGCGTCATCACCTCCCTGACCGGGCGGACGCTGAACGCCATGACGCCGCCCACGAGAAAGAGCTCGTCGTCGGCGCGGAGCCCGACGGCCGCGCCTTCGCGCCAGATGGAGCGCAGATCGGTCGGGCGGGTGGCGGTGCGGGCGGGAAGCAGGAGGCCGACGATACGGGACCACGGGCGGAGCAAGGGGATCACCCGGTCCGCCACCGTCTGGGCGCGGGGCTGCGTGAGCCACCGGGGCACGAGATACGCCGCGAACAGCACCGCCGGCACCCCGAGCACGGCGAGCAGCACGACCACCCGCGGCGCACCCGAGCCGGCGAGCCCGGGCACGGCTGCCCCGACCAGCAGAACGCCCAGGGAGGTCGTCGCGGACGCGGCGGTGAGGTAGGTGTCCACCTGGGACAGCCACGCGAGCGATGGCGCCGCGCCGCGCAGCCGGCGGCTCACCGCGCGGGTCAGCTCGGCCCGGCTCACCGTGATGAGGGCCGCGCCCGCCGTGGCGCCGAAGGCGGCCACCGTGAGGCCGACCGCGATCGCGAGCCAGATCACTGGTGCACCCGCTCCGCGCCACCGAGCGGGGCTTCGACCGCCGGCCGGAACACGGCGACGCGCCGGACCCGTCGCCGGATCACCTGCTCCACCACCAGCCGGTAGCCCTGGAGATCGATGGTCTCGCCGCCGCGGGGCACGCGGCCGAACTCGGCCAGCACCAGGCCGCCCACCGTGCTGACGTCCTCGCGGTCGAAGCTGTGGCCGAGGACCGCCTCGAGCTCCGAGAGCGCGACGCCGCCCTCCACCCGGAGCTGGTCCTCGGCCACGACCTGGATCGGCGTCACCTCGTCGGTGTCCCGCTCGTCCTGGATCTCGCCCACGATCTGCTCGAGGATGTCCTCCAGCGTGACGAGGCCGGCGGTGCCGCCGAACTCGTCCACCACGACGGCGAGGTGGCTGGGCCCGCGCTGAAAATCACGGAGCTGGCGGTCGAGCGGCTTGCCCTCGGGCACGAAGGCGGCCGGGCGGATGAGGCTCTGCCACGGAGCCGCGGCCTCGTCGCCCGCGGCCAGGATGTCCTTGGCATAGATCACCCCGGCCACCTCGTCGGGATGACCGTCGAACACCAGCAGACGCGCGTGCTCGGAGCTCTGGAGGATGCCGGTGACCTCCTCGCGATCGGCCGAGGAATCCACGGCGATGATGTCGATACGGGGGGTCATCACCTCCGCGACGGTGGTGTCCGCGAGGGAGAAGACGCCGAACAGCATGTCCCGCTCGGCGGCGCCCGCGTGCTGGGCGGCCTCGGAGACCGGCGCGCTTCGCGCACGCGAGTCCGCCCAGGCGGCGAGGCGGAGCAGGAGCCGGAACGGCGCCAGGGTCGCGGCCGCGGCGCGCCGGGCGGGGACTGTGAGCTCGGGCGCGACGGCGGCCAGCAGGCGCGGCAGCAGATCGCCGAGGACCCAGACCAGGCCGACGGCGAGCAGGAGGCGGATGAGCCCCGCCGCCGGGGAGCGGGCCCACCACGCCACGGCGCCCCCCGCGGCGGCGCCCGCCAGCACCAGCAGCGCAAGATGCGCCACGTGCAGGTTCCGGGAGAGCGTGCCGGCGCCGACCTCATTGGAGAACTCGCCTCCGAGCGCGCGCGGGAGATCGGCATCCGACTCGGCGGCGAGCGCCAGCCACGCCGCCCACAGCGTGAGACCGGCCGCGACCAGCGGTGCGATGAAGAGCTGCAGCATCGCCATCATGGCCGGGCCGTCACGCGAGGGCCGCCACGTAGCGCTCCTGGCGGCGCCACATCGGGGACGCGGTCCGCGCTTCGCCCTCGGGATGCTCGCGCCCGAGGGCGTGCAGCGTCCCGTGCACGACCAGCCGGAGGAGCTCCTGCCGGACCGCGATCCCCCGCGCGCGGGCCTCGCGGGCCGCGACCCACGCGCACACGTACACGTCGCCCACCGTCCGGCCCGACGGCTCGGCCAGCGCGAAGCTCAGGACGTCCGTGGGTCGGTCGTGTCCCGTGTGCTCGGCGTTGAGGCGCCGCATGGCGTCGCGGCCGACGAAGGTGACCGAGATCAGCGCCTGCCGGCGCTCCCCGCGGAGCACGGTCGCGACCGCGCGGCGGACGAGCGCGGGCGGAAGCGGCAGGCGGCGGCCGTTCACCACGACGTCACTGCCGCTCGGCGGTCTGGAATTCCGACGTGATCCCGCCGCTGGCACGGGGATACCCGATGCGCTTGTGGTAGGTGCCCGACATCACCCGGGCGAATTCCCGCTTGACGCGGTCGAGATCGCGGAGCGTGAGCGGAGCGTCGTCGAGCTGGCCCGAGGCGAGCTTCTGCTGCACCAGGAGCTCGATCGCCTCGCGCACCTTGTCGGGGGTCTGCTCCGGCAGCACACGCACGGCCGCCTCCGCCGAATCGGCGAGCATCGCCACCGCGGTTTCGGCGCTCTGCGGCCGCGGGCCGGGGTAGCGGTAGTCGGCGGGGTTGGGCGCGCCGTTGACCGCGGTGAGCCGGGCGCGGGTGAGGAAGTAGGTGATCTCGGTGGTGCCGTGATGCTCCGGAATGAACGCCCTCACGATCCGCGGCAGCCCGGCCGCCTCGGCCAGCGCGATCCCGTCGAGCACGTGCTGGCGGATGATGCGGGCCGAATCGACCGGCGGGAGCTGGTCGTGCGGGTTGGGTCCCCCGCCCTGATTCTCGACGAAGAAGCCCGGCGCCGTGAGCTTCCCGATGTCGTGGTAGTAGCAGCCGACCCGGGCGAGCAGACCGTTGGCGCCGATGATGTTGCAGGCCGACTCGCAGAGGTTCGCCATCGCGAGGCTGTGGGCCCAGGTGCCGGGTGCCTCGAGCGCCAGCCGCCGCAGTAACGGGCGCCCCAGGTCCGACAGCTCGAGCAGCGTCAGGTCGGTCGTGATCCGCGTGGCCGACTCCGCGACCGGCATCACCATCATGGCGAGCGCGGCGCTGGCGAGCGCCATGAGCGAGCCCAGGAGCGCGCTCGCCACGATGGTGATCGTGGCCCAGTCCTGCAGCAGGCCCACGGTGATCGAGGCCAGGATGCTGGCCCCGGCCACCACCGCGACCGTCAGGTAGAGATGGCGGCGCCGGCGGACCGCGCGGATCCCGATCGCGCCGGCGACGCCGCCCACCAGGCCGAAGAACAGGATGCCGCTCTCCCGGAGCGCCCACTGCCCGTCGAGCAGCACCGCCAGCGTGAGCGCGGCGAACACGCCGATGCGTCCGGTGTAAAGCAGCGTCACCAGGATCGCGGCGAACGGAATCGGCACCATCTCGGGCCGGATCGGCAGGAGCTGGGTCGTGCCGGCCGTGATGAGCACCACGAGCGTGAAGAGCGCGCCGAAGAACCACATCTCGCGCCGCTCGACGTAGGTCTCGCGCCGGTAGAACAGGATCAGCAGCCAGAACACGCTCAGCACGATGGCGTTGTAGAGCAGTCCGCCGATGGCCCCGGCGGTCCAGAACCCTTCGGAGCCGCGCCGGTCGAGCTCCTGGTGGAGGGCGATCAGCTTGGCGCGGGTCTCCTCGGTGACCGGCTGCCCGGCCACGATGATCCGCTCGCCCGCGCGCACGCCGTAGCGGATCGGGTCCACGCTCGCGCGGAGCTGCTCCCGGCGCGCCGACGTGAGGGTCAGGTCGGGAACGATCGTCGGGTGGTAGAAGGCCCCGACCAGCCGCCGGAGCGTTCGCTGGCCGACCGGATCCTCCACCACGATGCCCGCGGCCTCGGCCTGCTCCATCAGGTCCGCGAAGGTCAGGATGGAGTCCCGGGCGACGATGTGCTCGGCGTCGTTCCGGCGGAGCGTGATCTGGCGGCTGGGCTCGCCGCGGATGACCCCCGCGTCCGCCACCCCGCGCGAGAGCGTCTCGCCGAGAAAGTGGGTGACGAGCTCGCGCATGGCCCGGCGGTGCGCGGGGTCGGCGAGGTACTGGACCTCCTCCGGCCCGAGATGCGCCTGGCTCGCGGCCACCGCCCGCGTCAGCTCGGGTCCCTGCGCGCTCGCGCGCTCGAGGTCGGCGAAGAAATCCCGCGCCGCCGCCAGCGCGGAATCGTAGGCCGTGGGGCTGAAGCGGTAGACCGGCTGCGCCGTCGACGCCCGCGCTTCGCCCTCGCGGGCCATTTCCTCGGTCGTCTTCCGCACCTGGAACGGGAATGGGGCCACGACCGTCCGGTCGACCTGGTGTCCCAGGTCGGGGACATGCGAGAGCACGCCCGCCGGTGGAGGGAAGAGGGCGTAGGTGACGAGGGCCGTGACGAGCAGCGGGATCCACCGGACCGCGTGGAACTTGATCCGGTCGGACAGCGACTCCCCGGCGGGGTTAGGAGGCGCCTCCCGACGAGCCATCAGCCGTTCTGATCCTCCGCGTAGGCCTTGATGATCTCGCGCACGAGCCGGTGCCGCACCACGTCCGCCTCGTGCAGGTAACAGAACGCGATCCCCTCGATGCCCGGCAGGATCCGCTCGATCTGCACCAGGCCGGAGTCCTCCCGCCGTGGCAGGTCGATCTGGGTCTTGTCGCCGGTCACCACCGTGCGGCTGTTCACGCCGAGCCGGGTGAGGAACATCTTCATCTGCGCGCCGGTGGCGTTCTGGGCCTCGTCCAGGATGATGAAGGCGTCGGCGAGCGTCCGGCCGCGCATGTAGGCGAGCGGCGCGATCTCGATCGTCCGGGTCTCGAGCGCGCGCTGGACCCGGTCGTGCGGCATCATGTCCTCGAGCGCATCGTACAGCGGCCGCAGGTACGGATCCACCTTGGCCTGCAGGTCGCCGGGCAGGAAGCCGAGCGACTCCCCCGCCTCCACGGCCGGGCGGGCCAGGATGATGCGCTTGACCCGCTTCCGCGCCAGCGCCTCGACCGCCTTGGCGACGGCGAGATAGGTCTTGCCGGTGCCCGCGGGTCCGATGCCGACCACGATGTCGTGGTTGGTGACCGCCTGGAGGTAGTCACGCTGGCCCTGCGTCTTGGGCACGATCGCCCGCCGGAGGCCCGGCAGCACGATCTTCCCGTCGCTCGACGGCGCCGGCAGCTCACCCGTGGGGCCGTCGGACGCCAGCCGGAAGACGTCGTCGGGCGAGACCGGCTCCCCCATCCGGGCGAGGTCGAGCAGCCCCTGCACGACGGGCGCGGCGCGCTCGAGCTGCTCGGTGGTGCCGGTCAGGTTGACCGAGTCGCCCCGGAACGACACGCGGATCCCGAGCGTCCGCTGGAGCTCGAGCAGGTTCGCGTCGTTGACCCCGGCGAACAGCAGCGGGTCCGCCCCTTCGGCCGAGATGCGGTGGTGGTGGTCGTCGGACATGGCTAGTCGTCGGCCGGTTTCAGGTGGAGCGCCCGTAAATCGGCCGGATCCACCGGCGTCGGGGCGCCCTCGAACAGGGCCCGGGCCGCCGTGGTCTTCGGGAACGCGATCACGTCCCGAAGCGAGGTGGCACCGGCGAGCAGCATGGTGATCCGGTCGAAGCCGAGCGCGAAGCCCCCGTGGGGCGGCGCGCCCGCGGCCAGCCCGTCGAGCAGAAAGCCGAACCGCCGCCGGATCTCCGGCTCGGGAATGCCGAGCAGCTCGAAGATCCGCCGCTGCACCGCGGGATCGGTGATGCGGATCGAGCCGCTGCCGAGCTCGTTTCCATTGTACACCGCGTCGTAGTGCTGGGCCCGCGTGTGCCCGGGGTCACGCTCCAGCTTCTCCCTGTCCGCGGGATGGGGCGCCGTGAACGGGTGATGCGCCGGAACGTGCCGCCCGGTCTCGGGGTCGAGCTCGAACAGCGGGAAGTCCACGATCCAGACGAAGGCGTGGGCCGTCGTCGGCCGGGACGTCGGGGCGACGCATGAGCGCCGAACGAACGGCGTGGAGCGCGGGGGAGGTGATCCCGTCCGCTCCCGCGACGGCGAGCAGGAGGTCGCCCTCGGCGCCACCCAGGGCGTCGAGCAGCCGGTGGCCAACCGCCTTCACCCCCTGCCCTTCCCAGCCGGGCGCCGTGCGCCGCGCCCAGATGAGTCCCCCCGCCCGGGCCTCCCTGGCCGTGGCCGTGAGCCCGTCCAGGTCCTTCCGCGTGAGCGCGGCGCCGCCCGGGAAGACGATCCCCCGGAGCCGCCCTCCAGCCGCGCGCGCCTCCCCGAGGAACGGCGCGGCGTCGGCGCCGATGAGTGGGGTGAGATCGCGGAGCTCGAGCCCATGGCGCAGGTCCGGCTTGTCGATGCCGTAGCGCTCCATCGCCTCGCGCCACGTGAGCCGGGGGAACGGCCGTGCCACGTCGGCGCCCGCCTCGGCCCAGAGATCCACGAGCACCCGCTCGACCACGTCCTGCACGTCCTCGGCGCTCACGAACGACGCCTCGAGATCGATCTGGGTGAACTCGGGCTGGCGATCCGCGCGCAGGTCCTCGTCACGGAAGCAGCGCGCGATCTGGAAGTAGCGGTCGTAGCCCGCGACCATCAGCAGCTGCTTGTAGATCTGCGGCGACTGCGGCAGCGCGTAGAACTCGCCCGGATGAATCCGGCTCGGCACCAGGTAGTCGCGCGCGCCTTCCGGGGTGGGCTTCGTGAGAATCGGCGTTTCGATCTCCAGAAACTCCATGTCGGACAGCGCGCGGCGCGCCCGCTGGAGCAGCCGGTGGCGGAGCCGGATGTTCCGCTGCAGCTCCGGCCGGCGCAGGTCCAGCACCCGGTGCTTGAGCCGGAGCTCCTCGGCCGCCAGCTCCTCCTTCTCCTTCCGCGCCACGGGGATCGCCGGCGTCTCAGCGGGGCCGACGACCTCGAGGCCGGTGACGTGCACCTCGACCTCGCGCGAGACGAGGTCCGGGTCGCGCGAGGGCTCGGGCCGGAGGGCCACCGTGCCGTGCACCAGCACGACGGTCTCGGCGCCGGTCGAGGCGGCGAGCGCCATCACGGGGGCGGGCGTCCACTCGGGATTGCACGACAGCTGCACCAAGCCGGCGCGGTCGCGCAGGTCGATGAACACCAGGCCGCCGAGGTCGCGGCGGCGGTGGACCCAGCCGCCGAGCCGCACCTGCAGTCCGAGGTGGGCGCGGGTCAGCTCGCCGCAGCGGTGGGTGCGGAGCGCGGTGGCGCTCATGCTGCCGGCCACGAAGTAGGATGGGCGGAACGGGTCAACGCGCTTCGGCGTCGAGGAGGACGTTGTAGAACTCATCAGCGGTGGCGGCCTCGAGCAGTTGCTGGCGCACCGAGTCTCGGCGCACCAGGCGAGCAATGCGGCTCAGGATCTTGACGTGCAGCCCGGCCGACCCCTCCGGGCCGACGATGAGGAAGAACAGCCGCACCGGATCCCCATCGATCGCATCGAACGGTACTGGTGCCGGACTGACGCCGGCGACCATCGACAGCTCGCGCACGGCCGCACAGCGCCCGTGAGGGATCGCAACCCCGAAGCCGATGCCGGTGCTCTGCACCGATTCCCGATCCAGAACCGCCTCGACCACCTGGTCGTACTGCGCGTCGGCAAGGTCGGCCAGCCGCCGGGTGAGGACCGCTATGGCCGTGTGACGATCATCGGCCGGCATGGGCAGCAGCACACGTTCCGGCGACAGCAGCTCGCTCAGGAGCACGGCACGGTCTGACGGTGCATGGGACAAACGTAACCGGCGGCCAGAGGGGTAGCAATGCGAACAACGGGAGGGATTTAGGCCCCTCTGCCGCCGGGCCCGCCGGCGCGGCCGCGGCCCGGCTCCAGCCGGCGTATCCGGTTAGATTCCAACACGATGAGCCGACTGTCAGCGCCCGAGGCGACCCCCACCAATGTCCTGGACCGGCCCCCGGCCGACGCCCGAAGCCTGCTGGCGGCCTGGGCGGGGGAGCGCGGGCTGCCGGGGTACCGGGTCGGCCAGATGCTCCGGCGCCTCTGGCAGGCGCCGGTGGCCTCGTGGGCGGAGGCCACCGAGCTGCCGCTCGCGCTCCGGGCCAAGCTCGACGCCGCCTTCCCGCTCCCGCGCCTCGCCGCGGACGTCGAGCAGCTCTCGGCGGACGGCACCCGCAAGTTCCTGTGGCGCCTGCCCGACGGCGAGGCGGTCGAGTCGGTGCTCATCCCCTCGGGCACGCGCCGCACCCTGTGCATTTCGTCTCAGGCCGGCTGCGCCCTCAAATGCTCGTTCTGCGCCACCGGCCGGATGGGATTCCGGCGCAATCTTTCCGCCTTCGAGATCGTGGCCCAGGTGCGCGAGATGGCGTTGCGGAACCCGGCGGCGGTCCCCACCAACGTGGTGTTCATGGGGATGGGCGAGCCGCTGCTCAACTGGCCGGCCGTGGACGTCGCGCTGACGATTCTCAACGCCCCGGACGGCCTCGGCATCGGCGCGCGTCATATCACGGTTTCGACCGTCGGCATTCTGCCCGGCATCGCGGCGTTCGCGCGGCGACCGGAGCAGTTCCGCCTCGCCATCTCGCTGCATGCCCCGACGTCGGCCCAGCGGCTCGGCATCATGCCGATCGAAAAGAAGTACGATCTGGAGGCGGTGCTGAAGGCGGCGGCGGCGTTCCGGAAGCGGGTCACGTTTGAATACGTGATGATCGGCGGGATCAACGACCGGGAGGCCGACGCGGACCGGCTGGCGAAGCTCGCCCGGCGGCTCGGCGCGCTCGTCAACCTCCTTCCGCTCCACCCCGGCGGCGCGCCCGATCTCACGCCCACGACGACGGAACGTATCCGGGCCTTCGCCGCCCGGCTCCGAAACCAGGGCATCGAGGCGACCGTGCGCCGGAGCCGGGGCCTCGACATCGACGCTGCCTGCGGGCAGCTGCGGGTGAAGGGCTTGAGGGCGGAGAAGGCGGAGAGGGCGGTGAAGGACTTCGGAGTCGCCGCGAGCCCGGGGGCATCCTGAGCGCAGGCAAGACACCATGCCCTTGACTCCGCTCCAGCCGCACTCTCTTCGCCGTCCGTCCTCTCCGTCCTCTCCGTCCTCTCCGTCCTCTCCGTCCTCTTTCACCCCGTCGCCCCGAACCCCGTCGCGATGCAGTTGATCGACAGCAGCAGCGCGGAGAGCAGCTCCTCCTGCGATTTGTCGCTGCCGCTCTCGCGGAACCGCCGCAGCAACTCGATCTGCTGGCGCGAGATCTGGTTGAGCGTGGGAAGCCGTCGCGCCAGCTTCCGGCGGAAGCGCGGGAACCGCTCGGCCAGCCCGGCGGCGCCGCTGATGCGGAGCACCGCCTCGACCGTGCGGTGGTACTCCTCCTCGATCAGCGGGAAGACCGCATCGCGCACCCGAGCCTCAGGCACCAGCTCGGCATACTCCCGAGCGACGTCCAGATCGACGTAGGACAGCGTCTTCTCGACCTCGTCCACGATGAGGCGGAACAGCCGCGAGTCGGAGAACATCCGCTGGATCAGCGCGGTCCCGCGCGGGCCCCGCACCTGGAGAAAGGTGAGGATGCCGCTCCCCACCCCGAACCAGCCGGGCACGAAGTGCCGATTCTGCGACCAGGCGAACACCCACGGAATCGCGCGCAGGTCGCTCAGCGAGCGGGCCCCGAAGCGGCGCGCGGGACGGGAGCCGAGGTTGAGGAGTGAGATTTCCTCCAGCGGACTCCCGATCTGGTAGTACGGCAGCAGGTCGGGGTGATCGACCAGGCGGCGGTAGGCCGCCTGGGCAGCGCCGCTCAAGGCCTCCATCGCCTCGTCGAACTCGGCCGTGGGCACCAGCGCCTCCTCGCGCTCCGACTTGAGCGCGTGCTCGGTGACGCTGGCCGCGAGCAGTTCGATCTGGTACTGGGCCGTACCGCGGTTGGCGTACTTGAACGAGACCACCTCGCCCTGCTCCGTGATGCGCATCCGCCCCTGGATCGAGCCCGCCGGCTGGGCCGCGATCGCGCGGCCGGTCGGCGCCCCGCCACGGCTGACCGATCCCCCCCGACCGTGGAAGAAGGCGATCGGGACGCCCAGCTCCTTGCCGACCCGCGTCAGCTTGGTCTGCGCCTTGGAGAGCTCCCAGTTCGAGGTCAGGAAGCCGCCGTCCTTGTTGGAATCGGAGTACCCGATCATCACCTCCTGCACGCCGCCTTGCGCCCGGACGCTGCGCTTCACGAGGGGAACGGCGAGCAGCTCGCGCATGATCGCCGGGGCGCGCTGGAGGTCATCGATGGTCTCGAACAACGGCACGATCGGCAGGGTACAGCTCTCGATCCCCTGGGTGTCGGCGAAGAGCCCGGCGGTCTTGGCCAGCAGATAGGCGCCGAGGATATCGGTCACGCTCTGCGTCATGCTCAGGACGAACGCGCCGAAGGCCTCGCGATCGATCTCCTCCCGGAGCCGGCGCACGAGCTGGAACATTCCCAGCGTTTCGGCGCTGGCAGGTGGCAACGCGGGGATCGCCGCCTCGGAGGCGAGCGGGCGCGCCAGCTCCGCCGCCACCCACGCACGCCACTCCTCGGACGTCCGGACGGGTGCGTCGCCGTCGTTGCCGCCGGCGCGCCAGAGATCGTCCAGGGCCGCGGTGAGCTTGGTCGTGTTCTCCCGGACATCGAGCCGCACGGTGCTGAACCGGAACGACTCGACCTCGCGGCGCACCGGCCGCACGAGCGACCGGGCGATCTCGGTCCGGCCCGCCTGCGTCAGGTCGTCCTCGATCAGCTTGAGATCCGTCAGGAGGGCGTCGGCCGTGGCGTAGCCGGCGGGATCCGGGCGCGTGTCGCCGCGCTCGGTGTTGGCGGTGAGCACCTCGATCCGGCGCGACATGCAGCCGAGGTATTGGCGGAACAGCTCGCCCGGGTTCCGGCTGGCGATGTCCTCGGCCTGCCCCGTCGCCGCGAGCTCCCGGTCGAGCGCCGAGCGGAACCGCTCGCTGGGCGGCACCGCCTTCTCGGTGATGCTGAGCGCGCGCACCAGCTCGTCCAGCCGCCGGCGATAGCGCCGGAGGCCGGTCAGCCGGTTCTCGAGCAGGGTGTGGTGGGTGACGTCGTTGGTGACGAACGGATTGCCGTCGCGGTCGCCGCCGATCCAGGACCCGAACTGGAAGAAGGCGGGGACGTCCCAGCGCTCTCCGGGATAGAACTGGGCCAGCACGCGCTCGAGCTTGTCGAGCAGGTCCGGCACCGCCTCGAACAGCGTTTCGTTGAAGAAGTGAAGCCCCCAGAAGACCTCCTGAGGCACGGTGGGCTTCTGCAGGCGCAGCTCGCCGGTCAGCCAGAGCAGCTCGATCTCGTTCCGGAGGCCGTCGATCAGACTCTGGCGCTCGCGCGGCGTCCACCGGGGCGACTCCAGGTCCACCAGCCGGCGGTAGATCCGGCGGTGCTTCTCGAGCACCGTGACCCGCTTGGCTTCGGTGGGGTGGGCGGTGATGACGGGCCGCACGCGCAGCTGCTGCAGCAGCGCGCGCACTTCGGCCGCCGGCACCTTGGCCTCGGCGGCGCCGGCCAGCACCTGGGCGAAGGTTCCGCGCAGGAGCTCGTATCCCCGCTCCGATTCGATCTGCCGCCGGCGGCGCATGGCGGCGTTCTGCTCGGCGATGCTCAGCAACTGGAACCAGATGCCCTGGACCTGCAGGGTGCGCGCGAGCAGCTCGGCGCTCAGCTCGCCCGCGTCGCGCTCACCGCGGAGCACCGGTTCCACTTCGGGTGAGCGCTGCCGCACGAGCTGCAGCATCAGCTCGCTCAGGAGCTGGACCACATCGTTGGCGTAGTGGGCGGCGCTGGCGGCAACCGGATCGGGCGACTCGGGTAGCTCGGTGGCCGCGAACGGCTCGAGCGCCACGTGGCTCACACGACCCGGTCCCGGAGCGGCTGCCCGGCGAAGAATCGCTGCAGGTTCTCGAACGCACGCATGCCCATGGCGACCCGGGTCTCGTGCGTGGCGCTGCCGAGGTGGGGAAGCAGCACGACGTTGTCCATCGAGACCAGCGACTGGGTGACCTGGGGCTCCTTCTCGAACACGTCCAGCCCCGCGCCCGCGATGCGCTTGCCGCCGAGCGCCTCGACCAGCGCCGCTTCGTCCACGACGTCGCCGCGCGCGGTGTTGACCAGGAAGGCGCCCGGCCGCATCAGGCCGAGCCGGTCGCGGTTCATGAGGTGCCGGGTCTCGGGCGTGGCGGGACAGTGGAGCGACACGAAGTCGGCTTCCCGCAACACCTCCTCGAGCGTCGCCCGCGGCTCGGCCCCGAGCGACGCCGCGACCTCGGCCGGCGGGGGGAACGGGTCGTGGAAAATGATCTTCATGCCGAAGCCGTGGTGGGCGCGTTGCGCCACCGCGCGCGCGATGCGCCCCATGCCGACCAGTCCCAGCGTCTTGCCGGTCACGTGGGTGCCGAGCATGTGCGTCGGCCGCCACCCGGTCCACTGGCCACCCCGGAGGTGCCGCTCGCCTTCCCCGGTCCGGCGCGCGACCATCAGGAGCAGCGTCATCGCGAGATCGGCCGTCGCGTCGGTGAGCACGTCCGGCGTGTTGGAGACCGCGACGCCGCGCACCTTGGCCGCCTCGATGTCGATGTTGTTGAATCCGACGCCGAAGTTCGCCACCAGCCCGGCGCGCCGGGGCTCGACCGCCAGAACGTCGGCCGTGACCTTGTCGGTGACCGTGGTGAGGAGCGCGTCGGCCTGCTGCAGCGCCGCGCGCAGCCCTTCCGCCTCGAGCGGCCGGTCATCCGGATTGAGCCGCGCGTCGAACTCCCGGGCGAGCGCCTCGTGCACCGGGTCCGGCAGCCGGCGGGTCACGACGACGACCGGCCGAGGGCTCACGTGGGAACCGCGACGCGCTTCGACATGCCGCCGAGCACGCGCGCGGCGGTGCTCCCGAGGTCGGCCGGGCTGGGCACGACCGTGAGGCCGGCGCCCTTCATGATCTCGACCTTCTCGGCCGCGCTCTCGCCGAACGCACGGATGATGGCACCGGCGTGGCCCATCCGCCGGCCCTTCGGGGCCGTGAGACCCGCCACGTAACCGATGACCGGCTTCTTCATGTGCTCCTTGGCGAACATGGCCGCCTCGGCCTCCTGCGGGCCGCCGATCTCGCCGATCATCATGACGGCCTCGGTCTCCGGGTCCTGCTCGAACAGCCGCAGAACGTCCACGAAGGAGCTGCCGTTGATCGGATCGCCGCCGATGCCGACGCTGGTGCTGATTCCGATGCCGAGCGCCATCATCTGCGACGCGGCCTCGTAGCCGAGCGTTCCCGAGCGCGTCACCAGGCCGACGGTCCCGCGCTTGTAGATGTGTCCCGGCATGATGCCGAGCATCGCCTTGCCCGGGCTGATGATGCCGGCACAGTTGGGCCCGATGACGGTGGAGCGGCGCTCCTTGGGATAGCGCCACAGGTACCGCTTCACCATCATCATGTCCTGGGCCGGAATGCCGTCCGTGATGGCGCAGATGAGCCGGACGCCGGCGTCGGCTGCCTCCATGATCGAGTCGGCGCAGAACGCGGCCGGGACGAAGATGATGGTCGCCTCGGCGCCGGCCTGCTTCACCGCTTCCTTGACGGTGTTGAACACCGGCCGGTCGAGGTGGCGCTTGCCGCCCTTTCCCGGCGTCACCCCGCCGACCAGGTTGGTGCCGTAGGCCGCCATCTCCTTGCCGTGGAAGCTGCCCTTGTCCCCGGTGAAGCCCTGGATGATGACCCGGGTGCGATCGTCGATCAGGATGCTCATGGCTTTCCGTTCCCGGCCGTCGTGCCCGAGGCCTTGAGGACAGCCACGACCTTCTCGGCCGCCTCGGTGAGGGTGTCAGCGGTGGCGAGATCGAGCCCGCTCTCCTTGAGGATGGCCCGGCCCTCCTCGACATTCGTCCCGGCCAGACGCACCACCAGCGGCACCGTGGGCTTGAGCTCGCGCACGGCGTTCACCACGCCCTGCGCCACCCAGTCGCACCGGTTGATGCCGGCGAAGATGTTCACCAGGATGGCTTTCACCTTGGGGTCGGCCAGCACGAGGCGGAACGCGTTGCAGACCTTCTCGGGCGAGGCCCCGCCGCCCACGTCGAGGAAGTTGGCCGGCGAGCTGCCGGCGTGCTTGATCAGATCCATCGTGCCCATCGCGAGGCCGGCGCCGTTCACGATGCAGCCGATCTCGCCCTCCAGCGCCACATAATTGATGCCGTACTCGGCGGCCTGGGACTCACGCGGATCTTCCTCCGCGTAGTCGCGCAGCTCGCTCACGTTGGGCCGCCGGAACAGGGCGTTGTCGTCGAACGTCATCTTGCAGTCGAGCGCCAGGAGCTGCCCGTCGGTGGTGGCGACGAGAGGATTGATCTCCACCATCGTGGCGTCGAGGTCGCGGAAGGCACGGTAGCAGCCCAGCAGCGCGGTGACGGCACGCGTCACCTGCGCCGCGTCGAGCCCCAGCGCGAAGGCGATCTCGCGCGCCTGGAACGAGGTGAGGCCCACCGCGGGCTCCACGGTCGAGCGGATGATCGCCTCGGGGGACTTTTCCGAGATCTCCTCGATCTCGACCCCGCCCTGCGCCGAGGCTACGATCATGACCCGCTCGCTCTTCCGGTCGAGCACGAAGCCGAGGTAGATCTCGCGCTCGATCGGCACGGCCGCCTCGATGTAGAGCCGGTGCACGGTCCGGCCCTCGGGCCCGGTCTGGTGGGTCACGAGCCGCTTCCCGAGCAGCGCCTTGGCCGCCTGGCGCACCTCATCCTCGTTGGAGCAGAGCTTGATGCCGCCCGCCTTGCCGCGCGCACCCGAATGGATCTGGGCCTTCACCGCCCAGCGGGCGCCGCCGATCTCCGACGCGCGGTAGACCGCCTGCTCGGGGCTGTACGCTACGCCGCCGCGCGGGATGGCGACCCCGAAGCCGGCCAGCAGCTCCTTCGCCTGATATTCGTGGATGTCCACGCTCGTCCCTCCCTGAACTCCGTGAGATCCTCCCACTACCCGACCCTGCCAGGGAGTCATCCCACGACAGTGCCGTTCATCGGACCGCCGCCACCTTCCGCCCGCCCTGCGCCGCGATCGCCGCCGCCGTGTCGACCACGTTCTGCGCCATCCGCGCCGACGCCGCGTCGATCATCCGCCCATCGAGCTGGGCCGCGCCCCTCCCCTCCCGGGCCGCCTCGTCGAGCGCCGCCAGGATCCGGGTGGCGCGGTCGACCTCCGCCGGCGGCGGGCTGAACACCTCATTGGCGAGCGCGATCTGCGAGGGATGGATGGCCCACTTGCCTTCGATGCCGAGCGCCGCGCCACGGCGGGCGCTGAGGCGATAGCCGTCGGGATCCTTGAAATCGCCGAACGGTCCGTCGATGGGCCGCAGGCCGTAGGCCCGGCACGCGACGATCATCCGCGACAGCGCCGCGTGCCACTGGTCGCCCGGGTAGTCGGGGTTGAGGCCGCCGATCACGACGGTGCGGGCCCGGCAGCTGGCCGCGTAGTCCGCGACCCCGAAGTGCATGGCCTCGAGCCGGCGGCTCGACTGCGCGATCGCCTCGACGTTCGCCATGCCGAGGGCAGTCTCGATCAGCACGTCGATGCCGAGGCGCTCCGGGATGCCCTTGGCCTGTTCGATCTGGGTCAGCAACGCGTCCACGAGATACACATCGGCCGGCACGCCGACCTTGGGAATCAGGATGGTGTCCAGCCGGTGGCCGGCCTGCTCCACCACGTCCACCAGGTCCCGGTACATGTAGTGGGTGTCGATCCCGTTGATCCGGACCGAGATCGTCTTGCCGCGCTCGCGCCAGTCGTGCTCGAGCAGGGCCTGGATGACGTTTTTCCGCGCCTGCTCCTTGTCCCCGGGCGCCACCGCGTCCTCGAGGTCGAGGAAGATGTAGTCGGCCGCGCCCTCGAGCGCCTTAACGAACATGCCCGGGTTCGACCCCGGCACCGCCAGCTCGCTGCGCTGCAGCCGCTGGCGGGCGGGTTCGGCGCGCGTGTGGCTCATCGGCCGGCGCCGGCCGTGGCCTTCTCCTTGGCGACGGCGGCGGGCGCCGTGGCATCGGGCGCCCGCGGCGGCAGCTCGCGCTTCTCGAGCGGCTTGGCCGTGCCACGCCAGTACTCCTCGGCCGCGGCGATGCCGCTGCCGGGAGTGATCTTGACGCCCACGTCGCGCATGGCCATCTCCGCGCCGGCGATGCCGCCGAGCAGCATGCACTCGTTTAGGTCGCCCAGGTGGCCGATCCGGAACAGGCGGCCGGCCATCCGCGCGAGGCCCGCACCCAGCGCGAGGTTGTAGCGCCGGTAGGCTACGTCGATGATCTCCGCCGCATTGATGCCCGCGGGCACCATGATCGCGCTCACGGTGTCGGAGTACCAGCGCGGCTCGCGGGCGCAGAGCTCGAGCCCCCAGGCCTTGACCGCCGCACGGGTACCTTCGGCCAGCCGGTGGTGTCGGGCGAGCACGTTCTCCAGCCCCTCCTCGAACAGCATCCGGAGCGACTCCCGGAGCCCGTAGAGCAGCGGCAGCGACGGCGTGTAGGGGAAGTACCCGGTGACGTTGGCCTTCTTCATGTCGCCGAAGTCGAAGAACACGCGGGGCAGTCGAGCCGTGTCATACAGCGCGGCGGCCTTCGGGCTCACGGCCACGATGCCGAGCCCGGCGGGCAGCATGAGGCCCTTCTGCGAGCCGGTGACGGCGCAGTCGACGCCCCACTCGTCCATTCGGAAATCGATGCTGCCGATCGAGCTCACCCCGTCGACCATGAGCAGCGCCGGATGCCGGGTGTCGTTCAGGGCCTTGCGCATGCCGGCCACATCACTGGTGACGCCGGTGGCGGTCTCGTTATGGGTGAAGAGTACCGCCTTGATCTCGTGATTCTTGTCGGCGGCGAGCGCCTGGTGGTACCGTTCGATCGGGGCGCCCTCACCCCACTCGGCGTCGAGGATATCGACCTTGAGGCCCAGCCGCTGCGCCATGTCGATCCAGAGGTGGCTGAACATGCCGAACCGCGCGGCGAGCACCCGGTCTCCGGGGCTCAGGGTGTTGGAGAGCGACGCTTCCCACGCGCCGGTGCCGCTGGCCGGGAAGATGTAGGCCTGCCCGGTCGTGGTCTTGAAAATCTGCTTGAGATCCTCGAGCACCGGCGCCGCGAGCTTCGGGAAGTCCGACGACCGGTGATCCTCCATCGCCACGTGCATGGCGCGGAGGATCCGGTCGGGCGTGTTCGTGGGCCCCGGAACGAAGAGGAAGTTGCGGCCGGCCATGGCGGTCCCTCACGGATGAAAGAATGAGCGTGGGCCGAGGCGAGACGCCCCTCCCGGATCCGACTACATTTGCAGGCGCCGCCTGCTGGACTTGTGTTCGCCAACCCATGTATAGCACTTTGTGCTTTTTTTCACAAGGCGGAAACCATTGACTGTTTCCGGCGCTGACTCAGGCCTGAACGCTTGGGCCGCCGAGTTGCTGGCCGAGCTCTATACCGTTGCCACGGCAGCAGTTAATCCGGCGCCGGCACTCCGCGCCCGGCTGGAGCGTCTGGGCCCTTCGCGGGCCCGGCCGCCGATCATCCTCGCCCTCGGCAAGGCCGCGGCGCCGATGGCGCGCTCGGCGGTCGACGTCCTCTCCCGCTGGGGCCAGGAGCCGGCCGGGGGGCTGATCGTGTCCCCCGCCGAGGAGCCACCGGCCCACCCACTGATCCCACTCGTTGTCGGCGACCATCCGGAGCCCGGCCCTGGATCCCTGGCCGCCGCAGAGGCGCTCGCACGGGTGGCGGCGCGGGTCGCGCCGGACGACGAGGTCTGGGTGCTCCTCTCCGGTGGGGCCACCAGCCTGCTCGGCGCCCCCGTCGCGGGCATGAGCCCGGGCGAGCTCACGAGCCTCTATTCCCTCCTCCTCGGCTCCGGTCTCGACATCACGGCGATGAACCGCATTCGCAAACGGTTCTCCCGCTGGGGCGGCGGTCGCCTGGCGCGGGCACTGACTCCCGCCCGGGTCCGGGTGTTCGTCGTCTCCGACGTCATCGGCGACGATCTCGCCTCGATCGGCTCCGGGCCCTGCGTCCCCGACATCGCGACCGCCGCTGACGTGCGGGAGTTGCTGGAGCGCTCGGGCCTCTGGCCCAAGATCCCCGACGCGGCCCGGCGTCTGATCGCGCCCGGCGGGGAAACGGCCGAAACGCCAAAGCCCGGGGACGAGGCCTTCGCGCGCGTGACCCTCGAGCTGATCGCCAGTAACAGGCTGGCCCTGGAGGCTGCGGCCAGCCGGGCGGCAGAGTTGGGCCTCGCTCCCGTAATGGCGGAGACGCCGCTCGCCGGGGAGGCGTCGGCAACCGGGGCGAGTGTAGCCGCTTCGCTTCTACAAAATTGCGGTCCTGATGAGAACACGCAACCAGAGGGTCGCCGGCGCTGCTTCATCTGGGGTGGCGAGACGACGGTGACGCTTGGAGCCATGCCGCCAGGGCTCGGCGGGCGGTGCCAGGAACTGGCGCTGGCCGCCGCACGGGTGCTGAACGGGGCAGCGCCGGGCGTGGCCCTGCTCGCGGCGGGAACCGACGGGCGGGATGGCCCGACCGATGCCGCGGGCGCCATCGTCGACGGCCGCACGTGGAATGCGGTAGCCGCGGCCGGGCGCGACCCGGCCCGGGATCTCGTGGCCCACGACGCGTACCGCGCCCTCGACGCGGCCGGAGCGCTGCTGCGTGTGGGACTGACGGGAACGAACGTCATGGACGTGGTGATCGGACTTACAATAGGGAGTCGACTCTGATTGCTTTCTCCGTCCTCTCCGTCCTCTCCGTCCTCTCCGTCCTCTCCGTCCTCTCCGTCCTCTCCGTCCTCTCCGCCCTCTGCACCCTCTGCACCGTGCTAAGGATGCAGCGGTAGGCGCGGCCGCCAGTCGCTTCCGAGCAGCACGCTCACGTCGACCCGCCGGAGGGTATCCGGCTGGACCACCACCCGGCCCACTCCCAGGGCGCCCGCGACATCCCTGCCCTGTCCCGGATCTCCCCGCCGCACGAACACGCGGGTGGACTCCGCTCCAGGCCCGGTCCCGAAGAAGACCACGTCGAGTCCCTGTTGCCGGAGCGCCCGGGTGGCCACGCGGGCGAGCCCCGGTCGCGTGGTACCGTTCAATACCTCCACCCTGATCCGTCGGCCGGGCGATGGGATGGCGTACGCGTGTCCAGCGACGTGTTCCCGGCGCGGGGAACGCACCAGGAGCACAAGGCCGACCACGGCCGCGACCAGCGCGGCGATCAGCGCGAGCCGGAGGAGCCGACGAGACTGTTCCAGAAGCTCACCGTGGGTTCGGGCAGCGGCCAGCTGGAGCCGATGAGGTGGGTCAGCCGCTCGGCCGCCACCGTGGTGAGCACGCCGGCCGGATCGTCGGGAAAGCGTGCGGCCAGCGCGGCGCGGCGCTCGCGCTCGAACGGACGTCCCGGCTCGAGGTAGTCGGCGCAGTAGAGCACCCGTCCCACCATGTCCCATCCGGCGTGGCCGAACGAGTGGTATCGCACCGCGTCCAGCACGCCGCGGTCCGCTTCACCCTCCGCGGCGGCGCGAGCCGCGCTCGCCGGGCCATGCCGGAGCTCCGTCGGCCCGGTGATGTCGGGAGCCCAGTGGTCGAGGGTGGCCGGCGCGGCGTCGCGCAATGCGTCGTGCAGCCAGACGGCCCGGAGCCAGCGCACGCGTTCCGGTTCGGACACCCGCATGCGCCCGGCCCACTCTCCCGTGAGCGCGGCCACCCGCTCGATGTGGGCCTTCCGGTCGGGGGACACCTCCGACCATGCCGGCAGCCCCGGTCCCGCCCCACGCCTCACGCGCCAAGCCCCTCGCCGAGGACGATGTTGTCGATGAGACGGGTCCGTCCGAGCCGGGCGGCGAGGGCAACGACGGTGTCGGCGTCCACGGTTTCGACCGGCGTCAGCGTCCGTGGTTCCGCGACCGCGACGTACTCCAACGCCACGGCCGGCTCCGCCGCGACCGTGCGTCGGACGGCCGCCTCCACCTCGGCCGCCCGCCGCTCGCCGGCCTGAAACGCCGCGCTGGCGGCGCGCAGGCCGGCACTCAGCACCACGGCCCGGAGCCGAAGGTCGGCGTCGAGGTAGGCGTTCCGGCTGCTGAGCGCGAGTCCATCCGGCTCGCGCACCGTGGGCACGACGACGACCTCGAGCGCCCAATCGAGATCGCGCACCATCTGCCGCACCAGTGTCGCCTGCTGAATGTCCTTCCGGCCGAAGCAGGCGACGTCGGGCTCGACCAGATGAAACAGTTTCGCGACCACCGTGAGCACGCCCTCGAAGTGTCCCGGCCGCGCCGCTCCCTCCCAGCGAGCCGCGGTCGGGCCCGGCACCACGCGGATCTCGGTTCCGGGCGGATACATCGTCGCCTCGGTCGGAACGAAAAGCGCATCGACACCGCGCGACTGCGCCAGACGGCGGTCGCGCGGCAGGTCGCGCGGGTAGCGCGCCAGGTCTTCGTTCGGGCCGAACTGGAGCGGGTTGACGAAAATGCTCATGACCACGAGGTCGGCCCGGCCGCGCGCGGCGTCCGCCAGCCGCAGGTGGCCCTCGTGGAGATACCCCATCGTCGGCACCAGGGCGACCCGGCGGCCGAGCGACCGCTCGGCGCGCACCCACAGGCGGAGGTCGGCGGTGCTTTCGATCTCGATCATGCCCAGGGGCGTGAGAAAGTCACTCGAAGCTGTGGCCCGGTCCGGGGTAGCTCCCATCCCGCACCTCGGCCGCGTAGGCCCGGACGGCGACCCGCACGGCCTCGCCCAGCTCGGCGTAGCGCTTGAGGAACTTGGGATTGAACCCCTCGTTGAGACCGAGCATGTCGTGCAGCACGAGCACCTGGCCGTCGCAGCCCGCGCCGGCGCCGATGCCGATGGTGGGAATGGTGAGCGCCGAGGAGATCCGGGCCGCCAGCGTCGACGGCAGCAGCTCCAGCACAATGGCGCACGCCCCGGCCGCCTCGAGCGCCCGGGCGTCGGCCAGGAGGCGTTCCGCGCCGGCCTCGTCGCGCCCCTGCACCCGGTAGCCACCGAGCGCGTGCACCGACTGGGGGGTGAGACCGAGGTGGCCGATCACCGGGATGCCGCGGTCCACCAGGGCGCGCACGGTCTCCGCCATCGGGCGGCCGCCCTCGAGCTTGACGCCGTGCGCGCCGCTCTCCTGCAGCACCCGTCCCGCGTTCCGGATCGCCTCGGTCACCGAGACCTGGTAGGTGAGGAATGGAAGGTCCACGAACACCAGCGAGCGGCGCGACCCCCTTCGCACCGCGCCGGCGTGATAGATCATCTGGTCGAGCGTTGCGCTCAGCGTGGTCTCGTGTCCCGCCAGCACCTGGTTCAACGAGTCCCCGACCAGCAGCACGTCGACCTCGGCCTGCTCGAGCAGCCGGGCGAAGACCGCGTCGTAGCAGGTGAGCATCACGATGCGGCGCCCGGCCGCCTTGAAGGCGGTCAGGTCGGGCACGGTGAGGGGTCGGACGTCAGCGTTCATGGGGTCGCAGCTCCGCCAGCTCTCGCTGCCAGAAGTCGCGGTTCGGCAACTCGGGATGGGGAATGATAAGGTCGGCCTCCGCCACGCGCCGCTCTCCGAAGCGGACGATGTCCAGATCGAGGGTACGGGGTCCCCAGTGCCCGGTCCGAACCCGGCCGGCGGCCCGCTCGATCGCGTGGCACGCGTCGAGCAGGTCGCGCGGGCTGAGCCGGGTCTCGAGCAGCACCATCTGGTTCAGGTAGGGCGGCTGCGCCATTCCGCCGAGCGGAGCGGTCTCCTCGATGTCCGACGCGGAGACGAGCGCCGTGCCGGGGAGCGCGGCCAGTGCGGCGCGGGCCTCCCGGAGCCGCGCGGCGCGGTCGCCGAGGTTGCTGCCCAGCGCCACGTAGACGCGCTCGGCGTCAGCCGCCATCGCCGGACTCGACCACGAAATGGCGCGCGATGCGGTGCAGATCGCTGGCGACGTCCCCAAGCTCGCGGATCGCGCGCTCGAGGTCCGCCTGCCCGGCCGCGGCGTCGGTGGCGCGGCGGGCCAGCTCCTCGGTCTCGCTCAGCGTTCGCGCGGAGCCGGCGGCGACGCGCCGGATCTGACCGGTGAGGCCGTCCACCGCCCGGAGCTGATCGGCGGCGGTGGCGGCGATCGCCCGCGCGTGGCGGCCGGCCTCACCGGTGGTCCCCACGATGGCGTCGAGTGCCCCGGCCGCGTCCTCGCTCAGCTTCTCCACGCCGGTCACCGCGTCGCGGCCGCGCTCCATCTGCCCCGAGACCACCGCCACCTGGCCCGTGATCTCCTCCAGCAGCACCCGCGCCTCGCCGGCCGCGTGGAGGCTCTGGGCGGCGAGGTCGCGAACCTCGTCCGCCACCACGGCGAAGCCGCGGCCCTCGGCGCCGGCGCGCGCGGCCTCGATCGCGGCATTGAGCGCGATCAGGTTCGTGAGATCCGCGATCTCGCGGATGGTGCCGATGAAGCCCTTGATGCGGGTCGTCATCGCCCCGAGCTGGGCCACCTGATCGGCGCTTGCCGAGACGAACTCGTTGAGGCCGACCAGCCGGGCGATCGCCTCTCCGATCACGGCCCGCTTCTGGGCGGCAACCTCCGCCGCGGTTCCGCTCGCCGCCGCGGCCTGCGCGCCCTGATCGGCCATCGCCCGGGAGGCGGCGCCGAGCGAGTCGGTGGCCTGGAGTCCCCCGGCGACGAACGACTCCAGTTCCCCCGCGCCCTGCCGCATGCCCTGGGACACGTCGGCCAGCGCCAGCGCCGAGGTGCGGAGCGACTCGGTCACCCGCGCGAGGGCCGTCACCTGCTGAGTGATCTGCTCGACGGTGCCGATGAGCGGCCGCCGCAGCTCGGCGATGTGGATGGCCGTCGCGATCTGGTTGCCCAGCGTCGTGAGGGCGGTCAGATCCTTCGCCCCGTATGCGTGCCGCTTGGGATGGTCCACCTCCACGGTACCGAGGAGCTCCTCCCCGAACCGGATCGGGTGGACGATCAGGCTGCCGACCTCGACCATCAGGCTCCGCACCCGCGGGTCGCGGCGCACGTCCTTGACGTCCACGACCCGAAGCTCGGCGATCGCCTCGGCCCGGAACGGCGCCGCGCCTTCCGGCGGCTCACCCCGGTTCGGGCGGCCGAGCGCCCCGCGATAGGCCAGCGCGGGCACGCCGTCCACCACGCGGTAGATCCGGAAGTCGCCCCAGTCGAGCAACCGGTACGCCAGGCGCTCGATCTGGTCGAACGATCCCTGGAGCGTGGCGTTGCTCGCGATCGCCACTTCCATCAGGTGCACCTTGTTCAGGTCTTCGGCGCTGATCGCCTCCTCCAGGATCCGCCGGGTGAGGACCCCGAGCACCCCCATCGAGAGCGCGACGGCGATCCAGCCCACGGGTGAGAGCGCACGGAGCGAGGCCACGACGACGATCGACGCGATGAGTGTGAGCAGGTAGGAGATGATCTCCCAGCGGAGGATCAGGACCTTCTCGGCGTACTCGAGCTTGTCGCGGACGAGCAGGGTGAAGTAGAACAGCGACCGGGAGGCGAAGAAATAGAAGCAGACGAGGATGGCGATGGCCGGCAGGAGGTCGAGCGACAGCTCCGGCTGGCCGGTCAGCGCCAGGACCGTGGCAAAGGGGCCGTAGGCCGCCGCGAAGCCCAGGACCTCGCGGCCGGCATTGATGAATCCGGCGCGCGGCAGCTTCCGGAGCCAGAACAGGTCCGAGGTGAAGACCCCGGTCCAGAGCGCCAGCACGACCGGCGTCGGACCCACGGAGGCCGCGCCCACCAGGGCCACGACACCCGACTGGGTGAGGTACGAATACTTGCTGAGGCGGACGGGCGACGCGCGCAGCGCGAACACGCTCACGAACATGAACAGGGTCGCGAGCGGCTCGGCCAGCCAGCGCAGGTCCACCGCCAGCGCCAGGAGCGCGACGACCAGCCCACCCATACCGAGGCCCCGGGCGTAGCGATCCACCAGCGTCTGGACTCGGTCCTTCATCGGGCCGTTGTCCGGGCGTCGAGCGCATCGCGCAGCGAGCCGAGGAAGTCGCGGGCCGCGTCCACGCCGCCCGACCCCAGGATGTCGACCAGCGCGCTTCCCACGACGACGCCATCGGCATGCTCCGCCACCGTGCGGGCCTGCGCGGGCGTCGAGATCCCGAACCCGACCGCAATGGGCAGCGCCGTCGCCGCCCGCACCTGGGCGATCGACTCGGCCAGCCCATCGGCCAGGGCGGCCGTCGCTCCGGTCACGCCCAGGCGGGCGACCAGATACACGAACCCCTCCGCGCCGCGGACCGCGGCGGCCAGACGTTCGGGCCGGGTGGTCGGCGCGACCAGGCGGATGAGATCGAGTGGGCTCGACAGGATGGCGCCCTCGACCGCGGGATCGCTCCCGGCGGGCAGATCGGTCAGCACCACACCGGCGACGCCGAGCGTTTCGGCATCACGCAGGAATCGGTCGAGGCCGTAGCGGAGAATCGGATTGAGGTAGCTGAATACCACCACCGGGCGCGTGAGCCGCGCCCGCTCGATGAGCGCCAGCGTGCCGGCGAGCGTCATGCCCTGGCGGAGCGCGTCGAAGGTCGACCGCTGGATGGTCGGCCCGTCGGCCAGTGGGTCGCTGAACGGCACCCCGACCTCGAGGATGTCCCCGACCTCGTCGGCGGCCCGAAGGGCGGCGAGGCTCGCGTCGGTGGAGGGGTAGCCGGCCGTCAGGTAGGGAATGAGGGCGGTGCCTCCGCGGGCGCGGAGCCCGGCCCAGGCCGGCGCGAGCCGGGCCTCAGACAAAGTAGTCGCCGATGGTGAGCCCATAGCGGCCCGGGTTGGTCACCTTGACGATCGAGCGCCGGAAGGCGCCGGTATCGTCCTGCTCGGTCAGGCTCACCAGCTCGCCGGGCGGCGGCACGGCGCCGCCCATCTCGTCGACCGCGATGCGCACCAGCGGACGGTTGAGCTGCTGGCCCTCGGGATTGGGGGCGGCGACGATGCCGACCTCGAACGTATCCAGGATGACGCAGGTCCCCACCGGATAGATCCCGATGAGGTTGATGAGCGCCTTGACCAGGATGGTGTCGTACCCGCGCTTCGGGTTCTGCCACATCTCGCGCAGCACCTGGTCGGGCTCGATCGGAATCGTCTGGTAGCTTCGCCGGGTCGTGGCCGCGTCGAACCCGTCGGCCACCGAGACGATCCGCGAAAAGATGCCCAGCTTGCGCTCGCGCACGCTCTTGGGATAGCCGGTCAGATCGGTCTTCATGTGATGCTCGTGCGCCACCAGAATCGTGCGGTACGGCAACTCGTCGTGCGCCCGCATGGCGAACAGGGTGAGCGCCCCGAGCCATGGATGCGCCTGCATCACCCGCCACTCGCGCTCGTCGAGCCCGGTGGTCTTGTTCAGGATCTCGAGCGGCACCCGGGCCTTGCCCACGTCGTGCAGCAGCGCGGTCATGCCCAGGTCGTACAGCTGGAGCCGCGTGAACCCGAGCTTCTTCCCGAGCGCCACCGAGAAGATGCACACGTTCACCGAGTGGGTGAAGGTGTACTCGTCGTAATCGCGGATGGTGGTGAGGCCGACGAGCGAGGTCTCGTTGTTGAGGACCTGATCCACGATCAACTGGACCGCCCGCTTGACCCGCTTGACGCTCGTCGCCCGGCCGAGCCGGGCGCCCGTGATCACGTCCTTGGTGACCGCCACCCCCTGGGAATAGATCCGCTTGGCCTGTTCCTTCGCCTGCTCCGCGTCGGGATCGTGCTCCTGGTGCACCGCCCGCTCGAGCTCGATCCCCTTCACGCCGCCCGCGCCCAGGCGCTCGAACAGCTCCTCGAACCGCTCGTCGGGCTCACCGCGCTCGAACAGGCTGAGCAGCAGGCTCAGGAAGATCTGCCACTCGCGCCGGTCGGCCGCGGCGTGCACCCGGAGCGCGCCGATCGAGAAGGCCCGGAGCATGGTGAGGATGTGGCTGAACGACGCGTAGTTGTCGAGCTCGAGCCGGAGCCGGGTCGCGTTCACGAAGATGAAGTCGCCCGCGAGCCGGATCTCGAGGTCCGTCTCCAGCGCCACCAGGGCCCGGGACGCGGTCTCCAGATCGTCCAGCGCCTTCTGCACGGTGGCGTTCTCGACCGGGTAGAGCTTGAGGCTCCGGAGCGCGGTATAGAGCGCCAGCAGCAGCGCCCGGCCGCCCTGCCGGAGGCGCCCCTCCGAGGCCGAGCTGCCCGGGGCGGAGCTGCCGGCAGCCTGTTCGGCCGGCGAGCTCACGCCGAGCCCTCCCGGAGCGCCCGGCTCACGGCATTCCGCACGACGATGTCCTTGTCATCCGCGGCGCGCTGAAGCACCTCTCGCGCTTCGGGCGTCCGGATCTTGCCGAGCGCGATCGCGGCGCACGCCCGGGTCTCGGCCGACTCCTTCATCCGCAAGAGGCCCCGCGGCAGCAGGAGTGCGCTCAACGGCTTGAGCCCCGCCGTGCCAGCGATCGCGCCGTACGCTTCGAAGAACGCCATCTTCTCGGTGAGGTCCATCTCCTGGACCGACTTGCCGAGCACCACGCTTTCGATTCGCCGCTGGGCGCCCTTGTACCCCCGCCCGCCGACGAGTCGCACCGCCGCCAAGCGTACCGCGCGGTCTTCATCTTCGAGGGCTTTCTCGACGAAGGCCAGCGCGGCCGGCGTGCCCAGCTGCGCGAGCGCATGCACCGAGGCCAGGCGGACCGCGGCGTCCTTGTCCCCGATGGTTTCGCCGAGGCCGGGCACCGTCTGAGTGAGCTGGAGCCGGCCGCAGAGCGCCACGACCGCCGCGAGCGCGTCCGACTCCGGCGAGCGCAGGATGCGCAGGACCTCGGACGGGTGGGCCTCGGCCAGACGGTCGGCCACCTCTTCGAGCACCTTGCGCAACGGCGGGGCCGACAGATTGGGGATCCAGGTGAGGATCGGCTCCAGCGCCGTCGCGCGGAGCTCGCGCAGCACCTCGGACACCGTCGACTCGGCGGCGAGCGCCGGCGCCTCGTCCAGCGACTGCACCAACTGGCTCACGATCGCGGGCTCGCTGAGCTTGGCGACGAACGCGTCCAGGCGCGTCGCCTGGGCCGCACCCAGGCCCTGCGATCGCTGCGAGAGCTGGCGCGCCTCGCGCAGCACGGTCGCCGCCGTGCGGAAGTCGCGGGCGTTGAGAAAGTTGGGAAACAGCGCCTCGAGCACGCCCAGGATCTCGTCCCGCACCGGCGGCTCGCCCTGGAGCTCGAAGAGATCGAACAGAACGTTCAGCGCGGCCAGGCGGACGTCGCGGCGGTACTCCTCCTCGACCGCGGCCGCCACCTGGTTGATCTCGCTCTCGTCGAGGAAGTAGAGCGTGGAGTCGAACTCCTCGAGGTCGATCACGCCCTTGGGCCGGGCCGGCGCTTCCTCGGCCGCCGCCGCGCGGCGGTCGCGCGCCGCGGCCTGGTCGTCGGCGCCGCCGCTGGCGTAGGTGCCCGTCTGCTCCGGCACCCCGCCACCCTCGCCGAAGAACTCGACGAAGTTGTACTGGATGAACTCGAACTCCTGCTCCCAGAGCAGCGTGAGCAGGTCGTCCCCGGCGTCGGCCGCCAGGAAGCGGGCGCGATTGATGGTCTCGAGGAAGCGGGGCAGCTCCTCGACCTCGGCGCCGCGCCGCAGCGTGAGGGACCGCATCCCGTCCTTGAACAGGCCCCAGGCGACGCTGTCGGTCTTGTTGAGCTGGTGGTAGACGACCTGCTCCTCCCACACGAAATCGGTCTCGGCCACCACCAGCACCAGCTCGTCGAGCACCGCCCAGATCGGCTGGAACGCGATCCGGAGGTTCTCGCTGGCACGCTGGTAGATGGGGTTGTTGGGGAGATACATGTGATAGGCGCGCAGCGCCTTCACCAGGCCGTTGATGAGCTCGCCGACCTGGGAGGCAGGCAGGATGTCCGTCGGTGCCGGGCGGCTCGTCACACGGGCGGTCCCAGCAGCTGAGCTACGTGCGCCACGTCCTTGTCTCCCCGCCCGCTAAGACAGACCAGCACCAGCGCGTCGGCGGGCCACGCTCCCGCCATCCGGCGGACCCACGCGAACGCGTGGGCGGTCTCGAGCGCCGGGATGATGCCCTCCAGCCGGCAGACCGCCTGGAACGCGTCGAGCGCCTCGCGATCGGTGGCCGAGTCGTAGGCGACGCGGCCGGTGTCGCGCAGCCAGCTGTGCTCGGGGCCGACGCCGGGGTAGTCGAGGCCGGCGGAGACCGAGTGCGCCGGCGACACCTGGCCATCGGCGTCCTGCAGCAGATAGCTCAGGCTGCCGTGCAGGACCCCGGGCACGCCGGCGCTGAGCGTGGCGCTGTGGTGTCCGCTCGAGATGCCCTCGCCGGCGGCTTCCACCCCCACGAGCCGGACTTCGGCGTCATCGATGAACCCGGCGAAGATGCCCATCGCGTTCGAGCCGCCGCCCACGCACGCCACCACCGTGTGCGGCAGCCGGCGGTAGCGGGCCAGCATCTGGGCGCGCGCCTCGCGGCCGATCACGGACTGGAAGTCCCGCACCATGCGCGGATAGGGGTCGGGTCCGACGACCGAGCCGATGATGTAGTGCGTCGTGGGCACGTTGGTCACCCAGTCGCGGAGCGCCTCGTTGGTGGCGTCCTTCAGCGTGCGCGTGCCCGACTCGACCGGCACGACGGTCGCGCCCAGGAGCTGCATGCGGTAGACATTGAGCCTCTGCCGCGCGACGTCTTCCGCCCCCATGTAGACCACGCAATCGAGGCCGAAGCGCGCACAGACGGTGGCGGTCGCGACCCCGTGCTGGCCCGCACCGGTCTCCGCGATGATGCGGCGCTTGCCCATCCGGCGGGCCAGCAGCGCCTGGCCGATCGTGTTGTTGATCTTGTGCGCGCCGGTGTGGTTCAGGTCTTCCCGCTTGAGCACCACCGTGGCGCCGGTCTCCGCGCCCAGGCGCGGGGCCTCGGTGAGCGGCGAGGGCCGGCCCACGAACTCCGCGAGCAGGCCGTCGAACTCCGCCCAGAATGCGCGATCGCCGCGCGCGGCATCGTAGAGCGCGCTCAGGTCGTCGAGTGCGGCGACGAGGGTCTCGGGGACGTAGCGGCCGCCGTACGGACCGAATCGCCCCGCAACCGCCCGCTCAGCTGATAGGGCTATGGCCAAACACCGCCTCCAGAAAGCGCGCGATTTTCTCAGGATCCTTGATGCCCGGCAGGCGCTCCACCCCTGAACTTACATCCACGACCTCGGGTCGAACGAGGGTCACGGCCACCGCGACCGTCGCCGGGGTAAGCCCCCCGGCGAGCACCATCGCGCTCCCGGCCAGCCGCTGGCGGGCCTCACGTGCGATGGCCAGGTCGAGCGAAACGCCGGTTCCCCCCGTCGCGTGCGGCACCCGCGGCTCGACCAGGACGGCGTCGGCATCGCGCGCCGATGCGGACAGGGCGTCCAGGTCGGTGGGGGTGGCGATCCGGAGCACGCGCCACACCTGGAGCCCCGCGGCGCGGAGCCGGGCGGCATCGCTTCGCGCATAGGGTCCGTGCAGCTGTGCGCCCTGCAGGTGCGCCAAGCGGCTGATCTCGAGGATGTCGTCCACGGACTGGTCGCCATAGACGCCGAAGACCGGAACCCCCGACGCCGCGGCGCTCACGTCGGCGGCCGCGGCGGGGCTCAGGTGCCTCGGTCCTCCAGCAAGAACGACGCCCAGGTAGGCCGCGCCGGCCAGCGCCGCGGCCCGGGCATCTTCCGGGCGCGTAAGGCCGCAGATCTTCACCCGAACCGGACGAACGCTATCGGGCACGGCGGCGGACTCCGCTCAGCTGGTCGAGCAGCGCGTCGGGGTCGGCCGCCGAGGAGAGTGCCGAACCGATGAGCACGGCGTCCGCGCCGGCCGCCGCGGCCCGGGCGACGTCGTCGTCGCTCGCCATCCCGCTCTCGGCCACGGCGAGACACTCGCGCGGGAGCGTGCGGAGAATCGCCCAGGCGGCCTCGGTGTCGATGCGAAAGGTGTCGAGGTCGCGGCTGTTGACGCCCAGCACGGTGGCGCCGGCGTCGCGCGCGCGGTGCGCCTCGTCTCCAGTGTGCACCTCGACCAGCGCTTCGAGTCCGGCCTCCACGGCGAACGCGAGCAAGGCCATCAGCCGGGGCCGTGGCAGCGCGCGCACGATCAGGAGCACCGCCGCCGCGCCCGCGGCCCGAGCCTCGACGATCTGGAGCTCATCGAGAATGAAATCCTTGCGGAGCACCGGCACCGCTACGCGCGCGGCGGCGGCGCGAAGATCGTCCACCGAGCCGCCGAAGAACGGGCCGTCGGTGAGCACCGAAATCGCCGCGGCCCCGTGTCGCGCGTAGCGCTCGGCCCGTTCGGCGGGATCGAGATTTTCCCGGATCGAGCCGGCCGAGGGCGAGCGTCGCTTGACCTCTGCGATCACCGCCACTCGCTCTCCTCCGAGCGCACGCGCGAACGACGGCGGTCGCGCGGCCGACGCGGCCTCGCGCTCGACCGCCGCGCGGCGCTCGCGGAGCCCGGGCAGCCGGTCGCGGGTGGAGCTGAGGATCTGGGCCAGGGTGACGGGCATCTTGTCCTTCGGCCGGTCTTCGGGTATTGTAGTTCGGGCTCTATTCGGTCGTACCGCGCACAAGGAGGAATCAGTGCCGCTGACGAAGCGCCAGAGCGAGATCCTCGCCTTTCTGCAGCACCACATCCAGGAGCAGGGCTACGCGCCCAGCTTCGAGGAGATCGCGGAGCGGTTCGGCTTCCAGTCGCTCGCCACGGTGCACGAGCACCTGACCAACCTCGAGCGCAAGGGGTACATCCGCCGCTCGTACAACGAGAGCCGGTCCATCGAGGTCCTGCCGCCTCGCGGCACGTCGGCGGCGAGCGAGATTCCGCTGCTCGGCAAGGTGGCCGCCGGGACGCCCATCGAGTCCCTGATGCACCAGGAGACCATCGCGGTGCCCGACCAGATGCTGCCCCGCCGCGGGCCCAACTACGCGCTCAGGGTGCAGGGCACCTCCATGATCGACGAGCACATCATGGACGGCGATCTCGTCGTCGTGCACGGCAAGCAGAGCGCCGAGAACGGCGAGATGGTCATCGCCCTGGTCAACGGCAGCGAGGCCACGGTGAAGAAATTCTACCGCGAGGCCGGCGGCTGGATTCGGCTGCAGCCGGCCAACGCCACCATGCAGCCCATGCGCTTCCAGGAGCGGGACGTCCTCATTCAGGGCGTGGTGGTCGGGGTCATCCGGAAGTACTGAGGCGGCGCGGGCTCAGGCTGACGTCCGCGTCACGCGGACGCTCGCGGCGCCGCCCGCCTGAGCCGCGCCAGCACCTCCGCCCCTGCCCCAGCGTCGAGCGCTTCCCGCGCCCGCGCCACCGACTCCTCGAACGTCCAGCCGTTGCCCGCCACGTAGAGGGCGGCCGCGGCGTTGAGCAACACGGCGCAGCGCTCCACCGCCCGGCCCTCGCCCCCGAGCAGCCGCTCCAGACGATCCGCGTTCTCCGACGGCTCGCCGCCCGCGAGGCCGCCGAGGTCCTCACAGTCGAGCCCATGCGCACCGGGAGCGATGGTCCAGGTCGCGACCCGGCCTTCGCGCACCTCCCACACGCGGGTCTCGCCCGAGGGGCTCACCTCGTCCATCCCGATGGCGGCGTGCAGCACGAGCGCATGCGCCGCGTCGAGTCGCGCCAGCGCTTCCGCGACGAGCGGAGCCCGGTCGGGCGAGGACACGCCGATCACCTGGCGGCGCACTCCGGCGGGATTGGCCAGCGGGCCGAGCAGATTCATGATGGTCGTGACCCCAAGCTCCTTCCTGACGGGCCCGACGTGGCGCATGGCCGGGTGATACCTCGGCGCGAACAGGAAGACGAATCCGGCCAGACGCAGCACCTCAGGCGCCCGCGACGGGGAGACCTCGATGTCGACGCCCAGCGCCTCCAGCACATCGGCCGATCCCGAGCGGGAGGTGAAGCTCCGGTTTCCGTGCTTGGCCACGGGCACACCGGCGCCGGCAACCACGAAGGCCGCGGCGGTCGAAATGTTGAGTGTTCCCACCCGCCCGCCCCCCGTGCCGCAGGTATCCACCAGCTCGCCGCCCCACTCGGCCTCGAGCCGCACCATGGCGCACCGGAGCGCGTGGGCCGCGCCCGCGATCTCTTCCGCCGTCTCCCCCTTGGCACGCAGTCCCAGGAGCAGCGCCGCCGTCTGCACCTGCGAGGCCTCGCCCCGCATCAGCACGCCGAAGGCCTCCGCCGCCTCCGCCGCGGAGAGCGACGCGCCGAGCGACAGCTGCTGGATGGCGTGGCGGAGCGGAGCGTCCTGGGTCACTGGCGGTCACGGTCGGGGCGGCGTGGAGGAGTCGGGGGAAGCGTCGAAAAACGTATTTGTGGAAGGGGTCTTTTGTCAATCGTGACAAGCAGTTGCGCGGCTTGCCCCGGGGTACCGGTCGCACTACATTTCTGCTCGATGAGCCGGACATTTCTCGCCACGCTGCACTTCGACGGCACCGGGTTTGTCGGATGGCAGCGCCAACCGGCCGGCCGATCGGTCCAGTCAGAGTTCGAGCGGGTGCTCGAGCGCCTCTTCGGGCACCCAACGCCCGCCACCGCCGCCGGCCGCACCGATGCCGGAGTTCACGCGCTCGGCCTCGCTGTGAGCTTCCCCGCACCCGATACCTGGTCCGCCGCGGATCTTCGGCGCGCGCTCAACGCGCTGCTGCCGCGCGACTGTTGGGTTCGGGGCCTCGACGCCATGCAGCCCGGCTTCCATGCCCGCAAGAGTGCCCTCTCCCGGCGCTACCGCTATGACATCGGGACCGACGATGCGTCCGCCTCGCCCTTCCGGCGGCCGTTCGAGTGGTCGCTGACGCGGCCACTCGACCTCGGCGCGTTGAAGGCGGCCGCGACGCTGCTCCGGGGCGAGCACGACTTCCGCGCGTTCGCGGCGAAGGGCGAGCCCAAGCCGCACTACCGCTGCCGCCTGACGCTCGCCGAGTGGGCGCTCCGGGCCGACGGCGCCGGCGTCAGCTTCGAGGTCGAGGCCGACCGGTTCCTGCACCACATGGTCCGGATGCTGGTGGGCACGATGGCCGACATCGGGCTCGGCCGCAGGCCGCTCTCCGACATCGAGCGCCTGCTCGAGCGCGGCGACAATCAGGCGACCAGTCCGCCGGCACCGCCCCAGGGACTGTACTTCGTCGCGGCGACGTATCCGCCGGAGACGTTTCTTTCAGACGAGGTCGGGGCGTTCGAGCCCGCCGCGGCCCTGCGCGATGCGTAGCCGTACGGCTGCGCTCGCGCTGCTCGCTATCGCGTGCCGCGACGCCCGCCCGGCCGGCCCGGCTGTCTCCGTCACGAGCTCCGCGGCGCAGGTCGCGTCCCGCGCGGCCGACGCGCAGGCCTCGACCACGCGGCGCACGGCGCTGGTCGCGGCGGTGGAGCGGGCCTCGGGCGCGGTCGTGTCGATCAACGTCACCAGCACCCGCGAGGCGCCGCCCCGCTCGCCCTGGGATTTCTTCTTCGTCCCCGAAGGCGCCCGGGTCGTTCAGGGCTACGGCACCGGCTTCGTCATCCGGCCCAACGGCATCGTCCTCACGAACCAGCACGTCGTGGCCAGCGCGCAGAAGGTGGTCGTGACGCTCCCGGACGGCACGGATCTGCCGGCCAAGGTGCTGGGAGAGGATCCGCTGACCGATATCGCGGTGCTCAAGATCGAGCGTCAGGGCCTGCCCACGATCGTGGCCGGGCGCAGCACCGATCTCATGATCGGTGAGTGGGTGGTCGCCATGGGCAATCCGTACGCGTACCTGCTCGGGAACGCGGAGCCCACGGTCACGGTCGGTGTCGTCAGCGCGACGTCCCGGAACATCCTGCCGACGGGAGACCAGCCCGGGCTCTACCTCGACATGATCCAGACCGACGCCGCGATCAACCCGGGCAACTCGGGCGGCCCGCTCAGCAACGCCCTCGGCGAGGTCGTCGGGATCAACTCGTCCATCTTCAGCAACAGCGGCGGCTCGGTCGGCCTCGGCTTCGCCATCCCGATCGAGCGGGCGCTCCGCGTGGCCGACGAGATCATCCGGAACGGATCGGTGCGCCGGGCATGGGTGGGACTCGACGTCGAGGGCGCCGCCGCCATGCGCAACTGGAAGAGCCAGGGCGGCGTGGTGGTCTCGGCCGTGACGCCTGAGGGCCCCGCCGCGCGCGCCGGGCTCCGGACGGGGGACGTCCTGGTCGAGGCTAACGGGCGCAGGCTCCGGAACTACCTCGACTGGGAGGCGGTGAAGCTCGACCTCCACGTCGGCGACGGCGTCGACCTGAGCGTGCGGAGCGGCGGCGGCACCACCCGCCGGCGCATCGTGACCGGCGACCTGCCCACCGTCACGGCGGAAAAGGTGACGGTGCTGCAGGACATGCAGCTCATCAACGTGACGCCGCAGGTGCAGGCCGAGCGGAACATCCGGAGCGAGCGCGGCGCGCTCATCTTCCGGATCTCGCCCGACGTGAGCCGGGCCACGGGCCTGCGCGAGGGCGACGTGATCGTGGGGGTGAACCGGAACGCCGTCCGCACGGCGGCGCAGGTGGAGGATCTGCTCAACGTCCGGTCCGGCCAGGTCATCCGGGTGTATCTCGAGCGCGACGGCCAGATCACCTTCACCGATCTGGTGTTCCGATGACCGACGACCGGTGGCGCTCACCGCTCGGCAGCCGCTATGCCTCCCCGGCGATGCAGACGCTGTGGGGCGAGCCGCACCGGATCGGGCTGTGGCGCCGGCTCTGGCTAGCGCTGGCCGAGGCCGAGCGCGAGCTCGGGCTCGACATTCCCAGTGAGGCGCTGGCTCAGATGCGCGCCCACCTCGACGACGCGGACCTCGCCGCCGCGAACCGGTACGAGCGCCGCTTCCGCCACGACGTGATGGCGCACATCCACGCCTACGGCGACCAGGCCCCGGCGGCACGGCCCTACCTGCACCTCGGCGCGACCAGCGCGTTCGTCACCGACAACGCCGACCTGGTCGTCATGCGCGACGGGCTCCGGCTCCTGCTCGGGCGGCTGATCGCGGTGCTCTCGGCGCTCGAGGGGTTCGCCCGGCGGACGGCGGACGTGCCCTGCCTGGCGTACACCCACTTCCAGCCCGCCCAGCTCACCACCGTGGGCAAGCGGGCGACGCTCTGGATGCAGGACTTCGCGCTGGACGTCGAGGAGATCGCCCACCGGCTCGACGCGCTCCGCTTTCGCGGGTGCCAGGGCACGACCGGCACTCAGGCTTCGTTCCTCGAGCTCTTCGGCGGCGAGCACGGCAAGGTGCGCGAGCTCGAGCGCCGGGTCACGGCCAAGCTCGGCTTCCGGGAGCAGTTCGCGGTCACCGGCCAGACCTATCCGCGGAAGACCGACAGCATGGTGCTCGACGCGCTCAGCGGCGTCGCGCAGTCGGCGGCCAAGATGGCCGGCGACCTCCGGCTGCTCCAGCACGAGGGCGAGCTGCTCGAGCCGTTCGAGTCCGAGCAGATCGGCTCGAGCGCCATGGCCTACAAGCGGAACCCGATGCGGGCCGAGCGGATCGCGGGGCTGGCGCGCTATGTGATCTCGCTCCAGGCCAACGGGGCCCACACCGCCGCGAGCCAGTGGCTCGAGCGCACGCTCGACGACAGCGCCAACCGCCGGCTGACGCTGCCCGAGGCGTTTCTGGGCACCGACGCCATTCTGGTGCTGGCCACCAACATCGCGGCGGGGCTCGAGGTCCGGGACGCGGTCATCCGGCGGCACGTCGCCGAGCAGATGCCGTTCATGGCCACCGAGCGCTGGCTCATGCTCGGCGTCGGCGCCGGGGGTGACCGGCAGTCGCTGCACGAGGTCATCCGGCAGCACAGCCTCGCGGTCGCGGAGGCCGTCAGCCGGGGCGCGAACAACGACCTGCTCGACCGTCTGGCCGCCGACCCCGCGTTCCGCGGCGTGCCCGCGGCGGCGCTTCGCGCGGAGCTCGAGCCCGGCGCGTACACCGGGCGGGCGGCGCAGCAGGTTGCCGAGTTCCTCGAGGAGTATCTCCACCCGCTGCTCGAGCGCGCCCGCCCGCTCGCCGCGGAGACCGGCGGCGCGGAGGTCCGGGTATGACCCATTCGCGGAGCCTGCCCTCGAGCGCAGCGAAGGGCTCAGGGCCGGCTGTCATCGAAAGCCGGCTCCCGCTCCCACTCCTCCGCCGCGGCAAAGTGCGCGAGGTCTACGAGGTGGACGCCGGGCACCTGCTGCTCGTCGCGAGCGACCGGGTGAGCGCGTTCGACATCGTGATGCGCGAGCCGATTCCGCGGAAGGGCGCGGTGCTGACCCAGATCAGCGCGTTCTGGTTCGAGCGGCTGGCCGAGGTCTTCCCGTCGCACTTCGTCACCGCGCGCACGGCCGAGATCCTGGCGCGCGTCCCCGCCCTCGCGGGCCGCGGGAGCGAGATCGCCGGCCGGGCAATGCTGGTGCGGCGGACGACGCCGATGCCGTTCGAGTGCGTGGTGCGGGGGTATCTGTCGGGCTCGGCGTGGGCGGAATACCACGCCCGGGGGACGCTGGCCGGGGAGCCGCTCCCGGCCGGCCTGATCGAAAGCGCGCGGTTGGAGCCGCCGCTGTTCTCTCCGGCCACCAAGGCCGAGAGCGGGCACGACGAGAACGTGACCTTCGCGCGGATGGCGGAGTCGCTGGGGGGCGAGCTCGCGACGCGGCTCCGGGACGCGGCCTTCGCCGTCTACCGCGCCGGACGCGACCACGCCGCGACGCGCGGCATCATCATCGCCGACACGAAATTCGAGTTCGGCTCCGCGCCGGACGGCACGCTGCTCCTGATCGACGAGGTGCTCACGCCGGACAGCTCCCGGTTCTGGCCCGCGGACCGGTACGGGCCGGGCCGGGGCCAGCCGAGCTTCGACAAGCAGCCGCTCCGGGACTACCTCGCCGGCGTCAGAACCAGCGGGGGCTGGAACGGAGAGGCGCCGCCACCGAACCTGCCGGCGGAGGTCGTCGAGGCCACCAGCCGGCGCTATCTGGAGGCGTTCCGCCTGCTCACGGGCGGGGAGCTCGAGGACGCCCCGTGATCCGCACCGCGCCGGAAGGGCGGTGGTTCATCGTCGGGGCGTGGGTGGCGGCGGCGGGCTTGATCGGCATGGCGGTGCGGACCGGGGCGCCGGGCTGGATCGTCGGAGCCATGCTCTGGACCGCGCTCGCCGTCTGGGTGGTGGCATTCTTTCGCGATCCCGAGCGGGCCTGGTCCCAGGGCGAGCGCCTGATCGTGGCGCCCGCCGACGGCAAGGTGGTGAGCGTGGTCGAGGTGGACGAGCCCGCCTTCTTTCAGGGCCGGGCGCAGCGGGTCTCGATCTTCATGAACGTGTTCGATTGCCACGTGAACCGCTACCCGACCGACGGGACGGTGGCGTACCGGCACTACAACCCCGGCGAGTTCGGCCACGCCGCGGCAGAGAAATCGAGCCTGTCGAACGAGCAGGCGTCGGTCGGGCTCGCGACGGCACGCGGCAAGGTGCTCATCCGCCAGATCGCGGGGCTCATCGCGCGGCGGATCGTGACGGACCACGCGGTCGGTACGGCGGTGCATCAGGGCGAGCGGCTCGGCATGATTCGATTCGGGTCGCGCGTGGACCTTTTCCTCCCGGTGGGAACCTCCGTGCGCGCGCGCGTGGGGGACAGCACGCGGGTGGGGGTGACGGTGGTGGCCGAATGGAGCTGATCCCACGCCGCAGCGGCGGCACGCGACGTCCCTCGATGCGGCAGGTCGTCGTGGTGATGCCGAGCGCGTTCACGCTGGGCAACCTGTTCTTCGGGTTCTGGGCGATCGTGTCCGCCTTCAACGGGAACTTCCGGTGGGCGGGCTGGTTCATCGTCTTCTCGGGCATTCTCGACATGCTGGACGGCCGGGTGGCCCGGCTGTCGAACACCGGCTCGCGCTTCGGGGCGGAGCTCGACTCGCTGGTGGACGTCATCTCGTTCGGCGTCGCGCCGGCGCTCCTGATCTACTTCCTCGACTTCGCCAGTGCCGGCCGGTTCGCCTGGGTGCTGTCCTACATCTACGTGACCGGCGTCGCGCTGCGCCTGGCGCGGTTCAACGTGCTGTCCGCCGGGAAGCCGTCGACGGGGTGGTTCACCGGCCTGCCGTCGCCGTCCGCCGGTATGACGCTCGCGGTCTACTATCCGTTCAGCCAGACGGACTGGTACCGGGCGTCGGTCGCCTACCTGGACCTCCAGCATCAAGGCCTCGTGGTCCTGATGCTGCTGCTCGCGCTGTTGATGGTGAGCAACGTGAAGTACCCGAAGTTCCCGCCGATCGGGCTCCGCAGCCCGAAAGGCCTGTTCGGGCTCCTGGTCCATCTCGCCATCCTGCTCGGCGCGCTGCTCGCACCCGAGTATTTTCTGTTTCCACTGGGGCTCGCGTACGTGGCGTTCGGACTGATTCGCGCCACCCTGCTCGGGCTGATGGAGCGCGAGGGACAGGCCGTCGAGCCCGAGGATCCGCTCGCCGAAGCGACCGACTCCGGCGAGGGGCTTCCGCAGACCATCACTCCCACCGAACGGCGTGCCGACTGGATCGATCGGCGCCAGAAGCCAGAGGACCGATGAGCTTTCGAGTGCACGTGCGGGTGATGCCGCGGGGCGGCCTGCTGGATCCACAGGGTCAGGCAGTCGAGCACGCGCTGGCGGCGCTCGGGTTCGCGGAGGCGGGCGGGGTCCGGGTCGGACGCGCCATCGAGCTCGAGGTGGCGGCCGGGTCACGTCTCGAGGCGGAGACTCGCGTGCGCCAGATGTGCGACAAGCTGCTCGCCAACCCCGTGACCGAGGACTACCTGCTCGACCTCGAGGAGGCCTGATGCTGAAGGTGGCCGTGGTGCGGTTCCCCGGCAGCAACTGCGACTTCGACAGTCTGCGCGCTGCCGAGCGGGTGGGGGTGAACGCGTTCTTCGTCTGGCACCGCGACGCGAGCCTCCAGGGCGCGGACGTCGTTCTGCTGCCGGGCGGATTTAGCTACGGCGACTACCTCCGCTCGGGCGCGATCGCCCGGTTCAGCCCGGTGATGCAGGCGGTCCAGCGGCACGCGGCCGGCGGCGGCCCGGTGCTCGGCATCTGCAACGGCTTCCAGATCCTGTGCGAAGCCCACCTGCTGCCCGGCGCGCTGCTCCGGAACGCGGGTTTGACCTTCGTCTCGAAGCCGGTGGACGTGGTGGTCGAACGCACCGACACCGTGTTCACCTCGACCTATGCCAAGGGTGACCGGCTCCGCCTGCCCGTCGCGCACGGCGACGGGCGGTTCGTCGCGGCCGACGACACGCTCCGGATGCTCGAGGCCGAGGGACGCGTGGTCCTGCGCTACGTGGCGGCCACAGAGGCGTCCCCCCTGCAGCCCAACCCGAACGGCTCCGCCAACCACATTGCCGGTATCTGCAATGCCGGCGGCACCGTGGTCGGCATCATGCCCCATCCCGAGCGCGTCGCCGATTCGATCCTCGGCGTTCCCGACGGCCTCGGGTTCTTCACGTCGATCGCCGCCTGGCGGCCGCACGCGTCCACCCTCAACGCCCCCAGCCGATGAGCACCGACAAGCCCAGCCGCAACGAGGCGGAGTATTTCGTCAAGCAGGACGCCGAGCTGATCCGGCGACAGCGCGCCCAGGCGGAAGCCGCCGCTGTGGATGCCGAGCGCCGGACGCACTACATGAAGTGTCCCAAGGACGGCTTCGACCTCACGAGCAGCACCTACCACGGCGTGCAGATCGAAACCTGTCCCCACTGCGGCGGCATGTGGCTCGACGCGGGCGAAATCGACGCGGTGGCGCACGAGGAGCGGCCCGCGCTCCTGACCCGCGTCATTTCCGATGCCATCGGGAGCCTCAAGCGGGTCCGCGACTGGGACCAGAAGTGACGAGCTCCATCGCCGCCGCCGGGGCCACCGAGGCGTTCTCGTTCCCCGGCGAGCGTCCGGTCACCCCCGAGGTCGTGCGCGAGCACAACCTGAACGAGCTGGAGTACGGGCGCATCCTCGAGCTGCTCGGCCGCCCCCCGACGCTCACCGAGCTCGGCGTGTTCTCGGCGCTTTGGTCCGAGCACTGCTCGTACAAGCACTCGAAGCCGGTCCTGCGCACGTTCCCCACTACCGGCGCGCAGGTCGTGCAGGGACCCGGCGAAAATGCCGGCGTGCTGCGGCTGCCGGACGGCTGGGCGGTGGCGTTCAAGATCGAGTCGCACAATCACCCGTCCGCGGTGGAGCCGTACCAGGGCGCGGCCACGGGGGTGGGCGGCATCCTGCGCGACGTGTTCACCATGGGCGCCCGGCCGGTCGCGGTACTCAACAGCCTCCGCTTCGGACCGCTCGATCACCCGCGAAACCGCTATCTGTTCGCGGGCGTCGTCCGGGGCGTGGGCGACTACGGCAATTGCGTGGGCGTCCCCACGCTCGGGGGCGAGGTCGGCTTCGCGCCCGGGTACACCGGCAATCCGCTGGTCAACGCGATGTGCGTGGGTCTGCTGCGGGAGACCGACCTGATGCGGGCGGCGGCGCACGGGGTCGGCAACGTGCTCCTCTGCGTCGGCGCCCGCACCGGCCGGGACGGGATTCACGGCGCCAGCTTCGCCTCGGAGGAGCTGTCGGAGAAGAGCGAGGCGCGGCGGCCCCAGGTGCAGGTGGGCGATCCGTTCACCGAGAAGCTGCTGCTCGAGGCGAGCCTCGAGCTGATCACCTCGAAACTGATCGTGGCGATCCAGGACATGGGCGCCGCGGGGCTCACCAGCTCGAGCGCCGAGATGGCGGCGCGCGGCGGCGTGGGTGTCGAGATCGACACCGGGCTGGTCCCGACGCGCGAGCCCGGCATGACCCCGTACGAGATCCTGCTCAGCGAGTCCCAGGAGCGCATGCTGGTCGTGGCCGAGCCCCACCGCGTCGCCGAGGTCCAGGCCGTGTGCGCCACCTGGGAACTCGGCGCCACGCCGATCGGGCACGTCACCGAGGACGGCATGTTCCGGGTGCGCCACAACGGGTTCGTGGTCGCGGCGATTCCCGGCCAGCGCCTGGTGGACGATTGCCCGATCTACGATCCCGAGGCCCGCGAAGGCGAGGACGCCAGGGCGCGCCGGGGGGCCAACCCCACCGCCCCGCCGGCGGCCGACCTCGAGGCGGCGCTGGAAGCCCTGCTCGACTCGCCCAACATCGCCAGCAAGCGCTGGGTGTACGAGCAGTACGATTCGACCGTGCAGGCCTCGACGGTGCTTGGCCCGGGCGGTGACGCCGGCGTGCTCCAGGTGCCGGGCACGCGCTTCGGGCTCGCCATGACGGTGGATTGCAACCATCGGCTCGTGGCACTCGATCCGTACGAGGGCGGGAAGGCCGCCGTGGCCGAAGCCGCGAGGAATATCGCCTGCACCGGCGCGCTGCCGCTCGGGATCACCGACTGCCTCAACTTCGGCAACCCCGAGAAGCCCGAGGTGTTTTTTCAGTTCCGGGAGGCCTGCCGCGGCATCGCCGACGCCTGCCGCGCGTTCGACACCCCCGTGACCGGTGGCAACGTCAGCTTCTACAACGAAAGTCCGACCGGGGCGGTGGATCCGACACCCACGGTGGGCATGGTGGGGCTGCTCGAGCGCGTGTCCCAGCGCGTCCCCAGCCATTTCGCCAGCGCCGGCGATGAGATTCTCATCCTCGGCGCCACCCGCGGGGAGCTCGGCGGCTCCGCCTACTGGGCCGAGCTGTGCGGCTTCATCGGCGGGCGGCCGGCGCCGGTGGACCTCGACGCGGAACGCCGGCTGCAGCGGTTGCTGGTGGCCGCGGCGGGGCAAGACCTGCTCCGCTCGGCCCACGACGCCTCGGAGGGCGGTCTGGCGGTGGCGATGGCGGAAGCCGCCATCGGCGGGGCCTACGCGCCCGGGGCCCTCGGCGCGGTGCTGGATCTCTCGGCGTATGCACCGGACGTCGCGCCCGATGGCGTCCTGTATGGTGAGGATGGGGCGCGGGTGGTGGTCTCGGCGGCCTCGGCGGATGTGGCGGAGCTCGTCGCGCTGGCCCGGGAGTACGGGGTGCCGGCCCACCGGGCCGGACATGTGGGCCAGCCCGGCACCCGGCTGGAACTTCGCGTGGGGGGTCGCCTGTTCTCGTGGTCTACCGATGCACTGCGTCGGACCTATTTCACGGCGATTCCCCGGCGGATGCAGCATCCCGACGTGGACCGCTCGGCGGGGGAGTAAGCCATGTGCGGCATCATCGGCGTCTCCGGGGTCCCTGACGCGGCCCGGCTCACGTATCTCGGCCTCTATGCCCTGCAGCATCGGGGGCAGGAGAGCGCGGGCATCGTGGCGATCGACGGCAAGGGCCACGCTCGCTCCCACCGGGGCATGGGACTCGTCAGCGAGAATTTCGACGAGGCGGTCCTCGCCACGCTCCCCGGTGATGTCGCCGTGGGCCACACGCGCTACTCGACCACCGGGAGCACGGTGCTCGCCAACGCGCAGCCCTGCAACGTCGCGACCCGCTGCGGGCCGCTGGCCATCGCGCACAACGGGAACATCATCAACGCCGCGGAGATCAAGCGCGAGCTGGTCGAGAAGGGCGCGATCTTCACCACCAGCTCGGACACCGAGGTGCTGGTACACCTCATCGCCCGGTCCGACGCGCCCACGGTCGAGGGCCAGATCCGCGACGCGCTCGAGCAGGTGGACGGCGCGTACAGCCTGGTCCTCACCGTCGGGCGGACGCTCTATGCCGTAGTGGACAGCCGGGGATTCCGTCCCCTGGCATTGGGACGTCTCGGCGGCGGGATGGTGGTGGCCTCCGAGACCTGCGCGCTCGACCTGCTCGGCGCCCACATCACGTGCGAGCTCCAGCCGGGCGAGTTCGTCAAGATCGAGGACGGCCGGGTGACCGAGCTGCCGCGGCTCGCGCTCAAGCCGGTCAGCCGGTGCGTGTTCGAGCTGGTCTATTTCGCCCGCCCCGACAGCACCGTGTTCGGTGAGTCGGTGGACCGGGCCCGCCGGGAGCTGGGCCGGCAGCTCGCCCGGGAGCAACCCGCGCCGAGGGGCGAGGTGGTCTTCAGCGTGCCGGACAGCTCCAACGCCATGGCGCTGGGCTTCTCGGAGATCAGCGGGATCAAGCTCGAATACGGCCTCATCCGGAACCACTACGTCGGCCGCACCTTCATCAACCCCACCCAGGACCATCGCGTGGCCAAGGTGAAGATCAAGTTCAATCCGGTGCAGGACGTCATCCAGGGAAAGTCGGTCGTGGTGGTGGACGACAGCCTGGTGCGCGGCAACACGAGCAAGAGCCTGGTCCAGATGATCCGGGCGGCGGGCGCGCGCGAGGTCCACCTGAGACTCGGGTCGCCGCCCATCACCGGGCCGTGCCTGTACGGCATCGACACTCCGACGCGGGAGGAGCTCATCGCCGCGACGCACTCGACCGAGGAGATCCGCGAGTTCCTGGGCGTCGACTCGCTCGGCTACCTCTCGCTCGACGGCATGCTGCGCGCCGCCGGCGAGAGCAACGAGTACTGCCACGCCTGCTTCTCGGGTCAGTACCCGACGCCGATCCCGGGCGATCTGGTGCAGCTCCGGCACGCCTCCCCGCTCGTGGCGACGCCCGCATGAGCGACGCCTATACGCAGCCCCTGGTCTATTTCTTCGGGCAGGGGCGGGCCGACGGCACCGCCGCCATGAAGGACGTCCTCGGCGGCAAGGGCGCCGGCCTCGCCGAGATGACCACCATCGGCATCCCCGTCCCGCCCGGCTTCACCATCGCCAGCAGTCTCTGCCTCAGCTACCTCGACAGCCACCAGTTCCCGAAACGCCTCCAGGCGCAGGCCGAGAACGCGCTGCATCGGGTCGAAGCCGCGACGGGGAAGCACTTCGGCGACGGCGACAACCCGCTGCTGGTGAGCGTCCGCTCGGGCGCGGCGGTCTCCATGCCCGGCATGATGGAGACCATCCTCAACCTCGGCCTCAACGACGTGACGGTCGAGGGGCTCACCCGCCAGAGCCGGAACCCGCGCTTCGCCTGGGACTCGTACCGGCGCTTCGTGCAGATGTACGGCAGCGTGGTGTTCGACCTGTCGCGGAAGCCGTTCGAGCAGATCCTGGAGGAGCATCGCCAGCACTGCGGGGTCGAGCGCGACATCGATCTCCCGGTGGAGGAGATGCAGGCGATCGTCCGACACTTCAAGGAGCACGTCCGGACCGAAACCGGCCGCGACTTCCCCGCCGACCCGATGGACCAGCTCTGGGGAGCGATCGCGGCCGTCTTCGAGAGCTGGAATACCCGGCGCGCCATCGACTACCGAAAGCTGCACGACATTCCCGACAGCATGGGCACTGCGGTCAACGTCGTGGCGATGGTGTTCGGCAACCTGGGTGAGGACTCGGGCACCGGGGTCGCGTTCAGCCGCGATCCGTCCACCGGGGAGCGCGCGCTGTACGGCGAGTACCTGCTGAACGCCCAGGGCGAGGACGTGGTATCCGGCAGCCGGACGCCGCTGCCGATGGCGACGCTCAAGGACCGCCTCCCGGCGTCGTTCCAGGAGCTCGAGCGGGTGGCCCGGACGCTCGAGCGGCACTTCCGCGACGTCCAGGACATGGAGTTCACGATCGAGCGCGGCACCCTGTACATGCTGCAGACCCGCCGGGGCCAGCGCTCGGGCGCCGCCGCGGTGCGCATCGCCTGCGAGATGGTGGACGAGGAGCTGATCTCCGAAGAGGAGGCCGTCGCCCGGATCCCGCCCCATGACCTGAACCAGCTGCTGCACCCCACGATCGACCCGCACAGCCAGCTCGACCTGCTGACCACCGGCCTCCCGGCCTCGCCCGGCGCCGCGTGCGGCACGGTGGTGTTCGACGCCGACCTCGCCGAGAAACTCGGACGCGCGGGCCAGGCCATCATTCTGGTGCGGCGCGAGACCTCGCCCGAGGACTTCCACGGCATGGTGATGGCCAAGGCGGTGCTCACCGCGCGCGGCGGCATGACGTCCCACGCCGCGGTCGTGGCGCGCGGCATGGGAAAGCCGTGCGTGGTGGGCGCGCAGGAGCTGGTGGTGGACGAGCGGACGCGCCACCTGGCGGTGAACGGCCGCACTGTGGCCGAGGGCCAGTGGATCACCGTGGACGGCAGCACGGGCAAGGTGTTCGCCGGCCAGGCCGCGCTCCGCACGCCGGAGCTGAGCGGTGACTTCCTCCGGCTGATGCAGTGGGCCGACCGGATCCGCCAGCTCCGTGTGCGGGTCAACGCCGACACGCCCGCCGACGCCCACCGCGGCCGCGACTTCGGCGCCGAAGGCATCGGCCTCTGCCGGACCGAGCACATGTTCTTCGACGGCGACCGGCTGACCGCGATGCGGCAGATGATCGTGGCGGCGGACACGGCCGGCCGCGAGCGCGCGCTCGCCCGGCTGCTCCCCATGCAGCGGTCGGACTTCGAGGCGATCTTCCGTGCGATGGAGGGCTTCCCGGTCACGATCCGGCTGCTCGACCCGCCGCTGCACGAGTTTCTGCCGAAGGAGCCGGCCGAGATCGAGACCCTGGCGCGGGAGCTCAAGATCGGCGTGGACGTGCTGCACGCGCTGATCGACCGGCTCGCCGAGGTGAACCCCATGCTCGGGCTCCGCGGCTGCCGGCTGGGGATCATCTACCCCGAGATCACCAGCATGCAGGTGCGCGCGATCTTCGAGGCCGCCTGCACCGTCGCGGCTCGCAAGGGTCGGGTCATGCCGGAGGTGATGATCCCGCTGACCGCGAGCGTCGTGGAGTTCCGGAAGCAGGCGCTGATCGTGCGGCAGGTGGCCGAGGAGGTGTTCCGCGAGCGGCAGATCACCGTACCGTTCCTGCTCGGCACCATGATCGAGCTGCCCCGCGCCGCGCTCACGGCCGACGAGCTGGCCCGCGAGGCCCAGTTCTTCTCCTTCGGCACCAACGATCTCACCCAGACCACCTGGGGCATGTCGCGCGACGACGCCGGGCACTTCCTGCCATACTACATCGAGCACGGCGTAATCGAGGACGACCCGTTCCAGGTGCTCGATCTGCCGGGGGTCGGCAAGCTGATCCAGATGGCCTGCGAACTCGGCCGGCGGACCCGGCCGGACCTCAAGCTCGGCATCTGCGGCGAGCACGGCGGGGACCCGGCCGCGGTCGCCTTCTGCGACCGCCTGGGAATGAACTACGTGAGCTGCTCCCCGTTCCGCATTCCCATCGCCCGCCTGGCGGCGGCGCAGGCCGCGCTCGCGACGCGGGGGACCATGGACCGCACGCGGGCGACTGTCTAGGGTTGTTGTCGCGGAGATGTGGGTATGCTGCCGCAGCCGGGCGGGCGCGGCGGTCCCTCCGGTCGCTGCAGTGCGCTTCGATGGTGAAGATCACGCAGCGACCTCAAGGCGCACTGGCGCTCCCTGCGGGATCACCGCGCCCGCCCGGCTGCTCGACTCCATGAGTCTCGGCCGGCCGTCGAGAACCCGCACTCTCCGCGCGCCGCGGTCCTCTACGCCCGCGCGAAGATCTCCTGCATCCCGTGCGCCCCGACATTCAGGTCCATCCGGGCGCTGGCGAACCGTTCCTCAGTCACCTCCACCGCTTCGATGGAAGTCGTGATGAACGTCCGCCACCCAGGTAAGGTGCCGCTCTGGCTGGTGCCGCCTGTCTGGTAACCCACGAGGAGCGGCTCGCCCGCCTCGTGGAGTCCGATCACCTGCGGCTCGACGATGCGCTCGTGCCCTTGATAGCGGAGCCGGACCACCCGATGCTCCAGAATCGCGAGCACGAGCCGCTCGGCGCCGGTGAGCTCCTCGAGCGCGTGCGGTGTTCGCACGGCCTGTTGCTGATCCGGCATCGATTTCTCCATCCAGTCTGGACCGGGGAAGCTACCTGCGTCGTCCGGGGAAGGGCCGTGACGCCGCACACGAACAGCCGTCCTGGTTCCCTGAACGCCGGGCCCGCTGATTGAGTCGAGCAGCGCGCATCCGCGCGGTGGCCCTGGAGGGAGCGTCAGTGCGCCTCCAGGTCCCTGCGCGATCTCAAGTGCACGAAGCGCACTGCAGCGACCGAAGGGGCCGCCGCGCCGATGCGCGCTGCGACGGCATGCCCAAGTCTGCGCGCGCGCCGCCGCTTGCCCAAGCCTACCGCCCGCCCCTTTATTCCTGCCTGCCGGCCCCGCCCCGGCCATCCCCTCCGTGAGGACGCCATGACCGCACCCCTCGTGGGCATCGTGATGGGCAGCGACTCCGACTGGGAGGTCATGCAGCACGCTGGCCGCCGGCTGTCCGAGCTCGAGGTGCCGCACGAGCGCCGGGTCGTGAGCGCGCACCGCACCCCCGACCAGATGTTCCGGTACGCCGAAGAGGCGCGCGGCAGGGGCCTCCGGTGCCTCATCGCCGGCGCCGGCGGGGCCGCGCACCTCCCGGGGATGCTCGCCGCCAAGACCACGCTCCCGGTCCTTGGCGTCCCGGTGCCGTCGCTCCACCTGCAGGGACTCGACTCGCTGCTGTCCATCGTGCAGATGCCGGCGGGCGTGCCGGTCGCGACCTTCGCCATCGGCGCGGCCGGCGCGCAGAATGCGGCGCTCTACGCGGCGGCCATCCTCGCGCTCTCGGATCCCGCGCTCGCCGGGCGGCTCGACGCCCTGCGCGCGGCACAGACCGAGCGCGTGCTCGCCCTCAAGCTCCCGACCTCCCCGTGATCCTGCCCGGCGGCACCGTCGGCGTGCTGGGTGGGGGACAGCTCGGCCGGATGTTCACGTTGCGCGCGCGGGCGATGGGCTACCGGGTGATGGTGCTCGACCCCGATCCCGGCAGTCCGGCGGGCAGCGTGGCCGACGTCCACCTCGCGGCCGCCTACACCGACGCCGCCGCATTGGATCGGCTGACGGCCTCGTGCGCCGCGGTCACGACCGAGTTCGAGAACGTCCCGGCCGAAACCCTCGCGCGCCTCGCTCGCGGGACCCTCGTCCGACCGCCGGTCGAAGCGGTGGCGATCGCCCAGGACCGGATCACGGAGAAGACCTTCCTGCGGGACGCGGGCTTCGCCACCGCCCCATTTCGGCCCGTGCGCGACGCCGAAGAGCTTCAGGCGGCGGTCGCCGCGATACGGCTGCCGGCGCTGCTCAAGACCAGCCGCCTGGGATACGACGGAAAGGGGCAGGCCCCGGTCAGGGACCCCGAATCGGCCGCCGAGGCGTTCGCGCGGCTCGGCCGGGTGCCCTGCGTGCTGGAGGAGCGGCTGGGGCTCGAGACCGAGCTCTCGGTCGTGCTCGCGCGCGGGGCCGACGGCGAGGTAGCCGCGTTTCCAGTGGGCGAGAATCAGCATCGCGACGGGATCCTGGAAACCACGGTAGTCCCGGCCCGGGTGCCGGCGCAGCTCGCGGAGGAGGCCCGCGCCCTTGCGGTGGCGGTGGCGGAGCGGATGCGCTACGTCGGAGTGCTCGGCGTCGAGCTGTTCGTCGCCGACGGCGGACGGCTGTTCGTCAACGAGATGGCGCCGCGGCCGCACAACAGCGGGCACTATACGATGAATGCGTGCGCGGTGGACCAGTTCGAGCAACAACTGCGGGCGCTCTGCGGCCTGCCGCTTGGCGACCCGCGGCTGCTGACGCCGGTCGCGATGATCAACCTGCTCGGCGACCTCTGGCAGCACGGCGAGCCGCGCTGGGTCGAGGCGTTCCGGCGGCCCGGCGTGCTGCTCCATCTGTACGGCAAGGCCGCGCCCAGGGCGGGCCGGAAGATGGGCCATCTCAATTGCCTGGCGCGCGACGCCGATTCGGCGCTCGCGCTGGCCCTGGACGCCCGAGCGGCGCTCGTGCCTGCGCCGGTCTCCGCCTCCGCGACCCTCTAATTCGGGAGTTTCCGATGTCGCTCGTCGCTCTCGCCGCGGCCGCAGGTCTCCTGATGACCCCGGGCGTGGAGCGGCACGGGCCGCCGGCGGCAGTCGCGGTGGACACCGCCTGCCAGGTGCTGCACCCGAAGAGCGTGCCGGTCGCCGGACGGAAGAGCCCGCTCGACTCGCTCACGTTCGCGGTAGCCCGGCGGCCGGTGAAGCTCTGCTACGGACGCCCCTCCTCGCGCGGCCGGGTGATGCTCGGCGGTGCGGCCGTGCCCTACGGCAAGCTCTGGCGCACCGGCGCCAACGAGCCGACGATCTTCTTCACGCCGATCGCGCTCACCGTGGCCGGCATCGCCGTGCCGGCTGGCGCCTACTCCATCTACACGGTGCCGACCGCGGGCGAGTGGGAAGTCATCGTCAACCGCTCCATCAGCCAGTGGGGCGAGGAGAGCAACTACACACCGGCGATCCAGGCCCAGGAGGTTGGCCGGGCCAAAGTGAAGACCGAGCCGCTGGCGCAGGCCGTGGACACGCTCACGATCCGGCGCGAGCCGGCGCGTCGAGGAGCGGACGTGCTGCTGGAGTGGGAGCGCACCCGAGTGAGGATCCCGGTCCGGCCGTCCTGACCCGAGCTCAGCCGGCGAGCCCGCGAACTCCATCGACCAGGCGGTCCACCTCGTCCTCGGTCGTGTAGCAGGCGCACCCCGCCCGCACCAGACCGTGCTCGGCGAGGCCGAGCCGCTCGACGACGGTCGTGGCGTAGAAGTCTCCGTTGGAGACGAACACTCCCTCACCGGCCATCGCCGTGGCCACCTCGTCGGTCGTGCGCCCGCGCAGCGTGAAGCCCACGGTGGGCGTCCGGGGGCGGTCCGGGGGCGGTCCGTACAGGCGCACACCGTCGATCCCGCCCAATCCCTGCCACAACCGACCGAGCAGCGCCTGTCCGCGCGCGTGGAGCGCGGCGAAGGCGCGCCCGAGCCGGTCGCGACGGGTGCCGGACGTAGCGAGCGAGGCGAGAAACTCCACCGCCGCACCGGCGCCCACGATGCCCTCGTGATTGAGCGTGCCGGTCTCGAGCCGCTCCGGCGCCGTGTTCGGGGCGGGCGCGAGCTTCGGGGCGTCGAGTGCCTCGATGCGCTCCTGGCGGCCGAACAGCACGCCGAGGTGCGGCCCGTAGAACTTGTAGGCCGAGCAAGCGAGGAAGTCACAGCCGATGGCGCGCACGTCGACCAGCGCGTGCGGCGCGTAGTGCACCGCGTCCACGAAGCTCAGCGCGCCGGCGGCGCGGGCGAGGGCACACGCGCGGGCGACGTCGCTGACGGTGCCGAGGGCGTTGGAGGCGGCGCCCAGCGCGAGCAGCCGGGTCCGGCTCGAGAACGCCCGCTCGAGCGCCGCCCAGTCGAGCTCTCCGCGCTCCACGACGATCGGCACGACGCGAATCGTGACGCCGCGCTCGCGCTCGAGCGCCCGCCACGGCGCCACGTTCGCGTGGTGGTCGAGCTCGGTCACGACGATTTCATCTCCGGCTCCCCAACCTCGACCCAGTGCTCGGCCCAGGTGGAAGGTGAGCGTGGTCATGTTCGCGCCGAAGGCGATCTCCCGAGGCACGGCCCCGAGAAAATCGGCGAGCGCCTCGCGCGCGCCGCCGATCAGCGCATCGGTTTCCTCGCTCGTCGGGTAGCGCCAGTGCGTGTTGGCGTTGTGGTGCAGCAGGTAGTCGCCGACCGCATCGGCGACCGACTGCGGCACCTGCGTCCCGCCCGGCCCGTCGAAGTACGCCACCGGATGTCCGGCGTGCCGGCGCTCGAGCGCGGGAAAGCGGCGACGGATGTCGTCAGCGGAGGCGACGTCAGCGCCGCGTGGCGCGCTGAAGCTGGCGGTCATGGCGTTGGCATTCCTGCGAAATAAGGTTATGTAGGAAGCATCAAGTCGTTGGTAGTACAAGACATAAACTCAAACGTTGAACAAGAAGCCCACGTCGCGACCGATTCGTGGCCCGCGCCGGGCCCGGCCGCGCCCGATGCGCGAACGGCGCGGCGAACGTTAGCTTCGAAGGCGCCGGATCACACCATTCACCAATCTGCCTCGCTCTGCGCGGGGTGGCGACCCCCGCAGGTCATTCGGAAGCGCCGTATGCCCGTCCGTTCCCTCGCCGGTCTCGTCTGCCCTGCCCTGCTCCTCGCGGCCGCTCTCGCCGCGGCCGGCTGCGGCGGCAGCACGGAGCCCGTCCTGCCCACCACCGCCGCGCTGAGCGACCCGGCGCTGTCGTTCACGGCCCTCGGCCAGTCCTCCCAGCTCACCGCGACGATTACCGACCAGCACGGCAGCACGATCGCGTCACCAGCGCTTGCCTGGACCTCGTCCAACGAGGCAGTGGCGCACGTGAGCTCGGCCGGCCTGGTAACGGCGACCGGAAACGGGAGCGCCACCGTGACGGTCGCCGCGGGCTCCGCGTCGGCCCAGACGGAGGTCACGGTCGCCCAAGTCCCCGCCGCGATCCAGGCGGTCGCGGGCGACGGTCAGACGGCGACACCAGGACAGCCGGTGGCCGTCCCGCTCACCGTGCAGGTGAGCGACGCCGGCGGCTCGCCGGTCGCCGGGGCCCCGGTGAGCTTCGCGGCCACCGACGGCAGGCTCGGCACCGCCGACGGTACCACCGCCGCCGACGGCCGAGCCTCGAGCGACTACACCGTGCTCTTCGCGCGGGAGCAGCAGGTGACCGCCACGGTGCCCGGTACCCCGCTCTCGACCAGCTTCACCGAGACCGGGGTGTCGCCGTTCACGATCGAGCTTCGGTTCCTGACGCCGGTCACCCCGAACCAGATGCAGGCGTTCGAGGACGCGCGGGCGCGTTGGCAGAGCCTCATCGTGGGCGACGTGCCCAACGTCGCCAACCTGACCTCCGACGCGGGGACCTGCGGCGCCAACTCGCCGAAACTTCAGCGCACCGTGGACGACGTCCTGATCCTGGTGACGCTTCAGCCGATCGACGGCGTCGGGAGCGTGCTCGGCGGGGCCGCCCCCTGCTTCGTCCGGACCTCGAGCCGGATCCCGGTCCTGGGCCTGATGCAGTTCGACACCGAGGACCTCGACGTCCTGGGAAGCGCGGGACTGCTCGAGCCGGTCATCACGCACGAGATGGGACACGTGCTGGGCTACGGGACCATCTGGCACGACAAGGGCCTGCTGGCGGGCGCCTCGCTCTCGGGCGGCAGCGATCCGCACTTCACCGGAGCCCAGGCCAAGTCGGCCTTCAATGCCGTGGGTGGCGCGTCGTACAACGCGGGTCTCAAGGTGCCGGTCGAGAACACCGGCGGCGCCGGCACGGCCGACGCGCACTGGCGGGAATCGGTGTTCGGACGGGAGCTCATGACCGGGTTCGTGCAATCGGGCGTCAATCCGCTCAGCCGGGTCTCCGTCGCGTCGATGGCCGACCTGGGATATGTGGTGAACCTGGCCGCCGCCGATTCCTATACGCTCGCGCCGGGTCTCCGCGCCTTCGGTGGTGCGCGCACGGTCGTGCTGCGCAACGACCTGCTCCATGTGCCGCGGCGCGAGGTCGATGAGGCCGGGCAGGTGGTGCGGGTCATCGAGCCGTGACGAGGCTCGCGATCGCGTTCTCCACGCTCGCGGCCGGCGTCGCCTGCCACGCTCCGGTGCCGGCCGCCCGGACCGCGGGCGATGGCTGTGCCGCGCCGACGCACCAGGTATCGCCGGGCGCGAACGCGGCCGCGCTCGCCGGCGAGTATCGCGTTCGCTTCATCGCCACGCGGGGACCGGCGGCCGGGGCGCACACGGATGCCCGTCTCCGGCTCGTGCCGCGGGCGGACTCGCTTCAGCGCGCCGCGCCGATCCTCGGCGTGCGCGACACGACCACGCGCTACCCGTTGGCCGGCTCGATCGACCTGGAGCCGGCCACGCTCGGTGCAGTCGCGACCGGGAATCCGGACTCGGCGGACCCGCTGGCCCCGGGAGTGCTCGTGATCGAGCGTCACCCGCCCGACCCGGTCGCATCGACCTCGATCATCCTCCGAGTCGGCGTGGACGCCAACCGGCGCGGACCGGCGCGCTTCGATGGCGGATACTTCGCGCTCACCGTTCGCGAGATGCAACCCGACCGGTTCGCCGGCACCTGGTCGAGTGGCACCGCGGGCGAGGCCGCGGCCGGTCACTTCTGCGCCGAGCGCGCGGGGCCCTGACACACGAACGGGACCCACGGTGGTGGCCGTGGATCCCGTTCATGTCAGTGGAGGCGCAGGGAATCGAACCCTGGTCCGAATAAGCGTCCAGAACCGCGTCTACGTGCGTAGGCTCGTCTTCCTGCCGTCGCCTCGGGTCGGTGTCGAACCGACCTCCCCTCGGCCTATCTCCTGACCGATCTCACCGTTCGCGTCGGAGCGACACGTCCGGCCAGCCCAGGTTTGCGATTCGACGAGAGGCGCTCCGGGCGGGCTCCTCCAGCCGAAGGCGCGTCAAGCGAGCTTAGCTCAGCTTACGCGGCCAGTGCCAGTTCAGAGTTGGCAGTTGAAGCGTTCCAGATGGTTTTACCAGGAGTCTGGACCTGGGCACGCTGCAATTCCTTCAACAAACCCGTCGAAGCCAGTCGCCCCCGGGTGACCAGAATATAGACGGTCGTGGGGCCTGGGGGAAGCGGGCGGAACGGGCGGAACGGGGCGGAACGGGAAGCTAGCGGGGTTGTCATCCCGAGCGGAGCGAGGGGATCTGGCTCGGGAATGGGTCGAACTCGGCTCGAGTAAATCCCTCGCTTCGCTCGGGATGACATTGGCGGCCGGCAGCACCTTTCCGCCCTCTCCGCGGTCTCCGCCCCTCCCGCTCTCCGGCCTCCGGGCCTACCGCCCCGCCCGCTCCACCCGGTTTCTCCCGTTGTTCTTCGCCACGTACAGCGCGGCATCGGCCTGGGGCGGGAGGCTCTTCACCGTCTGTCCAGTCTCCGGACAGGCGGCCACCCCAAATGAAGCGCTGAGGGGCCACGGCCGCCCGTTCCAGTCCCACGGTGTGGTGCCGAGCTTGATCCGGATGCGTTCGGCGATTCGGGCGCCGACATCCAGATCGGACTTAGGGAGCCAGACGGCGAACTCCTCGCCCCCGATCCGCGCGGCCACGTCGCCGCCGCGGATCTGGCCCTGGATGATCCGGGCGAAGTGGATCAGGGCGGCATCGCCGGCGGGGTGGCCCAGGGTGTCGTTGAGGAGCTTGAAGCGGTCGAGGTCGGCGTAGATGAGGGCGCCCTTCCGCGGTCCGCGAGGCTCGGCCTGGGTGATCAGCTCGTCGAATTTCCGCCGGTTGGCGAGGCTCGTCAGGCGGTCGGACGTGGCGTAGGCCGTCCGCTTGTCGGCCTCGAGGGCGCGGGCGAGGCGCGGTCCCGCGTGCGCCAGCGCCTCCATCAGCTCGGCCAGCGGGGCGCCGATGGGCTCGCGCCCGCCGGGCGGCCAGATGGCGACCGCGCCGAACGCCTCGTCGCCGACCAGAATCGGGAGTACCATCACGCTGCCGCCGCGCTGGCGGCGGTCGGCCACTACCCCGCCGAGCGGGTCGCCCTCCATCGAGAGCTGCGGGACCTCGCCGCGGGCAACCCGCGCGAGGTCGCTGATCTCGGGCACCACGGCGTCGAGCAGCCGGCGGTCGCCGCGGCCCGAGACGCCCACGATGCGCACCTGCGCCAGAGGGGTGAGCGTATCGGTGGGCCCCTGCTCCGTCGCGGCCTCGGTGGCGGCCACGACCACCTGGGCATCGAGCGCGCGTTCGAGCTGGTAGGCGAGGCGGAGCCCGACGCTCCCAACCGATTCGAGTGAGGCCTGCTGCGACTGGGCCTGCGCCAGCGCCACGATCTGCGGCCGCCGGCGGGCGCCGTCGAGCAGGCGCCGGAGATCGGCCTCCACCAGACCGAGACGCGTGGCATCGAACCCGATCGGCAAGAGCAGACCGACCGCCGTGCCGCTGCCCGCGTGGAACACGAGCGTCCCACTGTCCATCCGTTCCGCCCCACTCTGCTCCTGGTCCCGCGCCCGCTCGAGCCGCCGGTCCACGGCCACAATTTGTCCTACGCTGAGCCGCTCCGCGTCCACGATCCGCTCGGCGTGCGGACCTTCTTCTCGGGGGTCGAGCTCGGCCAGCCACACGCCGAGCGCGTCGTAGGAGCGTCGGAGCCACTCGAGGGCGGGATCGGGCAGCAGGTGGGGTCCGACTCCCGGCGCGAGCGGCAGGTGCGTCCGGCGTCTTGCGAGCGCCCAGCCGACACCGGCGCCCATGAGCGCCGCCAGCCCCACCGCAACCAGGCTCACTCCCGGAGCCACCCGCGTCGACGGAACCACATGTAGATCGTGAGCGTGATGCCGCCCATGGCCGCGAGCACCAGCGGATACCCCCAGCGCGAGCGCAGCTCCGGCATGAAGTCGAAGTTCATGCCGTATACGCCGACCAGGAACGTCAGCGGCAGGAAGAAGACCGAGAACACCGTGAGGATCCGCATCACCTCGCCGGTGCGGTGTGCGGCCAGGGCGAGCTGCACGTTGAGCACGGTGTTCACATCGTCCAGGAGCTCGTCGGCGTAGAAGTGGGAGCTCTCGACGTTTTCCTGCACGTCGCGGAAGAGCGAGCTCACGCGGCCCGTCGCCGGCGTCATCCGCTGCACCACGTCCAGCGTCCGCCACAGGAGCCGCTTGATGAGCGTGACCTGGCGCTTGAGCACGTGAATCTCGCGCAAGTCCTCGGCGAAGGCGTGGGCATCGCTGTCCCGCCCGCCAAAGACGAGCTCCTCGAAGGCGTCGATCCGCGCCTCGATCGCCTCCATCGGCTTGAGGTAAGTGTCGACAGCGCCGTTGAGCACTTGGGTGAGCAGGTAGGTCGCGAGCCCCTCCTTCCCCGCCCTGGCCCCATTCTCCGTCTCGATCCTGGCCTCGAGCGTCGTGAGCCAGTGTTGCTCGGTGCGGTGGATGGTGATGAGGAACGCGGGCGCGGAGAAGATCGCGATCTTCCGGGTGAGCTCCTGGACCGTGCCGCAGGTCGGCTCCGACTGCTCATCGAACGCGCGGATGATGATGAAGTTGTAGCCATCGAACGGCTCGAACTTGGGCAGATGCTCCGGATCGAGGCAGTCCTTCACCGCCAGCGCGTGCAACCCGTGCGCGCGGGCGATCGCGTCGAGCTCTTCCGCGGTCGGACTCACCACGTCGAGCCACTCGAGCGGCGGCTCGGTCCGCTGCAGCACGGTGCGGACGCTCATCCGCGACAGATCCGGCTCGCCGCGGCCGCCGCCCCGAACCCGTTGTCGATGTTCACCACCGTGACCCCGGCCGCGCAGGAGTTGAGCATGGCGAGCAGCGCGGCGAGCCCACCGAACGAGGCGCCGTAGCCCACGCTGGTCGGCACGGCGATCACCGGCACGGCCACGAGCCCGCCGACCACGCTCGGGAGCGCGCCTTCCATCCCCGCCACGACGATGACCACGCGCGCCTGCCGAAGCACGTCCGCCGCCGCGAGCAAACGATGAATGCCGGCGACGCCCACGTCGACGAGCCGCTCCACCCTGGTCCCGAACGCGTGGGCCACCACCGCCGCCTCCTCCGCCACCGGGAGGTCGCTCGTGCCGGCTGATACGACGAGGATCGGCCCGCCCTCGGCCGCGGGCGCGTCCAGCGCCGCGAGCAGCACCGTCCGGGCCAGCTCGTTCCAGACCATCCGCGGAAACCGCGCCTGCAGGGCCGCGGCCGCCGGCTCGCTCGCCCGGGTGCCGAGGAACGAGCCGGTGGCCGCTTCGAGGCGTTCGCAGATCGCGACCACCTGCTCCAGCGTCTTCCCCTGGCAAAAGACCACCTCGGGCTGCCCCTGCCGGAGCGCGCGATGGTGGTCGATACGGGCGAACGAAAGGTCCTCGAACGGCAGCTGCCGGAGCCGGTCGAGCGCCGCGGCCGGAGCGAGTCTGCCGGCGGCGACGTCGGCGAGGAGGGCCTCGAGCTGCGCGGGTCTCACGCCACCGCGGCGACCGGGTCGAGATACTCGAGGAAAATCGCTTCGGCTTCCGCGATGGACTCGACCTGGAACAGCCGCTGCCGCAGGTCGCTCGCTCCGTGCAATCCCCGGGTGTACCAGCCGAGGTGCTTTCGGAACTCGACCACGGTCTTCCGGGTGTCGCCCTGGAGCCGGAGCGCCAGGCGCGCGTGCTCGAGCGCGACCCGGAAGCGCTCGGCGGCCGTGGCAGGCGCGGGGGAGGGCCGGCCCTCGAGCAGCTCCCGCCCGTCCCGGAACAGCCACGGATTCCCGAACGCCCCGCGCCCGACCATGATGCCGGCGCAGCGGGTGTGATCGCGCATGCGCACCAGATCGGCGGCCGTCAGCACGTCGCCGTTTCCGATCACCGGAATCTCGAGTGCCTCGACCACGCGGGCGATCTCATCCCAATCGGCCTTGCCGGTGAACATCTGCGTCCGGGTGCGCGCGTGCAGGGTGAAGCCGCGGGCCCCGGCGTCCTGCATCCGGAGCGCGATGGTCACCGGATCGCGCTGCTCGTCGTTCCAGCCGCTCCTGGTCTTGACCGTGACCGGCAGGTGCGTCGCCCCGATGACCGCGCGGATGATGCGGTCCACCAGGTCCATGTCCCGGAGGCAGCCCGAGCCGCCGTTCCGCTGGACGACCTTTTTCACCGGGCAGCCGAAGTTGATGTCGATGAACTCGGGCCGGTAGTGCGCGGTGATGAGCGCCGCGGCTTCGGCCATCGCGTTGGGGTCGGCGCCGTAGATCTGGATGCCGATCGGGCGCTCGACATCCTCGAACTCGGCGCCCTCGAGCGTGTTCCGGATCCGCCGGCGGATGGCCTCGGAGGAGAGAAACTCGGACAGCACGACGTCCGCCCCCAGGCGCCGGCAAATCTGGCGAAACGGAGCCTCGGACACCCCGGCCATGGGGGCCAGGATGAGAGGGAATGCCTGCCCGGAGGGATATGGCAACTGCATGGCCAGAAAATACTTGGCGGCGTGGGTCGGGGCAATGTTGCAGGCGTGGCGGGTTTTCCGGGAAGTCGGGGGCGGGGATGCGGGGATGCCGCCGCAGCCGCGAGGAGGCGGCGGTCCCTTCGGTCGCTGCAGTGCGCTGCGCATGGTCGGAATCGCGCAGAGACCTGAGGGCGCACTGACGCTCCCTGCGGGACCACCGCATCCTCGCGGCTGCGTGTCTCCGGTGACCGCCGCGGCTGCATGCGGTCCGGCCCAAATGGGCCCTGAACCCGGTACCCTGAGGCCGAGTGTGAACTCGAGACCCGCAGGACCAGGCACGCGGATACGCCTGGAACCCCTGCCCCATGCTTCGCGTAGTTCCTCCATGCCTCGCCACCCGGTCGTTCTCGCGCTTGCGCTCGTCGCCGGACCGCTCAGCCGCGCCGCCGGGCAGGACGACCCCGTGCTCGCCTCCCGCGCCGCATATGCGCGCGCGGTGGAGGCGTACAAGGCCCACGATGTGCCGGCCTTCCTTCGCTACGCCCTCGAGGCCGAGCGGCTGCGCCCGAGCCACGGCGCCACCACGTACGCCCTGGCCTCCGCGTATGCGATGGCAGGCGATACCGCGGCGGCGCTGGACGCGCTTCGCCGGTTCGCCGCGCTCGGGTTCACCGCCGACATCGCGGCCGACTCCGATTTCGCCCCGCTCCGCTCGAGCCCGGCGTATGACAGTCTTCGCCTGGCGCTCGGCCGCAACGCCGCCCCGATCGCGCGGGCGGCGCGGGCGTTCACCCTGCCCGAACGGGACCTCCTGACCGAGGGGATCGCGTACGATCCCACGAGCCGCGCGTTCTTCGTCGGCAGCGTGCACCGCCGGAAGATCCTGCGGGTGGACCGCGACGGGCACGTCACCGACTTCGTCCATCTCGGCGCGGACCTGCCGTGGGCCCCGCTCGGTATGCGGGTGGACCCGGCCAGGCACGCGCTCTGGGTGGCGGCCACCGCCGTGCCACAGTCGGACGGATTCGACCCGGCGGACAGCCTTCGCTCCGGCCTGTTCCGGTTCGACCTTGGCAGCGGTGCCCTGACGGGCCGGTTTCCGGTACCGGACGACGGCGCCCCGCACGCGCTCGGCGACCTCGCCATCTCCCGGGCGGGCGACGTCTACGCCAGCGACAGCCGCGGGCCCGGCATCTATCGGGTGCCGGCAGGTGCCGACACGCTCGAGCGGTTCACCACCTCGCCGCTGCTGCTCTCCGCGCAGGGGCTGGCGTTCGACGCAGCCGAGCGGACCCTCTATGTGGCCGACTACGCCCGCGGTATTCTCCGCGTGGACCTTGGAACGCGCGAGGTCCGCCTCCTCGACGCCGCCAAGGGCGTCATGGCGCTCGGCATCGACGGCCTCTACTTCGACCGGGGCGGGCTGGTCGGGGTCCAGAACGGTGTCGCCCCGGCCCGGGTCGTTCGTCTCCGTTTGAGCGCGAGCGGCGAGCGGGTGGACGCGCTTGAGGTGCTGGAGCGCGCGCGGCCGGACTACGCCGAGCCCACGCTCGGCGTGATCGTCGGACGCGACTTGTTCTATGTCGCCAACAGCCAGTGGGAGCGCTTCGGCGAGGACGGTAAGATCGACGCCCCGGATCGGCTGCAACCGCCGCTGGTGCTCCGGCTTCGGCTTTGACTCGCCCGCGGCGTGGAATTAGGTTGCCGCCACGCCATGCAACTCTCGAACTTCTTCACTCCGGAGACCATCGCGCTCGACCTGCGCGGCGGCACGAAGGACGAGATTCTCGCCGAGCTCGTCGGGCTGTTCCAGCTCGACGAGCGAGCCAGCGAGACCCTGCTCCGGATGCTGCAGCGGCGCGAGACGCTGGGCTCGACCGGCGTCGGCCGCGGCATCGCGATCCCGCACTGCCGCTCGCTGGTGGTGAGCCGGCTGCGCCTCGCCTACGGGCACCACACGGCGGGCGTCGAGTTCCAGGCCATCGACAGCCGCCCGGTGTTCGACTTCTTTCTGATCGTGGCGCCCCCGCTCGAGGTCTCGAACCAGTACCTCCCGGTTCTGGGGAAGATCGCGCAGTTCGCGAAGGATGCCGACATTCCCGAGCGGCTCGCCGCGCTCCGGTCGGTGGATGAGTTCATGCAGCTCCTGGGGGCGAAGGGGGTGTAGTCGGTGCATTCGCGGTTTCCGGCGCTGCTGCTCGTCCTCGCGCCCCTCACCCCGCTTGCCGGCCAAACCGCGCCGGACCGCCTCGCGCTCGACCGCTTCCACGATTCACTCGCTCTCGTCACCGACACCAGCGCCCTCCGCGCCGCCCGGCACGCGCTCGCCCGCCAGCGCCAGACAGGCTCCTTCGCCGCCCTCCGGTCGGGGCTGGTAACCCTTCGCCTCGCCCAGCTCGGCGTCGATGCCGACGCCGGAGACGCCCGCGGCGAGCTTCGCCGTCTCACCGAGCGCGAGCCCGGCTGGCCCTGGACCTGGCATGCGCTGGCCGCCGCGGAGATCTGCCGCGCCGCGTGGGAGCGATCGGACTCGCTGGCCCTGGGCAATCGGGTGGGGATCGGGACGCTCGAGCGGGCGCTGGAGCACGAGCGCCGCGCCGTGGCCGCGGATCCGGGCTTCGTTCCGGCGGCGCTCACGCTCGCCGAGCTGGCGCTCGGTCTCCGCGACACCGCGCTCTACGCCGGAGCGCGGGACGCTCTCCGCGCGGCCGACGCCGCGCAGCGGTCGCCTCCTGCCGAGCTCCTGCTCGCGCGCGGCAGGCTCGAGCGAGCCACCGACCAGAGCGACTCCGCCCTTCAGGTGTTCGCGCGCGCCGCGGCCCGCGGCGCCGCGTCGGATCCACGAGCGCGGGCCGAGCCAGTGAGTCTTGCGCGGCTCGAGCTCGCGCGCACCCAGCTGGCGCTCGGGTCGCGCGACGGGGAGACGGCCTACTTCGATGGCGCAGCCACCGACGACACCGCGCTGGTCGCGGCGTACCGTGCGGATCTCGCACCCATCGCGGACGACTCCGACCTCGCGCGCTTTGACGCCGCAAGCGGCGCGGCCCGCTCGGCGTTCCTGCACCGATTCTGGACCGACCGCGACCACGCCGAGCTCCGGCAGGCGGGGGAGCGGATCCGCGAGCACTACCGACGCCTGCTGTACGCCCGCCGCCATTTCGCGCTCACGATCTGGCGCCGGTTCTACGGCCCGGCCGACGCATACCGCTCGGGCAGCGAGGAGATCGATGATCGCGGTGTCGTGTACGTGCGCCACGGAGAGCCCGCGGTGCGGCTCAAGCCGTTCGTGTTCGGGCTCATGCCCAACGAGACGTGGCGTTACGGCCGAGCGGACGGCGACATGCTGTTCCACTTCAGCGCCGGCTACGACGGCAGCGGCGGCGGCGATCTGTACGACTATCGCCTGGTCGAGAGCGTGCTTGACCTCCGCGGCGCGGCCGACGCGCCGGTGGACCAGCTCCTGCTCTCGCGCTCGTCGCTGTCACCGCTGTACGGCCGCATGCTCAACTGGGGCCCCAACGGCGCGGCCCGGGCACGCGGTCGGGAGCGTGGCATCGGGCGGGCGAGTATCGAGTTCGGCACCACCACCGACAGTTATGAGCTCCAGTTCGCCCGACGGCTCATTGCGTACGCCAACCTCGTCGCCGTCGGCCGGTGGGACGGCACGATGCTCGGGCAGTTCGTGTTCGCCCTGGGGCCTCGGGAGACGACGCCGGCGGCGAAGACCGGCGGCGTGAGTTACGGCGTGCGCGTGCGCCTGACGGCGCTGGACGGCGCGGGCCATGCGGTGGCGAGCTGCGACACGACGGTCGCGTTCGAGCTCGACCGCGCGCTCGCGCGCGGCCAGTACCTCATCGGCCGGGTCGAGCTCCCGCTGCCGCCTGGCACCTGGGAGTGGCGGGCGGCACTTTCACAAGGGGCCGATGCCGGCGTCGTGCTCCCGCGGGACAGCGTCCGCGTGGGCGCGCCCGGCCCCGCGCTCGCGCTCAGCGACCTGGCGCTCGGCATCCGCGCGGCCAGCGCGCGCTGGTTCCCCACCCCGGCGGACACGGTCCTGCTCACGCCGTTCAACCTGTTTCTCAAGGGCAGCGAGGTCGAGCTCTACTACGAGGCTGGCGGGGCGCGCGCGGGGACCTCGTACCGGCACGAGATCGCCGTCTTTCATGTCCGCGACGACGACCGCGTGGACGCCCATCCCGTGGTCACGCTCCGGGTCGACGAGACGGCAGCGGCCGAGGTCATCCGCGCGCACCGCACACTGCGGCTCGACCGGCTCAAGCCGGGCCGGTACGTCGTGGAGGTCAAGGTGGGCGGGCCGGAGGGCGCCACCGACACGCGGCGGCGGGAGATTCGCGTGGTCGAACGGGAGCGATAGTATGCAGCACCGCGATTGGGCGGGACGCGCCGCGCGGAATCGGCGGGCGCCGAGCCCGGCCTCCGGCCCGGCGGTCTCCCGCTCGGGCCGCAACTGGTGGCATCTGCGGGCGCGCGGTTCGCCAACGAGCCGCAGGTGTCGCTCACGGCACCGTCGACCCACGACTCGGCAAGGAGACTGGCTATGACCTGGTACTGGCTCGCCGCGCTCGCGGCCATCGCCGTCTTGGGCCTCGTAAGCAGGCGCGGCGAGCGGGCGGACACGAATGACCCGCGACCGGGTCGGAATCCTTCCGCACCGCCCGAGATCGATGACCTGCTGCGCTCTGGGCAGAAGATCGACGCGATCAAGCGCTACCGAGCGCTGCATGGAGTGGATCTCAAGACGGCGAAGGACGCGATCGACGCGCGCGCCCGGGACCTCGGCCGGTGAGCGACCGACAACGCGCCGCCCATTCTCAGGCTGACGACTCGCCATCCGGAGCTGGATCAGGCGCCGCCGGACCCGGCCCCCACTGCTGCCGAGGGATGCCCGTCGCCACGGACAGCCGCCAGCGGAACCGGATGCCGCGGCCGGCACCGGTGGAGGGGTCGGTCGGATCGGGCACCAGCTCGAACACCTGAGCGAACTGTCAGGAGAGACGACGGATCAACTGCTGCTGTTGGTCGGTGAGCGGGATTTGGATCGGCTGGACGGGGCTGCCCATGCGTGGCTCGCGGGGAGGCACCGGCGCCATGCCTCCGCTGCAGGCGGGCGTCCGAGCGCTGGGTTCAGTGCTGCTGTTTCGGGGACGAATGCGAACCTGAGTTCCCGCGCCGGGACGCGCAAGAGCATGGCGCGCTCGTCACCAGACTGTTACGCCCGAGCCGAGACGCGGCCCAATCGAGTTGGTAGCTGTGGCCTAGCCGCCTGTATCCTCGGCGGCATTTCGGCCCGCCGCCGCCACCGGTGTCCACCGGCGCGGCTCGACATCTATCCGGTAGTCCGGATTCGTGCGATCGAGCTTGGGCCACCGATCATAGTGGTCCGGTGCGAAGATGCCGCCCATCAGCCCCATCGCCCCGCGGATCGAGTCCGCGGGGCTGCCCTGATATACCGCAACGAGACGGTACTGGCGGCCGGCCACCAGATGGGGCCCGCGCCCAAAGATTCCATAGAGTGCATGCGAGACGCCGGTGACCTCGCCCGTCGGAGTGCGCTTCGCCTTCACCCGGGCGAGCACCCTGCCGCTCACGAGGTCTTCCAGCCGCAGCTCCTTGCCGAAGTCGTGCAGGTGTCCGCCCGCCGCGATCAGGCGCCCGCTCACCGGCATGGTGAACACCGCCGATCGTGAGCCTCCGCCCGGCGGCAGGTCGAAGGCGTCACCTGCCCCGGGATGAATGTTCACATCGGCCTTGAACGGGAGGACGAGCATCGGTCGCGGCGCCAGATTGCGCGGCGAATACCGGATCGTGAGGCGAAACGTCACGCCATCGATCGCCGTATCGGTATGATTGTTCCACATGACGTACAGACCCATGTCCGTGCCGGCGTCCAGCGGGAGGCCGATCGACTTCGGAAGCCTGACGCCGGCGGTCTCTTCGCCCATGCCGCACACGCGCTCCACCATCGGATAAATGACCTGGCGCCGGTCGAAATCGAGCAATTCCATGTGATGCATCGTGATGGCCTGGGTCAGCCGCCGGTGATCCCTATCGAAGAGCTGCAGGTCGAAGGAGCGCATCCACACGTCGGCCGGCCACCGGAAGTGCACCCGCACATCCTCCTTCCCGGGGCCATGGGACATCATCGCCATCCCGGACATGCCGCGCATGTCCATGGCGCCCAGCGCGGGGACCCGGCAGGGACCGAGCGTAATGACCACGACGTGCCTCGCGGAGTCCACCACGGCGGCGACGGGCGAATCGGGGCCCTCGCACCCGCGACCCGGCGGGGTGGCGCCGAGCGAAGTGACGGCCAAGAGGACAATGGCAACCCACGCGACGATCGCACGTGAGCTCGAACCTCGATGGTGGATAGGCGCGTGGGTCGACGGTTGGGTCTCCGGCACGTGGATCAAGGGTCGAACCTCCCCATCCGGGATGAGCACCGCGTCAGGGGAGCCGATCGGCCGACCGGCTCCTTCCTGCGGTGATGGATGCGCGATAGCAGATGAACGCCTCACCCTATGGGAATATGACCTGGGCCGTGGGGCGGTGCTCACCGCGACGGGAGGCCGGCGGGTCGAGGCGCCGCTCCCCAGGCACTTCGTCCGCGTTGCGGGCGGCAATCTGGCTGTCGGATCGGGAGCGATCGGGCGTTCCGGAGAGTGATCCAAAGGTGCGCGTGGTCGTAGACGCGGTCGGCGCGGCTGCGGAGATGTAGAGCCCCACCGATCCACCGGCGGAACGGCTCTGTCAGCCGTCGAGGGCCGGCAGGTCCAGCTTGTCGATCCGCACGGGGTCGGCCAGCATATCGATGCCGAGGATCTCCCGCCTCTCACCGTAAAGCCGACGACCGACATCGGTCGGCCCCGGAGCCGCACCACCAGGCCGGGGGCTCCGTTGACCAGGGCCGGCTCCGCGACCCAACCCGACCCCGAAAACCTGAAACCCAACCCCGCAACGGCCGATGCACCGCGGACCGCCTTCGAGGCGCCCGGCGGCACGGCGCCGCGGTCGAGCCGGAGCACGACGTCCGGGCCGGTATAGGCGGCCAGCGCGGCACCGAGCCCCCAGTCCCGGATACCCGCTCACGGCGGGCCGCCGCTCACAATGAGCACGATCGCGGCCAGGGCGCAGCCCACGCCGGCCACCTGCCGCCCGTTGAGGCGCTCGCCCAGCACCACCCGGGCGAGCAGCACGGTGCTCGCGGGATAGAGCGACGCCAGCGTCACCACGACGCTGAGCGGTCCAGTCCGCGCCGCCAGCAGATAGAGCGCGTTGGCCGACATGTCCACCGCCCCGCACACCAGCGTAAGCACCAGCACCCCCGGCAAGCGGAGCGAACGCCGCCCGGCGGCCGCGGCGGCGCCGAACAGGGTCACCGAGACGGCCCGCGACACCAGGATCGGCCACATGCCCGCCTCCGGCCGGGTGCGCGCGAGTGCCAGAAAGAAGCACCCGATCGCGATGCCCGACACGAGGGCGATGGCCACGCCAGGCGGGAGCCGGTCCGCGCGCGCGCGACCGTGTGCCTCGACGGCAGTCGGCGTCTGCTGGCTCACCAGGACGATGGACCCGACTCCCAGCACGATGCCGGCGACGGCCGGCAGACCGGGACGCTCACCCAGCAGCACCGACACCAGGACCGGGATGGCCACGGCGCATACGGCCGTGGTCGGCGCCACCACCGCCATACGGCCGATGGCGAGCGCCCGATACAGCAATGCGACGCCCACCCCACCCGAGAGCGCCGCCACCAGGCCCCAGAGCAGGTCGGCGCGCGATGGCGACGCCTCGGGCAGCAGCGGGAGCAGAAGAAGGAGCAGCACGAGCCCGCTGAGCTGCGACACGACGACCACGGGCAGCACGCCGGCGCGCCGGGTGGCGAGCCCGCCGGTGAAGTCGCCCGCGCCGTAGAGCAGCGCCGAGGCGAGGGCGAGGATGTAGGGCATGGCCCCAAGAATAGCTCACCCGGGAGGCAAGCTCACGGGAGCCGCCCGACCCGAGCCACACCGCCAAGGACTGCCCTACGAAAGGTTCTCCTGGATGAACTCCGGACTCAGATGCACATCCACCTGGACGAGCGGAGTATCCCCGATGCAGCGGAAGCCGTGCACCTCCCCGGCCTTGATGACAAGAATGTCGCCCGCGCCGGCCTCGAACTCCTCGCCGTCAACGGTCCAGAGGCCCCGGCCTTCCTTGACGAACTGCACCTCATCGTACGGGTGACGATGGGGTCCGGGTCCCCGTCCCGGAATCGCGCTGACGAGAAAAACGGATACGTTGACGTCGCCGTGGTCGGCTCCCACGAAGCGGTGAGAGCTGCCCTGAAACGGCAGGTCCTGCTGGCGAACTCGGTACATCCGCGACGCTCCCGTGCGAAGTAGCTGACGCAGAGCCGGCCACACCCCGCCGGACTCACGTGGTCGCCCTGAACTCTACTTCTCGGATGGACAAGCACCCAGATGGCCCCCACGGCCGGCTGACAGACCCTCCGGTCCCTCCGATCTCCCGCTCGTCCCGCGTCGCTGGCCGTCCGCCCGACCGCCCGCGAGATTGGATCGCACTCCAACCGGGACGATCGCGTGCGACCCATCCTTGCCCTCCTCGCCATCACGCAGTTCGCGATCGGCACCGCCCGACCCCAGGTCCCCGCGCCGGCAGGAGACTGGACCGCCTACGGCCATGACGCGGGCGGCACGCGGTTCTCGGCCCTCGGGGAGATCGATACCGCCAACGTCTCGCGGCTCCGGCTCGCGTGGATCCATCGCACCGGGGACCTGATGCGATCGAGCGGACGGTTCGAGGCGACGCCGCTCGCGCTCGACGGGCTGCTCTACGTCTCGACGCCGCTCGGACGCGTCTCCGCGCTCGACCCTGCAACCGGCGCGGAGCGGTGGACCTACGATCCCCGCGTGGACCTGATGCGAGACTACGGGGACCTCGCCAACCGGGGCGTCTCGGCCTGGCGCGATCCCCGCGCGCGGGCGGGCGACGCCTGTGCCAGGCGCATCTATCTCGCGACGGTCGACGCGCGCCTGATCGCGCTCGATGGCGCGTCCGGAGCGCCATGCGCCGGCTTCGGCAGCGGCGGCAGCGTGGACCTCGGGCGGGACCTGCTCAACGCCCCGGCGTTCCCGGGGGAGTACGAGGTCACGTCGCCGCCGGCCGTCATCGGCGGCCTTGTGATCGTGGGCTCCTCCATCGGGGACAACAACCGCACCGACGCGCCGAGCGGCGTGGTGCGCGCGTACGACGTGCGCACCGGGGCGCAGCGGTGGCGGTGGGACCCCATTCCGCGCCGGCCCCGCGACCCCGGATACGAGACCTGGCGCGGCGCCACGGCGCATCGTACCGGGGCGGCCAACGCGTGGAGCGTGATGTCCGCCGATACGGTGCTCGGTCTCGTCTTCGTTCCGGTCGGCAGCGCGTCGCCCGATTTCTATGGCGGCGAACGGCTCGGCCGGAATCTCTACGCGAACTCGGTGGTCGCGCTCCGGGCCTCGAGCGGACGGATGGCGTGGTCGTTCCAGGTGGTCCACCACGATCTGTGGGACTACGACGTGCCGGCGCAGCCGGTGGCGTTCACGCTCCGGCGGAACGGGCACTCGCTTCCCGCGCTGGCGGTCAGCACCAAGATGGGACACCTGTTCATCCTCGACCGGCGCACCGGGCGGCCGCTGGTGCCGGTGCGCGAGCTGCCAGTGCCCCGCTCCGAGGTGGCGGGTGAGGTGCCCTGGCCGACCCAGCCGTTCCCGCCGGCGGCCTATCGCTTCGTCGCGGAGAGCCTGCACGCGTCCCAGGCGTTCGGCTTGACCCCTGCCGGACGCGAGGCCTGCGCGGCCCGGATCGCGGCGCTCGACTACCACGGGATCTTCACCCCGTCGTCGCTCCGCGGCGCGATCCACTATCCCGGCCATCTCGGCGGGTTCAACTGGTCGGGGGTCTCGGTGGACGAGGCCGACGGGCTGCTCGTGGCCCCGGTCAACCAGCTCGGGATGGTCGTGACGCTCGTTCCCCGCGACTCGGTGCACGCGGCCCGCACGGCGCATCCCGGCGCCGAGGTCAACGCGCAGCGTGGCGCTCCGTACGGCATGATGCGCGAGACGCTGCTCGGGCCCGACCGCGCGCCCTGCACGCCGCCGCCATGGGGCGAGCTGGTCGGGTTCGACCTCGCGCGCGGCATGGTTCGGTGGCGTGTCCCGCTGGGCGACGTCACTGGGCTCGAGGGCCGGGGATACGGCTCGCCCAGCCTCGGGGGCGTGCTGCTGACGCGCGGTGGGCTGGCATTCGTCGCCGGGACGCTCGACCGCCACCTCCGCGCCTTCGACCTGCGGACGGGACGGGAGCTCTGGAGCGCGCCGCTTCCGGTAGGTGGCCACGCCCTCCCGATGACGTACATGGCGGGCGGACGCCAGTACGTCGTGATCGCCGCGGGCGGGCACGACCGATTGACCCTCGGGCCGCCTATCTTGGGCGACTACGTGCTCGCCTACGCCCTGGACGTCTCCGGCCTGCCGGTGCCCGACACCGCGTCCCACGCGCTCACCGGCCGCTGGGCCGGAGAGCTCCGCATCGAGGACCACGAGCGGTTCCCGATCACCTTCGAGCTGGCAACGGCGGGCGACTCGCTGACGGGACAGGTCCGCGCCGACAGTGGCGGAATCACCGGGCCGCTCGTGGTCCGGCGGGCGGGCGGCGCGCTCCGGCTGCGGCTCCGATTCGAGTACCCCGCCAGGCATTGCGGCGGCGATCTGTCGGGCGAGGGCGCCGAGGCGAACGGCGGGATGCTGCTGGTGGGAACGGTGGACGTGCGGACCACCTGCGGCGACCATTCGGAGCCCGGCACCTTTTCCTTCCGGCGCTCGGCGCAGTAGCTTGGCCGGATGCCGAGCGCCCGGGTCAGGTTCGGGGTCGTCTGGGTGGGCGCGTTCGCCGCCCTCGGGCTCCTCATGTTCGCCCACTTCTACCTCGACGTGCTGGCGCGGGGACGCACCGAGCCGGCCGGGGTCAAGCTGATCGAGGAGCTGACCTCCTCGCTGGGCGCGGCCGTGTGCCTGCTGCCCGCCGTCTGGCTCGCACGGAGGAGCCGGTCCGCGGGCTGGGCGCCGGTTGGCATCGTCGCCGCGCACGTCGCCATGCTGCCGGCCTTCTCGGCACTGCACACGACGTGGAACTGGGCGTCGAGGAGCCTCGTGTTTCCGCTGGCGGGCCTGGGCCGCTACGACTACGGCCGGATGCCGGTGCGGTACGCCATGGAGCTGCCGACGGACGTGGTGCTCTACGCGTTCGTCATGGGACTGCTGTATCTGTTCGATCACTACCGCCGGGGCCGGGCGCGGGAGCTCCGGCTCGCGCGGCTCGAGGCGGAGCTCGGCGAGGCACGGCTCGAGGCGCTCGAGAGCCGGCTCCATCCCCACTTCCTCTTCAACGCGCTCAATACCGTCTCGGCCGTGATGTACGAGGACGTCGCCGCGGCCGACACGATGCTGTCCCGGCTCGGCGACCTGCTGAGGCGGACGCTCCGCCACCCTGGGGGCACCGCGGTACCGCTCGCGGAGGAGATCGAGACGCTGGAGCTCTACCTCTCGGTCATGCGGGCCCGGTTCGCCGAACGGCTCCGGGTGGACGTGTGGGTTGACGAGGACGCGCGCGGCGCGCGGGTGCCGCCGCTGGTGCTCCAGCCGCTGGTCGAGAACGCGATCATCCACGGCGATCCCGGCCCCGGCGCAGCCGTCCGAATCGATGTGCGGGCGCGCCGCGAGAACGGGCACCTGCTGCTGGAAGTCAGGGACAACGGCCCCGGTATCGCCGGGCCACCGGACGACGCGGTGGGTCGCGGTATCGGACTCGGGACCACGGCCCGGCGGCTGGCCGAGCTCTACGGCGAACGCGCGGGCCTCAGCCTCGAGAACCTGCCGAGCGGCGGCGTCCGCGCCGCGATCACCCTGCCGTTCGAGGCGTCGCCGTGAGCGGGCTCCGGGTCCTGATCGTGGACGACGAGCGTCCGGCGCGGCAGAAGCTCCGGCGGTTGGTCACGGCGGACCCGGACGTGGGCGCCGTCTTCGAGGCCTCGGACGGGGCGCGCGCGCTGGAGCTGATCCGGTCCGAGTCGCCCGACATCGTGCTGCTCGACGTGGCCATGCCAGGGGTGGACGGCTTCGGCGTGATCGAGGCGCTCGACCCCGCCGAACGGCCGCACGTGGTGTTCGTGACGGCGTACGACGACCATGCGGTCCGGGCGTTCGACGCGCACGCGGTGGACTACGTGCTCAAGCCGTTCGACGGCGAGCGGTTCGGGCGCGCGCTCACGCGAGCGAAGGGGGCCGCCACGGGCCGGCGGGACCACGAGGAGCGCCACCGGCTCGAGCGCGCGCTGGCCGAGGTGCGGCGCGAGCGGCCCGAGCGGCTGGAACGGCTCCTGGTCGAGTCGGACGGGCGGGCGGTGCTGCTGCCGGTCGGCCAGGTCGAGCGGATCGAGGCCGCGAAGAACTACGTGACGGTGCACACGGACGGCGCGCGCCACCGCCTGAGGACGACGCTCGACCGCCTCGAGGAGCGGCTCGACCCTCGGGCCTTCGTCCGGGTGCATCGCTCGACCATCGTACGGGTCGATCGGGTCACCGAGCTGCAGCCGTGGTCGCACGGCGACTACGTCGTGGTGCTGCGGGGCGGTGACCGGGTGCGTCTCAGCCGGCGGTATCGCGACCGGCTCGAGCAGTTTCTGCCATAGCGTGCGCCGGCCTCGGCCGGCGCACGCCGTTGGGGTCAATCTCCGGACCATATCGCTCACGACGGGAGCTCCCATCGGAGGCCCCTATACGGCGACCGGCTGCTGCAGCGCCTTCAGCGCCCGCTGGATGGCGGCGAGGTGGTGATAGCTGTGCCGAACGGCGTGATCCTCGAGCATGAACTGGCACGTGAGCGGGGCATCCGCGTTGAGCGAGAGCGGCGCGGCCTGGTCGAGCTGCGCGTCGCTCAGCGCCCGGATGGCGGCCGCGGCCGCCGCGCTGTTCCGGCGGAGCAGTTCCAGGGCCGCTTCCTTCGTGACGGCGTCGTGCTCCTGCGCGTGCCCGGCGTTCATCGAGTGCACGTCGTCCCAGGTCACGCCCACCACCGGCTGCCCGCCGGCCAGGACCTGCGCCAGCTGAATCTCCAGCGGGTACATGGTCGCGACGTGGTGGACCACGACGCCGACCTTGCGTCCGTCCTTCGGGATCCGCGCCTGCCACTCGGCGTTGGTGAGCTCGCCGGCCAGGGCGGCAAGTGCGTTGGCGCCCTGCTCCAGGCGCTCAGCGAGGGCATTCGAACGTTGACTCATGACATACCTCTCTCGTGGATGGGGCAGCCGGCCGACGGCTGCGGATGGGAACGGCTGGCCGTCAGGCGACGCGCGCCTGGACGTCGAGATATTCGCCGATGACCGCGGTGGTTCCGTCGGCGGCGCGGTTGTGCTGCTGGAACAGGCGGGTGAGCTCGACGCGGAGCCGGCTGGCGCCGGCGGGATCGGTCGCCCGGAGCGTCGCTACGGTGGGCCCGTAGCAGGTGGCGAACAACTCGGTCACGGCCGCCGGCGGAAACGGGAAGCGGAGCTCCAGCGTCCGCCTGGCGCAGGTCACCGACGTCACGCGCTCGCCGAAGCGCGCGCGCACCCGGCCTTCCCTGCCCCATTCCAGCGGACTCGGCACCCCCGACGGCGGCGGCACGAGCGCCGTGTGGGCGCGCAGCATCTCGCCGACGAACCCCTCGGGCGTCCAGTTCGCCATCGCGACCCGGCCGCCGCTCCGGGTCACCCGGACAAGCTCCGCCGCGGCCCGATCCGGCCGGTAGGTGAACATCGCGCCGAACATCGTGACGGCGGTGTCGAACTGGCCATCGAGATAGGGCATCGCCTCGGCGTCGCCGACCTCGAAGGCGACGGCACAGCCCGCGGTACGGGCCTCGAGCCGGGCCTCCGCGATCAGGTTCGGGGCGATGTCGATCCCCGTGACCCGCGCGCCTGCGCGCGCCGCCGGGATCGCGAGATTGCCGGTGCCGCATGCGACATCGAGCACCGACTCCCCCGGTCGAAGGCCCAGCCGGGCGATGAACTCTTCGGCCCCGGGCGCGAAGCTGCGTGCGATCGGAAGGAAATCACCGCCGGTCCAGACCGCCCTCGCCCGGGCGGTCAAGGGATCCTCGGACCAGGCGCGGACGTCTCCGCTGGTACCGGGGCCGGTGAGGCAGGGAATGCTCTCGGATGGCATGACTCCTCCACTATCAGGGGATTGGCGCGCGCACCGTGCGTGCGAGGCATCAGTGTGCCGTGGACGGGCGATTCCGCCAATGACTGGTCATCCCGACTTCCTGCTCGGGGGTACGCGGCCGGGCGTTTCCTGCCTGAGAGTCCAGCGGAGATGCCCGAACGTCTCGATCGGGCCGATGGGAGGGACTACGAGCGGGCCGTGCGGCGGACCCCGCGCCAGGCGCCGGGCGCGAGCCCGGTGGCCTTCTTGAATGCCCGGCTGAACGCGGCCTCGGAGTCGTACCCGACCTCCGCGCCGATAGCGGCGACCTTGGCGCCACTTTGGGCCAGAAGGTTGGCGGCGACCTGCATCCGCCACCGAGTCAGATACTGCATCGGCGGCTGGCCGACGAGCTCCGTGAACCGCTTGGCCACGTTGGACCGGGAGGAGGAGGCCTTGAGCGCCAGCTCGGCGAGAGTCCAGGGATGGCCGGGCCGCGCATGCAGCTGCGCGAGCACCCGGCTGACCACCTCGTCGCGGAGGCCGGCGAGCCAGCCGGTCTGCCCCGGCGGCAAGTCCTCGAGGTAGCGACGAATGACCTCGATGAACATCAGCTCGGCCAGGCGCGTGAGGACGGTATCGGCGCCCGCCCGGCCCAGCCGGACCTCCTCGGTGAGTTGGCGGGTGAAGCCGCCGAGCCAGCCGTTCGAGATGCCCCGCAGGTGCATCCGGTGCGGGAGCGCCGCGAGCAGGGGGTTGAATGGCCGCCGGTCGCACCCGAGGAAGCCGCAGATGAACGACGCGCCCCGCGGACCCTTGTCGCCGAGAAAGACGGTCTCGGGATAGCGGGCGGGGGCCGAGGTGTTGACGTCCGGGCCGACCCGCAGGTCCCGGCTGCTCGACATGATATGCGCGTCGCCATGGGGAAAGACGATCACGTCGCCCGCAGTGAGCTCGACCTGTTCCTCGCCGGCGACGCCCCCGAAACACCTGCCCGCCGTCAGGATGTGGTACGAGATCAGGTGTTCCGCGGCGGGCATGATGCGCGGGGAGAGCTCGCGCGCCGGTGCGCTCTCGACGCTCCACGGCTCCGCCGCCTCGACCGCAAAGAAGAACGCGCCGTCGAGCCGGACGATACGCAGCAGATCGGAGAGAGGGTCCATCCCGCGGGAATACTAGCGGCGGTCGGCGAGCGGGGCGAGCCGGCGGGCACCCGGGGTTCCGTTCGCGTCGCAAAATCGATGACTTCGGGCCGGTTTTCCCCTTACGCGGCGGCCAAGCCGAGCACCAGATTTGGGTATGCCGGACGCGCCCCCGAAACGGAATCCAGCCGGCGCCGGCTGTCGGCTCGTGGCGGGAGGGAGCACGCGCATGCTCATGCCACTGCGTCATCTGGTGTCGATCCTGCTTCTGCCCTGTGTCGTCGTTGTGCTGGTGCCCGTAAGTCTGCTTCGCCGCTCGCCGGCAAGCCTCGAGGTGCACGGAGACTCGCTCTGGCCCTGGCTTCACGTGGGCGCCGGGGTGGCGGTCTTCGTCACCGGATTCGCGGTATTTGCCTGGAGCGTGGGGCTCTTCGCCCGCGTGGGGCGCGGCACCCTCGCGCCCTGGGATCCGACGCGAAACCTGGTGGCCATGGGTCCGTATCGCTACATGCGCAATCCGATGATCAGCGGGGTGGTGCTCATGCTCCTGGGAGAAGCGGTCTTCTGGTGGTCCAGGCCGGTCGGTCTGTGGGCGGCGGCGTTTCTCCTCTTCAACCATGTGTACTTCGTCGCCCTCGAGGAGCCGGGACTCGAACATCGGTTCGGTGCGGCCTACCGGGCATACAAGGCCAGCGTGCCGCGGTGGGTCCCCAGGTTGCCTCAGCGGTCCGACAAATGAGCGAGCCTCCCGGCGGGCGCTTGACTGGTCAACGTCGTGTGAGCCGGATCGGCGCGGGCATACGCCGGTTGCTCATGCCGGCTCTCTCGATCGGGAGGGTCCCAACGATGGGCGACGCACAGGATGCGCGGCCTGCCGCTCCGCCGCGTCTCCCGCTGGAGCTCCTGCCGGACACCCTGGCGATCTGTCGTCTCGAGCCTGGGGCACCCGATCCTGCATGGGCGGCGCAGCCGAGCCGGTTCCTGACGGTGAGCCGCACGGCCGAGGAGCTGTCGATCACGACACTGCAGAGCGCGGTGCCCGCCGGCGTGACCTGTGAGCGGAACTATCGCGCCCTGCGCGTGCGCGGGCCGCTGCCACTCGATCTGATCGGCATCCTCGCCGCCATCGCCGATCCTTTGGCCGCGGCCGGCCTCAGCATCTTCGCGATTTCGACGTACCCCGTGGAGCGCGGCCACGGCGATGCCGGCGGCGATCTCGTTCCTGAACACCACGAAGTATCCGGCCTCGTTCAGCTTCCTGCTGATGACGCTGGGACCGACGATCGCCCTCCTCCCGGCGCTCGAACGCGCTCGCGGGGCGGTCGCGAGCTGGGTCGCCACCTTCGGCCGGGTGCCGTTCTTCTACTACGTCCTGCACATCCCGCTCATCCACGCGCTTGCGCTGCTGGTGTCGTGGGGCCGTGAAGGCCGCGTGAGTCCGTGGCTCTTCACCAACCATCCCATGGGCAACCCACCTCCGCCCGAGGGGTACACCTGGAGCATGGGGCTGCTCTACCTGGTGTGGGCCGTAGCGATCGTCGTCCTGTATTTCCCGTGCCGGTGGTTCGCCGATCTCAAGGCGAGGCGGACGGAGGGATGGCTGCGATTTCTCTAGCGGGGCCCATCAGCCGTTGATCGCGACCGCGCCCGCCGTCGACTGCTCGAGCTGCAGCAGGTGGGTCTCGAGCTCGGCGTCCATCATCTTCCTGAGGTCGATCATCCGGCGCGCGTAGGCCTGGAGCGCCCGGTCGGTATCGGTCACCGGGGTCCACGAGGGCACCGGCCTCGGCCGGCCCTTGTCGTCCAAGGCCACGAACACGATCACGCAGTGGCCCGTCCGCTTGAGCTCCGGGTCCTTCGGATCCCGGGCGTAGATGTCGATGGCGACGTGAAGGCTGGTGCGGCCGGTGTGGATGACGAGCGCCCTGAGCTCGACCAGCTCGCCCACGTGGATTGGCCGGATGAAGTGCAGCCCGCCCACGTAGAGCGTGACGCAGTATTCCCCGGTCCAGCCCGCGGCACAGGTGTAACCGGCCTGGTCGATCCACTTCATCACCGCCCCGCCGTGTACCTTGCCGCCGAAGTTCACGTGGCTGGGCTCGGCGAGGAACCGGAGACTGACGGCGCGCGGGCGGGTCATTCCCACTCGATGGTGGCGGGGGGCTTGGAGCTCACGTCGTAGACCACGCGGTTCACTCCGTCCACTTCGTTGGCGATGCGGTTCGAGATCCGGGCCAGCACCTCGGGCGGGAACGCGTACCAGTCGGCGGTCATCCCGTCCCGGCTGGTGACGGCACGGAGCGCGATGACCTGGTCGTAGCTCCGGAAATCGCCCTGGACGCCGACCGAGCGGATCGGGAGCAGCACCGAGAACGCCTGCCAGATATCGTCGTAGAGTCCCGCCGCGCGGATTTCCTCGATGTAGATGTGGTCCGCGCGGCGCAGGATGTCCAGTCCTTCGGGGGTCACGTCGCCCAGGATCCGGATGGCCAGACCCGGCCCTGGGAACGGATGACGCCCGACCATCTCCTCCGGCAGCCCGAGCTCGCGCCCGACCTGCCGCACCTCGTCCTTGAACAGCTCGCGGAGCGGCTCGAGCAGCGCGAAGGGGAGCCGCTCGGGCAGCCCCCCGACGTTGTGGTGCGTCTTGATCGTCACCGAGGGGCCACCCTGCGGGGAGAGCGACTCGATGACGTCGGGGTAGAGCGTTCCCTGCACCAGAAAGCCCACGTCGTCGCCCACCGACCGGGCCTCCGCCTCGAACACGTCGATGAAGGTGTGACCGATGCGCCGGCGCTTCTCCTCGGGGTCGGTGACGCCGGCCAGCCGCTCGAGAAACTGCCCACGCGCGTCCACCACGCGGAGGTCGATGCCGAGGTGACGCCGGAAGGTGGCCTCGACTTGTTCCCGCTCGTGCAGGCGCAGGAGCCCGTGGTCCACGAAGATGCACGTGAGCCGGTCGCCCACCGCGCGATGCACCAGCACCGCCGCGACGGAGGAGTCCACGCCGCCCGAGAGTCCGCAGATGACCCGGCGGTCCGGCCCGACCAGCTCGCGAATCCGCGTGATCTCGCTCTCCACGAAATGACCGGGCGTCCAGTCGGGCGTGCAGCCGCAGACCTCAAACAGAAAGTTGTCGAGGATCTCCCGTCCGCGCGGCGTGTGCGCGACCTCGGGGTGGAACTGGACGCCGAAGAGCGGGCGCTGCTGGTGCTCGAAGGCCGCCACCGGCGAGTTGTCGCTCGACGCCGTGACTCGGTAGCCGGGCGGCGCCACGTCCACGTGATCGCCGTGGCTCATCCAGACGGGCGTCTCTTCGCCCCGGCCGAACCCGCGGAACAGGCGCCCCTCGTCGATGGTGACGTTGGCGCGGCCGTATTCCCGGCGCGATGCCCGGGTGACGTTGCCGCCCGAAAGGTGGGCGAGGAGCTGCATGCCGTAGCAGAGGCCGAGCACGGGGGTACCGAGCTCGAGCAGCGCGGGGTCGGCGGTGGGGACGCTCTCGCCGTAGACCGAGTTGGGGCCGCCCGACAGGATGATCCCCTTGGGCTTCCAATCGCGGATCCAGGTGACGGTGCGGGAGGGGGGATGGATCTCGCAGTAGACGTGGGCTTCGCGCACGCGACGCGCGATGAGCTGGGTGTACTGCGAGCCGAAGTCGATGATCAGGATGCCGTCGTGATGCTGGGCCTCAGGCACTGGGCTCTGCTTTCCGATCACGGTGATGTGGGCATGCCGCCGCAGCGGCGCCGGCGCGGCGGTCCCTTCGGTCGCTGCAGCGCGCTTCCGAAGGTTGGATCGCGCAGGGACCTCGGGGCGCACCGGGTACCCGCGTAGCGGGTGGACTCCCTGCGGGACCACCGCGCCGGCGCCGCGGCTCGGTTCAGCTCACTCGGCCAGGGTTCCAATCCTTCCCCTCCGGCTTGCCGTAGGGCGATGGACGTCATACGCGCCTCACGGGGAGACCCGCTCGCTGCGATACAGCTCCTCCACCCGCTCCCGTGGCCGTGCGACCCACCAGCGGTCCCCGTCCACCACGACCTCCGCCGGCCGCGGGCGAGCGTTGTAGTTGGAGGCCATGACGAAGCCGTACGCGCCCGCGCCGAGAACGGCCAGGTAGTCGCCCGCGACGACGTCCGGGAGCAGACGGTCGAGCGCCAGGAAGTCGCCGGTCTCGCAGACGGGACCGACGACGTCGGCGCGGACGGAGGCGCGATTCCGGCCGTCGAGCGCCACGATCTCATGATAGGCCTGGTAGTGGCTCGGGCGAACGAGATCGTTCATGCCCGCGTCCACGACGATGAACTCCTTCCCGCCGGAATGCTTCCGATAGAGGACCTCGGTGAGCAGCACGCCCGCGCTCCCGACGAGGAAGCGGCCGGGCTCGACGTAGACCGTGTAGCCGCTCGGCGCGAGCAGCGGCACGACCGCCTCGGCGAAGCGCCCGGGCTCCATCGGCGTCTCGCTACCATAGCGGATGCCCATGCCGCCGCCGATGTCCACGACCTCGATCCGATGGCGCCCCTCCGCCCGGAGGCGGGCCGCCAGGTCGAGCAGCTGCGCGATCCCCTGCCGGAACGGCTCCGTATCGGAGAGCTGGCTCCCGAGGTGCATGGCGAGCGCCGTGAGCCGGAGTCGCGGATGCGCGGCGATGAGCGCCGCGGCCGCGGACACCTGGTCGAGCGGCACGCCGAACTTGATTCCGCTCTTGCCGGTGGAGATGTAGGGATGGGTCTCGGTCGTGACATCCGGGTTGACCCGGATACCCACCGCCACCTCGGCCCGCTCCTCGTGCGCGATTCGGGCGAGGCGCTCGAGCTCCGCCACCGATTCCACGTTGAGGTGGCCGAGCCGCGCGCGCACCGCCGCGCGGAGCTCGGCCGCGGCCTTCCCGACCCCGCTGAAGACGATCCGCTCGGGGGCGAAGCCCGCCGCGAGGGCCCGGGCCATCTCGCCGGCCGAGACGATGTCGGCGCCGGCGCCGAGATCGCGGAGGATGCGGAGGACCGCGAGCGTGCTGTTGGCCTTGACCGCGTAACAGATCCGGTGCGGCAGCGCGTCGAGCGCGGTGTCGAGCGACCGATAGCGCTCGCGGATGGCGTCGGCGTTGTAGACGTAGGCCGGCGTCCCGACCTCCCGCACGATGGTCTCGAGCGCCACGCCTCCCAGGCGGAGCGCATCGCCCTCGCGCGCGAGGCCGGCGTCGGCGAAGCGGCTGTCGCTCAGTACGCCTTGGCCCACACCGCCTCGGCGACGCTCGGCTGGCCGCACCACATGCACGTGGCGGGAGCTTCGCGCGATCGGAATTCCTCATCGGGCAGCACCCGGATGGTGGCCTTGGTCCGCTCCTTGATCTCGGCCTCGCAGGAGGCCCGGCCGCAGAAGCCGCCGTACACGAACCCGCCTTCACCCTCGATGTGTGCCAGGAACTGCTCCCTGGTCGCCCCCCGGATGCTGGCCGCCTCCCGGCGGGCCCTGGCGGTGGCGAGAAGATCGTTCTGCATCCGCTCCATTTCCTCGTGGATCCGGGCGGGGAGGCCGTCCACTGGCAGGGTCTCCTTCTTGCCCCCGGTCCGCCGCGCGAGGACGACGGCGCCGGCCGCCACATCCCGCGGACCCACCTCGAGCCTGAGCGGGACCCCGCGACCCTCCCACTCGTAGTACTTTGCGCCGGGTTTCATCCCTTCACGCGCATCGAAGTGCACCCGGACTCCGGCGGCGGCCAGCGCCTTCCGGAGGCCCTCGGCCGCGGCGACTACGCTGGCGCGCTCGTCGTCGGTACGATAGATCGGAACGATGACGACCTGGTACTGTGCCAGCCGCGGCGGGGTGACGAGACCGGCGTCGTCGCCGTGCGTCATGATCAGCGCCCCGACCAGGCGGGTGGAAACGCCCCAGGACGTGTTCCACACATGGTCGAGATCGCCGTTGGCGGTCTGGAAGGTCACCTCGAAGGCGCGGGCGAAGTTCTGGCCGAGGTTGTGGCTCGTGCCCGCCTGGAGCGCCTTGTTGTCCTGCATCAGCGCTTCGCAGCTGTACGTGCGGAGCGCGCCAGCGAACCGCTCGCTGTCGGTCTTCCGGCCGGTCACGACCGGCATGGCCATCCACTCCTCCATGAACGTCCGGTAGACGCCGAGCATCCGGAGGGTCTCCTCCTCCGCCTCCGCCTCGGTGGCGTGCGCGGTATGGCCCTCCTGCCAGAGGAACTCGGTCGTGCGCAGGAAGAGCCGGGTCCGCATCTCCCAGCGCACCACATTGGCCCACTGGTTGATGAGCAGCGGGAGGTCGCGGTAGCTCTGGATCCACTTGGCGTACATCGCGTAGATGATCGTCTCGGACGTCGGCCGGACGACGAGCGGCTCCTCGAGCTCCTTGCCGCCGCCGTGGGTGACGACGGCGGTCTCGGGCGCGAAGCCCTCGACGTGCGCCGCCTCCCGCGAGAGGAAGCTCTGCGGGATGAACAGCGGGAAGTAGGCGTTCTGGTGCCCGGTGTCCTTGAACATCTGGTCGAGCGCTTTCTGCATCTGCTCCCAGATGGCGTAGCCGTTCGGCCGGATCACCATGCACCCGCGCACGGGGCTGTAATCCGCCAGCTGGGCGCGGGCGATGAGCTCGTTGTACCAGGCACTGAAGTCCGCGGCGCGGGTCGTCAACGCCTTCGTTTCCGCCATTGCTGCTCCTCTACCGGGGTCCCGACATCACCGACGATTGGATCACCACAGAGACACAGGGATCGCAGAGAACTGCGAGAGAACGACCACAGTGTCACGTTTTCTCTGTGGCGGATCTCCCTGCTCCCCGGCCCTCTGGGGTTTCATTCCGTCCGGACCATCAGTGATAGCCGCTCGACCGCCCGGTCGCGCCGCACCGCCTCCTGGCGCTTGCCCGCCAGATCCTTCACCATGACCTCGCCGCGCGCCCGGTCGTCCGGGCCGATGACCACCGCGAAGCGCGCGTTCCGGGCGTCGGCCAGCTTGAGCTGCTTCCCCACCGCGCCGGCGCCGAGCGCGTACTCGGCGCGCAGGCCCGCGTCGCGCAGCTCGTGCGCCAGGGCGAGGACGTGCGGCAGGTCGTCGTCGGTGACGCCGGCGAGAAAGACGTCGATGCTGGAGACCTCGGTCGGCGCCAGGCCGCGCTCACGGAGCAACTCGGCCAGCACCACGTCGCCCATGCCGAACCCGAGCGCCGGGAGATCCACGCCGCCGAGCGCCTCGAGCAGCCCGTCGTACCGGCCGCCGCCGCAGATGGCGCGGAGGGTGCGGCCGGCGTCGAACAACTCGAACACGGTCCCCGTGTAGTACGCGAGCCCGCGCACGATCGACAGGTCGACCTCGACGAACTCGCCGAGCCCCATGGCGCCGAGCGCGTCCACCACGCGCCTGAGCGAGGCGCCGGCCGCCGCGCCGCCGGCCGCTCGGCCGAGCGCGGTCTCGACCTCCGGAAGCCCACGGAGCCCGGCCACCTCGAAGACCGGCGCGATCGCGCCCGCGGCGACGCCGGCCGTCGCCAGCTGTTCGGCCAGCACCGCCCGGGGTGCCCGCTCGACCTTGTCCACCGTTTGGTAGGCGGCCGGAAGCTGCGGTTCGGTCACGCCGGCGCCCAGGAGCAGCGCCCGCAGCACGCGCCGGTCGGACAGCCGCACGCGGACATCGGCGGGCCCGAGCCCGAAGGCCCGCATCACGTCGACCGCGAGCGCGATGATCTCCGCGTCGCCGAGCGGGCCCGGCTCGCCGATCAGGTCGCAGTTGAGCTGGAAGTGCTCTCGAAGCCGCCCCCGTTGCTGCCGCTCGTAGCGGAAGAGCTGCGGGATCGCGAACCAGCGGATCGGCTTCTTGAGCCCGTTGGCGCGCGCCGCCACCATCCGGGCCAGGGTGGGCGTCATCTCCGGGCGCAGCGCCACCTCGCGTCCGCCCTTGTCGATGAAGTTGTACAGCTGGCCGACGATCTCCTCACCGCTCTTGGCCGTGTAGAGCTCGAGCGGCTCGAGCGGCGGCCCGTCGTACTCCTCGAACCCGTAGCGCGCGGCCACGGTCCGCCAGGTCCGGACGATGTGGGTGCGGAGCGCGAGATCGGCGGGGTAAAACTCCCGAAAGCCCGGCAGGGCCTTGGTTTGCATGGGGAGAACATAGCCGGGTCGGGGAGCCTACACCACCTCCATTCCGAGCGCCTTCATGACGTCTCCGACGGTGTGGAACGAGCCGGTGACGAGCACCGTTCCGGCGCCCGTCTGGGCCACGTCCAGCGCGTCGCGGAACTCCGGCACGAGCGTCCATGACGCCCGCGCCGGCGGGCGGCCGCGGTCGCGAAGCCAGCGCCGGAGCCACACCGCGTTCCAGCCCCGGCTCGCCGCCGTGGGTGCGACGGTGAGCACGCCGCGGTCGATCACCCGGTCGAGCTGCACCAGCATCTCGGGCCACTCCTTGTCGCCCAGGATGGACACCAGCGCGTGGAGCGGGCGCGGCGGGCGCTGGGTTTCGATGGCGCGCACGAGCGCGCGGATGCCGTCGGGGTTGTGGGCGACGTCGAACAGCCACTTGCCCCGCCGGTCCAGCCGGCCGGGCACCCGCGCGCTGCCGAAGCCGGCGGCGATGGCCTCCGCCGGCGGGCGGTAGGGCGCGGGCAGCGCCATGAGGATCCCGTGCGCGACAGCGGCATTCCGTCGCTGGTGGGGACCCTCGAGGCTCAGCGGCCCGCGCCACTCATAGTCCGGCGGCAGCACGCGCACATCGGCCGCGGCGCCTGGCTCGAGCCGCTCGACCGCCTTCCGCGCCTCGCGCCGGAGCACGTTCACCAGCACCGGTTCGCGCTCGCCGATCACGAACGGAGTGGCCGGCTTCGCGATGCCGGCCTTTTCGCAGGCGATGAGCTCCAGGGTGTCGCCGAGGTACTTCATGTGATCGCGCTCGATCTTGGTCACGGCGCTCACCAGCGGACGCAGGACGTTGGTGCTGTCGAGCCGTCCGCCGAGCCCCACCTCGGCGACCACGATCTCCGCCCCGCGCGCGGCGAAGTCGGCGAAGGCGATGGCGGTGGCGGCCTCGAAAAACGTCGCCTTGCGCTCCAGGATGAGCGGCTGCAGTCGCTCGGTCCACATGGCCATCGCGGCCTCGCCGATCGGCACGCCGTCCACCCGCATGCGCTCGCGGAACGAGGCCAGGTGCGGCGAGGTGTAGAGCCCGACCCGCCAGCCGGCCTCCCGGAGCGCCTCGGCCACGAGCGTCGAGACGCTGCCCTTCCCGTTCGTGCCGCCGACATGGATCGCCGGCATCACCTCGTGCGGGTTGCCCAGCTCGCCGAGCAGCGCGCGCGTGGTGGCGAGCCCGAACTTGATCGTCGTGGTCCGGGGGAAGAGGAACGCAAGGGCTTCGTCATACGTCAGGCTCATCCGCACGTCCGGTTATCGTCGGGCTCGCTGGGGGTCGGAGCGGGGCGCGGGGGGCCTCACGCCGGTCGCTGCAGTGCGCTTCGTGCGTTCGAGATCGCGCAGGGACCTGGGGGCGCACTGACGCTCCCTCTGTGAGGCCCCCCGCGCACGAGCGCACGATCCACGCGGGCCGCGGGTGGTCGCGCGGCGCTGAGGCCTTCGCGCAGCGATTGGAGGCGCCGCGACGCTGACCTGTGAACCCCCGCGCACGGGCGCCCGAGCCACGCGGGCGGCGGTTTTTGTCGGACAGCGCTGAAACCGCCGGCGCTCGAGCCCGCCTGTCATGCGAGCTCGGGCCGACCCGCCAGCCGGCGTCCCTGAGAGCTAGCCATCCGCGATGCTCGGATCGCCGGCGGGGCGTGGTGCCCCGCAGCGAGCGTCAGGCGGCCTCCAACCCCTGCCCGATCCCACCCGCCGAAGCCGTCTGCAGCGAGCGGAGGGGGTGCCACGACCCGCCGGCGACCATGCGCCCCGACCGCCACCGCGCCCCGGCCACGGAGAGCTGGCCCGAACGACGACGCCCCACCCGGGCGGTCAAGGTGGGGCGTCGGTGCCGGAGGAGCGCTGCGTCAGCTCAGCTCGGCGTGCTCCACGTGCGGCCGCTGCCCCTGCATGTGCCGGAGGAGCCGGGCCGTCGTGTCCCGGAGCGACGCCCGAGGGACCACGTCGTCGATCTGCCCATGCTCCAGCAGGAATTCCGCGGTCTGGAACCCGTCGGGCAGGTCCTGGCCGATCGTTTGCTTGATGACCCGCTGCCCCGCGAACCCGATCAGCGCGCCCGGCTCGGCCAGAACGACGTCGCCCTGCATGGCATACGACGCCGAGACCCCGCCGGTCGTGGGGTCGGTGAGGATCGAGATGTAGGGGATTGCGTCACGGTACAGCAGGGCGATGGCCGCGGAGGTCTTGGCCATCTGCATCAGGGAGAGCACGCCTTCCTGCATCCGGGCGCCGCCGGAGGCCGAGACCAGGACCAGCGGAATCTTCTTCTCGTGCGACCGCCGCGCCAGCCGTGCGATCTTCTCACCCACCACCGACCCCATCGAGCCGCCCATGAAGGCGAAATTCATGACCCCCAGGTTGAACGGGAGCCCGTCGAGCCGCGCGGTGCCGACGTAGATTGCATCGGCCAATCCGCCCTTTTTCCGTGCGGCCGTCAGCCGCTCGAGGTAGTGCTCGAAGTGGAGCGGATCCACCGAGCGCAGCCCCGGCCAGAGCTCGCGCCAGGAGCCGGGATCGGTCAGCAGCTCGATGTATTCCTCGGCCCCGATCCGGCGATGACGGCCGCACTCGGGGCAGACGTTGAGCGCCTTCTCGAACTTCTCGCGAATGTCGATGTGCCCGCAGCCGTCGCACTTCTCCCATGCGTCGGGCGGGATCTCGAGCCGCTCGCGCTGCGACGTTCTCGGCTTGCGTTCCTTCTTAAACCATGCCATCACGGCCATAGGATGAGGTGTCGCTTGGGTGAAGGATGCAAGGGCGTGGGGGAACCCATGCAATCTCGGTCATCCCGGCCCCAAACGCTAGGCCCTGACAGTTAAATTGTTGTCATATATCAGGATAGCCAGACTGCCTGGAATCCCATGCCACCCGGAACGCCAAGCCCAGGCAGAGCGAGCAGATGATGAAAAACGAGCCGCCGTAGGAGAAGAACGGGAGCGGAATACCGGTGATCGGCATGAGGTTCACCGTCATGCCGACGTTCTCGAAGACGTGGGTAAAGAACAGGCCCAGGATGCCGAACGTCACCAGGCTGCTGAAACTGTCCGTGGCCCGCCGCGCGATCCGCAGCAGGGCGAGAAACAGGGCGAGAAAGAGCGAGAGCGCCACCATCACGCCGACGAAGCCCAGCTCCTCGCCGACGATCGGGAACACGAAGTCGGTGTGCTGTTCCGGCAGGAACGCGAGCCGCTTCTGGGGACCTTGGGTGTAGCCGGTCCCGAACCAGCCGCCCGATCCGATCGCCACCCGCGACTGGATGGCGTGGTAGCCGGCTGCCCGTGGGTCGACCTCGGGGTTGAGGAAGGTCAGCAGCCGGTTCTGCTGGTATGGCTGCAGCCGTTGCCAGAGCGGCAGCGCGATCGTTCCCATCGCCACGTTGAGGGTCCAGACCACCACCGAATCGTAGATGTAGGGGCGCCACAGGATCAGCAGCGTGGTGAAGGCCACCATCCAGGCGCCCCACGCCCAGTTGTTGAACGCCAGCAGTAAGCTCAGTCCCGGCGAGGCGATCATGAACAGGAGTCGCGGGCGCACGCCGGCCCAGAACAGCATGGCGAAGGCGATCCCGATGAACACGATGGCGCTGCCGAGGTCCGGCTGCTTGAGCACCAGCAGGAAGGGCGCGCCCACGATGGCTCCCGGCATCAGGAGGTCACGGAGCGAGCGCGGCGGCTCCCTCCGGCCCGAGAGGTAGCGGGCCAGCATCAGCACCGTGGCGACCTTGGCGAGCTCCGACGGCTGACCGATCTGGTGGCCGCCCACCGAGAGCCAGCTATGGCTGCTCTGGGCGGTCCCCGCCCCGGTGCCGACCGCCAGCACGATCACCAGCAGGATCAGGGCGAACGCGTAGAGCGCCGGGGCCAGCCACTCGAGCAACCGGAGGGACACGTGGAACACCACCCAGCCCGCCGCCGCGCCGACGGCGAACCAGACGGCCTGGTGATACCAGACGCCCGCGGCGTGGGTGGGAACGTCGGTCTGCCCGGCCGAATACAGCGTCAGCAGACCGAACGTCATGAGGGCGAGGGTGACCCAGAGCAGCCGGCGATCCACCACGGAGGCCTTCACGGGCGGCGCTCCGGGGTTCCCGTGCTGTCGGCATCCGGCACGGGCGGGAGTAGATCCTCCGCCGAGGGCGGCGCCAGCACCGCGCCCCCATCCTCGGGAATCGAGATCTGGACCTTGACCGCAGCGCCGACCGAATCGGGGCCCAGGACGTACCGCCGCAGCGCCAGGTAGACGTTCCGGACCACGAGCGGGTCGTGGAGGCCGACGTTCTCCATGATGCCGCCGACGATGAGCTCGGGCTGGTCCGCGGGGGCCATTGCAATGAACCAGCGGTGGTCCAGCCCGTGCGGATTCTGCGCCGTCCCCGTCTTGCCCGCGATCTGGAGTACACGTCCCTTCGATCCCGGCGTGGCATTGATGATGGCGGAAGCGGTGCCACGCTCGGCCACCGCGGTCAGCGCCCGACGCAGCCCCAGCAGTTGGGCGTCGGTCAGGCCCAACTCGCGCGACTCGCGCTTCGCATCGCGGCGCACGACGTACGGTTGCCGCGACTGGCCGTTTCCGGCGAGTCCCTCGTAAAACCGAACCATGTTGATCAGCGTCTGGGTGTTCTCCCCCTGCCCGATCGAGAAGTTGAGGGTCGTGGCGGGAGGGCTCCAGTTGCGGGGCCCGTAGAGCTTGTCGAAATACGCCGTAGTGGCGGGGTAGATCGGGCTCTGCTCGCTGGGGAGATCGATCCCGCTTCGGTCGCGAAAGCCCATGAGGGCCCCGTCGTGCAGAATGGCCTCGAGCCCCAAGCGCAGGCCGAGCTGGTAGAAGTACACGTCGCAGCTCGCCGCCACCGCCCCGACCAGGTCGAGCGAGCCGTGCCCCTCCTTCTTCCAGCAGCGGAAGTAGCGATTGCCAAGCTGCATGCCGCCCGAGCACGGCAGCGGCATGTGGCTGTCGAAGCCGATGATGCCGCGCTTGAGCGCCATCGCGGCGACGGCCAGCTTGAAGGGCGACGCGGGCGGGTAGCGACCGATCATCGCCCGGTTGAGCAGCGGCTTGGCGACATCGGTATTGAGCGACCGCCAGGTCGCGCTGGAAACACCGCCCACGAAAGCGTTGGGATCGTAGGTGGGCGCCGAGTACAGGGCCCGGACTTCGCCCTCGGGCGTCATGGCCACCATCGCGCCGCGCACGCCGGGCGGCCAGATGCTGTCGATGTAGCGTTGGAGGTCGAGGTCGATGGTGGTCTGCACCGGGTGACCGGGCGTGGGCGGGAGGGAGGCCGTGCTGGCCTCCTCGCGAACCAGTCGTCCGCGGGCGTTGACCTCGATGTATCGCACCCCTTCCGCCCCACGGAGGCTGTCGTCGTATTCGCGCTCGAGCCCGGCTTTGCCCACGATCGAGCCGAGCCCCGCGCCCGGATAGCGATTGGCGGTGAGGTCGGACTCCGTGACCTCCGAGACGTACCCCACCAGGTGCGCGACCGCTTTGCCGATGGGATAGAGCCGCTTGGGCTCCGCCTGAATCACCAGACCCGGCAGGACCGCCCGGTGCTCCTCCAGGCGGGCGATGGTCTCGAACTTGGCGTCACCGAAGACCACCACCGGCTGGTAGCGGGCGACGGCGTAGCGGCGCAGGATATCGTCGATGTCCGAGGTGTCGATTGGCACGTAGCGGCCGACCCGGGTCAGCACCGCCCGGAGCGAGTCCTGGTTCGACGCCAGCAGCTTGACCGAATAGCCCGGGACGTTCTCCGCGATGATCTGACCCCGCCGATCGAGGATGGCGCCCCGGGGCGGCGTGAGCGGAATGGGCCGGAGACGGTTGGTTTCCGCCTTGAGCTGGAACTTGTCGTGCTGGATGATCTGGGTGCGAAAGAAGGCGCCCGCCAGGACCAGGAACGCCCCGACGAGAATCAGGCGCGCCACGTCGGCGCGCTCGCGCACCCGATACGAATCGAAGCCGCTCATGTCACGCGTCCAGCCGGATCGAGAACCACTCGCGGAATGCCACCAGGACGATCAGGGTCACCAGCGCCGAACTCAGCGCTTCGAGCGGGCTGTAGACCGCCAGCGCGGTCAGGACCGACCGGTCGCCCGGGCCGCTCGCCAGCAGGACGATGAAGTCGCGGAGCCAGAGCCCGACGGCCACGAAGGCCGCGTTCACCAGAAGGTTGTCGGCGAAGAATACCGCCCTGGCCCAGGCGGCGAGGTATCCGACCACCGTATGGGCCAGCATGCCCGCGCCGAACCGCGCCGGCGTGAACGAGTCGGCGATGAGACCCGCGGCGAAGCCCGCGAGCGCCCCCGCCCCCGGGCCGCTCCGCATGGCGAACAGCATCATGCCGACGAACAGGAAATCCGGGCTCGCCCGCGGGCCCCAGAGCCGGGGGCGGATATAGAACTGCAGTACCAGAAGGAGCAGCAGCACCGCGGCGACCTGCAGCCGGTTGGCCCGGGCCGGGATCATCGCGCCGAGTCTCCGGCCGCGGGCGGCGGCGGGGTCGTGGGGGCGGGCCTGGGGACGGGCTTCTTGGCGGGTTTGGGCGGCGAGGGGGCCGCCGGCGCGCCGGCCGTCGCCGCGGAATCGGCTCGCGGCGCCGGCCGCGGCCGCGTGGTGTCACGCTTGACCGCCGCGAGCGAATCGGCCCGCGCGTGGGCCACCGAGTCCGCCCGGCGGATGCGGTCGAGCGAGTCCTGCCGCTGGGCCTGGACCAGCGAGTCGCTGGGGAAGCCACGCGAGACGTCGCCGCTCGGCGCCACGAGGATCAGCACGTGCGCGGCCGAGCCCGGGTTGGCCGCGGGCAGCAGCCGGTAGACCCGCTCCCAGCCCTCCTGTTCCCGCGCCACCCCCGTCACGGTGCCGACCGGAATGCCCTTGGGGTAGACGCCGCCCAGCCCCGACGACAGCACCAGGGTCCCGTCCGGCACGGAGTCACGGTACGGGACGCCGCGGAACTCGAGCGCGCCTTCGCCGCCGTCGGCGGAGGGCGACGGCGCGACCACGCCGGCCGCGTTTCCCGTGACCGTGAAGGCGCTGACCCGGAACTCCGGATGGGCCCAGGTCATGACGATGCTGGTCCGCTGCGACACGCTCAGCACCACGCCGATGAGCCCCTCGGGGGCGACCACTGGGTCGAACGGCGACACGCCGTCGCGCACGCCCGCGCTCAGGAGCAGCGTGCGGCCGTCGGTGGCCTGGGACTGGTGCAGCACTTCGGCGGCGACGTAGCGGCTGGACAGGCGGCGGCTCAGCGCGAGCAGCTGGCGCAGCCGCTCGTTCTCGGCGATGAGCGAGGGCAGGCCCTGCGCGAGGTAGGAGGTGGAGTCCCGCTGGGCGGTGATGGCCCGGAGACGGTCCCGGCTGGTCTTCCCTTCTTCGGCACGGGTCTGGAGCCAGACGAGCGGCGCCAGCACGCTCTCACGGAGCGAATCGGCGATGCCCATGCCCCACTCTGACGGAGCGAACAGCCCGACCAGCGAGAGGCCGACGCAGACGGCGAACATCACGGTGTCCCGGCGCGTGTAGGAGCGTTCGGACGCGCTGGCCATGCTCAGACGGACAGGACGCTGCGGTATTTCTCGTAGTCGTCGAGAATGCGCCCGGTCCCGCGGACCACGCAGGTGAGCGGGTCCTCGTCCACGTGGATGGGGAGCCCGGTTTCCTGGGCGAGGAGGATATCGAGTCCCCGGATGAGCGCGCCACCGCCGGTCATGACGATGCCGCGGTCGACGATATCGCTGGCGAGCTCGGGCGGCGTGATCTCCAGGGCGCGGCGCACCGCGTCGACGATCTGCTGGATCGGCTCCTGGACCGCCTCCCGGATCTCGGCGGAATGGACGCGCACCGTCTTGGGGATGCCGGAGACGAGGTCGCGGCCCTTGACCTCCATCTCACGCTCGTCGCCGGTGGGCGCGGCGGACCCGATCTTGATCTTGATCGCCTCGGCCGTCGGTTCGCCGACGAGCAGGTTGTAGTTCTTGCGCATGAACTGGACGATCGCCTGGTCCAGCTCGTCGCCGCCGGTGCGGATGGAGGTGTCCGACACGATGCCCGAGAGCGCGATCACCGCGATCTCGGTGGTGCCGCCCCCGATGTCGATCACCATGTTGCCGGTGGGGGTCTCGACCGGGAGCCCGACGCCGATGGCCGCCGCCATCGGCTCGGCTACCATGAGCACCTGCTTGGCGCCGGCGGTCTCGGCCGAGTCGCGGACGGCGCGGCGCTCCACCTCGGTGATGCCCGAGGGCACGCAGACGATGACCTTCGGCTTCACGCGGAAGACGTGCTTGTCGATGATGGTCTTGAGGAAGTACCGCAGCATCTTCTCGGTGACGTCGAAGTCGGCGATGACGCCGTCCTTGAGCGGACGCACCGCGAGGATGCCGTCGGGGGTCCGGCCGAGCATGCGTTTGGCCTCGAGCCCGATGCCCTTGATCTTGCCCGTCGCCTTCTCGATCGCCACGACCGACGGCTCGTTGAGGACGATGCCCTCGCCCTTGACGTACACGAGCGTGTTGGCCGTGCCGAGGTCCACCGCGATCTCGTTCGCGGGCAGCCAGGACATCAGATTCAAGGATGGAAGCTTCATCAGGTGGCCGCTAGGCGCATGGTTCACAAGGTAAATGGGGGTTAGAGGATCGCCAAGCTGCCGAACTCGCGTGCTCCCACCGAGTCATCCTGACTGCCTGCCTACGAACCCGTGCTCCCGAATCCGCCCCTTCCACGCGCCGTCTCCGGCAGCACATCGACCGCCCTGAACGTCACCCGCTCGACCCGCGCGACGATCAGCTGCGCGATCCGCATCCCGCGCGTCACGTCGAAAGCATCGGCCCCCAGATTCACCAGCATGATCATCAGCTCGCCGCGGTAATCGCTGTCGATCGTCGCCGGGGTGTTGGGGAGCGTGATTCCGTGGCGGAGCGCCAGCCCTGACCGGGGCCGGACCTGGCACTCGAACCCGTCGGGGACCGCGATGGCGAACCCGGTCCGGAACAGCCGGCGCTCCATCGGGGCCAGCCGCCCCTCGTCCGCGCTCGCGATGTCGTAGCCGGCCGCCCCCGGGGTGGCCACGGCCGGGAGCGGCAGCCCCTCTCCGTGGGCCAGCCGGGTGATCAGAACTTCGGTCACAGCACCGACGCGACGTCGGTCAGCGGCAGCCGGAAGGCCTCGGCAACACCTGGGTAGACCACCTTGCCCTCGACAACGTTGAGCCCGAGGGCCAGTGCCGGGTCGGCCTTGCACGCGCCACGCCAGCCATGCTTGGCAAGCCTAAGTCCATACGGCAGCGTGGCATTGGTGAGGGCGAGGGTGGACGTCCGGGGCACCCCGCCGGGCATATTGGCGACCGCGTAGTGCAGAATGCCGTCGACGAAGTAGGTCGGGTTCTCGTGGGTGGTGGGCTTGATGGTCTCGACGCAGCCGCCCTGGTCGACCGCCACGTCCACGATCACGGAGCCCGGCTTCATGCTCTTGAGGTCGGGCCGCTTGACCAGATGGGGCGCCTTGGCCCCGGGCAGCAGCACCGCCCCGATGACCAGGTCGGCCCACCGGATGGCCTCGAGGATGTTGTGCCGGTTGGAATAGGTGGTATCCACGTTGGCCGGCAGGACATCGTCGAGGTAGCGCAGCCGGTCGAGCGAGATGTCGAGGATGGTCACGTGGGCGCCGAGTCCGGCGGCCATCTTGGCCGCGTTGATGCCGACGACACCGCCGCCGATGATCACCACCTCACCCGGCGCGACACCCGGAACGCCGCCAAGGAGCACTCCGCTTCCGCCGAACACCTTCTCCAGGTACTTCGCGCCTTCCTGCACGGCCATCCGGCCGGCCACCTCGGACATCGGCGTGAGCAGCGGCAGCTCGCCGCTCGGGAGTTGCACGGTCTCGTACGCCACCGCGATCGCGCCCGAGGCGATCACCGCCCGGGTCAGCGCTTCGGCCGCGGCGAAGTGGAAATACGTGTAGATGACCTGCCCGCGCCGCATCCGTGGCCACTCGACGGCGATCGGTTCCTTCACCTTCATGATCATCTCGGCCCGCTGCCAGACCTCGTCGGCGGTGGCGAGGATCGAGGCGCCGACCGCCGTGTAGGCGTCGTCCGGAAAGCCGCTGCCGAGCCCCGCGCCGGCCTCGAGGAAGACGGTGTGTCCCGCCGCCACCAGCGCCTCGGCGCCGGCCGGCACGAGCGCGATGCGGTTCTCGTTCGTCTTGATCTCCTTCGGCACGCCGATGAGCATGGATCCTCTGAGTGGTTATGGAGTCTGGTATGCGCGATGTTTGGGTCGCGAGGAGTCAGCCTGAGCGAAGCGAAGGAGGCATGACCTGAGGCATGCCTCCTTCGCTTCGCTCAGGATGACTCGCGGCCATGGACCGCCGGCCCCGCATCACGCCGGCCCGAGCCGGAGCACCGTCTGGCGCTCCGGGACGAAGAACTCCGCGGCCACCGCGGCGACGTCCGCTTCGCTGACCGCATCGATCTCCGCCAGCACGTGGTCGAGCGGGCGGTACTCGTCGTCGTGCAGGATGGAGCCCGCCAGCCGGCCCATGCGGGCGCTCGGGCTCTCGAGCGCGAGCATCACCTGGCCCTTGAGCTGCTGCTTGCCGTCCGCCAGCTCTGAGGCCGGCAGCCCCTCGCGGGCCAGCCGGGCGTATTCGCCGCGGATGGCCTCGACCGCCGCGTCGGCCGTCCCGGGCTGAGTCCCGATGTAGACGCCGAGCTGGCCGGACGACTGGTAGAAGTGCTTGTAGGCGAAGATCGCGTAGGCCAGGCCCAGCTCTTCCCGCACCCGCTGAAACAGGCGGCTGGACATGCCGCCGCCGAACACGTTGGTCAGGATGGCCAGGGCGAAGCGCCGCCGGTCGCGGAGCGGAAACGTGTCGGTGCCGAAGACGATGTGGGTCTGGGCCGTGTCGCGTTCCTCATGGCGCTCGACCGCTCGAAGGGCCGGAACGGGCGGCACGGCGGGCCGCGCCGGCTCGGGCGCGGTACCCTCGAACCACCCCTCCCGCTCGAGCACGGTCAGGAGCTGCGCGTGGTCGACGTTGCCGGCCGACGCGACGACGAAGTTCCCGCGGTAGTAACCCGTGGAGTGCAGGCACCGGAGATCGTCCGCGGAGAGCGCCGCCAGCGTGCCGGGACTTCCGAGAATGGAGTAGCCGTAGGGATGCGCCGGCCAGAGCTCGGCCGCGTGCAGCTCGAAGACGAGGTCGTCGGGGGTGTCCTCGACCCCGTTGATCTCCTCGAGGATCACGTTCCGCTCCGGCTCGAGGTCGCTCTCGCGGAGCAGCGGCCGGCGGGCGAGGTCGGTGAGGATCTCGACCGCGAGCGGCAGATCCGCGTCGAGCGTGTGGGCCTGATAGCTGGTGTAGTCGCGCCCGGTGAAGGCGTCGAGGCCGCCGCCCCGGACCTCGAGCTCGAGCGCCAGCTCCTTGGCGGAGCGGCGCTCGGTGCCCTTGAACACCATGTGCTCGAGCAGGTGGGAGATCCCCATCTGCTCGCGGCGCTCGTGGGCGCTCGCCGTGCGGACGTAGAGGCCGGTCGCCGCCGAGCGGACGCCCGGCAGCTTCTCGGTGAGGACGACGAGCCCGTTCGGCGCCGTGGTGCGCAGGAGCCCGTCGTCCAGACGAACCGTTTCCACGAGAGGGCTACTCCTTGGGCAGCAGCGCCTTCCGGGAAAGCTTCATGCGCCCGCGGTCGTCGACCTCGAGCAGCTTGACCTGCACGATGTCGCCCTTCTTGACCACGTCCTCGGTCTTCTCGGTGCGCCCGTGCTGGAGCTCGCTGATGTGCAGCAGCCCCTCGACGCCCGGGAGGATCTCGACGAACGCGCCGAACGCGGTCGTGCTCTTGACCGGCCCCTCGTACGTCCGGCCGACCTCGGGCTCGGTCGTGATGGCCGCGACCATGGCCCGCGCCTTCTCGCCCGCCTCGCCGCCGACGGCGGAGATGGTGACGAGCCCGCTGTCCTCGATGCTGATCTTGGCGCCGGTGGCGTCCTGGATGCCGCGAATGGTCTTGCCCTTGGGTCCGATCACGTCGCCGATCTTGTCGGGCTTGATCTGCATCGTGAAGATGCGAGGCGCGTACTTGGAGAGCTCGGTGCGCGGCCCCGCGAGCACCTTGGCCATCTCCTTCAGGATATGGAGCCGGCCGCGACGGGCCTTCTCGAGGGCCTGCTCCATGATCTTGAGGTCGAGGCCTTCGATCTTGATGTCCATCTGGATCGAGGTGATGCCCTTCTCGGTCCCCGCCACCTTGAAGTCCATGTCGCCGAGATGGTCCTCGGAGCCCAGGATGTCGGTGAGCACGGCAATCTTGTCGCCTTCCTTGATCAACCCCATCGCCACGCCGGCGCAGGGCGCCTGCATCGGCACACCCGCGTCCATCAGCGCCAGCGAGCCGCCGCAGACCGTGGCCATCGATGACGAGCCGTTCGATTCCAGGATCTCGGAGACGACGCGGAGCGTGTACGGGAAGTCCTCGTAGTGCGGCAGCAGCGGCTGCAGCGCCCGCTCGGCCAGGGCCCCGTGGCCGATCTCGCGCCGGCTGGTGCCGCGGATCATCTTGACTTCGCCGGTCGAGTACGGCGGGAAGTTGTAGTGCAGCATGAACGACTTGGTGGTCTCGCCGGCCACGTCGATGCTGTCGATCCGCTGTTCGTCGTCCGCGGTGCCCAGGGTGACGGACACGAGCGCCTGGGTCTCGCCGCGCTGGAACAGGGACGAGCCGTGGGTGCGGGGCAGGACGCCGGTCTCGATCACGATCGGGCGGATGGTATCCAGATCGCGGCCGTCGACCCGCTCGCCCTTCTCGAGCACCTGCTGGCGCATGACACGGTACTCGACGTCCTCGAGCACGTTGCCGATCTCGCGGCCGCGATCGGGGAAGCTCTCGAGCACCTTCGCCACGGCCTGGTCGCGCACCGCGCGGACGCCGCTGGCCCGGGTGGCCTTGTCCTTGGCGTTGATGGCCGTGGCCATTTGCGCCTCGGCCACCTCCTTGATCTTCTCGACGATGCCCGCGTCATGCTCGGCCTTGGTCCAGGCGATCTTCGGCTTCTTGTCCGCCTTGTCGATCACCTGCTTCTGGAGGCCGATGACTTCCTTGATCCCCTTCTGCGCGACCTTGAGCGCCTCGAGCACCTCGGCTTCGGAGATCTCGAGCGAGCCGCCCTCGACCATGACGATCGAGTCGGCGGAGCCGCTCACGACCAGGTCCAGGGTCGAGAACTCGAGCTGCTGGAAGGTCGGATTGAGGATCCAGTTCCCCTCGATCCGCCCCACCCGCACCGCGGCGAGCGGGCCGTTCCACGGCACCGTCGACAGGCTGAGCGCGGCCGAGGCGGCCATAACGCCGAGAATGTCCGCGTCGTTCTCCTGGTCGGCTGACAGCACGGTGACGAACACCTGCACTTCGTTCTTGAACCCTTCCGGGAACAGCGGCCGGATCGACCGGTCGATCAGCCGCGCGGCCAGGATCTCGTCGTCCGACGGCCGGCCCTCGCGCTTGAGGAACCCGCCGGGAATCTTGCCCGCGGCGTAGGTCTTCTCGCGATATTCGACCGTGAGGGGAAAGAACGGGAGGGTGGAGATGTTGGGGGATACGGTGACGGCGGCCAGCACCATCGTGTCGCCGAAACGCAGGGCGGCGGAGCCGGCGGCCTGCTTCGCGAGGCGTCCGGTTTCCAGCGTGAATGGACGTCCGGCGAACTGGGTCTCGATCCGTTGCACGGTCACTACCTTCTCTCTCGGGTTCTCGGGTTTCTTTGCGGCTCAGGACACATCAATAGAGAGGGCGTCCCGATGCGTAGATCAGGACGCCCTCGGCGGCGTACGTCGATTAGTGCCTGAGACCGAGTTGCTCGATGAGCGCGCGGTAGGTCTCGAGGTCACTCCGCTTGAGGTAGGTCAGGAGCCGGCGGCGGGTGCCGACCATCTTCAGGAGGCCGCGCCGCCCGTGATGGTCCTTGGCGTGGGTGCGGAAATGCTCGGTGAGGGAGTTGATCCGCTCGGTGAGCAGGGCCACCTGCACCTTGGTCGACCCGGTATCGCTCGCGTGGGCCTGGTGCTTGGCCGTGACCGCCTGCTTGTCGAAGCTCATGCTGCGCTGGTCCTCATATGCGTTGGCGTCGTAATCCGTTGTAGCACGGTAGAATAACCATGGTCCTGGCGGGGGACAAGGGTGGGCGGACAAGCGGACAGGCGGCGCGAAGGTAACGCGCCGTCATCCCGAGCGCAGCGAGGGACCTCCTCATCCGGAGGTCGAACTCCGGTTTGGGCAGGTCCCTCGCTGCGCTCGGGATGACAGTGGCTCTCGTGCCGCCACAGTGGCTCTCATGCCGCCACAGCGGCTCTCGTGCCGCGGAGCCCTCCGCCCGCCTGTCGCCTGCTCCGCCTACGCCCCGAACAGTCGCCGGATATCGTTCGAGAAGGCCAACCCCATCAGCAGCACGATCAACACCAGCCCGACCATCGTGAGCCGCTCGCGCAGCTTGAGCGGGAGGGGCCGGCGCACCACCGCCTCCGCCAGCAGGAACAGGAACTGCCCACCGTCGAGCACCGGGACCGGCAGGAGGTTGAGCACCGCCAGGTTGATCGAGATCAGCGCCATGAAGGCGAGAAAGGCGTCCAGCCCCATCCGGGCGCTCTCCCCCGCCAATTGCCCGATCAGGATCGGACCGCCCACCTCCCGGCGGGAGATTCGCCCGCTGAAGAGGCCCCGCACGGTGCGGACGATCTGGGTGGAGGCGCCCACGGTACCGTGCCAGCCCTCCACCACCGCCTGGCCCAGCGACAGCGGCTCCGAGCGATAGCTGCTGCCCACGGCCACGCCGATCCGGCCGATCGCCTGCGGCTTGCCGTTGGGCCCCGTGATCGAGTCTACGTACGGCGTGATATCGTAGCTCAGCCGCCGCCCGCCCCGTGCCACCTCGACCGCGAGCGGCCGGCCCGCGCTCTTCTGCAGGATCTCGAGCAAGTCGTACCACTGCGACACCGGCCGGCCGTCGATGGCCGTGATGGTGTCCCCCGCCTGGATGCCGGCCTTCGCGGCGGGCCGCCCGGACACGACCTGGCCCACGACCGGCGCCCGGTACGGTTGTAACGCCTGGGACGCCTTGAGGCGCTGCTCGAGCGCATCCTGGTGAATCCGGGCGGACACCTCGGAGCCGTCGTCCAGCCGAAGCACGATCTCGGGCTCGGGCGAGTTGGCGATGCCTTCCGCGATCTCGTCCCACGACGCCACGGGCCTTCCGTTCACGCTCAGGATACGCGTGCCCGGGCGGATCGACTTGAACGCCTCCGCCTCCGGCGGCAGCAACTCGTCCACGACCCGGCCCACCGCGGTCACCGGGTCGATCTGGCGCCCGTTCTTGGCGGCGAGAAAGGTGAAGAGCAGCCAGGCGAACAGCGCGTTCATGGTCACCCCGGCCAGGATCACGACCATCCGCTTCCAGATCGGCTTGGCCTCGAACATCCGGTCCGGCGGCACCTCGGTGGCCGCCGCGCCGCCCTCGAGCGGGCTGCTCCCGACGTCCTCCTCGGCGCTCGCCATCTTGACGTACCCGCCGAGCGGCAGCCACGAGATCGAGTACTCGGTCTCGCCGCGCCGGGTGGTGAGCCACTTGATCGGCGCGCCGAGGCCGAGGGAGAACCGATGCACGTAGATCCCGGCCCACTTGGCCGCGAGGAAATGGCCGGCCTCGTGCACGAAGACGAGGACGCCGAGCACCACGATCAAAGACAACACGGTCGTCAGCACGAGGACCTCAGGTGCGGCGTACGTGGGCGCGGGCGCGCTCGCGCGCCCACCGGTCGGCCTCGCGCACGGCCGCGAGCGCCGTGGCGGGGGCCGGGCTGTGATCGTCGAGCACGCCCTCGATGATTTCGCTGATGCGGCCGAAGGGGATCTCGCCCTCGAGAAACGCCGAGACCGCCACCTCGTTCGCGGCATTGAACACCGCGGGCGAGATCCCACCCGTCCGCCCCGCCGCCAGCCCCGCACCGAGCGAGCGGAATACCGCGCTCCGCACCGGCTCGAACGTGAGCGGGCCCGCGGCCACCGGATCGAACCGGCGCACCCCGCTGTCCGGCAGCCGCGCGGGGTGCGTGAGAGCGTAGAGAATCGGCAGCTCCATCGAGGGAAATCCCACCTGGGCCATCACGCTCCCGTCGCAGAACTCGGTGAACGCGTGCACGATGCTCTGCGGGTGGACCACGACTTCGAGCGCGTCGTACGCCAGGGCGAAGAGGTGGTGCGCTTCGATCAGCTCCAGCGCCTTGTTGACGAGCGTGGCGCTGTCCACCGTGATCTTGCTGCCCATCTGCCAGGTCGGATGGCGCAGCGCCTCCTCCACCGTGGCCCGCGCCACGCGCTCGGCGGGCCACTCCCGGAAGGGCCCGCCCGAGCAGGTGAGGATGAGCCGCGCGAGGCCGGGATCCCGCCCGGTGACGCACTGGAGCACGGCGCTGTGCTCGGAGTCCACCGGCACCAGCTCGCCGCCACCGGCGCACGCGGCCTGGATCACCAGGTCGCCCGCCATGACGAGGGTCTCCTTGTTCGCCAGCGCCACGCGTTTCCCGGCCCGGAGCGCCGCGACGGTCGCGTCGAGGCCGGCGGCACCGACGACCGCGTTGACCACCACGTCCACGTCGGGATGGGTTGCCGCCTCGAGCAGGACATCGGGCCCGTTCGGATAGCGCGCCCCGTCGGTGCCGGCCGCGAGGCCGGCATAGGCCGGCCGCCACTCGGCGACCTGCGCATCGAACTCCTCGACATTCTTGCCCGCCGTCAGCGCCACCACGCGAAAGTGCTCGCGCTGGCGCCGGAGCACCGCCAGCGTGCTCCGGCCGATGGAGCCGGTCGAGCCCAGCACCGCGACCCCTCGCGGGGAGCTCATGGAATGATACCGAACAGCCGGTACATTGCCGCCGCCACCGGCACCACGAAGTAGAGCGAGTCCAGGCGGTCGAGCACCCCGCCGTGGCCCGGAATCAGGTGGCTCGAGTCCTTGACGCCGGCCTCCCGCTTGAACAGCGACTCGGCCAGGTCGCCCATCTGGCCGACGATGCCCAGCACCGCCGCGATGGCGAGCAGCTCCCAGAGCGGGATCGCGAGCCCCACCGCGGGGAAGACGAGCGCGCCGAAGAGCGGCGCCACCACCAGCCCGCCGACCACGCCCGCGAGGCTGCCCGAGCGCGTCTTGCCCGGGCTCACGGTCGGGGCCAGCTTCGGCCCGCCCATGGCGCGGCCGCCGAACATGGCCGCGGTGTCCACCACCCACGTCACCACGAGCGGGAAGAACACCAGCCACGCGCCGGCCCAGCTCCGCCGCTCGTAGCCGCCGTGCCGGACGGCGAGCAGAAACGCGGGCAGGCCGCCGGTGTAGAGCACGGCGAGCACGGTGACCGCCGCCGACTCCAGCGGGCGTGCCGTCGGCGGGCGCGCCGCCAGCGTCCAGACCAGCGTGGCGATGAGCCAGAGCGCGATCGCGTAGGGCCAGGCGCGCACCACCAGCGCGTGGACGTCCGGCGCGACCAGGGCGGCGTAGACCAGTGGCGCCACCGCCGCCGCGCTCACCGTGCCGAGCGCGCGCAGCGGCCGCACCTGGCCGCGCTCGGCGAGATCGAACAGTTCGCGCGCGCCGAGGGCGGCGGCGGCGGCAAGCAGCAGGGTGAGCGGCAGTCCGCCGTACCAGACGACCAGCAGCGCCACCGGGATCGCGACGGCGGCGAACCCGACGCGGCGGACCAGATTGGTGTCCATCAGACCGGGACGCGCCCGAACCTGCGGTCCCGCCGCTGAAACTCGAGGATGGCTTCGAACAGGTGGCGCCGGGTGAAGTCGGGCCAGAGGACCGGAGTGACGTACAGCTCGGCATAGGCGAGCTGCCAGAGGAGGAAGTTCGAGATCCGCATCTCGCCCGAGGTGCGGATGAGCAGATCGGGGTCGGGTGACGGCCAGGTGTAGAGCCGCGCGCTGACGGCGTCCTGGTCGATCGCCTCCGGCGCGAGCCGGCCCGCTGCCACGTCCTCGGCGACCAGGCGCGCCGCCCGCGTGATCTCCGCGCGCGAGCTGTAGGAGATGCAGAGGTTGAGCGCGAGATCGCGCCCGCCGGCGGTTTCGGCCGTCACCCGGTCCACCGCCTGGCGGGCGCCCGACGCCAGGCGGTCGAGATCGCCGAGGATGCGGACCTCCACGCGCTTCTCCCGGAGGTTCTCCACTTCCCGCGCGATGTACTCCTCGAGCAGGCTCATCAGCGCGTCGATCTCGACCGCCGGGCGCTGCCAGTTCTCCTGGCTGAAGGCGAACAGCGTGAGCACGCCCACCCCGGCGTCGAGGCAGCCCTGAATGACCTCGCGCACGGCGCGCATGCCGGCGTGGTGCCCCAGCGGGCGCGGCAGTGCCCGGCTCTTGGCCCAGCGGCCGTTGCCGTCCATGATGATCGCGATGTGGCCGGGAACGGCCCCGTGCACCTTCAGACGCCGGAGGAGATCGTCGCTCATCGCGTCAGACCTCCATGATCTCGGCTTCCTTGGCGTGGATCAGGCCGTCGATCTGCTTGATGTGCTCGTCGGTGAGCTTCTGCACGTCCTTCTCGGCCCGCGACTTGTCGTCCTCGGGCACCTTCTCGAGCTTCTTGATCCGCGACATCGTGTCGGTCCGCGCGTGCCGCACCGCGATCCGTCCCTCCTCGGCCAGCTTGTGCACCACCTTCACCAGCTCCTTGCGCCGCTCCTCGGACAGCGCCGGCAGCGGCACCCGGATGAGGTTGCCCTGGGTGGCGGGATTGAGGCCGAGATTGGCGTCGCGGATCGCCTTCTCGATGGCGTGGGCGAGGCCCTTGTCGAACGGCTGCACCGTCAGCATCCGCGCCTCGGGGGCCGCCACCATCGCCACCTGGTTGAGCGGCATCGAATTGCCGTAGGCCTCCACCCGCACGGTGTCGAGCAGCGCGGGGCTGGCCTTCCCGCTCCGGATGCCGCTGAACTCCCGCTTGGTGCTCTCCACCGCCTTGTGCATCAGCTCGCGGGCGTGCTTCGTCAGCTCTGGAATGGTGCTCATCGCACGATGGTCCCGATGTCCGGGTCGCCCTCAAGCACCCGCTTGATGGCGCCGGGCTGGTTGATGTTGAAGACGACGATCGGCAGCTGGTTGGCCTTGCAGAGCCCGAACGCGTTGGCGTCCATGACGGCGTAGTTCTTGACGATCGCTTCCTGGTAGGTGAGCTGCCGGATGAGCGTCGCGGACGGATCCTTCCGCGGATCCCCGGTGAAGACCCCGTCCACGTTGGTGGCCTTGAGGATCACCTCGGCCTCCATCTCGAGCGCCCGCAGCACGCCGGCGGTGTCGGTGGAGAAGAACGGGTTGCCCGTGCCGGCGGCGAAGATGACGAGCCGGCCCTTCTCCAGGTGGCGGATGGCACGGCGCCGGATGTAGGGCTCGGCCACCGACTCCATCCGAACGGCCGTCATGACCCGCGTATCCACCCCGATCTTCTCCAGCACGTCCTGGAGCGCCAGGGCGTTAATGACCGTGGCCAGCATTCCCATGTAGTCGGCGGAGACCCGGTCCAGCCCTTCCCGGCTGGCGGTGGCCCCGCGAATGATGTTGCCGCCGCCCACGACCAGCGCCAGGTGCACGCCGAGGGCGTGCACCGCCTTGATCTCCTCCGCGAAAGCCTCGACGACGTGAAAATCGAGACCCGACCCCCGCTCGCCGCCCAGCGCCTCGCCCGAGATCTTGAGCAAGGCGCGGGTATAGGCGAGGGCCATGTCAGGCGACCCCGACCTGGAACCGGGCGAACCGCCGGACCGTCACCGCCTCGCCCAGCGTACCCGAGACTTCCTTGACCAGGTCCCCCACGGTCTTCTTGTCGTCCTTGACGTAGGGCTGCTCGAGGAGCGTGCGCTCGGCGACGAACTTCTTGACCTTGCCGTCGACGATCTTGGCGCGGACGGCCTCGGGCTTCCCCTCCGCGGCAACCTGTTCCTCGGCGATCCGGCGCTCGCGCTCGATCAGGTCCGCGGGGATGTCCTCGGCGGACACCCCCATCGGGTCGGCCGAGGCGATGTGGAGCGCGACGTCGCGCGCGAGCTGCTGGAACGCGTCGGTCCGCGCGACGAAGTCGGTCTCGCTGTTGAGCTCGACCAGCACACCCACCTGCGAGTTGTGATGGATGTAGCTCACCACGACGCCCTGCGACGCGGTGCGGCCGGCGCGCTTGTCGGCCTTGGCGATCCCCTTCTTCCGGAGGATCTCCGCCGCCTTCTCCATGTCGCCGCCGGCCTCTTCCAGCGCCCGCTTGCAGTCCATCATGCCGGCGCCGGTCCGGGCCCGGAGCTCGCTCACGTCCTTCGCGGAAATCGTCACGCTTGCCATGGTCTCCAACCGGTATGCATCAGGGGTGAATAGTAAAACCGCCGCTCACGGGCCGCTCGGAGTCACCCTGAGCCCTGGCTTCGCCCAGGGTAGACTCCGCGAAAGGGGCCATACCTCGAGGCATGGCCCCTTCGCTTGGCTCAGGGTGACTCGCCGGCGGGGCCGTGGTGTCTGCTTACGCGCCTTCGCCCGCGACACTCGGGGCGACCGGCTCGGCCACGCCATCGGCGTCGGTCTTGAGCCGCGCGGCGATGGCCTCCGGCTTCGGCCGGCGCTTGCGGCGCGGCCGGCGGCGCTTGCGGTCGGCCTCGCTGTCGCCTTCGCCGCCGGCGTCGGTGCTGTAGGTCTCGGCCTCGAGATCCTCGTTGACCTCGCGCATCGGCATCTGCTGGCGCGCCTCCTTGATCACGTCCGACAGCGCGGCGGTGATCAGGGAGACCGAGCGGATGGCGTCGTCGTTGCCCGGGACGGGCACCGTGATGACGTCCGGATCGGCGTTGGTGTCTACGATGGCCACGACCGGGATGCCGAGCTTGTTGGCCTCGGCCACGGCGATCTTTTCCTTCTTGGCGTCCACCACGAACAGCGCGCCCGGGAGCCGGCCCATCAGCTTGATGCCCTCGAGGTTGCGGCTCAGCTTCACCCGCTCGCGCTCGAACAGCAGCTTTTCCTTCTTGGTGTAGTTCTCGAAGTCGCCGTCGGCCGCGCCCTGCTCCAGCTCCCTGAGGCGCCGGATCTGCTTCTTCAGCGTCTGGAAGTTGGTGAGCATGCCGCCGAGCCAGCGCTCGGTCACGTAGAACGCACCGCTCTCGGCCGCCTCGACCTGGACGATCGCCTTGAGCTGCTTCTTGGTGCAGACGAAGAGCACGCCCTCGCCCTTGAGGACGACGCTCTTGAGCAGCTCCTGGGCCTTCTGAATCTGGCGGAGGGTCTTCTGGAGGTCGATGATGTAGATGCCCGAGCGCTCGGCAAAGATGAAGCGCCGCATCTTCGGGTTCCACCGGCGCGTCTGGTGGCCGAAATGGACGCCGGCTTCGAGCAGGTCCTGCAGTTGGGGCTGTGCCATGCGGGTGCGTGAGTCCAATCTGTCTTAGGGTTGAGCGTCCACCGCGTTCACCTCCCGGCGCCTACCCCGAAGGGCACCCACGCCGAGATCCCGCGGTGTGCGAGATGGTGCTCTGCTACGTTGCTGCGAGCGTCGAGTCACCCTGAGCGAAGCGAAGGGGACATGCCCTCGGCTACGGCTCCTTCGCTTCGCTCAGGATGACTCCCCGGCGTCTACCGCTTGCTGAACTGGAACCGCTTCCGGGCGCCCGGGCGGCCCGGCTTCTTGCGCTCGACGGCCCGCGGATCGCGGGTCATGAGGCCGGCGGCCCGGAGCTTCGTCCGGTGCTGTCCGTCCGCCTCGACCAGCGCCCGAGCGATCCCGAGCCGGAGCGCGCCCGCCTGGCCCGCCTGGCCGCCGCCGTCCACGTGCGCCTTCACGTCGAAGGCGCCCAGCGTGTCGGTGGCGGTGAAGCTCTGCTGGATGTGCTGCACCAGCGAAGGCCGCGGGAAGTAGTCGCCCAGCGTCCGGCCGTTGATGTCCCATTTGCCGGTGCCGGGGGTCAGATAGACCCGCGCCACGCTCGTCTTGCGGCGACCCACGGCCTGCCAGCGGAACTCGGGTGCGGCGGTCATGCGCTCACCTTCGTGGGGGTGACGGAGAACGGCTTCGGCTGCTGCGCCGTGTGCGGGTGCTCGCCGCCGGCGTAGACCTTGAGTTTGCCGCGCATCTTCTGCTTGGCGAGCGAGGTCTTGGGAAGCATGCCGAAGACGGCCTTCTCGATGACCCGGTCGGGGTGCTTGGCCAGGAGATCGCGGGCCGCGGTGAAGCTCTCGTGACCCATGTAGCCGGTGTGCCCGAAGTACTTCTTGTTGTCGAGCTTCCGGCCGGTGAGCCGGACCTTCTCGGCGTTGATCACCACGACGAAGTCGCCGCCGTCCATGTGGGGCGTGTACGTCGGCTTGTGCTTGCCGCGGATGAGCTGGGCCACGACGCTGGCCAAGCGCCCGAGCGGCACGCCCGCGGCGTCGACGACGTGCCAATCATGGCTGATGTCGTCGGGCGTGGCGGTAAAGGTTTTCATGTCGTTGCGCTGCCTTCGAACGTTGGTCGAGCGTGGTATCGATTTCGAGTGCGTCCAGTTGGGCCAAACCGAAACAGACTCACAACATACACGGAGGTCGCGAGATAGGTCAAGTGGGCGCCTCGAACTCTACCAGCACCTGGCCCTTCTCCACCGCTTCGCCAGGCCGCACCCGGACGGCCCGCACCACGCCCTGCCCCGCCGCCCGCAGCTCATTCTCCATCTTCATGGCCTCGAGCACGATGACCCCGGCGCCAGCGGCCACCGCCTGGCCGGCCTCGACTTGGACCCGGACCACGAGGCCCGGCATCGGGGCCTTGAGCGGCACCGGACCTCGGGCTCGCTCGTTGCCGCCGGCCAGGCTCCGGATGTGCCGGGTTCGCTCGTCCACCACCTCGACCTCGCAGCGCTCGCCCCGGCGGGTGATGGTCCACCAGCCGCCGGCGCCGGGCTCGACCGCGAGGGCCTCCGACCGGCCATCCAGCAGCAGCTGGCGGACCGGTGTGCCCGGCACCCGGCTCAGGGTCGCGACGTGCGCCTGGCCCGCGACGGTCACCTGCTCCCCATCCACTTCGACCTCGATGGCGCGGCCGAGCACGGTCACGATGTACTTCACGCGTCACGCTCCAGCACCACGACGGTCTCGACGTGGGCGGTCTGGGGAAAGAGATCGAAGGCGGTCGCCCCGGCCAGCCGGAAACCGGGAAGCCGACCCAGGTCGCGCGCCAGGGTCGCGGGATCGCAGGAGACGTACACGACCCGCTCGGGGCGGAGCCGCTCGAGTGCCTCGGTCACCCGGGCATCCATCCCGGTGCGCGGCGGGTTGGTGACCACGAGCTCGGGCGGCGCCAGCTCGCCGAGCAGGTGCTCCACGCGGCCGGCGTGGCGGCGCGCCGCCGGTCCCCGGCGCTCGGCCTCGGCCACCGCGCGCCGATCGGCTTCCACGCTCTCGACCGATGCCCCCGCCCGGGCGAGGCCGGCGGTCGTTTCGCCGATGCCGGCATAGAGATCCCAGACTCGCCGTCCTCCGACCGGCCCGAGCGCTTCGATGGCATGCGCGCGAGCCCGGTCGCCCATCTCCGGGTGCACCTGCTCGAAGACCGTGGCCGGATAGGCCTCCCCAGCGCCCGCCACGGCCCGTGGCACTCCCTCGGCCGGCTGCCACCACACGGTCGCGGCGACGCCGCTCCACACGAGCGCCGCGTGCAGCTTGTGCCCGCCGCCCCAGGCTTCGGCATCGGCGGTCCGGAACAGGAGGTGGCGGCCGCCGGCGCGGTCCTGCCGCAGCACGAGCGACTCGAGCCGGCGGGGAAACAGCCCGCGCACCCGGCCGAGCGCCTGCCACAGCTGCATCAGGCCGGGCACCGTGATGTGACACCAGTCGAGGTCGAACACCTGATCCGGACGGTCGTGCGGATGCAGCCCGATCCGGCGGCCGTCGGCGCTCACAGCCAGGGTGATCTTGGTGCGGTAGTCGAATTCCTTGGCGGCGGCGGCGATCGGCGGGTCCTCGGCCTCGCGCCGCGCGATCCGGCGAAGCGCGTCGCCCACGAATCCGCGGCGGGCCTCGCGCTGCGCGCCGGACGCCAGGTGCTGGAGCTGGCACCCCCCGCATTCATCCCGGTCGTAATGCGGGCAGCGCGGGTCCACCCGCTCGGGCGCCGGCTCCAGCACGCGGCGCAGCCGCGCGCGGGTGAAGCGCTTGTAGGGACGCAGGGCCGTGAGCTCGACCAGATCGCCCGGCGCGGTACGCGGCGCGAAGACGGTGCGGCCGTCTTCCAGCTTCCCCACCCCGTCACCTCCGGCGGCCAGGCGCACTATCCTGACCGCGGTCACCGGAGCCCTTCGAGCCGTGCCCGTTGCATCCAGGCCGCTCCCGCGCGCTCGTCGCCCGCCACGGCCGGGCGCCGCAGACGCCGGGCCTCGTCCTCGGCCAGCGCCGCGGCCACCGCGAGCTCGAGCGCTTCACCGGCCGACGCGGCGGGCTGCATCAGATCGGGGCGGCGATCGAGGAACTGGATGTCGAGTTGACCGTCTTGGAACGCGGGGTCGGCCAGCAGGCGGCGGTGGAACGCCTGGTTGGTCGCGACCCCAAGCAAGGCCAGCTCGTCGAGCGCCCGGCGCATGCGGGTGATGGCCTCGGCGCGGTTCGGAGCCCAGACGATGAGCTTGGCGAGCATCGAGTCGTAATGGAGGGTGACCTCGTCGCCGACGTCGACCCCGCCATCCCAGCGCACGCCGGGGCCGCCGGGCACGCGGAGGTACTCGATCCGGCCGGTGCTGGGCAGGAAGCCGTTGGCGGGATCCTCGCTGGTGATTCGACACTCGATGGCCCAGCCGCGGGGGTGGAGCCAGCCCGCGTGCACCCGCATGGGATTTCCCGCAGCGATTCGGAGCTGCTCCCGCACGAGGTCCACGCCGTAGACCAGCTCCGTCACCGGGTGCTCAACCTGGATCCGGGTGTTCATCTCGAGGAAGTAGAACGAGCGATCGGAAGCCAGCAGGAACTCGCAGGTCCCCGCGCCGAGGTATCCGACCGCCTCCGCGGCGGACACCGCGGCGGCACCCATCCACTCGCGCAGGTCGCCATCGACCGCGACGGAGGGCGACTCCTCGAGCAGCTTCTGGTGGCGGCGCTGGATCGAGCACTCCCGCTCGCCCAGATGGATCGTGCGGGTGGCGTCGGCGAGCACCTGGATCTCCACGTGCCGCGGCCGCTCGATGAACTTCTCGATGTAGACGCTGGCGTCGCCGAAGGCCTTGAGCGCCTCGCTGGCGGCGGCCTGAAGCGCGCCGGACAGTTCCTCCGGCGTGCGCACGACCCGCATGCCCTTCCCGCCCCCGCCGGCCGCGGCCTTCACCATGATCGGGTATCCGACTTCGCGCGCGAGCCCGAGCGCCGGTCCCAGCTCGTCCACGGGAGCGCTGGCGCCGGGCACGATCGGCACGCCGGCGGCCTGCATGCGGCGCCGGGCCTCGGTCTTGTCGCCCATGGCCCTGATGGCTGACGCCGGCGGTCCGATCCAGGTCAGCCCCGCCGCTTCCACCGCCTCGGCGAACGCGGCGCGCTCGGCCAGGAAGCCGTAGCCCGGGTGCACGGCGTCCGCGCCGCTCTCCTCGGCGGCGGCGACCAGGCGGGCGATGTCGAGATAGCTCCGGGACGGTGCCGCCGGGCCGATGCCGACGGCCCGGTCGGCCGCCCGCACATGTGGGCTCGAGCGGTCCGCGGCCGAATAGACGGCCACCGCCTCCATTCCTTCCTCATGGCAGGCGCGAACGATCCGAAGGGCGATCTCGCCGCGGTTGGCGATGAGGACGCGGTTCATAGATTGACGGAGAGGACCGATAAGACGGAGAGGACGGAAAGGCGCCCAAGCGGTCCACCCCTCCGTCTTCTCCGTCCCTTCCGTCCTCTTACTACCGGCATGTTTCCGGTGGCGTGTCCTCGAAGAAGACCAGGAGGCTGCTGCAGAGCAGCGCGTTGTAGCGGGCGGCGCGGTCGTAGATGGCGCGGACGTCGTCGACCCAGGGAGTCCGGCCCTGCCGGGTGGCCTTGAGCAGCTCGACCACGCCAAGTGCCTCGGGGCCCGGAGGTGGCGTCCGGCTCACCCGCACCATGCGGAACGGGATCCAGGCGAGCGCGGGCGCCGCCGCGACATCGGTGGCCGGGCTGAGGCAGATGGTCCGACTCGGCGCCACCGCGGCGAGGGCGCGCTGCACCGGCAGCGCCGGATCCACTCCCATCGCCTCCGCCATGCGGCGGCGGTACACGGAATCGGTGGCGTACAGATCGGGGCGGATCGGAAGAATGTCGAAGGGCACGCGCTGCACGCTGCCGTACCAGACCGAGACCGTCTCGAGGTCGCTTCCGGTCAGGAGCACCCCGCCCGACGGACACGAGGTGAGGAGGTTGGCGCCGAGCTCGACGATATAGGCCGGCAGCGTCGGGGCGTCGGACCGCTCCCGTCCCCAGCGGGCGGCGTCCCAGCCTGAATCCTCGACCGTCCCGAGCCCCCGATCCAGATCGACGATCCCGCGGAAGACCCGGCCCGAGTCGACCGACAGCCGCACCGCCTGGTCGAGCGCCGTCGCGGCGAAATCCAGGTACAGCTCACCGTCGGGGTCGCCGCGGTGGCCGTGGAGGTGCCAGTCCCGGGCATCGAAGAGATAGAACCGGCCGAGCTGGAGCCAGGCACGCCCGTCGTCGGGGGCGGTGGCGAGATAGTGTCCCAGCAGGTCGATGGCCATCTGCCGCTCGCCCTCGCGCTCGAGCGCGGCCGCACGGGGAGCGACGTTGGGATCAATGGCTCCCTGTGCGCGGAGCGGGACGAGCGGAGCGAGTGCCAGCAGCAGGGCGAGCGCGCCGCCGGCCCATGGCATGGAGGACGATCGGCCGGGGAATGCCGCGGAGGGGGGAACCGGGTGCATGTATCTCAATAATGCCGAAGGAGTTCGAACTTCGCTAGGCCCGGCCGGCGCCGGTGCACCGGCCGGCCTACAGCGGGATGTTGCCATGCTTCTTCGCCGGGTTGCGGTCCCGCTTGGTGCGCAGTGTCCTGAGGGCATCGATCAGGCGCGGCCGCGTGTCCCTGGGGTCGATCACGTCGTCGATGTAGCCCCGGGCCGCCGCCGCGTACGGATGGGCGAACTTCTCCGTGTACTCGTCGATCAGCCGGGCGGTCGCCGCCTCAGGGTCGTCCGCCCGGGCGATCTCGTCCTTGAACAGGATCTCCACCGCCCCCTTCGGGCCCATCACCGCGATCTCCGCCGAGGGCCAGGCCAGGTTCACGTCGCCGCGGATGTGCTTGGAGCTCATCACGTCGTACGCTCCGCCATAGGCCTTCCGGGTGATGACGGTCAGCTTCGGCACCGTCGCCTCGCAATAGGCGAAGAGCAGCTTGGCGCCATGCTTGATGATGCCGCCGTGCTCCTGCGCCACGCCCGGCAGGAAACCGGGCACGTCCACGAAGGTGACGACCGGCAGGTTGAAACAGTCACAGAACCGGATGAATCGCGCCGCCTTGAGCGAGGCGTTGATGTCGAGCACCCCTGCCAGCACGGCGGGCTGGTTGGCCACAATGCCGACTGGCCGCCCACCCAGCCGGGCGAACCCCACGAGGATGTTGTCGGCGTACCCGCGGTGCACCTCGAGAAAACCAGCGTCATCCACCACCCGGCCGACGACCTGATGCATATCGTACGGCTTGCTCGGCGCGTCGGGAATGACGTCGAGCAGGCCTTCGTCGCGGCGGTCCACCGGATCGTCGGTCGGCCGCAGCGGGGGCTCGTCGAGGTTGTTGAGCGGCAGGTAGCTCACCAGCGCACGGATTGCCTCGAGACACTCGGGCTCGGAGTCCTGCACGAAGTGGCAGACGCCCGAGGTACCGCCGTGCACGTCGGCGCCGCCGAGGCCATCGAAGCTCACCTCCTCGTGCGTCACCGTCTTCACGACGTTCGGGCCGGTCACGAACATGTAGCTCACGCCACGGACCATGAAGATGAAGTCGGTGATGGCGGGACTGTACACGGCGCCGCCGGCACAGGGGCCGAGGATGGCGGAGATCTGCGGGACCACCCCGGAGGCCAGGGTGTTCCGGAGGAAGATGTCGGCGTAGCCGCCCAGCGAGGCGACGCCCTCCTGGATCCGCGCGCCGCCGGAGTCGTTGAGCCCGATGACCGGTGCCCCGTTCCGGAGCGCCAGATCCATCACCTTGCAGATCTTTTCGGCATGGGTCTCCGACAGCGAGCCGCCGAAGACGGTGAAGTCCTGAGAGAAGACGTAGACCAGACGCCCGTCGATGCGTCCCGAGCCGGTCACGACGCCGTCGCCGGGCACCACCTGCTGGTCGAGCCCGAAGTCGGAGGAGCGGTGGGTGACGAACCGGTCAAGCTCGACGAAGGTGCCCTCGTCGAGCAGGAGGTCGAGACGCTCGCGGGCGGTGAGCTTGCCCTTCTTGTGCTGCTGCGCCACGCGCGCGGGCCCCCCACCCTGTTCGGCGAGCGCCTGGCGGTGATGGAGCTGATCCAGCAGCTGTCTGGGGTCGGCCATGGCGGGGGAAGATACAGAGGACGGAGAGGACGGAGAAGACGGAGCGGGACACACCCACTCCGTCTTCTCCGTCCTCTCCGTCCTTTCCACCCTCCGTCACCCGACGAGTTGCTGGTACTTCCGCATGAACCCGCGGTCGATCCGGTCCTTGAGCCGCCACGCCCATCTGCTCCAGGAGATCACGCCCTTGTAGCGGAGGAGGGCGTGGCCCTCACAGGTATTGAGGATCGAGAGGAAGCCGCGCTGGGGCTCGTACACCGCCAGGGGCAGCCCCCGCGCCGTCGCGAGCAGGTTGTGCCAGAGCACCGGCGCCTCGCGCACGGCATAGACGCCGGCCTTGGGGGTGGACGGGTGGCGGGCGAGCGTGCCGCAGTCGCCGACCGCGAACACGGCGGCGTCGCCGGTGCTCCGAAGGCTCTCGTCGATCCAGAGGAAGCCGCGCGGGTCCGCGGGCAGGCCGGACGCCGCGAGCAGCGGTGCGGCGGCCGGGCCCGTAAGCCAGACCGTGAGATCGCTCGGCAGTGAGCCGCCATCGTCCAGGTGCACTCGGCCCGCCGCCGTCGTAGCGCCGCCGACGCCGAGACGCCGGTAGATGTTCAACCGGTCGAGCGCGCGGGCCGCACGGCGCTGGAATCGGCCGCCGTACCCGCTGAGAATCGAGTCCGAGCGGTCCACGATGATGACCTCCCGCGGCCTTCCGGCCCGATCCATCGCGGCCGCCGCCGCGCAGGCGACTTCCACCCCACCGGCCCCGGCGCCGACCACCACGATCCGGACCGGCGCGCCGCCACCGCCGGTGACGAACGCATCCAGCCGCTGCTTGAGCCGCGCCGCGCGGTGGAGCGGCTTGATGCGCTCCGCGTGGGCCGCGGCGGGGGAGTCGGCGCCCGCCAGGAGTGAGCCGATGTTGAACGAGACGAGGTCGTACGGCAGCACGCGGCCGCCTTCGAGCACCACCTGCCGCGTGGCGGGATCGAGGCGCGCCGCGGCGCCGACGACGCAATCGGCTCCCGCGCGGCGGGCGATCCCGGGCACGTCGGAGCTGATGTCGTCCACCGTGTATTGGCCGGCGAGGTAGCCCGGCGTCATGCCGGAATAGAAATGGCGGGATTCGAGCGACACGATGGTCACCGCCAGCTCGGCAGGCCGCTCGAGGATGATGCGCCGGAGGATCTCGAGATGGACGTGCCCGGCCCCGACCAGCAGCAGCCTGGTTTTAGCCGGCACGCCCGCCCGCCGAGATCGCCGCCAGGCCGAGCGCCAGCATCCAGACGGCGTTCAGATGGAAGATCGGCCGGTACCGCTCCAACTGATCGGGCGCGGCCATCGTCACCGCGATCGCCGCGAGGCCCAGCATGGCGCCGGCGTATCCGAGCCAGGGCGAGAGCACGCCGCCAGCGAGCAGGCCCGCGGCCAGCACGAGCTGGCCGAGGCCGAAGAACACCCGGCCGAACCGCACGAGGCAGGTGGCGTAGTGGGTGAGCACCTTGAGGCCGGCGATGAAGCGCGCGATCTCGTCTTCCCCACGACCATCGAGGTCAAGCGCGCCCCAGGCACCCATGTGATAGTAGAACGCCGCGCCCAGCGCTCCCACGACCGAGCCGACGGCGAGCACGGCCAGCCCGGGCCAGACGAGCGCTCGGGCATCCGCCCCGCTCACCACCGCCGCCAGGGCTCCGGCGGCCATGGCGGTGACGACATAGCCGAAGATGTGCACTCGGTAGAGCCAGATCCACCGGCGATAGACCGTGCGAATTTCGGCGAACTGCCCGGGCAGAAAGAACGCCGCGGGCCGGACCGGCAGCAGCATCCAGCCGAGCCACAGCATGGCCCCGGCGGCGACGAACAGGGTGCCGGTGATCCGGAGCGCGAAACCAGTCATCTGTCGCTGTTCCCCCTTCCCGATTCGAGTGCGGCTTTCCACTGCATCGCCATGCGGATCCGGGCCCGGCCGCTCGGATGGTCATACCACAGCAGCTCCTCGAGCGGCCCGGGTTCGAGCTTGCGGTAGTCGGCGAGCTTGAGCGCGATCAGCGCGAAGCCGTCCGGCTGCCGGGCGGCGTTGAGCCCGAAGATGTCGGCCGCGGCCTCCGACGTCCGGACGTACGTGTTGAGGATCGGGGTGAGGAGGAAGAGATACAGCGAGAAGATGAGCGTGAGCAACGGGAGCCCCGCCGGGTCGTCGACCCCCCGAATGCCCCAGCGCTCGCCCCACCGGACCGCCACCCACGCATACGCCGTCCGGAGGAGCGCGAACCCGACCGCCGTCACGAGCGCGAAGAACACGACGAACTGGTAGATGTGGAGCAGGACGTAGTGCCCCATCTCGTGACCCATCACCGCTTCGATCTCGGGCAGGGAGGCGCGCCGCAGCAGGTTGTCGTTGAGGGTGATGCGCTCGGTGCCGAGCAGCCCGGATACGTTCGCGCTGATCCGTGTCGTCTGGCGCGAGGCGTCCATCACGTAGACCCGATCAGTGGCGATGCCGTTCGCGTGCGCCAGCCGAAGGATCGGGTCGCGGATGCGCGCGTCTTCCAGCAGCGTGTAGCGGTTGAACAGGGGGGCGATGAAGACCGGCGCGATCACCGCGCCGATGACGAGAAAGACCATCGTCACCGCGGCGCCGAGCGCGGGCCATGCCCGCGGGAAGCGGTGCAGCACCTGGTACAGCACGGCCACGGCGATGCCGCCCAGCACGAGCGACACACCGAGCCCGACGGCCTGATCCCGCAGCCAACCGCCGAGCCCCTGGGTGGCGAGCCCATACGCGTGCTCGCGTACGAAGCCGGTGTACACGGTGAACGGAAACGTGAGGACGGTGACGACGAGGGTGAAGACCGCATAGTACAGAAACGCGCGGATCAGGCGACGTCGGGTCCGCCGCTCGGTCCAGTCACGGATCCGCCGGGACCAGCCGGTCCGAAGCAGCAGGAGCAGGATCGCCGAGCTCAGGAGAACCCCCCAGACCTGAATCCAGTACCCGCCCTCGGTATAGGCGTCCGAGCGTGCCCGGACGTCGGGCGGCACGGTGGCGAGATACGCCCGCGTCGCCTCGGCCGGATCGAACGGCACGCCGGGCCGGATGCGCGCGGCGCCGGGAACGAGTTGTTGCGGGATGGAATCGCAGGCGACGGTCCGCACCGACACCTCCCTGGAAGACGCGGTGCCGCATATGAGAACGGGCCCCGCGAAGGGACCCGCTCGTGCCGCTCTTCGGCGCCGCGCCTACTCCGCGCGGGTCTCTTCGTACACCGGCTTGACCGGCGGGATGATCGGCTCGTCCGGATAGCCGACCACGGCCAGCACGATCCGGTGATGGATCGGATCGACTTCGAGCACCTTGAGGTCGAGCGGCTGCCCTTCCTTCACGGCGTCGCCCGGGTTCTCGATGTTGGCCACGCCGAGCTGCGACATGGGGACGAAGCCCTCGATGTCGTTGCCGAGGTCCACGACGACGCCCTTGTCCATCAGGCGCACGGCGCGTCCGCGGAGCTCGAGCCCGATCGGATAGGTCTCGCCGATCCGGAGCCAGGGATCCTCCTCCGCCTGCTTGAGGCCGAGGGAGATCCGCTTGTTCTCGGCGTCGATGTTGAGGATTACCACGTCCACGCCGTCGCCCTTCTTGACCACCTCGGAGGGATGCTGGACGCGCTTGGTCCAGCTCATGTCGGAGATGTGGATCAGCCCGTCGATGCCCGGCTCGATCTCGACGAACGCGCCGAAGCTGGTGAGGTTCCGGACCTTGCCCTGGATCCGCGTGCCCACGGGGTACTTGAGCGGCAGGACCATCCAGGGATCCTGCTCGGTCTGCTTCATGCCGAGCGAGATCTTCTCCTCCGACTCATCGACCTTGAGCACCACCGCCTCGATGGTCTCACCGATGCTGACGATCTTGGACGGGTGGCGCACGTTCCGGGTCCAGCTCATCTCGCTGATGTGGACCAGGCCCTCGATGCCCGGCTCGATCTCGACGAACGCGCCGTAGTTGGTGATCGAGACGACTTTGCCCTGGACCCGGGTGCCGACCGGATACTTGGCGGCGACGTTCTGCCAGGGATACGACTGCAGCTGCTTCATGCCGAGGCTGATGCGTTCGCGCTGCCAGTCGATGTCGAGGATCTTGACCTCGACTTCCTTGCCGATGGCCACCATCTCGGTCGGATGCGACACCCGGCCGTAGGACATGTCGGTGATGTGCAGCAGGCCGTCCACGCCGCCGAGATCGATGAAGGCGCCGAAGTCGGTGATGTTCTTGACCACGCCCTTCCGCACCTGGCCGACGGCGAGCTCCTTCATCAGGTGCTCGCGCTTGTGGGCGCGCTCGTTCTCGAGGATGACGCGGCGGCTGACGACGATGTTCCGCCGGCGCTTGTTGAGCTTGATGATCTTGAACTCGTAGGTCTGCCCGAGGAGCTCGTCGATGTTCGGCACCCGGCGGAGCGCGATCTGACTGCCGGGGAGGAACGCGTCGACGCCCATCAGGTTCACCACGACGCCGCCCTTGATCTTCTTGACCAGGGTCCCCTCGACCGGCTGATCGCCCTCGTGGGCGACGCGGATCTTTTCCCAGACCCGCATGAAGTCGGCCTTCTTCTTCGACAGAACGACCGCGCCCTCCTGGTCCTCGAGGTGCTCGAGGAAGACCTCCACCTCGTCGCCTTCCTTGAGCGACTGGGGGTCCTTGAATTCGTCCAGGGGAACGGAGCCTTCCGACTTGAAGCCGACGTCGAGGATGACGGCGTTGTCGGTGACGCGGAGAACCTTGGACTTGACGATCTCACCCTCGACGATCTGCGACATGGTGCCCTCGTACATCGAGAGCATCTGCTCGTAGTCTTCGTCGGAGTAGTCTTCGTCGTAGAGGTCCTGCCGGACGCGGAGACCCGTGGGGGAGATGAACTGGTCGTTGGTCGAAGGTTGAAGTTGATCGAGCATGTCGCGCTGGCCGTCCTTTGTGCTACCGCGCCGGGCGGGCCGCGGGAGAGAGTGGAAAATCCTCCCCGGCGGATGTACCGGGGAAGGAAAGCCCTGTAGGATAAACCGGCAATGGTGGCAACGCAAGGTGGGACAAGCGGTTGGCAGTGTATCATTCTCAACTAAGGCGGCGGGTCGGCTCCATCATGGCGCAGACTTCTTCCACCGTCCACACGTGATCGGTGAGGCCCGCCGCCATCGCCGGAGTCGTGGGATAATGCCGGGGGTGGGCCTGGGTGAGCGTCGTATGCGGGCGGCACCAGTTGTAGTGCATCATGTGGATTTCCACCGCCGCCATGTGATTCTCCATTTTCTTGGAAAACCCGTTGGTCAGGCGGGTGAATCGGCGCATGGACATGCGCATGGTCAGGTTGTGCCGCTCGACGTAGGACGTGGACACATGGTCGGGGTCAGGGTCGCCCCATTGGAAAATCTTCTCCGCTCCCACGCATACGGGCGGGCTGTAGCGGCCTGCGGAGGGCACTGAGGCGTAAATCTTGACGAGCTGGGCATAATCCACGTCCAGCCCGAAAGTCTGGTCTACGGCGTCCAGGTAAGCGTTGTGGCCGTCCGTCGTCAGTTGCACCCGCCCCGCCAGCCTGCCCTGTAGGTCGTCCAGAAACTCCACCGCCTGACCCCGGCGACGGGTACCCACCAGCCAGGACACCATGAGCTTGGAATCGGCATCCATCGCCGTCCAGGTCCACACGTCGCCTCGCCCTTTCGCGCCAGCCTTGACGCTCTTTGCCTTCGCCCCGACAAAGCTCCAAATCTCGTCGCACTGAATCCGCTTGCAGGACAGGTTGCGGAGGGCATGGTGCTGGTAGAGGGCGCACATCTCGCCCAGGTCCACGGAGAGCTTGATGACCGTGTTAATCGCGGATCGGGTCAGGCGCGAGGTGGCACGGACAGAATTGCCCTCCACCAGACAGCGGACCACGGCGGCACGACGTTCGGTGGACAGGCGATTCATGCGAACGGCCGAGCGGGCCGACACCCAAACGGCCGAGAGGCAGCGAATACGCGAGACGCCGCCCGACGACGCGCGCGCGGAACGCGACCGGGGAGGCGGGCGCGAGCGGACCAGCGGGACGGGGGAACGAAGGGGGCGGAGCCCGGCCGACGGCAGGCCGACGGACGGGCCGCCACCGCGCGGGGAATGACCGACGGGGCGCGGAGGCAGGGGCCCCGCCAGCGGGCGGGACGACCGCGCCAGACCGAGGCCCGGCCGGGCCGACGACCACGAGCCGACGAGCGCCGACCGCCCCGGCGACGGGAGCGGCGGCGGCCCCCCGGGGCGGACGAGCGAGCCACGGCGGGCGAGCCCCGAGGCCACCGCGGCCGGCCGAAGACCCACGAGGGGCGGCCGGAGCCACGCGGCGGCGCGAACCGAGCCGCCAGGGGGCGCAGCCGAAGCCCCGGACGAACCGCGGCGGAGCGGCCGGCCCGAGGGGCGAGGACCAGCGGCGCCGCCCCAGACCGAGGGGGAGCGCGGAGCCGGCCGCCACAGGCGACGCCGCGCCACCCGACGGCACCAGGGAACGAGCCAGAGACACGACACGCGGGCGACCGAGAGCAAGAAGCCAGCAGGCGGCGGCCCAACCGGCGGAGACCGAGAGACGACGAGGACAAGCGACCGGCCCGGGGCGAACCCGGACCGGCAGGGCAGGCGGGGGCGAGGGCAAGGCCGACCCACGGGCCGACGGGCGCGACACCGCCCGGGGGCGACCCCCCACGCCGAGCCCCGGCAGCCAACAGCGGCGGCCGCCGGAGCAGACACACAAGCGGGCGCGCAGCCCCGGCGCCGAGCCGCCGGCGACCCGGCCGCCACGAGCGCCCCGCCGACGCGGAAGGCGGCCCGGAACCCGCGCGGGCGGGGGGGGCGCCCGAGGAAGCCCCCGACAGAGAGGGCCAAGCCAGGGCAAACCGGGAGGCAGGAGGGACAGCGAAGAGGGGGGGACCAGGAAGGACGCGCCGGCGAGGAGGCACCGGAGCCGCCCCACCGGCAGACCCAGGGCGGAAGCCAGCGCACGAGACGCCGGGACCCCCAAAAAGGAGAGGGCAGGCCAACCCCACACACCGGAGACGGCCACGACGGCGCACCCGGGAACCCCGCGAGCCGGAGGCGGCGACGACGAGCCGGGACACCCAGGGGCCAGCCGCCGCCAACACGGCCCGAGCAGACCCCGCCCGGCCGGCCGAGCCCGCCACCACCCCGCGAGGCCGCGCGCAACGCAGCCGACCGCCACCCGCGGGAGAGCCAGCCAGCGGAAGCGAAGGCACGGGCGCCAGGCCGGAGCGGGCCAGGCAAGACCAGGGACCGCGCCGGGGACCCCGACCAGGGCGCGCCCGCGAACGGCCGCACGAGCGAACCCACGGACCAGCGCACAGAGAGACGCCACGGCCGCCAGCGGCCGACCGACCGGCAGGCCCCCACCGGCACCGAGCGCCCGCGCCCCAGACCAGGGGGCGGAGCACAGGACGGACCCGCGCGCGCGACGAGCCACGGGAGGAGCGCAGGACCGAAGCCACGGCAAGAGAGCCGAGAGAGCGAACGGCAGGGCACGGGGAGAGACGGGGCGAGCCCGGGCGCACGGCCGGGCGGGCACCCGGGGCCCGCGCGAGAGGAAGCGGGGGGGGGGGGGGGGGTGATACACTACCAAGCGGTTGGCAGTGGCCCATTCTCAACGTTACAGAGCGCCGATCAGTCGGGCCGGGTTCCAAACTCGGCCACTACCCACGCGGTTGGCAGTGGCCCATGAACCACTGCCCACGCGGTTGGCCTCCGCTCCGCCGCGCGCCCGGGCTCAGCGCTCCCCGGTCCGCCCGAACACCGGGCGCGCGAGCTCGACGATCCGCCCCACCTGCTCCGCGAACGTGAGCGCGGTGGTGTCGAGCCGCACGGCATCATCCGCCGCGCGGAGGGGCGCGACCGGCCGGGTGGAGTCGGCGTGATCCCGCGCGGCCAGGGCCACCGCCTCCGCCTCGACTCGGGCTGGATCGGCCGGGTGGCCCCGCTGCGTGATCCGCCGTCCGGCACGGGCCTCCGCGGTTGCGGTCAGGAACACCTTGAGGTCGGCGTCCGGAAAGACCACCGTCCCGATGTCCCGGCCGTCCACTACCACATCCCGGCCGGCGCGGACCGTGGCCCGGAGCCGGGTGTTCACCCACTCCCGCACAACCGGCACCGCCGACACCGCGGAGACCAGCGCCGTGACCCGGGCGCTCCGGAGCTCGGTGTCCACGGGCTCGCCCTCGAGATAGGCCGCGAATCCCGCCCCGTCCGGCTGCAGCATGAAGCCGCGGTCCTCGGCCGCCCGGAGGATCGTCTCGGGATCGAGCACGCTGAGCGGATCGTCGTACGCGCGTCCCCGGCGCGCCGCCTCGCGGAGCGCCACCAGCGTGACGCCGCGATAGAGCGCTCCCGAGTCCAGGTGGGCGAACCCCAGCGCTTCCGCCACCGCGCGCGCGGTGCTCGACTTGCCCGACGCGGACGGGCCGTCGATGGCGATGACACCGCCTTTCACGCCCGGCCTCCTCGCGCCAGCGCGCGAAGCGTTTCCGGAAAGCGTGGAAAGCTCACATCGGCGCAGGCCAGGTCGTCCACCCGGATCCGGGCGCCCGGAACGGTGCCCAGCACGGCGAACGCCATCGCGAGCCGGTGATCGCCGGCGGTCCGCACCGGCCCGCGGGGCGGCCCGCCGACGCCTTCCACGTGCAGATCGTCCCCCGAGACCTCGGCGCGACCCCCGACCGCGCGCAGGTTGGCCGCGATGAGGCCGAGCCGGTCGCTCTCCTTCACCCGGAGCTCGCCCACCGCACGAAAGATCGTAATCCCTTCCGCCCGCGCGGCGAGCACGGCGAGCAGCGGGATCTCGTCGATGAGGCCTGGGATCTCGCCCGGCTGCACCTCGGTCCCATGGAGGCGGGCCGGGCCCGCGATGAGATCGGCCACCGGCTCGCCGAAATGCTCCGTGCCCGCATCGATCGTCACGGTCGCTCCCATTCGCTCCAGCACCCGGAGAAAGCCGGTGCGGGTCGGGTTGACGCCCACGCCGGCGATGCGAAGCTCGCCGCGCTCGGCCAGCACCGCGGCCCCGACCAGGAACGCGGCCGAGGACGGGTCGCCCGGCACCTGGACCTCGAACGGCTCGACCCGGCCGGTGGGAGCGAACTCGATCCAGCCGTTGCGCTCCTCGACCGCGTAGCCGAAGACGCGGAGCAGCCGCTCCGTGTGATCGCGCGAGCGGCCATGGGGCTCGAGCAGCCCGACCTCCACCGCGCCGGCGAGTCCGGCCAGGAGCAGCGCGCTCTTGATCTGCGCGCTCGACACCGGCATCTCGTAGCGGAGCGGCACCAGCGATCCGCCGTGCACGGTGAGCGGAAGCCCGTCGCGGCCCTGCTCGCGGAAGCGCGCGCCCATCCGCGCGAGCGGTACCGTGACGCGCCGCATCGGGCGAAGGCGCAGCGACGCGTCGCCGGTGAGCGTGGCCGTGAGCCGGTGGCCGGCGAGCAGCCCCAGGAGCAGCCGCGTGGTGGTGCCCGAGTTGCCGCAGTCCAGCACCGCCTCGGGCCGGCGCAGTCGGCCGCGGCCCGCCACGGTGACGACGCTCGCCGGCCGGAGCGGCGACACCGTGGCGCCGAGCTGTCGGAGGACGCGGGCCGAGCTCCGGGCGTCGAGCGACGTGAGGGCGCCGCCGATGTGGCTCGTCCCGCGCGCCAGCGCGGCGAACAGCAGCGCCCGGTGGGTGAGGCTCTTGTCCCCGGGCGCCCGAACCGTGCCGGCCACGATCACCGATCGAGTCCTTCACGAAAGCGTTGCGCCGCGGTGAGGTAGTGCCGAAGGCCATCCGCGTCGCCGGCCAGGACGAGCGCCCGGAGCTCGGCCACGCGGGCCTCGGCGGCCGTGAGCGCGCCGGCGACGGCATCGCGATTGTAGAGGAGAATGTCGATCCACATCTCGGGGCTGCCGGCCGCGAGCCGGGTGGTATCCCGGGCGCCGGGGCCGAACGACACGCCCGCAAGCCCCTGGTCGGCCAGCGTCTTGGCGAGCGCCGACGCGACCGCCTGCGGCAGGTGGCTGGTCCAGGCCAGCTGCCGGTCATGCGCCTCGGCGCTGATGAGCACGGGGTGGGCCTCGAGTACCTGGGTCCAGAAGCTCATCACGCGCCGGGCGGCGTGGTCGCCGCCGGGTGCCCCGGTCTCGCAGACGTAGACCACACAGCCGCGCAGGCGATCCGACCGGGCGGCGGCGAACCCCGAGGCGTGGGTGCCCGCCAGCGGGTGGCCGCCGGCGAACCGGTCGCCCAGGCCCTCGGCGGCGGCCCGGGCGAGCACGGGGACTTTCACGCTGCAGACGTCGGTCAGCACCGCGCCGGGTTCAAGCACAGGCGCCAATCGGCCGATAAGATCCACCGTGGCGCGGGCCGGGACCGCCAGCACGACGAGCTCGGCGCCGGCCACCGCGCTTTCGGCCTGCTCGGCCAGCTCCGTGATGGCCGCGGCGCGCAGCGCCTGCACGCCGTCCGCCCGCGACGGGGAGCAGCCGACGACACGCGGGATTCCCGCCAGGCGTGCCTGCCACGCCAACGAGCCACCGATGGCGCCGAGCCCGATCACCGCCAGCGACGAGGGACGCACGGATTCACGCAGTACACGCTGCCGCCGAATGTGGCGGCCAGCGCCGCCGTAGGAGAGTGAGGTCGGCCCGCATTGTACCGATATGACGACTGATTCTCAACGGAACCTGCGCGGCCTTCGCGCCGACCGGCCCGAGGCCCTGCGAGCTGGGGCCGCGACCGCGGTCCTGACCGCCCCCCTCGGGCCCGGCGGACGCCTGGCTTGGCACGGCGCTCGTGGGGGGGGGCGCCCTGTCGCCCGTGCTCCTGGATCAGGTCGCCCCGGACGCCGCGAGGATCTGGCCCACGGTGGTCGACGATCGACCGCCTCCCTTCCGGTCATCGTGCTCACTGCACAGCACGGCGAGAGCGAGGAAAAAGCCCTGGACCTGGGCGCCCGGGACTCCCTGACCAAACCGGTGCAGACTCGCTCGTTGACGGCGAGGGTGCGCCGCGCTCAAGCGCATCAACACCTGAGCGCGCAACTACTTGCCGGACGACCGCCGGCGCGCGCCGGCGGCCGGCGGCGGGGTGAAGATCGCGTTATTGGCGTGCTTTTTGCCCCCGGAGCGGTGACTCGTGGCCAAGATTCTGATCGTCGAGGACAGCCCCGACAACATGAAGCTGTTCCGGACCCTGCTCACCATGCGCGGGCACGCGGTCGTCGGCCTGCCGGGTGGGGACGAGCTGTTGGAGACCATCGGACGGGAGCAGCCGGACGTCGTCCTGATGGACATCCAGCTCCCGGGCAAGGACGGCTTCGCCCTGCTCGGCGAGATCCGGCGGTCGGAGCATCGCGCGCTCAGGGTGCTGGCGCTGACGGCGTATGCCATGAGCGGCGATCGCGAACGGGCGCTCGAGGCGGGCTTCGACGGCTACCTCACGAAGCCCATCGACATCCGGAGCTTCCCCGAACAGGTCCTGGTCGTGCTGCCAGCGCGTCCGACCTAGCAGCCCGGCTCCACGAACCGGAGTAACCATGCCGCACGACACCGGCTCCGCGTCGAGCCCCAAGGCGACGCCGGAGAAGCAGGCCCTGCTCGAAGCATTCGACACGGTCCTCAAGACCCAGCAGGAGGAGCGGGAGGCGCAGCGGTCCGAGGCCGAGGCCCGGCGGCGGCGCCGCGGCGCCTCACGGCTGCTCATGGTGGTGTGCACGACCATCATCGTCTTCACCAGCGTCTATCTGTACGTCGAACGGCCTGAGTGGGTCTTCCCGGCACCCCCACAAGCCGAGTCCGTCGCGGTGCGCGAGGCGAGCCTGCGCATCACCCTCGCCAACGCCGCGCAGCACGTCGAGCGCTTCCGGCAGCAGACCGGCCAGTTCCCCACGTCGCTGGCCCAGGCGGGGGCGCACGCCGCGGGCATCAGCTACCAGCGCGCGGGGTCGGGGTATCGGCTGGAGGGCGAGGACGACGGGGTGCGGGTGACGTTCCACTCGGGGGAGCCGATCGCCCGGCTCGTGGGCAAGAGCTTCGAGGTCATCTCCAGGAGACCCCGATGATCCGGCGACGCGCGGGGTTCACCATCATCGAGCTGCTGGTGGTGATGATCGTGATCGGAATCCTGGCCGGGATGGCGATCCTCAAGTACATCGATCTGCGCCACCGGGCGCAGGCCGCCGCGATCGCGGACGAGCTGCAGGCCGTGCGGCTCGCCGGGTACAGCGCCTTCTACGAGACCGGCACCTGGCCGTCCGACGCCAGCAGCGGGGTCGTGCCCGCGGGCCTCAAGCCGTACCTCTCCACCAACTTCAGCTTCGCCAAGCCCGACTATACGCTCGATTGGGAGAACTTCGTCCCGCCGGGCGGGGGTCCGAGCGGCGGGATGCAGGTCGGCATCGTGATCAACGCCACCGATCCCCGCCTTCAGCTCGCACTCGCGCAGACGCTCGGCAACAAGCTGCCGTTCATCAGCGTCGGGGGCACGCTCACCTTCGTCATCGTGGGGCCCGACGGCAAGAGCTGACCCTACGCCAGCGCCCGCTTGAACTGGGCGAGACCCTCCGGCGGTCCGGGATACGCCGGCGCCATGTGCTCCAGCGCCGCCGTCACCACCTCCGCGACCAGCAGGTCGCGGAGGTATTTCTTGTCCGCGGGGACGACGTACCACGGAGCCACGTCGGTGCTCGTGCGCTCGAGCGCTTCCTCGTACGCGGCGGTATAGGCATCCCACAGCGTGCGCTCCTCGAGATCCCGGGCGGAGAATTTCCAGTATTTCGTGGGATCCTCGAGCCGCGCCAGCAGGCGCTGCCGCTGCTCGTCGCGGGAGATGTGCAGGAAGAACTTGAGCACGGTCGTCCCGTTCTCGACCAGGTGGCGCTCGAACCGGTTGATCTGATCGTAGCGCGGGCGCCAGACCGACTCGGGCACCAGGTGGTGCACCCGGACGACGAGCACGTCCTCGTAGTGCGAGCGGTTGAAGATGCCCACGGTGCCCTTGACCGGGACCGCCTGGTGCACGCGCCAGAGAAAGTCGTGCGCCAGCTCGGCCGGTGACGGCGCCTTGAACGCGGCCAGCGAGATCCCCTGCGGGTTGAGCGCGGTGAATACCTTCCGGATCGTGCCGTCCTTGCCCGACGTGTCCATCCCCTGCAGCACCACCAGCACCGCGCGACGCCCCTCCGCGTAGAGCGCGGTCTGCAGCGCGTCCATCCGCTCGCCGAGCGCGGCCGTCCTGCGCTGGCTCTCATCCTTCGTCGGCGCGCCGGAGGGCGGCGCGGCGGTCTCGTCCGTGAGGCGGACCGTGGAACCGGGAGCAACGGGCTCTAGACGCATGGACGCTCCTAGCGGTATCGGAGAAGAACGAGCGAGTGCGGAGCGAGGGTGAGGCCGGCGTCGGGCCGGCGTTCGCCCTCGTGGGCGGTGTCGAGCAGGACCATCCACTGGCCGGCCGGACGCGAGGGCACCACGAACGTCCGCGAGCGGCCGCCCCCGTTCATGAGCAGCAGCAGCGGCTCCCCGTCCTCGAACAGCATCCCGAGCACGTGGTTGCCGTCGTGGGCCCAGTCGTCCGCGGTCATCGGCCCGCCATCGGCCCGGAGCCATGTCAGGCTGCCGGGCTCGTCGGCCGGAAAGAAGTCGCGCCGCCGGAGCGCCGGGAACTCCGCCCGCAGGCGGAACACCGCGCGCGTGAACTCGAGCAGCGCGCGACCCGCCGGGTCCAGATCCCAGTGGAGCCAGGTGAGGGGGCCATCGTGACAGTAAGCGTTGTTGTTGCCCTGCTGCGTGCGGCCGAGCTCGTCGCCGTGGGAGATCATCGGCACTCCCTGCGCGAAGGCCAGGGTCGCGAGCAGGCTCCGCGTCACCCGCTCCCGGACCCGCGCCGTCTGGGTGGCCGTCGCCGGCCCCTCGACACCCCAGTTCCGGCTCAGGTTGTGATCGGTCCCGTCGCGGTTGTGCTCGCCGTTGGCCTCATTGTGCTTGTGCTCGTAGCTCACGAGGTCATGCAGGGTGAAGCCATCGTGACAGGTGACGAAGCTGACGCCGGCGAGCGGCCCCCGCCCCGCGAGGCCGTACAGATCGCTGCTGCCCGACAGTCGGGACGCCAGCTCCCCCACCGTTCCGGTGTCGCCGCGCCAGAACCGCCGCACCCCGTCGCGGAACTTGCCGTTCCACTCGGTCCATCCCGGCGGGAACGCCCCGACCTGGTACCCGTCGGGCCCCAGGTCCCAGGGCTCCGCAATGAGCTTCACGTCCGAGAGCACCGGGTCCCGGCGCACCGCCTCGAAGAACGGCGCCGCGGGATCGAACGCCGGATCCAGCCGCCCGAGCACCGGCGCGATGTCGAACCGGAACCCGTCGACGTGCATCTCGCGGACCCAGTACCGGAGACTGTCGAGCACCAGATCCAGCCCCGGCGCCCGGCGGAGGTCCAGCGTGTTGCCGCAGCCGGTGAAGTCCACGTACCGCTCCGGCTGCCCGGCATCGATCCGGTAATAGGCCAGATTGTCGATCCCCCGAAACGCCAGCGTCGGCCCGTCGAGCCCTCCTTCCCCGGTGTGGTTGTAGACCACGTCGAGGAGCACCTCGAGCCCCGCAGCGTGGAACCGGCGCACCATCGTCTTGAACTCCTGCACCGCGCCGCCCTGCCCCGGGCCGGCGAAGCGGACGTCCGGCGCGAAATACCCGATCGGACTGTAGCCCCAGTAGTTCACCAGTCCCAAGGCGGTGAGCCGCGGCTCCGCCGCCTTCTGGTGGATCGGCAGGAGCTCGACGGCGGTGACGCCGAGCTCGCGCAGGTGGCGGAGCATGGGCTCGGAGCAGAGCCCGAGGTAGGTGCCCCGGAGCGCCCTCGGGACGTCGGGGTGCAGCATGGTCGTGCCCTTGACGTGGCATTCGTAGATGACCGTACGATCCCACGGCGTGCGAGGCGGACGGTCGTCGCCCCAGTCGAAGCCGCCGTCCACCACGACCGATTTCGGCAGCACCCCGGCGCTGTCACGCGGGTCGGCGGAGCGGTCCGGCGGCTCACCGGCGATCGGATCGGGGTGGCTCGCAAGCTCCGGGCTCCAGACCAGGGGCCCGCTCAGCGCCCGGGCATAGGGGTCAAGCAGCAGCTTGGCCGGGTTGAAGCGATGGCCCCGCTCCACGGCGTAGGGGCCATGGACGCGATAGCCGTACAGCTGCCCCGGCCCGACGCCTTCCAGCTCGACGTGCCACACGTCGCCAGTCCGCTGGAGCGGGACGCGCTCCATTTCGAGGCCGGCGGCGGTGCGGAACAGGCAGAGGTCGACGGCGGTGGCATGGACGGAGTAGAGCGCGAAATTGGTTCGGTCCGCGCGCCAGGTGGCGCCAAGCGGGGCCGGGGACCCGGGCCGGAGGCGAGGCATTCGCGAAGTATAGCGGCGGCGAACAGCTACTCGATCGTCTTGTGGAAGCGCACCACGCTCAGCGCCACCAGGGCGATGGCGAAGCCCGTGAGCGCCAGCGTCTCCCGCCAGAGCTCGGAGAATCCGATGCCCTTGAGCAGCACGCCGCGGAGAATGGTGAGGAAATACGTCAGCGGCAGCGCCGCGCCGATCCATTGCGCCAGCGGCGGCATCGCCTGGCGCGGAAACATGAAGCCCGAGAGCAGGATGTTGGGCAACAGGAACAGGAAGCTCAGCTGCATGGCCTGGACCTGGCTCCGCACCACCGTGGACATGAGGAGGCCGAGCGCCAGGCTGGCGACGATGAACGCGAGGCTCAGCAGGTAGAGCAACGGCAGACTGCCCAGCATCGGCACGCGGAAAAGCACGCGGCCCAGTACCAGGATGACGGTGATCTGGACGTACCCGATCAGCAAGAACGGGAGGATCTTCCCCAGCATGAGACTGGTCTTGTCGATCGGTGTGACGATGAGCTGTTCCAGCGTGCCGCGCTCGCGCTCCCGGACGATGGCCATGCTGGTGATCAGCACCAGCGTGAGCGAAAGCAGCACGCCCACGATGCCGGGGACGATATAGACCGCGCTCCGGAGCCCGGGGTTGTACCACGGCCGGACCCGGACCTCGAGCGCGGGCGGGGCGGCGCCCGCGTCGCGCGCCAGCGCCGTTGCCCGGGCCGACCCGGCGAGGGTCGCGCCCGACAGCGCCGCGGAGGAGGCCAGCGGATCGGCCGCGTCCACGATGATCTGCGCCTCCGCCGGGCGGCCGCGCTTCAGATCCCGCATGTAGTCCGGCGGAATGACCAGCGCCGCGCTGGCCCGGCCGGTCTCGATGGCCCGTGCGAGCGCCGATCGGTCGCCGACCGGGGCGAGGATGTCGAAGTTCCCGCTGTTCCGGAGGACCTCGACCAGCCGCCGGCTCTCGGACGAGCGCGACTCGTCCAGCACGACCGTGGGGAGGTGACGCACTTCGGTCTGAATGGCGTAGCCGAACAAGGCGAGCTGGATGGCGGGGATGCCGAGCATGAGCCCCAGCGTCATCCGGTCGCGCCGCAACTGGACCAGCTCCTTCCAGAGCATGGCCCAGAGCGGCGCGTGCGCGAGCCGGCGCAGCAGGCTCATACGGCGGCACCCTCGTCCCGACGCTGGAGCTCGATGAACACGTCCTCGATCGTGGGCTGATGAAAGTGCTCCAGGACTTCCGCCACCGTCCCGAGCGCGATCAGCCGCCCGCGCGAGAGAAAGGCGAGCCGCTGGCACTGGGCCGCCTCATCCATGTAGTGCGTGGTCATGAGGATGGTGGTGCCCGCCGCGGCCAGCCCGTAGATCTTCTGCCAGAAGAGCCGGCGCGACGCCGGGTCCACGCCGGCGGTGGGCTCGTCGAGGAACAGCATCGCGGGCCGGTGGGCGGTCGCGCACGCGAGCGCGAGACGCTGCTTCCAGCCGCCGCTCAGCGTGCCGGCGAGCTGACGCGTACGCTGCTCCAGGCCGAGCTCGGCGATGAGCTCCGCGACCCGGGCGCGGCGTTCCGCCCCGTGCAGCCCGTAGATGGTGGCGTAGAAGGTGAGATTTTCTCCCACGCTGAGATCGTCGTACAGCCCGAATCGCTGGGACATGTACCCGATGCGCCGCCGGATCCGCTCCGCTTCCCGGCCCACATCATAGCCCACCACGGTGGCCGACCCCGCGCTGGGCTCGAGCAGGCCGCAGAGCATCCGGATGGTCGTCGTCTTGCCGGAGCCGTTCGGGCCCAGCAGCCCGAACACCTCGCCGCGGTGCACCACCATGTCGAGGCCCTCGACGGCCACGAACGAGCCGAACGTCTTGCGCAGGCCCCGCGTCACGATCGCGTCGGTCCAGGCCGGGGCGTCGCTCATCGGCGCGGCTCGCGCTCGAGCTCGACCGTCGCCGGGAGTCCGGGACGGAGCAGGCCGGTGGTGTCCACGAGCGCCACCTTGACCCCGAACACCAGGTCGGCCCGCTCCTCCTCGGTCAGGGCGATGCGGGGCGTGAACTCCGCCTTGGGGCTGATGGCGACGACCCGGCCTTCGATCGGATGCGTCGGGATAGCCGTCGAGCCGGGCGAGCGCGCGCTGGCCCTCGCGCACGCCGGGGAGCAGCCGGGTCGGCACGTAGACGCGCACGTACGGCGCCGCGACCTCGCCCAGGGTCAGGGCCGACTGGCCGGCCGCGAGCCGCTCGCCGGGCTCCGCGTTCCGGGACATGATCACGCCGTCGACCGGGGCCGTCAGCACGAGATCCCGGGCAACCGAGCGCGCGGCCGAGCGCGCCGCGCGCGCCGACGCGACCTCGGCGCGCGCGGCCTGGACCCGCTCGGGCCGGGTACCTTCGCGGAGCAGCTGCAGCGCCTGACGGGCGGCCTCGCGCCGGCCCGCCGCGGCGTCGGCCGCCGCCCGCGCCGCGTCGAGCGTCTGCCGGCTCACCGTCCCGTGCTCGGCGAGGGGTCGCACCCGGTCCAGATCCCGCGCGGCGCGGTCGGCGTCGGCCGCCGCCACGCGCAGATCGGCCGCGGCGCGCTCGATCTCGGCCGGCCGGGCACCGGCCACCGCCTCGCGCAGGCCGGCGTCCGCGGCTCCGACGCGCGCCTCCGCCGCCGCGAGGTCGGCCGCCGTGGTGGACTGGATCAGGGTTGCGAGCGTGTCGCCGGCGCGCACCGTGGCGCCCTCGTCCACGAGCACGTGCACGACCCGGGCCGGCACCAGCGGCGCCACGTCGAGCTCGCGGACCTCGATCGTGCCGGTGGCCCGCACCCGTCCGTCATCGGCGGCGTGGCAGGCGGTCAGCAGCATCAGCGTCCACCACCAGCGTCGGCCGGTCATGCGACGCCCGGCTTCCGGCGATGCGCGCGGGGCGCGGCGCGGGCGGGCCGAGCCGGGCCCGGCACCGCCAGGGCGGCCACCGCGAAGTCCGCCGCGTGGCGGGCGAAGGCGCCGGCCGGATCGCCCGAGGGGCGCGGCGCCGACTCGTCGAGCAGCAGCCGGACCGCGGGCCGGGCGATGAAGAAGTAGGCGACCTGCGAGATGGTGGAGATCGCCGCGAAGCGCGGGTCGACGTCCCGCCGGAAGACCCCGGCGCGCTGGCCGTCCTCGATCAGCTCGCAGAGCCGGCGGAAGCTGGTGGCGGCGAGGCGCTGGATCTGCTCGACGGCGTGCGCCGCGTCGAAGTCGATCAGCTCCCGCACCAGCAACCGGGGGACGTCCGGATTGGCGGCGAGAGTGTCGGCCTGCGCGCCCACGAACGCGCGGAGGCGGGCCTCGGGATCGGCGCCGGCCTCGCTGCCGCCCATGGTGCGGGCGACGAGGCGCGACACGAAGCGCTGCAGGACCTCGCGGTAGAGTTGGTCCTTGTCGGCGAAGTAGTAGTAGAGCAGCGCGCTGTTCACCCCCGCGGCCCGGCCGATCCGCTTGATCGTGGTGGGCGTGAATCCCTGGGCCGCGAACAGCCGCTCGGCGGCGTCGAGGATCAGGTCGCGGGTGGAATGGTCGGCGGCGGCGGTCACGCCTCTTAATTAATCGCTCAATTAAGTCGCGTCAAGCCCGCCTCGTCAGGCTTCCCTCACCCCGAGCTCGCGTGCCGGAGCCGGAGGAGGATGAACGCGCCGTGCAGCATCAGGACGAGCAGGAGCAGGCGAGGACCTCGCGCCTCAGTGCGCGGCGCTCGCCGGCCACCGGGGCAGCAGGGTGGCGCACCACGCCACCTCGATCTCGAGCCGCTGCGATCTCCTCGCGCGCTTCGGCGAGGCATTCCTGCAGATCCCGCCCGCCGGCCGAGGTCTCGAGCGCGGCGACGACCTCCCGCAGTCCTGCCAGCTCGAACTGGAGCAGCTGCTCGTAGCGCCGCGCCGCATCCGGCCTGAGAGGCGCGAGTCGCCGGAGATCGGCCTTGCGGTCGAGCGTGTGCTCGATGGAGTGCCGCGCCGCGTAGTCCTCCGCGGCGATCCGGGGCCGCCGCCGTTCCACCGCCGGGGTCAGGAACGGAATCCGGCGGCGATGATGGGCGCGGAACTGGTCGAGCGTCTCGACGAGCTGCTTGAAGAACGTCACGCTCCTCTGCCCGCTCAGCCCCGGTCCTGCCAGGACGCGCGGAGGTAGAGGCTGAGGGCGATGAGCGTCAGACCGCCGAGAATCGAGCCCGGGACCGCCGTAGCTCTCATAGTCGAACCCGAGCCGCCCGGCCTGGCCGTGCGCGGCATGCACCAGCGTGAGCGCGCCCAGCACGATGCCGGCGACACCGATCAGGGCCAGCAGGGCGAACAGATTCCGCATCGCGTCCTCGTCAAGCGGTTAGGGGCAGACGTCCGAGCCACGCCTACATGAAATCGCCATCGCCACGCCCCGGCAAGTAGGCCGGCCGCCGGCTTCAGCGGGCCGGGTAGCGCGCCAGGGCGTCCGCCGCGGCCTGCTCCAGCGCCGCCGTCGCCACCACGGGAAGCCCCACTCCGCCGGCCCGCTCCGTCAGGCCGATCGGCGACACTCCGGACGCCCGGGCATAGATCACGAGCGCCACCGCATACGATCCGGCCAGGCTCGGATGGAAGCCGTCGCCTTCGAAGAGCGCCAGCCCCGGATTGGCCGCGCGCGCCGAGCGGAGCGCCTCGCCGGCGGGGAACAGCACGCCGTTCACCGCTTCGGCCGCGGCGGCGTAGGAGTCCGTCACCGCCTGCCAGTCGGCCTCGCGGGTGAGCTCCGGCCAGACCATGTACAGCGCCGGCCGGCCGCCGGCGCGGCGGATGGGCCCCGCGAACCGGGTGGCGTAGTCGATGAGCAGGACCCGGCTCTCCGGGAGCGCCGAGGGTCCCTGCTGCAGCACGACGAGATCCCAGGGACCGGCCGAGATCGCGCGCAACGCGTCGCCGCGGTTCCAGTGGTCCTCGAGGCTGTAGCCGCCGAAGGCCACGGAGGAGACCACCACGCGCCGCGACGGGTCGCTCCCGGCGAGAGCCCGGACGAGGCCGGGAAGGTCGTTCTCCGCGGTCAGGCTGTTGCCGATGAACAGGATCCTGAGATCGGGCGCGGGGCCGACCTCGGGCGCGGTGCCGCAGCTCGCCGCGGCGGCGAGGGCCAGGCTGAGAAGGAGCGGCCGCACGCGATCACCTCGAAAGGGAGAACTTCTCTCTACGCCGGGCGGAGCCGACGGTTTCCGCCGACCGCGATCGGCGCGGCCGCGCCGACTCTCATCCGTCGGCTTTGGCGGCGTATTCGGCGAGAAACTGCACCGCCGCGTGCACGCCCCCTTCGGGGGAGGCCGCGACCTGGAGGGCACGCACGAGGAGCGGGGAGAGCGCGCCCGCCTGGGTCTCGTCCAGTCGCGGCGCGGCCGGCAGGCGCCGCGGGAGCTCCTGCAGGACGCCGGTCAGCTTGTGCGCCAGGTGCTCCGAGGTGACCGTGTTCCACATCGCCATGAACTCACGCGTGTTCTCGGGCTGCTTGAGCTCCTCGTCCATGTCGCCTCCTCGAAAGGTCATTCCGGCCTCGGAACCCCGTGAGCGCTTCAGCCGCGGCGCCGCCGCCGGAGAGCATGGATCTTGCCCCTCTCGAGGGCCGCATCCGCGACAACTGTTGCAGTTCCGGCCTAGCCTCCACCGCCACGGAGACTTCCATGGACCTCCGGCGCCTGCTCCTCACGCTGCTCCTTGCAGGCTGCGGCGCTTCCGGGACCGCCGCCGACCCCGCGGGCCCCGGCGATCCCCCCACATCGCCGCCGACCATGCCCCCGGATCCGTTGCCTGCCGGGTCCATCGCCAGCGTGGGCGGCTGTCAGATCTTTCCCGGCGACAACCCCTGGAACCGCGACGTCAGCGCCGACCCGCGTGCGGCGAACGCGGATGCGCTGCTCTCGGTCATGTCTCCCGGCAACGCCCTCCACCTGGATCTCGGAACGAGTGAGGAGTACTACGGCATCCCCTTCACCGTCGCGCCCGCGGGCCAGGTGCCCGTGACGATCGACTTCGGGACCGACGGCGCCGATTACTCCGACGAGAGCGACCCGGGTCCGATGCCGATACCGCGCGACGCCCCGATCGAGGGCGGCAGCAGCGCGGACCCCAACCCGGCCGCCGGCGACCGCCACGTGCTGGTGGTCCACCAGGGCGACTGCGTCCTGTACGAGCTCTACAACGCGGTCCGGACCACGGCCGGGTTCCGGGTCAGCTCGTCCGCGCGCTGGGACCTCACGGTCAACGCCACGCGGCCCGCCGGCTGGACCTCGGCCGACGCCGCCGGGCTGCCCATTCTCCCCGGCCTGCTCAAGTACGACGAGGTGGCGGCCGGCCGAATCACCCACGCCCTCCGGTTCACCATTCCCCGGGTGCGGCGCGCCTACGTCGCGCCCGCGAGCCACTGCGGCCAGTACGCCGACGCCACCCTTCCGCCCTACGGCACCCGCGTGCGGCTGAAGTCGGACTTCGCGCTCGACGGGTACGGCGGCGACGCGCTCGTCATCCTCACCGCGCTCAAGACCTACGGCCTGATGCTGGCGGACCAGGGGAGCGCCTGGTATGTGACCGGCACCTCGGACCCCGCGCTGGGCCGATGCGCTCGACCAGCTTCGCGCCCATCCGGTGCACGGCAGCGACTTCGAGGTGCTGGCGAGCGGGCCGATGACGACCTGCTGAGCCCGCTTTCCTATTCCACCACGTCCACCGCGCGGGCGCTGCCCAGCTCCGCCGGCCGCAGCGCCCCGACGCCGCCGGCGTTCCCGGTCACGATCCGCCGGTGCGCGTCGAGCTGTCCGAGGTGATACGCGAAGTGGGCGCACAGATGGACCAAGTAGTCACCGGTCCGGATCCGAGACTGAACGATGATCTCGGGATAGGTTTCGTCGAGCACGTTGGGATCGAGGCGCTCGAGCCCGGTCCTGACCGCGGACCGGGCGCGCTCGATCTCCGCCACCAGCTCCGCCCGGGGCACGCCGCGGCGGCCGAATTCCGCTTCCCGGTTCCGCACGTAGCCGGTGGCGCCGAACCGCGCGCCCACGTAGTGCTGGATGTTCCCCGCCAGGTGCAGCGCCAGCGTCCCTGCCGAATTCGGCAGCCCTGGCACTTCCCGCCAGATGTCGCGCTCATCGGGATACGCCTCCAGCTCCCGCCGGAGCGTGCGGAGGTCCCGGTCGAGCAGGGCGGCCAGGTCGGCGGCGAACGCGGACGGATTCATCGATGCCTCAGTTCGCCGCCGGCGCGAGCAGGCGCCGCAAGGCCGCCACCATCAGCGCGAGCCCGGCGAGCTGCACGAGGTGGAACAGGCCGTTGTGATCGAACTCCCAGACCAGCCGGACCGATCCCCGAACGGTAGCCTGCACCGCGCCGGCGGCGAGGCTCAGGATGAGGGCCGCGGCCATGACCGCGGCCCCTGACCGCCGTCCACTTGCCGCGAGACTCGCGTACACCCCCAGCGAGAACAGCAGTGCTGCCCCCTCGTACACGACGAAGGCGAGGAAGCTGCCCCCGGTGAGGCGAGTGACGCCGTAGAACACGATTGCCAGCGCCAGCATCGGGGCCAGGACCCTGCGCGCGGCGGCGTCCCCGCGCCAGTCCCCCACCGCCCCGACCACGAACAACGCCATGGTCACACCCAGGGCCAGATACAGCGGCTGCCAGAGCAGCTCGCGCGTGTGCTCGGGCGAGCACCACGCCGTGGGTCACCGCCCCGAGCACCGAGGCGATCGCCAGCGCGCCGAAGGCGGACTGCCAGACCGTGCGCGCGAACGAGCGTCCGCTGCGCCGGCCGAGCATCGCGGCCGCGAGCACTGCGGCCCCCGCCAGGACGGCGTCCGTGGCGGCCGTGGTGCGCTCGGTCGCGCTTTGAACGAACTCCATGCGCTCAGGGTTGCTCGATCTCGATGCCGGCCAGCTCGCGCTCGGTGGCGCCCTGCCGCAGGCGCCGGAACATGCTCTCGAGCAGTTCCACGCCGATCAGGATGCCCAGCGTCGCAAGCGTGAGCAGCACGGTCGCCCCGAGGTGCCCGAGGCCGATCAGGGCGCCGAGCGCCGCCAGCACCCAGATGACCGCCGCCGAGGTCACGCCGATGACCAGGCCCTCACGCGCGAGGATCACGCCGCCGCCCAGGAACCCGACGCCGCTCACCACCTGGGCCAGGACGCGCGTAGGATCGGCTTGCCCCGTGGGCATGGACGCGCCCAGCGCGACGAAGATCGAGGTGCTGAGGCAGATGAGGATGCTCGTGCGAATCCCCGCGGCCTTCCCCCGGAGCTGCCGCTCGACGCCGATCAACCCGCCGCAGACGACGGCGGTGACGAGGTGGAACCAGAAGGCACGATTCTCGGGATTCAGGGCGTCAGCCGGCAGGGTGTCCATCGGTGCATCTCCCGGGAGAGTCAGCGCCTTCCCGCGGCGGGCCGGCGCGGCCGGCCGGCCTCGGCGGCCTCGAACGCGGCATGCACCAGAGTACAGCCGCCCGCGGCGCCGGGCCAGAGCGGCGCGGGTGCGCTGTTATGCCGGCGCGCCCGCCGCGCGCGCCACCGCCCCGAGTCGCGCGAGCAGCGGGAGCTCGCCGTCCGGGAGCCATCCGGCCACCCACCGCACCGTCCGGCCGGCCCACGCGCGATCGAGCTCGGCGCCCGCGGCGACCTCGGCCCGCCGCGCGCGGAGCTCCGCGCCGAGCCGCTCGAGCTGCTGCTCGGCCGAGCCGCCCTGGAGGGTGAGGAGCCCTCGGGCCTCGAGCCGGCGCACCGCGGCGATGGCGTCATCGAGCGCCTGGAGCAGGGCCGGGCGGTGCACGCTCAGAGTCCCAGCTCGTAGCGGAGGAAGGCATCATCCCGCCGGTACCCGAGAGATTCGTACAGCCGCTGCGCCGTGAGGTTGGTGGCCGCCGTGACCAGCTCCAGACCGGCGGCCCCGCTGTCCTCCCCGAGGCGCCGGGCCCGCGCCATCAGCGCCCGCCCGATGCCGCCGCCCCGCGCCTCGGGCACGACGAACAGATCGTTGAGCAGCCAGAGCCGCCGGGGCCGGGCGGCGGTCGAGGAGAACAGCGGATACAGCTGGACGAAGCCGACCGCGCGGCCGTCGCGCTCGGCGAGGTAGATCACCGACTCGTCCCGCTCGAGCCGTTCGGCCACGAACGCCCGAGCCAGTGCCAGGTCCGACGGCTGGTCGTAGAACCGGCGGTAGGCATCGAACAGCGGCGCGATCAGCTCGGCGTCACCCGGTCCGGCCTGACGCACCAGGTCAGCCACGCGCCCCGCCCCGGCCGGCGGACCGGCCCAACAGCGCGCGCTCGTTCCACAGGCGCTTGAGCAGCTGGATCTGGCCCGTGTGGTACGCGTCGTGCGCGGCGATGCCGAGCACCAGCTCCCCGTAGCTCCAGCGGCGGCCGGCCGGTGGGATCGCTCCCAGGGCGCGCTCGCTCAGCCCGCGGACCGCCGCGATCAGTCGCGCGTGCTCGTCCTTGAGCAGCGCGACGTCGCGCGCCCAGGCCGCCTCGTCCGCGGGGTCGGGCTGCGAAGGAAAGTTGGCCGGACTGCGGGCAAAGCGCGGCTGGGGTCCGTCCCCGAGGTGGCGCCGCACGGTGTACTTCCAGTAGGCGACGTGCAGCGCCAGCTCCCAGACGGTTTTCCGCCGCGGCGTCGCCCGCCAGGCCGCCTGCGCCGCCGTCACGCCGCGGAGCGCCCCCACCGGGCTCGGACCACCGTGCCAGTTTCGGCGCCCGGGGGGCGGTTGCAGGTTCCAGAGCAGCAGATCCATCGGTGACGATGCCATGGCCTTCCCCGAGCGCACCGCCCGAATCACTCGAGCGTCCGCGCCAGCACGAGATCCCGTTGCCGGTCGGCTCCCAGCACGAATGTCTGGGTGCCCACATCCACGAATCCGCTTTTCCGATAGAACGCGATGGCGCGGTCGTTCCGCTCCCAGACCCCGAGCCAGAGCGTGCGCGCGCCGGCGGCGCCGGCGCTCCGCGCGGTCTCCGACATCAGGGTCTGCGCGACGCCCCGTCCATGCCACGGGCGGTCCACGTAGAATCGCACGATCTCCATCGGCGCGGCGCCACGCACGGGCGCCGGGGCGGCGCCCCGGGAGAGCTGCGCGTAGCCGGCGGGACGCCCGGCGTCCTCGGCAATCAGCGTGATCAGGCGCGGGTCGCGAAGCTCCGCCTCCTGCCGGGCCGGGCCGAAGTGGCCCGCGACGTACTGCTCCATGTCGTCCGGCGTGTTGTGCGCCGTGTAGGTCTCGCGAAACGTGCGCTCCGCCAGCGCGGCCAGCCACGAGGCGTCGGACGCCTCGGCCAGCCGGATCGTGACCGTCAAGTCCGCCGCTCGTCGAGCACCCGATAGACCACCCAGCGCTGGGAGCCCGGCACGATGAGCGGCGCCAGGGCGTCGGAGTGCCGCTTGAACTGCGGGCCCGACATGCCCGAGAGCGCCGCCTCGAAATCCGCCAGGGTCTCGAACTCGTACTCGTCGACGATGTGAGAGGCGGAGGGTCCGATCATCCCGGACAAGAGCCGCGCGCCGCGCGCCCGGCGGAATTCGGAGCTGGCGAACTTCTCGGCACCCCAGGCGCGCATCACCGCGAGCGCTTCGCCCTGCTTGCCGTATGGGATGTCGAGGTGCCACTGGCAGACCAGCATGTTCGCCCTCCCGCGCCACACCTGCAGCGGTCAGTGCAGCTCCACGACGGTGCCCAGCCCGGCGTAGACGTAGCGAGCGCCGAACGTGCGCTCGAGCGCGTCGAACGCCGGCTCCCCCGTGCAGTGCCCGGGGGCGATGAGATCGAGCCGCCACTCATCGCGCAGGGCGGTGGCGATCCGGCCGATCTCCGCGTCGGGAGTCGCCACGAGGTGGAGCCCGCCGAAGATCTCGTGCACGTGATCGCCATAGGGGCGGGTCGCCTGGAGGATCGTCTCGATGCCTGGATGCGAGCAGCCCACGAACACGACGAGCCCATCCGGGGTCCGAAGGACGAGAGAGAGCTCGCGGAGCTCCAGCGTGCCGGGCGTGCGAGAGACCGTCGAGACGATCGACAGCCCGGGCGCCAACTCGGTCAGGGTGTCGATACGGACGAAATGGGCTCCCGGCCAGACGGTGGAGCTCGCGAGCTCGGCCGGCACCGCCCCGCCGAAATACCGCATCCGGGACGGGAGCGCCGTATCCGGACGGATGATGGTGCTCGGGATCGGACCGCCGAAGATCCCGAAGCGCTCGTTCGGGGCGTAGATCGTCACGTTCGGGTTGACGCGCAGCAGGTACGCCAGCCCGCCCGTGTGGTCGCCGTGCCGGTGCGAGATGACCGCGAAATCGAGACGCCGGAGGTCCACGTGCAGCGCGCGCACGTTCCGGGCAAAGATCTCGCCACTGTTGCCCGCGTCGAACAGGATCCGCCGGCCGCCGTACTCGATCAGGGCCGAGAACCCCCAGTCGCGCTCGAGGCCCGCGCGGTCGCCGAAGGCATCGTACAGAATTGTCACCCGTGACACCGGCGGCGGAGCCGCCGAGCCGACGGCACGAGCGGGCAGGAACAGCAGCGCGCCGAGCAGCGCACCATGGAGTCGCATCATGGTCCTCCGGGAGGCGGGCACATCGGCCGAAGCGACAAATCTAGGGCGGGCCGCGACCGGCGCGCCACCGCGGGACGCGGTCCACGCTCGTCCGGGATCCCGCACGGTACCAGGGCATCCCTGACAACGGGAGGTGAGAGTCACCCTGAGCCCGGCGAAGGAGGATGCGTCGGGTCATGGCTCCTTCACGGAGTTTACCCTGAGGGCAGCGAACGGGCTCAGGGTGACTCCCGGTCAGACCCAGTCTAGCGGGTGTCGCCCGGGCTCGGGCTTGAGGCCGGCCACAGGCGGTAGCGCTCGGCCAATGTCGCCATGTGATGGCGCTCATGGCCCGCGATGATCCATGCCAGGCCGCGCGGGCTGGCGTGGAACCCGCTGGCCGTTCCGCGGCGCAGCCACGCATCTGCCGGCAGGTGTTCGAAGAGCGAGAGCGTCGCACGGCGGACGTCGGCCCACTCGTCCAGCAGGGCCGGGAGCGGGTGCTCTTCCGCACCGGACAGCGGGACGTAGGCGTTCTCATCGAAGCCGGGGAGCGGGGTCGCGTCCCCCCGGGCGATCCGGAGCGCGCGATAGGCCATGATCCGCTCGGTGTCGGCGAGATGGAGCACGACCTCCTTCACGCTCCACTTGCCCGGCGCGTAGCGATAGGCGCCTCGCGCCTCGGGGAGTGCTCGGAGCCGGGCTCGGTGCTCCTCTCCTTGCAAGCCCAGGAGCTCGAGAATGCTGCTTCCGGGTGGCACCCGGGCGAGGTACCCAGCGTAGGGAGCGCCATATTCGTCGGCCGCCGGCGGGGCGAAAACGTTCATCTGGATAGCTCGATTCGGCGGTGTCGGAGTGAGGGGTTGCGCCTGCGAAGGCTCCTTCTTATCTTAGCCCCCGGTTCTGCTGGCCAGCAGAGCGTGTAGCCACGGTCCAAGGATAGTACTAGGGAGCTGGCGGAACTCGCGCCGGCTCCCTTTTGATTGCTGCTCCCAGGGATCGCGTCCCGTCGGACGCACCTCGGCAGCTGCCCCGCGTGAGGGCTCATTTCACGCACATCGCGTAGTCGGCAGGTGCGGCATGGCCGAACTCCGATTACAACACACGCAAGGAGTAGGAACAATGCGCACCACCGGCACGGTCAAGTGGTTCAACGACGCCAAGGGCTTCGGTTTCATCACGCCCGAAGGCGGACAGAAGGACTGCTTCGTCCATCACTCGGCCATCCAGGGTCAGGGCTTCAAGAGCCTGGTCGAGGGTGAGCGGGTGGAGTTCGACGTCGTACAGGGCCAGAAGGGCCCGGCGGCGGAGAACGTCGTCAAGCTCGGACGCTAAGACCGCGCTCCGCTCGACGGCCGGCTCGCCTCACGGTGAGCCGGCCGTTTCTTTTCGTCCCACCTCACCGGCGCGCCCACCTCGATCGTTCCGTCGTCCAGCACCTCCGCGAAGGCCCCCCCGCCCCACCCCGGCTTCATCGCCTCCCTGAGCCCATTCCAGGCCTCGTCCATCCGCTCGCACGGACGGGTCTCGCCGAAGATGCGGAGCCGACAGCCGCCCACCCGGAGCACCCGATGGCGTGCGTTCGCCAGACTGCATCCACTCACCATCAGGTTCGCCCGACGCGCGCTCGGCGGCGCGGTGCCGCCGAGCTGGGCCATCAGACGGTCCCAGATCTCCCGCTCGATCAGCGTGACCTGGCGCCGGCGGCCCTGGTCGGCATTGCCGACGAGGCCCCGGCCGGCCACGAGCGTGGCCACGGGCACTGCATCCATCGGGCCGCGGTGCGCGCGCTTGATCCAGATGGCCTCGAGTCGTCCGGCCATCGCTCCGCTCACGGTCGGCCCGGCGCGATCATGTTGCGGCGGCGGTACGGCCCGCAGGTGGGGTCGCCGGGGCGGTGGCTGCCATGCAGCGTCGGTTGCCAGGCGTCGGCCGCGGCGGTGTCCCGGGCGGTGACCGCCCCGGCGTAGCGGACACGGCACTCGGCGAGAACCTCCGTGAGGTCGGAGCGCATCGACTGAACGCGGCGGCGTCCGGGCGACCACCCAGGGAAGCAGCGCCACGATGGCGGCCGCGAGAATGAGGATGGCGACGAGGGTGCGGGCACCGGGGCCGGAGGGCGGCGGAGGTGGCGCGGACACGTCGGTCTACTCGTCGCGATGCGCGGACGCCGGCGAGAAGGCCGGAAGGCAGATCGCCACGTACTCCGCGCCGCCGGGGGTCGGGCTGCGCGTAGCGGACCCATTCTCCCGGCCGCGTGACGACGGCCTGCCCGGCCCCGACCTCCATCGTGCCGCTGATCGTGCTCGACGCGCAGGATCCCGCGCAGCACGAGCGTGATCTCCTCGAAATCCGGCCGCTGCCCCGGCTCCTGCCATCCTTCTGGCGAGACCATCCGCGCCACACTCACCTCGGCGTGGCCCGAGTTCACCCGGCCGGCGTACTCCTCGATCCGCTTGGGCTTGTTGCCGGCGGCCTGGATGATGGTGGGCGCGGGGATCAGCGTCGGCATCGACTACCTCCGGAGCGGTGGTGGCACGAAACCGGGGAAAGTTATCCGGCCGCGCGCCGCCTGCCTATCCGGAGGCTGAGCGGCCAGCGGACCCGCCGGCATGCGTCCGGCCCCCACTGCCCGGCCAGCTCCACCCCAAGCTGGCCGACCGGGTCGTAGCCCCGCTCCCGCACGAATCCAGCGGTGGCGGACCAGGTATGGACGTACGCGAGCACGTCCTGCAGCGTCCAGTCGAGGGCCATGTCGAATGGCGGGGAGGGCCGCTCGTCGAAGGGAAAGTCGATCGTGCGGTAGCCGGTTTCGACCAAACGGCGCTCGGGGGCCCAGTACGGGCCCACGACCTCGCGGTAGAAATGCTCCAGCAGCCGGTCCACCGGCGCATGATCCAGTCGCTGGAGACCATAGCACCAGACGGCGAGGACGCCATTCGGCACGAGCACACGCCGCACCTCGGCGTAGAATGCCGGCAGGTCGATCCAATGGAGCGCCTGGGCCACCGTCACGAGGTCGACCGAGGCGTCGGGGAGGCCGCTCGCCTCGGCGGGCGCGACGCGGTAGGTCACGCCGGGACACGCGGGGGCCTGAGCCAACTGCGCCGCGCTCGCGTCGGTGGCCAGCACCTCCGCGAAGTAGGGCGCCAGCTCGAGCGTGGCCTGTCCGCTCCCTGCCGCGCAGTCCCATGCCCGACGATGGCCGGGCGCCTCGCGCGCGAGGTGCGCGAACAGCGGCGCCGGATAGGTGGGTCGCGCCGCGGCGTACGACGAGGCGAGTGCCGAGAAATGATCGGCGAACGGCTTCACTGAGTCCCTCGCGACCGGAGCGCAGGGCTCAACGCTGCACCAGCACGACGCCCCCCACGATCAGCGCGGCACCCGCGAGACGCCACAGCGTGACCGGATGGACGTCGAATCCGACCCAGCCGAAGTGATCGAGCGCGAGCGACGCCACCATTTGCCCGGCGACGAGGGCCGCCACGAGCGTCGCCGCGCCCAGGCGGGGCGCGGCGACGATCGTGGCTCCGATGTAGACGGCGCCCAGCAGGCCGCCCACCCAGTGCCACCACTCCCCGCGCGTCCACGCCGCGCCGATGGGCAGCGGGACCCTCAGCGCGGCCACCAGCGCGGCCAGCGCGACGGTGCCGACGACGAAGGAGACCAGGGTCGCCGCGAGCGGGTGCCCGAGCAGGTGCCGGAGCTGGAGATTGGCACCCGCCTGCGTCGGCAGCAGCGCGCCCGCGAGCAGCGCGATCAAGAGAAAGACGATCATAGCGGCTCCGGCGAAGGTGGGTGGCGAGGGCGATCGGTCCCGACTGCGGATGGAGCTAGGCGGTCTCGCCGGGCCCGTTGTCGCGCTCGACCCGTTCGATCAGGTCGGCGACGTCCTCCGGTGTGAGCCCCACGTCCTTCAACATCGCCTCGGTGCTCGGCCGGCTGAAGTCCTCGCGCCGGGCCTCGAAGATCAGCTCGTAGGCGTGGCGCTCGTCCAGCGCCTGCACCTGGCGCAGGACCCACCCGCTCTCATCGACGAACAGATGGAGCGCGTGCTCGAGCGACTCGAACGAGTTCTCGCTCCACCGATGCAGCGACGGATGCCAGAACCGGCGACACGAGCACCACGGCCAGCGGCGCGGCGTCGGCCGCCGTCGCCGCGCGCGTGACGACCACAATGAGATGCACGCGGCCGGGCCGAGCGGGATGGTCGGCGGCGGGGTCGGGCGCCGGCTGGAGCTCGAGCAGCGCCTCGGGCGCCTCGAACGACGGCCGCTCGCCGGGGCGGCGTGACCCCTTCTCCCCGGGGCGATCCCGCCCGCCGCGCCCGCTCACGGGCCGACCAGCTCCACGGCCCGGCGGGTCAGCGCGTCCCAGCCGCGGTTGGAGGTCTCGGGCCGCGCCTCGTCGGTCGTGTTGAGCACGCCGATCACGGCCGTGGTCGAGACGGGGTCGAGGTAGAAGAACGAGCGAAAGCCCGACTGTTCCCCCGTGTGACCGACGATGGTGCGCTCACCCCGGCGGTACAGGTAGAACGAGAGCCCGAACGCCTCGTCGAGACCGCCCCCGGCCGCCAGCGGCACCACCGGACGCCACATCTCCTCGAGGGTGGCGTGGCGCAGGACGCCATCGTAGCGGCGCGGCCACGGCCCGGTCGCCGTGCTCCGCGCGGGCCAGGAACGAGACCCAGGCGGACGAGGTCGGCCAGCGGCGCGTTCCAACCGCCGTTGGGCATTGTGATGCCGGGATCGAACTCGCGCGGGTTGGCTTCGATATGCTCCCGGCCGCTGTCGGCCCGGAGGGTGTAGCTCGCGGCACGCCGGCCGGCCAGATGGTAGGGCGACACCCCGACGAAGCTGCGTGTCATCCCAAGGGGCGTCCAGATGTTCTTCTGGACGTAGACCGCCCAGGGGTCGCCGGTGAGCGCCTCGATCACCCGCGCCAGGTAGATGAACGCGGGGTTGCTGTACCCGAAGCGCGACCCAGGCGCGAAGGCGAGCTCCTGATACGGCATCATGGCGACGAGCTGCTCCCAGCGCGTCGGCTCGAACGGCTCCCAGGGGCGGCCCTGCCGGTACGGCCACGTGGGATTCTGCAATCCCGAGGAGTGGGAGAGGAGCATCCGCAGCGTCACGTCATCCATGGACCCGAACGGGTCGTGCACCTGGCGCAGCTCCGGAACGTAGCGGGTGATCGGATCGTCGAGGCTGAGCCGGCCGCGATCCCGGAGCTGCATGATCGCGACGGCCGTGAGCGTCTTGGTGATCGACGCCCAGTGATACACCGCCTCGGGATCGGGCGGCTCGCGGCGCTCGCGGTCGCCGAGGCCGGCCGCGTGGCGCGCGATGATCCGGCCGTTCCTGAGCAGGATGACGCTCGCGCCGACTACGCTGTCCTCGCGGACGTAGGTGTCGAGTGCGGCCGTGAACGCGGCCCATCGCTCGGGCGGGAGATCCCTCGCGGACGCACGGCCCTGCGCCGCCGCGGCCCACCGCGCGGGCGCGAGTCCCAGCAGGGCGATGATCGCCACGGCCGCGCGCCGCCGGCCCCGCACCGGACGGTTCAGGCCGTTCCACGACGAAACTCTGCGCGTGCCCGTCACGTCGTCTCGGCCATGGATCCCGACGTCATTGATGGCGTGGTTGCGTTTCTAGGCCTGATGGTCCCGGTCATGGGACTGTCGATCGTAGGGCTCGTCGTACTCAGCCGCTCGCGGCTCGGCGAGGCCCTAGCGCGACGGATCGCCGGGGAGACCGGCGACCCCGACATCGAGGAGCACATCCTCGCGCTACAGGAGGACCTGGCGGCGCTCCGCGGGCAGTTGCAGGAGACGCAGGAGCGTCTGGACTTCGCGGAGCGGCTCTTGGCCAAGCCGGAGCCTCGGAACGAGCTCCGGCCCTGACCTCACCAATGCGCCCGGCTACTCGCGGTAGGCGTCGACCGAGACGTTCAGGTCGCGCCGCAGCTCGGCGTCGCCGCTCAAGAGGGTGGCCCAGGTCATCTCCGGCCCCTTCCGGGCTCCCTTCGGCGTGATCTTCACGCCTTCCGGCGACATCGTGACCGTATAGAGCTTGCCGTCGAGCTCGAGCTCACGCTTGATCGTCTTATCCAGTTTGGTAGCCATTCGCTCCTCGAGGATCAGGGGAGGCCTCGCCGCCGCGGGGGAGGCCGCGAGAGGGGCGCACAGGCCCCGATCTACGCCTCAACTTAGGCAGGCCGGGCCATGCACGGAACCGCCGGGGGCCTTCAGGCCGGACCGGCGAGCGCCAAGCACTCGAGCTCCACCCGGGCGCCAAGCGCCAGCCCCGTGGCACCGAAGGCGCTTCGCGCGGGAAGTCCGGCGGTGAAATGGCGGACGTACTCCTGGTTCATCGCCCCCCACTCGGACATGTCTGCCAGCATCGCCGTGCACTTGACGACCCGATCCATCCCGGATCCCTGACTCTCGAGCAGCGCTCGGATGTTGGCCAGCGCCCGGGCGGTCTCAGGGCCGATGCCGCCCGGCACCAGCCGGCCGCCGCTGTCGGTGCCCAACTGGCCGGAGAGATAGAGCATGGGCCCGGCCCGGACGGCCGCCGAGAAGGGCAGGTTCGCTGGCCCGGGCATCGCGACCCTGGTGAGCGACGGGCTTCGCTCCGGGGGTGGCTCGCGCGGCGTGCAGCCGGCGCTCAGACTGAACAAGGCGAGCGCGGCGGCGGCGAGAGGACGGGGCATCGGCTGCTCCATAGGGTCGAGATGAAGCGGTTTCTCTTATAAGGCACAGACCGCAATTGCCTGGCTTGAAGGTACTTACTCAACCATGGTGAAGTTGTTTCGATAGGCTTCGGCATTCCTTCGCCAGCGGCGCCTAGAGCCCGAGTCCCTGCCCTATCGGCGGCTGCTGGCCAGCCGGAGCAGCATGCCGAAAAGGTTGGTCCCGGCGCACGCGGCGCCGAGCAGAATGAGCCAGCGTGCCGTGTAGCGGAGAAAGGTCACCCGGTTCACGTCCACGATGACCAAGAGCACCTTGGCGCTCAGCAGGGTGGCCGCCGTCGAGAAGATCACCAGCTGCAGGAGCAAGAGGGGCCGGTAGCCCATTCCCTCGTACAACCAGTAGAGGGCCAGGGCGACCAGCAGCCAGGCCACGATGCCGGTCCGCGTGCTCTGACCCAGCGGGAGGTCACGGATGATCGGGACCACCAGCAACGCGAGCGCGAGCAGCATCAGGAGCAGCCGGAGCGAGGCCCGGCGCAGCTCGCCCGGCGACGCCTCTTCGGCGGTATGCGGCGGAGTCCGGGCGTCCATCACCACGATCCTGTCATGAGCAGACCCACTCGATGCCTCCGATCTGTTCCCTCACCTCGAACGTGATGCCGTGCGCCTCACAGGCCTCCTCGAAGCGGTGCTGCGCCTCGAACGAGTTGCGATTCCACACGTAGGTGGAAACCTCCAGAGTACACCCGCGCCGCGCCACCACCAGCCCCTCGACGATGCGCAGCGTGAGCAGTTCGAGATCGGCCAGGCCGATCGATTCGCGTTCCGTCATTCGTCAGCCAGGCTCCCGTCGGGAGTCGGTCCATCGATCCGTGGGTCAGGCTCCCGACGAGGCGAGCAGGCCGGCCGGCGCGGTCCGGACGGCGTGCCAGGCGGGAATCAGCGCGCCGATCGTCGTCGTCGCCAGCAGGAGCGCGGCGTAGCGGGCCACGATGGCCGGCTCCCACGCCGGCAGTCCCCGCACGATCGTTCCGAGGGCGCCCCACACCGGCGGGCCCAGCACGAGGGCGACGCCCAGGCCGGCGAACCCTACCACGGCGGCGCGCCCGAGGACCACTCCGATGACCCGCCAGCGCCGGGCGCCCAGCGCACGCCGGACCCCGAGCTCCGGCGCGAGCGATCGGACCCAGAGCCGCATCTGCACCAGCGTGCCGACGGCGGCAAGCAGCAGCGTGAGCCAGCCTTCCACCGCGAAGAAGCGGCCGAACCAGGCGATGGGCGCGCGTTGCGCCGCGAGCATCCGGGCCTCGCTCATCTCGTCCACGGCGGTCGCGCCCAGCGCGCGGGACACGGCGGAGGCCGCCGCCGGAGCCAGCGCGCGTCCGGCGCGCGGCCGGAGCAGGATCTCGACGTTCCGGGGCGGGTGCTGCAGGACGCTCGCGTACACGGTGAACGGCGGCAACAGCGCGCCGCCGAGCCCGACGATCGGCGGATCGTCCACCACGCCGACGACGGTATGCCACACCCGAGGGTCGTCGCCCAGCAGAAGGCGGCGGCCGATCGCCTCGCCGTTCTGGAAATGACGCAGCGCGAGCGCACGGCTCACCACCGCCACCCTCGCGGCTTTCCAGCCGTCGGCGTCGGTGATCCCCCGCCCCGCGACGAGATGGACGCCGAGGGCCTGGAACGAGTCGGCGCTCACCAGTTGGTGGGTCGCGGGGACCGAGTGCTGCGGCACCAGCAACCCGCCGGAGGGACAGAGCCCGCAGTCCGTGGTCACGATGCCGACCGTCCCAAGTCCCACGAGCGCGCCGCTGGAGGTCAAGGTGACCGTGTCGAACTCTGCGCCTGCGCGCAGCCGCTTCAGCAACGCCGCGTACGCCGCCGATCGCGACTCGGCCCCGGCCTCGACTGCGGACCCTTGGAAGACGGCTCCGCGACGGGCGGGCCCGGCGTCAGCCGGCGGCACGCCGCCGTGCCGCACCAGCAGCGCCCCAGCGCTGAGAATGATGACCGCGAGTCCGAGCTGCAAGGTCGGAAGCGCGAGTCCGACCGGGCGAGGCGCCACGTCGGTGAGCCGGCGTCTCGGCGCGAACGCCAGCGCCAGGAACGCGCCGAGGAGAATCACCGCCACGGTCGCGACCGCGACCGCCAGTGCCGGAGCGGGCGTCCCCGCGGCGAGCCCGCCGGGCCAGACTTGGCTCGCGAGGTGCGCGGCGGCGGCCCCGGCGGGCCCACCGAGCACGAGCGCGAGCGCCGCCACGGCCACGCCTTCGATCAGCGCCCCGGCGAAGAGCGCGCGGCGGGAGGCGCCGAGCGCCCGCCGCAAGGTGAATTCGCCGCCGCGCTCTCCGGTCTGCGCACCGAATACGAGCAGAACTCCGAGCGCGCCCACCACGAACGCCGCCGCTCCCGTCCCCGCGAGCGCCTGAAACAGGACGCCCACAACCTCCGCCCTGAGCGCCGCCGGCGAGCGGGACAGCGCCCACCCCGCCTCGGCCACCACCGCCCGCGTCGGGCCGAGCAGGAGGCGCGTCGGTGCGGCCAAGTCGGCGGCAACCATCAGCGCGGCGACCGGCAGCGCGGCGACCAGCATCGCGGCGCCGCTCAGGGCGACGAGCGCCGCGGTCCCGCGATAGGCGCGGAGGCCCCAGGCGGCGGCCGCCGCCGCCGCCCGCAGGGTCACGCGCATCCCTTCGCCCCGCCGACGCTGCCCGTGCACGCTCCCCCCTGGCCTTTCGACCGCACGGCGACTTACTGCTGGTAGTTGGTGAACGGCGGCACCGTGATGACCGCCCCCGTTCCGAGGTCCCGCAGGTGGTGCTCGATCCTCACCTGATCTTCCCCCACCCGCGAGACGCGGGACTCGAGCAGCTCGTAGTGCGCGGCGTCGCCGTAGCCCAGCTCGTTGAGCCGCTCCGCTTCACGCCGTGCGATGTCGCCGGGCGTCGGCCGGCTCGCGGGGTAGGCATCCTCATGGTGCGTCACGAGCGCGCGCCAGTGTTCGTCTCCGGCGCGTTCGACAGAGGCACGCACGGCATCTCGGCTCAGGGGCATCGGGATTTCCTCATCACTTCCTCGTCGGGCTTACCGCTCGAGTGAACGCTTCGCCGCCAAGGTGTCGGGGGCGAGGCTCGAGTACAAGGGGACGGACGCGGGCGGCCAGGACGGCGTTTCTCCGGTTACGTGATCGGCATTGGGGCGAGGCGGAGCGTGTGTCGTCGCACCTGGTCTAGAAATCACATGACAATCACATGCTTAAGACTATATCCAACATACCCGTACATGCTTTTATCCCGACGTCACCTCAATCCTTCCTGGCATCCGGAACGTCGCTGCGGACCCGGAGGACCTCGATGTGCAACGGCGCGTGCACCACCTCGACCATCTGCCTTCGGGCATCGAACCGTCCGACCCAGACATCGTACGGTCCCGGCGCCAGCGGGCCGATCCGTGCTTCCCACACCACCTGACGGTCGTTGAGCGACGGCAGCGGCGGGTCCTGAATCGGGCGGCCCGGAATCGAATCATACAGCGTGAGCCGGAGGGTGTGGGGCTCGCTCAAGTCCACGTCGCCGTACAGTCCGCCGCCCTCCGGCTGTACTCCCATCCCTCGCATGGTGACGACCTGCGAGTCGAGCCGCAACGTCGGCGGCCCGGTATCGGCGGGGCTCGCGTTGCCGAGCACCGCGAAGTGTGTCAGGACACCGGGCGGTGCGTGCCGCGGCGAGGGCCCGGCCGGCGGGCCGGGTGCGCAGGCGACCGCGGCGATCAGGGCCAGCCAGAGCGTTGGCCGGTTCATGCGGCGCCCCCTTCCCCTTCCGCGACCGCTGCCAGACCCGGCCGCCGCCACCAGAGATACACCGGAACACCGAGAAGCAGGAGACCCGTGCCGATGCCGGCATTCCCGGGGTTGGCCAGGATCGAGCTCAGGACCACGAGCAGGGCTGCGGCGACGAAGATGGCCGGCGTCCAGGGATACCCGGGGACCCGGAAGCCCTCCGCCGATGCCGCAGACCGCTCGCCTCGCGCGGCGCGTGCGCGCAGGCGGTACAGTCCCGCGACCGTGAGCCCGAAGAAGATCCAGTCGCCGAAGGCCACGTAGTCCACCAGCTGCGCGAACGTGCCCGTGAGCGTGAGCACGATCGCCCAGCCCGCCTCGAGGACGATGGCTGCCGACGGCGTGCGGTAGCGCGGGTGCAGCCGAGCAAGACGCGGGAAGAACACGCCGTCGGCGGCCATCGCCTGGAACACGCGCGGCGTCACCAGGATGACGAGATCGAGAAAGCCGAACGTGGAGGCGGCGATGCCGGCGGCAATGAAGGTGCCGCCCGCGGGGCCGAGCAGGGCGCGCATCGTATCGGCCGCGGGCGCCGTGCTCGCCGCCAGGCCCGCAGGGCCGAGCACGCGCAGGTAGGCCAGATTGGCGAGCAGGTAGACTGCGACCACCACCAGCACCCCGCCCACGAGCGCGCGCGGCAGGGTGCGCTCCGGGGCGACGATCTCTTCTGCGATGAAATTGGTCTGCTGCCACCCGCCGTAGGTGAAGAGAATGGGCACCAGCGCGGCACCGGTGGCGAGCAGCCAGTGGCGAGCGGGGAGCGAGGCGGCGACGGCCGGCGCGGCGAGCGCGGGCCCGGCGGGCCGCGCCAAGGCGAGTCCCGCCAGGATGAGTGCCACCAGGGCCGCGAGCTTGAGCACCGTCAGCACGTTCACCGTGAGAGCGCCGGGCGTGACGCCGACGTAGTTGACCGCCGCCAGGAGCACGATCGCGCCGACGGCGACCGGCACCGTCAGCGTGTGCGGCAGACCGGTGAGCGCGAGGGCGTAGTCGGCGAAGGTGACCGCCACGGCGGCGATCGCCCCGGTCGCGATCACGAGGAGCAGCGCCCAGCCGTAGAGGAACGCGGGGAGCGTCCCCCACGCCTCGCGGAGGTAGACGTAGCCGCCGCCGGCGCGCGGGCGGCGCGCCCCGAGCTCGCCGTAGCAGAAGGCGCCGATGAGCGCGATCGCGCCGCCCAGGACCCACGCGAGCAGCGCGAGCCGTGGTGAGCCGACCCGTCCGGCCACCGCCGCCGGCGTCCGGAAGATGCCGCCGCCGATGATGCCGCCGACGACCGCCATCGTCGCCGAGAACAGCCCGAGACGACGCGCGTAGGTCGTCATCCCGCCTCGCAAGTTGAGAGAGCCCGGACCAGGGCGTGCCGGCCGGCGGCCCGCCGGACCTTGCCGGGCAACGGCTTAGGAAGGACGGCGGCAGCGGCACAGCGGTTGCCCTTGGCGGGGCCGTGTCCCACCTCCGGTCGCTCGCGCCCACGCTCGCCCTCGCCCTGCTCGCCGCCTGCGGGTTCGACCCCGGCGCCGACTCGCCCATGGCGCCGCCGGCGGTCTACCGGGTGTGGTGGGTCAGGACGGAGGCGTGCTCGGGGCTCAGCGGGAACTTCGACCGGGTGCGCTGGTCCGTCGTGGCGGGACACAGCTTTCCGTGCGCCAGCGGGAAGTGCGCCGGGCACTGGGAGCCGGGCCACGAGATCTACATCGCGCAGGACTGGACCACGAACGAAATGGTGGTGAGGCACGAGATGCTGCACGACCTGATCGGGCGGGCCGGCCACCCTGATCCGCCGTTCGGGAGCCCGTGCCCGCTCACCTGGTCCACCTGGCAGGGCGATCGCGCTCCCCTCCTCCAAAGCCTCACGCACGAGATCGCCGGCTTCTGACGCGTGCGGTCGGCCGCGCGCTCAGAAGCTCGTGCCGTCCGAGCCGAACAGGGCCAGCGGGTCGGCCCCGGGCAGGCAGCGCCGGACCTCTTCCACCAGGCGTTCCGCCGGAAACGGTTTGGCCAGCACGCCGCAGGGCGTGCTGATGCCCATGCCCTCGAGCTGAACCGTGGCAAATCCGGACATGAGGATGACGGGCAGTCGCGGATGTGAGGCCGCGAGCGCTTGCAGAAGCTCGACCCCGTTGAGCCTGGGCATGGCCACGTCCGACACGACGACATGGACCGGGTGCCTGGACGACCGGATCACGCTCAGGGCGGCGGCGCCATCGCCGGCCTCTTCGACGAGGTAGCCCGCTTCCAGCAGGACGCGGGCCGCGAAGCGACGCACGAAGGGCTCGTCATCAACGATCAGAATCCGGGGCGGGCTCGGGCGGGCATCGGTCACAAGTCGCAATCCTGAGTCGGAATGGGGGTGCGCGAAATCTGGCCGGGTACGGCGCGATGTGCCAGAGCGGCGACGAGTCGATGGGGGCTCGGGGGCGAGCCGGAAGCAGGCGATGTGACGGAGATCCTACGTGGGGAAAGCGGGGCTGCCTAGCTTCTCGGGGTCGGACGACGTCCACCCCCACTCGAGTGAGGCCCTCCATGCCGACTCACCTGCCCGACCCGACCGACCCCAGACCCGAATCCGCCATGGGCGGCGCCGGCGATGCCGGTGCCCACGGATTCCATCCGGCATCGCATCCTGAATCACCACAGGGCGCGGAAGCGGGCGCCGGCGATGCCGCCATCGAGCGGCGGCGTCACCTCGATCCGCACTATCCTGGTCCGGAGCGCCGAATCGCGGGGCGCTAGCCGCGGGCCGGCCTGGCCGCGGCGCCGGCGTCATTCCTCGCGCAGCACCACGGCCGGATCGACCCGTGTGGCGCGAAACGCGGGGACGAGGTTCGCGGCCAGCGCCGTGCTCCCCAGCAGCACGGCCATGCCGACGAAGGTGCCCGGATCGGTGGCCTGCACGCCGTAGAGCTGGCTCGCGATGAGCCGCGTGAGCCCGAAGGCCGCCCCGAGACCGATCCCGATGCCGGTGAGCGCGAGCGACATTCCCTGGCGGAGCACCAGCCGCAGCACGTCCGCGCGTCCCGCCCCGAGCGCGATCCGCACCCCCAGCTCCCGGGCCCGCTGGGCCACCGAATAGCTCATGAGTCCGTAGATCCCGATCGACGCCAGCACCAGCGCCAGACCGGAGAACAGGCTCAGGAGCAGCATGGAAAGCCGGCGTTGCCCCACCGACTGCGCGATGAGCTCGTCCATACTGCGGACGGCGGCGATCGGCTGGTCCGGGTCGATCGATTGCACCGCGCGGCCCACCTGGCTCGCGTACCCGGCCGGATCGCCGGCGGTCCGGACGGCGACCGTGAGCACCGGTCGCGCCTGTTGCGCGTACGGCAAGTAGACCTGGACGCGATCCTCCGCGTCGAGTGCTTCCTGCTTGCTGTGGCCCACCACGCCGACGACCTCGATCCACTCCCGTGACGATGTGTCCGTCGCGCCGGGCGCCGGCCCGAACGTGAGCCGCTTCCCGATCGGATCTCCCTTGGGCCAGTAGCGCCGGACGAGCTCCTCGTCGACCACCGCCACGCGCCGCCCGCCCGTCCGGTCCGCCTCCGTCAGCGCCCGCCCGCGCCGCACAGGGATGCGGAGGGTCTCGAAGAACCCCGGACTCACGATCCGGACGTCTCCCCAGGGCCCCGGCTGCCTGGGCGGCGGCTGGTAGCCCTCGATCTCGAACGAGGCCGTGGTCCAGTTGCCGCTGAACGGCATGACCGAGGTCGCGCCGGCGGAGCGCACACCCGGCACGGCGGCGAGGGCCGGGAGCACCTGGTCGAAGAACGCGATCTGCTGGGTGTCGGAGGGATACCGGGCCGCCGGTAGCGAGAGGTTGAAGGTGAGAAGCCGCTCGGCGTCGAAGCCCGGGTTCACCTCCGCCAGGCGGGCGAAACTCTTCATCAGGAGCCCGGCGCCGGTGAGCAGCGTCAGCGCGAGCGCCACCTCGGCAACCACCAACAACCGCCGAAGGCCCTGGCCACCCCGGTCGCCGGCGCTGCCCCGTCCGCCCTCCTTGAGCACGCCGTGCAGGTCCGTGGCCGAGGCGTGCACTGCGGGCGCCAGTCCGAAGAGAAGACCGGTCAGCACCGAGATCGCGACGGTGAAGAGGAGCACCGGCGGCGCGATCCCGATCTGGTCGGCCCGCGGCAGGTTGGCAGGATTGAGCACCACCACCGACCGGACACCCCACCAGGCCAGCATCAGGCCGAGCACGCCGCCCGCCAGCGCGAGCAGCAGGCTTTCGGTGAGGAGCTGGCGCACGAGGCGGTCGCGGCTGGCGCCCAGCGCGGTGCGCACGGCGATCTCCTTGGAGCGCGCCGCCGCCCGGGCGAGCAGCAGGTTCGCGACGTTGGCGCACGCGATGAGCAGCACGAAGCTCACGGCGCCCAGGAGGACCAGCAGCGCCGGCCGCACGTTACCGACGGTGCGTTGGGCGAGCGGCGTCGTCACCAGACTCCAATCCTCCGAATAGCTGTCCGGGTATTGCCGCTTGAGCTGCTGGGCGAGGCTCCGCATCTCCGCGGCGGCCTGCCCGGTCGAGGTCCCCGGCCGGAGCCGGGCCACGAGGTTGAGATATTCGTCGGTCCGGCGGTCGTCACCCAGGTCATCGGGCCGAAAGACCAGCGGGGTCCAGAGCTCCACCGTCCGGTTGAAGACATCGCGGAACTGCCGGGGCATCACGCCGACGACCTCGTAGCTCTCCCCGTTGAGCGACAACGTGCGCCCCACTGCCCGCGCCTCACCTCCGAACAGCCGCTGCCACAGCCCGTAGCTCAAGACGACCACGTGCTCGCGCCCGGCGCTGTCCTCGCCCGGCTGGAGGACGCGGCCCTGAAGCGCCGGTACGCCGAGGGTCCCGAAAAAGCGGCCGGTGACGCGCGCGCCCTGGAGCCGGTCCGGCTCGCCCACTCCGGTCAGGTTCGCGGCCCAGCCGGTCTCGACCGCCATCGAGGCGAACGAGCGGCCGCGCGCCTGGTAGTCGCGAAAGCCGGGGACGGACACCGGGGCCTTGAGGCCGTTCAACGAGGGGTAGAAATGCTCGATCGTGACCAGGCGCGCGGGCTCGGCGTAGTCCAGCGGGCGAAGCAGAACCGCGTTGACAACGCTGAAGATGGCGGTGTTGGCGCCGATGCCGAGCGCGAGCGTGAGCACGACGATGAGGCTGAACGCGGGGCTCTTGCCGAGGCGCCGGAGGCTGTAGCGGATGTCCTGCAGCAGGCTGTCCATGAATCGCTCGCGGGAGGGGGCGATGTGCCGGGGCCACCCAGCTTGGACGTGGCGAGCGCGCGAAAGGTTGCCGGGGCGGTGCGGGTCATCCCTCCCAGGCGGACAGGAAACTCTCCCGCACCGTGAGGCCCTCGCAGGCCGCGTCGAGCGCGGCGTACTCCACCGCCCGCTCCCTGCGGAAGACCTCGTACGCGGCTCGCGTCTCCCACCGGTCGAGGGTCAGGAAGCAGGCGGGCGCTTCAGTCCGGCGGAACAGGTCGGTGCCCAGGAACCCGGGCGCGTTGCGAAAAAATGTCGCCCACGGACCAGTGGGGCCGTAGGCCTCGGCGAAGGCGTCCACCTGCTCGTCGGTGGCATCGAACTGCCAGAGGATCTGGAACATCGTGGCCTCCCTCCGACGGCGGCGCTCAGAAGTCGTAGGACCCCACGTCCGCCGCGCGCCAATCGGCCGTGTACGACACGGTGACGGCCACATCCCGATCGGCGGCATGACCGCGGGCGTAGCACACGTGCGCGACCTCGGCGCCGAGGCGGGTGATGCCGCGGCCGTCGGCCGGGTCGCAGCCGAGCGGCGTCCACGCGGATACGTCCGACAACGTGGTTCGCCACTCGTCCCGCTCGGCGGCGGCGAGAAAGCGGTGAAGCCCCGGCGTGACGAGAGCGCTATCGCTCGCCGAAGCGATGGCCGCGAGCAGCGAGTCGAGGGGAGCCGGAGGCACGGGACCGGGAAGGGCCGCGGTGAGTCGGTGCGGCGGGGTCAGGGCCGGGTCCAGGATACCCGCCACCGCCAGTGCGACCGCATCGGGCCGCGCCTGCTCAAGATTCGTGAGCACGATGACCGTGAGGCCCGACTCCGGGAACCGCTCGATGCTGGTGCGGAACCCCTGCCAGGCGCCGGTGTGTCCGATGCGCGGCCTGGTCCGCATCCCGGTCAGGAACCACCCGAATCCGTACGGATACGTTCCGCCGCCGTTGAGATGAACCGGCGCCCAGGCCGCCGCCAGATCCGAGCGGCTCAAAACCCGGTGCGCGTCGAGCCCGGACGCCCAACGCGCCAGGTCGCGCACCGTGAGGTAGAGTGAGCCGTCGGCCGTGGTGTTGAGCGAGGGGGAGACCCAGTCCTGATTGCGGAGCGTGTCACCGGCCAGGCGGTAGCCGGCGGCGCGGTTGGGGACGATGTCGGACTCGGAGATGATCCGGGCGCTCCGCATCCCGAGCGGAGTGAAGATCCGCTCCCGCAGCAGGTCGCCGTAGAAGACCCCGGTCACGCGATGGATCAGGACGCCGAGCAGCACGTAGCCGGTGTTGCTGTAGCTCCAGCGGTCCCCTTGCGCGAAGAGCGGCGGGAGATCGGCCGCGACCCGGACGAGCTGGTCCTCGGTGTAGTCGCGGTGGAGATCGACCGCCGAGTCGGTGTAGTCCGGAATCCCGGAGGTGTGCGTGAGCAGGTGACGGACGGTGACGGAGTCCCACCGCGGCGGTCCTTCGGAAAGGTATCGACGGATCGGATCGTCGAGGCCCAGCCGGCCGCTGTCGGCGAGCTGCAGGATGAGCGCCGCGGTGAATTGTTTCCCGAGCGAGCCCGACTGATAGACGGTGCTGTCGGTGGCGGGCGCGCGGAGCTCGACGTTGGCGAAGCCGTAGCCGCGCGACAGCAGCACGCGGTGGCCGAGCAGGATCGCGACCGACATGCCGGGAATGTGCTGGCGGCGAAGCTCGTCCCGAAGATAGTGGTCCACGGCGGCCACGCGGGCGGCGGATTGCGCTCTCGCCCCCCTGGCCCCGATGAGAGCGATGACCGCCGCCGCGAGCGTGAGCCCGCGTCGTCGCATGCTAGGCCTCGGCCCGCCGGGGGCGCCGCGCCAGCTCGCCGCCGCAGTTGGGGCAGCTGCAACCGGGGCAGAACGTGCACTCGTGGCTGCAGATGAAGGCCAAGTCGCCGTAACCCAGGCCGGCCTGGCACCGCTCGCACTGCGCTCGCATTTCCAGGCTCATGTCCGCTCGCTCCGGGTGGTGCTGCTGGTGGCGAGCGTGGTTCAAGGCCGGCCGCGGATCCTGGCAACCCACCAGCGCCGGCCGGCGGGCAGCGCCACGCTCAGGCCTCGAGCGCCGCGAGCCCGGCGGCCGCGACTTCGCCGTCCTGGGCCGAGGCCATCCCGCTCACACCGATGGCGCCGACGATCCTGCCGCCGACCCGGATCGGAAGGCCGCCCTCGAGGGCGATGATGCCGGGCAGGGTCAGCAACGCGGCGCGCCCGCTCGCGATTCCGTCCTCCAACGCCTTGGTCGAACGATGGAATCGCGCCGCGGTGCGGGCCTTGAGGACGGCGATCTCCTGGCTGCCGGGCTGGGTCTGGTCGAGGCAGTGAAACAGAATCAGGCCCCCGGCCGCATCCACCACCGAGATCGCGACGCTCCACCCCCGCTCCGCGGCGAACCGCTCGGCCGCCGCCGCCATGGCCTTGGCGCCGTCCAGCGTCAGCGCGCGAACCTCCCGCAGATGAGCCATGCCGAGCGACTCCTTTCCGACGGGAGACCTGCCGCGTCGGGGAGGAATCCGGCGCGGGCTGCTTTCGGCGGGTGGCGCCACGGCCACGAGAATGCCGGGGCAGCGAGGTCGCCTCCGGACCGGTGGCACGTCCGGTTCAAGCTGCCTGCGCGCGGGACGAGAGGCAAGAGATTCGAGGCGGGGCCGTGCCGCGGCTACGTTGCGGCCGTCACGGCACGTAACGCGCCACCGCCATCGCCACCGTGGCCAGCAGCAGCAGCACCGCGCCGGCCACGCCGGCCCGAGCGAGCCGAACCTGGAGCCGCTCGAGGGCCGCCGCTTCGTCCGGCGTCGGCGGCCGCCCTCCCGCCTGGACGCGCGCGGACAGCTCGCCCATGCGCCGCGCCGTCGGAGAGCTCACGCCCATCCCGACGATCACGCCCGCCACGGCCAAGAGGCCGCCCAGGCCGAACACCCTGGCCGATCCCGAGGCGAGCCAGGCCGACTGGAATCCCGCCGAATCGTGCCAGTAGAGCCCGAATCCCGAGACCACGGTGACGATCGCGGCGCCCATCAACCAGAGCGCCAGCTTGCCCTTCATGAGCTGCTGCATGACGGCGCCGCCGGCGGGCCCGGCAGCGCGGACGCTCGGGACCAGGAAGGCGGCGATGAAGACCACGGCGCCGACCCAGAAGGCTCCGATCGCGACGTGGAGGATGCGAATCAGCAGCAGTGACGAGTTCATGGTCGGTGCGACTCCGGGTGAATGGGTGACTCAAGCGACTCCCAGCAGAGCGCAGCCGGCGGACTCGCCCCTTCCCGCGCGGCATCAGCGTCCCGCGACAGGGGACCCCGTTGCAGCTGCCGCGCACCGCCGGCGTCCGGCCGGCGAACACCGCACCCGTCTCGGCCGGCACATCGACGTGCCGCACGAGCCAGATACCGTCGACGCGGGCCACGAAGCAAACCGCCCCGCGCCGAGGTGTCCGCTCAGTCGGCCGCGCGCGCGGCATCGAGCGGTTCGACGACGACTGCCGTCCCGTAGCACAGCACCTCGGTTACGCCGGACATGATCTCGGTCGCGTCGTAGCGGACGCCGACGACCGCGTTCGCGCCGCGGCGCTGGGCGTGCGCCAGCAAAATGTCGAAGGCGTCGGCGCGGGCACGCTCACACAGGGTGGTGAGCATCGAGATGTGTCCGCCGAGCAGGGTTTCGAACTTGGCGCCGATCGTGCCGAGCAGCGAGCGCGAGCGTACGGTGACGCCCCGGACGACTCCCAGCGAGTGCACGATGGCGTAGCCGTCGATCTCGAATGTCGTGGAGGTCATTGTCTCGTCCATGGGCTTCTCCCGAAAAAAACGTTCCGGTCGCTCAGCCCACCTCGGGTGGACCTGGCTGCCACTCCGACTCGAGCAGGCCGTAGACGACGTGATCCACGAACCGGTCGGTGATCCAGTGCGATTCGCGCCGGATCCCCTCCGGCCGGAAGCCCAGGCGCTCGGCGACCGCGCGGCTGGGCGCGTTGCCGACACCGCACTGCATCTCGACCCGGTGCAGCCCTTCGACCTCGAACAGCCGCCGCACGGCCCAACGGGCCGCGGCCGTCGCGAGCCCCCAGCCGGTATGGCTCGCCGCCAGCCAATAGCCGACCTCGGCATTCCGGCTGTCCCGGTTGATGTACCAGCAGACGACGCCGCCGGCGAGGGCGCCGTCGAGCCGGATGCCGCAATGGAACCCGTCGCCGGCCGCCAGGCGGGTCTGGAACCGGGCGATCAGCGCCTCGACGTCCACGGGCGTTCGCACCGCCGACGACCAGCGCAGCCAGCGGTCGAGGTGCGCGCGATTGGCCGTGATCAGCCGGTGCATCGCGGGCGCGTCCCCCGGCTCCAGCGGGCGCACGGTGGCGCCCTGGGCGATCGGCTGCTCGCGCAAGCTCAGCGCTCGGACGCCCGAACCCACTTCGCGACTCCCGGTGGCTGGTAGGCCTCGAACGCGGCGAGGAGGGTCTCGGGGGTGGCGGAGGCGACGAGCATCGCCCGATGCGCGGAACGGACGAACCCGGTCTCGACCAGTTGGTCCAGAAAGCCGATGAGCGGGTCGTAGAAGCCATCGGCGTCCAGCAATCCGCACGGCTTGGCGTGCAGGCCGAGCTGGGCCCAGGTCCAGACCTCGAACAATTCCTCCAGGGTCCCCACCCCGCCGGGCAGGGCCACGAATCCGTCGGCGAGCTCGGCCATCAGCGCCTTGCGCTCGTGCATGGACCCCACGACGCGAAGCTCGGTCACGCCGTGATGTCCGATCTCCCGATCGACCAGCGCCTGCGGGATCACGCCGATGACTTCGCCGCCGGCCGTCATCGCCGCGTCGGCGAGCGCGCCCATCAGCCCCACGCGGCCGCCGCCGAACACGACCCCGATGCCCCGTCCCGCGAGCGTCCGTCCGAGCTGCCGGGCGAGCTGCCGGTAGCCCGGATCGCGCCCGGGACTCGAGCCGCAGAAGACGCAGAGACGGCGCAACGTTCTCACGGGCGCGCCGGCGCGGGGGCCGGCGCGCCGTGCGCCGCCATCAAGCCCTCGAGGTGGCGCTTGACCTCGGGCCACTCCTCCGCGATGACCGAGTAGAACACCGAGTCCCGCAGGGAGCCGTCCTCATTCACCATGTGCCGGCGGAGCACGCCTTCCTCCCGCGCGCCGATCCGCCGCATCGCGGCGCGGGACCGCTCGTTGACGGCGCTGGTCTTGAGCTCGACGCGGATGCAGCCCCAGCCCTCGAACGCGTGTCGGAGCATCAGGTACTTGGCCTCGGTGTTCACGCCGGTCCGCTGCCAGGGGCGTCCCAGCCAGGTCCAGCCGATCTCAACTCGACGGTGCTCGGCGCTGGCGTTGCCGAACCGGGTCGACCCCACCACCTGATCCGTCGCGCGCCAGATGATCGCGAACGGGAGCGCCAGGGCCGTCCGCTGGTCGGCCAGCGCCGACGCCACGTAGCGCTCCATACCGGCGCGGTCGTGGATGCGCGAGACCGTGAGCCGCCAGAGATCTGGATCGAGCCCGACCTCACAGAGCGCGTCGAGGTGCTGCAGGCCGAGCGGCTCCAGCCGGACGGTCGGGCCCTCGAGCGGCCTCGGGCTGAGGTCCATCATGTCGGCCGCGCTCCCGCCGCGGCAGCGGTCGTCGTCATCGGTTCCGTTCCATGGGCCCGGCGGGCGGTTCCCCGCGACACCTGCAAACATGACGCGGTCGCCTGCGAGACTGTAGTCCGGCCGGGCAGGGCATCAGGCCGGGGCGTCGAGCCCGGCCCACCGGCGCGCCTCGGCGTCGTCCGGCACGACCTCGAAGGCCGCGAGGAGCTCGTCGGGCAGCGCACGCCGGCGGCCGGTGGCCAGGTCGATGAATACCCAGCGGGTCTCCGCCCGCACGACGAGCAGGGCGTCGTCTTCCCTGACGAACAGGTAGCGCCGGGGCGTCGCGCGATGCGTGAACTGCGGCAGCCACGTGTGGATGGCCAACCGCTCACCGGCAAACACCGGCCGCAGGTACTCGACGAAGTGTGACCGGACCACCCAACCGGCCCCGACCGCGAGATAGCGATCCATCGGCCACCCCACCGCGGCGGAATGCTCGATCGCGACGTCCTGCATCCAGGCGACGTAGGCCAGGTTGCTCACGTGGCCCTGGCGATCGATTGACTCCGCCGGGACCGGGAACCGCTTGGAGTAGACGCGGACACTCACGCGCGACTACTCACCCGAGTCGGTTTCATGAGCTCGACGCTGCGCCGGGTCGCCTCCGCGACCGCTTCCGGGGTCGCATCGGTGCCGGCGAGCGTGAGGTACACACCGGGAAGCCCGGCCTGCACGGCGCTCATGGCGATGAACCAGCGGGCGGCCGCCGGAGCTCCGCGACGGCCGCGCTCACCAGGTCGGCCCGCGAGCTCGGCCGGCCGCACCGGGAGCGCCGGATGCTCGTCGGGCCGCCGGGCCCCGTTCACGGCCGCCTTCAGATGCATGGTCGCAGTCCGCCCGGATGCTCAGACATTGTGGGACATCATCCGCCTGGTTCAGGCGGCTGGCCGGTCAGGTGAGCTGCTCCTCGATCGAGCGGGTTCGCTGGGTCGTCTGCTCCCCCGTGTGACGGGTCGTGACGGTCTCGACCAGGACGATCCAGCACTCCTCCTCCGCTACCGGGTGGTGTTCGACCCCGCGCGGCACGACGCAGCACTGGCCGGGACCGAGCTCGACGACCCGATCCCGAAGCTCGAGCCGCAGGCGGCCCCGCAGCACCCAGAACAGCTCGTCCTCCGCCGCGTGATGGTGCCAGTCGAGCTCGCCCACCAGGCGCGCCACCTTTACGTATTGATCGTTCACCTGCGCGATCACTTTGGGCGACCAGTAGTCCGTCACCCGGTCGAACTGCGCGAGGATGTCGATCGCCTGTGCTACCGGCAGGGCTCCGGGCATGGCCATTCTCCGATCATGGGTGTCTGGGACACCGCGTCCGGCGGCAGGGGAAGTCTCGGCCGCGAAGCACGCCATTCCGCCGGCCTTCGACTCGCGCCAGCAGCGAGTCGGCGCCGGTCCGGCGATAGATGACGCGCTGCGGGAAGTCGTGCTCGAGGTTCTCGAACGTGACGGACGAATCCGTCAGGACAGTGCTCGTGAATTCCGCCGGCGCCTGGCCTGCCGGCACCGCCGCGTACACCAGCCGGCCGTCGCGCCTCCAGCAGCCTCATCTGCTCGAAATCGACCACCGAATCTCCCTCCGCCGTACGGCCTCCGCCGTACGGCCTCCGCCCAACATCATCCCTCCCCTGGGCCGGGTCCAGTGCTCATCCACCACCCCCGTCCCGGCGGCACTCTCCCAACATCCGGCCAGCCACGCGAGCCGGCCCACGCGGTCCACCGTGCCCTGGGCCGCCAGCGGAAGCGGCCTTCCGCCGGTGAGCGCGACCCGGCAGCGAACAGCAGCGACAGCAGTCGGTTCACTCCGGCCTCGTTTGTTGCAACGGATGGCGCGCGCCGAGCGAGCCGTCGGCGGATCGCAAGGAGGACGCCCTCGGCGTCCCGGCCCACACCCAGCCGGCGCAATGCTCGAGGGGCTGCATCGCGGTCGAGGCCGGACCATGAAGGTCAATTCCTTGGCGCAAGCATCGGCAGATAGGCGCGCCACGGCCCCACCTCCGCGGTGTAGGCGCGGCCCATGACGCGCACGATCTGGCCGATGTGGCTGAGATCGTGTGCCACCCACGTCGCCAGATGCTGCTCCAGGGTGACCGGGCCGAGCTCGGGATGCCGCCCGCGCCGTTGCAGGTCGTCCGGCGCGAGAGCGAGACCGCGAAGCCGGGCGAGATTGGCGGCCCGGAGCTTTGCGAAGGAGTCGAGCAGATCGGCCAGCGTCCTGCCTCGCGACGCCTCGAACTGCGCGAACCGGTCGAACGACGCCAACGGGCGGGTCTCGCCGTCGCGGAGAATGATTTCGGCCCGGGGCATCCAATCGGTGCGCTCGCCGTGGATCAGATGGCCCACGACGTCGAACGGCGACCAGGTCTCCGGCCCCTCGGTGGCCCGGATCCAGGCCTCGGGCAAGTCGGCCAGCAGCTCACGCAGGACGCGCGGGGTACGCTCGAGCACCGGCAGCGCCTCGTTCAGATCGAATCGCATGGATGTTCTCCCACCTTGGCGATTGGCGGATGGGCGCGTAGCCTTCGACTTCCATCACCGGAGGCAAAGGTGCAGCCAGAAGACCTGCGGGCCCTGCAGGCGCCGCTCAAGGAAGAATACCGGGCCGCACCCGAGCGCGCCCTCGTCACGCTCAGGGCGTCCGGCCGGCTGGACGAGACCGCCGTCAGCTGCCACGTCGACACCGGGCGTGCGCTGGTCGAAGCAGGCCTGCATCCGGCGACGGGCGGCACCGGGCTCGAGGCCTGCTCGGGGGACCTCCTGTTGCAGGCGCTCGTGGCCTGCGCCGGCGTGACACTCCGTGCGGTCGCGACGGCGCTGGGAATCCCGATCTCCGCCGGCCAGGTGCGAGCGGAAGGCGACCTGGATTTCCGCGGCACGCTGGGCGTGAGCAAGGAGGCGCCGGTGGGCTTTCAATCAATCCGGCTCGAGTTCGCGCTCGAGACCGAGGCGACGGCCGAGCAGCTCACGACGCTGGAGAAGCTGACAGAGCGCTACTGCGTCGTGCTCCAGACCCTTCGCACCCCACCCGCCTTGAGCGTCCGCACCACGACCTGATCCGCCGGGAGCCTTCGGCCTCACCCCTCGAGCCAGATCCCGGGGAGGTCGGCGATCGAGTCCAGCACGTGCGTGGCGCGCCCGGCGGTGAGCGTCGCGCGATCATGCGCGCCGGTCAGCACGCCGACGCGCCAGGCCACCCCGGCGTTCCACCCGGCTTCCTGATCGAGTCGGGTGTCGCCGACGACGGCAACGCGGTGCACATCCGTCGCCCCGCACCGCTCCATCGCCCGGAAGATCATGAACGGGGCGGGACGGCCGGCCGGCACGTCGTCGCCCGAGACCCACGTGTCCAGGAGGTGGGCCCAGTCGACCGCGCCGAGGATGGTCTCCGTGAGCCCGCGGTCGAACCCGGTCGTGAGCGCCAGCCCGATGCCATGCGCGCGGAGCCGCTCGAAGGCGGTCCGGACGCCGGGCAGCGACAGCGTCTTTGCCTCCGCGAGCCGGGTCGCCAGCAGGGTCCGGAACCGCCCGTAGACTTCCGGCACGCGCGCCGACGCGGACTCCGCGCCGCCGTCGCGGCCGAGCAGGCGGGCGATGACCTCCCGCTTGGAGGCGCCGCGCCAGCCGCCGATCTCGGCCGGATCGAACGCCACTCCGACCTCCGTGAGCGCCTCGGCGAACGCGGCGGGAACCTCACCCCGGTCGTACACGGTGGTGCCGGCCAGGTCACAGACGACCAGCTCAGGCGGCGGCAGGGTCCGGCCCGAGCGCATAGTGGGCGAGCACGCGGCACACAAGGCCTGTGGCATCGAACTCGAGACACTCGGCGCCGACCAGGGCCTGCACGCTCTGGTAGTGCAGCACGACGCTCCGCGGGCCGGCGTACGCGCGAAAGAGCCGGAAGTAGAGATCCGGATACTTCGCGAGCGCAGTGCTCCAATACCCCCGGACCGCGTGCTTTCCACGCAGGGCCACGCGTCCCGGGCCAAGGATCGACTCGACCATGGGCGAGACCACCTCCACGTCCTCCGCGTAATGGCTCAGAATGCGGTCGAGGTCGTGGCTGTTCCACGACGCGATCCACTCCATCGCGAACTCCTGTGCCTCGGCCTCGGTCACCGGCGCTCCTCCGACTGGGGTTGCGATCACATTATAGATCGAGAATCGCCGCGAGCGGCGCCAGGCACGGCTCCATGTTCGTCTCCTCCGAGATGGAAGCCGACGATCAGCCGCCTTCGGCCACAGGCTCGGTAAACCGGGTGCAATCTACGCGAAGCCGTACCTGTCGGCCCTCGGCATCGGCGCCCTCCACGTACAGCACGCCGCCGGAAGCGGCGGGCTCGACCCGGGCGCGACCTCGGCCACGGATGGGGGCGCGGGTCACCGTCGCGATCTCATGCGTCCGGCCGCCGGCCGTGAGCCCGAGTGAGACCTGCACCTCCGCCGACGCCTTCGGCTGCCAGAGCGTCAGGTTGAGATACTGGATCTCGCCCGCGGGGCTGTCGACTCTGGCGCTCCACATCGCGGCCGGTACCTCGTAGATCGAGGCGTCGCTCGTGTGCTGGCACCCGCCCAGCCCGATAAACGCGTAGCGCTCGCCGTCCACCTCGGCCGTGGCGGTGGGCTGCACGGAATCCTGAACTGGTTGGTCACGGGTGACCACGGCTTCGGGCGGAGTGGCGCCATCGTCAGCGCCGGAGGCTCAGCAGCAGGACGCCGAAACCCACGCAGGCGATGCCCAGCCAATCGCGCGGCGACGGACGCTCGCCCAGGATCAGGACTGCGAAGAGCGCCACCAGCACGACGCTCAGCTTGTCGATGGGCGCTACCCGCGACGCTTCGCCGACCTTGAGCGCCCGGAAATAGCAGACCCAGCTCGCGCCGGTGGCGAGCCCGGAGAGGCCCAGGAACAGCAGCGCCCGCCCGGGCACCGCGGACGGGCTTCGCCACTTGCCCGTCCCGTACACCAGCGCGCCGACCACCACGAAAATGACCGCGGTGCGAACGAGAGTCGCGTAGTCCGAGTCGATTCCCTCGAGGCCGATCTTGGCGAGGATGGCCGTCGCCGCGGCGAACAGCGCGGAGAGCAGGGCCCAGACCAGCCAGTTGTCGGGTGCGGGCATCGGGGGCGCTCCGGAATCGGTGGTGTCAAAGGTTGACGCCGCCCTGGCGGTGTCCGCAAGCGCGCGGAGCGCTCCGGCGTCGGCTATCCGGTGCGGCCCCGCTCCGGCGGCGGCGTGCGAACTTCGCTCATCAGCCCCAGAAGATTGCCTTCCGAGTCATGGCAGAAGGCCATCCAGAGCTCGTGATCGGGCAACCGCGCGATATGGCCGACGCGAAGTAGCGAGCTATCGGTCTCAATCATCCGTCACTCCGGCAGGCCGAAGGCCATGACCATGTCGCCCTGGGCGAAGCCGAACAGCGCGTTTCCCCCGACCGCCACGGCGACGTACTGCCGGCCGCCCGCCGAATAGCTGATCGGCGGCGCGTTCACGCCCGCGGCGCACTGATACGACCAGAGCTCCACGCCCGTGGCGGCGTCGAACGCAGCCAAGCGACCCATCCCCGCTCCGGAAAAGACCAGGCCTCCCGCCGTCGCGAGCACCCCGCCGACGAGCGGCTCGTCGGTGCGCACCTGCCAACGCAGCCGGCCGACCGCACCGAGGTCGAGCGCGCTGAGGGTGCCCCACGCCTCGTCGGTGTTCTGGGTGCTGGCATAGTCGAGTACGCTGCCGTCGGGACGCGGCGCCTGGCGCGCGACGTAGCGGGTCGGCAGATGCAGCGCTCCCACGAAGAACAGATGCCGGCCCGGATCGTAGGCCGAAGGCGACCAGTTCGCCCCGCCGGCGATCCCGGGCGCGATCACCACGCCGTCACCAGCCTGCGGCGGGGTGAAGAGATCGTGCTGGGGAACGAACGCCTCGGACTTGAAGAGCAGGCGCCCGTCGCGGCGGTCGTGGACGTAGACCCAGCCGGTCTTGCTGGCCTGGGCCACGGCCGGGACGGTGTGGCCGGCGCGCGTCAGGTCCAGCAACACGGGCGGGCTCGCGACGTCGTAGCCCCAGCGGTCGTGCGGCACCTGCTGGTAGTGCCAGACCAGACGGCCGGTCCGGCAGTCGAGCGCGACCAGCGAGGAGGTGTAGAGATTGTCGCCCGGGCGCGAGGCGTCGGCCATCTGGGGCGACGGGTTGCCGGTGCCGAAGATGAGGAGGTGGCGGGCGCTGTCGACGACCGGCGTCGCGTAGATCGAGCCGCCGCCGTACTTCCACGCGTCGCCCCGCCTCCGCGCGGCCGCCCGCTCTGCCGCCACATCCCGCCCGAGCGGAAGGCCGTCGGGCGTCGCGGAGCGGAACTGCCCCTCCCACCCGGGACCGGTCACGTTCCAGCGCCACACGGGCCGGCCGGTACGCGCGTCGAAGGCGGCCATGAGGCCGGGCCGGCCGTACTGCCCGGCGACACCCACCACCGCCAGTCCCTGATCGGGGTGCAGGCCGTAACCCACCCCCGCGATCCCGACGAAGACCTTGCCGTCATAGACCAGCGGCGCCGCGCTGATGCCGACGCCGGTGCTTCCGTTGGCGGCCACGCGCGAGAGCGGATCATCACGCTTGAGCTGGCTGGTGGCCTCCGTGGTGCCGCGATATTCGGCGACCGTCACGTCCCACACCACCGCGCCGGTTTTCGCATCGAGCGCGACCAGGCGGCCGTCCACTGTACCCACATAGACGCGCCCCGCGGCCACCGCCACACCCCGGTTGGCCGGTCCGCAGCACGGCTTCGCCGTCCGCGAGTGGTGGCGGTAGCGCCAGCGCTCGCGGCCGGTGACGGGGTCGAGCGCGACCACCCCGCTGAATGGCAGCGACACGTACATCACGCCGCCCGCGACGATCGGCGTCGCCTGGAAGGTGGCGCTGACGCCGCTGTGATAGGTCCACCGCGGGACCAGCCGGCCGACGTTCGCGGTGTCGATCGCGTTCAGCGGCGAGAACCGACTGCCGCCGAGATCCTGGCCGTGGAGCGGCCAGCCGCCCGCCGCTTGCGCGGCGAGGGGAGGCGCGGCGAGTGCGGCCAGCAGGAACGCGAACGCCGTGCGCATGGGCCGCCTTGCCGAAGCCGGAGGGAACACAGTCAATCGAGCTCCGCGCGCCGGATCTCCGGCACGTCCACGATCCGGACACCGGCCGGCGGGTGCTCCACCGACCATACCAGCGCCCGGACCATCCGGTCCAGGGTCACGAGGCCGAGGCGTTCGGCCCTCTCCCGGGTCGCCGGGATGAGCGCCAAGATGGCATACAGCGGCAACAGGACGAGCGGCCAGCGGTGTCCCGGGCCGAGCACGTACCAGGGACGGAGAATCGTCGCCGCCAGCCCGCTGGCGCGAACGAGCGCCTCGCCTGCCTGACGGGCTGCGATGTAGTCGCGCATTACCGGTGCCGGATGCGCCACGCTGACGTAGACCAGGTGCCGCACCCGCGCGCGTCTCGCGGCGGCGACCGCCGCCCGGATCGACGCCAGATCGACCGCCAGGAACTGCGCCGTCTTGGACGGGCCGGGGCTGGGCGTTCCCACCAGGTGCACGAGGGTCTCCGCCGGCGCGATCGCATCGGCGAAGCTCTCTCCATCCAGCGCGTCGCCAACGGCGAGCCCGGCGCCGGCCGGGACACGGCGCTCCGACCCGGGCCGCGCGAGTACCCGGACCGCATGACCGCGCCTGAGCAGCGCCGGCACGAGCGCCCGCCCGACGTAGCCGGTCCCACCGGTGACGAAGATCGAGGCCCGCTCGGGCATTCCGCTACCGCCGCCCGAAGGTCCAGTCGGTGAAGCAGCCCACCCAGATCATGACCGCCGCGACGATCAGGTAGAAGGCAGCCGTCCCCTCGTCGCCGAGGAGGTCGCGCATCCAGCGCGCCTTGTAGTTGTCCCAGAACCACCACGGCCGCGCCACGGTGAACAGCGTCAGCAGGGCACCGAATCCGACCCAGAGCACCCGGTCCCTGGGCCAGCCGAACTCCGCGGCGGCGACCCACATTCCCGCGAGCCCTGAGAGCGTGACCAGGGTGAGGACGAGCGTCCCGGCGCACCCGCTTCGCTCAGCCGGCATCGCAGGCGCCCGCTCCGGCCGACGATATCTCCTCGACCGGGCGGACCATGTTCGCCACCGGTACGCGAACGCCCTCCGGCAGCGTGAGATCGAACCGGTCCGTCAGCTGGAATCCGAGCGCGCGGTACAACGGCACACCCGGCAGCGTGGCGACCAGGGCAAGGGATCGGAATCCGGCTGCGCGAGCCGCCGCGAGACACGCGCCGAAGATCCGCCGGGCCAGACCCTGCCGCGCCCAGTCGGGGTGCACGAAGAAGGCACGAATGCGCGCCGCCTCGGCGCCCGGATCGAGGAGCGGATCCTCGGCGCCTTTCATCACGTCGCCTCCGTAGAGCGTGCACCGCCGGCTCCAGCCGCCGGCCGCCACGAGGATGCGGCGCTCGGTCTCGGCAACGAAGTAAGTCGCATCACGGATGAGCTGGCTATCGACGCCGAACACGTAGCGGAGCAGGCTCGCAACCTGCTCCGCGGTGTAGAAGCCGGCGCTCAGTTCCCGCGCCGAGCGCCGGATGAGCGACTCGATCGCGGCGCGATCCTCCATGCGGGCGGCGCGCAGCGTGATCATCGATGTCACGAAGGTATCGGCCCCGGCCCGCGCCGCCAGGTGGTCCCCTGGTGGGAATACACCGCTACTCGTCGGTTGGCCGCAGGTGGTCGAGCCGGAGCGGCATCAGCGCGCCGAGCGCATCGGCCACCAGGCTCCAGTGGCCGTGGGCGGGGTCGGAGCAGCGCCTTCCGCTGCGCCGGGGTAGCGCGGGCGTCCACGACGACCTGAAGCTTGCCCCCGCCCTCGAAAATGGGTCCAGGCCACGCATAGGGCAGCGCGACGTTGAGGCCGTCGAGCCGGAGATCGCCGAAGTGGCCGCGGTCGATCCGGACGACCTCGAATCCGCGGCCGTCGCCGTGCGTGGGCAGCGCCTCGAACTGACGGGGGCAGGGCAACACGAACGCCACGCGGTGGAAGCCCGTGGTCTCCCGGTGACCCGGCGTGTCGTCCCGGAACAGCGCCAGCTTGGTCCGGCCCCCGTCCGGCGACACCATCAGCGGGCCGCGGGGATCGCCGGCCCACTGCTCCGTGCCCGGCACGGATCGACAGCCGAGCACGCGCGCGTACCATTCGGCGGCCACGGCCCGATCCGGAACGAACAGCTCGACGTGGTCCACGGCGAGGCCGGCGACGTCCCGTTCGGTGACCTCGTAGTGCACGACGGTGGGCTCGAACTCCAGCAGGTACCGCTGGTCCTCGGGATAGTATCTCGCGAGCGCGACATCGGCCGCGGCGAAGGCCTCGATCGCCTCGAGCGAGCTCCAGTAGCTGAGCGTGAGGAAATGGGCGCGCGCTCCCTCGAGCCGCCGGAACAACCGGACGCCCTCGTTCCCCGGCGTGCGCCGGTATTCCGGGATGGCGCGCTCGTGGAGGACCGTCCAGTACGCGTCGTAGTCCGACGCCTGCGTCACTCCATGCCAGATCCGGCGATCCAGCCGGTGCCCCCTTCCGGCGTCCGGTCAGAAGAGCACCGTCTCCCATGCGGTGAGCTCGAAGAATGCCCTCGTCGCATCGGTGGCGGTGCGGTCGTCGAATTCCGCGCACGTGTAGAGGATGACCGAGACGAACCGGCGCGCCGACCAGACGCAGACGTAGATCCCGGAATCGATCAACGGCACGAAGGCATCGAAGCCCTCGTTGCTCGCCTTGCCCTGCCCGCTGGTCCGATGCACGATGGGCTCGCCGTAGGTCCGAAGGCCGAGCCGCGCGGTGATGACGCTGAAGTACTCCCGGATGTCATCCGCATCCAGCAGGTCACGGGCGAAGTAGCCCTCGATCAGCATGCGCTTCCGGAAGATCTCGGGCGCGAAGCGCCTTCCCGGCGGCTCCGGCATCAGCTCTCCCGCTCCCAGACGCCCGGGTAGCGTACGACGAACCCCGCCGCGTCCACCTCGAGCTCCGCGGTGAAGGCGTGAGCCGGCGCCTCGTAGTGGTAGCTCGTCGCGGTCGTCCGGCGGTAGGTCTGCTCCAGCGGTTCGAGGGTCAGGCCCGGCCAGGTCAGCCACGCGGCCCGTACGGTGGTGGCCTGCCCCGGCTCGAGCGCGATCCGCCGGAGGGCGAGCAGATTGGTGGCCGGACTGAAGGCGAGGTCCACGTCCGCGCATCCGGCCACCGCCGGACAGGCTCGGTCGTTCAGATGCCACTGGCGGTTCGCGCCGGCCCGCGCCTCGCACTTGATGCGCCGGGAGCCGAGCCAGCCTTCGACCAGCGCATGCCGGGTGTTCCACTCGCGGTCGCACACGACCCGGTACTCCATGCGGCACGGCTGGCCGGCCTCGCTGAAGACGGCCGTGCCGGTCAGCTGCCAGAGCGGCGCGTGAAACACCAGACGCGCCGCCTCGTGGCCGGGGCGGTCCAGTCGGCGCCAGAGCATCGTTTCGTTCGCCACGGCCGGCTCCTCCGAGGCGGGCTCACCGCCGTTGCCCACCTAATGCCTCCATGTCCCCACGGCAACAGCACCACGAGGCGACGACTGCCGGATACTCCACCCAAGATGCTCGACCCGCGCCGGATGCCAAGTGACCACCACGGCAACGCCGCTCCGGCGAAGGATTGCCCGTACGCGCGCATTAGCCGCCACCAGCGCGGTACTACGACTGAGCCGAGAGCAGCTTCCACCCCGCCACGATCGCAACGGCGTACAGGGCGACGCCCATCAGGAAGATCGCCCCGCCGATTGCCTGGTCCCGGGCCAGCCAGCCCCAGCGGTCCAGCAGGAACGCCCAATCGTGCTCTCCGCCGCCGACGAGGGGAAGCAGCTGTGACCGCGCATCCCGGACGTAGACCGAGACGTTCCAGCAGCTCTGTCCCAGCCACCACAGCGGAATGGTGGCGCCGTGCCGATCGCCGGCCCGCCAGAGCGCGACCACGAAGGCCAGCGGCACGAGGAGCTGAAAGAGGGTGCCGCCGAGGACGGTGAGGGTCTCGCCGCCGAAGGCGAACACGAGGTGCCCGGTTTCGTGGATCGCGAGATCGAGGCTGTCGAGCCAGCGATAGTTCGCGGGATCCCGGAGACAGATCCAGCCGTACAGCGCGAGAGCGATGGTCAGCGCCAGCCGCCAGCGCCGCTCGCCGGCCGGGTAGGAACGACGAGCCTCAGGCAGGTGCCGCCTCGAGGTGCCTGCGGTGACTCCCCGGGGATTGCGCACTCTGGAGCGGCGCCCGCCGGTGTACGAGCAGGTCCGCGCGACCGGCCCCTTGGATTTTCCGTGCAGCGCTGATTGCGGCAAGCTCTCCCCACGCGATTGACTTGCGGGCGGCCGCCCGCGGACACTTTGTCCCCCATGGCCCAGAGCCCGTCCGTGCCTCCGCCCCGCGTGCTGCTCATCATGCCCGACCAGTGGCCGCGTGCCCTGCTGCGCGCGGAGCTGCGCGAGCGGGGATACGACGCGCTGGGCGCCCCGGGTCTGCCGGCCGCGCTCGCCTACCCGGTGTCGGTGACCGGGCGCGGGCCCGTGGGCCTGGTGCTCGTGGACCACGCGGCGCTGGCCCGATCGGTCGAGCTGCTCGCCCCCCTGCTCGAACGCCACGGACATCCGGTCGCGGTGCTGCTGGCCAGCGGCACGCGGAGTCCACCCGGAGATGCCTGGACCCGCGTGCTGCGACGGCCCCTCACCATCGCGAGCGTGGCCGACGCCGTGGCCTCGCTCCTTCCGTTGCCGCCCGGCGCCCTCCCGCCAGGCGGCTGACGCCCGCGGCCCGAGGCTCACCCCCGCCGCTTGAAATACTGCACCGCGCGCTCGTGCTTCTCGGCGGCGGCGCGCGACCTGAACGTCCCGAGGTTGCGCCGCTTCCCCGTCTTCGGGTCCTTCTTCCTGGAGTAGAGACGGTATTCCCCCGAGGCCAGCTTCCGGATCACAGGTCCTCCTTTGCCAGAAGTGTCGCCGTAACGCCTCGTGGTGGCTCAGATCCAGCGCCGCACACGAGCCCGATACGCACGATACGGCCCGCCGAACTTGGCCTCCAGATACCGCTCCTCGCGCCGCACGATGCCCCGGTCGAGGATCAGCAGCATCACCGGGAGGAGCGCGAAAGGCCACAGGGTGTTCACCAGCAGTGCCACCGCCACATACAATCCCAGGCCGGCCAGATAGAGAGGATTGCGGCTGTACCGGAACGGGCCGTCAGTGACGATCGCCAGCGAGGGCCGGTCGGGCCGCACGTTCGTGCCCGCCCGCTTCATCTCTCGCTCCGCGCTTCGGGCCAGCAGCGCGCTGAGCAGCAGGAGCAGCAGCCCGGCGCCGCGGATGAACGTCGGTGAATCGATGAGCCGGACGGGATGGACCCAGTGCACCAGCAGACCGACCCCGAGCGCCGCGAGGAAAAGCACGGGCGGGAACACGAGCACGCGGGGCGAGTCGGAGGCGGGCGGGACGCGGCCGCTCATGCCGTCAACTCTCCGCCGGTGGCCGCAGGACCCGGTACCACCCGACGAGCCAGAGCGCGACCGCCGCGAGTACCGCGCCGAGCACCACCACGATGGCCGGGGGGTCCAGGCGGGGCGGCCGGATGGCGTTGGCCTGAAGCACGAGCCAGTGCACCGCCAGCGCCGCCGCGCCCATGACGCAGCCGAGCCACCACACCCAGGCCCGTACGCGCCGCACGGCTTCGGCGGCGTGCTCGGGGCGGCGCCAATACGCCGCGCGACGGGATGTTGAGCAGCTCCGGACCGGCACGCGTCAACGTCGTCACGAGCGCGACCACCGCGAGTGGCAGCAGTGCGCCCACGGTGATCAGCAGCGCGGCGTAGCCGGTCCGGGTCGACCAGCCGCTGGGCGCGCCGGCGCGTTGAAGTGCGAGGCGACCACGGGTGGGAGGCTTCCCGCGGTCGCCAGCACGAGCAGGACCAGCCCCGCGGTGAGACCGATGCACAGCGCACGCCCAGCGCGCAGCATTCACCCTCCGCCTCCTATTCAGGGCGCACGTAATACCCCGCGACCCGCCAGCGCCCGTCCTTCTCCTTCGCGGGGGTGACGGTTTCGATCACGGTCCGTCCCTTGCCGGCCTTGGTCCTGAACTGGATGACGACGTACGCCCCCGGCGGCGCGTTGGGGAGCTGGGTCTGATAGGCTGAGCCGAGCAGCTCGCGCGCGCCGAACGGCTCGAACGGCGCGCGTCCCTCGCGCACCGCACCTCCCCAGTCGGATCGGGTCACGGCGCCCCGGAACACGACGGCCGCGCTGTCCCAGCTCTCGCCGTAGCGACCTTCGTCGACGAGGGCCAGCCACGGACGGGCGGCGCGTTCGGCCTCCGCGACGGCTGGGCCGGTGGAATCGGCGGCCTGGGCGTGGGCCGCGCGCGGGCTCGCAAGCAGAAGACCCGCCACCCCAACTGCCGACCACCCTCTCATGCCGCCCTCCTCGGACGCGGGATCAACCGGCCCCTACTGTTGCATCCGCTTGACGCCGCTCGCCTCGGGTGCCGTCGGTACACGCTGCCCGCCTCGCATCGGCGCGAAGGCGCCGACGGTCACCGGCGCCGGGCCAGCACGTCGTTCTGCCTCACGACCCCTCGGCCTCGGGAACGAGCAGCCAGAGGAGCACATACACCAGGATGCCGGGGAATGCGGCGGACACGAGCGAGCCCACGACGTAGATGACCCGCAGGAGGGTGGGATCCACCCGGAAATACTCGGCCAGCCCGCCCACCACGCCGGCGATCTGCCGGTTGGAGCGCGAGCGACGGAGCGGACGGGCGAGGTCGGCCATGGGCGGCTCAGCGCAGGGGCGGGAAGGGCCCCAGCTCCTTCGACTCGAGGTAACACCAGCCCCAGGTCTCACCGGGCTCGAACGACTGGACGGTAGCGTGGTCGGCCGCCCGCGCGTGCTTCGTGGCATGAGTTCCTGGTGAGCTGTCGCAGCAGCCCACGTGGCCGCAACTCAGGCAGACCCGCAGGTGCAGCCAGGTTCCCCCCATCGCCAAGCACTCCTGGCAGCCCTCAGCGCGGGGGGACGGGTGCGGCGCCGGCGGCAGGTGAGCGCACTTGATCATGGACTGACTCCTTGCGTACCCGATGGCCGTGATCCTCCTCCAAGGCAGAATCGGAGTTCGGGCGGTTGCAGGCTCAGGGGAATACTAGGGTATTTGGGCCCCCGGGGCATCGCCCCGGCCTCGTTGAGCGATGCGGATTCCCCGCCCCACGGCACGGGAGCTTCCGGCCAGAAACACCGCGCTACAGATCGCCACGTAGCCGAGGTCCGGCAGCCCAGGCATGAACGCGAGCGCCACACTGACGGCCAGAAGCACGGCGCCGAGGCGTACGAGATCGCCTCCGCACGCGGCGTTGGCCTGATACCACACGGCCGGATCGGCCAACGTCGCGCGGACGCGGATCCCGTACCACCGGTTCGGAGGCACCCGGCGCCGAAGCAGCGGCCAGCCGATGGCGATGCTGACGAGACCGAGCAGGGGAAAGACGAGGCGAGCGCTGCTCACCCCGTCTCCAGCGCCTGGATCCGGCGCCCTTCCCGCTCGGTCTCCAGCTGTACCATCCGCTCCAGCCGCCGCCTGAAAGCGCCGCCGAAATACTCCGGCACCGAGGCGGCGAGGCCGGTCTCGCCAGGCTCCCCACTCCACGTCAGCCGCGCACCGAACGGCTCGAGCTCCCGACGCACCGCGTCGAGCGCGAGCTGCAGTGCCTGAAGGCTGTCGCCGCCGCGAGCGCGGGCGGTCCGCGTCCGTCCCAGGCCGCGGATATGGTAGGTGCAGTCCCACGCGCCTCCGCGGACCTCGCGCGGAGCGCCCAGCTCCACGAGTACGGGCCGCCCGCTCGGCAGCAATGTGAGACGGCGACTGGCGATCGGGGCGGCCGGAGGCATAGGGTCGTCGCGGGGGGGGGGCCGCTAGTCGCCGGTCGGGACGATGGCGGCCGTCTCGACCATGAGGATCACGGTGCGTTCAGGCGCCCGGGGCCGGTGCAGCGTGCCCTTGGGCACGACGACCCCCTGCCCCGAACCGAGCTCGATGACCCGGTCTTCCAGGTCGACCCAGAATCGGCCCTCCACCACGTAGAAGAATTCGTCGTCCTCATCGTGCTTGTGCCAGTGATACTCGCCCTGCACCACCCCGAGGCGAACCACCGCCTCGTTCACGCGGCAGAGGGTCTGGTTGTACCACCCGTCGGTACAGGCGGCCACGAGATCGGGGACGTCCACACGCTCGAGCGGACCGAACCGGACGTCGAGATGGGTGGCGTAGGGATACGAGGGCTGGTGGTCGGCCGCGTCGCTCATGGGAACGCCTCCGCATGGACTACGACTCCCCGGGGCACCGGGCGGTGTCAGGATCACGCGCCACCCGCGGGGCGGGCGCCGAGCCGGAGCCAGGTACGGAGCGCGACCCAGTGCGCCGTCCCGATGATCACGCCCGTCACCGCCGCGGCGGCGCTTTCCCGGCCCAGCAGGAACTGCGCGTTGATCGCTTCGGCAACGGCGCCGGCCGCCAGGCCTGCCGCCGCGAAGGGCCACCAGGCCACGGTGGCGGGATTCGAGCGCCGGCCGAACGCCACCAGCGCCGTCGCGTAGATCAGCAGCCCGGTGGCGATGACGGACAGCACCCGGCTCTCCTGCTCGGCGGCCTTGAACCACAGGACCATGCCGCCGATCATCAGCACCACCACGGTGGTGCCCAGCATCTCGACGCGCGAGAGCCAACCGGGTCGCTCGGATTCGGTCATGCGGAATCCTCGCTCATCTGCGCAGGCCCAGCCCCACGACGGCCAGGACGCCCACGACGGCGGCCGCCCGGAGCAGGGCGAGCAGCGCCGGGGGCGCGTCCAGCAGCGCGGCGAACACGAGCCCCGTCATGGCCGCCAGACTCACCGCCATGCTCGCGAGCCGCCAGCCCTCGCGGCGGATCCGGCGCGCCTCCGCCACCCGCGCCGTGGCCGACGCGGCCGCCACGTAGGGGCGAGCCCGCCGCCACCGCCGGTACCCTCGCTGGAGGGCGAGGATGCTCAGCACGGCGAAGAAGACGAACAGGGCCCACCACAGCCGGAAATCGCGCACCTCGAGCACTCACTCGGGATCCGCGCGGTTCAGGCGCGGGAGGCGCGGAACACCTGCACCAGCCCCATGAGGCTGACACCGCACAGCGTGCCCGCGGCGAACAGGACGACGAAATCCACCGTTCGCACGTTGGGCGCGGCACGCTGGGCGCTCACGAGCGCGACGATGAGGGGTACGACGAAGATCGCGGCGCGACGCCGCTCCGAGGCCGCCATGTTGGTCCCCCCCTCACGAGAGAAGCTCCGCCACCGCCCGGCGTGCGTGTATCAGGTTCGTGTCGAGGAGCGGCACGCCCGCATCGGGGACGTCCCGAAGCAGCAGCGGCAGCTCCGTGCCGGCGAGCAGGACGCCCTCGGCCCCGGCCTCAGCCAGTCGGCCGATCACCGCCTGCACCTCCCGGCGGGTTTCGGCGAGGTACTGCCCCGGTATCAACTCCCCAATGTATTTCCGATGGACCAGGGCGGCATCCCCGGCGTCAGGCGGCATCACCTCGATGCCACGGCGGGCGAGCAGCTCCGGATAGAAGCGTCCTGCATCGTGAACCGGGTGCCGAGCAGGCCCAGCCGCGTCAGTCCGAGCTCGGTCGCGGCATCGGCTGCTGCCTCCATGATGCTGAGCAGCGGGATCGGCGACAGCCGGCTCACGGGCTCGAACACGATGTGAGGCGTGTTCGACGCCAGCAGGCCGAAGTCGGCGCCCGCGCGCGCCAGGCGTCCGACCTCCTCGACGAGCCAGGCCGTGAGCTCGTCGAGCCGTTCGTCCCCGACCAGGGCCAGGAGCCGGGTGAGGTCGATGCTGTTGATGACGATCGACGGGTAACTCCCGTCCGGCCGCTGCTGGTGATACCCCTCGACGATCGCGCGATAGTAGTCGATCGTCGAGGGAGGCGCGATGCCGCCGATGATGCCGAGAGTCTTCATGCGAGGCGGCGGGGCCCCCGAGCCGCTTCGCCGCTCACCGAGGAGCGCGGCGTTCGAACAGCCGTCGCTCGCCCACCGCGCGGCGATCGCCGATGGCCCGGCGCTCCGGGGCATGGCGGAGCTCGTCCGCGCGCGCCTCGCCGCCCGCCAAGGTAGCGGGCAGCAGGTCGTCGGCGGTGGGCAGCCGGACCAGCCAGGCATTCCGCACCAGGTCACCGGCCTGGACCATGGCGCTGACGGCGGGGCCCAACACGCCCGGCGGGAGCCCGGTCAGCGCCGCCAGTGCGTCCGGTGTCATCCCCGGGTCGCGTCCGCCGGGATGCCGAGTGAGCACGGCCAGCACGCGATCTTCGACCGACGAATCATCCGACGCGGCGGCCAGCGGGGGCCGCGCGAGCGCGCGCGCCAGCCCCGACGCCGTCCCTCCTGCGGCGGCGACGGCCGCGGCCAGCCGAACGGACAGTACGCCGGCGAGATAGTGGGCCAGCCCGGCAGGATCGGGCACGTGGTGCGGTGCGGTATCGAGTGCTTCGCCCAGGGTCTCGGCCAGGGCGCGCGAAAGGTCGGCGGCAGGATCAGGCAACGGATTCACAGGGACCTCCTGGTCTCGACTCGAGGCGAAGCGCGGGCGAAGTCTTCATCGTGGCATCGGACCTGACGCCGTGCGGTGACGTTGGGGGCGGGGTGCAGACTGCCATCTCCCGTGACCGGAAGGTAGCAGCGGGTCCTCAGTTCGGAGGGGGTGGCATCAGCCGCCATCTGGTCCCAGCAGCCGGAGCACCGTGTTCCAGTTCCGCCCGGTGCCGCGCGTCCCGAGCTTCCGCTCGATCAGCGCGATCGTCAGGCGCGAGCTCCCGATCCCGTCGGGATAGACCAGGTACGCCTGCTTCCCCACCGCACGCACGACTTCCCGGCCCGTGATGGCGGCCTGAAGCGCCCGCATGCGCTCCGGCTCGGGCTCGGCCTTGAGACACATCACCACCAGGTGCCCCGGATCCACCTTGGCCTCAGCCGGAAACGGATTGCGGGTGACGATCGTCCGCCACTCTTCCTGAGTCCGAACGAAGAAGTCGGTCTCGACTCCCAGCCGCTTCGCGGCTTCGGCTTCGAGCAGACGTTCGAGTGCGTCCGCGCTCCGCCGGCCGCCGCGAAAGAGAAGATTGCCGGTCTGGAGCAGTGAGCGGCACTCCTCGAAGCCGAGGTCGGCGAGCAATCCGCGCAGGTCGATCATGGCGACCCTTCGGTGCCCCCCGACGTTGATGGCCCGGAGCAGCGCCAGATAGGTCGTCATCGTCCAAAGGCGGGCGCGGCGGCGAGCGAGGACCGCCGGCGGCCCGTGGGCGCCGCAAGCGCGACGCTGGTCAATTCGAGAGCGAAATCGCCGGAAATGCGACACCCAACCGGCCCAGCGTGTCGCGAATGCAACCTGTTGCACCCGCCGCGAAGCGCCGCTCGCTGCACTCGGGCTTCCGAGCCGTCACCATCCTCGACAGCGTCGCACTTTGGGGAATTGACCGCCGGCCTCGCCCGGGCAAACGTGGAGCCATGGGATGTTTGCTGGACCGCGGACGACGGCGGACCGGGAGCGTGCATGGCGGAGCGTGAGTTTTTCCATTTCGAGGGGCGGACCTGGCTGGTGCGGGTCCGACACACGGTGCGCCGGGACGAGACCGAGACGCACGTGACGCTCGAGCTGATCGCCGACCACGAGACGCGCGTCGTGAGCTGCCGGCGCGACGAGTGGGAGGTGGCCGCCCCGGACTTCGCGACCCTGCTGGGGCGGTCGGTGGCCGCCGGGGCGTCCCGCCACGTCACCCAGCCTCCCGACGCCGGCCCGTTCGAGTCCGAATAGGAGATCGTACCCCCGGGCCTCACGGCGCCCGGCCGCACTCGCACCGCCGACCAATCACCCCGCTCCTGCACCGCCGCCCGCCCGACTGACGGCGGCGTGGTTCAGGCGCCTGCCGCGATGCACCGTCACACCCGACCCTTCGGCTACGAAGGCGGACCGGGCGGGGCCACTCAGGCACTCGGCGAAGGCCTCCCCGTAGACCGCCGCCACGTCACAATCGAACTGGGCCGCGGTCGCACGCCACACGCGCCAGGGCGGATGCTCCACCCGGTACTCCGCGGAACCGCCGTCCGGTTGAGCCGTGTACCCCCAGTAGTGCTCGGTAATGAAGGTCGCCTCTGACGCCGGCGCCGGCACGGTCGGCGGCCCCATCGTCCGCACCTCCAGCCGGTGCCAGCGGCCGCCGATCCGCCAAGCGTAGCTGGCGCGGCCTGGCAGGCCCTCGGACGCCGGGTCCATGTCGAGATCGTGCCGCATCGGCACCGCCAGGTAGGGCTCGTGGTAGCACCACCGCGCGACCAGCGCGATGGCCCGACGCGGCACCAGCTCCCGCACGAACACTACCGCGCGACGCCACGCTCCGTCCTCCGCCCGCCGCCGGACGTAGAACCGGAGATTCACCTCATCGAAATCGCGGTGCCCCGGAATCGGGATGCCGCGAATGCGGGTCTCGAGAAAGCGGAAGCCCACCACGCTGGCAAGCGTGGCACCGGCCCAGGAGTCGAGCTCGGTGCCCCGGGGTACCAGCGGCTGCAGAACGGTCGCCGGCACCTCGAAGTTGACCATGGCGAGGTGGCGCCAGATCGCCGTCAGGAACGGCCGCGACGGTGGCACCGGCGGATTCGGCGCTCCCACGGCAGGCGCGCTCAGCGGTACGGCCGCTCCGCGGACGGACCGCTGAGAGGGCCGTACATCAATCGGAAGACGAGAGGGACCGGCAGCGCGAGCGCGCACGCGGCCGCCAGAATGGCCGTGGCCACGAAGCGAGGGTGCACCTGGAACGCGTCTCGGAGCCAGACGACCTGTGCGTCGGTCAGATGCAGGGCGAGCGCCGGGAGCGCGAGCCGTACGACCAGCAGATACACGATGCTGCCCGTGGCCACGGCGCCGATCGTGGCCAGAGCCAGCCTCTGCGCGGCGCCCGCGCCGACGGCTGGGCTCACCCCGGGGTCTCGGCCACGCGCCGGAGATAGGCCCGGATTCGCCGGGCATTGGCGCCGACATCGCTCCCACCCACGCGGGACAGGCTGCGGACGTCGATCCGGGTGGCGTTGCCTTCCGGCCGGATCCGAACGACGACGTCATCCTTGAACCCGAACCATCCGGTGGTCGCGGTGGCCTCGATCCGGCCGGCCGCGGAGTCGGTGGCGACGATGGCCCAGCCCGACTGCCGCGCAACGGCGAGTGCTCGCTGGAAAGCGCGGGCCGGCGCCATACCGTCCAGCTCGAGCGGGCCGATATCCGGGTATCCGTGCTTCTGGGCCGCGGCGACTTCGGGGCCGCCGTAGGCCACGGGGTTCGGCGCGTCCGCCCGCAACGGCACGACCGCGACGAACTGGGGCGGATCGTCGGTATCGGTGCTGATATCATGGATGGGCGGTACCTGCTCCGCCCGGCGAAGCCAGAACCAGGGAACGCCAGCCGCGATGAGCCCGAGGCAGATGGCGGCCAGGAGCGGCCAGACCGTGGGCCCGCGCGTCCGGCGGGAGATCAACTGCAGCAGCGCCACCACGGCGGCGGCGAGGCCGAGGTAGGCGCCCCAGCGCAGCATGCCGAACCCGGCGCGAAACGTCCAGAGCCCGAGCCGGACCCCCGGCCCGGCGAGAAGGAGAAGCAGCGCCGCGATGGTCGCGGTGGCCAGGGTCGCTCGACGCACGTTCATGGCGGGACTCGCTCCGTCGAAAGCGTGGAGAGAATGAGCTTCGAAGATACCTCGAAATCAGCGCCCGGTCGGGGCGGTGGCCGTGCCCCGTTGATGATCGGTTGAGGCTGTCGGGCTATTCTGAGGCGACCGGTAGACCCCGCCGTGTCCCGCGCCGGCGCGCTGGCTGCCCAAAGGAATCCATGGCCGAATTCCCCTTCAGATCGCTTCGTCCGCGAGCTCGAGGACCGGGCTCACCGATCTCCGGCTTCAGGTCGACCTGGGGGAGGTCGCGAGTCCAGCCGCATTCCACGCCGATCTCGAGCGCGACGGAACGTTCTTCCTCGGCGACGCCCGGGTGCGGGCCGCGTGCGTCCGCGCCGGAGTCAAGCCGTGGGATCGGGCCCCGTTCGACATCTTAGGGACCCAGCAGCCGGACACCTCGCACCGGTGGACCGGCCCGCCCCTCACGCTCACGGGTCTCCCATCACCTCGAGCCGCACTCTCGTCCGCCCCGCTTTCATGAAGCCCAAGCGTTCCGCCGCCGCCTCCGAGAGATCGATGATCACACCCGCTGCGCGAGGCCGGGCGGCCGGACCCCGATCCACGATGCGCACGACCACGCTCGCACCCGTGGTCAGGTTGCGGACCCGGACACGGGTGCCGAACGGCAATCTGGGATGGGCCGCGACCAGCGCCCGGCGATCGAACGGAATGCCGCTGGCGGTCCGGCGGCCCTGGAACTCGGCCCCATACCAGCTCGCCAGTCCCTCCTCCACCGCGCCCGGACCTGGCGCCGGCCCAGGGCCGGCCGGCCCTCGTGGCCCCCCCATGCAGGCCGCCGTGAGCACGGCGCCGGCAGAGAGCCAGGCCGCAGTCAGACGCCGCGTACGGTCCGGTCCTTCCAGTTCCACCACTTGAGCAACTCGGGTCTGGGCCGGGCGGTGCGAGCTGAATAGACCGCGCAGCGAAAGGCGTAGAGGACGCACGGGTCCTGCCGCATGCCACGCAGCCGGTTGAGCCGGGCATACAGCCGCTCGGGGTCGCGGCGGCGGAGATCGCTCGCCCGGCGCACGCCGAGCGCTCGGAGATCGCGCGCCAGGCTGGGGCCGATTCCGGGGAGCGTCCGAAGCTCGTCGCTCATGCTACGGCGTGTCGCCATCAAACCCTCGCCTGGTTTCCTTGTGACAGCATCAGCTCCCGATCAGCCAAAGCGGCTCTCCGGCAACGGGCCATCGCAGGCGGCCAGCCAGGCCTGACGCCGCGAAGGCCTGCTCGATCTCCTGACGGGACTCCGAGAAATGGGCCCAGCCCTCGAAATGGAGGGGCACGATCACCGCGTCCGCGAACAGGCGCGCCGCCTTCACTCCTTCTTCGGCGGTGAAGGTCAGGTGGTGAGACCCCGCTTCGCGGACGCGGGCCGCGCCCATGAACAGGATGGCAACTCGGGGCGGGAACCGGCGGCCCACCTCGACCACCCCGTCGTACCACACGGTATCGCCGGAGATGTAGACGAGGTCCCCGGGCGCATCGGTGAAGGCCAGGGCGAACCCGATCACCGGCCCCCGGTCGGCGTCCGCCGGTCCGTGCCGCGCGGGCGTGGCGGTGATCCTGAGCCAGCGGCCGTCCGGCGTCTCGAGGTCGTGGCTGCGCCAGGGCGCGAGCCCCACGGCGTGCCCGCCGAGTCGCTCCGCCCCCGCGACCGTGGTGAGGACGAGGCCCGAGTCGGCCAGCGCGGCGCGGCCCGAGCGGTCGAGATTGTCGGAATGATGATCGTGGCTCAACAGAACGGCATCCACCGCGCCGATCGAGGCGTGACTGCGGGCGGGCGACTGGATCTTGTGCAGGACGGAGCCGGGCCTGGGATAGTCGGTCCCGGCAGGATCGAAGGTCGGGTCCGTGAGCAGCCGGAGGCCGCCGAATTCGAGCAGCGCCGTCGGGCCGCCGACGTACGTGAGCGAGAGCCCGGAGCCAGCGGTCGCGGTGCGCACCGTTTTACGCTACCTCGCCGGCGCCACGACCACCAGACGGCCGGGGTCTTCGACTCCGTGGCGGGCGGGCTCAGGACTCACGGCGAGCCTCCCCTGCGCGGCGCTCGGTCTCCTGGTCGAGACGGGCCCGCAGCGCGGTCAGCACCGGGTCGGCGGCGGTGTAGCGCTGGCCGTAGGCGAGGTTGAAACGGTAGTCGAAGTCCCCCGGGTTGCTGCCCTGGGTGTGCTGCAGGATCGTCTCGAGCTTGTCGAGCCCCTTGGCGAGCCGCGCCTCCGGGGTGGCGGCGGCCTCGTACTGATCCCACAGCTCGACGATCTCCCGCTGGAGCGCCGCGGGCAGCGATGCGGTCAGCTTCAGAAGGTCGGCGCGCTCCCGGCCCGCCTTGTCACCTTCGGGCGTCTGCGCCGGCGCCGGGACGTCACCGCCGATCGCCTCTCCCAGATCGTGCACGAGACACATCTTGAGCAGCCGGGCCGAGTCGATGCCGGGCGCGTCGCCGTAGAGCAGCATCGCCATCAGGCAGAGCCGCCAGGTGTGCTCGGCCACGCTCTCGCGCCCGCCGGCCGACGTCCAGGCGCTGCGCGTGACCGTCTTGAGCCGCTCGGCGGCCCGCAGAAAGGTCAGAATACCGTCGAGATCGTCGGGCTCCATGCCGTTTCTGCTCTCGTGGTTCACCGCCGCCTCACCCGGGCGCGAGCGGACATTCGCGCTCGAGGCGCGCCGCGACATCGAGCCGGTTCTCCATGGCGCCCGACTGGGCCGCGATCCGCCAGGCGTACTCCCGGCGTGTCGCCCCCGGCTCCGCGCCCTGGGCCACGGCGACCCGCCACTGGGCGCAATACGCGGGGAGTTCGACCTCGATGATCTGCCGCGCCGAGGTGAGGCCGGCCAGGAACGCCTCGCACGAGCCGAAGGCCCCCGCCTGCGCGCGGTGCACAGCCTCGTGCGCCTCGAGCTGCGCGCGCAGCAGCGTATCGCGCACGTCCTCGCGCAGCAGCGTGACCGGGCGCCCCCCTTCGCAGCGGGTGAGGCCGAGAAAGTCGCCGGCCTGGGCGACGCGCTGCGCCGATCCCGCGAGCGGCCGCAGCAGCAACGCGACCACCGCGAGGGCGAGGCCGCGGCCGCGGAACAGGTGGCTAGTAGCCGTAGTGGTCCGACACCTTCCGGCCCAGATAGAGGCCGATGCCCGTGCCCACGGTGCTGAGCGTGAAGGCGGTCATGAGCCCAACCGCGCTGCCCGCCCACCACCCCAGCCCGCTTCCCACCGTGGCCCCGACGAAGCCGAGCAGCTTGCTCATGGCGCCGACATTCCCATGGTCATCTATGCATCTCCGATCGCCCTCAGGAAGGGATGCTGAACTCGAGCTCGCCGCGGGCCTCGCGCTCGAGCGGAAGCAGGGCGGCATGGATGATCCGGTGCAGCGGGACATCGACGCCGACGCGATCGCCAAGGCGCACCACGGCTCCGACCTGGGCATCGAGCTCCGAGGGCCGCCCATGCACGATGTCCCGCTGCATCGAGGCGGTCCCGTCGGCCGGCAGCGCATCGACGAAGGCGAGCGTCTGCTCGACAACGTCGACCGGCAGAGCGATCCCGTGGCCGGTGGCGACGGCCCGGATCTCGATCAGCGCCGCGTGCAGCAGGCGGCGGGTCTCGGGCTGCCCGCGGATGATGCCAACCGGCGCCCGGGTGAGCGCGCCCACGCCGCTCAGCGCCGCGATGAACAGAAACTTGCCCCACATGGCGGCGCGGATGTCCCGGGGAATCTCCGACACCACGCCACGGGTGCTGGCGAACGCGGCCCGCAGCGCCTCGGCCCGGTCGCCGGTGGAAGCGGTCAGCGCCCCGAAGGCGATGTACGGCTCGGCGCCCGCGTGCCCGATATGCCCCGGGGCCAGCACGTAGCCGATGATGCGGCAGAGTCCACCGAGCACGTGCTCCGCACCGAGGGCCGCGGCCAGCCGGTCGGCGGCCTCGACGCCATTCTGCAGCGGAACCACGATGGTATCCCGACCGATGAGCGGCCGCATGCCCTCCGCGGCGTCCGCAACCTGCCAGGCCTTGACGCCGACCAGCACGACGTCGACCGGGCCCAGCGTCGAAGGATCGTCGGTGGCGGCCGCCGGCTGGATCACGAAGTCGCCGGCGATGCTCGTCACCCGAAGGCCGCCCGCGCGGATGGCCGCCAGGTGCTCTCCCCGGGCGACGAAGGCCACGTCCTCGCCGGCCTCGGCCAGCCGCCCGCCGAAGTAGCCTCCCACTGCGCCGGTTCCGAAGACCGCGATGCGCACGCTGCGTTCCAGAGATGGGACGGTTCGATGGCGGATGCCGACGAGCGAAAGGTATCGAATCCGACGTCGAAGCGAAGGGTGGAGGCGACCCGTCCCAGGCTCAATTACGGCTGCAGCCGGCGCGTCGGCCGCAAGTGTGACGTCGAGGCCCGTTCTTCAGGCGATCTGCCGTTACCGCCGCCGGACCGAGTACTGCGCAACTGCTCCGCCCGGAGCGGCTTCGGGGCGGCGGTCACAGCGAGCAGTCCGCGGATAACGCAGCATCGCAGCATGCCGATTGCTCGGGCGGAGGCTCGGTCAAGGGTCATCGGGATGAGAAGGGCGTGCTCGGTCACGGGTCCGGCAACCGGGTGATTGGCGCGCCGGACCTGTCGATCCTACCCATCGGGCAGTGCGGTTCGCCGAACGGCCCAACCCACGATACCGCCTATGGCTCCGAGGCACGCGCCCGTGAGCACGGTGACCACGGCGACCAGCACGCTCGCGGGCCACGACCACGCGGCGCTCGCTCGAGCGACACCGGCGTCGAGCGCGAAGACCGCGGCACGCCCAAGCGTGGCCCCGATCGCGCCGGTCACAGCGCCGGCGAGGAGTCCGCTGCCGGCGGCCCGCCAGGGCCGGGCGCCGCCTCGCAGCCGGCCGACGCCGAGGCCGGCGACGAAGCAGATGAGGTACTCCGTCCCAACCACGGCGTCGGCCGCCATCGGGCGCCCGCGCAGCGCGACCGCGAGGAAGAGGTCGAGCACGACGATCGCGAGGCCGCAGACAAGCCAGACGTAGCCCGGCGTCATCGGCCCGGCACCCCGGCCGGCTCGGGCGGGATCACCGCGGGCCAGCCTTCGGCCGCGTCAGGGCCGCTCTCGTTCGCACCGCGGCTCACAGAAGCGGGGGCGGGACGGATTTGCGGTCGGCGGCAGTCGGCATGGCGCTATTCTCCGTGGATCTGAACCCGCGAGGCCGCATGACCGTGCAGCATGATTCCGAGGGCTCCCGATTCTACGTGTCGCTGCCTGACGGCGAGGCGGAGCTGGTCTATGCCCCGTTCACCGAGGGGATCCTCGATCTCCAGCATACGGAGGTGCCGGCATCCGGTCAGGGGAAGGGCGTGGGTGACGCGCTGGTGCGAGCCGCATTGGCGTACGCGCGCGCGCGGAATCTGCGCGTCATCGCCACCTGCCCCTACGTCCAGGCGTGGCTCCGGCGGCATCCGGAGGAGCGCCTGGGCCAGAGCAGCGGTCCCCCCGCCTGACGGCAGCCGTCCGGCTTGCCTCGGCGGCGCCGCCTCCGCGAGTGCGGAGCCGGATCCTCAGGGAGACGGGAGGGTCATCGCCGCTACGCTCGGGTCCGGCCGGGCCGGCGGGAGACCGCCGAACCGCCGCTCGAGCATCCCCGCCCGCTCGTTGAAGCCGTATCGCAGGTAGAGCGCGCGGCTTCGTTGCGTGGGCCAGAGGAAGACCGTGTCGGTGCACCGCGCGGCGCAAGCCGCCAGCGCGGCCTCGAGGAGAGCGGACCCGACGCCCCCGTTTCGCGCGGCGGGACGCACGTAGAAGCTCGTGAGGTAGGCATGGAGCTCCGGCTCGTGGACCGGATTCGGCAGCTTCTCGAGGAACTGCACCCACACCGTTCCGAGGGGAACTCCCGCGTCGTCCTCGGCCAGCCAGCAGCGCCACTGGTCCGGCCGAGCGAGGCGCGCGGCCATCCAGGCGGCGCAGCGCTCACGGAATCCCCGCTCCGGCGTCACCTCCGGCTCGAGCGCCGTCCGGAACTCCCAGCGGAGTGCAGCCAGTGCGGGAGCGTCAGCCGGGTCCGACGGACGGACTCGGGGGGCAGGCCTCGGTACCCGGTCCATTGACCCGCCACTCGGCGCCCCCGGCTCACGATCGCGCGGCACCCGGCTAGACCCCCTCGATCAGCAGCATCTCCGTCCGGGCGCAACGCTGGCGCAGCGCCTTCGCGGGGGCATACTCGGGAGAGCTCCACCACGCGCGCGCCGACGCGACGGTCGGGAACTCGAGGACAACGAACCTGGGGGGCTGCCACGAGCCCTCGAGCCGCTCGCTGGCGCCACCCCGGATCAGAAATCGGCCGCCGTAGGCCGCGATCGAGGGCGGCGCCAGCGTCTTGTATCGCTCGTACGCCACGGCGTCCTCGATCGCGATCTGGACTACGACGTAGGCGGGCGACCCGGAAACGGCTGGCATGCGGCTCTCCATCAGCCGGGGTGAAGCTCGCCGGAGGCCGAGCTCAGGTCGCCGGCGAATCGCATCCCGTTCGTCGCCGCGAAGCCGAGGCGCTCGTACAGACTCCGCCCCGCGGCGGAGGCGTGCAAGATCAGGCGGTCGAGGCGCTCCTCGCGCGCCCAGGCCAGGATGCGTCTCACAAGGATCTCCGCGACTCCCCGGCGGCGCCAGCCCGGCTCGGTGAACACGTTCAGCACGATGGCGTGGCGCCCATCGGCCACCGCCTTCCGGCCGTCGGCCAGCTCGACCGGGTGCGGCAGCACCCGGCGAAGCTGCGCGCCCGCGCCGGCGACGATGGTGTCCTCCTGGTCTCGGGCGTCGCCAGCCACCCGACGTACTCCCCGCGCGTGATCGCATCGACCAGATACGATCGCGATAGCTCCTGCAGCGGGTCGGCCAGCGCCGCGGGCAGCGGCGCCATGTCCTCGAACATCCGGCGGCGATGGCCCGCGATGACCGCGGCATCAGCCGGCGTCGCCCGACGCACGCGGACGGCTGCGATCGCGGTTCTAGACATGCGCTTTCACGCCGGGGCGGCATCGGGGCGCCGAGCGTCCCCGCGGGTCACGGACAGAGGACGGCCGCTCATCATCTTCCGGCGAACGATGCGTCCACCGGAGGTGCCACACCATGCTGGCCAACTGGATTACGCTCTCGCGCCTGCCGCTGCTGCTCATCTCGGTCCTCCTCCTCTACCGCGGATCTCCCGCGGTCCAGCTCTGGGGTGTGGCGTTGCTGTTCGTGGGCCTCATGCTCGACACGGTCGACGGTGTGGTCGCGCGCAGGACCCGCCGGACGAGTCTCTTCGGCAGCGTGCTCGACATCGCCGCCGACCGCACCTACGAGCTGGTGCTGTGGGTCGCCCTCGCGGATCTCCGCCTGGTGCCGATGGCCATCCCGCTGATCGTCGTGGCGCGGACGACGCTCACGGACGCGCTCAGAAGCATCGGGACGGGCACCGGCACGGCGCCGTTCGCGCAGCACCGAAGCACGCTCGCGCGCTTCCTGGTCGGCTCGACCTTGATGCGTACCGGCTACTCGGTCGGCAAGATCGCGACATTCTGCGGGCTCATGCTCGCTCGGGTGGCAGCGGGATCCCCCGGCACTCCGTTGAGCACGGCCGCGGTGTCGCTCTTGGTCCCGCTCCAGGTCGCGGCCTGGCTGACCGCCGGCATGTGCGTGGTCCGGGGGCTGCCGGTGATCGTCGACTCGCTCCGCCGCCATCTGGGCGGCGGTCCGCCGTCAGCCGCGGGTGCCGGTCGCGACCGGCCGGCGCGCGCGCACCACGCCCGGCCGCAGAGCGCCGAACGTAACCAGCGCCAGCAGGCCGCGTCCCACGGCTGAGCCCTCGACGGTTACGGTCAGGCCCTTCCCCCGCAATACGGTGGCGTACTCGTCCAGGTGACGAATATCGGCGAGCAGGATCGTGCCTCCCGGTCGGAGCACCCGGGCGATCTCCCCAACCGCCTGGCGGCGGTCCGCGGCCAGGGTCAGGTTGTGGACCGCGAAGCGCGACAGCACGAGGTCGAAGCTGGCATCGGTGAACGGGAGCGACCGCATGTCGCCCGTCTCGACGCCGATGCGCTCGCTCACGCCCTCGGCCGCGGCATTGATCCGCGCGGCCTCCGGAGCATTCCCGGCCAGATCCTCCGACCGCCAGAGGTCGAGTCCCACGGCACGGCCGGTGCTGAGCCGTCTCGCCGCCCCGACGAGCATGAGGCCCCGCCCACAGCCCACGTCGAGCACCTGCTCGTCGCCCCGCCAGGCGAGAGAGCCGAGCAGCCGCTCCCGATCCCGCAGCTTTCCCACCTTGCTCGACCAGACCATCCAGAGCGCCATGAGCAGACATGCAAGTCCGATCGAGAGACCAGCGGGCGCAAGGATGACTCGGAGCTCGCCCGTCCCTATCGGGATGCGAACGGCACCCGACCAGAGACCGGCCGCTGCGCTCGCCCACAACCCGAGCCCGGCGCAGGCCGCCAGGCCGAGATTCCGGACGACGGGGGGTGCGTCGAGCCCGTAGTCAGGATACGTGGGCGCGGGAGTTCTCGCGGTCAACAGATCGCACCTCGTTTCTGCCGTCAGGACGTTTGCCCGGGTCGGACGAAGCGCGGGCGTTGCGGCACCGGCGGCAAGTAGGACCGGCGTGACGAGCCGGCTAGCCCGCGCCCGCGTCCGCGGCCTCGCGCAGGGCGCGGAACGCGGCGGCGAGGTCAGGGAGCTGGTGATTGGCATTGAGCCCGCTGGGATTCGGCAGCAGCCAGAGGCCGGCGGGTCCGAGCCCAGTGGCCTGGCGGCCCATGGTCGCCAGCCGATCGCCGAACGCGGTCCGAAACGCGCCGATGCCGAGAATCGCGACCCAGCGGGGACGGTACCGGCGCACCTTTCGCAGCAGGCCGGCGCGGCCGGCGCGCAGCTCCTTAGGCTCGAGCTCGGCGGCCGCGCCGGTGGACCGCGCAACCAGGTTGGTGATCCCGCAGCCACGCGCCAACAGGTCCCCTTCCTCCCACGGGGCCAATACCCTGCCGGTGAATCCAGCCCGATACAGCGCCGGCCAGAACCGGTTGCCCGGCCGTGCAAAGTGGTGGCCCGTGGCTGCGGAATAGAGTCCCGGGTTGATGCCGCAGAACAGCACCCCGAGGCCCGGCCCGATCAGGTCGGGCACCGTTGCCCCGGCGGCGCCGGCGATCCGGTCTCGGTCGGGCCGCAGCCGGCGCGATGTCTCGGAGCCGGCCGCTCGGGCCGCGCGCCTGCTCAGTGGCAACTGACCTGAAGCAGGTAGCCGCCCACGTTCGGGGCCGTCCCTCCGCTCGCGTTCGCCTTCAACTGGCCCTGGCAGGTGATGGCCGCCTGGGCGGAGGCGGCAGCTACCGTCGGTCCGCTTCGAATGGCGAGGATCGCGAGACTGCACGCGATAAGCGTGAGAACCACCTTGGTGTAGAGATCGACCCGCATGTTTCGTCCTCCTCCATGATCGTTTGGGATGGGCCTCCAGCGGGCGAGCGCCCGGGTCAGGAGCGCGCGGGTGCGCTCAGAAAAACATTTGGCGGGAGATCCACGACTTGCACTGAAACCAGTGTCCGCCCCGCTGTTGAAACACGCGGCCATGGAATTGACGATCGAGTCGCGCTTCGAGCGGCTGCCAGCGCCGGAAGCCCTCGATGTCCGCGGCCGAGAGGGGCACGCAGACCGGGTGCGCGAGCCAGGCGGCCACGAGCCCACACAACGCCGCCAGGAAAATCAGTCTCGCCCACGTCCCCGGGCGTTGCACCGGGACCGCTTGCGTCGTGCTCATCGGGCCTCAGAACGGCATCTGATACTCCGGGGGCGTTACGCCGTTCAGCCGGAGGTACGGCACCAGCTGACCCAGAGTCCATACGGCATGCTCGAAGGACAGGGTCGCCAGGCGGCCGGCCGCCTGCGGCGGCTGGCCGTACAACGCCACCGGCCGTCGGAGTTGAGCGCGGGTGGCTTGCTTGAGCGCCGAGAGCAGGTATGCGTAGGTCGTATCGGCATAGCGGCGCAGGGCCGCCTTGTCGTGCAGGTAGACGCCGCTGTCGCCGAGCTGGGGCGCGACCCTGAGCCCGCGGAGCGCGATGGCGGCCACGTCCAGGTTGGTCGATACGATGTGATCGAACTGCTGGGCGAACGTCCGGACGCCGGGAGTCGGGCGGAACCCGGTGGCGGAGTCCGGCATCGCGTCGATGTACTTGAGCACGGTCGCGCGGTTGCGCTGCCAATCGGCGAACAGGTCCGGCGAGACAGCGCTCTGGGCAACGAGCGGGCCCGCCGCGAGGATGGGGAGGAGCAGGATCAACGAGGACAGGCGCATGCGCGATTCCCCGGAGCGGGTTGCCGGCTGGGATGAGGGGCGAGGGGTCCTTCGTTGGGCTGACCGGCCGATACGCGAAACGGTCAAACGCTTCCGGAGCGCTCTAGAGATCCTTCGGCACGCCATCGAAGAACTCCACGACGCCGGTCTCGAGCGAGTACTCGGCGCCGACCACCAGCAGGCCCTCGTCCTGGATCAACTGCTCGAGCACGGCCGAGCCGTGGCGGAGGTGATTGGCGGACGTGCGGATGTTCGCCCGCACCGCCTTGCGAACGAGCGTGTCGTGATCGAGCCGGAGGTCGGTCTCCAACAGTCCTTCCACCGACGGCCGCACCCGATCGACGATGGCCCGCATGTTTCGGGACTGGCTGATCCCCGGGCGCCCCAGCTCTTCGATCGTGGCCAGGATCGCGCCGCACTGGGAGTGTCCCAGCACGACCACCAGACGCGTGCAGTAGCGGGCCGCCGCGAACTCGACGCTGCCCACCTGCGAGGGAGCGACGATGTTGCCGGCGACGCGGATGACGAACAGATCGCCGAGCCCCTGATCGAACACGATCTCGGCCGGGACTCGGGAATCGGAGCAGCCGAGGATGATGGCGTGGGGCTCCTGGCTCTGCGCCAGCTCGGTCCGGCGGGACGCGCTCAGGTAGGCGTCCGCCCCGCTCGCGTTCGCCGTGAATCTGCGGTTCCCCTCTCGGAGCCGCTCGAGCGCCTCGCGGGCAGGGAGCATCCGCGCGCGCTCAGGCCAGCGGGCCGGTGCCGGTGAAGTGGACGATCGTCGCCTCGGGCGAGCGGCTGTCGAAGCGCGTCTCGCTCACCCTCGCCGCCCCCTTCTGGCCCGTGTCCAGGGTCAGCGCGAGGCGTTCGTTGGGGAGTATGCCGTCCACGCTCCGCGACATGAATTCTCCGCTCCAGGCCTGCCGGCCCGAGCCCAACTCCCTGACCGTCAGTTCTACCTCGACCCCGCTCAGCTCCTTGCGGTTCGAGCGCTCGATCATGGCTACGTGCGAGGACATGAGCAACCTGCTTTCATCGTGCGAGAAAGAGCGTCAGCGGGCCGGCGGAGCCGCCGCGCCCACCTCCAATGGTACTGCACATCGCGGGTCTGCGCGAAGCCTCAGGACCGGAAGCCGACCACGACCTGGCGGGCTTCGGGGCGATCCACGCCGGGCCAGAGGTCGCTGTGCCATTCCACGAGCGCCTCGATCTCCGACACCAGCACCCAGAGATTGCCCTGGTCGAGCTTGGGGTGCAGGCGCTCGATGTTTTCCAGCTGATCCCGGCTCTGGACCGCGCCCAGGCGCCGCAGCACGGTATCCAGGTCCGCCTGCGAGAGCGCGCGCAGGTCCCAGACGCAGAGCGGCACCATCTCCGCCTTCTCGTCCACGGGAAACACGCTCTTGATGTAGAAGGACTTTCCGGAGCGCAGGATCAGCTCGAGCACCAGTGGTGGGATGATCTGGTCCCTGGCCCGCACCAGGTATTCCCGCACGCTCAGACTCATGAACCCGGGCCTTCGTCAATCGGTGGAATGAGGAACGACCGCCTCGGGCCCGGCGTGGGCGCACTGGGAGCTCACTCTTTGGGAGGCGGGGCCAGCGCGTCGGTCTCGTCGGCTTTGACGTCGACCGGCGGCTCGCTCGTCCGGTCGAGCCGCCGCTGCCGTTTTTCCTCCTGCTTGCGCTGCTTGTTCAGCTCCTTCTGACGCTTCTCGAACCCGTAGTTACGCTTGGGCAAAGACACACTCCCTTTGGATGACGGCGGTGCGCCCGGCAGCCGCGCCCCGGCACACCTCGGTATGCCTTGAAGGTAGCCCCGAGCGAGCCTCGGCGCTCGCGGCGGATCGCGCCTACGGCTCCCCGCCGCGTGATGGCCAAGCTATTGGGGGTTAGGGGGACCGGCGCAAGCGCGTCAACACGCGGTCCAGGGCCGCCGCGAATGCCTGTCTCGCCCGAGCGTCGTACGGGGCCGGACCGCCCGTCACGAGCCCCGAGAGACGCGCCCGGTCCATGAAATCGCGCACCGAAAGCCGCTCGCCGATCGTTTCAGGCGTGTGCTCCTCGCCGCGGGGATCCAGGACGGCGATCTCCCGCGGGACCAGTTGGGCCGCGAGCGGTACGTCCTGCGTGACCACGAGGTCGCCGGCGCCGGCGTGGGTCGCGATGTACTGGTCCGCGACATCGGGGCCGCCGTCGACCCGGACGGCGCTCACCAGGGGATTCCCGGGCGGCGTCTGCAGCCGCTGGTTGGCGACCAGCACGGTCTCGATCGCCAGCCGCTTGGCCGCACGAAACACCAGCTCCTTGACGTCTCGCGGTGTCGCGTCCGCGTCGATCCAGATTCTCAGGCCGACCTCGCTCCCGTGCCAGTCGGAGTTTCCTCGGGTACACGCGTCGAAGGAGGCGGACCGGGCGGGCCGGTCTACGCGTAGCGCGGGTCGGCGGACGCGGCCCCACCAGGCGATCTTGGCAATCCCGACCGCGCCGAATCAGGCCATGCCGATCTGGGCAGCGAGCGCCGCGGCCAGCGGCCCGTCTCGCTCCGCGTCAAACCGGGGAGCCGCGCTCCAGTCGTGCGTCCAGATCGTCGCTCGTCGCAGCGCCATCGGCTCCCAAACGTAGCGCGGAATCACGTGGGCATGGAGCGCCGGCTCGACGTTGCCCAGGATCTCGTAGTTGATGCGCTCGGCTGCCGTCACCTGCAGCACGGCATCTCCGAGCCGGGCCATGTCGCCGAGGAATTGCTCGCGGGCCCGGCCCTCGAGCGCGTTGAGGTCACCCACCACGGGGTCGGGAAGCAGCAGGCAGTAGCCGGGCATGATCTGAGGGTCGCCCAGCACGGCCCAGCCCGACGGAAGACGTCCGATGACCCGAGCCAGCGTTCCCGCGGCCGCTTCGGTGACCTGCTGGTGAATCATGGTGCTCATGGCCACCTCGACCAACGAAAGGGCCCCCTCGGCGAATACCGGCGACCTGCGGCGCAGCCATCGTCGCGCCGCGTCACGAGTCGCGATGCGCCCCGGCATGGTGGTCGTGTCGCTGGAACGCCAGGAACTCGTGGATCGCCTGCACGACCGCGGCATCGTCACTCCGCACTCGGAGCGCCGCTCCACGGGGGAGTGATTCGACGGCGTAGGTGATGGCGCTGCGCCTCGCGGCCATGACGTTCGCGCCGGGTACTTCCCGCGCATGCACGAAGCCCGGCAGGCGAAAGTCGCCGGCTTTGAACTGGATCGCGATCTGCTGCATGTGCAGCCGAATCCGGGCCGTTCCCGCACTGTCGTCTCGATCCCGTTGCAGCTCGATCCGGCCACCATCGGCCAGGGGCTCGAACCGGTGCGAGGAGGTGTACTGATTGACGCCCATGGCGGTCTCACCCCGGGCCTGGACGCCGGCGAAGGCGGGGTCCTGGACAGTAGCGGGGTGTGGATGCGGGGGCCGGCGGTCATCGGCGCCACAGCCCGAACCGGCGAGGCAGAGTGCCAACGCGACCATGACGCGCATGGGAACCACCGCGAGTGGAGGTAAAGGGGGATGAATCATGCCCCGCCGGCTCTTGACCGAATCTAGGTACTTCGAGCCTCGAGGGTCACATACCGCGGCGTAGAGTTCAGCCCACTCCCTCGAGAATGCGAACGTCCCGCTCGGCCACCCCAGCGAGGACTTGCAGCGCGGCTTGATACCCGGGGCTCTCGTAGGTGCGGACCGCCTGCTCGACCGAGTCGAACTCGATGACGACGGCGCGCTGCCGCAGTCCCGCCTCGTAGCAGCGCGCCGGTTGCCCGCGCGCGAGGAAGCGTCCGCCGCCCGCTTGAATGGCCGGTCCCGCGACGCGAGCGTATTCCGACAGCGCCGCGGGATCGGCGACCGACCGGTAGAAGGTGACCCAGTACCCCTTGGGCATCGGCAGCTCCTCGGCGCCAGAGATGGGAGGCAGCCCGCCCCGCTTCCGGTTCAGCGGCCGGTGGCGGCTGCGGGCTCGCCTCGTAAAGGTACGGGAGAGCAACCCTTCCACCAATCGGAACCGAACCGGCCCTGGAGACAGGGTCGCGTTCCCCCTGTCCGACGCGTCTTCTCGGCGGGTCCTCGTGGCGACGGCCCTGGAGCCGTTAGATTTCCGATCGTGCGCCACCCCGAAGAGCTTATGGGCGGTCTCGAGCCGTGCCGCCGTCTCCTCGATGAACGACCCGAACCGCGGTCGCCGGCTCACCAGGAATTGAGGTTCGCCGGCGGGCGCGGGAACTCCCCGCCCGCCCGATCGAAGGAGGAAGCATGCCGACCGAGCCGCTTGCCATCTACCTCAACGATCACGTCGCGGGCTCCGTCGGGGCGCTACAGTTGATTGACGCCCTCGCGGGGCAGGTCCCGGGCAGCCCCACCGAGACGGCCCTGCGCGCGCTCCATGCCGAGATCGAGCAGGAGCAATGGACATTGCGGGAGATTCTCGCCCGGATCGATGCCGACGAACATCGCCTCAAGCAGGCCGCGGCCTGGGTCTCGGAGAAGGTGAGCGAGGCGAAGCTCACGCTTGCCAATCACACCCACCCCGCGCTCGGGCTGCTCGAGGGTCTCGAGGCGCTCGGCCTCGGCATCCATGGCAAGCAGGGACTGTGGGTGGTGTTGGCGGAATTGGCCCCGCGCGATGCCCGCCTGGCGGGATTCGACTTCGAGGCCCTCCAATCCCGAGGGACAGCCCAAGCGGCCGTGGTCGAGCGTGAGCGTCGGGCGGCGGCGCGGCTGGCGTTGACGACCGCCGCCGCCGGCGCGCCGGGGCGATGATCGCGCGGCTCTGGCGGGGCTGGACCTCGCCCGGGAACGCGGACGCCTACGAGTGCCTCCTGCGTGAGGAGATCTTCCACGGAATCGCCCAACGAAAGATCGCGGGGTACCGCGGCATCGAGCTATTCCGCCGGACGGTGGATGACGCGGTTGAGTTCGTGACCCTCATGCGGTTCGATTCGTTCGAGGCGGTTCGGACGTTCGCCGGGCCCGCCTACGAGACCGCGGTCGTGCCCCCGGCCGCCCGGGCCCTGCTGCTGCGGTTCGACGCGCAGTCGGCGCACTACGAGGTTCGGGTGAGCGCGTGACCGCGATCGGCCCGGATAGGAGCTCATGACCGCACCGCCTACCTGGCGTCACGCCGGCCTGGTCCTGCTCGGACTCGGGCTCGCCGTCACTTCGGCCGCGGCTTCGGCCGCGGCCCAGGTGCGCACCGACTCGACGGTTCCGCCGGCGCCCGCCGATAGCGCTCGGCGTCAGGGCGGAGCCACGACGCCGGGGACGCTTCCAGGCGCCGTCCTCCCGGTCGACGTCAGTGACGCACCTCCAGACCCGATCCTGGCGCGCGCCTGCGCGGGCGAGTCCAGCGGAGCGGAAGCTCCCGGACTCCTCGCGGTCATATTCCGGGCGCGCACACCCGATAGAGAGCAGGCGGCGGCGGCAAAGGCCGTCGGCGGCACGCTGGCCGGCCAGTCACCCTACGGGGATGTCTACGTGACCGTGCCCGACAGCGCGGGACCGCTGCGTGACGTGGCCGACCGCCTCATCCGGCAGGACCCGGTCACCACCGTTTCCCCTGTGCCATGCCCGCCGGAGGCTGCTCCACCCCCGGCAGTCAGCCCTGCGCCCGCTTCTGCCCCGCCCTCAGGAAGAGCTGGGGGCACGGTGCCGCCGCCGGATTCCGCCGCCGGAGCGGCCGGCGGGCCCGTGCCCAAGTCGCCCTAGGCCGGAAGTCGCAGCTCCAAAAGCTCGAGGGGAGCACGGTCAGACTCGCGCCCCCCTCCTTCTCCTGTCACGGTATCGTTCCACGTCAGCCGGGATCGGCCACCTCTTCCGGGCTCACCGTCGGGCGGGAGGTGCGCCGGCGATCGAGCGCCTCTGCCACCTTCGCCAGCAATTCCCCGTGGGTAAACGGCTTGGCCAGAAACCGCACGTCGAGGTTTCGAAGGCCATGCTGAGCGAGGACCTGTGCCGGATGGGCTGACATGTAGAGCAGGCGAAGCGCCGGCCACTTCTCCAGAATCCGTCGGCCCAACTCCACGCCGTCCACCACCGGCATCACCACGTCGAGAACGACCAGATGGATGTAGTGGTGGGCCATGTCCAGGACGCTCATCGCCTCGTCCGCGCTGGCCGCTTCGAAGACGCGATACCCCTCCTCGCTGAGAATGCGGTAGGCGACGCGCCGCGTGATGCGCTCGTCGTCGACTACGAGGATCGTGGTACCGGGAGCGGGGAACGGAACAGCCACGGGATAGCCTCCGTGCGGGTGGCGAGCAGGCTGGTTGGCACTGGCTACGGTCCAAACTAGGCGCGCAACCGGCCCGAACGTGTGACCGGGCTCACATGGAACCGATCGTGACAGCGGCCCGGTGATGCCGCGCATGCTCGGGCGGCGAGGCCCCGAGTTATCGACGTGGAGATGTGGCTATGTGTTGCGGCCAACCGTCACACCCGGCCTCAGGAAGGGACGCTCCGGGATAGCGAGAGTCGATATCCAGTGGCAACGCTGGCGGGGCCCGGCTCACGGGGTGCGCCAAGGTATTCGGTCAGGACGGTGAGCCGATGCTCGAGCAGGTCGAGGGCATATTCGGGGAGCGTGCCGTGGGCCCATGCTCCGGCGATCGTGGCGTCCAGCACCCGCCATTCGCGCGTCGCTTGCTCCCGGTCGACCGGCTGGGGCAGAGCCACGATCTCCAGCGGATCCGTCTGCAGGATCATGAGTCCGGCGCGAAGGGCCCGCAGCACCAGGCCCAAGCCGGCCGACAGCAGGGTCATGCGCGACGTGACGTCGGTATAGAGCACCGACCAGTCCTGGCCATCGAAGTGGAGGCGTCGGCCCGCGAGTCGCGCTTCAGTGCCCATGACACCACCTTCCCGCATTCCGGCTGTGCGAATCCACTGCGGGGACCGGTCAACACCAAGTTCGCCCGCTCGGTGAGGTAGACTATGGCGTGCCAGGGTTCCTGTCTGTGATGCAGACAACAGCAGTGGGGGGCGGCCGCATGCCGCGCGAGACGAGAAGGAAGATCGAATGGTCCGGCGACACGCGTACGGCGGGTGAGTGAGGCGGAGTGGACTTCGAATTCAGGTTTCCGGCCGCGAGTCGACCTTCGAGCGGCATGGCCCGCGCAAGTCTGCCAGGTGGGGCCACTGGCGAGCCGACCTCCGGAGGCTCCGAGGGGCCGCCCCGGAGAGGCGCAGTTGAGAAATCGGGCGGCAGGGAGAGGAGCGCGGACACCGCCCCCCAACTACAGCGCTGGTCGACTCAATGCCCGGGGTGGGACTCGAACCCACACGGGGTTGCCCCCAAGAGATTTTAAGTCTCGAGCGTCTACCAGTTTCGCCACCCGGGCGGATCGGCTGCCGGAATCTACCCCCCGGCGGCAGGCAGCGCTTCCCGGCGGGCGCCGGCCGCCGCGCGGGTGCTCCACGCCACCGGCACCCGGCCGAATCGGTCGCCGAAGTCCCGGCTCACCTCCGCCAGGATCCGCGCTTCCCGGTCGGCCGGCGCCAGCACCACCACAGCGCCACCCCAGCCGGCGCCCGAGAGCCGGGCGCCGTAGGCCCCCCGCGCCACCGCGCGCTCCACAACGAAGTCCGCCTCCGGCACCGTCGAGCGGTAGTCATCCCTGAGTGAGGCGTGGCCCTCGACCAACAGGCGCCCCAGCCCCACCAGGTCCCCGGCGCCGAGCATGGCCGCTGCCGCGCGGGTGCGCAGCGTCTCGGTGACGACGTGTCGGACACGCGACACCAGAGGCGGCGGCAGCCGGCGAGCCACCTCGGGCAGCGCGGCCGGTGGCAGCTGGGCCAGGTGCCGAAGGCCGGGCCGCCAGGCGCGGCAGAGCTCGAGCGCCTGCTCGCATTCGCGGCGGCGCTCGTTGAGCGCGCCGGCCGTGAGGCTGTGGGACAGCCCCGTCTCGACGATCCCGAGCCGACCCGGCAGCGGAAAATGCAGGACGGCGCCGCCGGCGGATTCGAACAGCATCGCCGTGCCCCGCCTCGCGAGCGCGGCGATCGTCTGGTCCATGCGCCCGCAGCGCACGCCCACGTGGTCGTGCTCCGCGCGGAATGCGATCTCGACGAGGTCCACGGGCTCGAGCGCCCGGCCGGCGAGCAGGCCGAGCGCGCGAGCCGACGCCACGGTAAGCGCGGCGGAGGAGGCGAGCCCGGCGCCGACCGGTACCGTGGTGGCCACCGCGAGCAGGGCGCCTGCGGGCGCAGCGCTCCGCGTCCGGAGCTCCCGAATGACGCCCACGAGGTAGTCGGTCCAGTCGCCCCGGAGCGGGGCGTCGGCGTCCGTCTCGTACACTCTCCCATCCATGGAGGACACCAGGCGCCAGCCGTCCGCCGGCCGGGCGGCGACGGCGGTGCGGCGCTCGAGCGCCACCGGCAGGACCGGCCCGCCGTTGTAATCGGTGTGTTCTCCCAGCAGATTCACGCGCCCGGGAGCGCTGGCCACGACCGTGGGACGGGTGGCAAAGCTCGTGGTAAACTGCGAAGTTGCGAGTCTCGCGGACGACATCGTGTGCACGGCGGACGACTTCTCTCGGAGGCATCGTGGGGCTTTGCGCGCGGCGACTGGCGGTCCTCGGCTGCCTGCTCGCGCCGCCGGCGGTCCATGCCCAGCTCGCGCCGGTCGGCGTGCCGGCCGGCATCCTCCGGGTGGACCTCGACGGCACGATGGACATCTGGGACCACCGCTGGCGCGACGGGACGCGCGAGCCGCTGGGCGCCGATCTGTCCAGTTCCGCCCTGGGGAGCGACCTCCTCCCCTCCCTCGCGGACGCGGATGCGCGCATCGGCCGGATCACCGGCTTGCCGGGGTACCGGCTCAATCTAGGCGCGCTCGCCACCGACGCGCAGGGCGAAAACACCCGGGGCTTACTGGGCCTCGCGCTCGGGCTGACCCGGAAGCTCACCGTATTCGGACGTCTGCCGTTGGTCCGGGTCCAGGTGGAGACCCACTTCGCCCTCGACCCCGCCGGCGCCGATGCGGGCACCAACCCGGGGCCCGCCGAGCAGGTCACGTTCTTCCAGCAGCTCGACGCGTCGCTCAGCGCGCTCGGCGGCCGCATCGCGGCCGGCGACTTCGACGGCGACCCCGCGCTCAAGGCGCGCGCCCAGAGCACCCTCGACGGCGCGACCGCGCTCCGCGCCGATTTGTTCGGGCTGCTGGCCGATCCCTCGACCGCCGCGGCCTTCGTCCCCCTCGCCACCAGCACCGCCGGCGCCGCTGTCGCGGCCCGGATCACTGGCCTCCAGACTTCGCTCGCGACCGATTTCGGGATCTCCGGCTTCACCGCCGCTCCCGCGCTCGCCACCGAGCCCCTCAGCAATGAAGTTTTCGCCAACCTGCTCAGCGACCCGTCCGGCCCGGTCGCGACGCGCCCAGGCGGCTACAAGCTCACCTTCCGGGGCGACGCGGAGGCCGGCCTCGCCTTCACGCTGGTGGACCGCTGGGATCAGGGCAGCCATCGCGGAGGCTTCCGCACGGCGGTCGAAGGGCTCGTGCGGTTTCCCACCGGGCGGGTCGCGCAGCCCGACCGGCTGATCCCGTTGGGCACGGGCGACGGCCAGACCGACCTCGAGTTTCGCGTGACGACCGACCTCGGCGGCGGCCGCTGGGGCCTGCGGGCGGAGGGCACGTACAACCGCCAGCTCGCATCGGACTTCCTCGTCCGCGTCGCGCCACCCACCCAGCCGCTCGCAGGGATCGACCGCCTGAGCGCGCTGCACCGGGATCCGGGCGACATCGTGAGCATCGCCCTCCGGCCGATCTTCCGGCTCACCCAGACGCTCGCGATCCAGGGAACCGCGATGCGCTGGTCGCGCGGTGGGGACAGAGTGTCCTATCTGACCGATGCGGACTCGATTCCGGACGTTCCGTCCTCGGTCGCGGCCCAGGCCACGAAGGTCAGCGCCACCGTCGTGGGCATCGGCCTCACATTCAGCAGCCCGGGACGGTTCCGGCCGGGAGGCAACGGGCTGCCGGTGGACGCCAGTTGGAGTTACGAGCGGGTGGTCGCGGCGTCCGGCGGCATCACCGCCGATCCGAACACCATGCGGGCTCGGCTCAGGTTCTACATCGATCCCTTCTGAAGATCGGGAAACGCCTGACGGCGAACGGTCAAGGATCGCCAGGGGCGCATCGACTCGTTGCACCATTTCCGTTCGGCCATTATAACTGGAGGAATGGCACTACCCGGCACGAGCAGGAGAATCCGGTGGCAGCCCCCTCGACCGTCCTCGAACCTCGCGTACTCCCCCTCCACACCATCTCGCTGGACCGTTTCGAGCGTGCGACGAGTACGTTGCTGTCCCCCCTCCAACGGGAGCGCGACGCGTGGCGCCAGGCGGTGCTGGCCGCGCTCCGGTCGTACCTCGACGCCGACCGCGCGGTCATGGTGGTCCGGCGGGGCGGTGACCTTGCGGTGTATGGCGAGGCGCTGCCGCGAGACGTGGTCAATCAGTATCTGACGCACTTCGCCGCGCTCGACTACGGGATGGAGCGGCGCGACGCCCTTGGGCTCACAGTCTGGAGCCGCGAGCAGCTCTGGGACCGACGCGTGCTGCTCCGGAGTCGGTATTTCCGCGAGTTCGCCCTCCCCCACGACCTGCACGACTCCGTCGGCCTGTCGATCGACGTCGAGCGGGCGTCCGCGCATGTCCGTGTGGTCATGCTGTACGCCGGTGCCCCGCTCCCGGCGGGCTCGGCCCAGGCGATGCGGCGGCGACTCGAGCTGCTCCTGCCGATCGTTCGAGCCGGCATGGGGATTCACCTGCGCCACGAGCGCTGGCTGGGTGCCGTCCCCTCGGTGCTCGACCGCATCGGCGAGCGCGTCCTGCTGCTCACCCTCGACGGGCGCGAGCTCCATCGGAACGTGACCATGCGCCGCACGCTTGACGAAGACCCCGACCGTGAGCGAATTCTGGAGACTGCGAAGGCCGTGGGCCGCGCGGTGGCGGTGCACGCGCGCGGGGATGCGAGGCAGGCTCGGGGTCCGGCCACGGCGCCCCGCTCCACGCGCCGGCTGGTGCGTACGGCGGCCGGGCGCTACTGCCTTCGGGGCTGCCTGATGAGATCCGGCGAATCGGACGCCGACTTCGCGGTGCTGGTCTCGATGGAGCCCGCGGGAGTGGGGCTACCGTCGCCCGAGGGACTGCGCGATCGGTTCGGGCTCACGGGACGGGAAATACAGGTCGCGCGATTGCTTGGCCAGCGGCTCACCAACGACGAGATCGCGGCCACGCTCGGGATCAGTGCCCACACCGCGCGCCATCACACGGAGAGCATCCTGCTCAAGGTGGGCGTGAACTCGCGGCGCTCGCTTCGCGACGCGATGACCGACGGCGGCGAGCCCCGCTAGCGCCGGGCGCGACTCTCCTTCCGCAGCAGCGCCTGGGCGTGGCGCCTGGCCGCGTCGCCCTCAGTGTCGCCGAGCATCCGGGCGATCTCGCCCACGCGGTCCTCGCCGTGGATGAGCTGCACGTCGCTGGTCGCGATCCCGCCGCGCGCCTCCTTGCTGACGACCAGGTGCTGGTCGGCCCGGGCCGCGATCTGCGGCAGGTGGGTGATGACCAGCACCTGATGCCGCTCCGCCACTTCCGCCAGCGCCGCGCCGACCTGCGCACCGACCTCGCCGCCGATCCCCTGATCCACCTCGTCGAAGACCAGCGTGGCGATCGCGTCGTGCCGCGCCAGCACCACCTTCAGTGCCAGCATGAGCCGCGAGAGCTCGCCGCCCGACGCCACCCGCCCGAGCGGCTTGGCCTCGAGCCCGACGTTGAGCTGGACCTCGAACAGCACGCTTTCCTGCCCGTTGGCGGAGGGCTCGGCGAGCGGCGCGAGCGAGGCGAGCAGCTTGCCGCCGGGGAGGCCCAGGTGGGGGAGCAGGCGGCTGACCCCACGGGCCAGGCGGCCCGCGGCGTCCGTCCGCCTGGCCGTGAGCGCGCCGGCCGCGGCCTGGAGCGCGGATTCCGCCGCCGCCCGCCGCGCCCCCAGCGCGCGGAGGTCGACGTCCGCGGTGTCCAGCAGCTCCAGCTCGGCGGCGCTCGCGTCGCGGGTTGCCACGACGTCGGCGATGCTGGCCCCGTACTTCCCGCTCAGTTTGTAGAGCAGGTCCCGCCGCCGCTCGACCTCGGCCAGCCGCTCGGGATCCTCTTCCACCTCGCCGGCATAGGTCGCGGCCTGCCGGGCCAACTCCGAGAGGTTGGTATAGGCCGTGTCGAGCAGCTCGCGCCAGCCGGCGGCCGCGGGATCCACCTTCTCGAGCCCTGCCAGCGCGCGGTCCGCGACGCCGAGCGCGCCCAGCGCGTTCCCCTCCTCGCCCTCGAGCGCGTCCACGATTCGTTGGGCCTGCTCGCCGAGAGCGCCGGCCTGGCTCAGGCGCCGGGCCTCGAGTTGAAGGGCCTCGTCCTCGCCGGGCTCGAGCTTCGCCTGGTCGATCTCGGTGACGACGTGGCGGAGATAGTCGGCGCGGCGGCGGACTTCGTCGCGGCGGCTCGCGAGCGCGGCCTCATCGGCCTTGAGCGCGGCGACCGCCGCGTAGGCATCCGCGACCGCCGCGCGCTCGGCGTCCGCGTGCGCGAAGGCGTCGAGGATGTCGCGCTGGGCGTCGGTGTGGAGGAGCGACTGGGTCTCGTGCTGGCCGTGCAGGTCCACCAGGAGCGCGCCGAGCTGCGCCAGCACCGACGCGGTGGTCGGGCTGCCGTTGACCCACGCGCGCGAGCGCCCCTCGGCCGAGACCTCGCGCCGCACCACGACCCGGGTGTCCTCGACGTCGAGGCCGAGGCCCTCGATGTGCCGCCGGGTGCGGACGTCGATCCCTTCGAACGCGCCCTCCACGATCGCCTTGGCGGACCCCGGCCGCACGTCGCCCGCCGCCGCGCGCTCGCCGAGCAGAAGCGACAGGGCGTCCACCAGCATCGACTTGCCCGCGCCGGTTTCGCCGGTGAGGACGTTGAGCCCGAGGCCGAGATGCAGGGTGACGTCGGCGATGGTCGCGAGGTCGCGGACGCGAAGCTCGGTCAGCATGGGGGCGGTGCCGGTGATGGGTCTGTCACCGCCACCGTCATCCCGAGCGCAGCGAGGGACCTGCCCACCCGGGGTTCGAACTCGGCCTGGCAAGGTCCCTCGCTGCGCTCGGGAGGACAGGTGACAGTTTCCCCGGTCCCCCTCACCGCACCGCCTCCCGCTCCGACAGGTCGCCCCAGTGCAGCTTTTGCCGCATGCGGGTGAAGAAGCCGTCGCCGCCGAGCCGGATCAGGCACACGCGCTGGTCCGCACGGCGGACGTCCACGCTCTCGCCCGGCGCGAGCGTGCTGCCGGTCTGCCCGTCGAACGACACCAGCAGATCGTCGGCCCAGCCCGCCATCGGCTCGATCACGATCCGGTAGGTCGCCGGCACCACCAGCGGCCGGACCGCGAGCGTGTGCGCCGCGATCGGCGTGACGATGATCGCCTCGACGCCCGGCACCACGATCGGCCCGCCGGCGCTCAGGCTGTACGCGGTGGAGCCCGTGGGTGTGGCGACGATGATGCCGTCGGCGCTGTACGGGCCGACGTTTTCCCCCTGGATGAACACGTTGACCCGCACCACGCGCGCCACCCCGCCCTTGTGCACCGCCACGTCGTTGACGGCGAGCTGGCTCACCCGGTGATTGCCCTCGCCGTCCTTGATGGACGCCTGCAGCGCCTGGCGGCGCTCGATCACGTAGCGGCCGGCCACCAGCGCGTCGAGCGCCGCATCGAGGGTCTCGCGCGTGGCGGTGGTGAGAAACCCGACCCGGCCGAGGTTGACGCCGAGGATGGGGGTCTCGCGCCCACGGCAGAGCCGCGCGCCACGGAGCAGCGTCCCGTCGCCGCCGAAGGTGACCAGCGCATCGAGATCCACCCCCTCGAACGAGGGGATGTCGCGGGGCCAGAACGGGGTGAGCCGCTCTTCGGCATAGAGGGTGATCTTCCGGTCGGGCGCCTGGAGGGCAACGTGCTCGAGCACGGCCTTCAGGCCCTCGTACCGCGGGTTGCCGACGACGCCGACCTTCATCGCGCCTCGAGGCTCTCCTCGTGCTGCAGCGCGGTGATCCTCCGGGCGATGCCCGCGGCCGTGAGCCCGAACAGCTCGAGCTGCTCGACGCGCGGGGCCTGCTCGATCAGCCGGTCGGGCACGCCCAGCGCCACGACGCGCACTTCGGGATGCGTCGTCTGCAGCGTCTCGGCGAGATAGGCGCCGAACCCATTCACGATCGTGCCTTCCTCGACCGTGACGAGGGTCCGGTGGTCCTGCAGCAGCAGCTCGAGCATCGCGAGATCGAGCGGCTTGAGAAACCGGGCGTTGACCACCGCGCAGTCGATGCCGTCGGCGGCCAGCAGCTCGGCGGCCTCCCGCGCCGGCTGCACCATCGTGCCGACCGCGAGGATCGCGACGTCCTTGCCCGGACGGAGCCGCTCCCACGTGCCGTACGGCACCGCGGGGACCTCGGACGCGGGCCGAGGCTCGGCCGGCGCCTTGTCGCGCGGGTACCGGGTGCAAAATGGGCCGTCGGTGTGGGCCAGGGCCGTCCGGAGCAGTCCGATCAGCTCGTCGCCGTCCTTGGGCGCCGTCACCGTCATGCCCGGCACCGCCAGCATGTATGCGATGTCGTACAGCCCCATGTGGGTCTGGCCGTCCTCGCCCACGAGGCCCGCGCGGTCCATGCAGAACGTGACCGGCAGCCGCTGCACGGCAATGTCGTGGATGACGTTGTCGTACGCGCGCTGGAGGAACGTGCTGTAGATGGCCACGAACGGCCGGATCCCCTGCGTCGCGAGCCCGCCCGCGAACGTGACCGCGTGGCCCTCGGCGATCCCGACGTCGAAGAACCGTGCCGGATGCTTCTTCTGGAAGATGTTGGTGCCGGTGCCGCTCGGCATGGCGGCCGTGATCGCCACGACCTCGGGGTGTTCCGACGCGAGCGCGGCGAGCCCGTCCCCGAAGACCTGGGTCCAGGTCGGCGGCCCGCTCGCCTTCTTCCGGGCCTCGCCGGTCACCGGATCGTAGGCCGCGAGGCCGTGCCACTTTTCCTGGTTGTCCTCCGCGAAGGCGAATCCCTTCCCCTTCTGCGTCATCACGTGAATCACCCGGGGGCCGGTCATCCCGCGTACGAACCGGAGGGTGTCGCACAGCTTGGGGAGATCATGCCCGTCGATCGGGCCGAAGTACCGGAAGCCGAGCTCCTCGAACAGCATGCCCGGCGAGAACAGGTTCTTGACGCTCTCCTCGACATTCTTCGCGAAATCCACCACGCCGTCACCGAAGACGCCGCCCAGGGCGAACGTCATACCCTTGATCTTCTCGCGCAGACGGTTGGTGCGCGGGTCCGCGACGATGCGGCCGAGCGTGGCGCTGATGGCGCCGACATTGGGTGAGATGGACATCCCGTTGTCGTTGACGATCAGGATGAGGTCCCGGTCGGAATGCCCGGCGTTGTTCATCCCCTCGTACGACAGGCCGCAGGTGAGGGCGCCGTCGCCTACGACGGCGACGACCTTGTGGGTCTCGCCGCGGAGGTCGCGCGCCGTGGCCATGCCGAGCGCGGCGGACATGGCGGTGCCGGCGTGGCCGGCGCCGAAGTGGTCGTGCTCGCTCTCGGTGCGCTTGAGAAAGCCGGAGATCCCGTCCCGCTGCCGAAGCGACGGGAACGGGTCGTTCCGGCCGGTCAGCAGCTTCCAGGCGTAGGCCTGGTGTCCCACGTCCCAGACCACCTTGTCCCGGGGCGAGTCGAGCTCGTACAAGAGCGCGATGCTGAGCTCGACCACGCCGAGGCTCGCGCCGATGTGGCCGCCCGTCATCGAAACGCACTCGATGAGGCGGTCGCGGATCTCCTGGGCGAGCTGGGGGAGCTGCTCCCGCGGCAGGCGCTTGAGGTCGGCGGGGCTCTGGATGGCGGAGAGGAGAGTCATGGTCGTCGGTCGGGCTCGGTGGTGGTTGCCGCCAGGACGACAGGCCCGGCGAGTCACCCTGAGCGGAGCGAAGGGGACATGCCCGTCGGTATGCCCCCTTCGCTTCGCTCAGGGTGACTCGGCGATGACTGCTACGAATTCCTGCTCACAATATACCCCGCCAACGCGCCGAGTGCCGTCGACGGCACCCCCGCCCGATCGAGGTGCTCGACCGCCCGGCGGGCCAGGCGCTCCGCCTCCCGCCGTGCCCCCTCGACACCGAGCAGGCCGACGTAGGTGGACTTGGCGAGCTGGGCATCCCGGCCCGGCGTCTTTCCCAGCACGTCGGTCGTCCCGGTGCAGTCGAGCACGTCGTCGGCGATCTGGAACGCGAGCCCCACGTCCTCGCCGAAGGCGGTGAGCGCGGCGGCGCCAGCGGGCTCCGCCTCGGCTGCGATCGCCCCGAGGGTGCAGGAGGCCCGGATCAGCGCACCGGTCTTGCCGCGGTGCACCGCCACGAGCTGCGGCAGGGTACGCGTCCGACCTTCGGCCTCCAGGTCGAGCCATTGGCCGCCGACCATGCCCTCGATGCCGCCTGCCTCGAACAGCACCTCGGCCATCCGGCCGAGGCCGGCGTCGGGCAGGCCCAGCTCGGCGGCGGCGCCGGCGAGCACCCGGGCGGCCACCGGGACCAGCAGGAAGCCCACGCGGGTGGCGGTCGGAACGTCGAACCGGCGATGGGTGGTGGGACGCCCTCGGCGGAGGTCGTCGTCGTCCATGCACGGGAGGTCGTCGTGGACCAGCGAATAGGCGTGCACGGTTTCGACGGCCGCGGCGACGCCGGCGATCGCGGGCGCCGTGCCGCCCAGCGCGCGGAAGGCGGCCAGGACCAGGGCCGCGCGCACCCGCTTGCCCGGCGTCAGCAGCGCGTACGCCAGCGCCTCGCCGTCCCGGCCGCCGATCTCGGCCTGGAGCCGTTCCGCCCAGCGGGTGAGCAGCGCGTCGGTGTGTGCGCGGGCGTCGGCGAGGAGATCGTGAGCGGGGAGGATGCGTGCCACGCTCGGTGCTCGAGTCACCCTGAGCCCAGCGAAGGGGCCATGCGTCTGCTCATGGCTCCTTCGCTGCGCTCAGGATGACGCGTGTGCCCGGGCCCGAGCGCGCGCTCAGCCATCGAGGTCCTGCAGGCCGAGGTCGCCTCCCGCCTCCTCGAGCACGGCCTGGACCTTGAGGTCGGCGGCGGCCAACCGCTCGCGGGCCGCACGAAGGCGGGCCACGCCCTCCTCGAACAGGCCCAGGGCGGAATCGAGCTCGACATCATCGGCCTCGAGCCGGCGGACGATCTCCTCGAGCCGGGTGAGGTCGTCAGCGATGGTGGTCATCGTGGCTCCACGCGGGCCGCGACGCTCCCGTCGGCCACCCGCAGGGTGAAAGGCTCGCCGGGGACGAACTCCGCCCGGCGCTTGAGAACGCGGCCACCGGGGCCGGAGGGCACGGCGTAACCCCGCTCGAGCACGCGCAGCGGGCTCAGCGCGTCGAGTTGCGCCGCGACCCGCCCGAGCTGGTGGCGCCGGCGCTCGAGCACCGCGCTCATCGCGGCCTGCAAACGGTCGCCGGCCCGGTCGACCTGCTCGAGGCCGAGCCGGGTCCGCCCGGCAAGGCCGCCGGCGAGCCGGGCGGCGAAGTCGTCGAGCGCGCGCCGGACGTCGCCCTGGTCGGCGAGCGCGAGCTCGGCCGCGGCGGATGGCGTGGGGGCGCGAACGTCCGCAACCAGGTCGGTGAGCGAGACGTCGGTTTCATGCCCCACCGCCGAGATGGTCGGCACCCGGACCGCGGCCAGCGCGCGGCAGACCGCCTCGGTGTTGAAAGCCGCGAGGTCCTCGCGCCCGCCCCCGCCCCGGCCCACGATGCAGAGGTCGACCTCGGCCAGGCGGTTGACCAGCCGGAGAGCGTGGACCAGCGCGCCCACGGCGCCCTCACCCTGAACGCGCGCATTGATCACCAGGAGCCTGGCACCCGGCCAGCGCCGGCGGGCGACGGTCGTGATATCGTGCAGCGCGGCGCCCGCTGTGCTGGTCACGATCGCGAGCGTGGTGGCGAGCTTGGGGATCGCGCGCTTGCGAGCGGGGTCGAACAGGCCGTCCTTCTGGAGCACGACCTTCACCCGCTCCAGCTCGCGCTGCGCCTGGCCGATGGCCGCGGTGGGCAGCAGCTTGAGGACGCTGAGCTGGAACTCGCCCTTGGCGTCGTAGATGCCCGGCCGGCAGAGGGCGAACACTTCGGTGCCGTCTGCCGGCGGCTTCCCCGCGCGCGCGGCCTCGCGCTTCCACATGCAGCAGCGCACCTGGCTGTTCGCGTCCCGGAGGCCGAAGTACCAGTGGCCGCTCGGCCACGCCTTGCAGGCGACCACTTCCCCCCGCACCCAGACGGCTTCGAACGCCCCCTCCACGACCCGCTTGACCGCGCTCGTGAGCTGGCTGACCGACCAGACGTCGTCGGTGGGGGAGATCAGATCGGAGAGGAAGCTGAGGGTCATGGACGTGGGGCGTACGTGCCTTCGTGGTGCATCATCACCGTGCGGCCGCCTGCTCGAAAGCCTGAAGGGTGTTCCGCAAAAGCATCGCGATCGTCATCCGCCCCACGCCGCCCGGCACCGGAGTGATGGCGCCCGCGACCTCGGAGACCGGACCGTACGCCACGTCGCCCACGATCCGGTAGCCCTTGGGCTGGCCCGGGTCGTCCACGCGGTTGATGCCGACGTCGATCACCGTGGCCCCGGGACGGACCATGTCGGCCGTCACGAACTCGGGTTTGCCCATCGCGACGACCAGGATATCCGCGGTGCGGCAGATGCCCGGCAGGTCGCGGGACTTCGAGTGGCACACGGTGACCGTGGCGTCGCCGCCCGTCCCGGGCTGCATCAGCAGGCTCGCCATCGGCTTGCCCACGATGTTCGACCGGCCCACGATGACCGCGCTGGCGCCTTTCGTCTCGATGCCCGTGCGGATGAGCATCTGCTGGACGCCGAACGGCGTGGCCGGCTTGAGCGCGGTCGGATCCCCGATGCTCAGCTTGCCGACGTTGACCGGGTGGAACCCGTCCACGTCCTTGGCGGGGCTCACCGCATTGAGCACGCGCTCGCCGTCGATGTGCTTCGGCAGCGGGAGCTGGACCAGGAAGCCATGGATGGCCGGATCGGCGTTGAGCCGCTGCACCACCGCCAGCAGCTCGTCCTCGGTGGCGCTCTCGGGAAGGCGGACGGTCTCGGAGTGCATGCCCGCCTCCTCGCACGCCTTGCCCTTGGCCTTGACGTACACCTGGCTCGCCGGGTTTTCCCCCACGATCACCACCGCCAGACCGGGTTTCCGGCCACCCAATTGCTTCACCGCCTCCGCCACTTCACCGCGGATCGCGTCCGCCAGCGGCACTCCGTCGAGAACACGGGCGGTCATCGCGCGTAATCCACGGCTCTGGTCTCCCTGATGACCACGACCTTGATCTGCCCCGGGTACTGCAATTCGTGCTCGATCTTCCGGGCGATGTTCTCCGACAGCAGCGCCGCGGCGCCGTCGTCGATGCGCTCGGGCGTCACCACCACCCGCACTTCCCGCCCCGCCTGGATCACGTTGCTCTTCTCAACGCCCGGGAATCCGTTGGCGATCTCCTCCAAACGGGTGAGCCGCTTCACGTAGGTCTCGAACGCCTCGCGCCGGGCGCCCGGCCGGGAGCCGCTGATCGCGTCGGCCGCCTGGACCAGGACCGACTCCGCGCTCTCGTGCGGCACGTCGTCGTGGTGGGCCTGGATGCAGTTGATGACCGGCCCGCTCTCGCCGTAGCGGCGCGCCACCTCGACGCCGAGCTCGACGTGGGTTCCCTCGTTGTCGTGGGTGAGCACCTTGCCGACGTCGTGCAGCAGGCCACCCCGCTTGGCCAGCGCCACGTCGAGGTGCAGCTCGGCCGCCATCATCCCGGCGATCCAGGCGACTTCCTTCGAGTGGTCGTAGATGTTCTGCCCGTACGACGTCCGGTAGCGCATCCGGCCGATGAGCTTGATGAGCTCGGCGTGGAGCCCGTGGATGCCGGTCTCGAACGCGGCCTGCTCGCCCAGCTCCACCAGCTGGCCCTCGAGCTCCTTCTGCGCCTTGAGGACGATTTCCTCGATGCGCCCGGGGTGGATCCGGCCGTCCTGGACCAGCGCCTCGAGCGAGCGCCGCGCGACCTCGCGGCGGATCGGGTCGAAGCAGCTCACGCTCACCGTGTCGGGCGTGTCGTCGATGATCACGTCCACGCCGGTGGCGGTCTCGAACGCGCGGATGTTCCGCCCCTCGCGCCCGATGATTCGGCCCTTCATCTCCTCGCTCGGCAGGGCCACCGCGGCCACCGTGCTCTCCGCCGTGTGCTCGGCGGCGAGGCGCTGGATGGCCATGGAGATGATGCGCCGCGCGTCGCGGTCCGCGCCCCGCTTGGCCTGCTCCTTGATGTCCCGCGCCAGGGCCTGCGCCTGGGTGCGGGCCTCGTCCTCGACCCGCTGGAGGATCTCGCGCCGCGCGTCTTCGGCGCTGAGCCCGGCGATCCGCTCGAGCTTGACGCGCTGCTCCTGGGCCAGCCGGTCGGCTTCGCCCTCGCGCGCGCGCAGCGCCTGCTCGCTCTGGGCCAGCCCCTCCTCCCGCTTCCGGAGGGCGCGCTCCCGGAGCTCGAGCTCCTCGAGCTTCCGGTCGTGCGCGCGGGTGCGCTCGTCCGCCCGCCGCTCCAGCCGCTCCCACTCGTCCCGGCGCCGCTGCCCCTCGCGGTCGAGATCCTCGCGCTGCTTGAGCGCCTCGATCTTCGCGGCCACCAGCACCTCGGACTTGGCCGCCTCCCCGTCCCTCAGCGCCTCGCCCCGGAGGCGCTCGGCCTCCGCGCGCGCGGCGGCGAGAATGCCGCCGGCGCCCGTGCGCTGGCGCCGGACGCCGACCGCGATCGCCGCGAGCGCGACGATGAGGCCGGCCACCACGCCGACCAGCGCGGGCAGGAGGAGATGTGAGGACATGGGTAGCTCCGGCTAGGAGGCGGCCGCGCGGTTGCCGCGCTTGGACGGCGGCAGCAGGCGGGTGAACTCGTCGGCCATCTGGGTGAGGCGGCCCGCGATCTGCCGGTCGCCGCGCCGGGCCTCGAACAGCTCGTCCGTGATCGCGAGCGCCGCCAGGATCGCGGCCTTATGGGTCTCCACCAGCGGGAGCGAGTCCCGCACCCGCTTGAGCGCGGCATCCAGGTAGGCGGCCACCTCGCGCGTGTACTCGGGCGGGAGCTCCGAGCGGACGGTGAACTCCTCGCCGCCGATCGTCACCTTCACCGCGTGCTTGGCTTGGCTCATGCCGCGTTCCCCCCGCCGTGCTGTTCCAGAAACGACAGCCGGCCGGCGAGCACCCGGAGCCGCTCCTTGGCCGAGTCGATGCGCTGGCGGAGGGCCTGGTTCTCGGTCTCCAGCTCGATCACGCGCTGGCGCGAGTCCTTGAGCTCGACGCCCGCGACGACCCCGCCGCTCGCCTGCGCGTCCTTCAGCTCGGCCTCAGCCTTGAGGCAGCGCCGCCGCCAGGCCGCCAGCTCCTCGGTGATGCTCTGGAGCACCCGCTCGACTTCGGCAAGGGCCGGAAGATCGGGACGCTCGTACGTGTCTGCCACGGTCACCCTCCGGTGCGCGACGAGCCGCCCCGTCGCTCGATGCCCTGCTCCGCCGCCAGCGCGGCCAGGAGCCGCGCCTCGGCCTCGTCCACCTCGCTGTCGCGCAACGTGCGGTCCGGCGCCCGGAAGATGAGCCGGAAGGCCACGCTCCGGGTGCCGGCGGGCAACTCCGCGCCGCGGTAGTCGCTCTCGACGACCACCCGCTCCAGCAGCGCGCCGCCGGCCTGCCGGAGCACGCCCTCGACCTGCTCGGCGCGCACTCCCTCGGGAAGGAGCAGCGCGAGCACGCGCTCGGACGACGGTGTCGTGGGCAACGGCACGAAGGGAGCCGGACGGCGGGAACCCGGGTCGACCAGGAGCTCGAACCCGAACAGCGGCGCCGCCCACGGCGGCGCGTCGGCGGTCAACGGACCGCCCTCGCCGAACACGCGGCCCTCACGGTCCCGGACCACCCAGGCCTGCCCTTCAACCTGCACGACGGCTCCCGGAATCGCCAGAGCGACGGCCGCCTCCAGCCGGCCCTTCAAATCCCAGAGGTCGAACGGTGCGTCGCCGGTGCCGGTCCAGTGCTCCGGCTCGCGCCGGCCGGTGAGGACGGCGGCCACGCGGCGCTCCTCCGCCGGCCGTGCTCCCGGGGCCCCGGCGATGAACGCGGTCCCGATCTCGAACAGCCGGACGTCCCCGACCTGGTTGGCCCAATTGGCTTCCACCAGCCGGATCAGGCCGGGCAGGAGCCGGCGCCGAAGCCACGCATCGTCCGCCGCGAGCGGATTGAGCAGCCGCACGCTGTCGGGCTCATGCGCCGCGCCCATTGGCAGGCTCACGACCTCGTAGAACCCCTCGGCCACGAGTCCCCGGCGGAGCGCGGCGCTGACGGCCTCCTCCGGAGCGTCCGGCAGATTCCCCATCCGGAAGGGCCGAAGGTCGGCTGGGAAGCGGTCGTAGCCGTGGAGCCGGGCGATCTCCTCGACCAGGTCGATTTCCCGCTGGAGATCCGGCCGCCATCCCGGGACGTCCACCGCGATCCGGCCGTCCTCGGGCTTGCTCACGACCGTCGCGCCGATCGCCACGAGATAGCGCTCGAGATCAGCCCACGGCAGCTCGACGCCGAGCACCTGGGCCACCCGGGCGGGCCGAAGGAAGATGCGGGGCGCGAACGAGGGCGTCGGCCAGAGGTCGAGTGGCGCCTCGGCGAGCTCGCCGCCCGCCGTGGCCAGCACCAGCTCGATGCAGCGCCGCATGGCCGCCTCGCCGCCCCAGAGGTCGATCCCGCGCTCGAACCGGTAGCTCGCCTCGGTGCTCAGGTTGAGCGTGCCGCGGGTGAGTCGGACCCGGGCGGGGTTCCAGTACGCCGCCTCCAGGAGAATGTCCCGGCTCGCACCGCTCACCTCGGTGCTCGCGCCCCCCATGACCCCGGCGAGGCCGATCACCCCTTCGCCGTCCGCGATCGCCACCATGTCGTCCGTGAGCGGTCGCTCGACGTCGTCGAGCGTCACCAGCCGCTCGCCGGTCCGCGCGCGCCGCACGGCCAGGGTCCCGCCCCGGAGCCGCGCCAGATCGTAGGCGTGCATCGGCTGGTTGAGCTCGAGCATGACGTAGTTGGTCGCGTCCACCACGTTGTTGATCGACCGGACGCCCACCGCCTCAAGCCGACGCCGCAGCCACTCGGGCGATGAGCCGACGGCCGCCCCGCGGATCACCGCCGCGTGGAATCGCGGGCAGGACTCGGCGTCCTCGATGGCGACGCGGAGTCCGCCGACGGTGTCGGCCGCGCCCGCGTGCCGGGCCGGCGCCACGTCCAGACGCTCGGCGCCGGGAATCTGCGGCAGCCGGAACGGCGTCCCATATGATGCGGAGAGCTCGCGCGCGACGCCCTTGTGGCCGAGGAGATCGGGCCGGTTGGGGGTCACGTCCACCACGAGACGATAGTCCGCGAGCGGGACCGCTTCCAGGAACGGCGTCCCCGGCGCGGCGTCCGTGGCGAGCTCGAGGATCCCGTCGTGCTCCTGGCCCAGGCCCAGCTCGCGCGCGCTGCAGAGCATGCCCTCGGACACTTCGCCACGGAGCTTGGCCTTCTCGAGCTTCATGGGCGCGCCGCCCTTGCCGTGCGGCACCGTCGCGCCCACCCGCGCGAACGGATACTTCCTGCCCGCCGCGACGTTGGGCGCGCCGCACACGACGTTGAGGCGCCGCTCGGTGCCGTCGTTCACGGTGGTGACCCGCAGGCGGTCCGCGTTGGGATGGGGACGCACGTCCTCCACCAGGCCGATCACGATCTCGCCAAGGCCGGGATAGAGCGGCTCCACGGCGTCCACCGGAGCGCCGAGCATGGTGAGGCGGGTCGTGACGTCGGCGGGGTCGAGCTCCCGGCGGAGAAAGTCCTGGAGCCAGCGGAGCGAGATGTTCATGGGGCGCCCCTCGCTTGCTTCCGCGGGGAGTCACCCTGAGCGCGGCGAACGGGCTCAGGATGACTCACCCGGGGCATCACCGCCGCACCGAGCGTCTCACGCATCCGACCCCTCCTGCCCCGTCCCCCCGGCCGACCCACGGCCTCAAGGAACCGCATGTCCCCGCCCAGCAGCAGCCGGATGTCCGGTACGCCGTAGCGTTGGAGCGCGATGCGGTGGGGGCCCATGCCGAACGCCCAGCCGGTGAAGCGCTCCGAGTCCAGCCCGCAGTTCTCCAGCACGGCCGGATGCACCATGCCGCACCCCAGGATTTCCATCCACCCCGTGCCCTTGCACGCCGGGCAGCCGCTCCCGTGACATAGCTGGCACTCGACGTCCATCTCGGCCGAGGGCTCCGTGAACGGGAAGAACGAAGGCCGGAACCGGGTCGCGGTCGACGGCGAGAAGAACCGGCGCGCGAAGTGGTTCAGCGTGGCCTTCAGGTCCACGAACGAGATCCCCTCGTCTACCGCCAGTCCCTCGATCTGCGAAAAGGCGGGCAGGTGCGACGCGTCCATCGCGTCGTTCCGGTACACCATCCCCGGGATGACGACCCGCACCGGCGGCGGTGACGCCATCATCGTCCGGATCTGAACCGGCGAGGTGTGCGTCCTGAGCAGCAGCTTCCCGCCTGGCTCCCCGGCGGCCGGCGCAGCGTCGAGGTAGAGGGTGTCGTGCATGTCCATCGCCGGATGGTCGGGCGGGAAGTTGAGCGCGAGGAAGTTGTACCACTCGGTCTCGACCTCGGGGCCGGTTGCGACCGCGAAGCCCAGCTCACGGAAGAGGCCGACGATCTCGTCCACGACCCGCGTCACCGGATGCTCCGCACCGACCCAGCGCCGGCGGCCGGGCATGGTGAGGTCCACGCCCGCGGCCTCCCGCCGGCGCCGCTCGGCGCCGAGCACCTCGGCCCGCGCGGCGAAGGCCGCCTCGAACTGCGCCTTGAGCTTGTTCACCGCGGCCCCGTAGCGTTTCCGTTCCTCGACCCCGAGCGCCGCCAGCGACTTGAGCGCGCCGGTGAGCACGCCGCTCTTCCGGCCGAGCACGGCGGTGCGCTCGGCCTCGAGCGCGTCGGCGCTCAACGCCGGGACGGCGTCGAGTCGTGGGAGCAGGGCGTCGAGGTCGGGGTAGCCTGTCGGGTCGCTCATCAGTGAGTCAGGGTGGTGCGTTGGGGTGCGAGCGCTGGGGTGCGAGCGCTGGGGTGCGAGCGCTGGGGCATCCGCCCGCGCTCGGCGCCATCCGGTCCAATACATCGAATGGGGCCGCCCGCCGAGCGCGAACGGCCCCATTCGGGCGACTGGCGGTGCGCGGCTCGCCGCGCGAAACGCGCCGAGCGCTACTGGTTGCTCTTCGCCACCTCGGCCAGTTTGCCGAACGCGTCCGCGTCCCGCACGGCCAGGTCGGCGAGCACCTTCCGGTTGATTTCGACGCCGCCCTTCTTGAGACCAGCCACCAGCCGGCTGTAACTCAACCCGTGCATGCGGGCGGCGGCATTGATGCGGGTGATCCAGAGCGCCCGGAACTCCGACTTCTTCTTGCGCCGGTCGCGGTAGGCGTACCGCATGGCGCGCTCGGCCGTCTCCTTGGCCGCCTTGTACAGCTTGCTCCGGCCGCCCCGGGCACCCTTGGCTGCCTCCATGACCTTCTTCTTGCGGGCGTGGTGGGCGACACCGTTCTTGACGCGAGGCATGGTCGCTCCTTAGGCCTGAAGCAGACGGCTGACGCGCGGAAAGTCGGCCGAGCTCACGAGGTCGCCCTTCTTGAGCCGGTTCTTCCGCTTGCGTGTCTTCTTGGTCAGGATGTGGGTATGGTTGGCATGCCAGCGCTTCAGCTTGCCACTCCCGGTCGTCTTGAAGCGCTTCATCGCTGCGCGCTTGGTCTTCTGTTTCGGCATGGTGCTCCCCAGGTGGCGGCGGAGAGGACGGAGAGGGCGGAGAGGACGGAGACGTTCTCCGCGCTGCTCGGGCCCTCCTTCGTCCACCCCTTCCGTCTTCTCCGTCCTCTTCGAGCTACTTCGGCGCGAGAACCATCGTCATGTTCCGCCCCTCGAGCTTGGCATCGGCCTCGATCTTCCCGACGTCCGCCAGGCTCGCCGCCACCCGGTCGAGGACCGCCTTCCCCAGCTCCAGATGCGCGATCTGCCGCCCGCGGAACATCATCGTCACCTTCACCTTGTTCCCGTCCCCCAGGAACTCCCGCGCATGCCGGGTCTTGAACTCGAAGTCGTGATCGTCGATCCCGGGGCGGTACTTCACTTCCTTGAGCAGGATGATGTGCTGCTTCTTCTTGGCCGCCCGGGCTGCCTTGGCTTCCTCGAACTTGAACTTGCCGTAGTCCATGATCTTGACCACGGGCGGGCGCGCGGTCGGCGCCACTTCCACGAGATCCAGTCCCCGATCCTGTGCGGCGGCGAGCGCTTCCTCGATCGGGAGCACGCCCAGCTGCTCGCCTGTGGCCGTAATCACCCGCACCGGACTGATGCGGATCATGCGATTGACTCGGACTCGCTTGTCGCGGTCGTTCGTGGACAGTGGGTACGCCTCCAGGCCGAGAAATGAAACGGACACCCATCGGATGACCGGGTGCCCGAGATGCCGCGTGCCGTGGCGGCCGGACGGCCTGCCAGTGGCGACGATGCCGGGACCCGGGTGCGCTGCGGCCGGGGCCGGCAGGCTGAGGGTGGGGGAGTCTCCTCCCCGCTTCTACGAGGTGGGCAAGCTAGTGGAGGTAACGCGAAGTGTCAACAGCGGTTCGTCGCGCCGGTAGTGTCCGGTTTTGACTGTAACGGAACTCCGGGGCGGACTAGTCTGCGGGGTCGTCCTTGTCGAAGAGGGATGGTGTATCTTGAGAGTGATACCCTACCCTACCTCCGTACTGTTACAGTTGACCTAAGGATGTGGTAGGAGATTCCCATGCCTTTGTGAGGTTGAAGTGATGACCAGCGAACAAAAGGTGCTTTGGCGCGGAGTAGCTGCCGGCACCATCGTGGGATTCGCGGTCGGGCTTATGATAGCGTTGTTCATTGCGATCAGGCCGGAACTGTTTAGGGCTCTGATACCGTAGTTGCGCTGTCACCGCGACGGCAGGAGCCGCTCTGGGTTCATGAGGCCGATGATGTCCTTCACGGTCCAGACGCGGCCGGTCAGCTCGCCGCCATCGCCGGGCTCGTCTTCGCGCCCTGAGCCGCCTGGGTAAGCGTCTGGTGGGGCCGGCAGTTGTTCTAGTGCAGGAAGAACAGTCTGACCGCCAGACCCGATCCCTCCGCTTGCGTTCAGGATGACGGACCCCGACCGCTCTCCGCCCCTACCGGCCTCACCTCCACCACGTCCCGGAGGGTCACTCCCTTCCCCTCCGCCACCGCGATCGCCGACGCCACCCCGGGATCGTGCTCGAACACCAGCCGCCAGCCGCCCTCCACCGCGTCGCGGAGAAATGCCCGCTTGCTCTCGAGGGTGCGGAGCGGCTCAAGGTCGTACCCCATGATCCAGGGCAGCGGAAGATGCGCCGTTGTCGGAATCAGGTCGGCCATGAAGGCGGCCGTGTCGCCGGCATCGCGCACGAGGACGGCCTGGTGATAGGGCACGTGCCCGGGCGTGAGCCGCACCGCGATGCCGGGGAGCACCTCCACGTCGCCGTCGAGCAGGCTCCACCGCCCGGCAGCGGCGATGGGCTCGTAGTTGGGCGGGAGATAGCTCGCGCGTGTCCGCTCGTTGGTGTGGCGGGCGAACTCGAGCTCGGCGCGCTGCACGACGTAGGTAGCTCTGGGAAAGGTGGGACGGACGTGGCGGCGGGCGTCGCTCTCCAGCTCGGGATCGATGGTCGTGTTGCCGCCGGCGTGATCGAAATGGAGGTGGGTATTGATCACCCAGCGCACGTCCCCCGGCAGGAACCCGGCCGAGGCGAGCGCATCCTCGAGCTGCGTGGCGCCCTCGAGACCGGCATTCTCGACGCCGTAGATGTCGAGGAATTTCGCCGATTCCTTGTTGCCCAGGCCGGTGTCGACGAGCACCAGCCCGTCGGGGTGCTCGATCAGGAGGCAGCGCATGGCGAGGGGAATCCGATGGCGCTCGTCCGGCGCCACGCGAGTCTGCCACAGCGTGCGCGGCACGACGCCGAACATGGCGCCCCCGTCGAGCCACTGGGTGCCGCCCTCGAGCGTATGGCACCGGAGCCCGCCCACCCGGAAGGATCGCGCCAGGGTCACGCCGGACCCTCGACGATGCTGTCGGCGCGGGGCTCGGTCGGGCTGGCCTGGCGCTTCCGGGGCCGGCGGGCGGCACGCCGGAGCGCGATCGCCGCGAGGTCCTGCAGCGTGCGCGCGCCCTCCTCGTGCGCCAGCCGGAGCAGCCGGTCGAGCAGATCGGCGGTGACCAGCGCGTCGCCCGCGGCGCGGTGCCGCGCCGAGTTCTCGAAGCCGAAGTGCTGGGTCAGGTTGTCGAGCCCGCAGGAGCGCACGCCCCGCACCAGCCGGCGCGCGAGCCGCACGGTGCAGAGCTGCGGACCGTCGAGCAGCATCGCCTTCGCCCGCCGCAGCTCGGCGCTCACGAACGCCCAGTCGAACCGGGCGTTGTGCGCCACGAAGATCCGGCCGCCCAGCGCGGCCAGCACCTGGTCCGCCACCTCGGAGAACGGCGGCGCGCACCGGACCATGTCGTTGGTGATGTTGGTGATGGCGCAGACGGCCGGGGGGATCGGCCGCCCCGGGTTGATGAGCGAATCGAGGACCACCTCGCGCCGGCCGCCGTGCACCACCACGACGGCGATCTCCGTGATCCGGTCGCTGTCGCGGGCCCGCATGCCCGTGGTCTCGACGTCCACCACGGCGAAGGCGCACTCGTCCAGGAGCGGCGAGCCCTGCGCCTCGGCCACCAGCCCCCAGCGCCCGTCGACGAGCTGCCGGACCCGGGGGTCGGCGGAGAGAAGCGCGATCGCGATCCGGTCGCAGACCGCCACCGAGGCGCCGGCGAGGCCGAGCACGCGGTGACAGAGCGCCGCCGCCGGCCGGGGCCCCTCCTTCAGCGTCTCGAGCACCCGGTCGAGGAGCGTGCTCTCCGGATGCGCCGACAGCCCGGTCACGGCGCGGCCCGGCGCAGGGGCAGCGACATGCAGCGCGGTCCCCCGCCGCCGCGGGCGAGCTCGGTGCCTTCGATCGTAATCGCGGTCCGGTGCTTGGCGTCGGTCCAGTCGTCGAACGCCAGAAAGTTGACCGCCGGCACCACCCGGAAGCCCGCCGCCTGGAGCTCGCACAGCGTCTGGTCGTTCCGCCGGTAGCTGATGATCGTGCCCGGCCGCACCGCCAGAAAGTTGCAGGCCGAGCTCCACTGCTCGCGCTCCTGGCTGGTGCGGTGCTGCCCGCCCGCGAACACGGCCTCGAGCGGGAGGCCGACCTCGCGGAGGGCCTCGAAGAAATTGGGCATCTCCCGCACCGCGGCCTGCCCCTTTCGCCGGTGCAGCACCGGCAGGCGCTCCGGTCCCACGAAGAACGGCGGATACACCACGCACAGCTCGCGGTCCACCTGGGTGAAGATCATGTCGAGATGGATCGCCGTCGGCGCCTTGGGCATCACCACGAACAGCACGTCGGTCACCGCGCCCTGGGCGAACACCGTGTCGCACAACTCGTCGAGCGCGGCCGGCGAGGTCCGCTCGCTGAAGCCGAGCACCAGGAGGTCGGGCCGGAGGTAGTGCACGTCCCCGCCTTCGAGCGAGTAGTTGCTGCGCCGCTCCTCCGACCCGTCGTACAGGAGGCCCGCGTGGGCCAGCTCCGGATGAAAGGAGAACAGCGCCTTGATCAGCAGCTCCTCGGTCCAGCGGACATCGTAGCGCATCGACCCGACCACCGCGTGGCGGCCGATGACCATACCGATGTCGCGGGGAAAAAACAGATTGGGCAGCGGCGGAAAGGCGAACCCCTCTTCGTTGAGCGCCTGCGCCAGGGGCCCACTCTCCTCCCGGGTGCCCTCGATCAGCATGTCCACGATCTGGGCCGGCGGCAGGGTGCCCAGGCGCTGGCTCAGCTCGTCGGAAGACAGCACGTCCATGGTCTTGGTGATGAGGAACTCGCGCGCGTCGGGCTGGGCCAGGATCTCGGCCAGGAGGTCCCGCACCTGGAACACGGTGGCGAATCGCCGCAGCACCGAGACGAACTGCCGGTGTTCGCGCTGGGCGATCTCGAGGTCGATGATGTCGTCGTAGAGATAATCTTCGCGATTGCCCGGCGTCACCGCCTCGAGCTCGACGCCGGGTGTGTGCACCAGCACGGTCTGCAACGGGCCGATTTCGGAGGAGACGTCGACAGGCATAGGAGAAAGTATTCGGTCGGGCTCGTGGAGGGGTAGGGGCGGCGGACGGCGGAGCCGGCGGAGCCGGCGGAGCCGAAGGGTAACCTGTCATCCCGAGCGCAGCGAGGGATCTTGGCCGGGAAGGGTCGAAGTCGGCCCGAGAAGATCCCTCGCTCCGCTCGGGATGACATCGGTGGCTCGGCCTCGCCCCCCCCCCCGACTCGTCCGACCGTCCGCCCGTCCGACCCTCCGTCCGTCCCTCCGCCTACCTCCCCCGCCACCCCGGCCCCCGCAGCACCCGCCCCGGCAGCGCGCCGGTGGCCTGGCCGTTGTCGATGACCGGCGTACCGTTCACCAGAACCCACTGCATCCCCTCCGCCAGCTGGTTCGGCTTGGCGAAGGTGCTCCGGTCGCGGACGCGCTCGGGGTCGAAGACCACCACGTCCGCCCACATGCCGACCTTGAGCACCCCGCGGTCGCCCAGCCGCATGCGCTGCGCCGGCAGCGACGTGAACTTCCGGATGGCATCCTCCAGCGTGAGCCGCCGCTCCTCGCGCACGTACTTCTTGAGAATCCGCGGAAACGTGCCGTAGGCCCGGGGATGCGGATGCTCCTTGCCCAGCAGGCCGTCCGGGGACGTCCCCTGCGAGTCGTTGTCGATCGACATCCAGGGCTGCTTGAGGGCGAGCGTGATGTCGGGCTCCGACATGCCGAATACCGCCACGTAGGTGTACCCCGCGTCTTCGGCCAGGACGTCGAGCAGGGCGTCGATCGGATCGCTGTGGCGCAGCGCCGCGACCTGCGCCAGCGTCTTGCCCATGTAGGGCTCGAGCGCGGGGTTCTGAACCACGCCGATGAGCACCGAGGACGGACCGGGGATCTCCTGCCACTCGTTGTCCCAGCCCCCGCCCGGTGTCAGCATGTCCCGGCGGATGCGACGGCGGGCGGCCGGGTCCTTGAGCCGCTCGACCAGCCGCGCCGTGCCGCCGTCGCTCGCCCAGGGCGGGATGAAAGCCGACATCGAGTTGAACCAGGCCGGGTAGGCGTAGGTGTCGGCCGCGATGTCCACCCCGGCCTTGCGCGCGGAGTCGATCCGGGCGACGACGTGCGGCATCCGGCCCCAGCTCTGCTTCCCCGCCACCTTGAGGTGCCAGATCTCGACCGGGATGTGCGCCTCGCGCCCGATCCGGATGGTCTCGTCCAGCGCCGCGTCGATCTCCGTGCCCTCCGAGCGCATGTGCGTGGCGTAGACGCCGCCAAGCTTCGCGGCCTCGGAGGCGAGCGCGATCAGCTCCTCGGTGTGCGCGAACGGCGCCGGCGGATACTGCAGCGCCGTCGACAGGCCGACCGCGCCTTCGGCCATGGCCTCCCGCACCAGCGCTTTCATCGAGTCCAGCTCCCCGGGCGTCGGCTGCCGGTTCCCGTCGCCCAGCACCATCCGGCGGACCTGGGTCGCGCCGACGTAACTCGCGAAGTTGATCCCGATCCGCTGCCGCTCCAGCCGCGCGAAATACTCGCCCAGCGTGCGCCAGTCGGGCGTCACCTGGTAATGGTCGTAGCCCGCACGGTCCGCGGCGACGAGGGAGTCGTTGATCGGGCCGGGCGAGCTGCCCTCGCCGGTGATCTCGGTCGTGATCCCCTGAAAGATCTTAGAGGGAAGGCTCGGCTGCACCAGGATGCTGAGGTCGGACTGTCCGAGCATGTCGATGAACCCCGGCGCCACCACCAGGCCGGCCGCGTCGACCGTCTGCCGCGCCGACGCGGTCCCCAGCGTCCCGATCGCCGCGATCCTGCCACCCCGGATCCCGACGTCACCCGCGTACCACGGCGAGCCGGTACCGTCGATGATCCGGCCGTTGCGGATCACCAGGTCATAGGCATCCGCCGGCTGCTGGGCGCGGAGGTTCACCGGCGCGACCAACAGCACAAGGCCAAGACACAGCAGCCGCATAACGGTCATCCTGAGCCCGTTCGCTTCGCTCAGGGTGAGCTCCGCGAAGGATCGGGTGGGTGGTGTAAACGGGCCACGAAGGAAGCGAGCATGGGATTCACCACAGAGACACAGAGATCGCGGAGATTCACGGGACAGAACGACTCCGGTCGGTCTCGGTGAATCTCCATGCTCTCTGTGCCGCTGTGGTGAATCGGGGGACCGGCCGCTCACCGATTCGCGAGCGCGTAGCTGAGGGTCTCGAGCTCGAGCGCGAGATTGACCGTCTTGACCACGACGTCGTCCGGCACCATGAGCTGTACCGGCGCGAAATTGAGGATGGCGTTGACGCCGAGCTTCACCAGCCGGTCCGTCACCGGCTGCGCCGCTTCGGCCGGGGTCACCAGCACCGCCATATCCATCGGCCGCTTGGCGAACTCGGCTTCGAGCGTGTCGATGTTCTGAATGGTGAGGCCGTTCCAGTGGCGCCCGATCTTCGCCGGGTCGCTGTCGAAGATGGCGATGATATCGAAGCCCCGCTGCCGAAACCCGCGGTATTGGACCAAGGCGCTGCCGATCTTGCCCGCGCCGATCATTCCCACCTGGTAGCGCTGCTTGAGCCCCAGGATCTCACGCAGGCGGTCGGCCAGTTCGGGGACCGGATAGCCGAGCCCGCGCTTGCCGAACGACCCGAAGAACGACAGGTCCTTCCGAACCTGCGCCGAGGTCGTGCTGCCGCGCGAGGCGAGCGCGCCGGAGCTGACCGTCTCGATGCCCTGCACCTCGAACTCCTCGAGAAAGCGCAGGTACAGCGAGAGCCGCCGCACCGTGGACTCCGCGACTTTACGCATGGCCCGTATTTTTGTGAAACATTTCACAAAGCTACGCGCCACAGCCGTCCCAGTCAACGAGCGCCTCCAGCAACGCGGCGAACACCGGCGGCGCCAGCATCTCGGGCCGGACCGTCGGCGGGATGCCCGCGCGCGCGAGCGCCTCGGCCACCGGATCCGGCGCCCACCCGGTCAGCTCCCGGAGTCCGCGCGCGATCTGCTTCCGCCGGAAGCCGAACAGCCCGACCACCAGGCGCCGGAAGCGCGCCTGGCCCGGCGGCCGCACCAGCGGGTCGGCCAGCGGGGTCAGCCGGAGCACCGCCGAGTCCACCTTCGGCCGGGGGTGGAACGCTCCGGCCGGCACCACGAACAGCCGCTCGGCCCGGGCCACCGACTGCACGCCGACACTGAGCGCGCCGTACTCCCGGCCGCCCGGCGGCGCCGTGACCCGGTCGGCCACCTCCTTCTGAACCAGAAACACGATGCGCTCGGCCCGGGGTGACTCGAGCGCCTTGTCGATGAGGGGTGAGGTGATGTTGTAGGGAATGTTGCCGGCGACGAGAAACCTCGGGCCGGCCAGCGCCGCCCAGTCGACCTCGAGCGCGTCGGCCTCGACGATCGTGGCCGACGCAAACCGGGCGCGGAGCGCGGGGACCAGATCGGCGTCCTTCTCGATCGCCACCAGGCGGCCCGCGCGCTCCGCCAGCGCGGCCGTGAGCCCGCCGGGCCCGGGGCCGATCTCGAGCACGGTGTCGTCCGGCCCGGCGCCGAGCGCGTCGGCGATGCGTCCGAGCAGCCGGGGATCGGTGAGGAAATGCTGGCCGAGGCGGCGCTTGGCCCGGGGCCGGGGCACCGCTAGATCCTGAGGATCAGCAGCGTCCGGTCGTCGATCGGAATCGACCCGAATGCTTCCGCCTCCTCCAGGACCGCTCGGACGATCGCCTCGGGCTTCTCGGTCCGGCGGGCACACACCGCATCGAGCAGCCGCTGCTCCCCGAACGGCTCCCCCGCCTCGTTCCGCGCGTCCACCAGGCCATCGGTCCAGAGCACGAGCAGGTCGTGCTTGATCGTCCACGGGACCTGCCGCCGCTGAATGCTTCCCGCCGTCGCCAGGCCCAGCGGCGGCGCGGTGGCCTCGAGCCGCTCGGGCTCCCCGAACCGCGGCACCCGGAAGGCGTACGGGTGGCCCGCGTTGGCGTACGAGAGCCGGCCGGTGAGCGGATCGAGCACCCCGTAGAACACGCTGAAATACATCTCCGTCGTGCTCAGCTCGGTCGAGAGACTCTCGAGCAGGGCGCTCAGCGTCTCGTCCGGGGTGATCGACGCCGCCGCGTGGATGCCGGCGGCGGACATCACCAGTGCCATCACGAGCGCCGCGGAGAAGCCGTGCGAGGCCACGTCGCCGACCATGACCCCGACCCGGCCGCGGCCGAGCCGGGAGAAGGTGTAGAAGTCCCCGCCGACCGACTCCGCGGGATAGCAGCGGGCCGCGACCTCGGCGTCGCCCGCCAGCACCGCCGGCGACGGCAGCAGTTTGAGCTGCAGATCGTGCGCCAACTCGAGCTCGCGGCCCAGCCGCTGCTGCTTGAGGTCGCGCTCGACCAGGCGCGCGTTCTCGACCGCGGCGCCGATCTGATTGGCCACCGCGGTCACCAGCTTCCGGTCGCTCAGGGTGAAGCGGTCGCCGCCGAGCCGGTCGGTGAGGTTGATGACGCCGACGCAGCGCAGCGGCGAGCCGGGCGCGCCATAGCAGATCGGCACGCTCAGGAACGCCTTTCCCCGATACCCGCGCGGCTCGCCGCAGTCGTCGGGCGTGCCCTCCGGATGCGACGGATCGAACGCCACCACCCGGCGCTCGCGGTACACCCGCGCCGCCACCGAGCACTCGTCGTCCACCCGGACCGGATCCAGGCCGTCGAGCCCGAATCCCCGCGCGGCCACGGTGCGAAGCACGCCGGCGCTCTCGTCGAACACCATGATCGACGCGCGCCGCGCGCCCACCACGGTGCTCACCTCGCGGGCGATGGTCTGGGTGGCCTCCTCGAGCCGGACCGTCTGGCCCAGGATCTCGCTGATGGCGTAGAGGAGATCGATCTCCTCGTACCGGCTGGTGAGCTCCTCGGTGAGAAACGCGCGCTGCCGGTCGGCGTCGAGCAGCGCGCCGATGAGCGGCATGACCCGGCCCGCCGCCGCCGCCAGCTCGGCCTCCGCGATCCCGCCCACCTCGAGCCAGAACCCTTCGATCTCGCCGACGGGCTCGAGCCAGACGGTGCCTTCGGGCGTGCGGGTGAGCCCCACCGCCCGCGGCAGCGCCGGCGCCGTGCCGGGATCGGGGCCGGCGGCGATGCGGAGCGCGCGCCCGTCGTAGCGCCACAGGCGCACCCGTCCACCGACGAGCGCGCCGAGGCCGTCGAGCACGAGATCGAGCCGCCCTACGGGCGGCGCAGTATCATGCAGATGGAGTTCCCTTGCTCGTTGAACTGCACGGCGTCCACGAGCTTCCGGATGAGATAGAGGCCCCGCCCATTGGCCTCGTCGAGCTGCTCGGGGCGGATCGGCTCGGGCACCGACGCCGGGTTGAAGCCCGGCCCTTCGTCGGTGACGACCAGCCGGATGGCGTCCGCGGCGAGCTCCGCGCGGACGTCCACCCACTTCCCGTGGTCCTCCTGATTGCCGCGGACGATGGCGTTGCTGAGCGCCTCCGAGAGGACCACCTGGAGCCGGAAGCGGGTCTTCCTGCTGGTGTCGTGGCCGGCGAGGCAGTGGCGGGTCACCAGCTCCACCGCCTCCTCGATGCACGTCACGTCGCTCGGCAGCCGCAGCGTGACCAGGGTGGCGGCTCCCACTCCGTCCGTAGCCGAGGAGCGGCGGACGCAGAGTCGGAGCGGGGACGGCATCGGTCGATCGGGCTAGAAGCTCGCGAGGGCCTGCTGGGGCGTCTCGGCGATGGCGAAGAGGGTGTCCAGCTTGGTCAGCTCGAACAGCGAGCGCAGATCCTCGTTGAGGCCGGACAGCCGGAGCTCACCGCCGGCCTCACGGATCTTCTTGGAGATCGAGACCAGCGCACCGAGTCCTGACGAGTCGATGTAGCCGGTGCGCGAGAAGTCGATGAGGATGCGGCGCTCGCTCGCGTCCAGCGCGGCCTGGACCAGCTCCTTCAGCTCCTGGCGGTTACCCACGATGAGCTGGCCCTCGACCTGCACTACCGCCACCCCGCTCTTGTCCTTGGTCTGGTTGAAGCCCATCGCCGCTCCCCGTCTCGTGTCTTGAGTCATCCTGAGCCCTTCGCTCCGCTCAGGACGGGCCGCGAAGGAGCCATGTGTCAGCTGATGTCCCCTTCGCGGAGTTTACCCTGAGCGCAGCGAACGGGCTCAGGGTGACTCTCTCAGTCGCACTGCAGCGCCACCATGGCGGCCACCTCGACAATATCATCGGCCGTGGCCCCGCGCGACAGGTCGGCCATCGGGCGGGCCAGGCCCTGCAGCATCGGGCCGATGGCCGTGGCCCCGGCCAGCCGCTGCACCAGCTTGTAGGCGATGTTGCCGGCGTCGAGGTCCGGGAACACCAGTACGTTGGCGCGTCCCGCCACGGCCGACCCCGGCGCCTTCCGGTCCGCCACGTCGGGGATGAGCGCGGCGTCGGCCTGCACCTCGCCGTCGGCAACGATGTTGGGGGCGAGGTCGCGGAACCGCGCCGCCGCGTCGCGCACCCGCGTGACCCGCGCGCCTTCGGCGCTGCCGCGGGTGCTGTAGGAGAGGAACGCGACCCGGGGCGAGTCGCCCACGAGCCGGGTCCGGTCGCGCGCCGCGGCGAGCCCGATCTGCGCCAGCTCTTCGGCCGTCGGCTCGGGCACCACCGCGCAATCGGTGAAGGTGAGCACGGCGTCGTCCGGCATCACCATGTAGAAGGACGAGCTCACGAGATCGACGCCCGGGGCGGTCCCGATGGCCCAGAGCGCCGCGCGGATGGTATCGCGCGTGGGGCACACCGCGCCCGCCACGGCCGCGTCGGCCTCGCCGAGCGCCACCAGCGCCGCGCCGAAGTTGACCGGTACGGCGGCGATGTCGAGCGCGTGGACGCCGTCCACCACCCGGTCGGGCCGGCGGTCGCGCAGGAACTGGGCGATCCGGGGAAGCCGCGGATCATCCACCGTCCGGATCCCCTGGCCCCCGAGCACGATGGGCTCGGCGATGCCTTCGTCCCGGAGCCGCGCGGCGGCGGCGCGGACCCGCGGGTCGTCGCCTTCGCAGAGCACGATCCGCCGCCGGCTGGCGGCCGCGCGCCGGCGCAGCGACTCGCGAAAGCTCATCGGCCGTATCGCCCGGCGAGGGCGGTGGCCACCGCGGGGTGGACCAGGGCGCTCACGTCGCCGCCGAATCGGGCCACCTCCCGCACGAGGCTGGAGCTCAGGTAGGTCAGGTCGAGCGCCGGCACCAGGAAGACGGTCTCGAGCGAGGGGTGGAGCTGGCGGTTCATGAGCGCCATCTGGAACTCGTACTCGAAGTCGCTCACGGCCCGGAGGCCGCGCACCACCATGGAGGCGCCGGCCTTCCGGGCGAAGTCCACCAGCAGCCCGTCGAAGGCCTCGAACGTCACCCGCGGCTCGTCGCCGACCATCGCGCGAAGCATCGCCAGCCGCTCGGCCACCGGAAAGAGCGGCTGCTTCGACGGGTTGACCGCCACGGCGACGATCACCCGGTCAGCCAGCGCGAGGCTCCGGCGGATCAGGTCGTCGTGGCCCTTCGTCGGCGGATCGAACGAGCCCGGGTAGATCGCGATGCGTGTCATGGGGCGTGGCAGAAGGTGAGGGCGGTGTCGCCGTAGCGGCGGGTACTGTCCCCGTCCAGCCGCAGGTCCGCGGCGTGCTCGACGGAAAGAATGCGCGCGAACGGGGTCCGGCGGAAGAGCGCGACCAGCCGGGCGGCATCGTCGCGGGTGTAGGGAGGGTCCGCCAGGGCCAGATCGAAGGCGCCGGGGGCCAGCCGCTGGGAGAATCGGAGCGCGTCGCCGCGGTGCACCGTGGCGCGATCGGCCACGGCGAGCGTGTCGATGTTGGCCTCGAGCGCCCGGAGCGATGGCGGGTTGAGCTCGACGAACATCACTGAGCCGGCGCCGCGGGAGAGCGCCTCGAGGCCGAGGGCGCCGCTGCCGGCGTAGAGGTCGAGCACCCGCGCGCCTGGAATGGCGTCGGCCAGGATGCTCATCCACGCCTCCCGCACCCGGTCGGCCGTCGGGCGGACGCGGGCGTCCTTGGGCGGGACGAGGCGCCGGCCGCCGAACTCGCCGGCGACGATCCTCATGCCGGGAGGTCGGCCAGGAGCGTGGAGGGCACCGAAGCGGCGTCCTTCCGAGCGGCGGGGTCCCGGCCGGCGGGGTCCCGAGCGGAAATGTCCCGAGCGGCGATGTCCCGAGCGGCGATGTCATCCCGAGCGGAGCGAGGGATCTTGCCCGGCGGAGTTCGACCGCCGGGTGAGAAGATCCCTCGCTCCGCTCGGGATGACCCCGCCGCCCGGGATGACCCTGCCGCTCCGGACGCTACGCCCCTCGCTCGAGGCGCCTGCCGCCTCACGCCGGCAAGTGCGGCGACAGCGCGCAGAGTCGGGCCTGCAGCGTCGTGTGCCCATTCCACTCGTTGGACTCGAGCCGGAACGCCGCGTCCACCAATCCCTCCCCGAGCCACGGCACCCGGTCCGCCCACTGAAACCCGATGGCCGGGAGCCGGGTGCTGCCGTCGTCCAACGTGCCCTTGAGATGCCCGTTCCCCACCCGGGACCGTCCCGTGAGCCGGACGCCGCGAACGCCGAACACGGGGCTCGCGTTGCCCGAGCCGCAGGGCTCGAGGTGCCGGCACATCCGCTCCAGGTCCCGGGTGGCCTCGTGCAGTCGGAGCTCGAGGTCCACCCGCTGCTCGGGACCGAGGTCCTCGGGAGCGAGCATCTCGCGCGCGATCTCGCCGAACCGCTGGCGGAACTCGTCGAGCCGGTCACGCCGGATGGTGAGCCCGGCCGCCATCTGGTGCCCGCCGTAGCGCTCGAGCAGATCGCCGCAGCCCAGCAGCGCCGCGTGGAGATCGAACCGGGAGATGCTCCGGCCCGAGCCCTTGCCCACGTCGCCGTCGAAGGCGATGAGAAACGCCGGCCTCCCGTAGCGCTCCACGACTCGCGACGCGACGATGCCGACCACGCCGGGATGCCAGCCTTCACCCGAGAGCACGAAGCTGGCATCGCGCTCGGGATCGCCGGCCTGCTCCACCTGGGCCAGAGCCTCCTCGAGCATCCGGTGGTCGAGCGACTGCCGCTCGACGTTGAGCCCTTCGAGCCGGCGGGCCAGGGCCGCGGCCTCCGCCTCGTCGTCGGTGAGCAGCAGGCGGAGGCCGTCGGCCGCGTCGCCGATCCGCCCGACGGCGTTGAGCCGGGGTCCGAGGATGTAGCCCATGTGGCCGGCCCGGAGCTCCCGGCCGCCCAGGCCGCACGCCTCGACCAGTGCCCGGAGGCCCGGCCAGCGGCTGCCGGCCAGGAGCCGGAGCCCGTGGCGGACGAGAATGCGGTTCTCGCCCACCAGCGGCACCACGTCGGCCACGGTGGCCAGGGCGACGAGGTCGAGCAGGTGGTAGGGAAGATTGGGCGGCAGCCCCAGCGCCGGCACGAGCGCCTGCACCAGCTTGAACGCGATGCCGGTGCCGCAGAGCGCGCGGGTGTCGGAGGTATCGTCACTGCGCTGCGGATCCACGATGGCGAGAGCCGGCGGGAGCTCGGCGCCCGGCAGGTGGTGGTCGGTGACCACGACCCCGATGCCGGCGGCCCGGGCGGCCGCCACCGTCTCGACGGCGGTGATGCCGCAGTCGCAGGTGACCACCAGCGACGCGCCGATCCGCTGGGCGACGGCGAGGCCCGCCGGCCCGAAATCGTAGCCGTCCCGGAGCCGGTGGGGCACGAAGCCGACGACGTCGGCGCCGGCCTCCCGGAGCGCGCGCGTGAGCAGCGCGGTGGCACACTGCCCGTCCACGTCATAGTCCCCGTGGACCAGAATGGTTCCACCCGCGCGCACCGTGGAGGCGACGGCTTCGACCGCTTCCGCCATACCGGCGAGGGCCGCGGGATCGGTGAGACCGGTGACGCTGGGACGGAGGAAGTGGCGGGCCGCGGCCTGACTGCCCTGCCCTCGCTGGACCAGCAGCGCCGCCAGCGCCGACGGAATCCCCAGCTCCGCGGCGAGCCGGTCCACCGCCGCGCGGTCCGGCGGCGGAGCGATGACCCATCTGAGGACGGGAGCCGGGAACACGCTCACCGTGGGAACGCTAGCGCCGTCGCGCTCGTTCATGCCGCCCCCGGCTCCTCGGGCGGGTACAGGATCGCGCCGCACCCCTCGCAGCCGTCGAGAATGGCGCCGCTCCGGATCTGGCTCCGGCGGTTGAGCGGGATCGACGTGTGGCAGGCGCCGCAGGTGCCGCCGACGAGCGGGACGACGACATCGCGGGCGCGGGAGCGCCGGAGCCGGTCGTACCGGGTCCGGAGCGGCTTGTCGATCTGCTCGGCGCTCGCTTCGCGCTGGTGCACGGCGGCTTCGCGCTCCGCCTCGAGGACCTTGCGGCGCTCGCCCAGCTGCGCGCGCTCGGGGGCCTGCTCGAGCTCCGCCGCCTCCACCCGCGTCTGCTCCTCGCCGACCTTGCGCTCGAGCGCGGTCACGGCCTCGGCGCTCCGGACCCAGTCGTTCTCCTCCTTCGCCATCACCGAGCGCGCGAGGTCGAGCTCGGCCATGAGCGTGGAGGCCTCCTTCGGGTTCCGCACCGTCTCCAGCCGCTGCACGCGCCGGTCCTGGAGCACGCGGTAGCTGTCCACCTTCGCCTCGAGCTCGTCGCGCCGGCGGGCGCCGTCCGCGGCGGCTCGGCGCGCGGCGTCGAGCCCGTCGCGCAGATGCTGAATGGCCTGGTCGAGTGTCGCGAGCTCGCGGTTCAGCTCCCGCATCCGCCGGTCCACGTCGTCGATCGCGCCGTCTTTCGACTGGAGATCGAGCAGCTTTACCAGATCAGCGTGCATGCGTCACCCGCCCTGCCGCCTGAGCTTCTTCCACTGATACCACCGGTCGGCCTCCGGGTAGAGTCGGCGCAACTCGGCGCGCCGATGTCGTTTTTCGCCCGCGTCCTTCATCGCGATCATCTTTCGGTACTCCGGTCGGGCGATCAGGATCTGCGCCGCCCGGTCGTAGCTCTCCGCCGGATCGTCGCCGACGGCGCCGGCCGCGGACTCCTTGAGCGCCGACCACGCCGCCTGCGCGGCGTCGGTCAGACTCGCCGGCAACTGGGACGCGGCCTCGGGATCCTTGAGCAGCGCCAGGTAGATCTCGCGCAGCTCCAGCCGCTCGAAGAACTCGGGAGCGACCTCCAGGGCGGCGCGCTCGCCAAGGCTCGGGCTCACGAGCAGGGCTTGCACCAGCTGCGTTTCAGGGGTGCTGAGGACGTGACGACGCGCTCCCTGCGGAATGACGCCCGACGCCGTCCGGACCGGTGCCCGGGTCCGTTCCACCTCTGCCCTGGCGTCCGAGGCGCCACCGCGCGCCTCGCGCTCCAGCACTTCCTTGCTGACGCCCGTCCGCTCCGCCGTGACCGAAAGATACAACTCGCGGGTGACGGGGTCAGCGGCGGCGCGAATCGTCGGCAGCAACCGGTCGAGGGCGTCGCGGCGATGATCCACCCCCTCGAACCAGCCCTTCTGCTCCAGCAGCTGAATCTTCCGCTCGAGCAGGTCCATCGCGTCGCCGAGCAGCGGCTCGAGCGCGACCGCGCCGCCCCGGCGCACGAGCGTGTCGGGATCCTCGCCGGCCGGCAACGTCGCCACCTTCACCCGAACCCCGTGGCGCAGCAGCTCGTCACCCGCCCGGAAGGTGGCGCGGAGTCCCGCCTGGTCGCTGTCGTAGAGCAGGATGGCCACGGGGGCGAAGCGCCGGAGCAGCGTCCCCTGGTCGGGGGTGAGCGCGGTTCCCAGCGGGGCCACGACGTTGTCGATCCCGGCCCACACCAGCCGGAGCACGTCGAGATAGCCCTCCACCAGGATGACGGCCTCTTCCTTTCGGATGGCGCCCTTGGCCTGGTGCAGGTTGTAGAGTTGGCGGCCCTTGTGGAAGATGGCGTTTTCGGGGGAGTTGAGATACTTGGGCTCGCCCGGACCGAGCAGCCGGCCGCCGAAGCCGGCGACGCGGCCGCGCAGGTCGTGGATCGGAAAGAGCAGCCGGCCACGGAAGCGCGGGCCCACGCTGGCGTCGTCTCGCACGGCGGCGAGGCCGGCCTCGATGAGCACCTTCTCCTCGAGGCCCAACTGCTTCATGGCCGCGAGAAAGCCCTTGCCCGGCGGCGCGTAGCCCAGGCCGTGGACGGCGGCCGTATCGAGCGGCACCTCGCGCCCCTCGAGATAGTCCCGGGCGCCCTTGGCCTCCGGCGACTCGAGGAGCTGCCGCGTGAACCAGTCCTGCGCCACCGCCGCGGCGCCGAATAGCGGCTCCAGCGGGTCGGGGCCCGCGCGTGCCGCGCGCTCCGGGATCGTGATGCCCACCCGGCGCGCCACCTCCCGCACCGCCGTGGGATAGTCCATGCCCAGCCGCTTCATCAGCCACGAGAAGACGTCGCCGCTCTCGTGGCAGACGAAGCAGTAGTAGCGGCCCTTCTTGGGGATGACGGCGAAATTGCGGTGGGTGCCGCCGTGAAACGGACAGGGGCCCCGGTAGTCCGCTCCGGTGCGCTTGAGCTCGACCGCCTCCCCGATGATCCCGACCAGATCCGCGCTGTCGCGCACCTGCTCCACGATCTCGTCGGGGATCATGCTCATGCGGGGAATTCCACGATCGTGACGCCGGTGCCACCCTGGTTCCGCGGAGCGAAGCCGAAGCGCGCCACCCGGCGGTCGCCCGAGACGACCTGCCGCACCCGCTCCCGCACCACCCCGGTTCCCATGCCATGAATGATGCGCAGATACGGCTGCTCCGCCAGCACCGCGGCGTCGACCGCCGCGACCGTGGCCATCTCGGCCTCGTCGCCGGTGAGGCCGCGGAGGTCGATTTCGAGGGAGGCATCGGAGGGCGGAGAAGGCGGAGACGGCGGAGAGGGCGGAGCGGGACGCTGACCCGCAGCTCTGGTGGCTTGGTCGGCGTCGACCACCATCTTCATGGCGCCCATCGCCACGACCAGCTTCCCATCCGCCCTGATTTCGAGCACCTGCCCGGCACCCCCGCTCGCGAGCCGCACTCGATCACCCACCTCCACGGCGTCCGCCCTCTCCGCCGTCTCCGCCCTCTCCGCCTTCTCCGCCCTCTCGAGCTCCTCCCCCTGCTCCCGGATCCCCTCCTCCACCAGGCGCCGCGCCTCGCGGGCCGCGTCGTCGGCCGCGCCCCGAGCGGCGCCGAGTGCGTCCTCGACCCGCTGGCGCGCGTCGAGCAGGTAGGCGCGCGCCTGCTGGCGGCCGGAGCGCTCCGCCTCCTTCTCGCGGCGCTTGAGCTCCGCCTCACGCGCGGCCTGCGCCTGCTGCTGAGACGCGAGCCGGGCGCCGAGCGTGTCGAGCTCGACCTCGCGCTCGGCGAGGGCCGCCCGCGCCAGGGCCAGCTCGCGCTGCCGCTCCTCGACCGCCGCGAGCAGGGCGTCGAGACTCCGCTCGGCGTCGGGCACCCGGGACTCGGCGTCGGCCAGAATCGCCGGCGCGACACCCAGACGGCGAGCGATCGCCAAGCCGTACGAGCGGCCGGGCACGCCCTTCAGGAAACGGTAGGTCGGGGTGAGCGTCGCCGCGTCGAACTGGAGCGAGGCGTTCACCACCCCCGGCGAGTGGCTCGCCACATCCTTGAGCGACCCCAGATGCGTGGTGGCGAGGGTGAGGGTGCCGCGCGCCGTGAGCGCGACCAGCGCCGCGGCCGCGAGCGCCGCGCCTTCCGCGGGGTCGGTCCCGCTGCCGATCTCGTCGAGCAGGACCAGCGTCGCGGCGTCGGCGTCGTCCAGGATCCGGCGCAGCATCCGCACGTGCGCGCTGAAGGTCGAGAGGCTCGCCGCGATGCTCTGCCGGTCGCCGATGTCGGCGTAGAACCGTCCGAACACCGGGAGCCGGCTGCCCGCGCCGACCGGCGGGACGATCCCGCTCTGCGCCAGCGCGGCCGCCAGGCCCACCGCCTTGAGCAGCACCGTCTTCCCTCCGGTGTTGGGACCGCTGATGAGCAGCGTACGCTCGCCCGCCGGCAGCGTGAGATCGAACGGCACCACCGGCTCGCTCCCGGCCAGGAGCAGCGGGTGCCGCCCGGTGACCACGACGAGGTCCGCCGGCGCCTCCGCCACCTCGGGCACCTCGGCCTCGACCGAGACGGCGTACCGCGCCCGGGCCACCAGGTCGTCCACGGCCACGCACATCTCGACCAGGTCGCGCAGCGCGGGAAGCTCGGGCCGGAGCAGGTCGGTCAGCTCGCGCAGCACCCGGAGGGTCTCGCGCTCCTCCTCGACCTCGGCCTCCCGCAGGCCGTTGCCCAGCTCGATGGCCTCCGCAGGTTCGATGAACAGCGTGCCGGCGCTCCCGCTCTCGTCGTGGACGATCCCGCCCGGCCGGCTCCGGGAATCGCGCCGGACCGGAATGACGTAGCGGCCGCCGCGCACCGTGACGCTCGCATCCGCCGGCGCGGTCGCCGAGTCCAGTCCGCGGAGGAGCGACTCCAGCTTCCGGATCAGGCGGTGGCGGGCGGCGTGCACTTCCCTGCGGGCCGCCGCGAGCCGCGGACTCGCGGTATCGAGCACATTGCCCTCGGGATCCACCGACTGCTCGAGCCGCCGCTCGAGCCGCTTGTCGGGGAGCGGCCGCGCGAGCGCGGCGGCAAGCGGCGAGGTGTCGCGCACGCGCAGGAGATCGGCCTGCACCAGCCGGGACGCCGCCAGCACGCGCTGGAACGCGGCCAGCTGGATCCCCTCGAGCACGCTCCCGTCGATGCGGAGCCGGCCGAGCGCGCGACTGACGTCCGGGATCGCCTCGGCGAGGAGCGTGTCACCGCGGCGGAAGAGCGTGGCCACCTCCCCCACCCGCGCCAGCTCGCCCGAGATCCAGGCCAGGTCGTCCGTGGGCCACCGGGCGCCCACGCGCTCGGCGCCGAGCGGCCCCACGGCGCGCTGGGCGATGAGGTCGACGACCTGGCCGAACTCGATGGTCTCGAGCGCGTCGGCACATCGGTCCGGGGGCAAAGGCGACGGGGTGCCGCCCTGCGTGTGGGCCGGCACCCCGTGGGGAGAGACGAACGGCGACTGCGACATCAGCCCGCCTGCAGCTCCTCGCGCACGATCTGGTTGATCACCTTGCCGTCGGCGCGGCCCTTGAATGCCGGCAGCACCTGGCCCATCACCTTGCCGAGATCCTTGGCACCGGCCGCAATGGCGGCCCGCACGGCAGTCCGGATCTCGGCGGGATCCACGGCCGGCGGCAGAAACTCCTCCAGGACCTGAATCTGGGCCCGCTCGATCTGCGCCAGCTCGGGCCGATTCGCGGAGGTGTACTGTTCGACCGATTCGCGGCGCGTCTTGATGCCCTTCCGCAGGACTTCGATCACATCGTCGTCGGCCAGGGGACGACGGGCCTCGATCTCACGGTTTTTCAGGTTGGACAGGATCGTGCCGAGCACGAGCGTGCGATCCTTGTCCTGGGCCCTCCGGGCCGCGTTCATCGCGGCCCGGAGGGCCTCGCCCACGCTAGACTCGGGGGACACGGGGTCCACGACGAGTCTTCCGGACCGCGGCGTTCATCTTCCGCTTCCGTTTCTCGCTTGGCTTCTCGAAGTGGCGGTGCTTGCGCAGATCCGAGAGAATTCCCGCCTTCTCGCACTTCTTCTTGAACCGCTTGAGTGCCCGCTCGAAGCTCTCGTCATCGTGGATGATGACTTCTGGCATTCGCTGTCTCACCCCTCTCGAGCCCGGTTAAGGGCAGATTACGGAATGGGTTGGGAATTTAGGGAAGGCGTGGGATGGGGGCAAGACGGGCGGACGGTCGGGACGGTCGGACGGTCGGACGGGCGGACGGGCGGACGGGCGGACGGTGCGGACGGTCGGACGGTCGGACGGTCGGACGGTCGGACGGTCGGACGGTCGGACGGTCGGACTCGAAGGTCGATGGAGGCGCCGGAATGGCAAGTGGCGGGGAGCGTAGGGTTGGTCCACTGGCCGGAGGCTGAGCTATGGTGTCCCGATGATCGCTTACGAACGACTGGATGCCTGGCATAGCACCCACGCACTGACGCTCGAGGTGTTCGCTGCCACAGACCTCTGGCCTAAGGGGGAAAGGTTCGGAGTCACCGCCCAGATTCGCAGGGCCGCCCTGTCGATTCCGACCAACATTGCGGAAGGTGCCGCCAAGAGAGGCAGCCGCGAATTCGGGCGCTACCTCGACATCGCCCTCGGTTCCCTTGCCGAGCTCAGTTCCCTGCTCCGATTCAGCCGAGATCGGCAACTGCTCTCGCCGCAGGAGTTTGCGGCGCTGGAGGAGCGGAGAGACCAAACCGGCAAGCTGGTCTATGGTCTGTACCGAAAAGTCCGTCCCACCGTCTGATCTTTCCGACCGTCTGACCGTCTGACCGTCTGACCGTCTGACCGTCCGTCCGTCTGACCGTCCGCCCGTCTGACCGTCCGACCGTCTGACCGTCCGACCGTCTGACCGTCCGACCGTCTGACCGTCCGACCGCCCGCCCGCCTACCCCGGCGGCCACGTCATCCGTCGCCCCCCCATCACGTGCAGGTGCAGATGATCCACGCTCTGCCCCGCGTCCGGCCCGGTATTGGTCACGATCCGGTACCCGCGCTCGTCCAGCCCGAGCTCCGCCGCCACCTCCGCCGCGAAGCATAGGAGCCGGCCGAGCAACGCCTCGCCGTCGGCCCCTTTGGCGTCGCGCACGGCCGGCAGGTGCCGGGTGGGTATCACCAGCACGTGGGTCGGCGCCTTGGCGTCGATGTCGTGGAATGCCAGCGCGTCCGCGGCGCGTTTCGCGATCTTGGCCGGGATCTCCCCGGCCACGATTCTGCAGAACAGGCAATCAGCCATCCGTCCCTCGGAATCTGGCCGCCCCGACGACAGCGGCCGCGGCGAGTGCGGCGGTCTCGAACCGCAGCGTATAGGGTGCCAGCGCCAGGCCCCGGAAGCCACCCGCGGCGAGCGCCGCGCGCTCCTCGTCGCTGAGCCCGCCTTCAGGCCCGACGACGACCGTGACCGGCGTACGGTCCAACCTTCCCGGCGGAGGCTCGCCGCCTGCCTCCGCGAGCCAGCGGGAGCCCGCCGACGCCCCCTCGGCGAACCGCGTCATGGCGACCGGCGCCGCGACCTCGAGCGCCCAAGCCGCACCGCACTGCTTGATGGCCTCGAGCGCCTGCCGGCGGAGCCGGTCCAGGTGCTGCTCCCGCACCCTGCTGGCGACGCCCGCGGTGCGGGCGGTCTCGAGCGGGACGATCCGGGTCACACCCAGCTCCGCCGCCTTCTCGACCAGCCAGCCGAAGCGCTCGCGGTCCCCCGCTCCCACGGCGAGCGTCAGTTCCGGCGGCCGAGGGCGCGACTCGGCGGTCTCCACCTCCACCGCCCAGCCCCGCCCGGCAGGGACGAGCCGGCCGCTGCCGACGAGGCCCGCGCCGTCCCTGAGTCCGACCAGCTCCCCGGGCTCTGCCCGCCGGACGCGCAGGTGATGTTGCTGGCCGTCGTCGAGGTGCTCGCGCCGGCCGGCCGCCGTGCCGGGCGGAACGAGCACCGTGATCACCGGCGGGCCGCGGCCACGCCCCACCAGCCCGCGTCCTCCGCCTCGTCGCGCTCGATCAGGCCGGCGGCCGCGAGCACCGGCCGAAAGGCCGCCGCCTCCGTCGTCTCCATGCCGGAGAAGATGGCCAGGCCGCCGGGCCGGAGGGCGCCGATGATCGCTGGGAGGAGAATCGTGTTGACGGTGCGGAGGATGTTGGAGAGAAGCAGGTCGGCGGGACCGAGCAGTGGGGCCAGGTCGCCGGCGTCGCCCTCGATGAATTCGACGGTGGCGCCGACGCCGTTTCGCTCGGCGTTGCGACGCGCCACGGGGTTGGCCTCGGCCTCGTTCTCGATCCCCACCGCTCCGGCGGCGCCCAGCTTGGCCGCCGCGATCGCGAGGATGCCGCTGCCGCTCCCGAGGTCGAGCACCCGGTCACCGGGACGGAGGTGGCGCTCCAGCAGCGTGAGCGCGGCACGGGTCGAGCCGTGCTCGCCGCTCCCGAAGGCGCTCTCGGGATCGAGCACCACTGTCGGCCCTTCGCCGGCGAGACGCTCCACCCACGACGGAACCACGGTGAGCCGACCAAAGGCTCTCGCTCCGAGGCCGTCGCGCCAGCGAGTGGTCCAGTCCAGGGCCTCGAGCGGCCGGCGCGAGATCTCGGACGGCGGCGTGCCCTCGGCTGCCAGCGCGGCGACGAGCGCGGCGGCGGCCTCCTCGTCCTCGGCGAAGGTCACCAGGGTCCCGTCATCGCGCTCCTCCACGGCCTGCCCCGTCCGCGCGACGAGCCAGGCCCCGACCCGATCGCGGCTCGATGGATCGGCCCGGACATCGATGGCCCACCAGGTCATGCGCCGAGCGCTTCCTTGAGCTTCGACCAGAATCCGGGTGAGCGCTTCGGCGGCTCGCCCTCGAGCTTGGCCAGCTCCTGGAACAGCCGTTCCTGGTCGGCGCTGAGGCGCTCCGGCGTCCAGACGTGCACCCGCACGATCAGGTCGCCTTTCGCGCTGCCGCCCAGCACGGGCAGGCCGCGGCCGCGCAGCCGGATGACCGTCTCGGGCTGGGTACCCGAGGCGATCTGTACGCTCTCCTCGCCGTAGGGCGTCGGCACCGTCACGTCGACCCCCAGCGCCACCTGCGAGAACGACAGCGGCAAGTCGAAGATCAGGTCGTCGCCCTGGCGCTCGAACCGGTCGTCGTTCTTGATGTCGAGCATGACCAGGAGATCGCCGGTCGGGCCGTTGCGCGGGCCGGCGGCGCCCTGGCCGCGGAGCGTGAGGTAGTTGTTGGAGGAGACGCCGGCCGGAATCTCGACCGTCACCGTCCGTTCGGCCCGCACCCGGCCTTCGCCGCGACAGACGTCGCAGGCCTCCAGAATGACCGACCCCTCCCCCCCGCAGGTGGGACAGGGCGCCACGCTCACGAACTGCCCGAACATGCTGCGCGCGGCGCGGCGCACCTCGCCGCTGCCGCCGCAGTTGGAGCACGGGACCGGCTTCGTGCCCGGCTTGGCGCCGGTGCCCTGGCAGACCGCGCACCGGTCGGGCGCCTTGAAGCGCACGTTCTTCTTGACGCCCCCCGCCACTTCGGCCAGTGAGATTTTTACCGTTACCCGGACGTCCTGGCCCCGGCGCGCGTCGACCCGGCTGCGGCCGCCGCCGAACAGCGACTCGAATCCCCCCATGCCGCCGAAGTCACGCATGAAGATGTTGAGCGCTTCGCTCAGATCCACGTGGTGGAATCCGAACCCGCCGCCCGCACCGCCCAGTCCGGCCTTGCCGTACCGATCGTAGCTCGCGCGCTTCTGCGGATCACGCAGGACCTCGTAGGCCTCCGTGATCTCCTTGAACCTGGCCTCCGCCTCGGGCGCGGGATTCCGGTCCGGATGAAACTCCATGGCCAGTTTCCGGTAGGCCTTCTTGATGTCGGCCTCGGTCGCGTCGCGGGCGACGCCAAGCAGGTCGTAGAACTCGCTCACTCCAGGAGATCCTCCACGAGGCGGCTGGTGTGCTCCACCAGCCCGATGATCTTGTCGTACGGCATGCGGGTCGGGCCCATCACGCCGATCACACCCTTCAGGTCTCCGGCCTCGTACGAGGCCGTGACGAGCGTGAAGTCGCTCAGCCGGGCGTGCGGGTTCTCGGCGCCGATGGTGATCGAGAGCCCGGTCTCGCGGCGCGAGGCCAGCGCCTGCTTGAGGAGATCGCGACCTTCGGTCAGCCTGAGCAGCTCGCGCATGCGCAGGTTGGAGGCGAACTCCGGCTGCTCGGCCAGCATCTGCGCGCTTCCGAGCACGACCGCACCCTGGCCGTCGGTCAGGTCGAAGATGCCCTCGGCCTCGGCGATGAAGATGTTGAGCAGCTCCCGGCCGCCGTCCGCGCCAGCCGCGTCCCGCAGGCGCTCGGGCAGGGTCGCCCGGATCTGCAAGAGCGTGTGCCCGGCCAGGCGCTCGTTCAGGATCCGGGCCACCTCCTGCGCGGTCTCCGCCGATACCCGCCCCGGCACCTCCACGAACAGCGTGCGCACCACCCCGCTCCGGAGGTTGAAGACCAGCAGCAGCCGCTCGGCGCCGACCGGTACGATTTCGAGCCGCTCGAGCACCATCTCGTCGAGCGCCGGCGCCACCGCGACGCCCAGCTCCTGCGTCAGGACGCCGAGCACCTGGGCGGCTCGCCGGAGGACCTCCTCCACCGCGTTGCGTGAGCCGAGCAGCTCGGCGTGCAGCGTGTCCCGCGCCTCCCGGCTGGGAGGCGCGAGCCGCATGATTTTGTTCACGTACACGCGATAGGCGCGGTCGGTCGGAATCCGGCCCGCCGACGTGTGCGGATGGAACAGATAGCCCTTTTCCTCCAGCTCGCTCATGGTGCTCCGGATGGTCGCGGGCGACACGCCCAGCCCGAACCGCCGGGCGATCGTGTGGCTTCCCGCGGGCTCGGCGGTCTCGATGTAGGTCTGCACGACCGCCTCGAGCACCCTGAGCTCTCGCTCCGTGAGCTGGTCGACTTGGGGCATGGTTCCCGAAATCTATTCGGGTTGACCGCTCCCCGCCCCGGTCTTAGGGTGCGAACGGGGCCCGTAGAGCCCCGGGTGACCTTCGATTCCAATGACTTCTGGAGGACCTATGGCGACCCGTACGACCGGCCCCACGCACACCATGGAGCAGTGCATCGAACTCTGTACCAACTGCCACCGCACCTGCCTCGAGACGGCCGCCCGGCACTTCGCCGGCGAATCCAGCCCCAAGCTCGACGAGCGGATCGTGCGGCTGCTGATCGATTGCGCGGAGATCTGCCGGACCAGCGCCGACTTCATGATCCGGGGCTCGGAGCTGCATCCCCACACCTGCCGCGCATGCGCCGCCATCTGTACCCGTTGCGCCGATGAGTGCGACCGCATGGGCGAGAACCCCTACATGGCCGCCTGCGCCGAGATCTGTCGCCGGTGCGCCGAGTCCTGCACCGAGATGGCCGGGGCTACGCCGTAGCCGAGGCCGCCAGGGCGTCGAGGCGCAGCCATCCCTCCGGCGTGAGCCGGATCCGCTCCCCCACGGTGGACTGCGCCCAGCCTGCCCGGGTCCACCCTGCGATGATCTCGGGCGGCAGCAGTCCCGACGCCAGCCCCTCGCTGGTCCTGAGACCGAGGTAGACCTCTTCCAACCCTATCGCTTCGTCCGAGAGCTGCTCGGTGCTCTCCACCACGCTCAGCCCCGCGTCGCTCGCGCGCTCGTAGGCGGACCAGTCCCGCAGGTTCCACTGGCGGGTCCGGCCGAACCCGCTGTGGGCTGAGGGCCCGAGCCCGATGAACGGCGCGCGCCGCCAGTAGGCGCTGTTGTGACGGGCGCGCCGGCCGGGCCTGGCGGCGTTCGAGACCTCGTAGTGCTCGAAGCCGTGGTCCGCGAGCGCGCGATCCGCGGCCAGGAACTCCGCCGCGTAGCGCTCGTCGTCCACCGGGATCACCTCGCCCCGCTCCGCCCAGCGGCCGAGCGGGGTATGCGGTTCCACGGTGAGCCCGTAGAGCGAGAGATGGTCGGGCGCGAGCGCGAATGCGCGGGTGAGGTCGCGGTCCCAGTCCCGCTTGAGCGACGCCGGCAACCCGAAGATCAGGTCGAGCGACACCTCGCCGATGCCGGCTCCCCGAATGGTCTCGACCGCCACCGCCACCTGCTCGGCGGTATGCGTGCGATGCATCCACTGCAGTACCGCCCGATCGAACGACTGGGCGCCGAGCGAGATGCGGTTCACCCCAGCGCGCCGCCACGCGTCGGCGGCGGCGGGCGTCACATCGTCGGGGTTGGCCTCGAGCGTCACCTCCGCGCCGGCCGCCATCGCGCGCGCCGCCCGGATGCCGTCGAGCATCCGCCGGATTCCTTCGGGCTCGAGCCTGGACGGCGTTCCGCCGCCGAAGTAGACCGTCCGCACCTCCGGCGCTTCGTCCCAGGCTGGATGCGGTTGCCACCCACGCCACTCCTGCAGCACCGTCTCCACGAACCGCCGCGACGGAACGTCGCGCCGCACCGCGATCGCGAAATCGCAGTAGCTGCAGCGACGGGCGCAGAACGGGACATGGATGTAGAGGTGCACGGCCGAAATCTACTGCTGAGCCGGAGGTTCTCGGGTTCGGGCTGCGGTGGAGATCAGCCCGCATGCGTGCCGGCGGCGCCGCGCGCACGGCGGGCCCTACGGTCGCCGCAGTGCGCTTCGTAGTTGGAGATCGCGCAGGGACCTCAAGGCGCACTGACGCTCCCTGCGGGTCCACCGTGCGCGCGCCGCCACCTGGGTCCGACGGGACGAGAGTCGGCCGCCTGCGCGGTGTTCGCCCGATCCAGCAGCGGCGACCGCACAGGCCAACAGCAGCCCGACGACCGCCTCGGCCCCACGCGGTTCGGAGACAGCCTCGGCACCGGGTCGGTTACCCTCGCGCGGATCAGCCCGGCGCTGAGGCGGGCAGTACCCTGTGATAAACTGGGCGCTACCGGAGCCGTGTGGCCCACCCGGACCCTGCCACTCTCACCCTTGGACCAGGCCGCGGCGGCCGGCACGCATGGGGGCTGATCTCTACAGCGCACCCACAACCGGCGTGAAACCCGCGGATCAGACCCGTCGAAACCGCCGCCCTGGGAGTTGCTCGGCCAGTCCCTGCAGCTCGAGCGCACAGAGCACCGCGAGCAGTTCCCCCACCGGCCGCCCGGCCCGGGCGATCAGCGTGTCGAGATGCGCGGCTTCGGCGGTGAGCAGCTCGGCGACGCCGCGCTCGATCGGTCCGAGCGACTCGGGCAGCGGCGCCGGTCCCGCATCCGACGCGGCGGGCTCGTCGGGCACCGGCACCGCTTCGGGAAAGAACTGCAGCAGATCCGCCGGCTCGAGGTACGGCGTGGCGCCGTCGCGGATGAGCCGGTTGCAGCCGGACGAGACGGCGCTGGTGATGGAACCGGGCACCGCCAGCACTTCACGGCCCTGGTCGAGCGCCGACGTCGCGGTGATCAGCGCGCCGGAGCCCAACGCGGCTTCGATCACGACGGTGGCCCGGGCGAGCCCGCTGATGAGACGGTTCCGACGCGGAAAGCTGCCGGCGTGGGGCCGCTCGCCGGGCGGAAACTCGCTGAGGAGCAGGCCCCCGGCCGCCACCCGCTCGTACAGCACGCGGTTGGCGGCAGGATAGATCACGCCGATGCCGTTGCCCAAGACGCCGACCGTCGCGCCGCCGGCGTCGAGCGCTGCGGCGTGCGCCACGGCATCGAGCCCGCGCGCCATGCCGCTCACGACCGCGAGTCCGGCTCGCGCCGCCCGGGCCGCCAGCGTCCGCCCCACCACCTCGCCGTAGGCCGTGTGGTCTCGGCTCCCCACGATGGCGACGGCCGGCCGCTCGAGAATGGTCAGGTCGCCCAGCGCGAACAGAACCGGCGGCGGGTCGGGGATCGTCCGGAGCTGGGCCGGGAACTCCGCGTCCTCCGGCAGCAGGATCCGGGCCCCAGCTCGCTCGGCCGCATCGGCCAGCGCTCGTCCCGCCCGGAGGGGCGTGCTCTTGATCGCGGTGGCACAGGCGCCAGTCATCCCGGGCAAGGCGCGCAAAAACGCGAACGGCGCCGAGTGGGCGCCGAGCGGGGTGAGGCAGGCTGAGAGCAGGGTCTGAAGGCGGGCGGGTCCGAGGCCGGGGACCTGCACCAGCGCCAGATAGGCCAGGCGTTCGTCATCCATCTATTCGTCGTCCATGAACTCCCAGTAGCCGGAGACCTCGGAGAGGTCCTCCGTCGCGGCCGGGTCGCCCGCCGCGAGCTTGGCCGTCTCCACGAACTTCCACAGAAACTCCCTCAGCTCTTCGAGCCCGCTGCCGGACGCGCTGGATACGGCGAGCACCGCCGCCGCCTCCGGCGCAAGCAGTGCGGGCAGCGGGTCGGCGGGGGCCAGCACGTCCCGCTTGCTCAGCACGACGACATGCGGCGTCTCGGCCAAGGTCTCGCTGTAGAGCCGGACTTCCTGCCGGAGCCGCTCGTACGCGGCCTGCGGCTCGGGACTGTCGAGCGGAACCAGGAAGGCCAGCGCGCGTGTGCGCTCGACGTGCTGGAGGAACTTGAGGCCCAGGCCTTTCCCCGCGTGCGCGCCCTCGATGATGCCCGGGATGTCGGCCATGACGAAGGTGCGGTGACCGGAGAGCGGCACCACGCCCAGGTTGGGCTCGAGGGTGGTAAAGGGATAGTCGGCGATCTTGGGTCGGGCGGCCGACACCACCGACAGGAGGGTGCTCTTGCCCGCGTTGGGCTCGCCGACCAGGCCCACGTCGGCGATGAGCTTGAGCACCAGCTCGATCCGCCGCTCCTGGCCCTCCTCGCCCGGCTCCCACTCGCGCGGCGCCTGGTGGGTGGAGGTGGCGAACCGCGCGTTGCCCCGGCCGCCCCTGCCACCGCGCGCGACGAGCAGGGTGTCCCCATCGCGCAGCACGTCGCCGATCAGCGCGCCGGTGTCGGCGTCGCGGACGACCGTGCCGGGCGGCACCGGGAGGTAGACGTCGTCGGAAGAGGCGCCCGTCTGGGTCTTGCCCTTGCCGTGCTCGCCGCGCTCCGCCTTCCACACCGTGCGATAGCGGTAGTCGAGCAGGGTGGCAAGGTTGGCGTCGCCCCGCACGTAGACGCTGCCGCCGTGGCCGCCGTCGCCGCCGTCGGGGCCGCCCTTGGGCTTGTACTTGAACCGGGCGAAGGAGCTGGCCCCCGACCCCCCGGTTCCCGCCGCCACCTGGACCACCGCGCGATCGATGAACATCAGTTCCCCGGTGACCATCCCTCGCGCACCGTGCGCCAGAGCTCCTTGACCTTTTTCCACTGATCGAACGAGAGCAGCGGATTGACGATCGAGAGCACGCCCTCGATTTGCCCGAACGACGCGCCCGCGTTGAGCGCGCCGCGGAGATGCGAGTGCAGCTGTTTGGGCGCCTCGAGCACCGCCGTCTGCACGACCGTGCACAGCTCGCGGCGCATGAGATCGAGCCCGGGACGGCCCAGTGTCCGGCCATAGCCCTCGCTGATCATCCAGGCGTCGATGGCGGGATGGAGCTGCCGGACGCTCTCGCGGAGCTTGCCGTAATTCTCGCCGTAGACCGTGGCGCAGACGGCTTCGCCCCGCCGAGTCCATTCCTCCATGTGCCCGTAGTCCTGCCCATCGTCGGTCTGCGGGGCGGGCACGCCGCTGAACTTGCGCCACACGCCGAACGCGATGAGTGCGCGCGGATATCCCACGAACAGCACCGACTGGAGCAGCAGCTCCTCGACCCACTGCGCCGGAACCTGGGACGAGCGGAGCGGCCCCACCCGCTCCCGGAGCTCGGGCTCGTACCCCTGGGCGATGGCGGCGGCGAAGCGCGCCAGGTCGCGCGTCTGCGGGTCGAGATTGTCTTGTTTCGCCATCCAACCTACCTCGAGTGATGGGAGCGCCGGCACCGGATCGCCGCCGGTCTCAGTCATGAAAACGCACGCCGCCCGCTGCGCGAACCGTGCCAACCCGCACGCCCCGTGTGTTCACCACCGGCCGCTCAGCGTGAACGGCCATCGGCGCCAGATCGTACCGCTGAGAGCTGCCGGCATGCTCGGCCAGGGCCCGCAGGACGGCGAGCAGCGCGGGAGGAGACGCCTCGCTGTCCCCGTCCGCAAGCTTGAGGGCCACTCCCAGGCCGAGCTCGGGCAGTGCGGCGCAGTAGATGCCGGCGGCGCCGACCTTCGCGAGCACCCGTCCCGGCAGCGCCGCCATGAGCTCGGTGCAGAGCCGCCCGGTCCCCGCGACCAGGTCCGGATGCGCCGTCATGGCGGCACGCAGCCGGCTCGGACCGGCATCCGACGACGCGCCAAACCTGGCCCACGCGGCCGCCATGGCGGAGAGCGGCAGGGCGAAGGTGACCGCGGCGCACCCGTCGGTGGCGATCGGAATGGCGCCTGGGGCGACGCCGGTCCAGCGCGCCACCTCGTTGAGGATGCGCTGCTGCACCGGATGGCCGGGCCGCTCGTAGCCCGCGATGGGCCATCCGTGGTGCCGCGCGAGCGCCAGCATGCCGGCGTGCTTGCCGGAGCAGTTGCTCCAGGCGGCGGTGAGCGTCACTCGCTCGCGCGCGACCCGCGCCGCCACGTCCGGCGAGATCGGCTCGTGCGGCCCGCACGCGAGGTCGGCCACCTGGACGCCGATCCGGCGCAACATCCCGTCCACGACCGTCAGGTGCGGCGGTTCGCTCGAGTGGGACGCGCACGCCAGCGCCAGCTCGGCCGGCGTAAGGCCGATCGCGTCGGCGACGCCGTCCTCGAGCAGTGGCAGCGCCTGAAACGGCTTGGCGGCGGAGCGCCAGAAGCTGACGCGCGACGGATCGCCCGCTGAGGCGACGAGCCGACCATCCGCGTTGACCACCGCCACCGACACTCGATGCACCGATTCCACCAGGTCGCCGCGCGTGGCCTCGATCCGGAGGTCGTTCATGGGGTGAAGATAGCGGACCAGTCATCCTGAGCGAAGCGAAGGATGGGCCGGTGATGCGAGTGACGCTCCCATGTCACTCGCATGCGCCGGCCGATCCTTGGCACCGCCGACCATCCCCCATCCCCCACGTCCAGCCGAGGTTTCGAAACACAAACACACTCTTACGCCCGTTCCCTCCCCCTCATAGCTTACGGCCCGATGCCTCCGCTCATTCGTGCCCTCCGGGCCGCCGCCCTCGCTGCCGGCGCGCTCGCTCCGACGTGGCTCCAGGCCCAGGCGTCACCCTACCTTCCACTCGATGATCCGCGGCTCCCGCTGATCGAGCACCTCATCGCGCGCGGGGACGTCGAGGATCCGACGCCGATGGTCCGGCCGTTCCGCCGCACCGACGCGCTCCGGGTACTTGCCGCGGCCGACACCGCCGCCGACTCCGCGCACGGCATTGCTCGTCTCGTCCACGCGCTCCGCGGGTCGCTCGAGGAGCTGCCGGGCGGCCAGACCTGGCGGCTCGGCGCCCGCGCCGGCGGGCAGGCCTTCAGCCACCTCCGCCGCGACCTGCTGCACCCGCTTGGGCCCGACGGCGCACGGCCGTTCGCCGATTTCACCGGCGAGGCCGTCATCGGCCCGTTCGCGCTGGTGAGCCGCCCCGCCGCCGAGCCGCGGATCGTGGACGATCCCGAATGGCCGGGGCGGAAGGACCTCACGCTGGCGTGGCGCATGGAGGAGGCGTACCTCAGCGCCCAGTTCAAGTATGGCAGCGTGTTCTACGGCCAGATGGATCGGAACTGGGGGCCGGTCGGGCCGCCGGGGATCTCGCTCAGCAACTACGGCTATCCCCAGGTCGAGCTGGGCTTCCAGGTGGGCACCCGCACGCTCCAGTTCGAGGCGCTGGCCCGCTCGCTCGAGGACGGCGACAGTCTCGGCAGCGTCGTCCACCGCTATTTCTTCGCCCACCGCGCCACGGCCAGATTGAGCGACCGGTTCCGGCTGGGCCTCTGGGAGACCACCGTGCTGGCCGGCGTCGACCGCCAGTTCGACGGGCGGTACCGGAACCCGCTGAGCCTCTTGCTCCTCGCCAATCAGTTCGGTCTCGGCGCGAACGGCAACATCATGTTCGGCACCGACCTCGAGTGGCGCGTGGCGCGCCGGGTGACGCTCCAGGCGCAGCTCGCGGTCGACGATTTTCAGTACGAGAATACGTCCGGCGGCTCGCGGTATCCCAACCGCTGGGCGCTCACGCTGGCGGCCTTCGGCCCGCTCGGCCGGAGCCTCTCGTGGCGGGGCTATTATACCCAGGCGTCGAGCCTCGCCTTCCGCACGCTCGACCCGTTCGAGAACTTCACCGACGCCGGCGTGGGCATCGGCCGCAACTTCGACGACATGGATCAGGTCACCGTCACGCTCGGCGTGCCGCACGGCACCAGGTGGCTCCTGACGCCCGAGCTCACGCTCCTGCGCCAGGGGGAGGGCAGCCTCGACGCACCATTCCCCGAGAGCGGGGCGGCGGCCGGACAACTCCCGCAGCTCTTCATCGGCGTGGTCGAGCGCACCTGGCGCGCGGCGCTGGACCTGCGGGGGCGCGAAGGCCCGCTCGAGCTCCATCTCAACGCCGGGGTCCACCACGTGGTGAACGCGAGCCATCAGGAGGGCCGGACCGTGGACCGATTCGAGGGGCGGCTCATGGCCACGCTCGGCGTGAGCCGCGGGGGAGTGCTGCGGTGAGACCGCCGCTGGCCCAGCTCACCCGCGACCGGTTGATGCATCTCGTCGGCCGGATGAAGGCGAGCCGCGTCGTCGTGGTCGGTGACATCATGCTCGACCGCTATCTCGTCGGGGAGACCGAGCGGCTGAGCCCGGAGGCGCCGGTGCCGGTGGTGACCGTGCGCGAGCGCCACGCAGCCCTCGGCGGCGCGGCCAACGTCGCCGCCAACGTGTCGGCCCTCGGCGCCCGCTGCTTCCTCGTCGGCACGGTCGGCGACGACACCGACGGCGCGGCGATCCGGCAGGAGCTCGCCGTCGCCCGGCTGGAAGACCGCTTCGTGATCTCCGTCGCCGGGCGGCCCACCACGTCGAAGACCCGCATCATCGCCCGGTCGCAGCAGATCGTCCGGATCGACGACGAGGTGGAGACGCTGCTCGAGGGCCCGGACCTGGACCGGCTCATCCGCGTCGCCCGCGAGGCACTCGCCGACGCCGACGCGCTGCTGCTGGAGGACTACAACAAGGGCGCGCTGCCGCCGGGGCTCATCGCCGCCGTCATGGAAGTCGCCCGGCGCCGCGGCATCCCCATCGTGGTGGATCCCAAGTTCCGCCAGTTCTTCGAGTATGCGGGCGCCACCGTGTTCAAGCCCAACCGCCGCGAGCTGGAGTCGGCGCTGGGCGCGGCCGTGGACCTCCAGAACGGCAACGCGCTCCCCGAGGTCCTGACCCGCCTCAAGGTGGACAACCTCCTCGTCACGCTCGGCGCCGAGGGCATGGTGCTGGTGATGAAGGACGGAAGCCTGACCCACATTCCGAGCATCGCGCGCGACATCTACGACGTCTCGGGCGCGGGCGACACGGTGACGGCGTGGATGGGGGCGGCGCTCGCCGCCGGGGCGTCGGTGCGGGAGGCGGCGCAGCTCGCGAATTATGCGGCTGGCGTGGAAGTCGGCAAGGCGGGGGTGGCGACGGTCTCGCCGGAGGAGGTGCTCGCGGTGCACGAGGAGCGCTTCGACCAGATCGGGCGGCTCCGGCGCGGGCGGGCTGATCTAGCGGGTCGTCAGCTCACGCCCGTTCCGAAGGCGAGCCAGACCCGCCAGCACTCCTTGGCCGACTCGACGTGTTGCCGGAGCAGGCGCGCGCCCTCGACGTAGTCCGGCGCCAGCTCCACCACGCCGGCGTCGGCCATGCGGGTGCGAAGCAGGTCGGTGCACTGGGTCTTCGCCGCCTCGGCCAGCCGCTCCTTCCCCCACGAGTTGCGCGCTCCGACCCCGCTCTGCGCCAGGAAGCCCAGCATGTCCCGCCGCGTCCATGTCCCCAGCCACCCGTCGAGATCGGTCGCGGGCATGACGATCCCCGACCCCAGGATCATCCGGGAGGACAGGGCGACGTCGAGGCCGCGCTTGCGCGTCTCGTACCGGCTCAGGCTGGCGAGGGTCTTGGGAACGTGGGGATGGGCACTCAGGTGGCGGATGGCATCGACGGCGTGGGCGCGGGCACCGAGGGGCAGCGTCTTGAGGGCGGCGACCAGGCGCTCGAGGTGGGGGTCGGTCGGCGGGCCCAGGGGCGGAAGGTCGTCCGGCGCCAGCGCGGGCCACGCCGCCCAGTAGCTCATTTCCTGAGCCATCTCCTGGACGAACCGGTTCCGGCCCTCCACCAGGTTGGCGGGATCGGCGAGCCGGAAGGTGTGGGGCGCCATGACCGCGGCCAGGAACTCCGGCGCGTCGCCGGTCATGATGAACCCGGAAAACCCCTCGTGCACCGCCAACAGGACCAAGGCGACCCGGAGCTCGAGGTAGGCCGCGGGGTCACCGCCGGTCAGGTGAGCTTCGAGCGGCGCGGTCGCGAGCGCCGTCGCGAGCTGGGCATAGTGCGCCCGCAGCTGCTCGGGCCCCTCTCCGAGGCCGGGATTCGCCTCGCGAACGCGGCAGATGTATTCGGCCACCGCGTCCGTATCCTGCACTCGCAGGCGCTCGCGCAGCCAGGGGGAGAAGTCCACGCACGGGACGCAGCTCGCGGGCGCGTGGGTGCGGGAGAGGCAGGGAAAATCGGGATGCCCCTGCCCGCCGGCAAAAGCCACCAGATCGGAGACGGGCGAGGCCAGGAGCGAACTCGTCATGAGCGACCCTGTTGAGCGTTCGAAGACGGCCCCCCTCGGGGCAAGGCCTAGGAATGTTCTGCCCATTTCGCCCAAGGGCAAGTGTCAATTAGGCCTGGCTATCTGGGGGACCAACGAGGGGGGCGGGTCCGGACAGTGGGCGATGAGGGGCTCGAACCCCCGACCTCGCGCATGTGAGGCGCGCGCTCTAACCAGCTGAGCTAATCGCCCGGGCTTCGGGAGGCGGGAGTTTATACTCTCCTTCCCGGCCAGGCAAGCCGAGCCCTCGGCCGAGGCTCGGCTGCGTCACTGGATGGTCACCTGGGTATCGCCGAGCGCGGCGCCGTCCACGGTCACCGAAATGGTCTGGGTGGTGCCGCTGGCCGTGGAGCTGAAACCGAACGTGGCCGTGCCATCGGCGCCGCTCTGCACCGAGGCCGGGGTGATCGAGTTGCCGGGATCGCCCGGCGCCGTCGCCGCCACCGTCCGGCCGGCGAGCGGCCGGCCGGATGCATCCTTGACCGTCACTGTAATGACGCTGCTGGCGCCAGCCGGAATAGAGGCAGGCGCCGGCGAGATCGTGGACGTGGTCCCGCTCGGCGCGGCTGCCTGGACCTCGATCGATCCGCTGGTCGCGTCGGTGAACCCCGGCGTGGAGAACCGCAGGGTATAGGTGCCCGGGGCGTCGATCCCGAGGTCGGTGAAGGCCGCACGGCCCTGCGCGTCGGTCACCACCGTGATCGTGCCCAGAAGATTTCCGCTGCCCGTCGCGATGGCGGCGGTGACCGGGATGAGCGGCGTCGTGAGATCGCTCCCGCCCCCGCTCCGGAGCTGGATCACCGGCTGCTGCGAGAAGGCCGCGCCGGCGGTCGCCGGGGACGACGGCTGCTGCACGATGGCCAGCACCGGTGTCGGTGGCGCCTGTACCGTGTGGGTCTTGGTGTCGCTGCTGGTCCCGAATCCGCCGCCGCCGGAATACGTGGCGGTGAGCGTCCGGCTGCCGGCGTTGGTGAGCGTGAGGCTGCAGCTCCCGTTGCCGTTCGATAGCGTTCCGGTGCAGGTGTCGCCGCCGTCGGCCACCGTGACCGAGCCCGTCGGCGTTCCGGCGCTGCTGGTGACGGTGAACTGGACAGTGATGGCCTCTCCGGCCGTCGAGGGGTTGGGCTGGTCGGAGACGATGGTCGTCACCGTCGGCACCGCGCCGACGTCGATCTGTGCGCTCGACACCGACGCGAAGCCCGCGGCGGAGAACCGGAGCGTGCGTGGGCCAGGCGACCCGGAGATCGTGAGGCCGGCGAATGCGGCGCGGCCATTGCCGTCGGTGCGCTGAACGGTGGTCCCGCCCAGCGTGCCGCCCCCCGAGCCCAAGGCGACGGTGACGTCGACGCCGCTCGTTGACGCGGGGTTGCCGCGCGCATCCAGGAGCTGGATGACGGGCTGCTGCGACAGGGACACCCCGCTCACTGCCGTGGCCGAAGGCTGCGTCCGCACCGAGAGTCGGGCCGGCGCGCCCGCCGTGGCCTTGGCGCTGAACTCGACCACGCTGATGCCGACCACGGCGCTCACCGTGTTGTCCCCCGGCGCATCGCCCAGCGTCCAGGCCGTGCTCGCCTGCCCGGCGCCATCGGTGCTGGTGGTGGCCGGGTTGATGCTGCCCCCGCCGGTGCCGATGACCCAGGTGACCGGCACCCCAGCCACGACGTTGGCCTGGGCATCGCGCACTTCGACGACGAGCCGCTGCGGCAGCTCGGTGCTCACCGGCCCGGTCTGGTCGTCGCCCGAGACGATCGATAGGCCCGACGCCGCCCCGGCCGTGGCCGTGTGCATGAAGGTCACCGGCGAGCCGGCCAGCCCATCCACCGAGGCCAGCGTGCTCTGCCCGCCGGCCGCCGGGCCCAGAGTCCGCGTCACCGACGTGAGCCCGCTCGCATCGGTGCTGGTGGTCGAGCTGCTCACGCTGCCCCCACCCTCGGCGGTCCAGGTCACCTCGACCCCCGCGATCGGGTTGCCGAACGCATCGGCGACCTGCACGACGAGCGGACTGGCCAGCGCGCTGCCGACCGGCCCGCTCTGGTCGCCGCCGCTCACGGCAGTGATGCCGTTGGCGTTCTCCGAGACCGCGGTCAGCGTGAACGGCGCGGTGGCGGTCGCGGTGCCGCTCCCGCCGAGCGCGCGTACCTCGCCGGCCTGCGCCCCGGGCCGCGTCCCGAGCACGACCTGCGCGGTGACGTTGCCGTCCGCGTCGGTCGTCACGGTGTCGGGGGTGACCGCCGCCCCTGGCGCCGGATCGGTGAGCACGAACACGACCGTGGCGCCCTCGACGGGGCGGCCCGCGCCGTCCTTCACTTCCGCCACGATGGGCTGCGGCAGCGGCTCACCCACGCGGCCGTTCTGCCCGTCCCCCTGCAGCAGGGTTACGGACGCGGGCTCGCTCGCGCCGGGCAGGAGCAGGTCGCTCCCACCGCCGCAGGCCGCCAGCAGGGCCGACAAGGTGATCAATCCGATTGCGCCGCGTAGTGGCATCTCGTCTCCAAGGATGTGGCGGAGCCACAGTGTCCGCCGCCACTTCTCAAGCACCGAGCCACCGCCGCCCGTGAGCGGGCGTGGGAGGTCGGGCGGAAGGTCGAGTGCGGAGGGTCCGATTCCGGGGCCCGACGGCCTGGGTGGTCCGGTCGGAGGGCCGTGCGCTATGGTAGGCAATAAGGTCCGACGGGGTCCAAATCGCGGTGATCCATGCCACAGAGGCCGCTATCGGGCGCGCGCCGCTCCCAGGCCGGCGGCGCGGCCCGTCGCCCAGGCCCACAGGAAGTTGTACCCGCCGATGGGCCCGAAGGCATCGAGCGCTTCCCCCGAGACGTGCAGCCCCGGATGGCGCCGGCTCTCCATGGTCCGCGGATCGACTTCAGCCAGGCTCACGCCGCCGCCGGTCACTTCGGCCTTGCGGTAGCCCTCGTCGCCGGTCCAGGGCAGTTCACCGCGCACCAGCGTTTCGATCAGGCGGTGGCGCTCCGCCCTGCGAAGCTGGGCCAGCGGCCGCGCCGGCGGCACGCCCGCGCGCTCGGCCAGCGCGTCGGCGAGCCGCTCGGGCAGCTCGCGGCGGAGCACGGCGCCGACGGTCCGAGTCCCCTCCGGCGTGAGCGCCGATTCCCACGCCCGTGCGTCGAGCGCCGTCCACTGCACCAGCAGCCGCGCGGTGCGCCGCCCGTCGGCGCGGGACCGGACGACGACGTGCGACACGTCGAGCACCGACGGACCGCTGTAGCCGCGATGGGTGATGAGAAACCCGCCGGTCGAGGTTGCCGCGCGCCGGCCGTCCTTGGCGGTGATCGTGACCGGCAGCGAGATGCCGGCCAGCGCGCCGAGCTCGGGGGGCTCCTGCACGATCGGGGTGAGCGCCGCATAGGTCGGCTGGATGGTGTGCCCCAACCCCGCAAGCATGGCGAGACCCGCGCCGTCGCTCCCGGTGGTCGGCACGCTGAGGCCGCCGGTGGCCACGACCACCGCGTCCGCATCGAGGGCGGGGCCGTCCTCCCGCTCGATACGCCAGCCGCCGGCGCGCGGGACGATGCCCGTCACCCGCGATTCCGGCACGAACCGCGCCCCCCGGCGCGACGCGAGGGCCAGGAGGCCGTCGCGCACGTCGCGCGCGCGGTTCGATACCGGGAACAGCTTGGCCGACTCCGTCTCCTCGACCAGCGGCAGCCGGAGCTCGCGCTCGAAGAACGCGACCTGCTCCGCCAGCGGCCAGGAGCGGAGCATGAGCCGGAGAGTGTGGGGTGAGGAATCGGTGACGAAGCGCGACTCGTCCACCCGCGCCGGGAGGATGTTGCAGCGGCCGCCGCCGCTGATGAGAATCTTGCGGCCGCCGTCTTTCGTACGCTCGAGCAGCACCGTGTCCGCGCCGGCGCCGGCGGCGAAGATGGCAGCCACCGAGCCCGCGGCCCCGGCTCCGATGACCGCGACGCGGTGGGTCGGCATCGGCGGAATGTACTATTCTTCGCGACGTCGCGACTTCAACCGAGGCCGTCATGCTTTCGATCCGCGCCCCCGCACTGCTCGGCGTCCTACTGCTCTTCCACCCCGCGTTCCCGACCGACACCGTGGCCCTCCGCGGGTTCAGCGCCGAATCGGCGCGCGCCGAGCGCGGCTGGGAATCGAAGTTCCAGGCCATCCCGGATCCCGACTCGCTGCGCGAGTACATGCGGGTGCTCTCCGCGCGGCCGCACCATCTCGGCTCCGCGCGCGACAGCGCCAACGCGGCGTGGATCCTCGACCGGATCCGCTCGTGGGGGCTGGACGCGAAGATCGAGACCTTTCACGTCCTCTTCCCCACGCCGCGCGAGCGCGTGGTCGAGCTGGTCGGGCCGGGCCGGTTCCGGGCGCGGCTCCAGGAGCCCGCGCTCAAGGAAGATCCGACCAGCAGCCAGCAGGCCGAGCAGCTTCCCACCTACAACGCCTTCTCGCCCGACGGCGACGTCACCGCGCCGCTCGTGTTCGTGAACTACGGGATCCCGGAGGACTATCAGCAGCTCGAGCGGCTCGGCGTCTCGGTCAAGGGCGCCATCGTGATCGCGAAGTACGGCCGATCGTGGCGTGGCATCAAGCCGAAGGTCGCGGCCGAGCACGGGGCTGTCGGCTGCCTGATCTACTCCGACCCGCGCGACGACGGCTATCTCGCGGGCGATATGTACCCCCGCGGCCCCTTCCGCCCTCGAGAAGGCGTGCAGCGCGGCAGCGTCCTCGACATGCCGCTCTACGCCGGCGATCCGCTCACGCCTGGCGTCGGCGCGACCGCCGACGCGAAGCGGCTGGAGCGCTCCGAGGCCCGCACCCTCCCGACCATTCCGGTGCAGCCGCTCTCCTGGGCGGACGCGCAGCCGTTGCTGGCCGCGATCGGCGGGCGCGCGGTGCCGGCGGCGTGGGCCGGAGGGCTGCCGATCACCTATCATCTCGGGCCGGGCCCGGCCCGCGTGCATCTCAAGCTTCGCTTCGACTGGCGGCTGGTGCCGGCGTACGACGTCGTGGCCCGGATTCCCGGCAGCGCGCGGCCCGACGAGTGGGTCGTCCGGGGCAACCATCACGACGCCTGGGTCAACGGCGCGGAGGATCCGATCTCCGGCGCCGTCGCCGTGCTGGAGGAGGCGCGCGCCTACGGCCGGCTGCTCAAGCAGGGCTGGCGGCCGCGGCGGACCATCGTGCTCGCGCTCTGGGACGGCGAGGAGCCGATGCTGCTGGGCTCGACCGAGTGGGCCGAGACCCACGCCGAGGAGCTGACCCGGGGCGGCGTCGCCTACCTCAACACCGACGGGAACGGCCGCGGCCGGCTCGGGGCCGACGGCGCGCCGGCGCTGGCGCGGCTGCTCTCGGAGGTCGCCCGCGACGTGACCGATCCCGAGACCCGGATGTCGGTGTGGAAGCGCTCGCATCTGGGCGAGATCGCGGAGGCGCACGGCACCGCCCGGCGCGAGGCGCGCGAGCGCACCGACCTGCTGGTGACCCCGATGGGCTCGGGCTCGGACTACACCGCGTTCTACCATCACTTCGGCATCCCGTCGCTCAACATCGGCTTCGGCGGGGAGGACGACGGCGGCATCTACCACTCGATCTACGACAGCTTCCACTGGTTCACGACCTTCAGCGACAGCTCGTTCACCTACGGCCGCGCGCTGGCGCAGACGGTGGGGCTCGCGACGATGCGGCTCGCGAGTGCGGACGTGCTGCCGTACGAGTTCAGCCGGCTCTCCGACCGGGTGGCGGTGAACCTCAAGCAGGTGCAGGACCTGCAGACGGCGGCGCGGGACTCGCTCGAGGAACAGAACCGGGAGCTCGAGGAGAGCACCTTCGTGGCGATGAACGACCCGCGCCGGCCGCTCGTGCCGCCGGCACGCGAGGACGTGCCGCCCTTCCTCAACTTCGCCCCGCTGCAGAACGGCGCGACCCGGCTCAAGTCGGCCACCGCGCGATTCGAGACCGCCTACGCCGGTGCGGCGAAGGACGGCGGAATCGCGCTCGACTCGACCAGGATCCCCGAGCTCAACCAGCTCCTGCTTCAGGCTGAGCGCGCGCTCGCCCCGGCCGATGGGCTGCCGCGTCGCCCATGGTATCGCCAGCTCCTCTCCGCGCCGGGCTGGTACACCGGCTACAACGCCAAGACGATGCCTGGCGTCTGGGAGGCGATCGAGGGGAAGCGCTGGAGTGAGGCGGAGGCGCAGGCCGCTAGCCTGGGGCGGGCGTTGGAAGCGGAGGCGGGTGTGCTGGACAAGGCGTCGGAGGTGCTCGAACGGGCGGGGTCGACCGCCGGGCAGTAGTCGGGAGAGCCGGTCCGCACACGCCCGGTCATCCAAACTCCTGGCCGCGGATGGCAGTGACGAGCTCCGGCCCGGCGCGCTCCGGGATGTACGGCTCGCAGGCGATCGACCCGGCGGGCGGAAAGCCGCAGCAGCACCTCGTCCTCGGCGACCGTCGACGCCAGCGCTTCGCACTTGGCGCGAGCGCTCGTTCTCGATTCATGATGCGCTTCTTCCACAAACTGCATTGGTAGTGGACACCACGGTAGTGGACACCACGCGATCCTGCGCATCCGGGCCTCCTCGGTCTCAACACGGAAGAGGAGCGGCGCCCGGGGCGAAACGCCTAGAGCCGCGCCAGCGCATCCTTCGCCAACGCCTTCTCAAAGTCAGCCACCTGGTCGGGCGTATTCTTGCCCGCCCCCGACGTCACCGTGATGCTGAACGCGCGGCCGCCCTTGCGGACGCCGAGCTTGGCGTAGCTCCCGGCACTTACGTAGTAAGACTCGTCGCCGACTCCAGCGCTCCGTCCCGCCAGCGGGCCGTGCGTGCTCATCTGCTTCCCGAAATCGAAGGCCGCCGTGGTTACGATCTGCACGGTGGCGGTCCGGGAGGTGAGGTCGAACGTGGTGTCCGCCGAGAAGAAGCAGGAGGTCTTGCTGGTACCGAGCCACGGGCGGCCTGGGAGGGACTTGATCCCCAGAATGCCGCTCACCTCCTGCGCGGTCAGCAGGCTGCATGGATCGCTCGCTGCCCCCTGCGCGACGAGGGAGCGGACCCCGAGCGAGCCGACGAGAGCAAGACAGGTAGCGATCGTGACACTGCGCATGGGTCGCGGCTCCTTTGGTCCAGCGCCCTGTACGCACACGGCAACACCGGCTGGGGGCGGTCGAGTGTGCCCGGGCGCCGAGGCGCGTCCGCCGGCCAGTCTTGTGGGATGGCGCTCCAAACTTCGCTCCTGGGGCCGGGCCGTCAATACTGCGGGCTCGCCGCCGAACGTCTTTGCTGCAGTCAACCTCGGCCAAGTGCCGCGAGGCTCGTCCGCCTGGTTCCGTGTTTCGTCGGCCAGGGCAGTCCCCCCAAGCGGCCGCCCCCAGATCGCCAACCCGTTCGCTGAAGCCGCTGCAGCGCGCGATCCGGCCCTCGATCACCTTCCCGTCGGGCCAGAGGCGACGCAGGTCGGGGAAGTAGTCGTGCAGCAGCAGGAACCCGCCGGGACGAAGCCGGCCGAGCGCGGCGGGAATCTCGGCCACCATCATCTCGATCCGGTGGTCGCAGTCGAGGAAGATGGGATCGAAACGGCTCGCCGGGCCACGCCAGCAGGTCGAGTGAACGACCACCCGAACTCCACCATTCCACCCACCCCAGGTGCTCCATCGCCTGCAAGTGTTAGGCGGGCGAAGGCACCCGGCACACTATTCGGCACATTTTGCATATTAGTAATCAGGTAACTGCAATGGGCCCTCCAGGATTCGAACCTGGGACCGACGGATTATGAGTCCGCTGCTCTAACCACCTGAGCTAAGGGCCCGACCGCGGGAAACATGAGGTCAGCCATGTGGTTGAACAAGATGGACGCGGCGGAGCGGCGGACCTGGTGATCGGTTCCGGGGGGCAAATTTGGCGGCATAAATGCAGCGGGGTCCCCGGCGTTATGAGTTCGGGCCCCCCAAGAACCCTGCCCTTCCCTCGGGCGTGCGCCGTGATACGCCGGGAAGGCTGCAGGTTGAGGGTGCCAACCCAAACCGGTGACGTCCAGCTTGGGAAGCAAGCGAGCCCCGGCGCCCACGTGCCCCCACGACCGTGAACCGAGGTCTGGATACCCTGCCCCTATCCAGCGCCCGTTCAGTCGTAGAAGCATGGTTGTCGCCGAGCCACCCTCGAGACTCGCGTCAATCAGGACGACTTCAGCTGCGCTCCTGGCTCTCGAGAAGCCGGGAGACGGCGCTGACCAGTGCGTCGGGTTGGAAAGGCTTGGCGAGCACCTCCCCCGGCAGGTCCGGGTCGGTAAAGCCCGAGACGAACAGGATGGCAGGAGAGCGGTTCAAGCGCGCCAGGTGTGCCGCCAGGGCCGCGCCGGACAGCCCAGGCATGCGCACATCGGTGACCACTACCCGGATGATCGGACCCCAGGCTTCGATCACGTTTAGCGCGTCCAAGCCGTCGCCGGCGGTGAGCACGTGATAATGCGGTTCCAACGACCGTTGGAGCACCGCCAGCGCCACCGGCTCATCGTCCACTACCAGCACTACCGGTCGCGCCGAGCTGACTGGGGAAGAGGCCATACCGCCTTCTTTAGGTTGACTTCGGTGGCTTGCTTCCGACTCGTCGTAGTCGGCGAAGATACACTGCCGATCGACTCGCGCCGAAGGCGACGACGAACGCTCAAACCTTTACGCTCTCCACCACCGAAAGGTGGGTTTCGTCGGTGGGAACGACGCGTCGAAGCCTGAACCCCGATCCCCTGAGCAGCTCCCGGAACTCCGCCTGGGTGAGCTCTCGGCCCCGTGGCGTGAGCATTAGCATCCGAAGATCCAGGAGTTTGCCGAGGTGTGCCCTGTTGCCGGGCGGGATTACGGCGTCGACAATCAGCAGTTTCCCGCCGGGCAGCGGCGCCGTGGCAGTTTTGGAGGATCTGACAGAGTGACCCACTACGCTCCGACTGCCTCGAGCTCGCCCGATGGCTCGGCGTCGGGCCTGAATAGTTCTTGGGTCGTTCATTTGCTCACGTAAGCGACCTTGAAAGGCGTACCGCCAACTAATAGTGGCGGCGCATCTGCATCCCCGCTTACACCGTCAGGCAGACTCGGGCGTAAAGGCCCTTCAGGTGTCCCCGGGCGGGGCCGACCGCCGGTAGCTGTCCATGAGGGAGCGCACGATAGCCACGAACTCATCCGGTTGGAACGGCTTGGTCAGCACCCGATCTGGTAGCTCGACAAGCTCTCCAGGATAGCCTGTTACCATGAGCATCCGGATGCGCGGCCATTCCGCGGCGAGCCGATGGGCCAGTTGGAGCCCTCCCATCCGGGGCATCCGAACATCCGTAACCGCTACCGCCACGGGGTGGCGCGCGCACTGGTCGAGGGCTTCAAACCCGTCGGCCGCCTCCACCACGGTAAACCCGTCCTCCAGTAGCAGGCGTGCGATCATACGGCGCACGGTCGGGTCATCGTCGACGACCAGAATCTTCGCGGTCGCCCGCGCTGACTCCGTGTCCTCGGTTTCAGATCTTCTGTCCGCCTCGCCTACCCTCCGATCTGGGCGGTCAGCGTCCCGAAGACGCCGCCAGTCTTGACGGAATCCCCGGCTCCTTCTGCGCGGATACCACACTGCATGTCCGTGGAGCATGACTCCCCCGGTAGGAAGGTTCTCACGAGAGGCCCTGCACGTACCCGCCGCGACGCGCGACGATTTAAACCGGTTGAACCCGTGCCCCTGTAGAGGCTGAGCTTTCAGGAGCAAGGACATATGGAGGCGGAGGAGGACGTAGCCTCGTTGCGAGCAATCCGAGGCGGTGGCCTGTTCCCGCAGCACCGATGGGCGGAACTTGCTCACGGCAGAATCATGGAAAGGCTCCGCCAAGCAGTTCCTTGAGCCACCTCGCGCAACGCACCTCGAACTCCTTGGTGGTTTCCTCGGGCCGAGCCGGCAAGTTGCCGATGAACTCGCCCCGACGGGAGACGGCCCAGACGGGTGGGAGTGAGGAGACTCTGGTGAGCGTCTTCAAAGGCTCGGCCGTGTACTGCTCGCCCTGCCACTCCACCAAGTGGCGTGTCCGTCGCATGGAAGCCTCTAGTAGGGGGAGTGACTACGGTGGGGCTTGGACCTCACCTGCGCAAGACCAGGTTCGGCAGCGTGCGCGCCTGGCGGGTGGCCCCGGGCGAGCCCTGGGGCTGGTCGGAGGGCCCCCCGGCGCCCTCGGCGGTATTGTCGCCCTGGCGAAGGCGGGTCGGTCGGTCGGTCCACGGGGGGACCGGGGAGGCTGCTGGAGCACCTCGCGGACGCGCTTTTAGCGGACTGGCTTGATGAGGCAGGGAACGTCCCGGTAGCCGGGCAGCACGTCCTCCACCGCTGGGTGGTCGGGCACCGCCATCATCGACACCCGGAGCCCGGGCACGATGTCCCGGGCACGCTCGATGAGCCGCCGCCGGCCATGTCCGGCAACCCGAAGTCCGCCAGTGTGTGCGGCTGCTCAATGTCCGATCCGCGTGAGCCTGGCCGCGCTCGAGGAAGAGCGGTATATATGCCGCCGCGGAACTCGAAATGTTGCTGATCGAGCAATCGGTTCCGAAGCACCTCGCCAGATGGTCGCCCAGCCCGCAGCCGAGCGGCGGTGACGCAGTCGAGCTATTCCTCAGCTGGTCCACACTGGCCCGCCGGCACTCGGGATAAAAGGTCATGAACTCCGCCCGCAGTCGGCACTCCCGACGCTTATCTAGACGAATCACCTAGTGAGGTTTTACGCCCAGCTAAAACCAGCACGGAGACATACTCCATGTCCCTTGCCGGCGCCCAGGTGGACGCGGGTCCCCGCTCGACCGGCAAGCGGCGCGCTTTGAAGGGGTGCCCGCCGGGCGATCAGAGGGCGGTCACTGGTATTCCCGCTGCCGGTCTTGCACCCACCGGCGGAACTCCTCGACGGCGGCCTCCTGCTTCTCGGTCGCCAGGCGGACGCGCCGCGCCATGTCCTTCATCTCCTGGAGCACCGCTCGGGCGCCCGCCGCGGACTGCCGCGCCTCCTCCGCGGCAGTCCGCAACACCTCGCTCATCTCACGCGAGCCCTCGGCCAGGTCCCGAGCACCTTCCTGGGTATCCCGGACGGTTTCCGATGAATCTCGGGCATTCTCCGACTCAACTCGCTCCTCCTCGACGACGACACGCTCGCCCTCGTCCTGAGCACGACCTTGTTCCCCCCGGTCGCGCAAGCGCTCGCCAACTCGACGACCGTCCTCGGTCCCCCGGCGATGCAGCTCGGCATCCTCTCGACGGCGCTCCGCTGCCGCACGTCCCCGCTCAGCTTGTTCGCGGTCCTGTTCACTGGTCATGGGTGGTCCTTCTTCGAAGTTGTCCCGGAGATTTGCGGCGCGGGCCGGTCATTGCCCGCGGTCTGGGCCGTGCCCCCACGGCCTTGCGATGATGTTCCCGTCTTCCTCCACGATCAGGAATCGGGCCTTGGGCGCCCCACTCATCCGGTCGCGGATGCGGAGGCGGTCAAGGGCGGCGACGAGGGACGCCGGTTCCTGGTCCTCGAGAACCGTCCGGGCAATCCACACCGTAGGAGAGCCGCCCGCCGTTTCGTGCCGCCACGCGTATACCTCTTCGTCGAAGTAATAGCGCGTAGAGTTTACGGCGTAGCCCTGCGCCTTCATCCACTCTCGAATTCTCGTGTCCATCGCTGCGGGTGGTGCCCAGTTATCAGGTTTCATTACCCGTTGTTCCTCTTCGAGGCGGCCGCTCGCGGGCGAACGTAGTCGGTTGGGAGTAGGAGCGCTGTGATCTTTTTCACTTGGAGAAGTTGCCGACGTGGCGTGTCATGCGTCACGCCGTATCCCCGGTAGTGCGGGCGGACTGAGGCGGACAGAGAGGGAAATTGAGGCAGGCCCTTTTGAGTCCGCTGCTCTAACCACCGGAGCTAAGGGCCTGCACCGAGCGGAAACTTCGGGCCAGCCAAACACTTCCACAAGATGCGCGACCCCGGTGGCCTACAACAGCGTCCCGCGCAGGATCACCAGCCCCACGCTGAAGTAGATCACGAGCCCCGTCACGTCCACCAGCGTCGCGACGAACGGCGCCGAGGCGCTCGCCGGGTCGAAGCCGAGGCGCCGGAGGACGAACGGCAACATCGAGCCCGCCAGCGATCCGAACGCTACCACGCCCACGAGCGCGGCCGCCACCGTCAGCGCCACCAACCGGTAGTGCACGCCGTAGTCGTACCAGCCGAGGCCCTGCCACAACAGAATTCGGGCGGCCCCGATGACGCCGAGAAAGGCGCCCAGGCACAGCCCCGAAGGCAACTCCCGCACCGCCACCCGCCACCAGTCGCGGAGCCGTACTTCCCCCAGCGCCATGGCCCGGATGATCAGGGATGTCGCCTGCGATCCCGAGTTGCCGCCCGAGCTGATGATCAGTGGGACGAACAGGGCCAGGACCACGGCCCGCTCGATCTCGTGCTCGAAGTGGCCCATGGCCGTCGCGGTCAGCATCTCCCCGATGAAGAGCGCGGCGAGCCAACCGGCCCGCTTTCGCAGCATGCGCGGGATGCTGATATCCATGTACGGCTCGTCCAGCGCTTCCATGCCGCCGAACTTCTGCACGTCCTCCGTGGTCTCGGCCACGAGGGCGTCGATCACGTCGTCCACGGTCACGATGCCCAGGATCCGGCCGCCCGCGTCGACCACGGGAACCGCCAGCAGGTCGTACTTGGAGATCATGCGGGCCACGTCTTCCCGGTCGGTCGTCGGCGCGACCGACAGCACCTTCCGCGTGCTGCCCACCTCGGCCACCGGCCGGGTGCGGTCGCTCAGTCGACGACCTCGAACGTCGCCGAGACGCTGGAACACACCTCGGGCAGCATCAACTTCGCGCTCAGCGGCACCACCGGCCAGCTGCAGTCGGTGCTGACCTCGACCGCCGACCAGGTGCGGACCGCCCTCGAATCCACCAACGCCCAGGTCCGCAGCGGCCTCGCCGAGACCAGCGACCTGCTGCACACCGCGCTCGCGTCCAGCACCGACCAGGTGCAGACCGCGCTCTCGGCCAGTGCCGGGACAGGTCGAGAGCGCCCTCGCCTCCACCACGCCAGCAGGTGCAGGACGTGCTGACCTCGAGCACGGACCAGGTGCAGAGCGCACTCACGTCCACGACCCAGCAGGTCGACGAGGATCTGTCGAGCACCGAGCGGATGCGGGGCGCCCTCACCACCACCACGCAGCAGGTGGAGAAGTCCTCTCGTCAAGCACCGACGCGGATGCAGGTGCCCTCAGCTCCACCACGCAGCAGGTGGAGAACGCGCTCTCGTCCAGCACGGAGCGGATGCAGGGTGCGCTCAGCTCCACTGCCCAGCAGGTACAGGACGTGCACTCGTCGAGCACCGAGCAGATGCAGACCGCTCTCACCTCCAGCACCCAGCGGGTGCAGGACGTGCTGTCGTCAAGCACCGAGCAGATGCAGACCGCCCTCACCTCCAGCACCCAGCAGGTGCAGGACGTCCTGGGCAAGAGCACCAACCTGCTCGAAGAGGCGCTCGGAAACCACGTCGCAGCGCGTCGCGAACCAGCTCGGCTCGTTCACCAACACGGCCGGCAGCGAAAGCCAGCGGGCCGCCGATGCCCTGCGCCAGACCCAGGCCACGATGATCCTCGAGATGCAGTCGGCGCTCGAGGAAGCCACCCAGCGCTTCAACGAGACGGCCGCGGCCATGCGCGCCACCGCCAAGGAAGTCGGCGCCGAGCTCGAGGCGACGCGCTCCGAGCTCGCCCGCGGCGTCATGGAACTGCCCGAAGAGACCCGGGCGAGCGCCGCCGCCATGCGCCGCGTCGTCGCCGAGCAGATCGAGGCCCTGACCGAGCTCAACGCCATCGTCCGCGCCCAGTCGGCGACGCACGACCTCAACGAGCGCCGCCCCGCCCGGCACCGGCTCGGCCGAGCGGCGCTCGCGACGAGGCCCCGTCACGCGCCGGAGCCGCGCCCGCGTCGCCGAAGCGCCGCGTGCCGGAGCCCGCGCGCGCCACCGAGGCCGCCGCGCGGCCGAGCCGTCCGCCCCGCACGGCCGCCGCCGCGCTTCCGCCGATCCCCGATGTCGCCGGCGCCGGCCACGTCGCCGCGCCCGCAGGTTCCTGCTCCGGCGCCGCCGAACTCCGCCACTCGCCGCAGCCCAGCGCGAGGAAAGGTGGCGGCTGGCTCCGCGACGTGCTGCGCAATGCCTCCAGCCCCGCAGCACCGGCAGCTCCCGCGCCGCAGCCGCAGCCTCAGAACCTGAGCACGCTGACCGAGGAGATCGCCCGCGCCATGGACGCCAATGCCGCTCTGGCCGAAGCCTGGCAGCGCTACCAGGCCGGCGAGCAGAACGTGTTCTCGCGCCGGATCTACACGCTGGCCGGCCAGGCGACCTATGACGAGGTCCGGAAGAGCTGCAGCGCGATCCGGAATTCGCCAGGACCGCCAGGCTTACATGGCCGAGTTCGAGCAGTTGCTGAAGCGCGCCGCCACCGGCTCCAATCCGGCCGCCGAGACCCGCGAATACCTGCTCTCCGATCGCGGCAAGGTCTACACGATGCTGGCCCACGCCAGCGGCCGGCTCGGCTGAACCGCACACAAGTTGCCTCATAAGGCCCTGCGGGAAACCGCAGGGCCTTTTTGATGTGCGCAAGCCCTGGGTTCCAGCGTGCCTTCACCGTGTCGAAGGACGCGGGTGAAGCTCCCGCGCCGGCGCAATCAGAAGCTCGAGCTTCGCCCCGTAAGTCTATCCAGGTGCAATCGAAACAGAGCCAGCGGCGGCCATAGCCACCAGCATGACCTGTCTGGTCCTCCCAGCCCTGCCGGGAACTGACCGGCCGAGCTGGTGCAGAGGCGGCCCACGCTCGGACCGCTCGCAAACAAAAAGGAGCGGGTTACGGCGCCGGCTCGAGCGCCGGGTCGGGCGGCGGCACACGATGCTCTGCCTGCGGATGCATCAGCAGGGACAGCCACACCAGCCCCGCCCCCAGCAGCGCAAAGAGCCCGAGCCCCGCCCAGGCCCACGAGCCGAAGGCACCGACGGACCAGCCAGCCGAGCAACGCCAGCACCGACATCGCCTGCTGCAGCACGAACGAGAAGCCCTGCGCCTCCGCCGCGATTTCCTCGCTGGTCCAGTTGGCGATGAAGTAGACGATGCCGAAATAGCCGATCGCGAAGGTGACCCAGTGCAGCAGCTGCATCAGGAACAGCACCGAGACGGGCGGTGCGAAGGCCATCGCCGCCCACCTGAACGCCGACACGACGCCCGCGATGATGATCGGTGCCGCGCCGAGACCTTCAGCTTCAGCCGCCGCCAGACGAACATCATCGCCGCCTCCGCCGCCGCCTCGTCGCGATCAGGGGCCGATCACGCCTTCGGGCATCCCCTGCCGGACCCAGACGAGCGCGGCGAAGCCGATGTGATCGAATGCGTTGCCTGCACCAGGGCGAAGGCGAGAGCGGCAGCACGAACCAGGGCTGCATCACTTCCCTCAGTGGCGCCTGGCAGTGTTGGCGCGGGGTCAGGTTTTGGCGTCCCCGGGGCGCCCGGAAGCGCGGCAGTTGCAGCGCCAGCAGCGCCCGCGCCAGCGAAAGTCCGAACAGCGTCGGGATGAATGCGGCCGGCCCCAGCCAGGCCGACGAGCGGCCCGGGCCCGGCCGTCGCCACCATCGAGCCGAGCGTTCCCCAGCCGCGGATGTTGCCGAACGAGGTGCCGTCGCCGTTCGGTCATCCGCAGGGTCGCCGCGTCGACGACCGGCGGCAGCGACCGGCCGGCACGGAGAACAGGGTCCAGACGACGAGGATGCCGCCGAAGCCGGTGACGAAGTTCAGACCGAGCGGGAAGAGAGCCGCGACCAGCGAGAGGATGATGATCAGCTGCCGCCAGTCGCTGGCGCGGTCGGCGAGCCGGCCCACGAACAGGTTGATCAGAAGCAGTGCAAACACCGGCGCCGCGTTGATGATGCCGATCTCGCTCGGCGCAGATGCCGCGGGCGGCCAGCCAGACCCCGAAATAGGCGGAGGCTGCGCCGCTGGTCGTGAAGACGGTGAAGTGAAAGAAGCGAGGCGCGCAGCTCCGGCGAGAGGCGCGAGACGGCGGCCTTGCGACAACATCTGGAAATGCTCCCCGGCGTCGAGTTCGCCCGTCCCCGGAAATGCCCGGGATACGTAGGCAGCAGCAACCTATTGCTGGCGCGGCAAAAGTTGTGAAGCTCACTGTCCTGGCACCACCGCTTGCCGGCGCAACAGCACAGCCGGCCCGGCTTCGCCCTAGGCAGCGGCGTCTCGGTCCAGCGGATCAAGCTCGAACAGGCCCTCCTGGGTTTCGGCGACCGCGGTGCAGCTTTCGACCCAGTCGCCGGTGTTGACGTAGTGGATGCCCAGCGGTCGTGCATGTCGGCGAAATGGATGTGCCCGCAGATCACGCCGTCGACGCCGGTGTCGCGCGCCTCGAGCGTCAGCGCCTCCTCGAAGCGGCCAATGACGCTGACACCGCGTTCTTCACCTTGTGCTTGGCCCAGGCCGAGAGTCCTGCAGCCGGTTGACGGCGAGGATGGCGAGCACGGCGGTGAGCACGCCCGCGCGGCGAACGTCGGCGTCCAGCCGATCCCGCTCAGCGCGGCGCTCAGCGGCGCGGTCGTCAAGCAGCTGGCCGAACGCGCCGCAGGCCGCGGTCAGCGCGGCGGCGAGCGCGTAGCGGCGGGGCGGGAGCCAGTGCGCCGCGACGCGCAGGACGTTGAGGAACATGCAGGCGTCGCCCGCGCCGACCAGCGCGCGGCCGGCGATCGCGAGCCCGATCGACGGGCTGAACGCGAACAGCAGCTCGCCGACGCCCATCGCCAGCAGCCCGAGCGTGAGCGACCGCCGCGGCCCGAGCCGGTCGGCCAGCAGCCCCGCCGGGATCTGCATCACGAGATACACGCCGAGCTGCACGGTCGACAGCAGCGCGATCGTGCTCGTCGACACGCCGAACCGCTGGCTCGCGTCGATCGACGCCACGCCCAGGCTCATCCGATGGAAGATCGCCACGAGGTAGAACGCCGCCGCGAGCGCCCACATCCGCCAAGCGCGCTCGAGTTGGCATCCGCACGGAAGCGCATAGGTATCCATACATGGACTACTAGTACACGTCATCGTATACAACTGCGTATCGCATATGTATACGCGCATGGCTAGCGCGCCGCATGTCCGCGAGCGAGCGCGCCTACCAGCACGTCAAGGAGCGAGTCCTCGACGGCACGCTCCCGGGCGGCGAGCTGATCAGCGAGGACGAGATCGCCGAGGCGCTCGGGATGAGCCGCACGCCGGTGCGCGCCGCCTTCGGGCAGCTCGAGGCCGAGGGCTGCTGCGGCTCTATCCGAAGCGCGGCGCCTCGTCGTGCCCGGTCTCCGCGCAGGAGACCGAGGCGGTGATCGAGACGCGCTGGGTGATCGAGCGCTACGCGATCGAGCGGGTGATCGACCGATCCCGGCGACGTGCCGGGTAGCTCGCGCGAGGCGGTCGGCGGCCAGGCGACCTGGAGGGGCACGAGTTCGTCGAGGCCGACCGCGCGTTCCACCGCGCGCTGGTCGCCGGCACCGACAACCCGATCCTGCTCTCGCTCTACGACTCGCTGCGCGACCGCCAGCGGCGGATGGCCGCGCGACCGCCCGCTGCGCCCGAGCGGCCGCGCGCAGCGGACCTCCGCGAGCACGCGCGGCTCGCGGCGCGATCGCCGCACGGCGACCGCGCCCGGCGCGCTCAGCGTCCTGCGGCGCGCACCTCGACGGCGCGCTCGACGATCCGCCGGGCCGCTCGTCAGCGAGCTTGCGGTGGTCGAAGGAGGCGACTGCTGACCACGAACTGCAGCGCGACGCGCTTGGCCGCCTGCGCCGGCGTCACGTGCCCGCCGTCGCCGTAGCGCGCGGCGAGCGCGTTCCCGACGCCGGCGACGACCTCCGGCTCGCGGTGGATCGCGCCGCGGCACTTGATCATCACGCCGCGCAGCTCGTCGTACGAGTCGCCCGCCTCGACCTGCAGCGTGCAGCGCGGCGTCGCGCTCGAGGTTGCGCACCTTCTGGGACTTCGCGTAGGTCCAGGCCCAGCACTCGCCGTCGCGCACGCACGTACCAGAGCGGCATCAGGTGCGGCCAGCCGTCGCGGCCGATCGTCGCGCACGGTCAGCGTGCGCTGCTCCTCGAGGAACGCGAGCACCTCCTCGGCGACATCGCGATCGCCGCGCGCCGGCTCACGTCAGGTGGCGAGCGAACAGCCGCTCGGCGGCGCCAGGACCGCCTCGCGGGCGTCGGCGGGCTCGAGCACGACGGCGTCGCCCGCCTCCTTGAGGACCTCGCGGACGAGGAAGTCGGTGCCCTTGAACGCCGATCTCGACGACGATCTCGCCGCCCTCGAGCTCGGCCAGCACGGTCCGCTCCTCGCGCGCCCAGCGCGCCTGGTCGGCGCGAGATCAGCACGCGCGCGACGCGCGAGCCGCCGACCGTGCCCGTGCGCGGCCAGCCGCCGATGTCGGCGATCGGGTCGAGGTCCTCGCGGCGCTCGAAGCGCTCGTCGAGCGCCTCGGCGCGCTTGATCCGGTCCAGCCGGAAGTGCAGCAGCCGGTCGCGCGATCGGGTCCCAGGCGGCGACGTACCAGCGCCTCGCGGCCGTTGAAGAGCGCGTACGGCTCGACCACGCGCTCGGAGTAGCGGTCCTCGGTCTGCGTCCAGTACTCGATCTCGAGCAGCCGGTGCTCGTGCACCGCCAGCTCGACGGTGTGCGCGATGTCGTCGTCGACGCGTCGGCGAGACGATCTGCAGCCCCTCCTCGACGGGGTCGTAGCCCGAGCGCCGCGACGACCTTCTCGCGCGCGGAGCGCAGCTCCGGCTGCGCGAGCGTCGATCAGGTCGATCGCCGCGACCAGCGCCTTGGCCTCGATCGGCAGCAGCCGCGCCGGGCGGTCGAACGTGTCCGAGTACGGCTCGGGGTCGACCTCGATCTCGCCCGTCGGCAGCACCTCGGCGTAGATCACGTAGGCGCCGCCGCCGAAGTTGACGACGTTCAGCACCGAGACGTCCTCGCGCAGCTCCTGCGGCGACATCTGCAGCTGCTCGCAGACCTCGTCGACCTCGAGCCGCTCGCCCGCGCGGCCGGCGGCGATCAGCACCGAGGCGAGCGTGACCAGCCGGGCGAAGCGCTCCGGGCGGATCGCAGCGTCGCCGCCGCGCGCCGCGGCCGTTGGTCTCCGCCTCGGGACCGGCGCGGCGGCACGCCGTGCCGGCGACGGTGACGGCGGCTCGCCGCGGTGCGCCTCGATCAGCCGGTCGACGCGCTCGCGCGCCTCGTCGACCAGCGCGGGCGGCCCGAGGATCCGCGCGTGCTCCGAAGCTCAGCGCCCACGAGATCAGCAGCCGCGGGATCGCGTACTCGGTCGTGGAAGACGCCGTCCCGGCGAGCGTGCCGTAGGGGCCGAACTGGCGCTCGACGTACCAGGCGACGTCGTCCGGGACTCGACCTCGGCGGTCCCGACCGGGTCGCCGAGCTGCCACGGGATGCGGCCCGCGTACCCG
>CAVQGA010000020.1:0-112201 GCA_963711915.1 uncultured Gemmatimonadales bacterium
GGAGCGCCGGCCCCCGCCGGGGCCGACCCCCGCATCGCACCGCTCACGAGACCGCAGCCGTCAGGCCGGCATAGTAAACCGCATCGGTAAATCGATGGTACACGGGCGCCGCCCCGCTGGCGGCCCGCTGGCGCGGGCCCCACATTGGGACAGTCCCTTGCACATGGCTGCCTGTGCGCGTCGCACCGCCCGAGATGTTCGAGAGCGTCCAGCACCGTTACGCCTTCGAGCGCGAGCTCGGGAGCGGCGGGATGGCCACCGTATACCTGGCGCGTGACCTGCAGAGCGGCGCTCGCGTCGCCGTCAAGGTGCTCCGCGCGGAGATCGCCCCCGTCCTCGGCACCGAACGGTTCCGCCGCGAGATCCGCATCACCGCTCGCCTGACCCATCCCAACATCATACCCGTGCTCGACTCCGGCGAGGTGGACCACCTCCCGTTCTACGTCACGCCATACGTGGCCGGAGAGACGCTCGCGGACCGCCTCAAGCGTGAGAGCCAGCTCCCCGTGGACGAGGCGATCACCATCGCGTGCCAGATCACCGAGGCGCTCGAGGCCGCGCACTCGCAGGGGTTCGTCCACCGCGACATCAAGCCGTCCAACATCCTGCTGGCCGGGGACGGCGTGATCCTGGCCGATTTCGGGCTGGCGCGCGCCGTGGACGTCATCAGCGCCGAGCAGTTGACGGAATCCGGCATCGTCATCGGTACGCCGGCGTACATGAGTCCCGAGCAGTCGACCAGCGGTCTCCGGGTCGACGCACGCAGCGACATCTACAGCCTCGGCTGCGTGATCTACGAGATGCTGGCTGGAACCCCGCCGTTCACCGGGCCCACGACCCAGTCAATGCTGGCGCGCCATGCGGTAGACCCCGTCCCCAGCCTCAGAACGGTGCGCGGCACGGTGACCCCGGGACTGGAGGCAGTCGTCGTCAAGGCGCTCGCCAAGGTACCCGCCGACCGGTACCCCAGCGCGGCGGCGCTGCGCGCGGCGCTGCTGTCCCCGCTACCTCCGAGGTCGGGCGGAATCCGCCGCCACGCGGCCCCGCTCGCCGTGGCATGCCTCGCCCTGGCCGGGGCGGCCATCTGGGTCACCCGGCAGCCTGCGGCGACGTCCGCCGCAGTCCCCGGGCACAGGGAGCGGCTTCTGATCGCCGATTTCGCCGCGCCGCCCGGGGATTCGTCTCTCGGGAGCGTCGTCGCGGAGGCGCTTCGCATCGACTTCGCCCAGTCCCATACGGTGCGGGTCGTGTCATCACCGCAAATCGCCGATGTGCTCGTCCGCATGCGGCTGCCGACCACCACCCCACTGAATCCGACCCTGGCACGGGAGATCGCGCTCCGTGAGGGCATCAAAGGACTCGTGACAGGAGAAGTCGCCACGGCCGGGCCGCAGTACATCATATCGGCCTCGCTGGTGGCGGCCGGCACCGGCGAGGTCGTCACCGGAAGCCGCGAAACGGCTCGGGATTCCTCCGAGATCATCGGCGCCATCGACCGGCTGTCCGAGTTCCTGCGCGGGAGGGTCGGAGAATCCCTTACGACGGTGCGGGGCGAACCGGCGCTGTCCCGCGCCGCCACCGGCTCGCTCGACGCGCTTCGCAAATTCACCCAGGCGGGCCGCGCCTTCTATGTGGATGGCAACGGACCGAAGTCCCGCGAACTGTACGAGGAAGCGATCGGGCTGGACTCGAGCTTCGGCATGGCGTATGTCAGGCTGAGCGATCTGCTCATGCACGTCTACGAGCATCAGACGGACCGGATCGGGTGGGCCCTCACGCGGGCATTCGCGCTGCGGGATCGCCTGCCGCTGCGGGACCGGTATCTCGTGGCAGCCTCCTACTACAATCGAGTGCTGTACGACTTCGACAAGTCGATCGCGACGTACCGCACTTTGCTCGATCTGTACCCGGATGACACCGAGGCACTGTCGGCGCTCGGGGCTGTCTGCTTCGCCGCGCGCCAGTTCGAGGCCGGCGAACAGGTGCTTCACCGCTTCGTCGCATTGGACAGCACGTCGTTCTATGACTGGCTCACGCTCGTCGACCTGCAGCTCGGCCAGGGAAAGCTCGAGGACGCGAAGGCCACCATCGCACACGTTGCTCGATCGATTCCAAGAAACGAGGAGGTCGACTGGTCGCTGGCCGAGTTCGAGACCATGCTGGGGCACTATGAACTGGCCGAAGCCAAGCTGGATACGCTCTCGAGACGGTACCCCCGAACCCTGTACATGCGTGAATGGACGGACTGGTCCTTAGCGAACATCGCCGGAGTGCGGGGTCAGGTCGGCAAGGCGGAGAGATATCTGCGCGACGGCATGGCTGCGTCGGCCGAGGAAAACAATAGATCACGCTACTTCGAATTCGCGTCGACGCTCGCCGCCTATCAGCTTTGGCTACAGCGCCGGCCGGCGCAGGCCGTGGAGGAGCTGGACCGGGCGCTGACCGTGCTCCCCTTCGATTCCCTTCCGCCGCTCGAGCGGCCCTATCTCCTGATCGCGGAAGTAATGGCCCAGGCGGGGCAACCACGCCGGGCGCGCGAGCTGCTTGTCCGCTATGAGCGGGACGTGGAGCCCAGGTACCGCCGGATGGCGGAGCCCGACAAGCATACCCAACACACGGTCCAGGGCGAGCTCGCCCTCACCGAGGGACGCCTGCCAGACGCCATCACCGAGTTCCGGGCGTGGTCAGAGACGGGCCAATGCCCGGGATGCGGCCTCACGGCCCTGGCGCGAGCATATACGAGAGCCGGGCTGCCCGATTCGGCAGTGGCGGCGTACGAGCGGTATCTCGGTACGATGTGGATGGAGCGGGTCATGGTCGACGCGGACGAGCTCGCCCCGGCGTACCGCGAGTTGGGCGGGCTCTACGCCGGTCTGGGCGATACCGTCAGAGCCAGTCACGCCTACGGGCGCTTTCTCGAGCTCTGGAAGGATGCCGACCCCGCACTTCGGCCGCAGGTAACCTGGGTTCGGCGGCGCCTGGCGGCGTTGCAACCAGAGGTCGGTTCGATCGAGAGCGCGAGGGTCCCCGAGCAGGACTGAGGCGAGCCCGGGGGTGTGGGTTGCTGGCGGGCGGTCCGGTGCCGCTCCACCCGCCTTCGGCGGGTACACGGCTCCGGGGACGCTGCAGCAACCGCTGCGCTCGCGTGGTGGGGGTCGGAGTGCTGGGGCGGTTGCTGACGCGCCCCTCCGAGCACGTCGGCGCAGGAGGCCCGCCTGGGCCCCGGGAGGGCGCGGGCTGGGGTCGCGGCACGGGTGGGCGGCGGGTCCCAGGTTGGACGGGCGCAGGCGGGGGACGGTGCTCCCGCAGGGAGCGTCAGTGACCGCCCCAGCACACCGAGGCCCGCTCGGCGAGCGTAGCGGTCACCGCAGCGACCGGAGGGAGTGCCGGCCCCCGCCGGAGCCGACCGCCGCGGCGCCTTGCACCGCCCGCGGATACCCGATCGCCGCCAGCTCCCGCTTGATCTCCTCCAACACCCCAGGATCATCGATCGTCGCCGGCATCGTCCACGGCACGCCGTCGGCGATCTTCTTCATTGTCCCCCGCACGATCTTCCCCGACCGCGTCTTCGGCAGCCGCTTGACCACCGTCGCGGTCTTGAACGACGCGACGGGTCCGATCCGCTGCCGCACCAGGTCCACCAGCTCCGCCAGCAGCTCGGCCCGGTCCCGGTCCACGCCCGCCTTGAGCACCACCAGGCCGAGCGGCACCTCGCCCTTGAGCGCGTCGCTGACGCCCACCACCGCGCACTCCGCGATGTCCGGGTGCGCCGCCAGCACCTCCTCCATCTGGCCGGTGCTGAGCCGGTGCCCGGCGACGTTGATCACGTCGTCGGTGCGGCTCATGATCCAGAGGTAGCCGTCCTCGTCCTTGAAGCCCGCGTCCGCCGTCAGGTAGTAGCCGGGGTAGGCGGTGAGGTAGGTGTCCCGGAAGCCCTGGTCGTTGTTCCACAGCGTCGGCGTGGCGCCCGGCGGGAGCGGGAGCTTGATGACGACGTTGCCCGACTCGCCCGGGCCCGCCTCCCTGCCCTCGTCGTCCAGCACCCGCACGTCCCAGCCCGGCACCGGCACCGAGCACGAGCCCGGCTTGACCGGGAGCCGCCCCAGCCCCACGCAGTTGCAGCCGACCGGCCAGCCGGTCTCGGTCTGCCACCAGTGGTCGATGACCGGCACGCCGAGCCGCCGCTGGGCCCACTCGAGCGTCGGCGGGTCGCAGCGCTCACCGGCCAGGAACAGGGTGCGGAACTTCGAGAGATCGTAGCGGCGGAGGTGCTCGCCCTCGGGATCGTCGCGCCGGATGGCGCGGAACGCGGTCGGCGCGGTGAAGAACACGCCGACCCCGTGCTGCGCGATGACCCGCCAGAACGCGCCCGCGTCGGGCGTGCCGACCGGCTTGCCCTCGTACAGCACCGTCGTGTTGCCGTTGAACAGCGGGGCGTAGACGATGTAGGAGTGGCCTACCACCCAGCCCACGTCGGAAGCCGACCAGTAGACCTCGCCCGGCTCGACCCCGTAGACGTTCCGCATGCTCCAGGTGAGCGCGACCAGGTGGCCGCCGTTGTCGCGGATGATGCCCTTGGGTTTTCCGGTGGTGCCCGAGGTGTAGAGGATGTAGAGCGGATCGGTGGCGGGGACCGGGACGCAGTCCACCGGGCGCCGCGGCGGACGCCAGCTCGCGCCAGTCGTGGTCCCGCCCGGGCACCAGCGCGGCCTCCGCCTCGGGACGCTGGAGCACGATGCAGCACTCGGGCCTGGCGCCGGCCAGCTCGATGGCGCGGTCGAGCAGCGGCTTGTACGGCACCACGCGGCCGGCCTCGATGCCGCAGGACGCGCTCAGGATGGCCTTGGGCCGGGCGTCGGTGATCCGGCTGGCCAGCTCGGGCGACGCGAACCCGCCGAACACCACCGAGTGGATCGCGCCGATCCGGGCGCAGGCCAGCATCCCGATCACGGCCTCGGGCACCATCGGCATGTAGATCACGACCCGGTCGCCGTGGCCGCACGCCCTTCGCCGGCCAGCGCGCCCGCGAACCGGGCGACCTCGTCGCGCAGCTCGCGGTAGGTGTAGGTCCGGACGGTGGCGGTGACGGGACTGTCGTAGATCAGGGCGAGCTGGTCGGCGCGGCCGCGCTCGACGTGGCGGTCGAGGGCGTTGTAGCAGGTGTTGGTCAGGGCGCCGGGGAACCAGCGGTAGAAGGGGGCGCGGGAGGCGTCGAGCACCGCGTCCCACCGGCGGTACCAGTGCACGGCCTCCGCCGCCTCGGCCCAGAAGTCCTGGGGGGCGGCCTGCCAGCGGGCGTAGACCTCGCGATAGGTGCCGGGCATGGGTCTAAGGTATGCGGCGGTCGAGCGTGGGCTAGAGGCGGGTGGGTCTGGCCAGCAACCGCGCCGGGGGTGTGGGGTGCCGGCGGGTCGTCCGGTGCCGGCGCGCTCTGCGGCGACGCTGCAGCAACCGCGCCGGGTGTGGCGGTGCCGGCGGGTCGTCCGGCGCCGACGTGCTCTCCGGGGACGCTGCAGCAACCGCTACGCTCGCGTGGTGGGTTTCGGAGTGCTGGGGCGGTTGCTGACGCGCCCCTCCGAGCACGTCGGCGCCGGACGCCCGCCTGGTCCCGGGAGGGCGCGAGCTGGGGGTGAGGGAACGGCCGGCGGCGGGCGCCTGCGTGGACGGGCGCAGGCGGGGGACGGTGCTCCCGGAGGGAGCGTCAGTGACCGCCACAGCACACGGATTCATGCTCGGCGAGCGTCGCGGTCACTGCAGCGACCGGAGGGAGTGCCGGCCCCCGCCGGAGCCGAGCGCCGCATAGCACCCCGGTAAGCTCCCGCCGATCGCAACGCCGCGCGACGATCCGAGCCGCACGTAAGAGCCACCACCCACTGGCCACCGCTTCAAGACATTGGACCAGCACCCACACCGTCGCACCTCCGAGGGGGCTGGATCTGCGCGCACCGTGGTTCGAGATCGTGGGCCCTTTGCGGGATGCACGGACGATCGCGACCTCGAATCGTATTCGCGAGCTGCCTCGTTTGGTCAAGCAGTACGGACGCGGTCGCTGGCGCAAACGGAAGGGCAGTGCGACAGTCCGTCTGGCCGATGGTACCGTGCGACGGGCGGAGATACATTGGTATGAAGCGACCGGCGTCGGCCGGAAGGAACTCAAGATCAAGTGCTACCTGGATCTGCCATGAACCGAAGAGGCGGCCGAGCAGGCCCGACCCGATTCGTCCTCTGCATCGACAACGGGGACTATCCCGCGTCGCTCCAGCGCCGGAAATTGTACGAGGTGCGTCCCGACGCGGACGCCGAAGCGCACGGCCAGGTCAGGATCATCGATGACTCGGGAGAGGACTACCTCTATCCCCGGGAATACTTTCAGCCCCTCGAGTTGACGCCGTTTCTCAACCGCCTCGTTCGCGGTCTCGGCAAGCGCCCGCGCAAGCCGCTTCGTCCGATCCGCCGACCCGCCAAGGTTCGAGCTCAGGCGCGGCGAAGCGGCTGACGAGCCGGTGGTGCGGCGGTGCCGGCGGGGCGTCCGGTGCCGCTCTACCCGCCTTCGGCGGGTACCCGGCTCCGGGGACGCTGCAGCAACCGCTACGCTCGCGTGGTTGGTTCGGGGCGCTGTGGCGGTTGCTGACGCGCCCCTCCGAGCACGTCGGCGCCCGACGCCCGCCCAGGCCCCGGGAAGGCGCGAGCTGAGGTCCGGGAGGGCGCGGGGACCGTGGGCGCCCGCGTGGACGGGCGCAGGTGGGGGACGGTGCTCCCGAAGGGAGCGTCAGTGACCGCCACAGCACACGGATTCATGCTCGGCGAGCGTCGCGGTCACTGCAGCGACCGGAGGGAGTGCCGGCCCCCGCCGGAGCCGACCGCCGCAGGGCACGCCAGCTCGACGGCGATAGGCCGGGAGGCACGGCGTCTTCGCGGCCGCGAGGTCCCGCCGACGTGATGTGAAGCTCGCCGTCTCGGCGCCGCGGCCAGCCGATCCTGGCCCACCCGATCCTCCGAAGGCCTGAGGGTTGACGGCCCGGCTGCCGATCCCTACTGTAGCCCCGCACCGCTTTTGGCCGTCGCCTGCGAGCGACGCGCCAGCCTCCACGTCGCGCAGGACCACACGCCCGGCTACCGGCTTATGCCGCCGTCCGCCATCCTCCAGCCTGCAGTGCCTCTCTCAGGCCACTCCCCTGCCTCCGCCTTCGGGTGTGTCGCCCAGATCCCCGGATCGCTTGTCGTCCAGTCTTGCCCACCGCAAAGGAAGCCGCCCATGCCACTCCACCGGTACATCGCCGCCGGCGCTCTGCTCGCCCTCGTCACCGCCTGTCAGACCGATCGCCCCACCGCGCCCGAGACGGATCAGCCCGCCTTGAAGCTCGCCAGGACCGGCAAGAAGGTGCCCCGATCCGGCGGGGTCGAGGTGCAGTTCCGGAAAGCCGCGGCGCGACGCAATGGCCAGGGTATCCCGAAGGTTGGCCAGGGCAAGGGTGCGTGGACCCACGCCGGTCCGAACGTCGTGACCAACCAGGACCACACCTTCCTGCCGCAGAACGAGCCGGCCATCGCCGTCGATCCCGACAATCCCGACCGGCTGGTGGCCTCCTCCAACGACTACCGCTTCGCCCTCGAGAGCGACTCGAAGTGCGGGGCCTACGCCTCGACCGACGGGGGGCGGTCATGGCACGACGTGGGCAACGGCACCATGCCGCTCCCGCTGACGGCCGGCAGCGATCCCAGCGTGGCCTTCGCGCCCAACGGCACTGCGTACTGGTCCTGCGTGTCGTTCGATCGAGCCACCTCCGCCACCGCGCTGGTGGTGGCGCGGTCCTCCAACCTGTCCACGATCACGACCCTGAGTCCCATCACCCAGACGACGAACGGCGACACGGTCTTCAATGACAAGCCGTACATGACCATCGACAACGGGGCGCGCAGTCCCTTCCGCGGCCGCGTCTACGTCACCTGGACCCACTTCGATCTCACCGGCTCACCCATCTTCATCAGCTCGTCGAGCAACGGCGGCACGACCTGGACCCCGCCGCACCCCGTGACGCCGCCCGACCTCCCAGCAACCAAGGGTCGTTCCCAGGCGTAGGCCCCGACGGCGAGCTCTACGTAGCGTACGAGAACTTCGATACGCCGACCATCGGCGTAAACCAGATCATGGTGTCCAAGTCGACCGACGGGGGCGCCACCTTCTCCCGACCGGTCAAGGTGGACGCCGTGTTCGACATCTGCCCGCAGATCGTGTTTGGCGCCTGCTCGCTGCTCAACACGAGCTTTCGGGTCAACTCGTTTCCGGCGCTGGCGGTGGACCAGCACAGCGGGCGAGTCTACGTCACCTGGGGCGACTATCGCACCGGCGACGCCGACGTGCTGGCGGCCAGCTCCCGCGACGGCACGCGCTGGCGGGGGCCGGTGCAGGTGAACAGCGATCGGACGGACAACGATCAGTTCTTCCCCGCCGTCGCGGTCACCCCGTCCGGCGCGGTGTCGATCGCTTACTACGACCGGCGCAACGATCCGAACAACTTCCTGATCGACACCTACGTGAGCACCGCCTCGGGGAACAGCCTCAACTTCCGCAAGGATGCCAGGGCGACGACCGAGTCGTTCGATCCGGACGCCGACCCGAGCTTCGGTGGCGCCTTCCTGGGCGACTACATCGGCAACGCGGCGAGCCGGCACGCGGCGCACCCGATCTGGACCGACACCCGGCCGCTCGGGTTCCCGATACCGAATCAGGACGCGGTCACAGCGATCGTTGGGCTCAATCAGCAGGCCGTGGCCACCCGGTAAGGGGCAGCCACCGCGTCGTCGGGATCGGGGAGGGGGTCGGTGCCGGCGGGCGGTCCGGTGCCGGCGGGCGTCCGGTGCCAACGCGCTCTCCGGGGACGCTGCAGCAACCGCTACGCTCGCGTGGTGGGTTTCGGAGTGCTGGGGCGGTTGCTGACGCGCCCCTCCGAGCACGTCGGCGCCGGACGCCCGCCTGGGTCCGGGAGGGCGCGGGCTGGGTCCCGGGAGGGCGCGGGCTGGGGTCGGGGAACGACGGGCGCCCGCGTGGACGGGCGCAGGCGGGGGACGGTGCTCCCGGAGGGAGCGTCAGTGACCGCCCCAGGACACGGATCGACGCCCGGCGAGCGTAGCGGTCACTGCGGCGACCGGAGGGAGTGCCGGCCCGCGCCGGAGCCGACCCCCGCAGCACGCGGCCCCGCTTACTTGCCCGACGCAGCCTTGAGCTGCTGGGTCCAGTTCTCCGCCACGATCAGCTCGCCCGGCTGTCCGGCCTCGCCCTCGCGCAGCACCAGGAACCGCTTGTCGTCGGGGCTCAGGGAGAACGACGGCACCGGTCCCGGCTGGGCGAATTGCGAGGTCGAGAAGAGCGTGCGCTGCTTCCCCGACCGAGAAGGTGGCGCCCGGCTGGATCTCCGCCGAGACCATGTCGCTCTTGCCGTTGATGTAGAGCAGCTCGCGGCCGGTGCTCGACCAGGCCGGCTCGATCCCGCCCGCGGTGGACACCTGCCACTTGGCCGACGCCGTCTCGGGGAACGGGCGGACGTAGACCTCCGGCGTGCCGGATTCGTCGGAGACGTAGGCCAGCCACCGGCCGATCGGGCGAGAGCGCGGGGAAGAGTTCCGTGGCGGGCGAGGCGACCAGCGGCACGAGGCGTCGTGTCGCCCGCCTTGAGCCCCAGGATGTCGGGCGTGGCCGGCGGCGCCGGCGCGGTGCGGAGGATCAGCCAGCGTCCGTCGCGCGAGGTCGCTGACCTGTCCGAAGTCGAGCTCCGAGTGCAGCATCAGCCGGGGCGAGCCGGTCCCGTCCGCGCGGCGGGCGTAGACCGGGCCGACGCCGGAGCCCGAGCGGTCCGAGATGTACAGGACGTCGCGCCCGTCGGCCGACCAGCCGGGCCGCCCGCTCGAGGTGTCGGAGAAGGTGAGCCGCGAGAACGGGCCCGCGGGCAGCTGCTTGACCCAGATGTCGCGGCGGCCGTCCCGCGTCAGCGTCACCGCGATCGCCTTCCCGTTGGGCGAGAGGCTGGCGGATCCGATGACGCCCTGCGGGTCCCAGGCGGAATCCACCGGCGTCACCAGCCCCTCGCGGCTCACCCACGCCGCCCGGCGGGAGCCGAGGGTGCCGCCGGTGGTGTAGGCCAGCGTGCCGTTCGCGGCGAGCGACCAGGTCGATGTTGAAGCCGCCGTTCCGCACCCCGATGCCCTCGAGCAGCGCGACCGGGCGCGCCGGTGAGCTCGAGCTTCTTCGGGTCGAACGGGATGCCGATCAGCTTGCCGTCGGCGGTGACCACCAGCAGGTGCCCGGTCGGACTGTAGGTCGCGAAGACGCCGCGGACGAGCGACTGCGCCGGGCCCCGCGGCAGCGGCATCGCCATGATCTCGAAGTCGGCCGGACCCTGGCCCAGGTGGCGGAGCCGGAAGAGCACGCCCGTGGCGCCGGGCAGGACGTGCACCCACTCGGTCGCGACCTCCTTGTCCTTCGACTTGAGTCCGGTAGACCGGCTCGATCTCGCCGCCGGTGGCCCGCATCCGGGCCGAGCCCCGAGTCCACCTCGAAGTAGACGTAGCCGTCGTCGGCCCCAGTCGCCCGAGCTGCTGTTGGCCTTGTCGGTCAGCGTCACCGTCGGCGCGCCCGCGAGCGACGCGATGCGCACCTCGGTGCCGTTCTTGATGAACCCCACCCGCGAGCCGTCCGGCGAGAAGAACGGGTTCGAGGCGCCTTCGGTGCCGGCGATCGGCGTGGCGTCGAGCTGGTCGACGCGCCGGAGCCAGAGGCGGGTGCCCCCCTCGCCGGGCCCGAGGTACGCCAGCGCGCGGCCGTCGCGCCGAGAGCGCGAGGCGGCCGCCACCGACCGCGAGCGGCGGCTGCAGCGCCTGGCTCGGCTTGAGGGCGAGGCTGAACTGGCTCAGGAGCGGCGCCGGCGCTGGGCGGCGCAACGACCAGAGCAAGGCGCCGCTCACCACGAGCAGGGCCGCGCCGAGCGCCAGCACGAGCGCGCTCGGCCGGCGGCGACCCGCCACGTGCGAGGGCGCGCCCGCCTCGGCCGCCGGCATCGACACGGTGGACGCGTACGACTTGTCGCGCAGCGCCTCGGCGAAGTCGGCGGCGGTGGCGAAGCGGTCGGCGGGGAGCTTCTCGAGCGCCGTGAGCGCCGCCGCCTCCACATTGGCGCGGGATGGTGTGCCGCTGGGGCACGAGCGGCCGCGGGCTCTCGGTCACCACCCGCGCCACGACCGCCTGCGCGGTCGACCCGGTGAACGGCGGGTCGCCGGTGAGCATCTCGTAGAGCACCGCGCCGAGCGCGTAGACGTCGGAGCGGGCGGTGATCTCGCGCTCGCCCATGGCCTGCTCGGGACTCATGTAGTGCGGCGTGCCGAGCGACATGCCGGTCTCGGTCATCCGGCTGCCGCCGGCCTTGCTCGCGGCGAGCGCGATGCCGAAGTCGGCGACGAGCGCCTGGCCGTCGTGCAGCAGGATGTTCTCGGGCTTGATGTCGCGGTGGATCACGCCGTTCCGGTGGGCGTAGTCGAGCGCCGAGGCGACCTCGGTGGTGATCCGGACGGCGTCGGCGACGGGGAGCTGCTTCTCGCGGTTGAGCCGGTCGCGCAGGGTCTCGCCCTTGATGAACGGCATGACGTAGAACAGGTAGCCGTCGGCCTCGCCGGAGTCGAACAGCGGGAGGATGTGCGGGTGCTGGAGATTGGCGGTGAGCTTGATCTCGGCCAGGAAGCGCTCGGCGCCGATGACGGCGGCGAGCTCGGGCCGGAGCACCTTGAGCGCGACGCGGCGGTCGTGGCGGACGTCCTCGGCGAGATAGACGGTGGCCATCCCGCCGGCGCCGACCTCGCGGTCGAGACGATAGCGGTCCGCCAGGGCGGATTGGAGCCGGCCGAGCAGTTCGGGCATCGTGGAGTGCTTTGGCTGGGGATGCTGCAAGATGGGTGCGGGGCGGGCGGGCGGCTAGGGGCGCGCCGGTGCCGGCGGGCCGTCCGGCGCCGACGCGCTCTCCGGGGACGCTGCAGCAACCGCGCCGGGGGTGTGGGGGTGCCGGCGGGTCATCCGGTGCCGGCGCGCTCTCCGGGGCACTGCAGCAACCGCTGCGCTCGCGTGGTGGGTTTCGGAGACTGTGGCGGTTGCTGACGCGCCCCTCCGAGCACGTCGGCGCCGGACGCCCGCCTGGGTCCGGGAGGGCGCGAGCTGAGGTCCGGGAGGGCGCGGGGACGGCGGGCGCCGGCCTGGACGGGCGCAGGCGGGGGACGGTGCTCCCGGAGGGAGCGTCAGTGACCGCCCGAGCACACCGATGCCCGCTCGGCGAGCGTCGCGGTCACTGCAGCGACCGGAGGGAGTGCCGGCCCCCGCCGGAGCCGACCGTCAGAGCCGACCGTCAGAGCCGACCGCCGGTGGCGCTTCGGCGGTCTCCCTTGCCAAAGCCGGCGCCCCGGTCCGATACTCTCTCCCAACCACCCGCCGGCCCCGTGCAATCAGGACACCCTCTTCATGCGCGACACCACCAGCGCCGCCGCCGCCGCCCAGGCGCGTGCCCAGCGACAGCTCGGCGGGCCGGGGCGCCTCCGGCTCGCCTTCGAGCTGAGCGTGCTCGCGCGCGAGCTCACCCTCGCGGGACTCCGCCGGGCGCATCCCGACTGGTCGCCCGGACAACTGCGCCGCGAGCTGCTGCGGCTCTGCTTTCTGCCCGACGATCTCCCGCGGCCGCTCCGGTGACGGTCGCGGAGGTATTCCGGCGCATCCTGGGTGCGGTCGAATCGGCGGGCATCCCCTACATGCTGACGGGCTCGTTCGCGAGCTCCTACCACGGCGTGCCGCGGGCCACGCAGGACATCGACCTCGTGATCGCGCCGGAGCCGGCGCAACTGCACGGGCTCGCCCTCCTGCTGCCCGCCCCCGAGTTCTACATGGACGAGGCGACCGCCCTCGAGGCGTACGACAGCGAGGGCCAGTTCAACGTGGTGGATCTAGCGACCGGCTGGAAAGCCGATCTCATCATGCGGCGGTCCAGGACGTTCAGCCGGGCCGAGTTCGACCGGCGCACGGTGGTGGAGTTCGAGGGCATGCGCGTCCCGATCGCCACAGCGGAAGACGTCGTGCTGGCGAAGCTCGAATGGGCGAAGCTGGGCGAGAGCGCGCGCCAGGTCGAAGATGCGGCGGGGATCCTGCGCGCCCGGTTCGCCGAGCTGGACGCGAGCTACCTGGAGCGCTGGGTTCGAGAGCTCGGGATCGAGAAGGAGTGGGCGGCGGCGCGCCGGGCTTCCGGGGGATAGTGCCGTCTCCGGAGGCGCGCCGGGCGGGGCGGCGGCGCCGGCGAGCGGTCCGGTGCCGGCGCGCTCTGCGGGGCGCCCCGGCAACCGCGCCGGGGGGTGCGGCGGGGGTGCGGCGGGGGTGCCGGCGGATCGTCCGATGCCGACGCGCTCTCCGAGAACGCTGCAGCAACCGCTGCCGTAGCGAGGCGGGATCGGGATGTTGCGGCGGTTGCTGACGCGCCCCTCCGAGCACGTCGGCGCCGGACGCCCGCCTGGATCCGGGAGGGCGCGAGCTGGGGTCCCGGGAAGGTGAGGGCGCGGCGCCCGCGTGGACGGGTGCAGGCGGGGGACGGTGCTCCCGGAGGGAGCGTCAGTGACCGCCATCGCACACCGATGCACGCCGGGCGAGCGTAGCGGTCACTGCAGCGACCGGAGGCGGGTGCCCGCCGAAGGCGGGCGGATCGGCCCTCGCCGGAGCCGACCGCCGGATTGCACGCCGGCGAGCGCCGATCCGTGACGGGCTCTTGCGCTCACACCACCAAGTTCCAACTATGGGTCGCCGACTCGGCCGTACTCTCTCCCGGAGCCACTCCATGCGCCGCCTTCTTCTTGGCGCAGCCGCCTGCCTCTCGCTTGCCGCCTGCGCCGATTCCGCCACCGATCCCACCAACAGCATTTCACCGTCACAGATTCCGACCACCACGCCGTCCGCCTGCCCCGCCGGCACGAGCGGCGCCGAGGGCACCCTGCCGGGCAGCGGTGCGCTCTACCTCATCTGCGTTCCTCCGGGGTTCACTGCCGGCACGGGCAGCCTCGTCGTCTACGCCCCGGGCTATGTGCCTCCGCAGTTCCCGCTCGCGATCCGCGACGACGAGCTGGGCGGCTCGCCGATCTCGGCGATCGTCACCGGCCTGGGCTATGCCTTCGCGACGACCAGCTACCGAGCCAATGGGCTGGTGGTGGTGGATGCGACGCACGATCTGCAGCGGCTTGTCGCCCGGTTTCGCGAGCTTTACGGTCCGCTGGGGGGCCAGGTCTACGGGGTGGGCGTTTCCGAAGGCGGGCTCATCACGGTGCTGGCCGCCGAGCGGAACCCGAGGCTGTTCGACGGCGCGCTCGCCCTCTGTGCACCCATCGGGAGCTTTCGGCGCCAGCTCGACTACTTCAACGACTTCCGGGTGCTGTTCGACGCGTTCTACAACCAGCCGGGCCAGCCGGCGGTGATTCCCGGCTCCGCCATCGCGGTGCCGCCGGACCTGACCGCGGCCTTCGCGGCGGAGTACCAGGCGTTCACCGCGAGCGGCGGCACGGTGGTCGGCCCGCTGATCGGCCAGATTCTCGCCGCGCTTGCCGCCGATCCGGCGCGCACGGGCCAGTTCCTGACCGCCGCGGGTCTTGGCTATCTCCTGCAGCAGCCGCCGGCGGTGATCGGGTTCACCGTGATCCGGCTGCTCGCCTACAACCTCCTCGGGAGTACCGACGCGCAGCAATTCCTCGGCGGACAGCCGTTCGACAATGTCGGGACCGACTACGGAGCGCCCGGCCCGGACCCGCTCGACGCGCTGGTCGCGCGGTTCGCGGCCGACCAGCCGGCGCTGAGCCACATGGCCGCCAAGTACGAGACCTCGGGCCGACTCAAGGTGCCGCTCGTCACCTTGTTCAACACCGAGGATCCGGTGGTGCCGATCTGGCAACGGGACCTGTACCAGGCGAAGGCCGACGCCGCCGGCGCGGCGGCACTGCTGACGCAGGGCACCAGCAGCGTCGCGTTCGGGCACTGCGTATTCGCCCCCGGGGAGGCGGAGTCGGCGTTCGCGCTGCTGGTCAGCCGGGTGACGGGGGTGGCGGTGACGACGCAATAAACGTAGACCGCGCGGGGTGCGCCGGTGCCGGCGGGCGGTCCGGTGCCGCTCCACCCGCCTTCGGCGGGTACCCGGCTCCGGGGACGCTGCAGCAACGCGCCGGGGGTGCGGCCGTGCCGGCGGGCGGTCCGGCGCCGATGCGCTCTCCGGGGCGCTGCAGCAACCGCTACGCTCGCGTGGTGGGATCGGGATGCTGTGGCGGTTGCTGACGCGCCCCTCCGAGCACATCGGCGCCAGACGCCCGCCTGGTCCCGGGAGGCGCGAGCTGGGGGTCTGGGTACGACGGGCGCGCGCGTGGACGGGCGCAGGCGGGGGACGGTGCTCCCGGAGGGAGCGTCAGTGACCGCCACAGCACACCGATGCACGCCAGGCGAGCGTAGCGGTCACTGCAGCGACCGGAGGGAGTGCCGACCCCCGCCGGAGCCGACCCCCGCAGAGCGCCGCCGGCAGTACGGCGACGGGCCGATCCGGCGCTTGCTGGACAGTCTGTTGGGGCACGACCGCGACAGAGCGCTCTTGTTCCAGAGCCTCGCGACGCTCAGGGCGAACGCAGCGGTCTGTCGGTCCGTGCTGGAGTTACGGTAGCGCGGACTCAGGAGCCGGCCGGCGGCATGGGAATCGCATTCGGGGGACGAACGGCTGTCGGGGCGCGCGGTAGTCGCGACGCGCGGCTCCGGCGAGCCCCGTACCTGACGGTGCCGGAAGAGCACACTTCGCGCGACCTCGGCCGGCCGCTGGTCGACGCGCGTACCCCTCGACATCTTCTGAAGGATGACCAGGAACTACCGGGAGTGCCCCGCCTGCGGCAAACACGCGCTGAGCATCGCGACGCGCTGCCCGCGGTGCGGGCATGAGCTCCTATCGCAGCCGACTCGGCGGCAGACGTCGCGCGATCCGGGGCCGCTCGGCTTGCTACTCGGGATCGCGGTGTTCTTTCTGGCCGCGGGCGGGCTGGCGACACTGCTCGTTCGGCGGGGGGCGGCCCGGGACTCGGAGCCGCTCGCGACCGCCGCCATCCGCGCCGAGGCGCCGGTCGCGCTCGACACCGCCCGCGCCGCGGCATCGCCGGTGTTGCCGGACTCGGCCGCCGGCGCCGAGGCCGCGCCGCGCGTCGCTCGCACGTGGACCAAGGTCCACGACCGCCGGAGCGCCAAAGCCGATCTGGTCGCGGTCCTGCTGCCGGGTGACACCGTGCTGGCCGATTCGCTCAGGGGCGGCTGGTGGCGCGTTGCCCTCGAAGGCCGCGTGCTGGGCTACGTCTACGCCGGGACGCTGGTCGGCAACTGAGCCTGCTGAGATTCTCGGGGTGATGTAGAACTCGGCCTCCCGTGACAACCGGAACGACCCGTCGTAGGTTGAGCTTCATGGTCACGACATCGCGTCCCGGGGAGGATGAGTACGCCCCCTCGCTCGCCGGCTACGTCGCCAGCATCGGCGACGACGAGGACGTCCTGGCCGTCCTGGCCGCCCAGCTCGACGCGGTCCTCGGCCGGCTCGGCTCCGTCCCCGGCTCGCGCGGCGACTACCGCTACGCTCCCGGCAAGTGGAGCCTCAAGGACGTGGTCGGGCATCTGTCCGACACCGAGCGGGCCTTTGGGTACCGCGCGCTCAGCATCGGGCGCGGCGAAATCGTCCCCCTCCCCGCCTTCGACGACCAGGCCTGGGTGGCCGAGGTCGGTGCCGGCGACCGGACGCTGACCGATATGGTCCAGGAGTGGGGCCACGTCCGCCGGGCGACTGTCGCCCTCTTCCGGCACCTGCCGCCGGCGGGATGGGCGCGGCAGGGCATCGCGAACGACCAGCCGATCAGCGTCCGCGCGCTCGCCTACGTGATCGCCGGGCACACACGGCACCACCTCGAAGTCGTGGAGGCGCGCTACCTCGGGTGATCGACGCACTCTCGGATCGATACAGCGTTCTCCACGAGCTCGGCCGCGGCGGGATGGCCACGGTGTACCTGGCCGACGACCTCCGGCACGGCCGCCAGGTGGCGATCAAGCTGCTCCGCCCCGAGCTGGGCGCGCTGCTCGGCCCGGACCGGTTCACCCGCGAGATCCGGATCGCGGCCGCGCTCAACCACCCGCACATCCTGCCGCTCTACGACTCCGGTGAGGCCGGGGGCCAGCTTTTCTACGTCATGCCCTACGTGCGGGGCGGATCCCTCCGGCAGAAGCTCGTGGCCGAGCGGCAGCTCGCGACCGCCGACGCAATCGGCTTCGTCCGGGAGGTCGCCGCGGCGCTCGACCACGCGCACGCCCACGGCCTGATCCACCGCGACATCAAGCCGGAGAACATCCTCCTGCACGAGGGCGAGGCGATGGTCACCGACTTCGGCATCGCGCTCGCGGCCAGCACCGCGCCGGGTGACCGACTCACGGCCACCGGCTTCATGGTGGGAACTCCCGAGTACATGAGTCCCGAGCAGGCAGCCGGCGAGCGGACGCTGGATGCCCGGAGCGATGTGTACAGCCTGGGGTGCGTGCTGTACGAGCTGCTGGCCGGCGAGCCCCCGCACGCGGCGACCTCGGCGAGGAGCGTGATCGCCCGGCGGTTCAGCGAGCCGCCCCCCCGGGTGCGCCGCGTGCGGCCGACGGTGTCGGCGGCGGTCGACGAGGCGATCGCGCGGGCGCTCGCGGTGGATCCGGCGGAGCGATTCCCGACGGCCACGGCGTTCGCGGATGCCCTGGCCACCGGGCCCGCGCCGGCTCGCGCGCCCCGGTTGCCGTCGATCGCCGTCCTTCCCTTCGACAATCTGAGCGCCGATCCCGAGAACGAGTTCTTCGCCGACGGGATCACCGAAGACGTGATCGCCCAGCTCTCGAAGATCCGCTCGCTCAAGGTGATCTCGCGCGGCTCGGTGATGCGGTACAAGAAGCGGGAACGGAGCCTGCGCGAGATCGGCGTGACGCTCGACGTGGCGACGTTGCTCGAGGGCAGCGTCCGCCGCGCGGGGAGCCGGGTGCGCATCGTGGGGCAGCTCATCGACGCGGAGACGGACCGGCACCTGTGGGCGGAGACCTACGACCGCGAGTTCACCGACATCTTCGCCATCCAGACCGATGTCGCGCTGCGGATCGCGGCCGCGCTCGAGGCGGAGCTGTCGCAGGAGGAGCGGGCCCGGATCCGGAAGGAGCCCACCGACGACGTCGAGGCCTACCAGCTGTTCCTGCTCGGAAAGCATTGCCTGGCCCGCTGGACGCATGAAGGCGTCGAGCAAGGGCTCAAGTACCTCGAGCAGGCGGTTGCGCGAGACCCGAACTACGCGCTGGCGTACGCCACCATCACCCACGCCTACACCGAAATGGGCCTCGGCATCGCCGGCGCGCTCTCGCCGGGGGAGGCATTTCGGCGGGCGAGGGCGGCCGTCGCGCGGGCGCTCGAGATCGACGCCGGACTCGCCGAGGCGCACGCCATGCTCGCGTTTCTCAAGTTCGTGTGCGACTACGATTGGACCGGGGCGGAGCTGGAGTTCAAGCGGGCCATCGAGCTCAACCCGAACAGCGGAGATACGTACGACAGCTACGGGCTGATGTTGACCTCCCTGGAGCGGTACGACGAGGCCCTCGAGATGCAGCAGCGCGCCCACGAGCTCGACCCGGTGGCGCATCGCCATGATAACGCGACTACGCTGCTCAGGGCCGGCCGGTACGATGAAGCCTTGAGGGTGGTCACGCGGGTCCTCGAGGTGGATCCGCACTACGTGATGGCGCACGCGACCCTCGGATGGGCGTACCTGCTGAAAGGGATGCCGGACCGGGGGGTTGCCGAGCTGGAAAGAGCGGTGGCGCTCGACCCGGCGAACACCTTGTTCCTCTCCCAGCTCGGGCAGGCCTTTGGGCGGGTGGGACGGACGGAGGAGGCGCACGCGGTCCTCCGACGACTCGAGGAGATGTCACGCCAGCGGTACGTCTCGCCATACCACATGGCGTACGTCTACACCGGTCTCGGGGAGCAGGATCGGGCGATGGACTGGCTGGAGCGGGCCTACGAGGAGCGGGCCGGCGGCGTGTTCGGCATCAAGGGTTCCTTCCTGTTCGCGTCCCTGCGCCGACACCCCCGGTTCCAGGCGCTGCTCAGGAAGATGAATCTGGGGGACGATTGAAGCCCGCCGAGAGGCGCCATGACGGTGCCGGTGCCGGTGCCGGCGAGCGCCCGGCGGCGACGCGCTCTCCGGGGACGCCGCAGCAACCGCGCCGGGGTGCGGCGGTGCCGGCGGGCGTCCGGCGCCGACGTGCTCTCCGAGGCGCCCCAGCAACCGCTACGCTCGCGTGGTGGGATCGGGGTGCTGGGGCGGTTGCTGACGCGCCCCTCCGAGCACGTGGGCGCCGGACGCCCGCCTGGGTCCCGGGTGGGCGCGGGCTGGGGGTCGGGGAACGACGGTGGGCCGCGGGGACGGGCGCAGGCGGGGGACGGTGCTCCCTGAGGAAGCGTCAGTGACCGCCGCAGCACACCGCTGCACGCCAGGCGAGAGCAGCGGTCACTGCAGCGACCGGAGGGAGTGCCGGCCCCCGCCGGAGCCGACCGCCGGATAGCGTTCCGGCCTGATCCAGTCCATCCCCCCGCGCCCGTCGACAGCCTCCCTGCTTCGGCCTATATTCGCTCCCGTGACCGCTCCCACCCACGATCTCTCCAAGCTCCGGATCGACCGCGACCCTCCGCCCGCGGTCCGCCGCGCCTTCGGCCGCACGCTGGTCTTTGTGGTCGTCGCCGCCGCGCTCGTTGCCGGTGCGGTCCTCTGGGCCCGGAGCCGCTCGACCGCGACGGTCGAGACCGTCGTCGCCACGCCGATGTCGGGTGGAGGCGGAAGCGCCGGCGGCGGCGGAACGACGTCGGTCACCGCCAACGGCTACATCGTGGCCCGGACCCACGCCGCGGTCTCCGCCAAGATCCCCGGCCGGATCGCCTCGCTCACCGTGGACGGCGGCTCCGAGGTGCGACGCGGCCAGGTGATCGCCCGCCTCGAGAACGATGACTACGCCGCCGCCGTCGCGGAGGCCGACGCCAACGTCGCGAGCGCCCGGGCGCAGCTCGCCGAGGCCGCGGCCGACCGCGACCAGGCGGCGCGCGAGGCGCACCGGGTCGCCCAGATCCATGGCGAGCATCCCGAACTGATGTCGGCGCAGGACTCCGAGAGCGCCACGAGTCGCGCCGACCAGGCCGCGGCGCGGGCCGGCTCGGCCCAGGCGCGGATCGAGGCGGCCCAGGCCGCGCGCCGCGTTGCCCAGGCGACGCTCGAGAACACGTACATCCGCGCCCCGTTCACCGGCACGGTGCTCCGGAAGGAGGCCGAGGTGGGCGAGGTGGTGGCGCCGTCGGTGGGCGGCGGGCTCACCCGGGGCGCGGTGGTGACGATGGCAGATCTCGGCTCGCTCGAGGTCGAGGTGGACGTGAACGAGGCATACATCGCGCGCGTGCGGCATGGGCAGTCGGCACGGATCACGCTCGACGCATACCAGGACACGTCGTTCCGGGGCGAGGTCCGGCAGGTGGTGCCGACGGCGGACCGCCAGCGCGCGACGGTGCAGGTGAAGGTGAGCATCCTCGACCGGGACCCGCGGATCCTGCCGGAGATGGGAGCGCGGGTCGATTTTCTCGTGGCCGATTCTGGACGCGCGGGAGCCGCTCCGGGCACTGCACCGGCGGCCGCGGGGCCGGCGCGGTTCCGGCTGCCGGCGGCGGCGGTGCGGGAGACGGGGGGCCGGAGCGTCGTATGGCTGGTGCGGGATGGGAGGCTGCAGGCGCGGGAGGTCGAGGCGGGGCCGGTGAGCGGAGGGTTCCGGGAGATCGGACGTGGGCTGTCGGGCGGGGAGCGGGTGGTGACGGGCGGAGTGGAGGAGCCGAAGGAAGGGATGCGGGTGACGGTGGGGGAGTGAGGGCGGACGCGGGGGACAGGGGTGTCATCCCGGAGCGACGTCATCCCGAGCGCAGCGAGGGACCTGGCCGGCGCGTTTCCGGAACCTCGCGACGGTCCGACGTGAGCGAGCCAGGTCCCTCGCTGCGCTCGGGATGACGGGATTGCGCGCGGGATGACGCGGTTGGGCTCGGGATGACGGGCGAATAGGGCTCGGGCATACAGGCGAACACCTCAGCGAAGCGAGCGACCCATGGCGCTGGTCGAAATCCGAAACGTCCACAAGACCTTTCACCGCGACGCCGAGCGGATCGACGTCTTCACCGGGCTCTCGATGGATATCGAGCAGGGCAGCTTCACCGCCCTCATGGGGCCCTCGGGCTCGGGCAAATCCACCCTGCTCAACCTCATCGCCGGGCTCGACAAGCCCACCAGCGGCACCGTGCGCGTGGGCGGCGCCGAGGTGAGCGCGATGACGGCGGCGCAGCTCGCGGAGTGGCGCTCGCGGAACGTGGGCTTCGTGTTCCAGTCGTTCAACCTGCTGCCCGTCCTCACCGCGTTTCAGAACGTGGAGCTGCCGCTGCTGCTCACGCGGCTCTCGAAGAAGGAGCGCGAGGAGCGGGTGCGCATCGCGCTCGGTGTCGTGGGCCTCGACGACCGGCTCCGGCACTACCCGCGCCAGCTCTCGGGCGGGCAGGAGCAGCGGGTGGCCATCGCCCGCGCCGTCGTGGCCGACCCGACGCTGATCCTGCTCGACGAGCCGACCGGCCAGCTCGACGCCCGGAGCTCGCAGGAGGTGCTCGCGCTGCTCGGCCGGCTCAACGACGAGTTCGGGAAGACGGTGATCGTGGTGACTCACGACCCGCACGCCGCGGCGCGCGCGAAGCGGCAGCTCCACCTCGAGAAGGGGACGTTCGTCGAGCAGGGCGAGGCGGCGGTCGCCGCGGGGGCGGCGGCCACATGAGATTCCTGCCGCTCGTCACCGCCTACCTCGCGCGCCACAAGCGGCGCACCCTGCTCACCATGGCGAGCGTGGCGCTGGCGCTGTTCCTGTTCGCCTCGCTCCGCACCGTCATCACCACGCTCCGCGCCGCGGCCGACTTCGGCAGCGCGCGCCGGCTGGTGTCCACCAACGCCAGCGGGCTCATCTTCCCGCTTCCCGTGGCCTACGCCCAGCGGCTCGCGACCGTCCCCGGCGTCGAGAAAGTGACCTGGGCCAACTGGTTCGGCGGGCAGTACGGCGACGGCAAGCGGTTCTTCGCCAACTTCGCCGTGGACGCGAAGAGCTACCTCGATCTCTATCCCGAGATGTCGGTGCCGGCCGACCAGAAGGAGGCCTTCCTCCAGGACCGCTCGGGCGCGCTGATCGGCGCCCGGCTGGTGGACCTGTTCGGCTGGAAGGTGGGTCAGAACGTGACGCTCCGGGGCACCATCTACCCGGGCGACTGGACCTTCACCGTCCGCGGGGTCTACACGCCCACCGATCCGGTGATCAACGACGACGCGATGATGTTCCACTGGGAGTATCTCGACGAGCGCTCGGGCCGGAACGGGATGGCCGGGTGGTACATCATGCAGATCGACCACCCGCAGAACGGGCCCGGCGTCGGCAAGACGATCGACGACCTGTTCCGCAACTCGAGCGCGCCCACCAAGACCGGGACCGAGCAGGCGTTCAACGCGAGCTTCGCCACCATGTGGGGCAACGTGAGCCTGCTGATGAACACAATCGGAATGGCGGTGGTGTTCGCGATCCTGCTGGTGGCCGCGAACGCGATGATGATGAGCGCGCGCGAGCGGACCCGCGAGCTGGCGGTGCTCAAGACCATCGGCTTCTCCGACCGCCGGCTGTTCGGCCTGGTGATGCTCGAGGCCGGCCTCATCACCGTGACCGGCGCGGTCATCGGCCTGGGCGCGGCCAAGCTGCTCTACAAGGCGACCAACTTCAACGCGGCCGGCTTCCTCCCCGGCTTCGACGTGACCGGGACGACGCTCGCGATCGGCGCGGTCATCGCGCTCCTGCTGATGCTTGCGAGCGGGATCGTGCCGGCGGTGCGGGCCGCACGGCTGCCGGTGGTGGCGGCGCTGCGCAACGTGGAATGACGAACATTCTGAGCATGAGTGATCCCGAGCGCGAGTCATCCTGAGCGAAGCGAAGGAGCCATGCCCAGACGCATGCCCCCCTCGCTTCGCTCAGGGTGACTCTCCACCAGCAAGGACGACCGCATGAAGATCCCGTTCAGCTACAACCTCCGGAGCGTGCGCCAGCGCCCGGTGTCGACCGCGCTCACCGCGCTCGGCATCGGGCTGGTGGTGGCGGTGTTCATCGGCATGCTCGCGCTCGCGAACGGCTTCGCCGCGGCGCTCACGCGCACCGGCTCCGAGCGCAACGTGCTGGTGCTCCGGAAGGGCGCCGACAGCGAGATGTCGAGCGGGCTCGACCGCGAGGCGGTGAGCATCCTGACGGCGTCGCCGCACGTGGCGCGCGGGACCGACGGGCGCGCGCTCGCGAGCGCCGAGTCGTACGTGGTCATCCCGCTCGGCCGGATGGGCGACACCACCCAGCTCGCCAACGTCGTGGTCCGGGGCGTAAGCGAGCAGGCCTGGCAGGTGCGCAACAACGTGACGCTGCTCGCGGGCACGCGCCCGGCCACCGGCAAGAGCGAGGTCTGCGTTGGCCGCCGGCTGGCGGGACGGTTCCCCAACACCGGCATCGGCGAGACCCTGCGCTTCGCCGGGCGGCCCTGGACCGTGACCTGCCACTTCGCCGCCGCGGGCTCGGCGTTCGAGTCGGAGATCTGGGGCGAGAACGAGCAGATCATGCCGGCGATGCGGCGGGAGAACTTCCAGTCGCTCGCGTTCCGGCTCAACGACCCGGCCTCGTTCGACGAGGCCAAGCGCGTGCTCGAAGCCGACAAGCGGGTGACGGTGGACGTCTACCGCGAGAGCGCGTTCTACGCCAAGCAGTCGGAGCTGCTCGGCCGGATCCTCCGGATCCTCGCGGTCATGATCACCGGGATCATGGCGGTGGGCGCGGTGTTCGGCGCGGTGAACACGATGTACGCCGCCGTGGCGTCGCGCGCGCCCGAGATCGCGGTGCTCCTGACCCTCGGGTTCCGGCCGCGGAGCATCCTCGCGAGCTTCCTCGCGGAATCGGCGGTGATCGCGGCGGCGGGCGGCGTGGTGGGCTGCCTGCTCGCGCTGCCGATGAACGGGATCGTGACCAGCACCACGAACTGGGCCAACTTCAGCGAGATCGCGTTCAGCTTCCGGATCACGCCTGGGCTGCTGCTGGCGGGGCTCGTGTTCGCCGTGGTGATGGGAACGCTGGGCGGCTTCTTTCCGGCGCGGCGGGCGAGCAAGGTGCCGGTGGTGCAGGCGATCCGGTAGCGGCCGCGAGCGGCGGTGCCGGCGTGTGGTCCGGCGTCGCTCCACCCGCCTTCGGCGGGTGCCCGGCTCCGGGGCGCCGCAGCAACCGCTACGCTCGCGTGGTGAGATCGGTGTGTTGTGGCGGTTGCTGACGCGCCCCTCCGAGCACGTCGGCGCCGGACGCCGGCCTGGGTCCGGGAGGGCGCGGGCTGGGGGTCCGGGATAGTCGGCCTCCCAACCTTCGATCGCCCAGCTCGGGAAGGCGGTCGGCGCCTGCGATTCGGTTGAGCGGGCGAGCCGATGGGTGGCCGGGCGTGGCGCCGATCGCCAGATTGATAGGGTCCCCCGACGCCTCAGCCCCCGGAGCCCTCTTGACCGCCTCAGACACCCTCACCGCCGGATGATGCCCCCCCGAGAGCGCTGGACCGCGGCCCACCTCGATCGCCGGTTGCTCGAGCGCGCCGAGTATCGCCGCACAGCCCCGGGGCTGCTCGAGCTCGACGGCTGTCGCTGCGCCGTGCGCGACCTCGGGCTCGGTGGCCTCCGGGTCGATCCGGCCCCGGGGAGCCGGGTCTGGCGTCTGGACCAGCAGGTGACGGGAACCGTGGTGCTGAGGAGGGGGGAGCGGGTCGAGCTGGAGGCCCGGATCGGGCGGATCGATCGCGCCGGTCTCGCCTTCTTTCCCGACGGCGGCCTGTGGCCCAGCGCGGCCGAGATCGAGGCCGAACGCGCGGTGCTGCTGCAGCGGCACCGCGAGCGCCGGGCGGCGCCCCGGCTCCCGATTCCACCGCCGCCCGCGGGCGCATCGGGCCCGGGGACGCCGCTCCGCGACGTGAGCGCGACGGGCCTCCGCTACGCGCTCACGCGCTTCGAGTCGGCGCCGGCGGTCGGCAGCCGGATCGAGGGCGCGCTCCAGGTCGACGCCGAGACCGCGATCGAAGTACGCGGCCGGGTGGTCCGGCACGTCGGGCGCGAGATCGCGGTGGCCTTCGATCCACCGGGACTCGATCCGGCGGTAATGGAGCTGCTCAGGCTGCGGTTCTTCCCGGGCTAGTGTTCTGGCGGCGGCGTTCGGCTTCGGCGGGGGACGGCGCTCCCGCAGGGAGCGTCAGTGACCGCCATAGCACGAGGTTGCCTGCGAGGCGAGAGTAGCGGTCACTGCAGCGTCCGGAGGGAGTGTCGGCCCCCACCTGCGCCGAAGCCCGCCGCCCGCCGGACCGAAGCCCGCCGCCTCACGTCACCTACTCGGATCCCGGGCTCACGGGCTCCTCCACCCGCGGCCTGATGTGCTCGTTCCGCGTCAGGATCCGCGCGCACGTGTTCCACCGGAGAATCGGTTCGTCGTTTCCCGCCGGCCGCCGCGCTTCGGCCTTCTCGTACCAGTTCATCGCCTGGCGGAACCAATGGTACGCCAGCTCGCCCGACCCGGTCGTTCCGCGGCGGAGATGGGCCTTGGCGCTGCGCTCGCAGATGATGCCGGCGTAGTAGAGCCGCTTGTACTCGTCGTCCAGCCGCGGGAGCAGCTCCTGCGCCCGGCGCGCGCGCTCGGCCGGCGCCTCGGCGAACTGATCCGTGAGCGCGAGCAGCAGCGTGACGAGTGCTTCCTGGTTCCCGGGGTCCACCTCGAGCACGTCGAGGCAGATGCTCTCGGCGCTCGAGGGATCGTTGATGATCCGGTAGCGCTCCGCCTTCACGAGCGCCCCCGGAATGCAGGCGCTCGAGATCCGCTTGAGCTCGTAGCTGTCGGTCACGTCCCCTCCCTTCGACTGAACACCTTCAGCAGCCGGCCCAGCGGGTCGTAGAACTCGTCCACGACCCGCTCCTTGAGCGGGATGATCGCGTTGTCCGTGATCGTGATGTGCTCGGGGCAGACCTTGGTGCAGCACTTGGTGATGTTGCAGTAGCCGATGCCGTGGGCCTGGCGCAGCTCGGCGACCCGGTCCCCGGTGTCGAGCGGGTGCATCTCCAGCGCGGCGACGTACACCAGGAAGCGCGGCCCGATGAACTCCTCGTGCAGGTGGTGCTCGCGCAGGACGTGGCAGACGTCCTGGCAGAGGAAGCACTCGATGCACTTCCGGAACTCCTGCACCCGGTCCACGTCCGCCTGATCCACCCGCCAGGTCCCGTCCGGCGCATCCGGCGGCCGCGGCTTGAAGGGCGCGATCTTCTGCTTGACCCGAAAGTTCCACGACACGTCGGTCACGAGGTCCTTGACCGGCGGAAAGGCGCGCATCGGCTCGACCGTGACGGGCTGGTCCAGCGGGAGCTCGTTGAGCCGGGTCATGCACATGAGCTTGGGGCTGCCGTTCACCTCGGCCGAGCACGAGCCGCACTTGCCGGCCTTGCAGTTCCAGCGCACGGCCAGGTCGTTCGCCTGCTCGGCCTGGATCTGGTGGATCGCGTCGAGGACGACCATGCCCTCGGAGACGGGCGTCGCGTAGTCCACGAACCGGCCGCCGGCGCGGTCGCCGCGCCAGACGCGGAAGGTGGCGCTGTTCCGGGTCGCGGGGTCGTCCGAGCTGGATTTCACGGTTGCCGTCACGCCGAGCCTCCCGGAAGCGAAGACCGCTGGCTGTTCAATCAGTTGCTCTACTTCGTGTCCTTCGTGCCTTCGTGGTGAATAGCCAACGACCTCAACCCACCGATCCTACTTCTGCTCCTCGATCACCCGCTTGAGCTCCGGCGGCATCTCCGGGATCACGACCCGCTCGAGCTGCATCCCGCCGTCCGGGCCCTTCCGGATCACGATGTTGAACCTGGCGTACGCCGGATCCTTGTCCGGGCGGTCGTCGCGGAAGTGGCCGCCCCGGCTCTCCTCGCGCTCGAGGGCGGCGCGGGTGACGGCCTCGGAGACGGTGAGCAAGTTGTCGAGGTCCAGCGCCGTGTGCCAGCCCGGATTGTACTCCCGGTTGCCGGCGACGCCCACCTGCGCCGCCCGCTCGCGGAGCCGGCCGATGCCCTCGAGGGCGCGCTCCATCTCGGGCGCGGTCCGGACGATCCCGACCAGGTCCTGCATCATTCCCTGAAGATCCTGCTGTACCTGGTAGGGGCCGCTGCTTCCCACGGCCGCGCCACGCTCGAACGGGGCCAGCGCTTGCCGCACCGCGTCCTCGGCCTCGGCCTGATCGATCGCCGCCGCGCCGGACTCGCGCGCGAAGCGGGCGGCGTGCTCGCCCGCGCGCTTCCCGAACACCAGCAGATCCGAGAGCGAGTTCCCGCCCAGCCGGTTGGCGCCGTGCAGGCCGGCCGCGCACTCGCCCGCGGCGAAGAGACCCGGCAGGGTGGACATCTGGCTGTCGCCGTCCACCCGGATGCCGCCCATGACGTAGTGCGTGGTCGGCCCCACCTCCATCGGCGTGGTGGTGATGTCGATGTCGGCGAGCTGCTTGAACTGGTGGTACATGCTCGGGAGCTTGCGCATGATGACCTCACGCGCGTTGGGCAGCCGCTCCTTGATCCACGAGATGTCGAGGAAGACGCCGCCGTGCGGGCTGCCGCGGCCCTCGGCCACCTCGCGCCGGATGCAGCGGGCCACGTGGTCGCGGGTCAGGAGCTCGGGCGGCCGGCGGGCGCTCTTGTCGCCCTGGGTGTAGCGCCAGCCCTCCTCCTCGTTGTCGGCGGTCTGGGCGCGGTAGTTCTCCGGGATGTCGTCGAACATGAACCGGCGGCCCTGGTTGTTCCGGAGCACCCCGCCCTCGCCGCGCACGCCCTCGGTCACCAGGATGCCGCGGACGCTCGGCGGCCAGATCATTCCGGTGGGATGAAACTGCACGAATTCCATGTCCTGCAGCGCCGCGCCGGCGCGATAGGCGAGCGCGTGGCCGTCGCCGGTGTACTCCCAGCTGTTGCTGGTGATCGAGTACGCCCGGCCGATGCCGCCGGTCGCGAGGATCACCGCCTGGCAGCGGTACACCCGGAACCGGCCCCGCTCGCGATCGTAGCCGAGCGCGCCGGCGATCCGCCCGCCGGTGGTGAAGAGCCGGAGCACGGTGCACTCCATGTGCACGTCGACACCCTGATGGATGCCGTGGTCCTGGAGTGTGCGGATCATCTCCAGACCGGTGCGGTCGCCCACGTGCGCGAGCCGGGGATACTTGTGGCCGCCGAAGTTGCGCTGGAGGATGCGGCCGTCGGCGGTGCGGTCGAACAGCGCGCCCCAGGCCTCGAGCTCGCGCACCCGGTCGGGCGCCTCCTTGGCGTGCAGCTCGGCCATGCGCCAGTTGTTGACGTACTGCCCGCCGCGCATGGTGTCGGCGAAATGCACCTGCCAGCCGTCGCGGTCGTCGACGTTGGCCAGCGCCGCGGCGATGCCGCCCTCGGCCATGACGGTGTGGGCCTTCCCCAGCAGCGACTTGCAGATGAGCCCGACCGAGACGCCGGCACCGGACGCGGCGATCGCGGCCCGGAGGCCGGCGCCGCCGGCCCCGATGACGAGAACGTCGTGCTCGAAGGTCTGGAATTCGGTCAGAAGATCCGCCAGTCGGTCCAGACGCCCATCGAGCACAGGCGGACGTAGAGGTCGGCGAACATCACGGAGAAGAGGCTGCACCAGGCCCAGCGCATGTGGACCCGGTTGAGGCAACTCGCGCAGTCGTAGGCCCGCCGGCGCACGGGATGGCCGGAGAGCCGGTCGAGGTAGCCGCCGACCACGTGCCGGAGGGAGTGGCAGCCCAGCGTGTACCCGCCGAGGAGCACGACGTTGGTCGCCAGCACGAGGGTCCCCACGCCGACGCCGAACGCGGTCCGGCCGGTGACGGGGTCGGTGAACCAGAGCGCCTTCCAGACGTCGTGCAGCAGCACCAGCAGGAACAGCAGCGCGACATAGAGGAAGTAGCGGTGGACGTTCTGCACGATCAGCGGAAACGAGGCCTCGCCCAGGTAGCGCTTCCGCGGCTCGCCGACGGTGCACGCGGGCGGATCGGCCCAGAACGCCTTGTAGTAGGCGCCGCGGTAGTAGTAACAGGTGACGCGGAAGAGCCCGGGAAACGGCAGGATCAGGAGCGCGGGCGAGAACACGAGCCACGCCGGCCACCACCCGGGCTTGGGCCCGAACCACGCGTGCGGCGAGCTGCCCCACAGTTCGGGCGAGTAGAACGGCGAGAGGTACGGGCCGTAGGCATAGTGGTTTCCCTGGAAGGCGGCCCAGGTGGCGTAGACGATGAACGCCGAGAGAACGAGAAAGACGACCGCGGGCTGGACCCACCACGCGTCCCGGCGTCTGGTCGCGCCGAAGCGGGCCTGGGGGAGCGGATGGGGGACGTCTGCCATGGAGGAACCTCGGCCGCGGTCGTCGGGCGATTGTCTTCGGGGAGCGCTCGGAAGGGTAATTCAAGCCGCGCCGGGGGCGTTGTCAATGGCGGCGGGCGGGTCGTCCGGAGCGCAGTGACGCTCCGGTGCGGCGGCGCCGGCGATCGACGCGCTCTCCGGGCCTTGCAGCAACCGCGCTGGGGTGCGGCGGTGCCGGCGAGCATCCGGCGATCGACGCGCTCTCCGGGCGCTGCAGCAACCGCTGCCGTTGCGTGCTGGGTTCGGGGTGCTGTGGCGGTTGCTGACGCGCCCCTCCGAGCACGTCGACCGCCGGACGTCGCCTGGGCTCCGGGAGGGCGCGAGCTGGGGCTCGGGGAAGGCACGACACTGGGGGGGCGAGCGGGATACGGGAGGGCGCGAGCTGGGACACCACGTCAACTCGCGGGGAGTGAACGTCGTTGCCCGCGGTAACGGGTTGCCAACACCGGCGTAACGTGCGGGAGGTAGGTTCGAACCTATATTTCCGCTCCCCCGCCATCAACTCGCTCGTGGAAGGGCCCCCGGGCCCGGAGTCACCCCATGCGATTGCATCTACGTCCCTGTGTGCTGCCCGCCGCCCTCGCCGCTGGCCTGGCTCTGCTGGCCGGCTGCTCCGACGACACCCCAATGGCCCCTGCGGCCGCCGCGGGCCCCGCGCCCTCCGAGGCCGCCGTTGCCACCCTGGCCCTGGAGGTCCGGGCCCTCGCCGCCGGCCGCGGCATCGGCCCGCTCGGCCGGCCGGCGCCGGTCCGGCCGGAGCTGGTGCGGCTGGGCCACGCGCTGGCCTTCGACAAGATCCTGAGCGGCAACCGGGACATCTCGTGCATGACCTGCCACCTCCCGGCGTTCGGCACCGGCGACGACCGGAGCCTCTCGATCGGCCAGGGCGCGACCGGGCTCGGTCCCACCCGGGTGCACCCCACGGGACAGTTCATCCCGCGGAACGCGCCGCCGGCGTTCAACCTCTTCGCGCTCAAGCCGCTGTTCTGGGACGGGCGGGTAGTGGTGGACGGACAGGGGAAATTCGTGACGCCGGCCGGGCAGCGGCTCACGCCGCACATGACCGACGCCTTCGAGTTCGGCGCGCTGTCGGCGCTGCCGATGTTCCCGGTGCTGTCGCGCGAGGAGATGCGCGCGGCATCGGGCAACGAGCTCGCCGCGGTGAGCGACAAGCAGGCGCAGCAGGTGTGGAACGGGCTGATGGACCGGCTGGGCCGGATCCAGGAGTACCGCCGGATGTTCGAGGCGGCGTACCCGGGGACGCGGTTTCCGCAGATGAACTTCGGCCACGCCAGCAACGCGATCGCGGGGTTCCTGATCGACCGGCTGGCGTTCAACGACTCGCCGTGGGACCGGTTCCTGGCGGGGGACGACGCCGCGATGAGCGACGTGCAGCTCCGGGGCGCCAAGGATTTCCTGAGCGCCCGCTGCTCCATCTGCCACAACGGCCCCGCGCTCACCGACAACCGGTTCCACAACGTCGCCGTGGCGCAATTCGGGCCCGGCAAGGGCGACGGGCCCTCGGGTCACGACGACTTCGGTCGCGGCCGGGAGACCGGCCGGCTCGAAGACCGCTACGCCTTCCGGACGCCACCGCTCCGGAACGTGGAGCTGACCGCGCCCTACGGGCACGACGGCGCGTTCTTCGATCTGCGCGCCTTCGTGGCGCACTACAGCGAGTCGGACCTCAAGCTGAACGCGTTCGACGGGAGCGGGCTCGAGCCGGCGCTCAAGGGAACGCTGCTGCATAACTTCGACCAGATCCTGGCGACCCGGGACACGCTGCTCCGCGGGGTGGCGTTCGCGGACCAGACGATCGACGAGGTGACGGAGTTCATGAAGGCGCTCACCGACCCGGCGGCGCGGGACCTGGGCGCGATCGCCCCGGCGAGCGTGCCGAGCGGGCTGGCGGTGGATCGGCCCTAGTCACCGGCGGCGTTCGGCCTAGACCCGGCCGAGGGCGATTCTCGGTAACGCCGGTGAGGGCGGGTCTACAGCCTCACCGCAGCGGCTCCGTCGGCGGCTTGGCCTGCCCCGCCTCCGCCTGCCCGATGGCCCACGCCGCGTTCACCAGCCCGACGTGACTGAACGCCTGCGGGAAGTTGCCCAGCAGCTCGCCCGTGGTCGCGTCCACCTCCTCCGCGAGCAGCCCGACGTCGTTGACGAACGCGGCGGCCCGGCCGAACACCTCGCGCGCCCGGGCGACGTCGCCGCCGAGCGCCAGCGCGTGGGCCAGCCAGAAGGTACAGAGCAGGAAGGTGCCCTCCTCGCCCGGGAGCCCGTCCGGCGCGAGGTAGCGGTACACCAGGCCATGACGGTCGGTGAGCCGGGCGGCGATCGCGTCGACGGTGGCGCGGACGCGGGGATCGTCGCCCGGGAGGAAGCCCACGATGGGCAGCAGCAGCGTCGAGGCGTCGAGCGCCTCGCCGCCGAAGGTCTGGGTGAAGGCGCCGGCGCGGTCGCTCCAGCCCTGCTCGAGGATGGCGCCCCGGATCTGCTCCCGTCCGGCCCGCCAGCGATCCACGCTGGCGCCGTCGGCGCCGATGACGGGGGCGAGCGTCACGGCGCGGTCGAGCGCCACCCAGCACATCAGCTTGGAGTGAAGGAAGTGGCGCGGCGCGTCGCGGATCTCCCAGATCCCCTGGTCCGGCTCCCGCCAGCGCCGGAGCGCCGCGTCCGCCACCGCGGTGAGGAAGCCCGCGGTGTCCGGCGTGAACGCGCCGATCGCCTCGCGCAGCCGCTGTGCCGCGCTCAGCAGCTCGCCGTAGACGTCGAGCTGGCGCTGCTGCCAGGCGCCGTTCCCCACCCGCACCGGCCGGCTGTCGCGCCAGCCACTCAGGTGCGGCAGCTCGCGCTCGGTCAGCTCGCGCTCGCCGTCCACGCCGAACATGATCTGGAGATCACCTTCCTCGCGGAGCTGGCGAAACGCGGCCTTGGCGAGGAAATCGAAGAACTGCATCGCCTCGTCCGGACACGCGGCCACCCAGAGCGCCTCGAGCGTGAGGCACGCGTCGCGGACCCAGGTGTAGCGGTAGTCCCAGTTGCGCATCCCGCCGACGACCTCGGGAAGGGACGTCGTGGGCGCCGCGACGATGGCGCCGGTCGGCTGGTAGGTGAGGCCCTGAAGCACGCGTCCGCTGCTGCCGACCAGCTCACGCCAGGGCCCGTCGTACCGCTGGTGCTGTCCCGACCAGCTCTGCCAGGCGGCGATGGTGTCTGCGAGGCGCGCGGCGATCTCCTCGGAGGTCCAGCAGGGCCCGGGTGCCAGCTCCGGTTGGTATTGCAGCGCGAATGCCCGCGACTCCCCCGCGCGAAGCGTCACCCGCGCCCGCGCGGTTCCGTCCGCCAGGTCGTGCGACAGCGGCGAGGCGAGGAGCGGGACCCGCGACTCACCCGCACCCGAGACACCGCCCGAGACCTCGCGCAGCGCCGGCACCACCCGGCCGTAGTCGGGCCGGGGCGCGAATTCCAGCTCCAGCTCGACGGTGCCGGCCGTGCATTCGGCCCGGCGCAGCAGCGCGTGGGGCGACCGCGCGCCGAGCTCGTGCCCGCGCTCGTTGGCCCCGAGGGCGAGCGCATCGGTGAGGGTGAGCCGGCCGGCCGCCGTCGTGAACTCGGTCTCGAGGACGAGCGAGCCCACGAGATACCGGCGCCGGACCTCGGTGGCGCGGGCAGCGCGGATGGACCAGTGTCCGGCGCCGTCGCCAAGCAGCGCCCCGAGGCAGGAGGAGGCGTCGTAGCGCGGGAAGCAGAGCCAGTCCACCGAGCCCGAGCGGTGGACCAGCGCGGCCGAATGGCAGTCGGAGAGGAGGGCGTACTCGGCGATGGGGTGATGAGTCACGCGGGCCTCGAGCGGATCAGGCACAGAACCGGAGTACGGAGCTCACCGAGCCCTGATCCGGCACTGGAAGTCTCAGTCGCTCCACCGACTCGAGCCTTCGTGTCACTCGGGATGACTGCGCCACGGCTCATGCCAGATTCATCTTCCTCAGAAGCGCCCCGAACCGTGGGTTCTCCCTCAGCGGCGTAAACAGGAACGAGCCCTTGATCCCGTACACCATCCCCGCTCGCTCCTCGAACGTCCGCTCCAGGCACTCGATGGCGTTCTCGTGCTCGCCGAGCCCTGTGTACACGTACGCCATGTGGTACGGCGACACGTACCGCTCCCGCGACAACGCCTCCAGCCGCTGCAGGACGTCCCGTGCCTGGGCGGTGCGTCCGGTCAGCCCATACGCCTCGCCGAGCTGCGCCAGGTGCAGCGGGTGGTCGGGAGCCAGCCTCACCGCATACTCCAGCTCGGCCAGACCTTCGTCGGGCCGGCCGAGCTTCAGGTAGGCCCACCCCAGCGTCGACCGCCCCCGCCCGTACTCGGGGTCGAACTCCACGGCTCCCAGCGCCGCCTGCAGCGCCTCCTCGTTTCGGCCAGCCCTGAGGAGCGTGGCCGCGACGTCCGCCCGGTGGGTCAGCGGGTCGAGCTCCTGTGCCCGCCGCACCAGCACCAGCGCCTCGTCGTAGCGCTCGAGCGCGCCGCAGAGCCAGCCGTAGTGGTCGTAGATGTCGGCCGCCCCCGGGCTCAGCTCGAGCGCCAGCTTGAACTCCGCCTCGGCACCCGCCCAGTCGAAGTCGTGCACCATCCGGAGCAGGCCGAGCACTGCGTGCGCTTCGCCGAGGTCGGGGTCGAGGCGCAGCGCGGTCGAGACGGCCTTCACACCGTGGTGGTACGCCTCGTCCGGCCGCACCGTGCCGCCGCCCGCTCCCGCCGCCAGCTCCGCATAGGCCAGGGCGACGCCGACGTGCGCCATGGCGTACCCGGGGTCCGCCGCGATCGCCTCAGCGAAGTAGCCGATGCCCTTCCGGATGCTCGCTTCGGTGTAGCGGGTATAGGAATGCCTTCCCTGGAGGTAGAGCCGGTAGGCGTTGAGGTCGGCGGTAGGCTCCCGGTGAAGCCGGGTGCGCTCGCCGAGCGAGAGCTCGGCCTTGAGCGCGGCGGCGATCTGGAGCGCGACGTCAGTCTGGATCGCGAAGATGTCGGTGAGCCGGCGATCGTAGGTCTCGGCCCAGAGGTGGCGCTCGGTCGCGGCGTCCACGAGCTGGGCCACGATCCGCACCCGGTCGCCGGCCCGGCGAACACTGCCCTCGAGCAGAGTCTCGACGTCGAGCGCGGCGCCGATGTGCCGGAGATCGCGCTCGCGGGCCTTGAAGGTCATGACGGAGCCACGCGAGATGACCCTGAGCGAGCGGATCTTCGAGAGCTGGGCGATCACGTCCTCGGTGATCCCGTCGGCGAAGAACTCATTCTCGGCGTCGGCGCCCAGGCTCTGAAACGGCAGGACCGCGACCGAGGGGAGCCGGAGCTCGCCTACGCCCGCGAGCGCGGCGGGCAGCAAGAGCGCCTCGGCGAAGGCCGCGGCGGTCGGGAAGCGCTCACCCGGCTCCCGCGCCAGCGCCCGGAGGAGCGCCTGCTCCAGCGCGGGGGGCACGGCCGGCCGCAGGCGGCGGACGCGCGGCGCGGGCTCGGTGAAGCGCCTTGCGATCACCGCCCGCGCGGTGGCCCCGGTGTGCGGCGGCTCGCCCGCCAGCAGCTCGTAGAGCACGCAGCCGAGGCTGTAGACGTCGCTTCGCGCATCGAGGGCGCGCTCGCCGGCCGCCTGCTCGGGGCTCATGTACTCCGGGGTCCCGATCATGAGGCCGGCCTCGGTCAGCCGGTCACCCTCCGCGCCCGTGGCCGCGAGGGCGATGCCGAAGTCGGCGACCATCGCCTCGCCATCGAGCAGCAGCACGTTTTCCGGCTTGATGTCGCGGTGGACCACGCCCTGCCCGTGCGCGTGGTGGAGCGCGGCGGCGACCTGCTGCGCGATCCGGACGGCCTGGTCCACCGGGAGCGGGCCCTCGCGGGCGAGCCGGCGGCGGAGCGAGTCGCCGGCGACGTAGGGCATGACGTAGTAGAGCAGCCCGCCCCCGGCGTCGCCCGAATCGTGGAGCGGCAGGATGTGGGGGTGGTTGAGCCCGGCGGCGATCCGGATCTCGCGAGCGAAGCGGTCGGCGCCGAGCAGGGCGCCGAGCTCGGGGCGGAGGACCTTGATCGCCACCTGGCGGCGGTGCTTGAGGTCGTCGGCCAGGTAGACCGTGGCCATGCCGCCGCGGCCGAGCTCGCGCGCGAGAGCGTAGCGGCCGGCGAGGACGGGGGCGAGGCGGTCCAGTGCGCCGTTTGATGTATGGGTCACAGGATCAACATACTGGGTCGTGCTGTCGGCGGTGAGAGAGCGGGACCGGAAAGGATGCGCGCGGCTCAGGCGCGGCCTCCACCTCCTACCAGTCCGTCGGCCGATAATCCTTGAGAAACTTCCCCCACACATGCTCGCCCGACTTCACGCCCGAGATGATCGGGTCCACGATCCGGGCCGCGCCGTCGACGATGTCGAGCGGCGGATGGAACCGGTGCTCCGCCAGCTTCCGCGCGGCGAGCTCGGCCGGGTCCTCGTCGGTCACCCACCCCGTATCCACGCTGTTCATGTGGATGCCGTCGCCCTGGTAGTCGGCGGCCGCGGTGCGCGTCATCATGTTGAGCGCGGCCTTGGCCATGTTGGTGTGCGGGTGGCGGGTCGTCTTGAAGGTGCGGTAGAACTGACCTTCGACCGCCGAGACGTTGACGATGTGCTTGTCGCGCTCGGAGGTGCGGAGCATCAGCGACTTGAGCCGGGCATTGAGGATGAACGGCGCGACCGCATTGACCAACTGCACCTCGAGCAGCTCCACCGACGGCACCTCCGCCATCAGCATCCGCCACGAGTTGCGCTCGCGGAGGTCGAGCTGCTGGAGGTCCTGATCGAGCCGGCCGTCGGGAAAGTACCGCCGCTGCGACTCCCGCTCCTCGGGCAGGAGCGGCACCTGCGACAGCTCCGCCGGGCGGGCCAGCCCGGCGATGCTCGGCAGGCGGCGCTCGAAGGCGGCGGTCGTCACGTCCGTGCCCGGCCTGCCGTCGAGATGGAGGTGGGCGCCGCGCCAGCCCTCATAGCGTCCGAGGAGCTTGCGGGCGGGCTCGGGCATATCATGGAGCGCCGCCCGCTCACCGTCCATCATGTGCTGGTAGAACTCCGGAGGCCGGCGTACCGTCTGGCAGGCGTTGTTGATGATGAAGTCGAGCCGGTCGCGGGTCGCGAGCAGCTCGTCGCAGAACTTCTCGACGCTCGGCGTGTGTCGGAGGTCGAGACCGAAGATCTCGAGCCGGTGCCCCCAGGAACCGAAGTCGGGTTCCCGGGCGTAGCGCGCCGCCGAGTCGCGGGGAAAGCGGGTGGTGACGATGAGGGTGGCCCCGGCCCGGAGCAGCTTGATGCCGGCCTGGTAGCCGATCTTGACCCGGCCGCCGGTGAGGAGCGCGGCCCGGCCCGTGAGGTCCGCCGTCTCGGTGCGCTTGGCGTAATTGAACTCGGCGCACGGCGGGCACATCTGGTCGTAGAAGTGGTGGATCTCGGTGAACTTCCGCTTGCAGATGTAGCAGTGCTGCGGCTCGATGGCCTCGCCCGAGCCGGGGTCGCCGGTCAGGTCGGACGGCGCGAACCCGGGGGGCGGGAAGACGTTGGGGCTGGTGAAGATCGGCCGGCGCCGGAGGGTCCGGATGCCGGTGCCGTCGAGCACCCGGTTCTCGCGGGTCACCTTGTCGGCCTTTCGGTTCCGAATGGTCGCCCGTACCAGCCGGCGGCGCGCGGCGGCATCGGGCGAGTACACGTGGCCGGCGGCCTGGAGCAGGCGCTGCTGCTCCTCGAGCGGCACGCCGACAAGGAGCGCGCGGTCCGCGACGATCGATTCGAGCAGCGCGGTCGCGGCGCGGACGCGCTCGAGAAAGGCGGCGTCGGGGGACGCCTCCGCTGGGTCCAGCCTGGAGGTGGTCATGGCGACGGAAGTTTAATCCGCGGCCGGGTCGAAGAGGAGCCGGCGGGGGGCGGGACTGGCGGATGCCTGGTCACGGCGCCAGATCGGCCCGCCGGCAAGCCCGCGCACCGGCCCGCCGACTCAGCCGCCCGCGCCGTCGTCCTCCTGCCGCGCGCGCTCCAGCAGACCCGCCAGGAGCGCGAGCTCGCGTCGGCTCATGTGCCGAAGCTGGGTGCTGTGCATCCTGGCGATCGGCCCGTCGAGCGCCTTCAACACCCGGAGCCCCTCGGGCGTGATCCGCACGGTGACGACCCGGCGGTTGTCGGTCCGGCGCCGGCGCCGCACCAGCCGGCGCTCCTCCATCCGGACCAGGAGCCGGGTGACGTCGGGCTCCCGGCTCGCCACCATCCGGTCCCCCACCTCGCCCGTCGGCAGCCCCGCCGCGCCCGCGCCGCGCAGGATGCGCAGGACGTTGTACTGCGGCTGGGTGAGGCCGTACGGCTTGAGCAGCTCGGCCAGGTCGTGCACCAGCGCGTTGCCGGTCCGGAGCACCTCGAGGAAGACCTCCTGCTCGAGGCTCGCGAACGGCTTTTTCTGTTTGATGATCTGCCGGAGGTGGCGCATGAGCGGCCGGGACACGGGAAGACGTTCACATCTGTGACAACAGATGTCTTGACGATACCTGTGACAACAGATAAGGTGGACAGGCCAGGCGGCGGGGGCAAGCGGTGATCGCCCCGCCGGACACGCCGGAGCAGGAGGTCGGGACGATCAGTCATTTGTAGACAGGCTTCGCCATAGCAACGTACGTACGCGCCACGACGGCGCGCCCTTGATTGATTGTCCGACCCATTGGACGGAAAGTGGTGGACCATGAGCAGGCGTACCAGCACGCTCACACGCCCCTGGATCCTGGCCGGCGCGGCCGCGCTCGCGTTGGGGTGCTCGAGCGGCAGCAGCACGGGACCAAGCGACGGCGGCGCCGGCGGGGCCGGAGGCGGCGGGCCGGTCGGCACGGTCATCGTCGGCAACATCTTCTTCCAGAGCGGCCACAATGGCACCCGGAACCCGGCGCAGGACACCGTGGCCGTCGGACAAACTGTCACCTGGACCTGGACCGCCACCGGCTCCACGCCCCACAGCGTGCTGTCGCAGGGCTCGCCCAGCTTCCCGAGCAGCGCGACGCTCACCGGCAGCGGCATGACCTACACCGCCACCTTCAACGCGGCGGGGACCTATCATTACCAGTGCGCGGTGCACGGCTCGGCGATGTCGGGCACGGTCGTCGTGCAGTAGCTCACGATGACCCGCGTCGTCCCGGCGGCGGCGCTCGCCCTGCTCCTGGGCGGGCTCGCCGCATGCTTCAGCGATCGACCCGCCACCGCGCCGGAGCCTCCGGCCGGCGGCGGGACGACGGTCGCCATCGATAACTTCGCGTACGTGCCGCCCACCCTGACGGTGGCCTCAGGCGCCACCGTCACCTGGACCAACGACGATAACGTGCAGCACACGGTGACCGCCGACAATGGGAACAGCTTCGCATCGACGGCCCTGGGCCAGGGACAGACGTTCCAGCTCACGGCGCCCGCACCGGGGACCTATGCCTACCACTGCGCGATCCATCCGTTCATGAAGGCCACGCTGACCGTGACCGCGCCATGACGCGGGGCCTGTGGCTCGCGACACTGCTCTCCCTCGCCGCGGCGGCGAGCGCCGGCGCGCAGGGCGTGGTGGACCGGACACCCAACATCGACGACGGCTGGACCGTGCGGCCGGGCGTCATCCAGTTCAACTTCCTGCACCGGTTCGAGGTGAGCCCTCCGCCGTTCCGGAAGGTCACGAGCTTCCCGAACTTCCGGCTCGCCACCGGACTTCCGTACGGCTTCAACGCGGATCTCGACTACGCGACCAACTCCACCGTGTTCACCGGCATCCCCAACGAATACCAGCTCGCGCTCCGCCGGCCGCTGCTGCGCGAGTCGCGCGGCGCACCGGTCGATCTCACGGCCACCGCCGGCTACGCCTTCGCGCCGCAGAGCGTGGACGGGGAGGTGAGCGTGGCACGCCGGTTCGGGCCGGTGCGACTGCTGGGCACCGTCCGCGGGATGTCCTCGGGGTACGACGTGCAGCGCTCGCTCTGGGGACTGGGCTCGGGCGCGGTGGTCCGGGTCACGAGCTGGCTCAGCTTCGCGGGCGACGTCTTCGGACTGGTGAACGCGCCCGACGGCGCGGGGCTCGGCACCGCGTGGGGCGCGGGCGCGCAGCTCCGGATTCCCTACAGCCCGCACACGTTCTCGATCCAGGTCACCAACACCCAGAGTGCCTCCATCGAGGGCTCGTCGCGCGGCGTGAAGGGCGTGCACAATGCGGGATTCGAGTTCACAATCCCGTTCACCCTCTCGCGCTACTTCGGACGGCACGGCAAGCCCGCGGCGCCGGCGCCGGCCCCCGCGGCCTCGGCCGAGCCGCCGCCGGCGGCGGCGGGGAGCGCGGTCGAGATCCACGTCGCGAACCTCGCGTTCGGGCAGCGAGCGCTCCGGGTGCGTGCCGGCACCAGGGTCCGGTGGATCAACGACGACCAGGTGCAGCACTCCGTGACTGCGGACGACGGCAGCTTCGAATCAGGGCTGATCGAGCCGGGGCGGAGCTTCGAGCGGGTGTTCGACCGGCCCGGAGACTACGGCTACCATTGTACGCCGCATCCGTTCATGACCGCGCGGGTACTCGTCTCGCCCTGAGCGACTGGGGTCAGGTGCGCGGGCTCGCCTTGGCGGGCGCTCCCGGAAGCGGCCCGCGATGTGAGGTCGCGGGCCGCCGGGCTGTCGAGGGCCTGAGCCCCGGAGGCGGAGCTAGGATCCCTTGTGAAAGATCCGCTCAACCGCGTCGAGCACGCCACCGAGCCCCGACCGGCCCGGCTGTACCTGCTCCTGCGACGGCGGCTGCCCCTGGCTGGTCGCGGGCCCGGACGGAGGCGGCGCGTTCGCCGCGGCCGGGCTCGGGGCCGCCGCCGCAGCCGCGCTCGGGGCTGCCGCCGTGGCGCCCTGCCGCTTCCGCGCCAGTTGCGCCATGACGATCGGGGCGAGGAAGAGCAGCGCCTTCTCGGCCTGATGAATGTCGAGGCCGCTGCTCCGGCTGACCTGCTGGCTCATCTGGGCATGGTTGCCGCCGAACAGGTTCCCCAGGAGCCCGGAGGGCGAGCTCCCGGGTGTGATCGGCGGCATCGGCGTCGCGCCGGGCTGCGAACCCCCATGCCCCATCGCTCCGACGATCATCGGCAGGGCCGCAGCCGCGGCGGCCTGAGCGGTATTCGCATCCACCCCAAGGTGCTGGGAGAGCTGGGCCATGCCGTTGTCGCCCAGGTGTTCCTGCACCATATCCATGATCGAGCTCATCGGTTGCCTCCTGAGGCAGTGAGTTCAGTCCTGTGGATCCGCGCCGTCTCGTCCATGGGAGAGGCCTCCGGGCGGACATGGGGCGGCCGTCACGGCCTCCACCGCGAAGAGGGCGGCACGATGTGCGGCACAACCTAGGGAAGGGCGGCAGGTCGCGCTGTGACGGATGCGCCAGCGGCGGGGCTCAGCTGCTCTGGCTGGCGGCCTGCGACGAGGCAAGGATCTGGAAGCGGAACCGCTGGGTGACGAGCTGGCGGACGTGTTTTCCCGCCCGCTTGGCCGGGCGGAAGCGCATCCCGGCGAGCGCGGTGCGGACGGACTCGGTGAACCGGGGGTCGTCGCTCTGCAGGACCTGGATCGTGGTCGTGTCCACCCGGCCGATGGTGTCCACGACGTAGGTCGCCTGGACCTGTCCCTCGGTGCCTGACGCGATCAGATCATGCGGGTAGACCGGAGCGGCACTCCCGTCGTAGCGCTCCACCATCTCGTCCACCTGCAGCACGCTGAAGGCGGAATCCGACCGCAGCGCCGGCGCCGGACCGAACGGGATCTCGCCCCGTTCGCGGCTCCGCTCGCCGTACCGGCGAGCGCCCTCCGCTGCCCCCCCGAAGCTCCGCCCGGCACTCGCCCCAGCCAAATCGGCCCCACCGGCGAGCTCGCCGCCGAGCCTGCCCCACTGAATGACAGCGGTCTGACGCTGGGGCGCGTCCACCCGGTCGGGCGGAAGCAGGAAGAACACACGGGCCTCGCGTTCGTCGGTCGGAATCCGCAGGCCGCCCGAGGTCATGCCGAAGGCCAGCCACACCAATCCTATGTGAGCCATGATGCTGAGGGAGGCATATTCGGCGGAGCGCATGAAGCTCCGGTCGGATTCCAGCAGGGTAATGCGCATGGGAGGACCGCCAGGTCGACGGGGCACGCCGCGATTCACATATATGACGACGGACGGTCGGGGGCAAGACACGCGGCTGGGCCAGCCGATGGGCCTACCGGGAAGGTTCCAAGCGGGAACTCCATTCCCTCGGTTCGCCCATTCGAGCCGTGTCCCGAGGGCGTCGCCTCAGGCCGAGAGAGACGAGCCCTGCGACCCTCTTCGGACACCTCGCGCTCACGAGTGACGGGCTGCTGCTGATCGCGGGGGGCAAGGCACCGTGACCGCCATCGACGTGCGGTAAGCGCGGGCCCCTCGACGCGGGTCGGCCTCGGCTGCATCTTTCCCGCACACCCTACAGATCCCGGCTCGACCCAATCGCGCTCCGTCGGCCCGCGGCTCCTCCGCCATGGTGGTGCCGACGCTCAACCGGTCGACCAGCTCCGGGGCCACGAATGAAAGGCGGGCGCGAAGCCCGCAGGGTACGAATCAGCGTTCGTCCGTCAGGCTTCCTCCGCCGGCAACCCTCGCTCCGACCCGAGGCTCTCGTGCCATCAAGCCGTACTCGTGCTCTGCTCGCATCGCTCAGCGGGCTCGTGGCAGTCGTCGTCGTGGCGTCACCCGCCTCCGCCCAGGTCCCGCTCTCCGACTACGCGGCGAGACGCGCGGCGCTGGCGGAGCGGATCGACTCGGGTGTGGTCGTCGCATTCGGCGCCGTCGAGCCGGTGAACTACTGGCCGACCTTCTTCCAGCTGCCGGCCTTCTACTACCTGACAGGCTTCGGTGAGACCGACGCGGCGCTGGTGATGGTGAAGCGAAACGGCACCGTGACGGCCACGATGTACGTCCCCACCCGCACGCCGATGAAGGAGCGCTGGGTCGGTGCCCGGACGCACGTCGCGGAGATGCAGGCAACGGTCGGAGTCGCGGGCCGCGACATCGCGGAGCTCCGTGCGGCGATCGACTCGCTCGCCGACAGCGGGCTCCCGTTCTACATCGTGCCCGACGCGCAGACGGCCGACTACGCCGCCCAGGACTCGCTGACCCGGGGCGGACGACTCCTCTCCCAGGTCCGCCAGGCCCATCCGTGGCTGGCGATGCACTCGCTCGATGAGGCGGTAGACCACCTTCGGGCGAAGAAGACCGCGTCCGAGCTCGCGCTGCTCCGGAAGGCCGCCCAGATCAGCGCGCGGGGGCACCAGGAGGCGTTGAAGGCGACCGCGCCCGGCTGCGGCGAGTACGAGATTCAGGCCCTGCTCGAGGGCACCTTCCGCCGGCTCGGCGGCGACCGGCCGGGCTACGGCAGCATCGTCGGCTCGGGGACCAACGCCACCATCCTGCACTACATGGAGGACCGCCGCGTCATGCGGGACGGCGAGCTGCTGCTCATCGACGCCGCGACGTCCTTCGAGCACTACTCGGCCGACGTGACGCGGACCATCCCGGTCAACGGCCGTTTCAGCGCGGCCCAGCGCGACGTGTACCAGATCGTCCGCGACGCGCAGGAGGCGTTCGTCCGCCAGATCAAGCCGGGCGTCGGCTACGCCGTGGCTGACGACTCCGGCAAGGCGGTGGTGGCGGGGGGCCTCGTCCGGCTCGGGCTGATCCAGGCGGCCGATGCCACGATCGACCCGCCGGCCGGGATGAAGTGCCCGGACGGCGGTTGCCTGCAGCTGCAGCTCTACGCGGTGCACGGCTTCGGCGGGCACGGCATCGGGCTCGAGGTGCACGACCCGGCGCAGTACTACGAGGGGGGCAAGCAGTTCGAGCCCGGCGACGTCTTCACCGTCGAACCCGGGATCTACGTCAGCCCCGACCTGCTTCAGAGCCTGCCGGACACGCCCAAGAATCGCGCGCTGCTGGCGAAGATCCGCCCGGCGGCGGCGAAGTACGCGGGCATCGGCGTCCGGATCGAAGACGACTATGCGCTGACCGACGACGGGCTCGAGTGGCTCTCGAACGGCGTGCCGCGGGAGATTCCGGAGATCGAGGCCCTGATGCGGGGGCGCGCACCGGAGCTCGCCGGGGGCGGGACCTGCGGGCGGCCGAGCACCTGAGCGCGCGCACCACACTCGAGCGGTCGTGGTTCACGACGAATACCTCAGCAGCACGGCGCCCCGATCGAACCTGGTCGCCTCCTGCAGCTTGAGGTCGAGCGCCGGGCCGTCTTCCCGAAACAGCGGCGTTCCCCGCCCCATCACCACCGGGCAGATGACGAGCTGGTACTGATCGATCAGCTTCGCCTTCATCAGCGATCGCGCCAGCGACAAGCTGCCCCACACGATCATGTCCTTACCGGATTGCGCCTTGCGCCGCCCCACCTCCTCGGCCGCCCCGGTCCGGACCAGCTCGGCGTCGGGGTACTTGCCCCACGGCGCGCGCTCCAGCGTTCTCGAGAAGACGATCTTGGGTATCGCGTTCAGCGTCTCGGCGAACGGGTCCGACGTCGCGGTCGGCCAGTAGCTCGCGAACATCCCGTAGGTCACCCGGCCCAGCAGGATCGCATCGATGGTCTCGGCGAGCCCGAACTGGTGCTGGCCGAAGCTCTGATCGCCTTGGGTCGAAGCCGGGATGTAGTCGGTGCTGCCGTCGGGGCCGGCAGCCAGACCGTCCAGGGTGAGGAATTCCTGCAGGATCACCTTCCGCATTGCGTTCTCCTCTGAAGTATCGCAGCCTGATCCTTCGGTTCACCCGCCCGCCCCGGACAGCGCGGGTCCGGCCGCGCCGAACCTGCGAGTGCCCCCGATGGCGCCAGCCACCAGTGCGAGCAGCGCCAGCACCAGGGCGAAGAGCCGATGCGCCATCTCGGGGCCGGCCGCCCGGGACAACAGTCCCAGGCCGACGATCGGGAGCGAGTTGCCGGTATAGCACACCAGGTAGCTCGCGAGCAACTCGGCGCGCCGGTCGTCGGGGGCGATCTCAGCGACGATCTGCAGGCTGCCCCGGTCGCCCAGTGCCATGGCCGCGCCGCAGGCGACCGTCACTCGACCCGCGACCAGCCAGCCAACCCCGGGGGCCGCGAGGGAGCAGGCGGCGCTGAGCCCGGTCACGGCGAGTGCCGCCAGCGCGGTCGGCCGCCGGCCGACCTGATCGGACAACCGGCCGAACAGGAACAGCACGGCCAGGTTGCCGAGCACGTAGACGGCGTAGATTTCGGTGACGGTGAGCTCGGAGAGGCCGAACGAGCGCGGGTAGAGCGGGTAGAGCGGAGTCAGGATGGTGCTGCCGACGTAGAGCGCCGCGATGCCGAGCACGGCGACCCGGAGGGACCGGGAAGAAAAGTGGGCGTCACGGCTCGACATGCCTCATGGTGGAGCGGCTAAAGCGGTGGAACAGTGAGACGGGTCACTTAGCGACGAATGGCCGGGCGCGCGGCGCGCGCCCGGTGACTCGGAGCTACATCGCCGCCGCCTTGGACTCGTACACGGCGGCGAGCCGTCGCATCTGATCCACGTGCTCCATCACCAGGCGCTTGAAGTCGGGGCCGCTGGCCGTGCCCAGCGCCTCCGACCCCTTCACCACCGAGTCCGCCAGCGCCTCGTAGGCGGCGTCGCTATGCATGCCGGCCGCCATCATGTCCGCGTGGATCGCTTCGACCACCGCCTTCACTTCGGCCTGGTGGCTGGCCATCGCGCTTCGCATCATGGATGGGTTGGCGGCCACCGAATCCAGATGCGCGCGCAGGCCGGGAAGCATCGGCATGGCCGAAAGCTCGGGCCTGGGGTGGTCAACCGGTGCGGCAGAGGCCGCCGGAGCCGAGTCGGTGACGGCGCCACGGTCGGGAGCGCCCTTGCCGCCGCAGGCGGCGAGCGCAACTAGGAGGAAAGCGGCAGCCGGCTGAGAGCGCATCGACCCGTCCTTTGGGGAGACCCTGTGAGACGTAGGTGAAGCCGAAACGAGCCTGTGCACCATTGTGCGGACGGGCTGGCCGAGCCGGCCGTTCAGTAGATCCCCGGCAGCAGTGCGGCCGTTCCGCGCCGATACTCTTCGTATTCCGGAAACGTCTCGGTCATCCGGGCCTCTTCCATCCGGCTCTTCAGCCCGAAGGAGAGCAGCGCACACACCAGCGCCAGCACGCCGCGCCACTCCCCGATCGTCACCACCATGCCCAGGAACGCGAGCAGGATCCCGGTGTAAATCGGATGCCGGACATAGCGGTAGGGCCCGGTCCGGACCAGCGCGTGGTCCTCCTTCACCACGACCTGGGCACTCCAGTTCCGACCGAGGTGCCGGCGGGCCCAGACCGAGAAGCCCAGGCCGACGGCCAGCAGGACCGTGCCAAGGATGGGGAAGACCGGGCCGGCGGGGAGGAACCGCTGTCTGAGCACGCGAGGCACCCAGCGCGGCGCCGCGAACAGCAGCGCGGTGAGGATGAGGGGCGCGCGGTGCAGCAGGTGGGACCGGAGCGGCTCCTGCACACGGGTCGGCTTGACGTTCCGGGAGCTGTACCACCAGTAGAAGATCCAGGCGAGCCAGAGCGACGGGATGATGATCCCGATGACGATGTCGAGTCGCATTCCGGGAATCTGTACGGGAGGGGCAGTGTCTGTAAATCGGGCAGTGCCGCGATGTCGAGGTCCACGGCTCCGGCGGGAGCGGCGCTCGCGCCGGCCGCGGTGCGCTCGGAGGGCGCGTCAGTGACCGCCATCGCACCCCAATGGCCCCAGCGCGAGCGCAGCGGTCACTGGGGCGCCCGGAGAGCGTGCTGCGGCCGGCGCGAGCCCGGGGGCACCGGCTCTACAACGCGGTCACTTCGGCGCGCGCGTCGCCAATTCCTGGAGCCAGTGCTCGGCCAGCACCAGCTCGCCCTGCTGCGACGCGTCGCCTTCGCGCACCATGAGGAACCGGCGATCGTCCGGAGACACGGCGTACGACTGGAACGCCCCCGAGCGCGCGAACGGCCCGGTCGAGAAAAGCACGTGCTGCTCGCCCACCGAGAACGCGGCCCCCGGCCGGATTTCGGCCGACACCATCTCGCTCTTCCCGTTGACGTAGAACAACTCGCGCCCGCTGTTGGCCCAGACCGGCTCGCTGCCCCCCGCGGTGGACACCTGCCACTTCGCCGTCGCCGTCGCGGGGAACGGGCGGACGTAGACCTCCGGCGTACCCGATTCGTTCGAACCGTACGCCAGCCAGCGTCCGTCGGGCGAGAGCGCCGGAAAGAACTCCGTGGCCGCCGTGGCGACCAGCGGCACGAGCGTCGTGTCCCCCGCCTTGAGTCCGAGGAGGTCGCCGCCTCCCGCCGCACTCCCGGAGGTCCGGAGCACGAGCCAGCGGCCGTCGCGCGACGCCACGATCTGGCCGAAATCCAGCTTCGACGGGACCAGCGGGCGAGCGGTGCCCGTTCCATCCGCCCGATGGGCATACGGCGCGCCGACGCCGGAGCCCGCTCGATCGCTGACGTAGAACACTTCGTGGCCGTCCGGCGACCAGGTGGGACGGACGGCCGAGGTGTCGCCGAAGGTAATCCGGGAAAAGGGGCCGGTCGGAAGCTGCTTGACCCAGATATCGGTCCTGCCGCTTCGGATCAGACCCACCGCCAGCGACTTCCCGTCCGGCGACAGCGCGACGCCGTCGATGATGCCCTGCGGGTCCCACGCCGGATCCACGGCCGTGGCCACGCCCTCACGGTTCACCCAGAACCCGCGCCTGGAGACCAGCGCGCCGCCCGTCGTATAGACGAGGGTCCCGGTGGCCGACAGGGCCAGGTCCACGTTGAAGCCTCCGACCCTCACCCCGATCCCTTCGATGAGCGCCACCGGCGACCCCGTCATGACCAGCTTCTTCGGGTCGAACGGGATGGCGATGAGCTTTCCGTCGGCGGTGACGACGAGGAGGTGGCCGGTCGGCGAGTAGCGGGCGTAGACCCCGTGGGTGAGCACGTGCGCGGGACCGTGCGGCAGGGCCATGGCCATGATGTCCCAGTCGGCCGGCCCCTGCCCCGCGTGCCGCATCCGGAAGATCAGCCCCTTGGCGTCAGGGAGGACGAAGGGCCACTCGGTGCCGACCTCGTTCCGCGCCCCCGTCATCGTGTACACCGGCTCGATCGCGCTGCCGGTGGGCCGCATGCGGGCGAGCCCCGAGTCCACCTCGAAGTAGATGTACCCGTCGCTGCCCCACGCGCCGGCGGTAGAGTTGGCCTTGTCGGTCAGCGTCACCGTAGGCGCACCTTCGAGCGAGGCGATCCGCACCGCCGTGCCGCCCTTGATGAACCCGAGCCGCTTCCCGTCCGGGGAGAAGAACGGACTCTGGCCGCCTTCCGTGCCCGAGATCGGCGTGGCGCTGAGCTGGTCGATGCGCCGGAGCCAGAGCCGCGTCCCCCCCTCGCCCGGCCCCGTGTACACCAGCAGCCGGCCGTCGGGCGAGATGGCGATGCGCGCGCCTCCCGAGCTGGCGGCCGGCTCGAGCGCCTCGGCCGACCTCAAGGCGAGGCTGAACTGGCTCAGCGGCTGCACCGGCGCCGGGCGGAGCCAGCCCCAGAGCGCCGCGATCGTGGCCGCGGCCGTCGCAGCGATCAGCGCCAGTGTGACGCCGCTCCACCGTCGCTTTCGCCCGAGGCGTGCCGGCGCCTCGGCCGCCTCGAGCGACACCGTGCTCGCGTACGCCTTGTCCTTGAGCGCGTCGGCGAATTCCGCCGCGGTGGCGAACCGGTCGGCGGGAAGCTTTTCCAGGGCCGTGAGGACCGCCGCCTCGAGGTGGCGCGGGATGGTGTGGCGCTGGGTGGCGAGCGAGCGGGGACTCTCGGTCAGGACCCGCGCCACCACCGCCTGGGCGGTGGCGCCGGTGAAGGGGGGCTCGCCGGTCAGCATCTCGTACAGCACGGCGCCGAGCGCGTAGACGTCGGAGCGCGCCGTGATCTCGCGCTCGCCCATGGCCTGCTCGGGGCTCATGTAGTGCGGCGTCCCGAGCGACATGCCGGTCTCGGTCATCCGCGAACCGCTGGCCTTGCTGGCCGCGAGCGCGATCCCGAAGTCAGCCACCAGGGCCTGGCCGTCGTGCAGCAGGATGTTCTCGGGCTTGATGTCGCGGTGCACCACGCCGTGCCGGTGGGCGTAGTCGAGCGCTGCGGCGATTTCGCCGGCGATCCGCATGGCCTCGGCCACGGGGAGCTGCTTCTCCCGGTTGAGTCGGTCGCGGAGGGTCTCGCCCTCCACGTAGGGCATCACGTAGTAGAGGAACGAGTCGGCCTCGCCCGAATCGAACAGCGGCAGGATGTGCGGGTGCTGCAGGTTGGCCGTGAGCTTGATCTCGGCCAGGAAGCGCTCGGCGCCGATGACGGCGGCGAGCTCGGGTCGGAGCAGCTTGAGCGCCACCCGGCGGTCGTGCCGGAGGTCTTGCGCCAGGTAGACGGTGGCCATGCCGCCGGCGCCGATCTCCCGGTCGAGACGATAGCGGTCCGCGAGGGCGGATTGCAGCCGGCCGAGCAGCTCGGGCATGGGTCGCTTTTGTGTGGGGTGATGCAAAATGGAGCGAGCCGAGCCGTATTGCTAGGGGGCGCGTGCAGGAGGTCCTGGCTGCGGCGTCACCTCAACCTTAAGCTTCGAGCATGCGCCACACCCGCGGAGGACCCATGCGCACCATCCTGCTTCTCCCTCTCGCGCTCGCGGCGGCTGCCGCCGCGGGCTGCCACGCGACGCCCGATGGGACGGAGCAGACGGCGTTCAGCGTGCCGGCGCGGGATCTCACGCTCCAGCAGACCGAGACGCCCCAGGTGGAGGTCGCGTCGCCGGTCGAGCTGGGACGGCCAGTGGCCGAACGGTCGGCGACACATCGCGCGCCGCGGTCGACGCGGTCCCGGCCGGCGCCGCGACTCGAGGCGGCACCGCCGAGCGCCGCTCCTGCCGCCATGCGGGAAATGTCGGTCGCCGCTCCCACGCCACCCGCCAGCGCCGCCACCTCGACCACATCCGAGGCGCCCGATCCCCACGCGCTCGCGCCCGGGCAGTCCGTCACCATCATCCCGGTGAGCAGCGGCTCCGGGAGCGGCGGCGGGTCCGGCCCCGATTGGACCGACCAGCGCCCCGACGACGCCGGCCGCGGGACGGTGATCCACGCGGGCGGGCACGGTGGGAGGTGCGGCGGTCACGGGTCGGGCAGGCACGGGGGCGGCGGCTTCCGCGGCCTGCGCTGAGTCCACGCGGCGCGAGGCACGGATCCCGGACCCTCGCGCCGTCCCCGCATCCCATTCGCTCGACCTATCCCTCCCGATGGGCCACCGTTCGAGAATCGATTGGGCACGCCTCACCGAGTCCGGCCTCTCACCCGCGGAGGCGCTTCGGGCCGCAACGACCGATGCCGCGGCCCGGCTCGGAATTGGGTGGTCAAGGGTGGCCGGACGCTGCGCTGATCGCCAGATTGCGCACATCGCCCTACGTCACGCACCTGGAGCTCGCAATGCCATCCGCCCCTGACACCACCGCCGCCGCAACCGTCGCCGCCCGCAAGCCGCGCGAGGACGAGATCGACGCCCACGGCGTGACCCACCCCGGCAAGGTCCGGAAGGACAACCAGGACCACTTCATCCTCTGCTCGCTCCGGAAGCAGCTCGTGCTCCGGCTCTCCAGCATCCCGGAAGCCGCGGGGCTCATGGGTGAGAGCGAGCGGCTCGCGTCGCTGGCCATGGTGGCCGACGGCGTGGGCGGCGCTGCCCGAGGCGAGGCGGCGAGCCGGATGGCGCTGCAAGCGGTCACCCGCTACGTCACCCGCGCCACGCGCTGCTACTTCGGCGCCGCGGAGGACGACGACCAGGCGCTGCTCGATGCCCTCCAGGAGGGCGCCCGCCACTGTCACGAGGAGCTGGTGCGCCGGGGCGACGAGGACGCCGACTACCGCGGCATGGCCACGACCCTCACGCTCTACCTCGGCGTCTGGCCCCGCGGCTACCTGCTCCAGGTGGGCGACAGCCGCTGCTACCTGCTCCGCCACGGCAAGCTGACGCAGATCACCCGCGACCAGACCATGGCCCAGGAGATGGTGGACCTCGGCGTCATGAAGGCCGAGGATGCGGCCGGCACCCGGCTCGCGCACACGCTCACCAGCTCGATCGGCGGGAGCCAGACCGATCCCAAGGTCACCCGGTTCGACATGGACTGGGGCCACGTGCTGCTGCTCTGCAGCGACGGGCTCACGCGCCACGTGAGCGACGAGCGGATCCGGGACGTGCTCCGGTCGATGACCTCCGCCAAGCAGGCGTGCGAAACGCTGCTGAACGAGGCGCTCGAGGGCGGCGGAAGCGACAACATCACGGTGGTGGTGGGTCGCGCGGTGGCGCGGGAGGCGTGATCGAGCGTCGGGTTCAGCAATGACGGAGGGAGGTGTGCCGGCTTCGCCAGTGGCGCCCTGTCATCGGTGCTCACGCCGATCCTGATCCCGCCGCGACTCCGCGGCGCCTTGTTGGCCCTTCTAGCGGCCGCGGTCGTTCCAGCTCCCGGAGCCGGTCAAGCCGCGGGCCCCGAGTCGAGGGCGGACCTCCTCGGTGCCGGCATCTCTCAATCGCTCGCCCGCCACCGCGCCGCCACGATCGCCGGCGTCCGGTATGAGCTGGCGCTCGACGTCACCGCGAGAGACAGCGCCTCCGGCCGGGTGACGATCCGCTTCCGCCGGGCCGACTCGGGCGACGCGATCCTCGACTTCCGCGGCCGACGGCTCACCCGGGCGCTCGCGAACGGCCGCCCGCTGCCGCCGAGCGCGGCCCGGAACGGGCACATTCTCGTTCCCGCCGCTCTGCTGCGTCCGGACGAGAACGTCCTCGAGCTCGCCTTCGCCGCCGACATCGCGCCCAGCGGAGCGAGCATCATCCGCGCCCACGATCCGACCGACGGGAGCGACTACCTCTACACCCTGCTCGTCCCCGCCGACGCGAGCCAGCTCTTTCCCTGCTTCGACCAGCCCGACCTCAAGGCGCGCGTGCGCCTCACGCTCACTGCGCCCGCCGGCTGGTCCGCCGTCGCCAACGGCTCGGCCGTCTCGGCCGACACGGCTGGGGACCGGGTCACGACCCGGTTCGCCGAGACCCGGCCGATCAGCACCTATCTCATCGCCTTCGCGGCCGGGCCGTGGGCCCAGGTGAGCTCGACCGAGCGCGGGCGCACGATCACCGCCTACATCCGCCGCTCGCGCGCCGCGGAGGCCGACGCCGACACCCTGCTCGCGCTCAACCATCGCGCGCTCGACTGGATGGAGCGCTGGTTCGGCCGGCCGTACCCATTCGAGAAGTTCGACTTCGTGCTCGCGCCGGCCTTCCCGTTCGGCGGCATGGAGCATCCCGGCGCCGTCTTCTACAGCGAGGACGGCTTCATCTTCCGGGAGCGGCCCACCCTGCCGCGCCGGCTCGCCCGGTTCTCGACCATCCTGCACGAGGTGGCCCACCAGTGGTTCGGCGATCTCGTCACCATGCGCTGGTTCGACGACCTCTGGCTCAAGGAGGGGTTCGCCACGTTCATGGCCGCCAAGGCGCTGGCCGAGCTCGAACCCAGGGCGGATGCGTGGAAGACGTTCTACCTCGGCAACAAGCCGTCGGCGTATGCGGTGGATCAGACCGCGGGGACGCGGCCGCTCTGGCAGGCCCTCGGCAACCTCGACCAGGCGAAGAGCAACTACGGCGCGATCGTGTACAACAAGGCGCCAGCGGTGTTGAGGCAGCTCGAATATCTCGTGGGTCAGGGCGCCTTCCAGGCCGGCGTCCGCCGATTCCTCGGCCGACACGCCTACGCGAACGCGACCTGGCGGGATCTGCTCGGTGCGGTGGGAGATGCGGCGCAACGGCCGCTGGACGGCTTCGGGCGCGAGTTCATGTTGCGGGCGGGGATGCCGGCGGTGGAGCAGCGGGTGGAGGTGCGGGACGGAAGGATCGTGCGGCTGGCGCTGGCCCAGCGGCCGGCCAATGTCATCCTGAGTCCGTTCGCTGCGCGCAGGGTGAACTCCGCGAAGGATGACATTGGCACCTGGACCGAGCGGACCGAGGTCCTGCTCGCCTACCGCGACCGGCCGTCGGTGCGTCTCCCCGTCGAGCTCCGCGGTCCCGTCACCGACGTGCCGGCCGCGGCCGGCCGGCCCGCGCCCGACTTCGTCTTCGCCAACGCGAGCGACTACGGGTACTTCCTGCTGCTCCTCGACTCGGCCAGCGTCCGCGCGCTCGAGGGCGGCGCACTCGACCGAGTGGACGACGGTTTTCTGCGCGCGATGCTCTGGGGTTCGCTCTGGGACCAGGTGCGCGCGTACCGGATGGATCCGGAGCGCTTCGTGCGGCTCGCGCTGCGCGAGTTGCCGCGCGAGTCCGACGAGCAGATCGTTCCCGTGGTGCTCGCGCGGCTCGCCCGCGCGGTCGACGCCTACCTTCCGCCCGACGCGCGCGCGCGCGTGCAGGGCGACGTCGAGCGGGTGCTCCGGGAGGGCTCGACCGACACGGTACGCGTCTACGGCATTCGCAAGGCGTACGCGGACGCCTTCATCGACCTCGCCGTCTCACCCGCGGGCGTGGCGCGGCTCGACTCGTTGCTCTCCGCCGATTCGCTGGCAGGGGAGCCGCTCCGCGACCCCACGCGCTGGGACGTCGTCACCCGCCTGCTCGAGCTCGACGCCCCGACGGCCCGCGCCCGGCTCGCCGAGCAGACGAAGCGCGACACCACACCGGACGGGCGCCGACTCGCCTTCATCGCCGGCGCGGGCCCTCCGCAGGCCGAGATCAAGCAGACCTACTTCACCCGTTACTTCGCCGACGCCGGCCTCAACGAGGAATGGGCCGCCGGCAGCCTGGGCCCGTTCAACACCCTTAAGCAGGAGGGACTCACCTTCCCCTACCTCCGGCCGGCCCTGGACTCCCTCCCCTTCCTCCAGGCCCACCGCAGGATCTTCTTCCTGGAGACCTGGCTCGCCGCCTTCCTGCGCGGCCAGACCGGGGATTCGGCGCTCGCCGTCGTGCGACGCTACCTGGCGGACCACCCAGGGCTTCCCCAGGATCTCCGCCGGAAGGTGCTCCAACACATGGACGAGCTGGAGCGGACGGTGAGGATTCGGGAGCGCCCGAGTTCTCCGAGTGCAGGCTCCGGGCGAGGTCCCTGAGCCCGCCGCCCTGGTCGGGCGGCGAATTCAGAGGCGCGCCTCGCTCGGCTATCGAGCCATCATGGCGTCGTGGGTGCAGGCGGGAGTGGGACTCGCCAGGGCGTAATGCGCAGGAACCTTCCCAGACGTGCCCCGGGGCGGCCCGCAGCGACCGGCGCGAGTCGCACTCCCGCCGGAGCCGCGGACACGGCCTTGCCGACGCCGATGCCTACTTCTTGCCCTTCGCCGTCGGCGGCAGCAGGCCGTTGAGCCGGAGATAGATCGCAAGCTGGCTGTAGTGGTCCGCCCAATCCTCGACCGTCACGAACATCGCATCCGCGCGCGATACTTCGTGCCCCCCAAAAAACTCTATCTTGTCGCTCAATTTCGAGTCGTCCACCTTGGCGAACGCCGACTCGCAGAACTCGAAGGACTCCTTGAGTCGCGCGACCAGCTGATCTTTCGGCGCCCCCTTGGGCACCTCGGTGCGCTTCGGCGCAGCCACTCCGCTGATCTTGGAGCAGAGAAAATCGTTTCCGCCGGCCAAGTGCCCGAGCACGTCCCCGAAGCTCAACTGCGCGGGGGTCGGTTTGAAGCCGAACTTGCCTGCCGGCATCTCCTCCGCCGCCGCGACGAGATTGGTTCCGGCCTGCTTCTCCATCGAACGGAGCGCATCCGCGACCGGCGTAGCCGGATCCTGGGCCGTACCGAGGGCCGTGAGACAGCATGTAGCGAGGGCGATGAGACCTAGCGGTGTCTTCATGGTCACGAATCCAGGTGAAGGTGGACCCCAGTTGGTGGCAGAATGATAAGGCCAATACGGACGCCAGCCGTACCGGTTCCGGTGGAGTTAGCTCGGCGATGGGCCTGGCACGCCCCCGGACCGCGGATACCGAGTCGGCACGCCGGCATCACCCCCAAGGGATCAGGAATACCGAGGGCAGTCGCAGCTCCCCGACCGCGGGCCGTCCCAAGGTGGGCTGAATGGCAAAGCGGCCCCGACGCAACGTCGCAGGCCGCTTGCGTGCCAGGACCGACTCGCCGGGACCGTCAGGCTCCCTGATGAAAGATTTTCTCGACCGCACTCAGCACCCCACCCAGGCCCGTCGGCTCCGGCTGGGCCTCCTCCTGCATCATGTCCGTGGTCGAGCTCATCGGATGCCTCCAGAGGTACGAAGCCTTCATCGGAGCGTCGCATCGGACGTCAGCTGCACGCCTTGCCGTAGGACGCGTGGAAGCCCGCTGCTTTCGCCTCCGCCTCCGACATGTATTTCCCACGCTTCGTGGTACCATAATACTTGGTTCCCGGGCAATGATAAGCCTTGGTCGAGAGGTTGACCCAGACATCGCTCGGAGACGTGGGGGCCAGGGCGGGCACTTGGGCGGAAGGCGCCGCACGCACGGGTGCTGCAGCGCCCGCGCCTGACGCCGGAGTCGCGGCCACGGGCGGTGAGGCCGGCGCCTCCGCGGCGCCCGTGGGCGCGGGTGCCGCGGCGACATCGGCGGCGGCAGCGCCGGCGCCGGCGAACCAACTCTTCACGCCGCCATGCTTGAGACAGCCTCGCGCCTCTGTTTTCGCGGTGGTGTAGCTGCCATCCGTGCATTGTCCGGTCGCACCCTTTGGCGCCGCCCCGCCCATGGATGTGGAGCGGCTCGCCCGTTGCGATGGCTCGGAGCTACTCGCGGGAGCGACGGCCTTGACCGAGGCGCCGGCAGTGGCGGCCGACGAGGTCGTGGAGCCAGCGAACCAGGTTTTTACTCCCCCGTGCTTGAGGCAGCCTCGCGCCTCCGTCTTCGCGGTGGTGTAGCTGCCGTCCGTGCATTGCCCGGTCGCGTCCTTCGGCGCCGCGGATTGGGCGGCGAGCCCACCCGCGAATACGAATCCGAGCACGGCGGTGCCGCCGAGCAATCCTGTGATGCGCATATGCCTCTCTCCTCCTTTTGAGAACGGAATTCGGCAACCGAGACGGTTGGTGTGGTGGACGTGCGCACCCGAGGGTGCAAGCGCCACGCCATCTCAACGGGAGGAGCAAGGCTTGTGGAGAGGCTGGGAACCCGCTTCCGCGGGGTCATGCTGGAGGGAATCGAGAGGAGAGCCCGACGATTTCCGGCTGAGCGGGACAGGTTGGCTCGGTCTTGCCGCGGGGAGACAAATTGTCTTGGTTCGGCTCCGCCCCTCTGGTGTCGGGACGACGAGTTCGTCAGCGGCAACGATTGAGCGCGTCGGCGCAGGCAGGCTTTTCGGATCGCTACCATGCGCTCTAGGAACGAGCAGGAACGCCCGGGGCAGACGGGAACGATGCGTCGGGTCGGGCGACCTCCGCCGAGAACGTGCGCCCGACCGGCCTGCAGCGAGCGGCGTGAGCGCCGCAGGCGCCGGAACCGCGGACGCCACCGCCGGGCCGACCGGCACTATCGAGGAAACGCCTCCGCCAGCCCGCCGTCCACGGTAATGATGTCCCCGGTGGTGAACCGGAACCGCTCCCCCGCGAGCACGACCGCCAGCTCCGCCACAGCCTCCGCCGGAATCAGCGCCACGCCCATCAGGTTGCGTTTCCGGTACGCCTCCAGCTGCTCCGCGACGGTCACGCCGCGGCTCGCGGCCCGCTCGCGCACGAACTGCTGGAAGAGCGGCGTGTCCACCTGGTCGGCATTGATGGCGTTCACCCGGATGCCATCGCCTCCCAGCTCCACCGCCGCGACCCGCAGCGCCTGCATGAGCGCCGCCTTGCTCCCGCCGTATGCCACGGCCTCCCGCCCAGGTACCAACGCCGCCTTCGACACCGACGCCACGATCGACCCGCCGAGCCCCTGGCGGCGCATCACGCTGGCCGCGCGTCCGATCGCCGCCACCGCGCCGAGGTAGTGCACGTCGAGCTGTCGCTGCAGATCCTCCCGGCGGATCTCCGTGACCGGCGCGAAGCGGGGCGGCAGGCCGGCGGTGTAGAACAGGCAATCGAGGCCGCCGAACTCGAGCACCGTGCGGCGGAACAACGCGTCGAGACTGGCGTCGTCCCGGACATCCGCCGCGACTCCGATCGCTCGCCCCGGAAGCTTCGACGCGATCTCCGCCGCCACGCCGTTCGCGACCCCGGCATCGAGGTCCGCTACCACCACGTGCGCCCCCTCCTCCGCGAACCGCCACGCCGCGGCCTGGCCGATGCCGCTGCCTCCGCCGATGACCACCACGATATGGCGGGGCAGCTCCCGGAGGGCGCGCTCCTTCGCGATCTGCTCGTCCACCTTGCGGCGCTCCAGGGGCCAGTGTTCGAACTCGAACACGTCCCGCTCGGGCAGAAACTCGAACCGCTCCACCGCCTCGGCGTTGGTGATCGCCTCGAGCGTGGCCCGATAACAGAGATTGGCCGTGACCGCATTCCGCTTGTCGCTAAACGCCGTGATGAGGCCCAGGCCCGGCGCCAGCACCACCTTGGCCCAGTCGTCGAGCGGCCGCTCTCCCGCCGAAGCAGCATGGCGAGCGTGGTACTTTTCATACTCCGTGCGCGCGGCGGCGAGCTCGCTCCGCACCTGAGCCCCGAGCTGCTCCGCCGAGGCCCCCAGGTCGAGGTCGAGCCAGACCGGCAGCCGGCCGGCGCGGAGCAGGTGCTCGGGCGTCGCCATCCCCCGCTGGGCCAGCTCGGGCACCCGGTCGTCGGCGAGGACGGCAAGCACGTCGTCGCTGTCGTCGAAGTGGAGGATCACCCGCTCCGGAGTGCTCAGCGCTCCCCGCACCACCGGCAGCACCAGCTCGGCGAGCCGGTGGCGCTCCTCGGGTGACGGGCTCGCCCCGCGAGCGGATCCCGTCAGCAGCCGCCCGCGCCGGCACGCCGCCACGTACTCCTCGATGCGGGCGACCACCTCCACCAGGCGCGTGTACGCCTGCTCGGCGTCGTCGCCCCAGATCACCAGGCCGTGATGCGCGAGCGTCATGCCGATCGCGGTCGACGGGATCCGGTCGACCATGCCGCTCACCGAGCGGGCGAGCGGGAAGCCGGGCCGGCTGTACGGGACGTACACGATCCGGCCGTCAAACAGCTCGTCCACCAGCCGCTCCGCCGTGGCGTCACTGACGTTGGTCAGGCTCATCGTGGCGACATCGTGGGTGTGGGCAATGACGCGGTGCGGCAGCAGCGAGTGGAGCGGCGTCTCCACGCTTGGCGTCGGGCCGTCCTCGAGCATGCAGCTGGCCATGAACCGCATCATGTCGGCGTCGCTCATCACCTCCGCGTCCGCCAGCGGAGCGAGGCGCGGGAGCGAGAGCCGGGTGAACCCCTCGCGGCCGATGGTTCGCAGGTCGGTCCCGCTTCCCTTTACCAGCAGCGCGTCGCCGACCTTGACAGAGGTATTCCCGCCGCCCGGCTGCACCAGCCGGGGCTCGCGGCCGAGAAGGTGGGAGAGCTGGACCAGGCTGTCGAGGGGATCGCCGGGGTTCGTCATGGGAAGGAAGATGCAGGAGCCCCGTCATGGGCGCGAGCGCGGGAGTCATCCTGAGCCCGTTCGCTGCGCTCAGGATGACAGGATGACAGCGCGCTTGGATGTCTGCCGGCACCGAGGAGCATACCGCCGGATCGCGCCCGTGCGATGCCCCCGCGATCAGTTGCGTCTCCCAGGCGCCGGCCCCATCCTCAAGACAGTCGGCATCCCACGCACACGGAGCAGCGCGATCATGTGTCGTAACATCCGGACCCTATACCATTTCGAGCCGCCGGTCACCGATGACGAGATCCGGGCGGCGTCGCTTCAGTTCGTCCGCAAGGTGAGCGGTTTCACCCGGCCCTCCGCCGCCAACCAGGCGCCGTTCGAGGCGGCCGTGGACGAGGTTTCGACCGTCGTCCGCCGGCTGCTCGACTCGCTGGTCACGACCGCCCCGGCGAAGAACCGCGAGGCCGAGGCGGCCAAGGCGCGGGACCGCGGCGTCGCCCGCGCGGCTAGAACCGGTGCCGCCGGCCAGGGACGATGAACCGGGTGGTCACGAACGGGGGTCCGAATCCCCACCATGGGCTGAACCCCCACCAGCCGGGGCCCGCGTAGGCGAAGGGATAGGGGTAGTACGCGCGCGCATAGCGCGGCGCGACCACGGTGTACGTGGCAAGGTCGTACTCGAAGTGCTCCGCGGGCGTCTGCATGGCATGCACCACCTCGAGCATCCGGGCCTCGGCGTCATCGGCGGACGGCCGGGCCTCCTCGCCCACGAGGGCGTCGTGGTCCCACATGCCGTTGCGGGTGAAGTGCGAGACGTCGAATGGGGTCTTCGACCACGCGGCGAGCACCGTGCCCTGACCCGTGGTGTCCTCCGTCACGAACGCTTCCCGCCCTCCGCGTCCCTTGAGCTCGTACTTCTGGCCTGCGTTCACGTGCTGGTCGCCGTCGGGATCGACCGGTGCGAGCACCCGGATGCGTCCCTGCATGTCGGCTCGCAGTACCACGAGGTAGCCGCTCTCCGCGGCGCGAGCGTAGACCTTGGCGCGATCGCCATAGGTGTAATCGCCGTCGGAGCTGTACCAGAGTTTGATCGGGGGATCGCTCGCGGCGGGGGCCGCGGCGGGACCAGCGGTAGCGGCCAGCAACAGCAGTGATATCAACATACGGCCTTCCTTCGACTCCATCTCGAATTGTGCACTTCGCCTGCAACGCCCGGTGCGGCTGACGTGGGAACGGCTCGCGAACCGGAGTGGGCATTCGCGCGACGTGCGCGATAGCCTACGATCAAGAGATGAGCGACGGCGGTCGAAGGACGCAGGGAACGTATCGCCAATGCGTGATGCCGGCGCACAGGATGGGTGGGGGTGAGGGGGTTGTGCACGAGAAGTCATCCCGACGCGGCGGAGGATCGGTTCGGTGGCGCGAGCAGCACCTGCAGGCCTCGCTCGCGTGCCCTGGCCGATCCTTCGCCGCGCTCAGGAGGACTCGCCGCGTGGCGCCTTGCCGCTGAATCAGCCTACGCCGGGAACAGCCGCTCCAGCGCCTCCTGGGCCGCCTGCTCGAACTGGCGTACCGGCGCCGGGTCGCCGGAGTAGGTGGACACCCACGCCCAGACGCCGGTGTTCCCTGACGCATCCCGCCAGGTGAGGAGCCGGAACCAGCCGTCGTCCAGCTCCCGAACGGTCCCGGCCAGCGTTTGCCCGGGAAGGTTGAGCTCCACCGTGCCGCTGAAGCGCTGCCCACCGGGCGCCACCACCTCGTATGCCTCGCCCTCTCGGAGCTCCGGCGGCGTCAGCAGGAAGCCGCCTGGACCGAGGAGCCTGGCCCACGCGGCATCGCGCGGCATGGAGGTGTTCACCAGGGCCCGGGCCGCGATGCGATTCTTCCCGCGGTGGGCCCGAAGATAGTACCTGAGGCTTCGGAGCTCGACCTGCCATCCCTCGGTAATCCCTTCGAGCTCGCTGTCCCAGCCGGCCCCATACCCGAACCCGGAGTGCACCAGCCGGAGCCGGGTCTTGCCCTGATGGGTCTCGAGCGTGAACTCCATCGCGATGCGGGCTGGCTCCGCTTCTCCGGGCGGGAGCGGACGGCCCTGAGTGTCGTAGGGCCGCGCGTCCTCCTGCACCAGGCGAAGCAGCCGGCCGGGTTCCCACGCGTCGATTCTTGTCTCCCAGTCCCAACCCACGCCCCACGACCAGACCATCGAGCCACCTTTCCCGGGTGCGACCCTCGCGGCGAGCGGAAACCACCGCACGAGCTCCTCGGCTTCAGTCAGGGCGCGCCACACGTCCCCGCGCGAGCCGTCCAGGTCGAGGGATATCTCGAACGCGCGGGTCTGCTCGGGTGCCGTCTTTTCCATGGAATTCTCCTCTCGTGGGTCATCCCGGAGCGGAGTGAAGGATCAAGTGGGTGGAGCGAGTGAGCGCCGGGCCTCGCGCCCAGGGCCGACCCGATCCTGCGCTTCCGCTCAGGATGACCTGGGCGTCGGGTGTACCGCAGCGAGCAGCCGAAACCTCCGTCCCCCCGGCGCCCGCTCGTCGTGATACTTGGCCGCGAGCCGTGCGACCGCGTCGGTCAACTCCTCCGCGAACGCCGCCCGCGAGGCCGCGCTGGCGAATCGCACGTCAGCCTCCAGCGTCAGCGTGGCGATCCGCTTTCGCTCCCGCCGGGCCTGGGCATCGAGCGACGCAACGTCGCGGATGACCTGCCCGGCGGCGGCGACGAGATACGCGGTGCTCAGCCGGTCGCTCGCTGTTTCCGCCGTGGGGCCGAGGGCGCCGAGCGCCTCGGGGCTGATGACGAACGAGCGCGCGGTGGCCCGGACGACGCGCTCGGTGCAGTTCCCCTTCCGGCGCTCCTCGACCAGCTCCACGACGCCGGCGGCCTCGAGCGCGCGGAGGTGGTAGTTGACCTTCTGGCGGGGGAGCCGGAGCCGGCGCGCGAGCCCGGTGGCCGAGTCTGGCTCGGTCAGGTGAGCGAGAAGCTTCTGGCGGATGGGATCGAGCACCGCCGACGCGGCGGCAGGGCTGCGGAGGACTTCGACCGGGAGCGGAAGCGGCAGGGCCATGAAAACAACATGATACCGACAATATTTTTTGTCAAGACTCTTTTATATGTCAAGAAAGCGTTACCCCCGGAGGGCCGCGACCAGCCCGCCCACCGCCAGCACCACGCCGATGCCGATCTTCACCGCCGCCGCCGCCGCGCGTCCGAGCACCGCGCCCCAGCCCGCCCGCGCGGCGGTCCCCGACTCGCGTGCGCGCGTGTACTCGAACACGGCCGCCCCTGCAAATGCGCCGACGAAGCCGCCGACGACCGAGCCGACGATCGGCACGGGCACGCCGACCACGGCGCCGACCAGCCCGCCCACGAGCGCCCCCCAGCCGGCCCGCCTCGAACCGCCGTAGCGCCGGGCGAAACGAAACCCGATCCACGACTCGACGACCTCACCCAGGAGCGCCAGGGCAATGGCCAGCCCCAGCAGGCCCGCCGACAGCGTGCGAAACTCGGTGAGCCAGCCGTAGGCGAGGAGGCCGAGCACGATGACCCAGAGGCCCGGCAGGCCGAGCGGGATGAGCAGGAGGCCCGCGAGGTCGGCGGCGGCGAGGAGGAGAACGGCGGCGGCGTTGCTCATGACCGCGCGGACGCGGGAGCCGTGCCGCCACTGTGAGGGTGTCGGGTGAGGTGGCACGCCAGGCGCCGGCCCGCTCCACGATGGCTCACGCGCTCGCGTACTCCCGGCCTCGGGACTCGACCGGCATCCTGCTCGCCCGGATCACCCTTCGAATCGCCCAGATGCCCGGTATCATCGGCAGAACCGCGGTGTAGAGGCCTGGGAAGTAATACGTGCCGGTGGTGTGCAGATAGTAGTTCCGCATGTCGGCGACGAACCGGCCATTCGAGACCGCCTGGGAGAGCGTGCCCGGCATGAAGATGAACCAGGCCAGGAAGCCGGCCAGCGGCACCCGGTAGTAGAGGCCCAGCGCGGTCAGCGCATAGGAGTCACCCTGAGCGCAGCGAAGGGGGCATGCTTAGGTCATGGCTCCTTCGCTCCGCTCAGGATGACTCGCTTGTCGGACACAGCCTAGCGCAGCCGCCGCCCCGTGCTCCCGTCGAACCAGTGCAGCCGCTCCCGGTCGCACCGGAGCCCCACCACCGCTTCGACCGCCACCGGCGCCTCGGGCGGGGCGACGACGCGCAGCTCCTCGCCGTTCTCGCCGTCGCCGAGCCTCAGGTGGACCAGCAGCTCGCTGCCTCGCGGCTCGACCACGTCCACCCTCGCGTCCACGTCGCCGGCGCCCGGCGCCACGATGGCGACATCGTGCGGCCGGACCCCGAGCGTCACCTGGCGTGGCCCCTCGGCGCCGGAGGATGTCTTCTCGAAGGGGAGTGTGAGGCCGACGGGCCCCGACCACGATCGGCCGTCGCGGATCTCGCCCGACAGGAAGTTCATCGCGGGCGATCCGACGAAGCCGCCGACGAACACCGACGCCGGCCGCCGGTAGACCTCCATCGGCGGACCCACCTGCTCGACAAGCCCGTCGCGCATGACCGTCACCCGTCCGCCGAGCGTCAGCGCCTCCTCCTGGTCGTGCGTGACGTACACGATCGTGGCCTTGAGCCTGCGGTGCAGCCGCGCGAGCTCGGCGCGGGTCTCGACCCGGAGCTTGGCATCCAGGTTCGAGAGAGGCTCATCGAACAGAAACACCTGCGGGTCGCGCACCATCGCTCGTCCCAGCGCCACCCGTTGGCGCTGGCCGCCCGACAGCTGGCTGGGCTTCCGCTCGAGCACGGCATCGAGACCCAGCGCCTCCGACACGCCCTCGACCCGTTCCGCGATCGCGATCCTCGTGGCGCCCCGCATCCGGAGCCCGAAGGCGAGGTTCTCCCGCACGGTCATGTGGGGATAGAGGGCGTAGCTCTGGAACACCATCGCGATGTCGCGCTCCTGGGGCGGCAGCGCGGTCACGTCGCGATCGCCGATCAGCACCCGTCCGGCCGTGGGCGTCTCGAGACCGGCGATCACGCGCAGCGCCGTACTCTTGCCGCACCCCGACGGCCCCACCAGCACCATGAACTCGCCGTCGGCGATCTCGATGTCGAGCCCTCGTGCGGCCATGTGCCCGTTGGGATAGACCTTCTCCACGCCCTCGAGCCGGACCGATGCCATGGCTACCCTTTCACCGCGCCGGCCGTGAGGCCCTGGACGATCCGGCGCTGGAAGGCGAGCACCAGCACGGCGACCGGCGCGGTCGCGACCACCGCCGCGGCGAGGATCTGCCCCCAGGGCACCTGATACTGACCGCGGAACAGCGCGATCGCGACCGGCACCGTCTGGCGCTCGGGTCCCAGCGTGAACGAGAGCGCGAACAGAAACTCGTTCCAGCTGTAGACGAAGGTGAGAATCGCGGTCGTGGCGAGCCCCGGCAGCGCAAGCGGCAGAATGACCTCCCACAGTGCCCGCAGCCGGCTCGCGCCGTCGACCATCGCGGCCTCCTCGAGCTCCGCCGGGAGCTGGCGGAAGAACCCCACCAGCAGCCAGACCGTGAGCGGCATCGCGAAGGTGAGGTACGGCAGGATCAGCCCCGGATAGGTGTTGATGAGGCGGAGGCTCCGGAGCAGCAGGTAGAGCGGCGAAACGACGGAGATCTGGGGGAACACGCTCACCGCCAGGATCAGGCCCAGCACCGGCGCCTTGCCCCGGAACCGGAGCCGGGCGAGCGCATAGGCGCAGAGGCCTCCCACCGTCACGCAGAACGCGGTGGTCGAGCCGGCCACGATGAGCGAGTTCCGGATCGGAACCCAGAAGTCGCGCTGGGTGAAGAGCGCCCGGTAGTGGTCCAGCACGAGCGCCCTGGGCACGAGCGACGGGCGCTGGAACAGCCGCGCTTCGGGAGTGAACGACGAGACGATGGCCCAGTAGAACGGGAACGCCGTCGCGAGGACGAGCAGGCCGAGCGCCACGGTGCCCCAGCGGCTCCGCGGCGTCACGGCCGGCTCTCCGTGAGGCCGGCACCAAGGAACCGGATGTAGCCGAGCGCCAGCCCGAACGTCACCAGGAACACGATCACCGACAGCGCCGACCCGTACCCGAACCGCAGGTTCTGCAGCAGCGTGTTGAAGGTGTAGAGCGCGATCGGCTCGGTCGAGGTGCCCGGGCCGCCGCCCGTCATGACGTAGATCAGGTCGAACACGCGAAAGGCGTCGAGCGTGCGGAAGATGAGCGCCACGAGGATCGCCGGCTTGAGCAGCGGCAGCGTCACGTGCCGGAACTGCCGCCACGCGGAGGCGCCGTCGATCCGCGCGGCCTCGTAGAGCGAGGCGTCGATGTTCTGCAGCCCGGCGAGCAGCAGCAGCGCGACGAACGGGGTGGTCTTCCACACGTCGGCGAGCACCACCGGCACCCAGGCGAGTCCGGAGCGGATGAACCAGACCGGCGGCTCGCGCACCAGGCCAAGGCTCACCAGCAGCGCGTTCGCGATACCGGCCTGCCCCTCGAAGATGAAGCGCCAGAGCAGCGCCGAGACGACCGTGGGGATGGCCCACGGGACCAGGATGGCCGCCCGCACCAGGGCGCGCCCGCGGAACGCGCGGTTCATCGCCAGGGCGAACAGGCAGCCGAGTCCGAGCTCGATGGTGACCGTCGCGGCGGTGAACAGGAGCGTGTGGGCGAGCGCCTCGCGAAAGCGAGCGTCGCGCACGGCCTCGAGGTAATTGTCGGCGCCGATGAACGGCCGTCCGAGCCAGGGCATGCGGAGGTCATGCAGGTGCACCGACTCCCAGAGCGTCCAGAGCAGCGGGAACAGGGCGACGAGCAGAATCGTCGCCAGCGCCGGGGCGGCGAGCCACCAGGCGAGCCGGGCTTCGCGGCGCTCGGCGCCGAGAGGCGCGCGGGAGGTCATGGAATGCACCGCGCCGGGGGCTCCGTCATCCCGAGCGCAGCGAGGGACCTTCTCCGTGGATCTCGCACCGGCGCGAGGGTCCGGATTCCGGCCGGCAAGGTCCCTCGCTGCGCTCGGGATGACGTCCGGAGCTCACGGCGCCGCACGCATTCCTCCCTCCCCCAGCCCCACCCGATCCAGCAGCGCCTGCATCTCCGCCGCCGCGTGCGCCAGCGCGGCGGCCGGCGCCTGCTGGCGGGTGAGCGCGCGGTGCAGGTCGATCTGCAGAATGTCCGAAAGCTGGGTGTAGACCGGTGTGACCGGCCTGGGGACGGCGTGCTCGATGATGCGGCGGGCCTGGGCCGCCGGGATGGAGAGCGCCCGCGCCAGGGCCGGATCGTCGTACATGGCCGGCCGGGTGGGGAACTGGCCGACTCCGCGGGCGCGCTCGAGCATCTGCGCCGGCCGCGTGAGATACTCGATCACCGCCCAGGCGGCCTCGGGGTGGTCGCTGTGGGCGTTGATCGCGAGCTGCTGGCCGCCGAGCGCGGCGGTGGGTCGCCCGCCTGCAGCGGCGGGCATCACGGCCACCGCATAGCGCCCCGCCGCGCGCGAGGACGCGCTGTCCTGCATCAGGGAGTAGGCGTAAGGCCAGTTCCGCATGAACGCGGTCTCGCCGTTCTGGAACGCGAACCGGGATTCCTCCTCGTGCCAGGTGAGCGCCGCCTGGGGCACGATCCCCTGCCGGTAGATCTCGTCCCGCATGGTCGTGAGCGCCGCGACGCCGGCGGCCGAGTTCACCGTGACCTTGCCCCCATCGAGGATCCGGCCGCCCAGCCCGCCGAGGTACTCGCTGAAGACCGTCACCAGTCCCTCGTACCGGGCGCCCTGCCAGACCAGCCCGTACGGCAGCCGGTGCTCGATGCGCGCGCGCGCCGCGTCCTGCTCGAGCTCAGTGAAGGTGGCCGGCGGCCTTGGCATCATGTCGGTGCGCCAGTAGAGCATGCCGACGTCCACGAACCAGGGCACGGCGTAGAGTCGTCCCTGCCACTGGTTGGCCACGATCGTGGCGGGGAAGAACGAGTCGATCGGCGGGCGGAAGCGGTCCAGGTCCAGGATCCAGCCGGCCGCGGCGAACTCCGGGGTCCAGACCACGTCGAGCTGCAGGATATCGGGCTCGCTCGCCCCGGCGTTGAGCCATTGGACGTAGAGCTGGTGACGCTGGTCGGCCGCGTCGGGGGTGGGGCGCTGCACCACCCGGATGTCCGGCCGGAGCTGGGCGAAGCGCGCGAGCTGCCGGCGCAGCACTTCCCCTTCCGCCCCGAGGACGCTGCCGGGAAACGTGATCACCGCCGGGCCGCCCGCCGGCGCCGGCCGGCAACCCAGGGCCGCCAGCAGCGCGAACCAGGCGCCAGAAGCGCGGCGCACCGCGGACCACGAGTGGGCGAGAATCGAAACGTCTCCCGGCAAAGCGGCTGCGGCTCGGACCCCGACCACGGTAACACCGAACCGACCGGCGCGCCAAGCTGCCTCTTGCGCTCGCTCCGGGAAATACGTAAAGAGTGGGGTGCGGCGGGCGCTCACGAGCCTACCGCGGAACCAGGACTGGAAGTCGCCTGTGAGAGATGCCGAGCGGGTCACGTACCCCGCGGGGAGCTCCCGTGCTCCCCGTCCCGGCCGAAACCGGTGCCTCGCACCGCTCCGGCCGGCTCCCGCCGCAGTTGCCGATGCCTCCCCCCGTTGCCCGTCGCGCTCTCGCCCCACGCATTCTTCGTTTCCCCCGCCGTCCGCCTCTCCCACGTGCGCCTGCCTTCGGTTTCGCCGGCGTGTGCGGAGGCCGGGCTGACCATCGGAATGGAGGTAGCTCCATGCACCGCAGCTGTCGTTCGATTCACGCCCTCACTCGTCTCCCCGCCATCGCGCTCGCATGGCAACTCGTCCTCCCCGTCGCCGGGCCGTCGACCGCAGCCGCCCAGGGCGCGGCACAAACCGGCTCGATTGGCGGAAAGGTGACCGACGAGCGAGGAGCCCCCATCGCCGGCGCCCAGGTGGGCATCCAGGGAACGACGGCGGGTGCGCAGACCGGCACGAACGGGGAGTACGTGATCCTCCGGGCTCCCGCGGGCGCCCAAACGGTCCGGGCGCGGATGCTCGGTTTCCGGCCCGACTCCGCGAGCGTCACCGTCGCGCCGGGCCAGCGGGCCACTCAGGACTTCACCCTCCAGCGTGATCCGCTCCAACTGCAGACCCTGGTGGTCACCGGCACCCAGACGCCCAGGATGAATCTCGACGCCAGCGTCGCCGTCACCTCGCTCACCGCGCAGGATATCCAGCGAGCGGTGCCACGGAGCACGACAGAAGTGCTTCGCTATGTTCCCGGTTTCACCCGGGTCGAGAGCTCGGGCGGCGAAGTCAACGAGAACTACTCGGTGCGCGGCATTCTTGGTATTGAGTACGTGAATTTCCTGGAGGACGGGCTCCCGGTCTATCCCACCATGCACACGTCCTTCATGAATGCCGACAACCTCTTTCGAATTGACGAGAACGTCGAGCGGATGGAGGTGGTGCGGGGCGGTGCGTCCGCCCTCTTCGGGTCCAACACGCCCGGCGCCATGATCAACTTGATCAACAAGACCGGTGGGGAGGCGTTCGACGGTACCCTGCGCGCGACGGGCGCCACTAAAGGGCTTGCCCGCTTCGACCTCAACGCGAATGGGCCCCTGGGCCAGGACTGGCGGTTCAACGTCGGTGGCTTTTACCGCTACGACCACGGCGTGCGAGACCCCGGCTTTCCCGGCACCCGGGGCGGCCAGGTCAAGGGCAGCATCACCCGGCTCCTGTCGAACGGGTATGTGCGCCTGTCAGCCAAGGTCATCGACGACCGCAACCAGTTCATTCTCGACCTGCCGTTCGTGAACCCAGGCGACCCGCAGTATGTCTCCGGCTTCGGCAACTATGGCTCCTTCAACAGCGCCGAGGCGCTCAACCTTCGGGTCCCAACGCCCGCTGGTGATCTGAATCTTCCGCTCGATAACGGGATCATGACGCAGGGCCAGTGGTACACGGCCGACGTGGCGCTCGATCTGGCCGATGACTGGCGGATCCAGAACACCGCCCAATACATGCAGGATTATCAGGAGCACAATGCCCTGGTCCCGTCCAGCGCGGTGTCGGCGGCTGACTTCGCTACCACAGCCAAGGGCCAGGGCGGTCTGGGCTTCCCCGCAGGAAGCACGCTCCAGTTGTTCTATACCAACGTGTTCGACGTGACGGGCAAGCAGCACCTCCCGTTCAGCACACCCAACGGCCTGGTTGCACCAGGGCAGCTGTGGCATGTCTCGAAGCCGCTCACGGCATTCCAGGACCAGCTCCAGCTCCGGCGGACCTTCGGTAGGAACACCGTGTCCTTCGGCACGTACTTCGCCAACTACACCCAGGACAATCATTGGAACTTCACCCAGATTCTCACTGACGTCGGAGACCAGACACATTTCCTCGATGCCGTGGTCACCCCGCCGGGGGGCACGCCGGACACCGTGACCAAAAACGGCTTCGTGAACCAGCTGTCCGGCTATAACAACGGGTCCGGCCAGACCAGCGTGATTTCGGGCGTGTTGGGCGGCGAGATCCAGCTCACCGACCGGCTCCGGGCCGACCTCGGTGTGCGGGGGGAGTACGAGAAGTACGTGCAGACCGCGGAGCAAACCTCCACTTTCGATCTGGACAACAATCCAGCGACGACCTTTAACAACGAAACGTTCGGGAATGGCAGCTTCCGGCACTTCGATCGTGGGATCAGTGATTGGTCTGCATCGCTGGGCCTCAACTTCTCGCTCCGGAAGAACATCTCGCTCTACGCGGCCGGCGCGCGGGGCTATAAGATGCCCGCGCTGGATGAGTTCCTGAACGCGACGGCCGAGCAGCAGGTGGACCTTTTCGCGTCAAGGGAGGTGCAGTCGGTCGAAGGCGGCGTCAAAGGCTTCGTGGGCCCGCTCGGATTCACCGTGGGCGGGTTCTGGACCAAGCTGAAGAACATAGTGAGCCAGGGTTTGGTGATCGACCCTGTTACTGGAGGATCGTCGTGGATCATCGTCCCTTCGCCACAGAACAAGTCCTACGGCACCGAGATCGAGCTGGTTGCGACTCCCGTCCGGGGACTCCAGCTCCTGGGAAGCGCCACGATCCTCAAGGCCGAGCTGGGCACGGGCGCCGGCGCTGACATCGGAAGCCGGATCAGCGGCGTGCCGACATCGATCGCCAACGCCGCGGCGTTGTATTCGATCCGGGGGCTCCAGCTCAAGGCGGACTGGCACTGGGTGGACAGGCGACCCGTGGATGTAAAGGCAGGCGTCTCACTCCCGGCCTACAATTATTTCAACCTCGGGGCCGGGTATGCACTCAACACCGGCACGACCATCAACATCGACCTGCTGAACGCGTTCCAGGGGAAGGGGCTCGAGGAAGGCAACCCCAGGCTGGTGAGCACGGGTCCGGTCTTTCTCGCCCGGCCGATTCTGCCTCGGCGGTTCCAGGTATCGGTGTCGTACGATCTCGGATCGGCCGGGGTGGCCAAAGAGCTACCCTGAGCTGCGGCAGAGACGAAGCCGGATGACGACGTCGAGAGTGTTGGCCGCGCTGGGACTCTGGTGCGGTCACACTCTCGCCGGCATTCCTCTCGACGCGCAGGAGGCGCCGCCGCCATCGGCGGCTGACTCCGCCTTCTTTCTCGCCACCGACGATCCGGCGCGCTCACCGTCGCCGTTCATCGGCAACGGCCGCGTCGGCGTCGTGATCCCGCCTCTCGGGATCGGCGCCGAGCCCTCGCTGGCCGCGGGAATGTACGAACACGGCCCGGGCGACGTTCCCCGCATCGCCGCGATGCCCGACTGGACCGGCATCCGCGTGTTCGACGGCGAGCGCTGGCTCGACGCGGCGCCGCCAGCCCACGGCTCGATTCAGAACTACCGTCAATCGATCGACATGCGGACCGGCACGGCCCGCACCGGCTACGACTGGGTAGACGGCTCCCGGCGCACGCGGGTGGAGGTCGAGACCTTCCTCTCGCGGGCGGCGCCGGGCGTCGCGGTCATCCGGCTCGAGCTCGCGCCCAGCCGGCCGGGGCGGCTGCGCGTCCGGTTCGCGCTCGCGGGACGTGCGCCACCGCCCCGGCTCCCGCTCGATACCCTTCAGCGCACCGAGCCGAGCTGGGGACCCGCGGAGCTGTGGTATCCCGGGCACATGGTCGTTCGCTCGCGTCGCGCCGCCTCGACGCCGGGGCTGGGCTCCCTGGCGCTGACCGCGATGCCGGAGGGTCGCGAGACCGTCCTCGGCCAGGCGGCGTCGGTGAGTTGGGACCGCGGCATTCCCGGGGCCGCCGCGCGCGCGCACGCGGCCGGAGATACTGCGATGGTCGAGATCGCCTTCGATGCCACAGCGGGCCAGCATTACACCTTCACCCAGCTCCTCGGCATCGCGGTGGCGGCGGAGGCGGGCCAACCGCTCGCGGTCGCGACCCGCCGGGTGGACCAGGCCCGGTCCCGCGGCTACGACAGCCTCGCCGCCGACAACGCTCGCGCGTGGGCCCGCCGGTGGGAGACCGATATCGTTCTCGACGGCGACCCCGCGCTCCAGCGCGTCGTTCGCTCGATGCTGTTCTACCTGCTGTGCAGCGCGGACTCGGGCACGGCGATGGGCATCCCGCCGATGGGGCTCTCCAGCGCCGGGTACTACGGGCACGTCTTCTGGGACTCGGACACCTGGATGTTCCCGGCCCTGGCCCTCACCCATCCCGACGTCGCCCGGTCGATGGTCTCGTTCCGGGCCCGCACCCTGCCCGCCGCAGAGGCGAACGCGCGCGCCAACGGCTACCGCGGGGCGCAGTATCCCTGGGAGGCCGACGAGCGGGGCGCCGAGACCACGCCGCACTTCGCCGCGCAGAACGCCAGCTCCGAGATCCACGTGAACGGCGACGTCGCCCTGGCCCAGTGGCAGTACTACCTCGCCACCGGCGATTCGAGCTGGCTCGCGCGCGAGGGGTTTCCGGTGCTGCGCGGGACGGCGGATTTCTGGGTGAGCCGCGCGGCCTACGATTCCGCGGGCGACGCGTACCATATCCGGAAGGTCGTCTCGGTGGCCGAGGGCCTGGTCGGCGTGGACGACGATGCGTACACCAACGCCGTCGCCCGCCGCAACCTGGAGATCGCCACGGCCGCGGCGCGCCGGCTCGGCCGGCCGGCGGACCCGCGCTGGGCCCGGGTCGCCGCGAAGCTCCACCTCCCGATCGACTCCGCGAGCGGCGGGTTCCGCACCTACGAGGGCGCGCCGGACTCCACGCTCGGTCTCATCACCCCGCTGCTCACCTATCCCCTCGGCGTGCCGATGAGCGACCAGATCAAGCGCACGCACCTCGACCAGGCGGTGGGGCGGCTGGCGGACGAAGCCGCGGGAGCGATGATGGGCATCACCCTCCTCTCGGTGGACGCCGCGGAGCTGGGCGACCGCCGGCTGGTCGACTCGCTCCTGCCTTTCAGCTACCAGGGCCACCTGCGCGGCCCGTTCCTCATGCTCTCGGAAACGCCCACCAACGCGGCGATCAGCTTCCTGACCGGTGCCGGCGGTTTCCTCCAGCAGGTGATCTTCGGCTACACCGGCCTTCGGCTGGGCGAAGGCGGGCTCGAGCCGGCGTTCCCTCCGCTGCTCCCGTCGCGTCTTCGCCGGCTGGGCCTCCGGAACTTGCACGTCCGCGGCAAGCTCTACGACGTGGTGGTCGATTCGTCCGGCCGGCGCATCCTGCCGCACGCCAAGGCCGTCCGCCGGTGATCGCGCTCGCGGTCCTCCTGCTGCTGCAGTCGGCCCGCCCACCGGTGCTGGCCTTCCCCGAGCCGGGCGTCGACGACACGGCGGCGTACCAGGGCTACCAGACGCGCTTCTATCGGGACTCGAAGGGCAACACCGTCCAGATCTACCTCGAGCCCGTCGGCGGTCGGGTGGTGAATCTGTGGGCCGACGCGGCCGATGAGAGCCTCGCCTTCACGGTCCGGGACGCCCGCGGAAAGCCGCCGCGGCTCACCTGGACGGCCGACAGCGCGGAGGCCGGCGACTCCGGAGCGCGGCGCACCCTCGAGTACCGGCTCGCCGCCGAGTCGCCGCGGGTGACGCTCGGGTGGTTCCTGCTGGGCACGATGCGGGTCGAGCGTGACTTCCAGTACGACAAGCGCCATCTCCGCCCCTACAGCGCGCCGGCGTACTATGTGGCGGAGGAGTCGCTGCTGGTGGCGAACGTCGGCCGTCTCCCCGCGGACGAGCGGCGGCGCCAGCTCGAGCTGCTCGGCGCGGCCAGCGCGGTCGAGCTCCGGGCACGGCTTCAGCCGCGGCTGTCGGGCGGCTGCACGGCGGCGGTGTGTGCCGCGCGGCTGGAGCGGCCGTCGCTCGACGGGCGAAGCCACCTCGCGCTGGAGATTCGCGCCGATCCGCGGGCCACCCGGATGCAGGTGGGAGGCAGGACGGTTTCATTCGCGGCCCGTTCGGGTGGCGCCGTTCGTCTGACGGTCCGCATCACGACGGACGCCGTCCCGCTCACGCCGCTCCCGCGCGACTCGATCTTCAACCCCGCCTTCCTGGCATTCCTGGCCGAGGCGGGCGCGGCCGACCCCGCGTCGCCGAGGGCGCGCCGGCTGGAGCGCGAGGTGCGGAGCGTGGAGCTCCTGAGCTCCGCGGAGAAGCTCATGGCCGGCCTGCCCAACTTCGCGACCTACTTCGGGCGCGACATGCTCATGACGGCGCTCATGATGCGCCCGGTCTGGCGGCCGGCAGTGTCGGAGCACGTCATCGCCAGCGTGCTGCGAAAGCTGTCGCCCCGCGGCGACGTGAGCCACGAGGAGGCTCTCGGCGGCCAGGCGATACGGGAGAACGCCGCGGAGTACAATGGGCTGATGGCGCGGTACTTCGAGTCGGCGCGGCGGCCGGGGCGCGGCACGGCCGACAGCGAGCCTGCGGTGCCAGCGGCATCTTGTGATAGCGTCCGAGTCATCCTAAGCGAGGCGAAGGAGCCGGGGCGACGTGCGGGCTCCGTCGCTGCGCTCAGGATGACTCCAGAGGAGTTATCGCGATGCGAGCTCGAGCAGGCCCGCGAAATCCTCCGCGATCTCCGGAAGACCCGCGAGAACTATCACATGCTGGACGACGAGTTCCAGTTGCCGATCCTGGAGGCGCGCTACCTCGCGGACTCCGAGGTATCCGCGTCCCGGAAGCGCGCCTTCCTGCTCGAGGCGGAGCCCGGCGCGCCGGCACGGCTCGCCCTGGTGCTCCGCGAGCTCGCGCTCGTCGCGGCCGAGACCCGGCCCTATGCCCGGGACCCGAGGGCGACCAACCTCGTGAGCTTCGTCAAGCGCGATGCGACCCACTGGCGTTCCGCCAGTTGGCGCGACAGCGACGCCGGTTACGCCAACGGCCGCTTCGCGATGGACATCAACGCGATCTGGGCGCCGCGTGCGCTGGAGGCGATCGCCGCCATCCTGGAGACGCTGCCCGCCCTCGATATCGCGCCGGCCGACCCTCGACTCGCTCATGCCCGAGCTCGGACGGAGCCCGCTCGGCGAGTACCTGGCCGACTCGGCCTCGCTCCGGCGCGCGATCGACACCTGGAACGGCGCCCGGCGTCACTTCGTCGTCTCGCTCGCGCGCGAGGAGATCGCGCGCCGGCTCGGCGCCAAGCTGGCCTCGCTCCCGGCGCCGGAGCGGACCTACTGGACCCACGTGATGAGCGGCCGGGCCGACGCGGGCGACTCGCTCGCCTTCCTTGCCCTGTCGCTGGATTCGGCCGGCCACCCGATCCCGGTCGTCAACACCGATCCCGCGACCGGGCTGTTTCTGGACGCCACCTCGTCGCGCCCGGTCGGGCTCGACGCGCTCGAGCCGTTCCTGCGGCCCTACCCCGTGGGCCTGTTCGTGGAAGGGCTCGGGCCACTCGTCGCCAACGACGCCTATGCCCCGCCGCGAGTCTGGGACACCTTCGCGAAGGATGCCTATCACGGCCCCCGAGTCGTCTGGGGCCGAGAAGTCAATCTGCTGCTGCTCGGCCTCGCCAACGTGATGGCCGAGGCTCCCGGCCCGCGCGGCCCGTCCCGGCTCGACCCGGGCGGCCGACGCCCTCCAGCGCACGCTCGAGGCGGTCCGCGCCTCGGGGCTCGAGCACAGCGAGCTCTGGAGCTACCGGATCGAGGGCGGCCGTCTGCGCCCGACCCGATACGGGACCAGCTCGGACGTCCAGCTCTGGAGCAGCACCGATCTCGCCGTGCAGTTCGTGCTGTCCCGACTCCCTCACCCCTGAGCGCCATGGCCCCGGCTCCCGTCGACCCAGCTCGCGCCGATCGACTACGTCGTCATGGCGGTCTACTTCGTCGCGGTGCTCGGCGTCGGCTGGGGACTCCGGCGGCTCACGCGGACGAGCACCGACTTCTTCCTCTCGGGCCGGTCGCTCCCGCCCTGGATCACCGGCCTCGCGTTCATCTCGGCCAATCTCGGCGCGCAGGAAGTGATCGGCATGGGCGCGTCGGGCGCCAAGTACGGCATCGCCACCAGCCACTTCTACTGGGTCGGCGCGATCCCGGCGATGGTCTTCGTCGGGCTGTTCATGATGCCGTTCTACTACGGCTCGCGCGCGCGGTCGGTGCCCGAGTATCTGAGGCTCCGGTTCGACGAGAAGACCCGGACGCTGAACGCGGTCTCGTTCGCGGTGATGACGGTGTTCTCCTCGGGCGTCTCGATGTACGCCATGGGGAAGCTGCTCAACCTCCTGCTCGGCTGGAGCTTCGACCTCAGCGTGATGGTGGCGGCCATGATCGTGCTCGCCTACATCCTGCTGGGCGGCCTCACCAGCGCCATCTACAACGAGGTGCTGCAGTTCTTCCTGATCGTCTTCGGCTTCATCCCGCTCGTGGCGCTCGGGCTCTACGCCGTCGGCGGCTGGGACGGCCTCTCGAGCCGGCTCGCGGAGGTGGCGACGGCGCGGGGCTTCCCCGCGGGCGCGTACACCCATACCTGGTCGACGCTCGGGGACGCATCGCAGAATCCCATCGGGGTAGAATGGTTCGGGCTGGTCATGGGGCTCGGATTCGTGCTCTCCTTCGGCTACTGGTGCACCGATTTCCTGGTCGTGCAGCGCGCGATGGCGGCGGACTCGATGACCGCCGCGCGACGGACGCCGCTGATCGCCGCCGTGCCCAAGATGCTGTTCCCGTTCCTCGTGATCCTGCCGGGAATGATCGCGCTCGTCCTCGGCGCGGGACATGGCGCGGTGGCCGGCGGCCAGGGCCTGATCCCGGCCAAGCTCGCGGCGAGCGGAGCCCCGCTGCTCGACGGAGCCGGCCGAGTGGTGCTCGACTACGACCTGGCCACGCCGATGATGCTGGTGCGGCTGTTTCCCTCGGGCATGCTGGGCCTCGGGCTCACGGCGCTGCTCGCGTCGTTCATGTCCGGCATGGCGGGCAACGTGACCGCGTTCAACACCGTGTGGACGTACGACATCTATCAGAGCCACATCCGCCGGGGCGCCTCGGACGCGCACTACCTGTGGATGGGGCGGGTGGCGACGGTCGCGGGGATCGCCCTGGCGGTCGCGGCCGCGTACGTCGCGGGCGCGTTCAACAACATCATGGACCTGCTGCAGCTGGTCTTCGCGTTCGTCAATGCGCCACTCTTCGCCACCTTCGCGCTGGGGATGTTCTGGCGCCGCACGACCGGCCACGGCGCGTTCGCCGGCCTGCTCGCCGGCACGCTGGCGGCGGCCGTCCATCACGGGCTCACCTTGCCGGCCGGCGTGACGGCCGGCGTCAAAGGCGGGTACCTCGGCGTGCTGCACACCTATCCCGAGCGAGCTGGCGCAGACGTTCTGGACCGCGATCGTCGCGTGGGTCACGTGTTTCGTCGTCACGATCCTGGTCAGCCTCGGCACGCACCCGCGGCCGGCCGACGAGCTGCGCGGGCTGGTCTACTCGCTCACGCCCCGGCCGAGCGACGGCGCCCTCCCGTTTTGGCAGCGGCCGTGGGTCCTGGCGGCGGTGGTGCTCGCGCTGACCCTGGCGCTCAACCTGCTGTTCTTTTGAGGAGCGGACGATGAGCACAGCCGGGAGTCTGGATATCCGGATGCCGATCGGGGGGCTGTTCACCGTGCTCGGGCTGCTGCTCGGCGGCTATGGCCTGGCCACCGGCGGGGACGCGGCGCGCTACGCAACCTCGCTCGGGGTGAACATCAATCTCTGGTGGGGGCTGGTGATGCTGGTCTTCGGAGTGCTGCTGCTGGCGGCGGCCTCGCGCGCGCGGCGGAACGCCTCGGCCCGCCCCGCCGAGGAGACTGTTGAAGGCAGTGCGACCGAAGCGCGGGAGCACCGGCTGGGGCTCGAGCGCGATGGGCCCGCCGGGACGCCGCCTTAGCGCACGTTAGCACGTTTCAATACTCGAGTCATCCTGAGCGCAGCGAAGGAGACATACCCGAAGGCATGCCCCCTTCGCCGCGCTCAGGGTGACTCGGGCCGAGGTTTCGCACCACACTCTCAGCGCTCCGGCGGCGACCCTCCGGGCACCAGCCGGTCGAGCAGCTCGCCGAGCCGACGCATCTCCTCGCCATAGCGAGCCCAGTCGATCTGGCGCTGGGCCTCCAGCGCCGCCTCGTAGCGACGCCGCGCCTCGGCGGCGAGCGCCCGGAACGCCGAGTCGGTGGGCGCAGTTCCGGTCCCCACCTCGACAGCGGGCTGACTGCGCGGCCGGGTCGAGCCGCCGAACAGCTCCGTCAGCGCCCCCTCCAGCGTCTCCTGCATCACCACCCGGTTCTGATACGCCACCACGACGCGCTTGAGCTCCGGAATCCGTCCGCCCTCCGCCTGCAGGTAGATCGGCTGCACGTACATGAGCGATTTCTCGATCGGGATCACCAGCAGGTCGCCGCGGATGACCTTGGAGCCGCGCTGGTCCCAGAGCGAGATCTGCCGGGAGATCTCGGTGTCCTGGTTGATCCGGTTCTCGATCTGCTGTGGGCCGTACACCAGACTCTGCCGGGACAGGCGGTAGACCCGCAGCTTCCCGTACTCGACCCCGTCGTTCCGCGCCACCATCCAGGCCGCGAGATTGTCCTTGCCGCGGGGTGTGAACGGCACCATGTAGATGAATTCCGCCTTCGATTCCTCGGGCAGGCGCATGACGATGTGCCGCATGAACGGCACCGTGCCGGTGGACTCGGCGACGGTGGGGATCTGCCACTGGTCCTCCCGGTGGTAGAAGTCCTCGGGCGCATCCATGTGGTAGGTCGTGTACAGGCTGGTCTGGATCCGGTAGATGTCATCCGGATACCGCATGTGCGCGCGCAGGTCGGCCGGCATGCTGTCCAGCGGGGCGAAGATCCCCGGGAACATGCGCGCCCAGGTCCGGATCAGCGGATCGGCCGGCGCGCTCACGTAGGCCTTGAGCGATCCGTCGTACGCGTCGATGACGAGCTTGACACTGTTCCGCATGTAGGTCGTGCCGTCGCGCAGCGGCTCGGCGTACGGATAGCCGTCCGACGTCGTGTAGGCGTCGAGGATCCACTCGAGCTTCCCGTCGGCCGCGATCACGAGATACGGATCGCGGTCGAACCGCAGGAACGGCAGCGCCCGCTCCGCCCGGTCCCTGATGTCCCGGTAGTAGAGCACCCGGCTGTCGTTGGTGATGTCCTGCGAGAGCAGAATCTTCGACGAGCCGAACCGGGCGGCGAGCAGCAGACGGCGGAACACATTCCCGACCGGAACGCCGCCGGTCCCGCCGTAGGCGGCGTAGACGTTCGCTTCGCCTTCCGGGTGGTCGAACTCCCGCTGACGCGTGTGCACGAACACGTAGTCGTTGGCCAGCTCGCCGTAGTAGATCTGCGGCCGAGTGACGGGGAGCGACACGATGGAGACCGGAGGCAAGTCCTTGACGAAGAGCACGGGCAGGCCTTCGCTCGTCACCTGGTTGACCGGACCGAGCGTGAGCCCCATGCCGTGCGTAAAGGTCAGATGCTCGTTGATGAACGTTCGGGTCGGAAGCGAGGCGGCGTTGAGCTCGCGCGGCGAGAGCAGTACCTGACGGTACTTTCCATCGATCCAGTACCGGTCGTCGTCCACCGAGACGAAATCGTAGTAGGTGCGGATCTCCTGAAGCTGCCCGAAGGTCAGCAGCAGCGGGTCCCGGTCCCACAACCGCACGTTTTCGATGGTCGGCGCGTTGGCGCGGATGTCCGCCAGCGTGAGATCGGCCTCGCCGTTGAGCTCCCGGGTCTCCACGCTGTCCAGCCCCCACGCATGGCGGGTGGCGAGAATGTGGTACCGGAGGTAGGGAGTCTCGCGGGTGAGCTCCGTGGGTGCCACGAGGAAGCTCTGCATCGCCAACGGCAGGAGCACGCGCCCCACAAAGGCGAGGACCACGTAGCCGCCGATGGCCAGGAGCCCGTAGAACGCGAGCTGCCGCTTGAGGCCGCCGATCATGACGGCGACGGCCACGAGGACCGCGAGCACCGCCGTCACTCGCAGCGCCGGGAGCTCGGCATGCAGGTCCGTGTAGCTGGCGCCGACCAGCGGTCCGGTGGTCGAGTAGAGGAGGCTCGGGACCTCCACCATCCAGAGCCGGAGGCCGGTCAGCAGGAACAGCACCGCCAGCACGATCGCCAGGTGCATCCCCGCGCTGGGCTCGATCCTCAACCCCCGCGGGCCCAGCACGATGTCGCCGCGCAGCCAGTACAGCGGGATGAGCAGGAAGAGACAGAGGCGGCTGAGCGTGGTCAGGAATCCGAGTCCGGCCGAGAGTGCCGGCAGCGTGAAGATGTAGAACCCGATGTCGCGCGAGAAGATCGGGTCCACGATCCTGAAGCTGGTGCCGTAGATGGCGCGGAGCACCAGATCCCAGGCGGGGGTCGCGGCGAACCCGGCCAGGAGACCCACCACCGCCGCGACCGGCAGGCTCAGCCGCCGCAGCGCCGCCGTGAGGTCCAGTCGCGGCGCGGTCGGCCCGATCCGGAGCACGACGGGGTCGGGCACGAGCCCCCGCTGCGCGGCCCGCAAATTCAGGTAGAGCACGCCTGCGGTGAGGCCGCCGGCGGCCAGAAACAGCAGCAACTGGGTGGTCAGCTCGCGCGCGAAGACGGTCTGGTACCCGATTTCCTGGAACCACCACCAGTCGGTGAGCCAGGTGTACACAAGCGGCCACGCGAAAAACGCCGCGAATGCGGCCAGCAGCAGAATCGGCACGACGCGGCGACGGGGCACGGATGTTCCGGGATCGGGGGTCGAGGCGGGCTCGTCGGGCGTACATCCCGGCGGCGTCCTCTCGCAGCATCGCGGAGCGGCCCAGGAAGTCAAGGCCTTTCGGGACTATCCGGGGCCGGGGCCGGCCGGCATCTTTCAGAAGAGTGGTCGTGCCGCTGCCCCCGCTGCGCCCAGAGTGGTCCCACCGTGCAGTCGATGCCGTTCTATCCGCGAGGAAATCCCCTCACAGAATCGATGCCGTTCACCGATCGGGACGGCGTGAGCTGGCTGGCGTATATCGAGGGCGTGCCATCGGCCGCGAGATGGCAGCGGAGCCGGGCGTCCCTGCCGGGGCGCCGCCTCCGGTTTGACTCCACGACGGACTCCCGGGCCACCATACGGTTGCCGGCGGGCTCGCCCTTCCTCGCGGACGAGCGGCTCCAGTCGCTCCTGGATGAGGCCGCCTCCCTTCCGCCCGTCACCTGGGCCACCCGTTCGCCGGCGAGTGGGGCCTCCATGCTCGATCATCCGGCGATCGAATGGGCAGCCCGGGTCGGCGAGTTCGGCCGTGAGCTGGCCGCGAACTGGTCCAGCCGCTGGCGCCGGAGAGCCGACCGGAGGAACGCGCTGCGCCATCGCCGGTTCCTGGGAATGCTCACCGGCCTCTCGGAGGTGCGCGCGGCGGTGGCGTTGGCGATGGCCGACCTGGTGCAGGTGCTCCAGGCGGCGAGTGACGAGCCGGGGAAACCCCGGCCTGTCGACGCGCCGGAGACACAAGAAACGGCCGGCTCACCGTGAGGCGAGCCGGCCGTTACCGCGAGCTGCGATCCTGAACTACTGCAGCTTGACGACGTTCTCCGCCGCCGGGCCCTTCTGGCCCTGCACGACGTCGAACTCCACTCGCTCGCCCTCGGCCAGGCTCTTGAAGCCCTGGGCCTGGATCGCCGAGTGATGGACGAAGCAGTCCTTCTGTCCGCCTTCGGGCGTGATGAAGCCGAAGCCCTTGGCGTCGTTGAACCACTTGACCGTTCCGGTGGTGCGCATTTGTCCTACTCCTGAAGCTGATGTAATCGGAGTGGGGACATGCCGCACGGCCGACTACGGTTTGCGTGGATTCCGCCTCCACGCGGGGCCCGGCTGCCGCGGCGCAGCACTGCGCCAGGAACGACAACCGCAAAGAAAAAGGGGCCAGCAATGACGCCAGCCCCTGCCTGATTACGTCGTGTATCGGGCCTGCCTGCACCCGTTACTAGCCAGCAAGCTAACGAGATAGGCGCCGTTTGGCAAGCCTCAGGGCGCCGCTTGATCCAGCCGGCCCACTGCCGCCACCACCGCCGCCGGCTGCTCCTCCTGGATGTACTGACCCGAACCGGTCACGCTGTCGGCCTTGAAGTCGCGCAGCTGGGCGCTCAGAAGCTCCCGCTGGTCGTGCGGCACCTCCGCCGGGTGCTTCACGGTGCCGACCAGCAGCCGGACCGGCACCGAGCACTCGTGCAGCCGGTCCACGAGCGAGGCCTCCTCCTTCGACTTCGACATCGCGTGGAAGGCGTCGATCGAGCCGTGCATGTCGGCCGTCTGCCCCGCGGTGTAGCCGCGGATCACGGCGTCGGTCACCCAGGTGGTATCACCGGAGTTGAGGACGATCTGCCGCCGCACGTCGTGGCGGAGCATCGACTCGTCCATCGCCAGCTTGGCCAGCCCGCCGCCGAAGCGGAACGCCTTCTTGAGACCGGGCGTCGCGGCGCTCTCGGTCGGCCCGCCGTCGATCGACAGAAGCCCGCGCACCAGGTCGGGCCGCGCGATCGCCAGCCGGAAGGCGATGGATGCCCCGCTGCTCTGCGCCACCAGGAGCGCCCGCGTGACGCCCAGGCTGTCGAGCGCCTGGCCGACTCGCGTGGTCTGGGCGGAGAACGAATAGTCCGCGTCCTTGGGGTGGGACGAGAAGCCGTAGCCGAGCGGCTCGACCACGATGGTCTGATACCCCTCGGCCGCCAGCGTCCGGGTAATCATCCGATAGCCGTATGCCGCGCCGAAGATGCCGGGGATGAGGACGAGTGGGCGGCCGGTGCCGATGGTGGTGGTGCGCAGGACCTCGCCCGGGCCGACGACGATGTCGCGGACGGTACCGCTGTCGAGTGCCGGGGTGACCGGCGCGCCGCCGAGGAGGGCGAGGCTGAGGAGCAGCATGGGGCCTCTCGATTCGGGTCAGGCAAAGGCGGGTGCCACCTCGGCCGCGGCCGAGGTGGCTGGAGCGGGGTGACCCGCCGGGCCTGGAGCTACCAGGTCAGGATCTTGAGCTCGTCCAGATAGGCGGCAACGGACACCAGCGACGCGGCGCTGGGTTCCTTCCGGAATCGGGTCGCGGCGTTGCGCACGTCGGCCGAGATCGGCGCGCCGGTCTTGCGGCGATAGCGGCGATAGGCGTCGCCCAGGTCGATGAACACGCGGCGAAGGGAGCGGGCTTCCTGCGCCTGCTCCGGCGTGCGCGCGAGCCCGGCGGTGCGGCTCCGGCGCAGCGGGCGGCGTCCCACGGCCCGCCGGGCCTCGTGGATCTGCGCCAGGACGCGATCGTTGAGCGTCTGCGAGGCGTCGCGCGATGAATTGTCGGCCATCGTGTCCTGCCAGTCTGCGAGGGGGGCAAACACCTTCACGCCGGGGCGGTGGGGAGGCATCTGAATCTTAGCCGGACGGGCCACACATAGCGAGCCGGGCTCCGCGGTGCGGGCGTCTCCCCCGACACTACCCGGCGGCCGGCGTGTGAGGCGCCGCACAGCCGCGCCCGCCGCCTCGGCCCGTCATGGCCCCTTTCGTACCGAGTCGGAACACCCCCTCCTCGGACCGTCGGTGTCAGGCGAGCTCCTTACGGTCCGACCGCTCGGCGGTGTCGAGCACCGTGCGCACGATCTCCGCCAGCTCGTCCGGCGTGAACGGCTTGATCAGAAGCCGCGCTTGCCCCGGAAGCGCGTGGTGCGGAGTGAGCGCGTCGGCGGGATAGCCCGACATGAAGAGCACCCGGACGCCGGGATTCGAGCGCTGGATCTCCTCCGCGACCTCGGGGCCGTTCTCCCCCGGCATGACGACGTCGGCGACGACCAGATCGATGCCGGTCTCCTGCCGCACGATCTCGCGCGCCGCCGGTCCGCCGTTGGCCTCGAACACGCGGTACCCGACCGAGCGCAGGACCCGGGTGGCCAGCTCCCGGACGGTGGGCTCGTCCTCGACCACCAGGATCGTCTCCGACCCGCCCGGGAGCTCGTCCGCGCCATCGGGCGCGCCCGCCTCCTCCCTCGGCCCGCCCGGAAGGCCCGCGTCGAATCGCGGCAGCACGACCGTGAAGCGGCTCCCACGCCCCGGCTGGCTCTCCACGAAGATGTGGCCGCCCGACTGCTTGACGACACCGAAGCACATGGAGAGGCCCAGCCCGGTTCCCTGCCCCACCGGCTTGGTCGTGAAGAACGGCTCGAAGATCTGGGCCATGGTCGCCGCGGCCATCCCGATGCCGGTGTCGGTCACCTCCAGCGCCACGTAGTCCCCCGGCGGCAGCTCCGCATCCTCCAGGAGTGCAGGCTCGTCGAGCGCCACGTTCCGGGTCGCGATGCCGAGGCTGCCGCCGGCGGGCATGGCGTCGCGGGCATTCACAACCAGGTTCATGATGACCTGCTCGAGCTGCGCCGCGTCCACCCGCGCCGTCCACAGGGCCGGCTCGAGCGTCGTGGTGATGCCGATGTCCTCGGGCAGCAGGCGCCGGAGCATCGGCTCCATGTTCTCGACCGACCGGTTGAGCTGGACGACCGTGGGCACCACCATCTGCCGGCGCGCGTAGGCGAGCAGTTGCCCGGTCAGGGACGCGGCGCGGCGCGCGGCCCGCACCGCCTCTTCGACGTCGGTCCGGACCTGGCTCTCCGCCGGGAGCGCGCGCAGCGCAAACGCCAGATTCCCGATCATCGCGGTCAGGAGATTGTTGAAATCGTGGGCGATGCCGCCGGCCAGCGTGCCGATGGCCTCCATCTTCTGCGATTGGAGCAGCTGCAGCTCGAGCCGCCGGCGCTGCGTCACGTCCTGCAGGACGCCGATCAGCTGGGCCGGCTCCCCCGCCGCGCCGGGCTGCAACCTTCCGCGGAGCGCGAGCCAGCGGCCGCCGTCGGTGTCGCTGGCGCGGAACTCGACGTCGAAGCCGGCCCCCGCCCCGACCCCGCGCGCCTGGGTGAGCGCCTGGACCACCCGCTCGCGGTCCTCCGGATGCACCCGGCCGACGAGCGCGTCCAGCGACGTGCGGTCGGGCCTCGGCGCCCCGGGGGCGGCGGCTCCCGGCGACACGTCCATCACCCAGGTGTCCATGGATGCCGCGTCCAGCGCCACCCGCAGGCGGGCCTCGCTGTCCCGCAGATGTCCCTGGTGCTCCTCGAGCCGATCGAGCATCCGGTTGAACGCATCGGTCAGGGCGCCGATCTCGTCGCCCTCCTGGCGCGGCACCCGGACGCGCACGTCGCCGGTGCGCCCGACGTCGCGCGCGGCATCGGCGAGCGCCAGGAGCGGGCCGGTGACCGTCTGGCCCAGAACCCGGAACAGCAGCACGGCCGCCGCCGCCAGCGCCAGCATCACGAGCAGCGCGATGAGCCCGTACTGGGCCACGCGCTGCCACAGCGGCGGGAGCCGGTAGCGCAGCACCAGCCAGCCGACCGGCTGGCCGTCGGAGACGGCCCGCTCGACCAGCTCCAGATACCCGGGGCGGAAACGTGCTCCCTCGACCAGAGTGGGCGGCGGCGCCGCCGAGGCCGGGTCCCGGTCATAGGCGGCAAACAGGCTTCCGTCCGGCCGGTAGAGCCGCGCCCCGGCGATCTCCGGGCGCGCCCGCAGGGTGGCGAGATTCTCGCTCGCCGCGCTCGAGTCGTCGAACACGAGTGCCGGGATCGTCACCGCGCGCATCAGCGCCGCCTGCGCCGCGGCATCCTGCCGTGCGCGCTGGCGGAAGGTCGTCAGGTCGTAGGCGGTCACGGCGCCGGCCGCGAGCACCAGTCCGAACACCGACGCGACGGCGATCGTGAGGACCAGCTTCTGGCGGATCGGCCGCCCGCGCACGAGCCGGAGGATCATGGCGAGGCCTCCGCCCCGGTCACCCGGACGGCGAGCGCCAGCACGCGCGAGCTGAGCTGCAGCCCGGCCGCGCGCAGCGCGGCGACGTTGATCTCGAAGCGGATGGTCTCGTCCACCGTCACGAAGGCGATCATGCCGCCGCCCGCGGTGAACTCCGGCCCTTCACCCACCGTGAGCACGGGGTGCCCGGACAGTGCCGCGAGCCACGGCTGTGCTTCCGCGCCCGGCTCCCCTCCGACGTAGGCGATGCTGCACGCGGGCGCCCGAGCGGCCGACGCGGGCCGCGCCACGCGGACCTCCCGCCCGAGCGACCGGCGCGCGCCGATCGTCTGCTCGAGCACTGGACCGAACGGATCGCGGCCGAGGACGCAGACGGTGAGGGGGGAGCCCGCGGCGGGGCCTGGCGCAGGGCGCTCGATGTAGCGCGTGAATGCCAGCAGGTAGGCGGCCTTCACCACCTCCGGCCGCTGGCTCTCCTGCGCGGCGAGCGGCGCGCCGGCGAGCGCCGCGCCGGCAAGCGCCGCCACGAGTGGCAGTGCCCAGCACAGGCCCCTGACGCTCCGGGACGGACCGGGCCGCCCGCGGGTCAGAACCCCCACGTGACGTGCAGCCCCACGCTGCGCGGGATCTCGCCCCGGCTGCCGAACTCGGGGTGCCGGCGATGGAGCAGGTCCTGCCCCACGATCGCCAGCGTCAGCGACGGCAGCGCGGCCCACGCCAGGCGGGCATCGGTTTCGACGTATCCGTTCACGGTCGGGTTGCTGAGCCGGCTCATGTAGCGGCCGGTCACGCCCGCCTCGATCTGGTGGGGAAAGGTCGCGAACGCGGCGAAGGTGGCCTGGTCCTTGGGACTGGATCCCGCCGTCTCGTTGGCCACGGTTCCGGCCGGCGCGTCATCCGCGAGCGAGATGCCCATGTCCAGCCGGGTATAGCTGGCGCGGAGCCGGAGCGCCGGCAGGGCCCGCCAGTTGGCCGCGATGGTGCCGCCGGCGCTGTGGCCGCGGGCCTCGTTGGTGAACAGGTTGGGCAAGACCGGCTGGCCGTCTTCGACGACCGGCGCCTGGGTGGTCACCGAGCGGAGCTTGTCGTACCACCCGTAATAGGCCGAGACGTCCAGCGACAGCTCGGGTGTGAGGTCGCCGTGGTAGCCCAGCTCCGCCGCGATCAGCTCCTCCGAATCGAAGTCCTCGTTGCCGTCGATCCGGATGAACGTCGGCGGAGTGGTCGGCAGCGCCCCGGCGATGAACTGGACGTCCGTGTCCAGCCGCGACGGGATCCGCACCGCCCGCGACACCGCCGACCAGATCGTGTGGCCCGACCGCGGCACCCACCGGAGCCGGACGTTGGGCTGCACCTCCAGGCCGGTGAACGAGTTGTGCTCCAGCTTCGCGCCGACGACCAGGAACCAGCGCTCGGGGGCCAGGGCGATCTCGTCCTGGGCGTATGCCGTCAGCAGCGCGGTGGTGCGCTCGGCCGGCACGAGGGCGGTCGTGAAGGTCCCGTCGAGGCGCCCGTTCTGAAGCTGGTAGCCGGCGCCCCAGACGACCGTGTGCCGGTGGCCCAGCCGGAACCAATGCAGGAGCTCCAAGTCCGCGATGTCGACCGACACCCGCCCCACGGCCACGGGCACGTCGCGCACCGAGCGATCGTAGTAGGCCTGGACCTGGAGCTCGGAGGCCTCGCCCAGTTGCCTGGTCCACCGGCCCAGGACGTTGCCGCCGCCGAGGTCGTTGTCGCCGAGCACCGAGCGCGCGAACGGGGGGGTCGGGAGCGCCTCGCGGCCGATCTGCTGGCTGGAGGCGGTGTAGAGGTCGCCCTGGACGGTGAGCCGGTCGCGCGAGCTGCCGCTGTAGTCCAGCCGGAAACCACCCTGGCCGTCCTGCCACGAGTCTTCCGCGTCGGTCCCGTCGGCCAGCTCGATCGGCTCCCGGTCCACGTAGCTGCCGTATACCCGGAGCGCGCCCCGGGTGCCCAAATCGACACCGTAACGGGCCGACCCGTTGAAGTGCTGGGCCGTCCCGGTGCGCACGGCCACCAGGCCGCCGCGGCTCGCCGCCGCGGAGCGGGTCACGACGTTGATCACGCCGTTGACGGCGTTCGAGCCCCAGAGGGTGGCGCCGGGCCCGAGGATCACCTCGATGCGCTCGATGTCGTCCACCGGGAGCATCTGCGATTCCCAGAAGACACCGGAGAACAGCGGCGAATAGACGGCCCGGCCGTCGATCAGGACCAGCAGCTTGTTGGTGGTGAAATCCGCGAATCCGCGCGCGGTCACCGACCAGTTCTGCGCGCCGAGCCGCACCACGTCGAGCCCGGGCGCGAGCCGGAGCGCTTCCGGGATCGAGGTGGCGCCCGAGCGGCGGATGTCGTCCGCGGAGATGACAAAGACCGCCGCGGCGGCCTCGGAGACCGTCCCCGGCCGCCGCGACACCGAAGTGACCTTGATGTGGGCGAGCTGCTCGATGTCGAGATCGCCGAGCGAGGCCTCGGTCGCGGCCCGGTCCTGCGCGGCCAGCGCAGCGGGTGAGCCGCTCGCACCGGCCGCCAAGGCCGCAACGGCGAGCCGCAGCCCCCACCCGGCGGCGACGGCGCGCCCCCGGCTCATCGCCCGGCCAAAATCCGGTGAACGCACCGGATGAGGACCGACTCGTCGAGCGGCTTGGGGACGAACGCGGTCGCGGCCTCGGCCGGGCCGCCCGCAGGGGCGCCCTCCGCGGTGTATCCCGAGATGAAGATCATCGGCAGGCGCTCGCGCAGCGTGCGCAGCTGCCGGGCGAGCTCGCGGCCATCCATGACCGGCATCCTGATGTCGGTGATCACCAGGTCGAACGTCGGGTCGTGCATCGCCGCCGCCAATGCTTCGGCCCCGTTCTCGGCCACGACCACGTCTTCGTAGCCGAACGCCTCGAGAATGCGCACGATCAGTTTGCGCACCGCCGCGTCGTCATCCACGACGAGAATACGCGCCCGGGCTCGCGACTCGCGCGCGTGAAAGTCGGGACCGGGCGCGGGGATCCAGGACGTTCCTTTGTCCGGTGACGCGTCGCACTGGCAGAGGACCGGCATGGCGGAACCCGGAGTCGGAGAGGCGGTGTCGCGATCGTTGGGGCAAGGCTCGGAGGGCGGTGTGGCTTGCCGCGAGCCAGGAAGGGCACTGATGGATCGAATCTATCCAGTGCCGGGGGCGCACGATAGAGACTCGATGGGCGGCCGGCCATCCGCTTATGTCCGGTGGGCACCTCCGGGCATCGGACCAGCTTTGTGAGTACCCGCTGCAGATCCGGAGACACCCGGTGTGGATCTGGCTAGGCGTCGGCGTCCACGTGCTCCTGATCGGCATCCCGATCGCGCTGTTCGCCCGGCGCGCGACCCGCGCCGCCGGGTTGCTCGACCCGGTGTAGCTCTGGCGCCGCCGCCCGCCTAACGTTCGTGGCATGGCCACCCCCCGAATCATCGGCGCGCCTCCCAGGGACACGTCGGCTGATCTCAGAACGACCGGCGGGCGGGCCCGACGCCTCCCCGACGATCTCCTCCGCCAGGCCTCCAAGCGGCTCCAGATCCTGGCGCTGATCGCCGCCGCGCTGTGGATTCTGGGGCCCGGACTCGGCCACCTTGCGCTGCTCGCGACCGACCCGACGGACCCGCGCGCCACCAGCTTCCGCGTCCTCGACGGCATCGCGCTGTTCGCCTTCGCGACGTCCATCGGTCTTTATCTCTATCTTCGGAACACCCGGCGCGACCCGGCGTTCGTGCTCGACCTCGGCCTCGCGTACCTGGTGCTCACCGCCGTCGACCTGGGTGTGATGATCCATCTGGGCCCCGCGTCGTCGACGCCGCTGGACCCCCGGCCGATGATCACCTGGATCGGCCCGGTCATCCTGATGACCGCCGCGATCGTGCCGGCGGAGCCGAAGCGGATGCTCGTCGCCGCCCTCCTGGCGGCCTCCATGGACCCGCTCGGCATGCTGATCGGGCGGGCGGCCGGTGTCTACCGGTTCGACTCCGTGCTCGATACGCTGGCGATGCACTATCCCAACTACCTGCTCGTCGGCGTCGCGGTGGTGATCTCCGGCGTGGTGACCCGCCTGGGCCAGCAGGTGAGCCGAGCCCGCGAGCTCGGGAGCTACCGCCTGGGCGAGCTGCTCGGCCGCGGCGGCATGGGCGAGGTCTATCTGGCGCACCACCGCATGCTCGCCCGCCCGGCGGCCATCAAGCTGATCCGGCCCGAGGTGCTCTCGGGCGACGAGGGCTCCCAGGGGCAGCTCGCGGCCGCGCGCTTCCGGCGCGAGGCGGAAGCGGCGGCCCGGCTCAAGTCGCCCCACACGGTGCAGCTCTACGATTTCGGTGTCACCGAGGAAGGCCGGCTCTACCTGGTGATGGAGCTGCTGGAGGGGAGCAATCTCGACCAGCTGGTGCGCCAGGGCGGCCCGCTCCCCGCCGCGCGCGTGGCCCACGTCCTCCGGCAGGTGTGCGAGTCGCTCGAGGAGGCCCACGACGCGGGGCTGGTGCATCGCGACATCAAGCCGGCCAACATCCACCTCGGGCAGGTGGGCCGCGAGCCCGACTTCGTCAAGGTGCTCGACTTCGGCCTGGTGAAGTCCATCGCGGGCACCACCGGCGACGACTCGCTGGCGAGCGTCACCGGCGTGGCCCTAGGCACGCCGGCCTTCATGGCGCCCGAGATGGTGCACGGCGAGACCGTGGACGGACGCGCCGACCTATACTCGCTCGGCTGCGTCGCGTACTACCTGCTCACCGGCCACCTGGTATTTCAGGGCGAGACCGCGATCCAGACCGTCGTGCTGCACCTGCAGCAGGCGCCGGTGCCGCCCTCCGAGCGGACCGGGAACCCGATCCCGCCGGCGCTCGAGCGGCTGGTGCTCGCCTGCCTTGCGAAGAGCCCGTCCGACCGGCCCCAGAGCGCGGCCGAGCTGGCCTCGGGGCTCGCCCCATTCGCTCGTCCCGTCAACGCCTAGCGCCGGCCCGCACCGGCGGCCGCGAGACGGGCCGTGATGAGCCGGTACGCCACAGGCGGACCGGCAGGCGAGCGTGACCAGCGCCTGGCGCGCGAGCGCGCCCGACCGCCAGCTCCTTACGCTGGCGCTGGCGTCCCCGACGCACGTCGTCTGATGCAATTCGAGACCGAGCTACGGAGAGGAGGGACGGTGGACGAGGACCGGGTCGTTCAACTGCTCGAGGAGATCCGCGAGCTGCAGCACCGGCAGGTGGAGGCATACGGGCGGGCGCTCGAGAACCAGCAGGAGGCCCTTCGGCGGCAGGCCGATGCGACCCGCCGGGCCCGCCGGCTGCTCGCGGGCATCGGGGTCGTCATCGCGATTGTACTGGTGATCGTGCTGGTCCTGCTACGGTACGTCCTGCAGCACTATTCCTGAGCGCGAGGCTCGCGCGGCCCGGGCTGGGGCGGCTACCTGACCGCCAGCGCCACCGGCATCGTCCCGGCCAGCAGCTCGCGCCGCACGACGCTCGCCCGCGCGAGCACCCGGGAGGGATAGCGCTGGCAATCGGGCGTGTTGGTGCCGTGGACGCAGCCGTTGTAGCGCAGCAGGGCCGCGGTCGACGTGGTGGTCCGCCGCAGATTCCGGGCGAGGATCAGGGTCCCGTGACAGATGTTGCTGTCGACGTCCACCAGGTCGCTCGACTGGCACAGCTCGGCGCCGGCGTGCATCGGCATCACCTGCATGAGGCCCTCGGCGCCGACCGAGCTCCGGGCCTCGGGGGTGAGCGTGGTGTTCTCGGTCACGAGCACGGCCGCGATCAGCGACGGCGGGACCTGCTGCCGCCGCGATTCCCGCAGCACGGCCCGGCTGATCCGGCGGACGAGCACCCGGTCCGTGCTGTACTTCCCTAGATAGCGCTCGAGCGGCCGGCGAATCTGGGTCGGCGAGAGCAGCGCCTCCGCCCGCATGCTGTCCATCGGCGTGGCCCACGTCAGCGAGGCGGCCGCGCCGGCAGTCGGCGCGGAGGTCGAGCTTGCGCCGGACACGTCCTCCATCGAAACCGTCAGCGCCGGCTGCCCCACCGGAGCGGGCACCAGCAGCAGGGCGAACAGCCCGGTCGAGATTGCGCGCATCGTTCCTCCCGTTACCGAAGAGTCGTCGAGCGGGCCGCAGCCCATTGCAGCCGTGTGCAGGCGGTGTCACCCGTGCCGAACTCCGGCACCGGCTGGCCCATAGGGAGGCAGGTCCCGGGCTAGGCCGGTCCCGGATCGGAAGACGTTGCGTGGCAGTCGAGAAGGGAAGCGGGGTACGGTGGGAGAGTTCCCGTCCGGTGTGGCGCCGCCACACCAGGGCGGCGGGAGCCCCCTGAAACGGGCTGCAACGATCGCCACGCGCAGAATCTGGCCTGAGTCCCCAACCCGGTCAGGGCGTGATCCAGTAGGACACCTTCACCAGAAACGTGTCGTTGGCCCGGCGGCCGAACAGGTCGCCGAGGTCGCCGCGGAACGACCGATCGCCCTGGGCGGTCGCCGACCCCTCCCTGCCCTGGCTCCAGACCAGGAACAGCGTCGAGCCCGGGCGATACTCCCAGCGGAACACCACGTTGGAGCGGAACTGCTGGAAGTTGAACCCGTCCGGCTCGCCGGCCACCGCGGCGTCGGTGTAGGGCCGGTAGCGGGCGTCGTAATCGCCGGCCTGCGCCTCGGCCACCTCGCGCACGTCGGTGTAGGTCCCCTTGGAGATGAAAGGCGAGGCGTAGAGCTGGAGCGACGTGTTCGGCGTGAAGGTGAAGCCCAGCCGCCAGGTCAGGCTCAGCGTCTTCTGATCCAGGTGCGCGAAGGTGTAGTGCGGCGCGCCTCCGGCATCGGTGAAGGTGCCGAAGTACTGCAGGTCGTTCCGGTTGTGATTGTACTCGGCGCTGAGCGAGGTGCTGAACCGGCTGGAGACCTTGAGGTCGAGCGTGGGCGAGAGATCGATCGTCTCCGAGCGGCCCTGGTCGCCCCGGGTGTAGTTCATCGACACCGAGGGCACGAGCGGCCGGCGGTCGTCGCCTTCGATGGTCATCCAGGGCGACAGATACGCGTCCTGCCGCACCGCCGGCCCGCCCCGCGCGCAGCGGTCGCAGTAGGTGGTGCCGACCTGGCCGATCGTGCCGCCCGTATGCAGCCACCACCGGTTGGTGAACTGGATGTGCACGTTCGTGTTGAACGCCCGCTCGGTGGGCAGTCCCGCGGCACTCCAGTACTCCCAGTTGTTGAAGTTCCAGCGCAGCTGCTGGAAGATCCGGTTGGGCTGGTTGAACGCCAGGTTGGCCCAGCTGGTCCACTCCTGCTGATCGGCCTGGCGGAGGAACCCGATGTCGTTGATCTCGAAGCCCGCCGAGCGCCGCTGGTAGGCGGTCTCGAACCGGAGCCGCTTGCCGCCCACCTTCGCGAACCGGATCTCCTGGTTGCTCCCGCCGAGCGAGGTCCTGGTCGAATCGAACGTGAGCGGGCCGTCGGGCCGCTGGTACAGGTGCACCGGGTCCCGCTGCGTCAGGGCGATCGCCGCCGGATCGCCGGCCACCCGGCTGAGATCGAGCGAGCCCGACACCTCGAACCGCTCGCGGAACCGCCACCGGGCGTCGACGCCGCCGGTGTAGGCGCTCCGATGGAGGTACGCCGCGCTGGTGGCGTCGAGCGACCGGTTGACGCCGGTCACGATGAACCCCACGCTGGCGGCCCCGTTATGGAAGTCCTGGTTGCCGCGGACCACGCCGTAGTTCGTCGCCGGCTCGATGGTGGTGGCGCCCGGACCGGACACGCGATCGGTCACCGCGTCGAGCACGCCGATCGAGAACCCGCCCGGGAGCCGTCCGGTGACCTTGCCGGCGCCCAGGATCTTGGTGGAGGTCGCCGAGGCCGCGTCGCCGTAGACGTCGGCCAGCTGCGGCGAGCGCCCGATCCGGCGGGAGTAGAACAATCCCTCGCCGGTATTGCAGTCCAGGACCACGACGCAGTTCACCGTGAACGTGAAGAGTCCCTTCCCCTCCACGAAGAACGGCCGCCGCTCGCTGAAGAAGGTCTCGAACGCGCTCAGGTTGAGCTCCGACGGATCGGCCTCGACCTGGCCGAAGTCCGGGTTGGCGGTCGCGTTGAGCAGCAGGTTCGAGGCGAGCCGGTACTTGAGATCGCCGCCGACCGAGACGTCCTGGCTACGGCCGAAGTCGGCGGAGCCGGCATCCTGGACGTTCTTGCTGACGACGTAGGGCGTGATCTCCGCGCGGCTCGGACTGCCCATGCCGGCCAGCCCCGTCAGATCGCCGAACTGGGACGGGAGGCCCGAGCGGGAGACCCGGTAGAGCGGCCAGGTGATGGTCGCGGTGTGCCGCTGCACCACGCGCCAGACGAGGAGACCGAACGCGCCGGTGCCCTTGGACGAGTAGTGGAGCTGCGAGAGCGGGATCCGGTACTCGGCGGTCCAGCCGAGCGAGTCGATCCGGGTCGCGGCATCCCACACCGCGTCCCAGGCGATGTCCTCGTCCCCATCATTATAGATCGCGTAGTCGGTCTTGACGCCGGCGGGGTTCACCGAGAACTCGTAGCCCGTCCGCCGGTCGTGGTAGGGGTCGAGCATGACGGTGATGTAGTCGGAGGCGGTCTGGTCGTCCCGGCGGGAGAGCAGGCTCACAATGCTGTCGGGATGGGGGTCGAAGGCCCGGACGAACAGGTACAGGTTGTGCTCGTCGTACGCCACCCGGGCCTCGGTCCGCATCCCCGGCGGCGCGCCTTCGGTGGGCTTGGCCTCGAGGAACTGGTCCACGACCGGCGTCGTGCGCCAGACCAGGTCCTCGTCCCTGCCGTCGAGCACCGGTGGCGCGTCGGTCCGCGTCGCCTGGACCGCCGTGGCGGTCGGCAGCGGCGGCGCGGCCGCCATGCCCTGGGCCTGGACCAGCAGGAGAACGCCGAGCAGTGTCGCCACGTGAGCCGCCCGAGGGAGGGTTCACGGGTTGGACAACCGGCACGGCGAAAAGGTTGGACCGGTGGTGAATGCGCGGCCAGGGGGTCTCGCGGAGCGAGGGCGTCAGGGGATCCGCCGTACCCCAGTTGACGGATGGATTTCCGGGTGAGACGTTCGAACAGCCACTCGAACATCTCGTCCCGGAGGCAGGCCATGGAGCTGGAGCGTACGGTGGGTCTGAGGGCGGACGGCGCGGTGCGCCTGCCGGAGCGGCGCGCCGCCGTGAGCTCGATCCTGCTCAAGCTCGCGGCCATGGGCGTCCGGATCCCGCCCGACACCGGTGACGAGGAGGTGCTCCACCTCGCGGGCGATCTCTTCGCCCGCTACCGCGAGCAGACCCGGCTGCTCTCCCAGCACCTCTGCCCCGCCGACGGGCGCATCCAGCGCTACATCGACCGGCTGTTGGCGGACGCCGGCGCCACCGCACCCGTGCGCCTCCCCGGCGAGACCCTCATCCTCGACCACTACGGGCTGGCCCGCGAGCTCTCGCTCCCCGTGGACGCCGACACCTGGCACAACGAGCTGGTCTCGAGCTACCGGCTCGACAACGGCGTGCTCCACAACCCCGTCAACGACCGCCGCACGACCCAGGGCGTCTTTCACGTGGCCGAGGGCGGGCTCCCGATCCCCGCGGACAAGATACGCGTGCCGCTCGCCGCCTACCTCCGCCTGCTGGAGGAGGCGCTGCGCCCGCCGGCCGAGCTGATGCGGCTGCCGTTCACGGCGAGCTGGCCCGAGCCGGTGGAGACCATGGTCTCGCTGCTGCTCCGCCCGCTCGTGTGCCCGGCAGTGCCGAAGAGCTCCCCGGAGAAGCGTCTGGAGGTCCGGTTCTTCGTCCCCGGCGGGCTGGTCTCGAACCTCGACTTCGTCGAGAGCATCTTCGGCAACGCCGGCGATCCCTATCTCCCCGCCAACGACGCCGCGCTCGACGTGGACGGCTGGACCGGCCACAGCGGCTGTGTGATCCTGGCGCCGCATCTGACGCGTTTGCGGAAAAAGGACGTCGGGCTGCCGCACGCGAGCCGCGCCACCGGGACGGAGCGCGCCGCCGGCATGTGCTGGACGGACGAGGGCGAGCTGTACAACGAGGGGCGGCCGTTCAAGATCACCTCGCGCGACATGGACGGCGTGATGGTGACGATCCTGGCCGACAACTACTTCGGGTACTGCAAGAAGGAAGTCAAGACCCAGATCGGCTACAGCGCGAACCTGTTCGGCATGGCCGAGGAGGAGCACGCCGGCGGCGCGCTGGCGTTCGCGACCTTCAGCCTGGGCGACCGCTTCGTGCCGGACCTCGTGAGAGTCGTGAGCGCGAGCCACCGGTTCAGCGACGTGCTCGCCCTGGTGGGCGAGCGCGCCAAGTTCCACGCGGCCGGCTACGCCACCGACGCGATCTACCCCGAGATCCACTACATGCCGGAGGACATGCAGATCGACGTCCACCGCCAGGACATCACCTGGACCCGGAACGGCGAGCAGCAGCACCTCAAGCTCCTGCCCGGGAGGATCTACATCCATCCGAGCGGCTACAAGGTCCGCATGGCCAAGTACGGTGCGGCGCCGAGCTGGCGGCTGATCGGGACGGTCCCGGAGGGCGCCTTCTGCCACAAGCCCTGTACCGTCTCGGGCGGCGGGAAGTCGGAGATCAGCAAGAGTCTCGTGGACACGGTGCTGCCCGGCTCGTTCTACGTCCGCAGCTTCGAGGAGGACATGGCGCAAGTCCAGGCGATCTTCGACCGGGTTTACGACGACGCGCGCCTGGACGCGCGGGAGTCGTCCCGGCCGATTCTGGCCCCCGACCGCTCGCTCGGCTCGGTGGTCAAGCTGCTGACGCCCACGCCCGCCGAGTTCACGCCCGAGTACAACGCCTGGCTCGAGGAGATTCCGAATCACGTGCGGGCGCTGGTGTTCGTGATCAAGCGCTTCTACCAGCCGGAGTGGGGCGCCGATTGGCGCCAGCACTTCAGCGTCGACATCATCAATGGCGCGCCCGGGCACGAGCTCAAGTACGACGGCCGGCGGTTGGTGGCCAACTATCTGCGGATCGGGCGCGAGGAGCACGGCGCCTGGCGGACGTACAAGCTGCGCCAGGACTTCGTCGCCGCCGACAAGGTGCAGATGGAGGACGACATCACCGCCTCGGTGGTGGTGCCGGCGCGCCGGCTGGTCGGGCTCCCGGGCGAGTACGACGGCCACCCGAGCCTCAAGCTGGCCCAGAACTGCGAGTTCCGGCTGTTCCAGCGGCCCGACGACGCGATCCACCCCGGCCTCGACCGGCAGACCGAGGCCGACATGGCGGGGGCGGGGCTGTTCTGCTCCAACTTCGAGCCGCTGGTCCAGGGCGACGCGCGGCGGATCGTCGAGGAAGTGGCGCTGCACGACGCCTTCACGCCGCCGATGCGCGAGCACGTGGCCCGGAACGCCGCGCGCGCGGGCGGCGGCTACTCGATCTGCTCCGCGCAGCCGCGGCTCATCGGCGGCACGCCCACCAAGAACCCGCGCTACCTCCAGGTGCGGCCCGACATGGCGCACCCGCGCGACCGGTACGTGGCGGAGATGGGCGCCCGGCTCTATCGCCGGCTCCCGCTCCACGCCCCGGTGCTGTTCCCCGTGATCAGCGTGCTCTCGGGCCGCCGGAACAACCGGCCCGAGGACGGCATCCGCCCGCTCTGCGTCTACGGTCCCATTCACTACCAGGAGCTGCCCGAGCTGTTCATGGACTACGTGTGCTCGCTGACCGGGACGTCGCCCAGCACCACGGGCGCGGGCTCGGAGGGCGCGCTCACGAAGGGGCCGTTCAACGCCCTGGCAGCCACGGCGGATCTCAACAACGCGCTGGTCGCCATGCTGCTCACGGGCTACGCCGGCTTCAGCTCGGCGGCGGGCTTCATCGGCCCGCGCTACCGCGTGGACCACGACATCAGCCTGCTGGTGCCCGAGATCTGGTGCCGGCTCTTTCCGCACGAGCGCGACCCCAGGCGCCTGATCGAGGCGGGACACCTCGAACGGCTCGAGGACTACGAGCTCGACGGGAAGAAGGTGCTGGCCAGCCGGCTCGGCTACCGGATCACCGCCAAGTTCGTGCACACCTATTTCGGACGGGTGTTCGACAACCCCACGGCGGTGTTCACCGAGGAGATCCTCAAGCCCGAGCTGCAGGACCCGGCGGTCTTCGCCGACGGCGTCGCCAACATCGTGGAGGCGCAACAGCGCGTGGCGGCAGCGTACTTCGCGGACGGCACGATCGACGACCTCTGCCCTCCGCTCACGGCGCTGCTCCACATCATGGCCCACGGGCACTACGAGGGGAAGGACGCCAGCCATCCCGAGGTCCGCGCGCTGTTCACGCGCGAGGCGCTGCTCGCGAGCGAGTGGTACCACGACCGCCTCGCGGTCAAGCAGCAGCGCGACATCGCGCTCTGGGAGCGCCACACGCGGAGCCTGAGCGAGTTCCTGGCGCGCGCCGGCCACCGGGACGAGGCCAAGCGCCTCGGCATCGCCGCTCGGCTCGAGCATGCGCGGAGCGAGCTGGAACGGGTGAGCGCGCTCGACTACGCGAGCGCGCTGGTCGGGACCATCGGCGCCGATCCGATTCACCGGCCGCCGCGGGGGCCGCTCGAGCGGGAATCGGGATTCCTGGCGAAGGCGCGGGGGCTGACGCGGCCGGCGGGGGCGGGCCGCTGACTCCCAGTGCACCTGGAGCCGGCCAGCCCTCTATTGAGAATCACCTGATCGGGTTGACGACACTGTCATCCCGAGCGAAGCGAGGGATCTCACTGGGCCGAGTTCGACCCTCGGGCTAGGAGATCCCTCGCTCCGCTCGGGATGACATCATGACATCGGACGTAACCATCATCGGTGACGCACACTAAGCCGACCGCTACCCCCCCCCCGGGTCTACCACCTCTGCATGGCCACGGATACCGTCTGGGGGCTGTTCGTCGCTCCCGTGGCCCGGATGCTGATGCTTCCGGAATAGATGCCGTGTGGCAACCCCGTGCCGTCGACCCGAACCGTCATGGCGGATGGCGCGGTTCCGGATCTTCGCGAGATCCTCAGCCAGCTCGCGGATGTGGTGGCCGTCCAGTCGAGAGCCCCGCCCGCCGTGTTGCTGATGGCCACGTACCCGCCCGAAAGGCATCCACGCGAGCTGTAGGCCCTGGCGGGGTAGCACAGGCTCCGCAGCCACGGCGACGCTACGAGCGCGATGGTGGGTGCCGCCGTTTGCGGAGCCGGGATGCTCAGCGGGATCGACCTGGTGACCTCGTTGGTCCGACCATTGTTGTCGGTCACCGTGAGTCTCACGCCGATACGGATCCCAGGGCGGTAGTTGACGGTATAGCGATGCACGGGTGGATTCTGCTCGGTTGACGTTCTTCCGTCCCCGAAGTCCCATGCCCAGGCCGTCACCGCCGCGCCGGCCGCAGCGGTGCTCTGATCGGTGACAGTGCAGTCGAAGAAGCGAATCCTTCCGAAGCCGCCGGTCGCCACGCACGAGCCCGCGAAGTCGGCCGTCGGCCCGCCGGCCGGCGGCTCCGTCACGGTCACCTCCTCCGATACGCCGCTCTCCGCGCCACCGTCATCGGTGACGGTGAGCACAACGGTCTGCGTGCCCGCCGAGGCGTAGGTGTGCGTCGCGCTCTGAGTGCCCGTTTCGGCGCCGTCACCGAAATCCCAATGGAAGCCGACGACGGTGCCGTCGGCGTCAGTGCTGAGATCGGTGAAGTTGCACGTCAGGTCGGCGCACGAGCTGGTGAAGCCGGCAACCGGAGGCACGTTGGCAGGAAGGTGGACCAGGACCGACTCGGTGACGTCGGCGGTCGCGCCGTCGTTGTCGGTCACGGTCAAGCTGACGGGGTACGTATTCGCGGTCGCATAGGTGTGAACGGCGTCCTTCGTGCCGGCCGCCGCGGTCCCGTCACCGAAACTCCAGGTGTAGGCCGTCACCTGGCCGTCTGCGTCCGTGCTGCTGTCGGCGAAGGTGCAGACGAGGAGGACACAGCTCGGCGTGAAGGCCGCGGTCGGCGGGATGTTGGAGAGGCCATTCCCGTCTCCGCAAGCCGTGCCGAGTCCCGCGACTCCGAGAAGCAGCGCAACTGCATGGGATTTTCGCATATAGGCCCCCACATGAGACACTGTCCTGGAGCATCGTACCGGCGAATGCAGCTCCGTACCGGCCTTACGTTAGCGCTCGGTCCTCACGTGGACCTCACGGGGGCCTCAGCCCCTGACGATCATTGCGCCCGCGCCTCAGGCCTTGCACCCATTCGGTCAATGTCCCTGGTCACTTTGGATCAAGCACCAAAGCGTGTCGGCGCCAGTCACCGCCGGCCACCTCGTACATCCGTCCGCGGCTGAACGCCGGAATCCCTGCCGTCCCTCTCGACGCCCGCCTCCCCACGCTGCATCTTGTACCCATCCCGTCACATGCCGATCAGGACCCATGTCGCGAGGAGCGGCCATGAGCAGCCCGCCGTCGAGGATCTCGGGTGCGCTGTCCGGTCATTACCGGCTCGAGGACGAGATCGGGGCCGGTGGGATGGCCACGGTCTACCTGGCCGAGGATCTGCGGCACGACCGCCGGGTCGCGGTCAAGGTCCTTCGCCCCGAGCTGGCCGCCGTGATCGGCGCCGAGCGCTTCCTGGCCGAGATCAAGCTCACGGCCAACCTCCAACACCCGCACATCCTGCCGCTGTTCGACTCGGGTGAGGCCGACTCATTCCTCTATTACGTCATGCCGTACGTCGAGGGCGAATCGCTCCGCGACCGGCTCAACCGCGAGAAGCAGCTCCCCATCGAGGAAGCCGTCCGGCTCGCCGCCGAGGTGGCGAGCGCGCTGGACTACGCCCACCGGCACGGCGTGATTCACCGCGACATCAAGCCCGAGAACATCCTGCTCCACGACGGCCGCGCGCTGGTCGCCGACTTCGGGATCGCGCTCGCCGCGAGCAAGGCCGGCGGCGCCCGGATGACCGAGACCGGGATGTCGCTCGGGACGCCGCACTACATGAGCCCCGAGCAGGCCATGGGCGAGCGCGAGATCACGGCGCGCTCCGACGTCTACGCGCTCGGCGCGGTGCTGTATGAGATGCTCACGGGCGACCCGCCCTTCACCGGCTCGACCGCCCAGGCGGTGGTGGCGCGGGTGGTGACCGAGAGCCCGCGGCCGCTGCTGCCCCAGCGGCACACCATCCCGCCGAACGTCGAGGCGGCGGTCCTCAGGGCGTTGGAGAAGCTGCCCGCGGACCGGTTCGCCTCCGCCGCCCAGTTCGCCGACGCGCTGGCGAACCCGGCGGCCACACGGCCCACCGCGAGTGCGACCGCGCCGCATGCCGCCGCGCCCCCCGCCGGTCCACGGGCCCGCCTGCGGGACCCGGTCCTCTGGGGGCTCGCGCTGGTGGCCGCGGCGGCGCTCGGCATCGCGGGGACCGCGCTCCGCCGACCACCAGCTCCGCCGCCGATGCCCCCGGTGCGATTCCTTTTCACCGGCCCCGACAGCGCTCCGATCGTCGAGAACTTTCCGTGGCCGGCCGCAATCTCGCCCGATGGCGGGATGCTGGTCTACGCGGTGGCCGAGCGGGGGGAGCCACGGTCCTGTATTCACGGCGTGCCGACCAGCTGGAGGGCCACCTGATCCCCGGCACCGCCAGCGGCTCCCAGCCGCTGTTCTCGCCTGACGGTCAGTGGCTCGCGTTCGAGGCCGGCGGCAAGGAGAAGAAGATCCGGCTCGACGGCAGCGCGCCGGTGACCATCGCCGATGGTGGCTGGAACAACGGCGCCGACTGGACGACGGCCGACGAGCTGGTCGTGGGATCCACCCGGAAGACCCGCGGCCTGTCGCACGTGAGCGTGGCCGGGGGCGAGCTGGCGCAGTTCACCCAGCCCGATTCCGCCAAGGGAGAGCTGGACTACCTCTGGCCAACCGCCCTGCCCGACGGCCACACGATCGTGTTCACCGTCTGGTCCGGCGCGCTGGCGACGGCGCAGCTCGCGATGACCTCGCTGCCCGACGGCAAGGTCACCCGGCTGGGCCTCAAGGGCATCCGCCCGCTGGCCCTGCTCGACGGCGCCCTGGTCTACGTCCAGGCGGACGGCGCCGTCATGGCCGCACCGCTCGACATCTCCGGCCGGCGCCTGGCCGGGAAGCCCGTGCCGGTGCTCGACCCGGTGCCCGTCAACGCCGCCAACAACGGCAACTCGGCAGTGTTCGTGTCGCGCGGGGGCGCCCTGGTGTCGTCGCTGGCCACCCATCGGGCCCGATTGACGTGGATCGGGCGGGACGGCGTCTCGCGCCCGATCAGCCCGACGGTCGGGGATTACGCCGCGGCGCGCCTGTCCCCCGACGGCCGGCGGATCGCCATGCTCGTGGCCGATGGTTCGAGGAGCGACGTCTGGATCCACGAGCTGGAGACCGGGACCCTGTCGCGGCTCACCACCAACGAGGGTGTCACCTCGGCGGGGTGGACCAGCGATGGCAACCGGGTGGTGTATGCGGCGGCGGGCAGCGGGTCGACGGCCATCTGGGCGCAGTCGGTCGGCGTGGGGACGGCGCCGACGAAGCTGTTCGAGCCGACCGACCAGTCGCCCTTCGCCGACATGGCACCCGACGGGCGCTCGCTGCTGGTGCAGTCCCTGCGGGAGAACGGCTGGGAAGTGATGAGAGTACCGACCGACTCCGCCCGTGCAAGCCGGGTGTTCGGCCCTTCGGACGCCGCCTCGCTGGTGCCGCGGTTCTCGCCGGACGGACGCTGGGTCGCCATCGTGAGCAACGAATCGGGCGTGTTCGAGGTCTATGTCCGCTCGTATCCGGACGCGAACATCAAGATCCAGGTGTCGGTGGGCGGCGGCGATGCGCCGGTCTGGTCGGCCGACGGCACCCGGCTCTACTACTACTCGGGCCTCGTCATCGTCGAGGCGCGGCTCGCGACGACGCCGGCGATGCGGGTCGTCTCGCGCGACACGGCGTTCACCCAGATCCGCGGGGGGGACGGGAGCTACGGCCAGGCGAACTACGATGTCACTCGCGACGGGTCCCGGATCGTCATCCCGGTCTCGGAGACCTCGACCTACTCGCTGGTCGTGGTGCCCAACTGGCTGACGGAGTTCCGGGAGCGGATGGGGGCGGGGCGGAAGTAGGGAACCACCGGGGACGCCGGACGCGAATTCTCCGGCTTCCGAGCCACGGCGCCACCGTCCTGCCCCAGTGGGAGGCATGCGCTGGTTTCCCCGCCCGGCGCGTCTGCACCACGCGCCTCCGGTGCACGGCGACCGAAGAGGTGTCCTGTCCCGAGGACAGACACTGTCCCGTTGTCGCCGATAGCGTCCGCTGCGCTTCAGCGAACGCATCCTTCGCCGACCACATCGTGGTCGTCGTGCCCTCGATCGCCGTCACTTCCGCGTCGCACCCCTCATTCTCCGGCGGCGCCGCGAGCATTTCCCGCGCCGACGTCCGTTTCGCCCACCTCGACGCGCCCATTTCCCGTCCGTTCGCATCCGTAGCGTGTCGCGTCCTGGTCGTCGCCGGCGATTTCAGGCCCGTCGTGGACCGATTTCGGTGCGTCGAGCCGACAACCGCGCCCGACATGCGTCAAGCGAGGCCCTTCGCCTAGGCGGCGTGATCCGGGGTCGGCCGCCACCGCCCCGTCGCCTCCGACACGCGCTCCTTCGCGCGCCGCTCGGGAGCCGTCATCGGCGCGCGCCTGTCCGTTTCCCCCACGTTCGCCCTCCAGGCCGGCGGCGTCGCACGCGCATCCGCGCGCCTCACATCCGTCGTCCGGTGGAGGCGGTCCGACTCGAGCGCGTCTGGCACGTCCCTCGCTTCCTCCCTCCCGCCATCCGGCGGGCGGGCGGAGGCCGCGTCCGGAGCGGGTTCGATGTCCACACCCCGGCCGAGCCCGACCACCGGCCGGCGAGCAGTCGAAAGGAGCGCCGTATGGACCGGATCGTTCGCAGGAGACTGGAGATGGTCGTGCGCGTGCGCGGCTTCTGCCGCGCCCACCCGCTCCCCGATGCCGGCTACGCGCCGGCGCTGGCCCAGCTCGAAGCGCGCATCGTCCACATGGAGGCGCTGGCCAGGCAGGAGCAGGGCGGCGTCGCCAGATCTCACGCGTCCACCGTCCGCCGACGGCTGCTGCGCCGCCGCCTGCACGACCAGCTCTTGCGCCACCTCGTCACGGTGGCGGACGTGGCCGCGGCCGCGCAGCCGGGCCTGGCGGAGAGCTACGAGCTGCCGAACACCCATCTGACGAACGAAGCGTTCCGAACCCACGCCCGGCGACTGTTCGAGGCGGGGCACCGCCAGCAGGACCTGCTCACGAGGTATGGGCTCGCCGATGCGCTGCTGGGGGACCTCGGAGCCGCGGTGGACGAGTTCGATGCCTCGGTGGCGCAGTCGAACGAGGCGCGCCGCGACCACGTCGGCGCACGGGCGGAGCTCAAGGCCGTGAGCGCCGAGGTCATGCGGCTGGTCGAGATGCTCGACGGGCTCCACCGGTATCGGTTCAGCGGGAACGCGGAGCTCAAGGCCGCGTGGGACAGCGCGCGGAACGTGGTGACCGGCCCCCGCCCGGCCGCAGCCGCGAATGGAGACGCGAGGCCGGCCGCGTGACCGACCCGGCAGCCGAAGCCGGGGCGGGTTCGGGATAAAGGACCTCGAGCGCGGCCGGGGCGCTCCTGCTCGAGGTCCCGGGTGAGGTAGGCCGTGGCCCCGGCCGCCCGCGCCCCGCAACCCGTGCTCGCCCCGAGAGCCAAGCCGGGAGTACCTTGCCAGGGCCAGCGCGATCTCCACCACGCACGCCGCGGCAGGAGCCGAGCATGGACCCCGATGCCCCAGGGCACGAGCCTGAGCTCCACACCACGCTGATCCGGACCGAGCCGACGCCGGCGTCCTCCGGCCGGCGCAGCAGCACGTGGAGCCTCCCGGCCGACGTGCTCGGCGAATCGGTGCGCCGGGTCCGGGTGCTCGCCTGGCTGTACGCGCTGGCGTACTTCCTGGTCGGGATGCTTCCCGGGCTGTTCATGGCGGAGGACCGCGCCAGGCTGTTCGCGAGCCCGGGCACGTGGGCCCCGCCGGTGGTCTCGATCGCGGGAGGCGTGGCGGTCGCGCTGCTCGTCTCCCTCCCTCGAATACCCGCCCGGCTCAAGCTGCGCATCGGTCTCGCATTCGAGGTCCTGGCCAGCGCGGGCATCGCGCTCGCGGAGTACCGCGAGATGGCCTCGCCCGTCCTCGTCACCAAGGAGCTCCTGCCCGACGGCTTCGGCCTCTCCTGGGTGGCGCCCTGGGTGCTCCTGTTCAGCGTGATCGTGCCCACCCGGCCGCGCACGGCGCTGCTGACGGCGGCGCTCGCCGTGGCCACGGTCCCGCTCGCCTACGCGGTCGGCGTGCAGCTCGGCAACAATCTGCCGCTCCACACCATGCACTTCTTCTTCGCGCTGGTGTTCCCGTACTTCACCGTGCTCCTGATGGTCTACGTCGGCGCGCGGGTCGTGTACCGGCTGGGCACCGCGGTGCGTGCGGCGCGCGAGCTGGGGAGCTACCGGCTCCGGGAGCGCCTGGGCGCGGGCGGCATGGGCGAGGTGTGGCGCGCCGAGCACCGGATGCTCGCCCGGCCGGCCGCGATCAAGCTGATTCGCCCCGAGGTCCTGGGCGCCAGAGACGGGGACAGCAGGCAGGTCATGGTCCAACGGTTCGAGCGCGAGGCCCAGGCGACCGCGCTGATGCGCTCCGCCCACACCGTCGAGCTGTACGACTTCGGGGTGACCGAGGACGGCACCTTCTACTACGTGATGGAGCTGCTGGACGGCCTGGACCTGTCGCAGCTCGTCCGGCTGGGCGGCCCGGTGCCGGCGGAGCGGGCCGTGCACTTTCTCCGGCAGATGTGCGACTCCCTCGCCGAGGCGCACGAGGCCGGGCTCATTCACCGGGACATCAAGCCCGCCAACGTGTATGCCTGCCACTACGGGCGGAAGGTGGACTTCGTGAAGGTGCTGGACTTCGGCCTGGTGAAGCACGGCGGGAAGCGGGACGACGGAACCGAGACGCTCGCCGACCACGTGGCCGGCGGGACGCCCGGATTCATGTCGCCGGAGCAGGCGCTCGGCGACAAAAACGTCGACGGCCGAAGCGACCTGTACGCCGTCGGGTGCGTGGCCTACTGGCTCCTCACCGGGACGCTGGTGTTCTCCGGGCAGACCGCGATGGAGACCATCGTGATGCACGTGAACCGCGAGCCCGATCCTCTCTCGGCCCGGACCGCGCTGCCGATCCCACCGGAGCTCGAGGCCATCGTCCTCGCCTGCCTCGCGAAGCGCCCCGAAGCGAGACCGCAAACCGCCGACGAGCTCATGGCGCGGCTGGACGGCGTCTGGCTGGCGCAGGCGTGGACGGCGGGCCGGGCGCGGGAGTGGTGGAAGGAGCACCGGCAGACAATCTCGTAGCGTCGGCCGGCTGGGCTGCCGGATCTGCGGCGTGTCGAACCCCAAGCCTGGATCCGCCTGCGTGGAGCCCTGTGGCCCTACGCAGGCGGATCAGTGCCCGGGCCCGGAGCCGCGACGGGCCCGGCCCGCTTCATGGCTAGCGTCCCGATCCAATGCCGAAGGCCCCAGCCTCCTGTGACAGGGTCGGCGGCCCGTGAGGCACCGGGAAATGGCCGGGATGCTTACCGGTCGAGCCACAGTAGAAGCCGTCATCGCCATCGACAAAGGCGACCAGCTCGGCCGACGCCCCGACCTGACCGGCCGACTTCACGAGCTGGGGTATCGTGCCGGCCGTCAAACGCTCGCCCAGACCATGGAGCTCTTTCGCGACGGCCTTGTCGTGCAGACCCTCCGCGGCGCTGAGAACGGCGTTGGCGGCTTTCAGTTCCTTCATCACATCGGGATTCCAGGGCGGGATCCGGTGAATCTTGCCATCGGCACCGATGTAGATCCCCCCTCCGTCCCCTCCGCCGAATAGAATCAACATGTGACTACCCTCCCAGCCGGAGCTGGTGCGTCGGGCCAGTGGGTTCGGCGAACCGGCGGGAATGGTGCGAGCCGATCCATCGCTCGCTGCCCCGGCGCTCATGTGAGGATTTCGGGCCCCGCGGCCCGGCGGCTGAGGCAGCCGCGCTGGCAAGATCGGACCAGGAATCCGTCACACAAGGGCTCAAACGCGACACGGAGGGCCCGGTTTGCGACAACGGCTCGGCCGTTCCAGTCACCGTGTGTCGTACGGCGACTCCGGCGCGTCGTCCTCCCCCGACTCCAGCAGCATCGTCTCCAGGTCCAGATCGCGCTGCACCCGCCGCAGCACCTCGTCCCCGATCGCCCCCTGGTCCCGGAGATCGATGATTGCACGGCGCTCGGCGTCGATCATCGCGCTCCTGAGGCGGCGGTAGCCGGTCGCCTCTCGCTCGGCGCCCGCGCCGTCCCGGCCGGCGAGGGCGCGGTGCTCCGGGTCGTCGGCCCCGTGCGCGGCCCGGTCGCGGGCGGACCAGCGGTCCACCCGGCCGGCGTACTTCCGCCGGAGGTAGTCGAGCGCCGCGGCATCGACCCCGTCGCGCCGGCCCTCGTCTTCCAGCCGGCGAAGTCCCACCTCCGCCGCGACCCGCCGCGCGTGCGCCTCCTCGTCGTCCAGCTCGCCGCCGTCCTCGAGCCCGAGCCAGCGGAGCAGCGGCTTGAGCGTGAGCCCCTGCAGCACCAGCGTGTCGAAGATGACGGCGAAGGTGAGGAAGACGATCAGGTCGCGGGCGGGAAACGGCCGTCCCGCCGCGGTCTGGAGCGGCAGCGCCAGGGCGATGACGAGCGAGTCGCCGCCTCGCATGGCGGTCCAGCCGACGAAGGTGGCCTCGCGCCACGAAGGCTCGACCGGCCGGCCCTGGCGCCGGCGCCCGAATCGGAGCAGCAGTACGGCGGCGAAGGTATAGACCAGCCTGACCACGATGGCGGCGAGCGCCACGAGCGCGCCGTAGCCCACGAGCTCCACCAGCGGATGCGAGCCGAGCGCCTTGAGCACGAAGCGCAGCTCGAGTCCCACGAGCATGAAGATCAGGCTCTCGAGCAGAAACTGGATCATGGTCCACATCGACTCGGCCTGCACCCGGGTCGCGGCGCTCACGACCCGAGGTCCCAGGCGCCCGAGGTAGAGCCCGACGGCCACGACCGCGAGCACACCCGAGAGCCCGAGGTAGTCGGCCGGGATGTAGACCAGGAACGGTGTCAACAGCGAGATCGTGTTCTCGACGATGGGGAATTTCGGGGTGCGCCGCCGCACCTGGCCGATGAGCCACCCCATCCCCAGGCCGACCGCGACGCCGCCCGCGCCGGTCACCAAAAGCTGGAGCGCCGCGTGGCCGGGGGAGAAGGTGCCGGTGACGACGGCGGCCACCCCGATCCGGTACGCCACCAGGGCGGTTGCGTCATTGACGAGTCCCTCGCCCTCCAACAGCGTCACGATCCGCCGCGGCGCGCCGAGGCGCCGCATCACCGCGACCGCGGCCACCGGGTCCGGCGGCGACACAATGGCGCCGAGCACGAAGGCGGCGGGCCAGGTGATCTCGGGCAGGAGCGCGTGGGCCACGCCCGCGACCACCGCGATGGTCAGCAGCACGACGAGGGTGCCGTACCGGGCGATGGGCCAGAGCTGCGCACGGAAGTCGCGCAGCGAGGTAGTGAGCGAGGCCCAGTAGAGCAGCGGGGGAATGAAGAGCAGGAACAGCGTGTCCGGCTCGAGCTCGATGCGCGGCAGGCCGGGGATGGCGGCGAGGGCGAGCCCCGCGAGCACGAGGAGCACGGGGTGCGGCAGATTGAGCCGCCCGGCGAGCACGCGCAGCGCGGCCGCGACGGTCAACATGATGACGGCGAGCTCCAGACCGTGCATTCGGGGCTCTCTTGCGTGCGTGTGTGCGGACGTGCTGGACCTGCCCCGAGGCGGGGACCCCGCCAGCTCCCACGTCGCACGTATCGGGCTGCGACACCCACGTTTTCCCGGTAGGTGCCCACCGAATCCCCAGAGGAAGTTGGGCCTCGGCGCCCGCTTCGTCCACCCGATGGGCCGGCGGATCGTGCCGCGCTAGCGCCCGACCGGCCGGTCGACGCGCTTGAATTCGGCTTGACACCGATAAGTCAGATTCCGGGAAGTGAGGGATCAGCATTCCGCTCCAACCCGGGATGTTCCCATGCGATGGATCACCAACTCCGCAATGCGTTCTCTCGAAGGAGAGCCCATGCCCCGCTCGCGGCCGTTCGCGTGTCTGACCCTCGCCGCCCTGGTGCTCGCCGCCTGCAACGACAGCGGCCCGCCCACTCAGCCCGAGACCGGCGGCGCGGAGCCCGCCGCGACGGCGCTCGCGCTCGCATCGAATACCTGGACGCCGAGGGCTTCTATGCCCCGCCCCGCGGGGACTTCGCGCTTGGGGCCGCTCAGAACGCGGCGGGGCAATGGGTCGCGTATGTCTTCGGTGGCGAGGAACAGGATGAAACCGGGCTCTTTGCCATGACCTACAACGTCGCGACCGATACCTGGGGCGGCACCGGAGCCCTCAGCTTCGCGGCCAATACGAACGGGGTCGGCTGGATCAGGAACAAGTTCTACTACACCGGCGGGGAGAGCTGCTGCGGCGTCGACTTCCATACCTTCAATACCACGTGGGTGTACGACGCGAGCATCGATCGGTTGGACCAGCGGGCCGACATGCCGCACGCTACCAAATACGGCGTCACCGGCGTAATCGGCGGCCGGCTGTACGTCCTGCCCGGATTCTGCTCGATGGAATCCGTCGACCCCGGCCACTGCGACGTTGGAGGACGGATTCGCCAGCTCTACCGCTTCGATCCGTCCACGAGCACCTGGCAGACGCGGGCGCCGCTGCCCGCAACGGGCGATCGTTACTTCGGCGCGGTCTTCCAGCATCGGCTCTTCGTGCTGGTGCTGTCTCACAGCAACGGCCTGGCCATCGTCAAGGCATTTGCGTACGATCCGGCGATGAACACCTGGAAGAGCCGCCGGGCCCCGCCCGTGGCCGGGCCCATCATCCGGGTGACGCTCGGCGGCCAGGGCCGGCTATTGCTCGTGAACGGGGCGTCGACATAACTGTATACGCCGTAGGAATACCGAGGGGAGAGACGGTCATGGAATCATCCGACCTCGCAGGACGCTACCGGGGAGCGACTGCGGCGCACTACGAGCAGCAGCGGGTGGGCGAGGCCGCCTGGGCGCGCGAGCAAGGCATCGTCTCGTCCATGCTCGAGGTGTTCCCGCGGCCCGGAACGCTGATCGACGTGCCGGTGGGCACGGGGCGGTTCTTCGAGTTCTACCGGGCGCGCGGGCTCCGACCCACCGGAGTCGACGTGTCGGCCGATATGCTGGCACAGGCGCGTCAGAAGGCGGCGCAGGTCGGCCTCACGGCGACGCTCGAAGAAGGAGATATCCGGCAGCTCCGCTTCCCCACCGGGACGTTCGACGGCGCGGTGTGCATCCGGCTCTTCAACCTGATCCCGCTGAGCGACGCGGTGCAGGCGGTGGAGGAGCTGGCGCGGGTGTCGCGGCACCATGTGATCGTCGGCGTGCGCTGCTTCGCTCCGATGCGGGAGCTGCTCCGGCGTCCGGGGCGCACGCGGGTCATCGCCCACCGGCTCGCGCGCCGGGCGCGACGGATGGCGTCCTCACAGGTACTCAAGGTCCACCCGCGAGCAGCCGTGCTCGAGGCCTTCGCGGAGAGCAGCCTGGTCGTCGTCCGGGCTGCGCCGGTGGAACGCTTCGCCGACGGCTCGGAGCTGGTCGTGTATCTCCTGCAGAAAGACCCCCACCAGCACCGCTCGCCGGGACGCTAGCATGCGCCCGTCCGCCCTGGTCATCGAGTTTCTCGGCCTTCCGGGCGCGGGCAAGAGCGCCCTGGCGGAGCGTTTGGTACAGAAGCTGGAGGCGGAAGGGCGCGCCCCCGGCCGCCGCGAGACCATCGAGCGGGTCACCTGGGGGCGCCCCGAGCACTTCGCGCGCCTCGCGACCTTCACGCTGGCTCGCGGTCGTCACTTCTCCACCGCGATGCGGCTGGCCGCCGCCGTGACGCCATCGAGCCTGGCGCGGTGGCGGTTCGGGGCGAAGCTGGCGACCTGGCCCTACCGGCTTTCGCGGGTCTACCAACACCGGTGCCACACGCTGGTTCTCGACCAGGGGCCGCTGCAGAGCGCCTGGTGCGTACTGCTCGACGGCGAGCTCCACGACGAAGCCGCGCTTCGCGCCGCGGTCTACGATCTTCTGGCGGACCGCCGGTTCGCCTTTGCCTTCGTCTACGTGGAGGTGTCGCCCGAGGTAGCGGCCGACCGCATCGCCGCCCGCGGCCCGATGGCGCCCCCGTTCGATCGCGGGCGGCCGGAGACGCTCCGCCTGCTCACCGCGCACCGGGCGCACCTCGAGCGCATCCTCCAGATCGCCGAGGCGCACGTGGGCGCGCCGCTGCTCCGGCTGGACGGCGCCGCGCCGCTGGAGGAGAACGATGTCATCATCGCGGCATTCGTGGACCGGCTGCCGGGGCTGACCACCGCCGCATGACGCGACGAACGCCCGGGGGACAGACCCCCGAGCGTTCGCCGTGCAATTCCTCGTGCAATCTTCTCGGCCTGGTCGACCCCGAGCCTACTTCTCGCTCGCGACCTTCCGCGCCTTGCCGGACGCCTTGGCGTCGGCGCGGACCTGGCCCTTGTACGAGCGGGCGAACTCCAACTGCTGCTGCACCGCCGGCAGCTCTTCCTGGACGAGATTGCGGACGTTCGCCGAGCGCGCGTCTCGGCCTTCCTTCTGGAAGTAGGGCACGACCGATCCGAGGTGCTCCGCCACGATGTCGAGATAGACCCGGTCGAACTGGCCGCGGGACGTCTTCTCCAGCCGCTCGAGCTTGGACCGGTGGTCGGGGCCCATGTTCTGGTTGACCTGCACCCCATTGTTCGACGCCACCTGGCTCCAGCGGTTCAGCCAGTGGTTGAAGTTGTTGGCGGCCCGGTTGGCGAACTGCTTGACGTCGCTGTTCGTGGCCTTCTGCTGGGCCAGCTCGGCCAGCCGGACCTCGAGGATGTGGTCGTAGGCCACTTCCTGGATGTACTTCCTGTCCGCTCGAACGTCAGCCCGGCCCTTGACCGGCTGCGTCGCGACCTGGCCGGGCGGTGCCGGTTGCGTGACGACCTGGCCCGGCTGGGTGGGCGCCTGGGGATACTGCGGCGTGGTGGCGACCGTCCCGGGACTCCCGACCTGGCTCGCGACCTGTTGCGCCATGCTCAGATGCTGCTGCATCGTGGCGAGGCCGCTCGCCGCCAGTTGCCGCACATCCGCCGACTGCGCCGAGGGGCCGAGGCTCTGGAACCTGGACACGTCCTGCTGGTGGTCCTGCACCATGGTGCTCATGTAGGCCTGGTCGAACGCCGCCCCGGACAGCGAGCCGAGCTGGCTGACCGTCTGGAGCTGCGTGGCGTCCAGATTCGACTTGATCGGCAGGCCATTCCTCGAGATCAGCGCGGTCCACTGATTCCCCATCGTCGTATGGTCGCTGACCATGCGCTGGGCGAACTGCTTCACGGCCGGGCTCGAGGCCTTCTGGCCCGCCAGCGTCCCGAGGCGCACTTCGAGGACGTTGCCGGCGGCGGCCTCGCGGATGAACGCGCTGTCGGCCGTGGCCTGGGTCCGGGCCTGGGCGGTGCTGGCGCCAGTCGGGACCTTGCCCCCGGGCATCGTGCCCCACATCCGGTGGTTGGTGGAGTCTTGCTGCGAGGTCTGCGAATGGAGCGCGCCGATCGGCGCGGCCGTCAGTCCCGCCGCCAGGACACCGGCGGCGGTGAGGAGTCTGTAGGGGGACATGCTGCCGTTCCTTCCCATGCTCACGATCCTTGTGAAGTGCGAACCGTCGGGTGCTTCGTCCTCGCAGATGGTATCGCATTGGCGCCGGGAGGGATGTGAGCGCAGGCACGTCCGGGCCGTGGAAAGGGCTGAAACAGGCGGGTCCGGCAGCGCACGCTGATGAATCAAGACGCTCATTCACAGGCACTTAGACCATCAGACCGGCGTGCGAGCGCTCATGGCAGCCCCGGCCGGCGCACTCGAGCCGGTTCTCGGCCCCCAGGCCATTCTGACCCGCCCTCGGGAATGACGAGCACCGCCGTCCTTGTGATGCTTCGGCCGGCGGGATGCTGCTGCCCTCGAGCGTGCTCTACTTCGGGCCGACCACCGCGACCGGCGTCGAGGTGCGGGAGATGGTGCCGTCGCCGAGCTGGCCGAAGAAGCCGTCGCCCCAGCAATAGGCGACGGCGGTGGACGTCTTGCCGCAGGTATGGAAGACGCCCGCGCTCACCTGGCTGAAGAAGAGACCCCCCGAGACCAGCACCGGTTTGAGGCTCGGCGTCGTCGTGCCCTCGCCGAGCTGGCCCAGGGCATTCGCCCCCCAGCAATAGGTCCGGTGGCCCGTGGCCTCGCCGCAGGTGTGGTCGTAGCCCGCGGTCACGCGCGTGAAGCTGAGCCCGCCGGCCACCGCCCTGGGCCAGAAGCTCAGGTACTTCTTCCCGGTGCCGAGCTCGCCGGCGCGGCCGTCTCCCCAGCAGAACGCCCGGTCGTCGGTCGTCACGGCGCAGTTGTGAAGGCTGCCCGCGTCGACCTGCCGGAACTGATGCCTGCCGGACACCAGCGCGGGTTTCGTGCGCCGGTGTACTTCCGTGCTGTCCCCGAGCTGGCCGGAGCTGTTGAGGCCCCAGCAGAACACCCGATTGTCCGTGGTCACGCCGCAGGTGTGGTAGTAGCCGGCGCTCACGGCGCGGAAGCGCAGTGCGCCGAGGACGGCGACCGGCT
>CAVQGA010000021.1:0-196681 GCA_963711915.1 uncultured Gemmatimonadales bacterium
AAAAAAAAAAAAAAAAAAAAAAAAAAAAAAAAAAAAAAAAAAAAAAAAAAAAAAAAAAAAAAAAAAAAAAAAAAAAAAAAAAAAAAAAAAAAAAAAAAAAAAAAAAAAAAAAAAAAAAAAAAAAAAAAAAACACACACACACACACACACACACACACACACACACACACACACACACACACACACACACACACACACACACACACACACACACACACACACACACACACACACACACACACACACACACACACACACACACACACACACACACACACACACACACACACACACACACACACACACACACACACACACACACACACACACACACACACACACACACACTGCATCACGCGCTATTACTGTAATCACATTTATATGGCACGTTAGCGTCTACCACCCAAGCTTTGGGACAAGGATCTGGAACGGCTGTAGGGCGCCCCGGCAGATGGGGATCGGCGCCCGCGAACCCACTATGCGGAAGCCCACTCCGAGGTACTCCAACTTTGCTGTGCGTGCTGCAGTGGAAATACTGGCTTGGGCAGCTAGCCATTCCCAGGTCGCCCGTCGTGTTCAGTTGGTGGCCGCCGCCGCGCTCCGCGGAGAGGGACGATTTCGATGACCGTACACCGGATCAGGCTTCTGGCTCACCCGATCCTTCGGGGCCAGGCGCGAGCCCATCACCCAGCCACGTCGCACGTCCGGGTCATCCTGGATGGAGGACCGGAGACGCTCCGGGACTGGCAACTCCCGGTTCGGAGTGCTGCTGCGCGATCGCCGCGCCGCAGATCGGCGCGCCGGTGCGGATGATCTTGACTGCGAGAAAATCCGGACCAGCCCTGGGCGATGCCCAGGGCTGGTCCATTTCGCAGTAGATCATCCGCACCGGCGCGCCGATCTGCGGCGCGGCGATCGCGCGGCCGCTGCCGAACCGGGACTGCCAGTCCCGGAGCGTCTCGCGCATGTCGTCCAGGATGACCCGGACCGCGGTGGAGCGTGGCTTGGTGATGGGCTCGCACCTGGCCCGAAGGATCGGGTCACCCAGAAGCCTGATCCGGTGTACGGTCATCGAAATCGTCCCTCTCCGCGGAGCGCGGCTGCGGGGGCGGCCACCAACTGACGGGGCAATCAATATGGGAATGGCTGGCTCCCCAAGCCAGTATTTCCACTGCGGCGCACAGGGCGTCACTAGAAGTTGCGATTGCTACCTCGGAGTGGGCTTCCGCAGTGATGGGTCGCGGGCGCCGATCCCCCATCTCTGCCGGGCGCCCTACAGCCGTTCCAATCCCTGTCCCAAAGCTTGGTGGTAGACGCTAACATCCTGATATAAATGTGATTACAGTGATCGCACCATTAACGTGGTGCAAATTGACAATCCCGACATGTTCACTTAACATTCGCCCAATGGGCGCACTCCTTCCACTCTTCCCGAACCTCCCGGCACCTCTGGGCTACAAAGGCCCGCGGGCGGCCGTGTTGCTCCACCTGAAGCGGGCCCAGCCGTTGACGGCGCGTGAGCTGGCTGTGCGGCTCGGGGTCTCGCTCAACGCCGCGCGACATCATCTGAAAGAGCTCCAGGCCGAGGGCCTGATCGAGTATGAGCGGCTGCACCGCGGCGTGGGTGCGCCGGCGTTCGCGTATCGCCTGAGCCCCTCGGGCGGGGCCCTGTTTCCTCGGCGCTATCAGGAGACGTTGACGTCGCTCCTGGCGCTGATGGTCGAGCGGGATGGGCGCGAGGCGGCAGTGGCGCTGCTGGAATCCTACTTCGATGGCCTGGCGCGCCGGCTCCGAGGTGAGCTGGCCGATTGCACTCCCGACGAACGGCTTCAGGCGTTGGGACGGGTTCTGTCGGAGGAAGGCTACATGGCGGAAGTTACCAACCGCGGTGGTCAGGCGACGTTGACGGAGCATAACTGTGCAATCCCGGCCGTCGCCGAGCTGTTTCCGGAAATCTGCGCGGCGGAGGCACGCTTCCTCGCCGAAGTGCTGGGCGCCGATGTCGACCGCCGCGAGCACATGCTCGACGGCTGCAGCGCCTGCGAATACCAAGTGCGGTTCAAGCCCGCTCAGGAGACCTCATGAGCTCGTCCGTCGAGAGCCTGGTCAACAAAGAGTACAAGTACGGCTTCGTCACCGACATCGACTCGGATGTCGCGCCGAAGGGGCTGAACGAGGACATCGTGCGGCTCGTCTCGGCCAAAAAGCAGGAGCCGGCGTGGCTGCTCGAGTGGCGCCTCAAGGCGTTTCGTGGCTGGCAGAAGATGACCGAGCCCCATCACTGGCCGAACATCACGTACACGCCGGTGGATTACCAGTCGATCAGCTACTACTCGGCGCCGCGCACCCAGAAGCCGCTCGGGAGCCTGGACGAGGTGGACCCGAAGCTGCTGGAGGCCTACACCAAGCTCGGCATCCCGCTCAGCGAGCAGAAGCTGCTGGCGGGCGTGGTGGCGGTGGACGCTATCTTCGACAGCGTGTCGGTCGGCACCACGTACAAGGCCAAGCTGGCCGAGCAAGGCATCATCTTCTGCTCCTTCGGCGAGGCGGTCCGCGAGCATCCTGAGCTGGTGCGGAAGTATCTGGGTTCGGTCGTCCCGGCCAGCGACAACTTCTTTGCCGCACTGAACGCCGCCGTGTTCAGCGATGGCTCGTTCGTCTACGTCCCCAGGGGCGTGAAGTGCCCCATGGAGCTCTCCACCTACTTCCGCATCAACACGGCGGAGACCGGGCAGTTCGAGCGTACGCTCATCGTCGCGGACGAAGGCGCGTCGGTCAGCTACCTGGAGGGCTGCACCGCGCCCAAGCGGGACGAGAACCAGCTCCACGCGGCCGTGGTCGAGCTCGTGGCCCTCGATGGCGCCACGATCAAGTACTCGACCGTGCAGAACTGGTACGCCGGCGACGATGAAGGCAAGGGCGGGATCTACAACTTCGTCACCAAGCGCGGCAAGGCGGCCGCGAATGCCAAGATTTCCTGGACCCAGGTCGAGACCGGCTCGGCGATCACCTGGAAGTACCCGAGCGTCATCCTCCAGGGCGACAACGCGGTGGGCGAGTTCTATTCGGTCGCCGTCGTGAATGGGCGGCAACAGGCCGACACCGGTACGAAGATGATCCACATCGGGAAGAACACACGCAGCACGATCGTGTCCAAGGGCATCTCGGCGGGGCGCGGGCAGAACAGTTACCGGGGTCTGGTCAAGGTGCTGCCGAGAGCCGCAGGGGCGCGCAACTACACCCAGTGCGATTCGATGCTGATCGGGAACCGCTGCGGCGCGCACACGTTTCCGTACATCGATGTTCAGAACTCCTCGTCGTCCACCGAGCACGAGGCGTCGACGTCCAAGATCGGGGAAGACCAGATCTTCTATCTGAAGCAGCGCGGCTTGAATACCGAGAATGCCATCTCCATGATCGTGAACGGCTTCTGTAAGGAAGTGTTCAAGGAGCTCCCGATGGAGTTCGCGGTAGAAGCCCAGAAACTGCTGGGGATCAGCCTGGAAGGCAGCGTCGGGTGACGGCTCGCGTCATCCCGCACCGATATTCATCCGTTCTGTAAGGAGCACCGAGTGCTGGAGATCAGAGACCTTCGCGCGAGTGCGGGCGACACCGAGATCCTCAAGGGCATCGACCTCACGGTCAACGCCGGCGAGGTTCACGCCATCATGGGCCCCAACGGCTCCGGCAAGAGCACGCTGGCGCAGGTGCTGGCGGGCCATCCCGCGTACGAGGTCACCGGCGGCTCCGTCACGTATCGGGGGCAGGACCTGCTCGAGCTGGAGCCCGAGGAGCGGGCCCAGGCGGGCGTCTTCCTGGCGTTCCAGTATCCGGTGGAGATTCCCGGCGTCACCAATGCGTACTTTCTCCGCGCGGCGTACAACGAGATCCGAAAGGCCCGCGGCGAGGAGGAAGTGGATTCGATGGATTTCCTGGACTTGCTCGAGGAGAAGCTCAAGCTGGTCGAATGGGAGCCCGAGATCATGAGCCGGGCCGTCAACTCGGGCTTCTCCGGCGGGGAGAAGAAGCGGAACGAGATCCTCCAGATGGCGGTGCTGGAGCCCACGCTCGCCATCCTCGATGAGACCGACTCGGGGCTCGACATCGATGCGCTCCGGATCGTGGCCGCCGGCGTCAACAAGCTCCGCCGCCCGGACAACGCCACCATCGTGGTGACCCACTACCAGCGGCTGTTGAACTACATCGTCCCCGACTTCGTCCACGTCCTGTCGAACGGCCGGCTCGTGAAATCCGGCGGCAAGGAGCTGGCGCTCGAGCTGGAGGCCCGCGGCTACGAATGGCTCGAGCATGCGGTGGGGGCCGCGTCATGACCGAGACGTTCCTGCAGGAATTCGAGTCCCGCGCCGGCCTCGCCACGGCCGAGGGACCCGAGTGGCTCGAGCCGGTGCGCCGCGCGGCCATCGAACGGTTCTCGCGGACCGGGTTCCCGGCCGCGCGGGACGAGGAATGGCGGTTCACGCCGATCGGTCCGATCGTGCAGGGCCGGTGGCGGCCGGCGACTGGCGGAGAGGTCTCCCGCGCCCAGCTCGCACCGTTCGTGTTCGGGCACGCGGACTGGACCACGCTCGTCTTCGTGAACGGCGTCTACAGCGAGGCGTTGAGCGCCCTCGGCACCCTGCCCTCCGGTGTGCATGTGGCGAACCTGGCCGAAGCGCTCCGTGCCGGCGGCGCGTCGCTCCAACTGCACCTCACGCGGCATGCCCCGGTCGATGGCTCGCCGTTCACCGCGCTCAACACGGCGTTCCTGGGTGAGGGCGGCGTCGTCCACATCGGCGCCGGCGTGGATCTCGAAGCGCCGGTGCATCTGCTCTTCGTCACGACCCCGGACGCGGGCGGGACCGTGACGCATCAGCGCAACCTGGTCGTGGTCGAGCGCGGTGCACGGGCATCCATCATCGAGAGCTATGTGACGCTCGCGCCCGGGCAGACGTACTGGAGCAATCCGGTCACCGAGGTGGCCGTGGGGGCGGGTGCGTGGGTCGAGCACACCCGCATCCAGCGTGAAAGCGAGCAGGCGTACCACGTCGGCCTCACCCACGTGGATCAGCAGCGCGACAGCCACTACCGCGGCTTCTCGCTGGCCATGGGCGGTGCCCTGGCGCGCCACAACCTGCACGTGCGCCTCAACGACGAGAATATCGAGACCCTGATGTACGGGCTCTATCTCACGCACGGCGACCAGGTGGCCGACAACCACACGGCCATCTACCACGACCAGCCCAACTGCCGGAGCTGGGAGGTCTACAAGGGCATCCTCGACGACCGGTCTCGCGCCGTATTCAATGGCAAGGTCTTCGTGAAGCCCGAAGCCCAGAAGACCGACGCCAAGCAGACCAACCGGAATCTCCTCCTCAGCGACGGTGCGCGGGTCAACACCAAGCCGCAGCTCGAGATCTTCGCCGACGATGTGAGGTGCACCCACGGCGCCACGGTGGGGCGGCTCGACGAGCTGGCCCGGTTCTACGCCCGGAGCCGCGGCATTCCCGCGGCGGCCGCGGACCGGCTGCTCGTCTACGCCTTCGCGGCTGAGGTGGTGGACGAAGTGGCGCTCGCCCCGGTGCGCGAGGAGCTGGACCGCCTGCTGCTCGATCGCCTGGGCGGCGCCTGAGCGGCGATGACGGCCACCGCGACCCCCGGGCTCGACGTCGAGCAGCTGCGGAAGGATTTCCCGATCCTCTCGCAGCGGGTACGCGGCAAGCCTCTGATTTACCTCGACAACGCCGCCACCAGCCAGAAGCCTCGCGACGGTCATTGACGCCATCGCGCGCTTCTACACCGCCGAGAACGCCAACATCCACCGGGGCGTCCACTACTTGAGCGAGCGCGCCTCCGCGGCCTATGACGGCGTGCGGGAACGGGTCGCGGGGTTTCTCCACGCTCCCTCCCCGAGCGAGATCGTCTTCACCCGCGGCACGACCGAGGCGATCAACCTCGTGGCCCAGAGCTGGGCGCGGACCGTCCTGCGCCCGGGCGACGAGATCCTCATCACGGGGATGGAGCACCATGCCAACATCGTCCCCTGGCAGCTGGTGGCGGGGCAGACCGGGGCCACGGTGCGTGCCGTGCCGATTACCGATCGCGGCGAGCTCGACCTCGAGGCATTCGACCGGCTGCTGGGCGAGCGGACCCGCCTGCTCGCCGTCGCGCACGTCTCGAACGCCCTCGGCACCATCAACCCGGTGCGCGATCTGGTGTCGCGGGCCCGCGAGCGGGGGGTCGTGACGCTGGTGGACGGCGCCCAGTCGGCGCCCCATCTGCCGGTGGACGTCCAGGACCTCGGGTGCGATTTCTACGCATTTTCGGGTCACAAGGTGTTCGGCCCCACCGGTGTGGGAGTGCTCTACGGGCGGGCGGCGCTGCTCGAAGGAATGCCGCCCTGGCAAGGCGGGGGCGACATGATCGAGAGCGTCACGCTGGAGCACACCACCTTCGCCCCACCGCCCGCCCGGTTCGAGGCGGGAACGCCGCCGATCGCCCAGGTGATCGGGCTGGGCGTGGCGCTCGACTATGTCGCCGCGGTGGGAAAGGCGGCTATCGGGGCCTGGGAGGAGGAGCTCCTGAGCTACGCGACGGCGCGAGTCGGCGAGCTGGACGGCGTGCGACTGATCGGCACTGCCCGTGACAAGGCCAGCGTGCTCTCCTTCGTGGTGGAGGGGGTGCACCCGCACGACGTCGGGACCGTTCTCGACGACGAGGGTATCGCCATTCGGGCCGGTCACCACTGCGCCCAGCCGCTTATGCGACGCTTCGGCGTGCCCGCCACGGCGCGGGCGTCATTCGCGTTCTACAACACGCGAGAGGAGATCGACGCGCTGGTGCGCGGCATCCGCCGCGTGCGCACGCTGTTCGCCTGATGTCGAGTCTGAGCGAGCTGTACCAGAACGTGATCCTCGAGCACAACCGGTCGCCGCGCAACTACCGGGCGATGGCCGGCGCCGACCGGCAGGCGGACGGCCACAACCCGCTCTGCGGCGACCAGATCACCGTGTGGGTCCGGATGGACGGTGACGTGATCGGTGATGTGAGCTTTCAGGGGGCGGGCTGCGCGATCTCCAAGGCCTCGGCCTCGCTGATGACGGGTGCGGTCAAGGGCAAGAGTCTGCAGGACGCGGACGCGTTGTTCCGGCGGTTTCATCAGCTGGTGACCGGGGTGCTGCCTCCGCACGAAGCGGAAACCCTCGGCAAGCTCGCCGTGTTCTCTGGGGTATCGGAATTTCCGGTGCGTGTGAAATGCGCCAGCCTGTCGTGGCACACGCTGAAGGCGGCGCTCGAGGGCGGATCGGATGCCGGCTTGTCCGACCGACCGTCGGCTGAAGGCGGGACGTCTTCTGCCTGAGCGCCTGGCCGCCACCCATCCATCTCAAGGAGTTTCAGGAATGCCGTACAATCCATCCCTGGTCGCACCGATGCGCGAGGAGATGACCCGCCTGGGCGCTCGTGAGCTCAAGACCGTAGCCGAGGTCGACAGCACGATCGGCGATCAGAGGGGCACCATGCTCGTCTTTGTGAATTCCGTCTGCGGCTGCGCCGCGGGCAACGCCCGGCCCGCGCTGGCGCTGGCGCTCCAGCACGGGGTGCGGCCCCAACAGGTGGTGACGGTTTTCGCGGGACAGGATCTCGAGGCGACGGCGCGCGCGCGCCAGTTTTTCCCGGACTACCAGCCGAGCAGCCCGTCCATGGCCCTGCTGCGCGACGGAGAGGTCGTGCACTTCGTGCACCGGCACCAGATCGAAGGCCGCACGCCGCAATCAGTGGCCGCCGATCTGATGGCAGCGTTCGATCGCTACTGCGGCGCGACGGTCTGAGCGGGGGAGCCGGTGACGGGACACGTCTTTCATCCGGGGCATCAGGAGCTGCACGGCATCACGGTCGTGCTGGAAACGCACGGCGCCACGACCTACGTGGGCCGGTTCGACAGCCAGGACGAGCGCGGCGTCCACCTGCACGACGTGGGCGTGCACGACGCCGAGGCGGCTGGGGTGTCGAAGGAGGAGTTTCTGCGCCGGTGCGATCGGTTCGGCATTCGGCGGGAGCACCGCGATCTCCTCGTGCCCGCACGCGACGTCGCGTCGGTGCGACGACTGGTGGAGTTCCTCCGCTAAGCGCCGACTCGGGCCAGATTATTGGGGCCACACCTGGTCTTCGAACTCATCGACCAGCGTGATCGCGTCGACCGGATTCGCGCGCGCGGCATCGAGAATGAACTCGTCCTCGACGCCCTCGGCGTCGAGCACGACCGACACGTTGTCGCTGCCGAGTCGGAACACTTCAGGAGCGATGCCGACGCATTCGGCGTAGCCAGTGCACAGGCTGCGGTCGATCGTGATGCGATAGGGCAGAGGCGTGGATCGGTAGGGCGACGGCGATAGGATAGGAACGGATCCCGGGGTCCTGCCAGAGGTTGGTCGTCATGAGTCAGCGCTTCGACGTCATCGTCATCGGAGGGGGCCACGCCGGGGCCGAGGCGGCGGCGCTCGCCTCGCGCGCGGGTGCGCGCACGCTGCTGCTGACCCAGAGCCTCGAGACGATCGGGCAGATGTCGTGCAATCCGGCGATTGGCGGAATTGCCAAGGGCACGGTCGTTCGGGAGGTCGACGCGCTCGGCGGGGTGATGGGCCGGGCGACGGATCTCGCCCGGATTCAGTTCAGGATGCTGAACCGCTCAAAAGGGCCCGCTGTATGGTCGCCGCGGGCGCAATGCGATCGCGGATTGTATCGACGCGCGGTGCGTTCCCTTTTGGAACAATTTACCAACCTCCACTTCGCTCAAGGGACCGCCGCCAAGCTGGTGATGGATCGAGGCGCCGTTCGCGGGGTGCTGACGGAGGATGGTCGACGGTATGAGGCGCGCTCGGTCGTGCTCACCGCAGGGACGTTCCTGCGCGGCCGAATCCATCTCGGACTCGGCACTCAGATTCCCGCCGGCCGTGCGGGCGAGCGACCGTCGGTTGATATTGCTGAACACGTTGAAGTTCTTGGACTTATGGCAGAAAGGTTCAAGACTGGCACCCCTCCGCGCGTAGATGGCAGGTCGGTCGACACATCCGGTCTCATGATCCAGGAAGGCGACGGTAAGCCCTTCCGGTTTTCGTTTCATGCCCAAGCTCAGCACCCCCGCCAACTGCCCTGCTACCTCACCAAGTCAGACGATCGGCTGAAGGAAATCATCCTTCGTCATCTGCGCGAATCTGCCCTCTACGGAGGCGCGATCAGCGGTCGAGGCCCGCGATACTGCCCATCCATCGAGGACAAGATTGTGAAGTTCCCCGAGGCTGCCGGCCACCAAGTCTTCCTGGAGCCGGAGGGTCTCGAGACGACCGAGATGTACGTCAACGGGTTGTCGACGTCGCTACCTCCAGCCGTCCAGCTCGACTTCCTGCGGACCGTGCCGGGCCTCGAACGGGTGGAGATGACTCGCCCTGGCTATGCCATCGAGTACGACTACTTCCCCCCGACGCAGCTGCTGCCTACGCTGGAGGTGCGAGAGCTGCCCGGCTTGTTCCTGGCCGGCCAAGTCAACGGAACCACCGGCTATGAGGAAGCTGCAGGGCAAGGCGTCGTGGCGGGTCTGAACGCCGCTGCCCGGGCCCTGGATTGCGACCCCGTGGCGATACCGCGGGAAGTCGCCTTCATCGGGGTGCTCGTGGACGATCTCGTCACCCGGGGGGTGGACGAGCCCTATCGCCTTTTCACTTCGCGGGCGGAATTCCGCCTGTTGCTGAGGCAAGACAATGCGCTTCGGAGATTGTTTCCAATCGCACAGAGACTCGGACTCCTGACCGACGCGGAATCGGAAGGCGCGGAGCGCAGGCTTCGCGTCGAGGAGGATGTGCTCGACCTTGCAAGGGAAACCGTCCTGGAGCCGTCCATGGCCAACCCCGTCCTCTCAGCATTGGGATCTACACCGATCGTGGCGCCATCTCGGGTCGCGGACCTCGCCCGTCGGCCGGGCGTCGCCGCGTCGGATCTCCTGGGGCTGGTGGGAGTCGCGATTGACCGCGACTCGGCGGAGTGGGCAGACCTCGAGCTACGCTACGAGGGGTATCTCGCACGTGAACGCGTTGCAGCAGGACGCATGGCGCAGTTGAACGAATTCGCGCTCCCGCATGATCTCCAGTTCACTTCGCTTGCCACGTTGTCTTTCGAGGCTCGAGAGAAGCTCCAGGCGGTGAAGCCAGCGTCTCTAGGTCAGGCTGCCCGCATTCCTGGCGTCTCTCCGAGCGACCTTCAGAGTCTGGTCATGGAGGTCATGAAAATCAGGGATGCCTGAGTCGTTTCACGTGAAACGGCCCAGTGAACTGTCGGGATTGAGTAGGGTGGGCCGATCTCCTGTTTCACGTGAAACAACCTGTTGGCCGCAGCGGTACACCAACCTATATTGATCCCCGTCGCAACACCTTGATTGTGCCCGCCAGGCTTGCGGCGTGTAATTATCTCAACTCACTGTCAAACAAGCACTTACAGGTTCGCACCTTCCATGGCCCATACCATTGCCATAGCCAATCAGAAGGGCGGCGTAGGCAAGACCACGACCGCCGTGAACCTGGCCGCGTCGCTCGCCATTGCCGAACGACGCACCCTGCTGCTCGATGCCGACCCGCAGGGGAATGCCACGAGCGGCGTGGGCATCGCCAAGCACGAGCTGCAGCTCTCCCTCTATGACTCGATCGTCGAGGGCCGGCCGGCGCGCGAGGTGATCCTGCCGGTCCCGGCGCTTCCGCACCTATCGGTGTTACCCGCCACTCAGGATCTGGTAGGCGCGGAGCTGCAGTTGGTGGAGCGCCCCAACCGTGAGGCGGCGCTGCGACACGTGCTCGAGTCGATTCAGGGCGACTACGATTACATCGTGGTCGATTGCCCCCCATCGCTGGGGCTGCTCACCCTCAACGTGCTCGCCGCCGCCCACACGGTGCTGATCCCGATACAGTGCGAGTACTACGGCCTCGAGGGCATTTCCCAGCTGCTCAACACCGTCCGGCTCGTGCAGCAGAATTTCAATCCGGTGCTCGCCATCAGTGGAGTGCTGCTCACGATGTACGACGCCCGGCTCAACCTTTGCCGCCAGGTCGCCGAAGATGCCAAGGAATACTTCGGCGCCAAGATGTTCGTGACGCCGATTCCGCGAAACGTGCGGCTCGCGGAGGCCCCCAGCTTCGGAAAGCCGATCCTGCTGTACGACGTGCAGTCGGTCGGTGCGAAGAGCTATCTGTCGGTGGGGCAGGAGCTGATCCGTCGGGTCGAGAACGTGCCCGTGAGCGAACCCCCCGCCGCACTGCCGGAGGTGACCACGTGAGCGAGACGAAGCGGCTCGGACGCGGCCTCGAGGCCTTGCTTGGCCCGGTCTCGCGCGAGCAGGTCGAGGCAGCAGGCGGTCTCCGAGAGCTGCCGATCGGCAGCGTGAGGCCCAATCCATTCCAGCCGCGGACGCGGATCGATGAAGACGCGCTCGAAGAGCTTGTCGCGTCGATCCAGGCCTCCGGATTGCTGCAGCCGGTGGTCGTGCGTCCGCGCAACGGCGGTTACGAGCTGATCGCGGGCGAGCGTCGCTGGCGCGCGGTGACGCGACTCGGCTGGTCGCAGATCCCGGCGGTCGTGAAGGACGTCGACGACCAGACGCTGCTTACTCTGGCCCTGATCGAAAACCTCCAGCGGGACGATCTCTCTCCAATGGACGAGGCCGCCGGCTATCAGCGGCTCGCGGCGGACTTCAAGCTGCCGCACGGCGAGATCGCCCGGCTCGTCGGGCGAAACCGCGCGACCGTCGCGAATCTGCTGCGACTGCTGCAGCTGCCGGCCGATATTCAAGCGCTAGTGCACGAGCGGAAGCTGTCCGAGGGTCATGCGCGGGCCCTCCTGGGCCTCGCCGAGCCGGAAGCGATGATCGCGCTCGCGAAGCAGGCGGTCGACCAGGGCTGGTCCGTCCGTGAAATGGAGGCGCGGGTACGGGGCGAGGTGCCGTCGCCCGCCGCCGCCGAGGGCAGGGCTCCGCGTCGTGCGCGCCCGGCCGCTCGCGCCGTCGCTGCCGACGTGCGGCGCATCGAAGACGCGCTCCGAAAGCATCTGGGCACGGATGTGCGCGTCACCACTCGCCGCCGAGGCCGCGGGTTCCTGACCGTCAGCTACTACTCCAACGACGATCTCGCCCGTGTGCTCGAGCTGGTTCTGGGCCGGCCGTTTCAGGGATGAGCCGCGCGTCCCGCGCGGTGACGATCGTAATCCAGCAGGACGGCGCCACCAAATCGCAGGCCTACCGGCTTCCAGTCTGGGTGCTGCGTGCGGGCGCCGGCTTTATGGCGGCGGGGGCGGTGGCCGCTGTGGTCGTCGCGGCCTTGTACGGCCCGCTGCTCCGAGCGGCCTCGCGGGTGCCCGGACTCGAACGCCAGGTTGCGAAGCTGGAGGCGGACAACGCCAAAGTACGACAGCTAAGCGCAGCTCTCGACAGCGTCGAGTCACGGTACGCACAGGTGCGTCAAATGATCGGCGGCGACATCGTTCGCGATCCCACAACTCTGGGCACAGCCTTGCCGGTGGCCCCGGCGGTCTTTGCTCGGGCGGCTGATGCGCCCCGAGGCCCGTCCATCGGACTTTCACTGCCGAAAAGGTGGCCGCTGGACGAGCCGGGGTATATCACGCGGGGCCAGGTTGCGACGGGTACCAGTGACGAGGCACATCCGGGCATCGATGTCGCCGTGGCCGTCGGGAGCATCGTGCGCGCCGCCGGTGGCGGAACGGTCCATCAGTTGGGCGAGGACCCTGAATACGGCTTCTTCGTGCTCCTGGATCACCCCGACGACTACCAGTCGATGTACGGCCACCTGTCCCGGATTCTGGTCCAGCCCGGCGGGTCGGTGGCGCCCGGCCAGGTGATCGGGCTCTCCGGGAACAGCGGCCGTTCGACCGCGCCTCACCTCCACTTCGAGATTCGCCAGAAGGGCGTCTCGCTCGATCCGCGAACCATGGTCAAGGAGGGCAGCTGATGGGGATCTTCAACAACCCGGCGCGGGACGAGCAGGGCCAGGAGCTCCGGCGCCGGCGCACCGACCAGATACCCTTCTCGATTATCGCCAGCGACATGACAGTAATCGGCGACCTGGAGACAGAAGGGGTGGTCCGGGTGGAGGGACGAGTGCGTGGCACGGTTCGCGTGGGCGCCCAGGTGCTGGTGGCGGCGGGCGCGGTCATCGAGGGCGACCTTCACACCCAGGAAGCGGTCGTGGCCGGCACGGTGAGTGGGGCCATCGTGGCGCGCGAGCGAGTGGAGCTTCAGGCTACCGCGGTGGTCTCGGGGGACATCCATACGCCCCGAATCGCCATCGTCGAGGGGGCCAAGGTGACTGGCGAGGTGAAGATGGACGCCGGAGGTGTCGCAGAGGGGCCGGATTCCCACAAGAGTTGATAAACAGACCTAAGTTGTGGACAATCAGTAATTTGTAGCGAAATACACCGTCCATGGATCTTTAGTGCGCTTAAACTGGCTTCCCGGTGTTGCTTTGCTGTCGCTTTTGGGCTGCGCGCGGGGCGGCCAGCAGCGCAGCGGCATTCGGGTCGGCCTCATCACCCCCGGCAGCGTGACTGACGCCGCCTGGAACTCCGGCGCCTTCGCCGGCCTTCAGCGCATCCACGACTCGCTCGGGTTGGCCGTCAGCCATGTCGAGGCCCGAACCCCGGCGGAACAGGACGAGGCCCTCCGCACCTACGCCGCCCAAGGGTACGATCTCGTCTTCGGCCACGGCTTCGAGTTTCAGGGCCCGGCCGAACGGGTGTCCGCCCAGTATCCCAAGACGGTGTTCATCGTGACCTCAGGGTCCCGGGCGGCCGGGAACGTCGCTCCCCTGATCTTCAAGCTCGAGGAGGCGAGCTACCTGGCGGGCATGGTGGCTGGCGGCCTCACCCGGAGCGGCATCCTCGGGTTCGTCGGCGGGATCGAGCTCCCGCCCATCAAGGCAGCCTACGAAGGCTGGGTCAACGGCGCCAAGGCCGTCAACCCGAAGGTGCAGAGCCGCGAGATCTATCTCAACAGCTTCGACGATGCGGCGGCGGGGAAGGAGGCGGCCCTGGCGCTCATTCGCATCGGGGCCGACATGTTCCACCACAACGCCGACGCCGCCGCGCTCGGCGTCTTTCAGGCCGTGAAGGAATCACCCCGGGTCTACGTCTTCGGCGCCAACGCCGACCAATCCCCGCTCGCCCCCGACCGCGTGCTGGGGAGCGCCGTCATCGACCTGCCTCGTGCGTTCCTTCTGGTCGCGCGGGAGGTGAAGGCGGGCACCTTTCGACCTCACGTCGAAGCGTTCGGTCTCGCGAGCGGCGTGGTTCGGTACGAGCCCAACCGGATCCTCGACAGCCTCGTGCCCGCGGCGCTGCGTGCCCGGGTCAAGGCGGCGGCCGACTCGATCGCGGCGGGAACGCTGATCCCCGCCCCGCGCCCGGCGTCGATGCAGGCCGCGGCCCAGCCGAATGCCCCCGGGTCGCCAGGGACAGGCGGGAGTCCTGGCGCCTTGCGCGCGTCGACCACGGCCGACTCATTGCAGGCGGTCACGCCGCGTCCGGCCAGGCGACAATCGTGACCGCCGACGTGAGCGCGGTCCCACTGGCCGACATCGTCCGCTATCTGGATGACTACCTCCGCATTCGCGACGTGCCCGACGAGCGGAACGCCGTGAACGGGCTGCAGGTCGAGAACCAGGGTCAGGTCGGGAGCATCGTGGCCGCGGTCGATGCGTCCCAGGCGACGATCGACGGCGTGATCGCGAACGGCACGGAACAGGGCGGCGCGCCGCCGCTCATCCTGGCGCACCACGGTCTGTTCTGGGACGGCAACCTGCCGCTCACCGGCCGGCGGTATCGCCGGGTGGCGGCGCTGCTCGAGCACGACATCGCCCTCTATGCCGCGCACATCCCCCTCGATCTGCATCCGGCCGTCGGCAACAACGTCGTCCTCGCCGAACGACTCGGTCTCGGCGTGGAGGGGTGGTTCGGAGACTATAAGGGCGTGCCGATCGGGGTGTGGGGGCATGCACCTCCGAGGCTCGTGCCCCGCGACGCCCTGCTGGCCGATGTGAACCACGCCCTCGGCACCTCGAGTCCCGGCGCCAGGCTTATCGCCGGGGGCCCCGAGCGCGTGTCCAGGATCGGCATCATCACGGGTGGCGCCGGCAGCATGATCGGCGCCGCGCACGACGCGGGGCTCGACACCTTCATCACCGGCGAGGGTGCCCACTACACTTACTTCGACGCGATCGAGTGGGGCCTCAACGTGATCTTTGCCGGACACTATGCGACCGAGACGCTGGGCGTGCAGGCTCTCGCGTCGCATCTGGCGGAGCGCTTCGACCTCGAGTGGGAGTTCCACGACCACCCGACAGGGCTGTGACGTCGCCTCCTGCGCTCGCGCTCCGGGGCATTCGGAAGCGCTTCGGCTCCGTGCAGGCTCTGCGCGGAGCCGATTTCACGCTCATGCCGGGCGAGCTGCACGCGCTCCTCGGCGAGAACGGCGCCGGCAAGACCACGCTGATGCACGTCGCCTACGGGCTGGTGCGGCCGGACGCCGGGGTCATCGAACTGGCGGGTTCGCCCCGGACGATCGGTTCGGCGCGCGAGGCGCGCCGGCTGGGAATCGGCCTGGTGCACCAGCACTTCACCTCCGTGCCGGCGCTGTCCGTCGCCGACAACGTCGCGCTCGCCGCGGGCTGGCCGGTGAGCCCGCGCGCCCTCCACGAGCGCGTGCGGGCGCTTTCGGAGCAGGTGGGTCTCCCGCTCGAGCCGGAGACGCGCGCGAGCCAGCTTTCGGTGACCCTCAAACAGCGGCTCGAGATCGTCAAGGCGCTCGCGACGGACGCGCGCATCCTTCTGCTCGACGAGCCGACCGCGGTGCTGGCGCCGGTCGAGGCCGCGGAGCTGCTGGGGGTGGTACGCGCGTTCACGGCGCGGGGCGGGGCGGCGGTCCTCATCACGCACAAGCTCGACGAGGCGCTCACCGCGGCCGACCGAGTGACGGTGCTCCGGCAGGGCGCCGTCGTGTTCCAGGGCGCCGTGGCAGGGCAGACGGCGAGCTCGCTCGCGGCGGCCATGATCGGCGAGGGTGAGGGCTCTGGGCAGATGCCCGGCGCCACCGCGACCGGTGCCGCCCCCGAGAGCGCAGCCACCGGCGCCGTGCTGGTCCGGCTCGAGGAGCTCGAGATTGCTCGCGATACCGGCTACGGCATCGCCGTCCGGCGGGCGACGCTGAGCATCCGGTCAGGCGAGATCGTCGGGATCGCGGCGGTGGAGGGCAACGGGCAGCGGGAGCTGTTGCGCGCCGTGGCCGGCCGGCTGCAGCCGCTGCGCGGTCGCCGAGAGGTCGCGGGCCCGGTCGGCTTCGTGCCGGAGGATCGGACCACCGAGGGGTTGATTCCCGAGTTCACGCTGACCGAGAACATCGTCCTCGCCTCGCGCTCCGACGATGCGTGGGTGCGGCGCGGCCGGATAGACTGGCGTGTGGCGCGGTCGCGCACGGCGACGTTGCTCGAGGAATTCGGCGTGGTGGCGCCGGGGCCCGACGCGCCGGCGGCGGCTTTGAGCGGCGGCAATCAACAGAAGCTGGTGATGGCGCGAGAACTCGCCCGCGAACCGGCAGTCCTCGTAGCCGAGAATCCGACCCGCGGGCTGGACATCCGTGCCACCGAGGCGGTTCACGCGCGCCTGCGCGCCGCGGCCGCCGGCGGCGCGGCCGTGCTCGTCTACTCCAGCGATCTGGATGAGGTGCTGGCGCTCGCCGACCGGGTGCTGGTGGTGTCGCGCGGCACGCTGAGCGAAGTGCCGGCCGGCGCGACGCGCGCCGACGTGGGCGAGCTGATGGTGACCGGTGGCCGGTAGAACACCGCTTCTGGCGGTGGTGCTCGGGCTCGTCATCCTGACGGCGGGGCTCGAGCTCGGCGGGTACGATGCCGCGGCCGCGCTTGCGGCGCTCTGGCAGGGCGCCGCCGGATCGTGGTACGCGCTGACATCCGCGACCCTGGTGCGAGCCGTCCCGCTGATCGTGATCGGGCTCGGTATCGCGCTTGCATTCCGGGCCGGCGCATTCAACATCGGGGCGGAAGGCCAGTTCTATGCCGGCGCGATCGCCGCGACCTGGGTCGGCCTCCATGTGGCCGGGCGCCCAGCGGCGGTGGCCCTGCCGGCGGTCCTCCTGGCGGCCATGCTTGCCGGCGCGGCATGGGTGACGGGGCCGGTTTGGCTCAAGCTTCGGTTCGGGGTGCTCGAGGTGATCAGCACGCTGCTGCTCAACTTCGTCGCCGAGTCGCTAGTGAGCCTCATGGTCCAGGGCCCGCTGCAGGAGTCGCAGCACATCTATCCCGCGAGCGATCCGATCGCCGAGGCGGCGCGACTGCCGCTTCTGCCGGGGACCCGCCTGCACGCGGGCTTCGGGCTGGCGCTGCTGGGGGCAGTGGTCCTGTGGTATTTATTCCGCCGGACACTGTGGGGCTTCCGGCTTCGCGCGGCCGGGGCAGGCCCTCGCGCCGCCGAGATCAGCGGCCAGATCGACACGCGCCGGATGAGCGCCGTCGCCTTGCTCGGCTCGGGCGCGCTCGCCGGCCTGGCCGGCGGGATCGAGGTGAGCGGCGTGTCATACGCCCTCTTCCAGAACCTCTCGCCGGGGTACGGATTCACGGGGATCGCGGTGGCACTGCTGGCGCGCCTGCATCCGCTGGGGGTCGTGGCGACCGGTGTTTTGTTTGGCGCCCTCGAAGCGGGCGCGGGGGCCATGCAGCGCGATGCCGGTGTTCCCGCCGTCGCCGTCTACGTGGTCGAGGCGGTGGTGATCCTCGTGGTGTTGCTCGCCGATGCTGGTGCTCGTCGCGCGACCGCGGCGCGGGCGGCCGCATGACCGACGCCGTGGCGCTCGTAGGCGGATTTCTGACGGCCGCGGTGCGGGTGGCGACACCGCTTCTCCTCGCCGCGACCGGTGAGACGGTGACCGAGCGCGCCGGCGTCATCAACCTCGGGCTCGAGGGAATGATGCTGGCGGGTGCGCTCGCGGCGGCCCTGGGTGCGAGCGCGGCCGGCCCGTGGACCGGGATCGCGCTGGCGATTCTGGCGGGGATGCTGCTCGCGGCCGTGTTCGCCGGCGCGGCCATCGGAGCCGGGGCCGATCAGATCATCGCGGGCACGGCCATCACGCTCGGGGCCGTGGGGCTCACTGGAACGATCTATCGCCAGGCCTACGGCACGGGGGGCGCGGGGCTCGCGCTGCCGACGCTCGCGCCGATCCCGTTGCCGGGTCTGCATCGGATCCCCATTCTCGGCTCCGCGCTGTTCGCTCAGCCGGCGCCGACGTACCTCGCGGTGCTGGCGCTGCCGGCGGTCTGGTGGATTCTGTTCCGGACGCGGACCGGCCTGGCGCTTCGTGCCACCGGCGAGGGCGCCGCGATGGCGCGGGCCGCGGGCGTTCGCACCGGCCTGGTGCGCGCGGCCGCGACCGTCGTGGGTGGCGGCTTCGCGGGGCTGGCGGGCGCGACGCTGGTGCTGGCCCAGGTGGGCACGTTTGCGGAGAAGATGACCGCAGGGCGCGGGTTCGTGGCGATCGCGATCGTGGTGCTGGGCCGCTGGCATCCGTTCGGCGTCGCGATCGCGGCCCTGCTCTTCGGCGCTGCCACGGCGCTGCAATACGTGTTTCAATCGCTCGGGCTGAGGGTACCGTACCAGCTGTTCCTGATGCTGCCGTACCTGCTCACGCTGCTGGCGTTGGCGGGCGCGGTGGGGCGAGTGCGGGCGCCGGCGGATCTGGGGAGGTAGGGCGGAGAGGGGAATCCTGCTCCAATGGAGCACGAGGTCAGTATCGATTGTCAACCCGAAATCATCTCGACTCCTCGCCTTTTTCCACCTTTCCGTGCTCTCCCTCCTCTCCGGCCTTCGCCTCGAGTCGCCCTGCCGCCAGCTCCGCCCGGGTCTGCACGATCATGCCCCGGACCTGCTCCTTGAGCGTGGGGACATCGGCGGGGGAGAGGCCAGTGGTTTCCACCGGCTCGAGCACGTGCACCACGGCGGTCGAACGGCCGAACCGCCAGTCGTGCTTGGGGAGCGCGGTGGACGTGCCGTGAACCACCATGGGCAGAATCGGGACGCCGGCGTCGATGGCGAGCCGAAAGGCACCGTCCTTGAACGGAAGCAGATCGGCCGTGGTGGACCGGGTTCCTTCGGGAAAGATCATGACCGAGACGCGGTTGGCGAGCGCCTCGCGACACTTGGCGATCGCCTCCAGCGCGCTCGGCCCGAACCCGCGCTGGATCGGAATGTCGCCCGCCAGCCGCAGCAGCCAGCCGAGGAACGGAATTCGGAACAGCTCCGCCTTGGAGAGCCACTTCATCTCCCAGGGGAGATGGCTGATGAGAAGGATGTCTACGAACGACTCGTGATTGGACACCACGACATAGGGCCGCCTGGGATCGGCGGGCATGGTGCCGGCCACGCGGAATCGCCAGAGCGGATTGAGCGCAGCCATGACGACGGGGATCTGCCGGAAGAAGTAGCCCACCGCGTAGTGCCCCGGGTCGGACCGGGCGGTCACGAGCCGCAGCACGGCCATGATCGGCAGCCACACCACGACGCAGACCGCGAGGACGAGCCACGCCCAAATCGACAGCACCGATTGCCACAGCCGGGACATAGGTCTCCGGGTCGAGAGTCCGCCGGTGCGCTGGCGCACAGCCGGAAAGCGCCGAGTGGCGTAACCTTAGCCCCTGCCGGGACGGGCGGACAAGGGCGTTTCCCTCTTCCAACAGAGTCGGACCATGGGCACTCGTACGACCGAGGACTCGAGGCAGGGCGAGGCCTTTCGGCCGGATGTCCCGCCGGAGGGCGCATCATCCGCGGAAGGAGGCGCCGTCGAGCACCCCGATTTGAGGAAGCTGGGGGAGGCGCTCGACCGGGTCGAGATCCGGTCCATCGCCATCACCGGCCTCTTCGTGCTGGCGGTCCTGTACACGATCTTTTTCGCCCGCGCGTTCCTGCTGCCGATCGTCCTCGCGGTCCTGCTCGACTTCCTGCTGAGCCCGATCATCCGCGCCCTCAAGCGCCTGCACGTTCCCGAGCCGCTCGGGGCGGCTTTGGTGCTGCTCGGGCTGCTGGGCGCGGTCGGTGCGGGCGGTTACAGCCTGGCCGATCCGGCGCGCGAGTGGATGGCCAAGGCGCCGCAGAGCCTGGCCAAAGTGCAGAGCCGGCTCCGAGATCTCCGGCGGCCGATGGAGCAGGTGACCCGGACGGCCGAGCAGGTCGAGGCCGCGACCGAGGTGAGCAAGAGCGGGCCCCAGGAGGTGGTGGTGCGGGGGCCGCGGCTCAGCGAGCGGCTGTTCGGCTCGACGCAGAGCCTGCTCACCGGCGCAATGGAGACGACGATCCTGCTCTACTTCCTGCTCGCGGCCGGAGACCTCTTTCTCCAGAAGCTGATCAAGGTGTTGCCGCTGCTCAAGGACAAGAAGAAGGCCGTCGCGATCGCACGGGAGACCGAGGCGTCGATCTCGACCTATCTCTTCACCGTGGCGGTCGTCAACGTCGGGCTCGGCCTCGTGGTGACGCTGGTGATGCTGCTGCTCAAGATGCCGAACGCCCTCTTGTGGGGATCGCTCGCGGCGCTGGCGGAGTTCATCCCCTACGTCGGCGCGACCGTGATGCTCGGCCTGCTGGCCATGGCCGGCCTGGTCACGTTTCCCACGGTGGGGCACGCGCTCCTGGTGCCGGCCGGATACCTGGCGGTCAATCTCACGCAGGCGAACTTCATTTCGCCGATGATCCTGGGACGCCGGCTCACCCTCAATCCGGTGGCGATCCTCGTCGGACTGGTGTTCTGGTGGTGGATCTGGGGTGTCGGCGGGGCGTTCGTCGCGGTGCCGCTGCTCGCGACCTTCAAGATCTTCTGCGATCACATCGAATCGCTCGCGCCGATCGGGGAGTTCCTCGGCAAGTGACGGGGCACGGCGGATGGAGCGCCTGAGCCCGGAGGAGCGCGCCCGGCTGGGCAGCCTGGCGGGAAGCGTGGACTGTGACCGCGTTCGCCTGCACCGCGGCGGCGGGCTGCGCCGGGCGGTGCTCTGGGCCAGCCGCGGGCGCGCCATCGCGCTCGGCAATCACGTGTTCCTGCCGGACCACCGCGCCGGCGACCTCGCCACCCTCGCGCACGAGCTTACTCACTGCGGCCAGTATCAGGCGTGGGGAGGTTGGCGCTACTTCGCCCGCGGGGCCGAGGCCCGGTTTCGCGAGCTGCTGCACCGCGGGCTGGGCCTCGGTGAGAGCCCATACGCCTACCGCCTGGAGGAGGGCAAGCCGTTCGACGCGTATGGGATGGAGCAGCAGGGGCAGATCGTGGAGGATTCCTACCGGGGCGATCCGGCGGCGCTGGCGGTGTCGCCCTACCATCCGCCCGCCGACCTGGGGTGAGGCGCGTTGCCGCCCCGAAACCGGCCCAGCGTCAGGACGCGCCGTCGGCCTGATCGACGTGGCCGTGCTCGGCCGTGTCGGGAAGGCGGTCCTCCCAGAGCGCCAGCACATTCCCATCAGGGTCGGCCACCATCGCCATGATGCCCCAAGCCTGCTGGGTCGGCTCGGCGACGAAGCGGACCCCACGGTCGTGGAGCTCACCGCAGTAGTGCAGCAGCCCCGGCACGTGGAGGGTGATGCCGGTGTGCCGCCCCACCAGGGCCCGAGCGTCCGCATGGACGGCCGGGTGCACGCCGATCCGGGTGCCCTCTCCGAGAAACTCGGCTCCGAACGATCCCTGCTTGCCAAGAGGGAGGGCGAGCGTGTCGCGATAGAATGCGATCGCTCGACCAACGTCGCTGACGAAGATCGCGATGCTGTACACCGACGGGGAAGCGGGCAGCGCGGTCACTGGGCGAGTCCTGGCCACAAGAGGCCCGAGAGCAGATGGACGAGTACGACCGCCAGCGCGATCGCACCGGCGGTGAGCAGGAGGAGGCCTACGACCAGAAGGGCCACGAACTTCCGGCTCGAGCGGCGCACTTCCACCGGCCGCTGCAGGTAGCGGTCGAGCAGAGCCAGGTTCCGGATGTTGGCCTTGAAGCCGATGTCGAACAGGTCGCCCAGAATCGGGATCTCGCCGACCAGCGTGTCGATGGCCACGTTCCATCCCATCCGCGCGAGCACCCCGCGCGGCGCGCCCATCCGGGACGACTCGACGATGATGTAGAGCGAGAGCAGCCCGCCGATCAGGTCTCCGATCCCGGGCACCAGGCCGATCAGCTGGTCGATGCCGAGGCGAAACCGGGTGCCAGGGATGGGAAGGGCGTTATCCAGGAGCCACCCGACCCGCCGCAGGCGCGCGAGCCGACGCGGGTCGAGCGTGCTCACCTCGGGCAGCACTGCAGGCGATGCGTGGGGCAGGTCCATGCATGCAAGCTACACCGAACCGTCGGCCGTCCGGTACGGCGCAGACCTCACGCCGCACCGGACCTTGCCGCCTACGTCGCCACGGGCGGGGGGGTGCTGCTCCCGCCATCCTGCACGAACTTCCAAGTGCCATTCGGGCTCTTCTGCCAGATTGTGAGGTACTTGCCGAACCCGGTCCCGGCCGCCTGCGAGGCGACATAGTTGCCGACCGTGTAGCCGAGGTCGCCCAGCGGGCCGATGCCCGCGAAGTGCGGCGTCCAGCTCAGGACGAAGTCGGGCGGCGCGCCCAGCCGCGATTCGTAGATCGCCTTTCGCCCGATGGTGAAATCGGGGTCTCCGCCGTTGAGCGTGATCGCGTGCGGGTCGGCGAACATCTTGAATGCGAGCGCCGAGCCGAGATCCACCGACGCCTGGGAGAACGCGGCGTCCACGCCAAGCAGACGCTGCTCCTCGGCCGCCATGTCCACCGGCGTGAAATTCCCGTGCCCGTTGTCGAGCGGGTGGCCGAAGAACGGCGGCAGCTCGCCCGGCTCGGCGCCGGCGCCGGTGAGACTCCAGGCCTCCACCTTCCAGTCGCCACCGTCCTGTCGCCGCCAGAACGCGATGTACTGCGCCACGATCACGTCGGGCACCCCGCCGTCCACGATGCTGACGTTGCCGAACGTGTAGCCCACGCGGGCGTCCACCGAGACGTCCGCGAACGACGGCGTCCAGAGCAGCTTCATCCCGGACGCGAACGGAAACGGTGGAGCCGCCAGCAAGGCCGCCGCAGCCGGCTTCCCCACGGCGAGGGGCGAGCGCGGGAGCAGGAACAGCGCGTCGTCCGACAGGTAGCCGAGAAATCCCGCCGCGCCGGTGGCCGCGGCGGCGGCGTGGGCGAGGTCGGCGGCCCGCAGCGCCTCGCGCTCAGTGCTCTGGTGGACGCCGCCGGCTCCCCCCGTGGCGAAGGCCGGCGCCCCGCTCGCCGTGCTCGAGTCCTGCACCCCTTGCGGGTCGGCACACGCCGCCGCGCCGATGACCACGATCGCCAGCCAACCGACTGTTCTCATCTGTCCCTCCTGGAATGGTCTCGCCGAACGGAGGACGTCCGTCCTCCTCGTGGGATGGGGACGTGGCGGCGATGGGAGGGAAACGACTTTGCAGCCAAGCGGGGGAATCGTGCAGCCAACCGCGTGGCGGCTGCAGCCGACCGTCAGGCGGAGATGCCGAGGACGGTATGGAGCTGCTCCCGGCGGGCGCGGCTGAGCTTGAGCTGGGTGCCGTCGAGCAGGGCCAGCATCGACTCGCCGTTGAAGTAGGGGTAGTACTCCTTGATCCGCGACAGGTTGACGATGGCGGAACGGTGCACGCGAAAGAACCGGCGGGGGTCGAGCCTAGCCTCCAGATCCTTGATGGGCTCGCGGACAAGATGCACGCGCCCGCCGGCGTGGATCCGCACGCAATAGTCCGCAGCCTCGATCCAGTCGATCTCGCCGACGGGGAGCAGGATGACCCTCCCGTCGGCCTTGATCGCGAGTCGATTGAGATACGGAGCCGACGCGCCGGCGACCGGAGGCGCTTCGGCCCCGAGGGTCCGGACGAGCTCCCGGGTGAGTCGGTGGGCACGACGCTCGCGAACCCGCGCCTTCGCCCGCGCGAGCGTGACGCGGAACCGGTCGTCGTCGAAGGGCTTGAGCAGGTAATCGAGGGCCTCCGCCTCGAACGCCCGGAGCGCGAAGCTATCGTAGGCCGTCACGAAGACCACCGCACCAATCTGTCGAGCGGGCACCCGGCGCAACACCTCGAAGCCGTCCACCTCCGGCATCTGAATGTCCAGGAACACGATGTCCGGCCGCGCGGCACGCATCCGCTCGGCCGCCTCGGCGCCGGTCCCGCAGCCGCCGAGCACCCGGATCTCGGAATCCTCGGCCAGCAGGCCGAGCACCGTGGCGCGGGCGAGCGCCTCGTCGTCCACCACGAGCGCCGTGTACGGCGCCGGCAGGTCCGGCGAGTCAACCATGAACGGGGTGGCGGTGATACGGCAGCTCCACGACCGCGAGCGCCCCGCCGTCATCGGTCCGGGCGAGGTCGCAGCGCTGGCGTTCGCCATAGAGATGCCGGAGCCGGGCGCGCGTGTTGCTCAGCCCGATGCCCCCGCCGGAGACCGCGCCGCCGGCCGCACCGCCCGCGGGACTCGAGTCCTGCACCCGCAGCACGAGGGTGCCGTTCCGCCGGCTCGCCTCGACCTCGACGCGTCCGGGTGCCGCGCGGCGCTCGACGCCGTGGCGGATGGCGTTCTCGACCAGCGGCTGGAGGATGAGGGCGGGCACGAGTGCGTCGAGCAGATCGGGAGCGACGGCGATGCGGGTCTGCAGCCGGTCCTGGAACCGGATCTGCTCGATGGCGAGATAGCGCTCGACGAACGCAAGCTCGTGGCGGAGCGGAACCTCGGCGGTTCCGTCGCGGCGCAAGGCCGAGCGCAGCAGGTCGCTCAGGCCCGCGATGGTCCGAACCGCGTCGGCGTTCCGGCCGGTGCGCACCAGCGAGGCGACCGTGTGCAGCGTATTGAAGAGGAAGTGGGGTCGCAGCTGCATCTCCAGCGCCTGCAGCCGGGCATCGGCCAGCTCGGCCTCGAGGCGGGAGGCAGCCAGACGGCGCTCCAGAAACAGCGCGTGATAGTCCACCGCATAGGTTACGGCCACGACGGCCGCATAGCTGAACAGATTGATGAAGGACTTGCCGAAGAAGGCGCTGGCCGGCGAGAGCGCGGGCCCGCGCGAGATCCAGGGCGACAATGCCGCGTCGGCCAGCACGTCGAGCGCCGCGAAGCCGAGCCCGAACACTACGTGACGAGGCAGATTCCGGAGCCAGAGCGGGCGTTCGAGCCGGTAGCGGCGTGCCAGCCACACGATGGCCGGCGTGAAAAGGGCCCACAGCCAGCAGCTTGCGAGGTTGGCGAACAGCGCCGGCGGCCACGGCGTGGGCCGGCCGGCGGAGAGGCGGAAGAAGTACCACTGGCTGGTGGAGACGGCGGCGACCGCCGTCCACGCGCCGGCGATGGTCAGGAATCGTGTGCGGGCGCGCATCGCCGTGCATGACCTCCGGTCGAGCCGGTATCCGACTGCGCGTCCACGCCGCGAAGTGCGAGGAGGTGGACGGCCGGCCTGCTGCGGGCCGCGCAACCTGCCGGACGCCCCCGGCCGCTAACGGCTCGACCGGTGGCGGGCTCCCACTCCCGCCATCCTCGCGAGAGGAGACGGCGGTGGGGCGGTCGGCCGCACCAGGGATTCAGGAAGGAACGGCCGGCGAGCCCACGACGCGGCTACAGGAAGCGGCGAAACAGGCGAAGCAGCAGGCTCAGCACCACCGACACCACGAGCATGGACATGAGCGGGACATAGATTCGCGCCGTGTCGCGCTCGATGCGGATGTCGCCCGGCAGCCTGCCGAACCATGACAGGGCGCCCACCCAGGCGAGCAGCCCGAGGATGACGAGGGCCACGCCCAGCAGCACCAGCATCGGCCCGGCCGAGGTGCCCGGCGTCACTCGATCAGCCCCGTCCGCACGGCGTGGATGAAGTCGGTGTATGCGGGCTCGCCGCCTGCTTCCCGGACGGCGGCGGCGACCTGCCCCCGATGGTAGGCGGCGTGCAGCACCACGTGCGTGAGGATGTCGGCGACGGTACTGGTCCAGAACTCACCCTTGCTGTTGCGATACGCCACGCCGTCGGTGAGCGCGTCCTCATCGAGCGACTCTAGGAACTGGGTCCACTCCCCGGCCAGGTCGGTGAGCCGGGCCGCGCAGGTCTCGAGGTCGAAGTCCGGCCAGACCGGCATCTCAGGCGGCCGCTGATGCAGCCGGGCAAGCCAGAGATGCTCCGCGCCGACGATGTGGGCCATCCAGGCGCGGGCCTTGGCGGGGGCGGGTCCGGCGCCAAGCGAGGCCAGCGCCGCCGCGTTGGCCCACGCATCGTGCTCGAGCAGTCGCCGGAATCGCGCGGTGTCGGTCATGCCCGCCGCTCTTCCCGCCCGAGTGAGCCGAGTGCCGCCCGAACGTTGCGCCGCATGCCGGTGAGCCCGGGACGTTCGAAGGGCGTGCCGGCATAGCGCCGGCGGAATTCAGCGTCGTCCATCGAGTCGAAGAACGCCTCGTCCGTGCCGGCGAGGGTGCGTTGGGGGCGGAGCTCGACCACCGGCGTCGGGGCCGCGAAGCGCTGGTTCCACGGGCAGACGTCGTTGCAGATGTCACACCCGAACGCGTAGCCGCTCATCCGGCCGGCGAGTTCGTCCGGGATCGCGCCACGCTGCTCGATCGTGAGATAGGAGATGCAGCGGGTCGCGTCCAGCACATGCGGCTCGACGAAGGCGCCCGTCGGGCAGGCGTCGAGACAGCGGGTGCAGTTGCCGCAGTGGTCGGTCGTGAACGGCGGATCCGCCGGCAGCGGAAGATCGGTGAAGAGGCTGCCGATGAAGCAGTAGGAGCCGGCGCCCGGCCGGATCAGCATCGTGTTCTTGCCGATCCATCCCAGACCGGCGCGCTGCGCCAGCTCCCGTTCGGGGACCGGCCCGTCGTCGACGTAGGCATGGGCGACGCGGGCGCCACGGTCGAGGAGAAACCGTCCCAGCAGATCGAGCCGCCGCAGCGTCACCCGATGATAGTCCTCGCCCCTGGCGTACCGGGCCACCCTGGGCACCGCGAGGTCGGCCTCGGCGTCGGGCCAGTAATAGTTCTCCAACAGCACTACGATGGCGAGCGCCTCGGGGACGTTGAGGCGGGGGTTCTTCCGGCGCTTGGCCTGGCGGTGGAGATACCGCATCGTCCCGGCGTACCCCTTCGCGAGCCACGCGTCCAACCGGTCGCCGTGCGCCAGCGGATCGGGGCCGGTCACACCGCAAGCCAGAAAGCCGAGCTCCGCGGCGCGCGTCTTGAGCTCCGTCGAGAGGCTCACCGGGTCGGCGCCGGGCACCCCACCGCAGGGACCCCGTTCGGATGCATCTCTTCCGTGATGAGCCGCGCGCCGCGGCGGTAGGTGATGTACGACCAGGCCCATTGCAGCAGCACCATCACCCGGTTGCGGAAACCGATCAGGAAAAAGATGTGGACGAAGATCCAGATCAGCCAGGCGATGAAGCCGCCGAAGTGGAGCTTCCAGATGTCGGCCACCGCCTGGCCGCGGCCGATGACCGCGAGCTGGCCCTTGTCCCAATACTTGAATGCCCGGCGGGGCCTGCCGGCCAGGTCGCCGCGGATGGTGCGCGCGGTGTATTCGCCCATCTGGATCGCGACGGGGCAGATGCCCGGCAGCGGTCCTCCCTCCTGGTGGTCGAAGACGGCGGCATCGCCCAGGACGAAGACCTCCGGATGGCCCGGGATAGTACAGTCCGGCTCGACGATGGCCCGGCCGGCGCGGTCGAGTGGCGTGTCGAGGCACCGCAAGAGCGGGCTTGCGGTATTGCCCGCGGCCCAGACGACGGTCTGGGTCGGAATCGTCCACCCTGCGGCGCTGACGCTGTCGGGCCGGATGTCGGTCACCAGGGTGTCGACCCGGACCTCGACGCCCAGGCGGCGGAGCTCCTGCTTGGCCTCGTCGCCGAGGCTCTCCGGGTATGTCGTCAGCAACCGGGGACCTCCCTCCAGGAGCATCACGGTGGCCTCCCGGGGGTCGATATGGCGGAAATCCTTCTGAAGTGCGTAGCGCCGGATCTCGGCCACGGCGCCGGCCATCTCGACCCCGGTGGGTCCGCCACCCACGACCACGAACGTGAGGTAGGCGTGGCGGCGAACCGGGTCGGTCTCCCGTTCGGCGCGCTCGAAGGCCACCAGGACGCGGCGGCGGATCTCGAGCGCGTCCTCCAGGCTCTTGAGGCCGGGGGCGAGGACTTCCCACTCGTCGTGGCCGAAGTAGGAGTGGCGGGCGCCCGTGGCGACGACCAGATAGTCGTAGGCGACGGCCGTGCCGTCGGTGAGCGTGACCTCGTGGCGCCGAACGTCGATGGAGTGCGCCTCCGCCAGCAGCACCTCGATGTTCTTGGCGTCGCGGAGGATCGAGCGGATCGGCGACGCGATGTCGCTCGGGTTGAGCCCGGCGGTCGCCACCTGGTACAGCATCGGTTGGAAGAGGTGGTGGTTGCGGCGATCCACGACCGTCACCCGCGCGGGTGCGCCGCGAAGATGCCGGGCGGCGTACAGTCCCCCGAATCCACCACCGAGGATGAGCACGTGCGGCCGGTCGGCGGTCGTGCGTGCTCCCGTCATGCGCCGGTGCCCTCCATCACAGGCCCATGGTCTCGCGCCGCCAGCGCGCGAACCGGATCACGTCGTCCACCGGTGGCACCGCGGCCTCGTCGGCGTACGCCGTGTACATCCGCCACCGCAGATACTGGCGGTCCGGCAGGGGCAGATACGGGGGAGTGGCCCACCAGCGGCGGCGCCGGAACGCCCAGGCCGTCTTCACGAGATCGACTCCAAGGCGCGGGTGGATCAGTCCACGCCAGAACAACCGGACGGCGAGCGAGGGCCACGACATGGCCGAAGTATAGACCCGTCCGCGGCGGTCCAGCCATCCGTCCGCGGAGCCTCTATATTGCCCTCCATGCCATTGGCCGCCCCGGCGCCGCCGCGGGATTATCGGGCGGAGTTTCCGATCTTCCGCCGCTCCGTTTACCTCAACAGCTGTTCGCTGGGGGCTCTGTCCACGCGCTCGCGGGCCCGGGTCAACGAGTGCCTCGACCTGTGGGACGCCCGGGGCGCGTCCGCCTGGTACGAGATCTGGTGGGGCGCGCTGGCCGAGCTCAGGGCGGGCTACGCTCGGCTCGTCGGGGCGCCGGCCGGGGCCATCGCGCTGCATCCCAACGTTTCCACCGCGCTCACGGCCGTGGCGGAGTCGCTCGAGTACCGCCAGCGGCCGAAGGTGGTGGTCACGAGCCTCGACTTCCCCACGCTCGCGTATCAATGGCTGGCGCGGCGGGCGGACGGGATCGAGGTCGTCGTCGTCGAGAGCCCCGACGGAATCACCGTTCCGGTCGAGGCCGTTGCCCGGGCAGTGGATGACCGCACCGCGCTCGTGGCCACGAGCCATGTGTTCTTCACCAGCGGCGCCATCCAGGACGTGCGCGCGCTGGCCGGTGTGGCGCACCGCCACGGCGCGTGGCTGCTGGTGGACGGCTACCAGGCCGCGGGGCAGCTCCCGGTGGACGTGCAGGCCCTGGACGTCGATTTCTACTGCAGCGGCGGCCTCAAGTGGCTGCTCGGCGGGCCGGGCGTGGCGTTCATGTACGCCCGACCGGAGCTCTGGGCCGGACTGGTCCCGCGCGCGAGCGGCTGGTTCGCCCACCGCGAGCAGTTCCGGTTCGACCCGCGGTCGCTCGAGCTGCACGGCGACGCCCGCCGGCTGGAGGCAGGGACACCGCCGCTTCTGCCGGTCTACGCCCAGCTCGGCGGCCTCGAGCTGCTCGAGGAGCTCGGCCCGGCGGAGATTCGGCGCCGCACGATGGCGCTGGCCGAGGACCTGATCGAGGGCGCGCGGGCCGCGGGGCTGAGGCCGAGGGTGGCCGCGGCACCGGAAGACCGCACCGCGATCGTCATGCTCCCTTTCGCCGATCCGCCGGCCGCCGTCCGGCGGCTGGCCGACGCGGGCATCGTGACCGACAGCCGCCCCGGCCATGTGCGGGTCTCACCTTACTTCTACAACATTCCGGACGACCACCGTGCCGCCATCGAGCGTCTGACCCGTGACTAACAGTCCGTATCGCCACATGGCCGACAACAAGCTGCCCACCGAAGACGAGCAGCTGCTGGAGAGTCCGCCACCGCAGCGGCCGGAGCAGCTGTTCCAGAAGTCGGACTCGTGGCGGGTGCTCCGCATCATGGGCGAGTTCGTCTGGGGATTCGACCACCTGGCCGACGTGTGCGACGGGGTCACCATCTTCGGCTCGGCCCGCACCCAGGCCACCGATCCGCTGTACGTGAAGGCCGTGCAGACCGCGATGCTGCTCGCCCGGGCCGGCATTCCGGTGCTCACCGGCGGCGGCCCGGGCATCATGGAGGCCGCCAACCGGGGGGCCAAGGAGGGCGGCGGGCTCTCAATCGGATGCAACATCGAGCTCCCGTTCGAGCAGGGATCGAACGGGTACCTGAGCCGAAGTCTCAACTTCAAGTTCTTCTTCGTCCGAAAGACGATGTTCGTGAAGTACGCCACCGCCTTTATCGTCTTTCCGGGCGGGTACGGCACACTCGACGAGCTGTTCGAGGCGCTCACCCTGATCCAGACCGGAAAGGTCAAGCATTTTCCGGTCATCCTCTTCGGCAGCACGTACTGGGCGGGCCTGGTCGAATGGCTCACCCGCACGGTCGCGGAGGAACGGAAGATCAACCCGACCGACCTGCTGCTGTTCCGCGTCACCGACGATCCGGCGGAAGCCGCGCGCATCGTGATCGAAGCCCGCGCGGAGAAGCCGGACGACGCGGTCGCCCGCATCACAGGATGACACGATGACCCGACCCTCCGCCCCCTACCTGCGCGGGCAGCGCATCGAGCCCACGGCCATCTCCGGCCAGGAGACCGTGGCCGGTCTGATCGACAATGCGTTCCTGGCGTACAACGCCGGGCGCCTGCGCGAAGGGTGCCAGCTCTTCACCCAGCGGATGCTCGAGCCGGACACGACGGTCGGCATGACGCTGACCGGCGCCATGACGCCGGCGGGCATCGGCATGAGCTGCCTCATCCCGCTCATGGAGGCGGGGTTCGTGGACTGGGTCATCTCGACCGGCGCGAATCTCTACCACGACGCCCACTTCGCGCTCGGGCTCCCGATGCACCGGGGCACGCCCACCGCCGACGACGTCGAGCTCCGGGACAAGGGGGTGGTGCGGATCTACGACATCTTCTTCGACTACAGCGTGCTGCTCTCGACCGACGCCTTCATCCGGGAGGTGAGTGCCCGGGAGGAGTTCCAGCGTCCCATGAGCACCGCCGAGTACCACTATCTGCTCGGCGGGTACGTGTGCGAGCGGGAGCAGGCCCTGGGGCTGAGCCGCCGCTCGGTGCTGGCCGCCGCGCACGAGCTGGAGGTGCCGCTCTATACCAGCTCCCCGGGGGACAGCTCGATCGGGATGAACGTCGCCGAGCAGGCGCTGGCCGGCAGCAAACTCAGATTCGACGTGAGCGCCGACGTCAACGAAACGGCCAGCATCGTGCTCGAGGCCAAGCGCACCGGCGGGAAGAGCGGCGTGCTGATTGTGGGCGGTGGCAGTCCCAAGAACTTCATGCTGCAGACCGAGCCGCAGATCCAGGAGGTGCTGGGGATCGACGAGCGGGGCCACGACTACTTCCTCCAGATGACCGACGCCCGGCCGGACACCGGGGGCCTGTCCGGAGCCACACCCGCCGAGGCGGTGAGCTGGGGCAAGATCGATCCCGAACAGCTTCCCGGCACCGTCGTGATCTACACCGACACCTCGATCGCGCTGCCGCTGCTCACGGCCTACGCCAAGGAGAAGCGCGCGGCGCGCCCCCCCAAGCGGCTCTACGGCAGGCGGCAGGCGATGATGGACCGCCTGGTACAGGAGTATCGGGCGGCCCTCGCCTTCCGCGACGAGCGGGCCGAGGAGTCGCTCTCGCACATGCACCCGGGCGCGGGAGGGGCCGAGACGGCGGCGCGGCGGTGACCGCGGCCCCGACCCGCCGCTACCGCTGGTACGCGCTCGGCCTGCTCGCCCTGATCAACCTCCTCAACTACATCGACCGCAACGTCATCTTCGCGCTGTTCGATCCGATCAAGCGCGATCTCGGGCTGACCGACTCCCAGCTCGGCTGGCTCGGCTCGGCGTACATCTTCGTCTTCTCGGTGGCCGCCCTGCCGTTCGGAGTGCTGAGCGACCTGCGCTCGCGCCGCGCCGTCATCGCGGGCGGCGTGACCGTGTGGAGCGCGTTCACGTTCCTGAGCGGCCTGGTGAACAGCTTCGGGCAGCTGTTCACCTGCCGCGCGGTCGTGGGCGTGGGCGAGGCCGCCTACGGCCCCGCCGCGGCCTCGCTCGTGGCCGACTATTTCCCCGGGCGCGGCCGCGCGCTGGCGATGGGGATTCTGTCCTCCGGCATCGCACTCGGTGGGGTGCTGGGTCTTCTGCTCGGCGGACATCTCGAGGGCGTCTACGGGTGGCGGATCGCGTTCATGACCGTGGGTGTGCCCGGCTTCATTCTGGCGGTGCTCGTCTCGCGGCTCCAGGACCCCGCCCGCACCCCCGGCCGCCTCACCGTGCGATCGCTGCTTCGGGATTTCGGCATCGGCGCCCTGCCGCTGGTGCGGAATCTCTGGCCGTTGCTCGCCGGCGTTGGGTTCGGGGCAGCCGGGGCGCTCTGGCTGGACCGGGCGTACGGCGCGGACTCGAAGGCCGACCTCGCCCTGTTCAGCGCGGCGGTGGGAGTGGGACTGGCGATCACGATCCTGCGCTGGGTGCGGCGCACGCCGGCGGACATGGCGGAAGACGCGTCCTTCGGCCGGGGGATCAGCGGCGCCTTCGACGACATCGTTCGGGCCGCTCGGACGGTGTTGCACACGCCCACCCTGGTCTACGTCTTCACCGCCGGCGCCATGATCTCGTTCGGGCTCAACGGCATCGTGGGCTGGGGCCCGACCTTCGTCTCCCGCGAGCTGGAGCTGGGCGCCGGCGAGGCGGCGCGGCTGCTGGGCAAATGGGGCCTGATCGCCGGCACCGCCGGCACGCTGTTCGGCGGCCTGGCGGCCGACTGGCTCGGACGCCGGTACGAGACCGCCCGCGTCATCGTCGTGGCGCTGGGGCTTCTGCTCGGCGGCCCGCTCGCGCTCTGGCTGCTCACCATCCGCGACCCCGGCCTGTTCCAGGCGGTGTTCGTGCTGACGTTCTTCTGTCTCTCGTGGTACAACGGGCCGATGACGGCGGTGATCTTCGACGTCGTTCCCGCGCGCATCAGCGCGACGGTGGCCGGCGCGTATCTCCTGTTCATTCACCTCGCCGGCGACGCGATCGCGCTACCACTGGTGGGGAGCCTGTCGGACCGGTTCGGGCTGGACCGCGCGGTGCTCCTGCTGCCGGCGGTCGTGATCGTGGGCGGGGTCACCGTGCTCGGGGCGATGAAGACGGTGGGACGGGACATGCATCGGCAGGGGGTGGAGCGAGGGTAAGGGGTGGAACGGTGTCATGCTGTCATCCCGGGCGGAGCGAGGAGCTGGCTCGGGAATGGTTCGAGCTCGGCCCACCAAGATCCCTCGCACCGCTCGGGATGACAGATACCTTTGGTCCGCCCTCTCCGCCCTCTCCGCCCTCTCCGCCCTCTCCGCCCTCTCCGCCCTCTCCGCCCTCTCCGTCATTTCGTACTCCGAAACACCAGCTCCAGCAGCTCCTCGTACATCGCCGCCGAGCGCTCCGGATCGTCCGAGCGGATGGCCTCAGCGGCGCAGTGCTTGAGGTGGTTGTGAAGCATCGAGCGGCTCACGCCGCGAAGCGCCTCCTGCGCCGACGACACCTGCATCAGCACATCGGCACAGTAGCGCTCCTCCTCGACCATCTTCTGCAGGCCGCGCACCTGGCCCTCGATCCGCCGGAGCCGGGTAAGGACGGCGTGCTTGATGTCGGGGTCCACGGCGACTGCGTGCGTGCCGTCGCCGGGCCGCGCGCAGGCGCAGGGAACGACGGTGTCGCTCATGCGAGTCTTCTCGGTGTGAAGCGGCGGAGGCGAAGGCTGTTGGAGACCACGCTCACCGAGCTCACCGCCATGGCGGCGGCCGCCATGGCGGGTGTGAGCCGGAGGCCGAGCGCGGGCTCGAGCACGCCCGCCGCGATCGGAATCCCGATGACGTTGTAGACGAACGCCCAGAACAGGTTCTGCCGGATGATCCGCATCGTCCGGCGCGAGAGCGCGATCGCGGTCACCACGCCCGCGGGGTCGCCCCGCATCAGTGTGATGGCCCCGGCGTCGATGGCCACGTCGGTGCCCGTGCCCATGGCCACACCCACGTCGGCCTGGGCGAGCGCGGGCGCGTCGTTGAGTCCGTCGCCCAGCATCGCCACCACCCGCCCGGCGGCCTGGAGATCCCGGACCACCTCGAGCTTGCGCTCGGGGCGCACGTCGGCCACCACGCGCTCGATCCCGACTGCTGCGGCGGCCGCGCGCGCGCTGCGCTGGTTGTCGCCCGTGAGCATCACCGGCTCTATCCCGAGCCGGCGGAGCTCCGTCACCGCTGCGCGGCTGGTGGCCTTCAGCGGATCCGCGACGGCGACCACGCCCGCGAGCCGCCCATCGACGGCCACGTACATCGGTGTCCAGCCTTCCGACGCCATGGCGTCGGCACGGGCGCCTGCGGCCGCCGGATCGACCCCGAGGTCGCGGAGGAGCGCCGCGTTGCCCACCGCGACCTGCCGACCCTCGACCGCGCCGATCACGCCCCGACCGGGCCGGTTCTCGAACTCCGTGGCGACGAGCACCGGAAGGGCCCGGCGCGCGGCCTCCTCGACGATCGCCTCACCCAGGGGATGCTCGCTCGACCGCTCGACGGCGGCGGCCAGGCTCAACAGGCGGCGCTCCTCCGTGCCGGCGAACGGCTCCACGGCGCGCACCATCGGATGGCCCTCGGTGAGGGTTCCGGTCTTGTCGAAGACCACGGTATCGATGCGCTCGCTCCGCTCCAGCGCCGCCCCGCCCTTGATGAGCACGCCCAACTCCGCACCGCGGCCGGTGGAAACCATGACGGCCGTGGGCACCGCGAGCCCCATGGCGCAGGGGCAGGCGATGATCAAGACGGTCACGGACGAGACCAGCGCGTGCAGGTAGGCGGGCGCCGGACCGAAGTCGAACCAGGCCACGAACGTCACGATCGCGATGGAGAGCACCACCGGAACGAAGACGGCGGACACCCGGTCGGCCAGCCGCTGGATGGGTGCCTTGGTGCCCTGGGCCTGCTGCACGAGACGGATGATCCGGGAGAGTACCGTGTCCCGGCCCACCCGCTCGACCCGCATGCGAAGCGCGCCGTTCCGGTTGAGCGTAGCGCCGGTCACCGGGTCGCCCGCGCGCCGGACCACGGGGAGCGGCTCGCCCGTCAGCATGGATTCGTCCACGCTGCTGGTGCCCTCGAGGACGACGCCGTCTGCGGGGATCTTCTCGCCCGGACGCACGAGCACATCGTCACCAGGGTGGAGTTGCTCCAGCGGCACGTCCTCCTCTCGGCCGTCCCGCAGCACGCGGGCCGTTGCCGGACGCAGACCGATCAGCCGCCGGATGGCACCGGAGGTCCGTCCCCGGGCCCTCGCCTCGAGCAGATTGCCGAGCAGGATCAACCCGATGATCCAGTTGACCGCCTCGTAGTAGACGTGCGGCTCCACGCCGTGCGCGGCGAACCAGTCATCGGCCAGCGTGACGGCGGTGCTGAAGAGGAAGGCGGAGCCGGTGCCGACCGCGATCAGGGTGTTCATGTCCGCGCTGTGGTGGCGGAAGGCGGCCCACGCGCGAGTATAAAACTGGCGTCCGGCCCAGCCGACCACCGGCAGCGTCAGCGCGAGCATGATGTAACGCCAGCCGTCGGTTGAAACGCGGTCGACGACGGGTGCCATCCGCTCGAGCCCGCGGCTCAGCGGCAGCATGATCCGCATGAGCGGGTCGTTCATGGCCCCGCCCGTCCGCTCGGCGAGCGGCATCCCGATGACCATCGTCAGGATCGCCGCCGCGGCACTCACGACGAACTTGCGGCGGAGCTCGCGGACCTCCTCCTCGCGCGCCTCGTCCTGCGCGCCGAGCAGGTCCTCCGCGGCGTCCTCCGGCAGCGGGAGCGCCGCGCCGTATCCGGTCGATCGGATGGTGTCAACCAGCCGTTCTGGCGAGACGACCGCCGGATCGTACCCCACCGTGGCGGCGCCGGTCATCAGGTTGACGTTCGCGGTGGCGACGCCCGGCGTCTGCTCCAGCGTTCGCTGGACCCGGCCGCTGCACGCCGCGCAGGTCATCCCCGAGACGGGAATGGTGCAGGACTCGGTCGGAGGCGTGAGCGTATCCGACATCGTCAGCCTCGGCGCTCCGCCACGATGCTGCCGCGAAGCATGCCCATGCCGCATGCGAACTCGTGGGCGCCCTCGCCGGGCGTGAAGCTCACCGAAGTGGTTCGGTGGGCCGGCAGATAGGTGCGGATCCCGAAATCGGGGATGACCACTTCCTCCGAGCACGGGTTGGTCTCGTCCCGGTGGAACTCGAGCTGAACCGGCACACCGGCCTGGACCCGAACGACCGAGGGGACGTAGCCGCCTTTCACCTCGACCCGCACCCGCTGCACGCCGTTCGCACCCACCGTCGCGCCGCCGACCACGCCGCGCCCGGCCAGGAAGAAATACCAATTGACCCACACCACCCCGGCGAGGCCGATTGCGCTGACGGCGATCTGAGACGAAGTCATGCGGCCGTGGCCCGGTATCCCGCCTCGCTCACCGCCGCAACGATCCGCGCCGGTTCCACGGTGCGCTGGTCGTACCGCAGGTCCGCGCGGCCTATGCGTACCGACCCCAGCTCGACGCCCGGCAACTCCGCGAGCGCGCGGGTGACCGCGTTGAGGCAGTGGCCGCAGCTCATGCCTTCGATATGCAGCACCAGATTCTGCATGGTCCGTCCTCTCAGGTGATCGCTGAACACTAGATAGGGGTGGGGGGTATGTCAAGGTGCGGTCATCGTTATCGTTCCGTCGTTTATCGCCGCGGCAGCAGCCTGCAACGCTGGCGGGCAGGACGCCACGGGCGCGGTGAGGACCCGCGCCACAGCCCGCACCGGATCAGCGTAAGTACTTATCCGCCATAGAGATCTTCCGCGGCCGCAGGCGGCATACCTCCTGCCCTTCGGACGGGTATGCCAGACGCGCAGTTCCGCCCGACCGAGCCTTCGGCCGCTTCCACAGGCGAGCCGCTGGTGCCGTTGCTGCGGGCGGAAGAGGCGCTGGACGATCCGGATGCGCTCGCCACCTGGCACGCCGCCCTCTCGAACGCGCTCGCGACCGATCTACCCCACGACCTGCTCGCACTCTGGCTCTATCCCGCGCACGGCGGCTCGGTGTTGCTGGGCCCCGAAGCCCTGGCACAGGACGAGCTGGCCGTGCCCGTGCCCTCGCCCCAAATCGATCCGTCGAGGCTCACCCTGCTGGAGGACGTCATCCGCGATGCGGGGTACGGATCGGCCGGGGCGGTCCCCGTGCGATCCGGCCGGCGGGATGTCGGTCTCCTCCTGGCGGCGGACCTGCGGCCGGGCCGATATGGCGAGGCCGAGCGCATGCTGCTGGAGGTCGTGGCGCAGCAACTGGCGCCGCTGCTCGGCCGCATGGCCCGGCAATGGACCGCGACGGGCGGCACTGCGCAGCAGGTGGCCCGGATCGCGGCGGTGGTGGACGCAGTGGCGCACGCCGGCATGCATGCCGGCACGCCGCAGCTCTATCTCGCCGAGCTCGCACGCGCGCTGGAGCCGGTGCTGCCCCACGATCACCTGGAGTTGCTGATCGAGGATGCGGACGGAGCGCGGATGTATCGTCTGGGCGAGCACGCGGGCGGAGCAGTGTGGACGGACCCCTCGCTCGTGATCGGACGCGAGGATCTCGATCTCGTGACCCTGCTCCAGGGCCGCGAGACGATCGTCGTGGCCGACACCTACCACGAGGCCTGGTGGCCGCGCGGATACTTCACGGTCGAGGAGCCGGCCGGCGCGGAACTGCGGTCCGCGGTCGCCGCGAGGGTGCGGGGGCCCGGCGGACTCACAGGGTACCTGCTGGCCGGGAGCGTCAGCGCCGACCTCTACGCCGAGGCCGATGCGGAGTTGGTACGGCGAGTGGCCGGCTTGATCGCGGCTCAAGTATCGGTCCTGGTCTCCGCCGCGACGCCGGCCCCGGCGCCTGTAGTTCCTCTTGCGCCCACCCCGCCACCCGACCAGCCGGCGATCCTCGATGCGGCCGAGATCCTCGCCACGGGCGCCGAGTTCGCCGAGACGACGCGGCGGGTGGCGGACCTGGCGGCGCGACTGCTGCCGTTCGATACGATGACCTTCGCCATCCGGCTGAGCGAAGGCGATCGTGTGGTCCTGCTCGAGCCAGGCGAGCGCCGTCCGCTGCCGGACCTGCCCCTCATCCCGGTCGCCGGCACCACGCTCGCCTCGGTGCTCGCCGGTGAAATTTTGGGCTCGTTCCTCCTGGTCCAGGGCGAGGCGCGACTGATCGTGCCGTTCCGCGTCGCGGGCCGGGTGCACGGCGCGCTCGTACTCACCGCCAGGCCCCCGGCCATCCTGCGGGAGGTGCACGTTCGCCCCGCGCAGCAACTGGCCGACGTGATCGCCTGCCACCTGGAGCTGCTGCGCCGAACGGCCCTGTTGCCGCCGCCGTACCTTCCCGGGTGGAAGAAGATGCGGTAGCAGCACCCGTCAGCCTCACTCTTCCCACAGCTCGACGTGCCGCGAGTGTCGCGCGACGCGGGCGGCCGCGGTCAGGCCGCCTCGCGCACGGGTGGGTCGGCGGCGTGCACGCTGACTCCCATCAGACGCCGATGGTGTAGGGCACGAGCAGGAGCAGCGCGAACACGCAGGCGTTGCGTTGGCGGTGGACGAACTCGGGGCGGAGCGGCTGAGGTGCCCCGGGTGGGGGGTGCCTGAGTCGGGCGGCGCCGCCCGCCACCTGGGCGGCCGCCGCCTCGAGGGCTGCCAGGTCGTCGGCGGTGTCGGGGGAGGCAGGGGCCGGTGCCGCCGGCGCAGCACCGGGGGCGGACGCGCACCGGCCGGCGCGGATCATCTCGAGCCGCTGGCTCAGGGTCTCGATGACGGCAACGAGGCTGTCTGTGCGGGGCTCGCCGCTTCTGCCGGGCGGCATGATGGCCGGCCCCGACGGGCAGGTGCCCGCCTCGATTGAATCCATGCGCGCGGTGAGCGCGCGGAGCGTGCGGCCGATGCTGTCGGCCGCGACTTGGCCGGGCACCTGAGCGTGGGCGGTGCCCGCGCATCCCAGCCCGACGAGGACGAAGCAGCCGAACGTGCCAACGCGGACGCGCATGCGAGCTCCGAGCTATGAGGAGCACGCGCGCACCCCGGGCGCGCGATCGATCAGACGGTGCGGAGCGCGAGTGGGACTCAGGAGCTGGCCGGGCGGTGAGGGCGCGGGGCCCGGGCGGCGCGTCACCCGTCGGGATCCTCGGTGAGGATCTCGCGGAACTCGGTCTCCCCGGTCGCCAGCATGCGCCTGAGGTACGGCCGGCAGAGCCCGCAGCCGGCGCCGCACCCGGTGCCGGCGGCTATTTCCTCGAGTCCCCACCCGCCGGCCCGCGCCACCGGCAGGAGCTGGGCGAACGGCACATGGCGGCAGACACACATTGTGACGAGCACGCCGGGCATGGTCAGGGGTTGGTGGGGCGGATGTCGAGCTCGCTCACGAGCGCGCGGCCGGGGAGTTGCACGGCGTCGAGGATCGCCTGCGCCACGTCCTCGGGACGGAGGATCCGCTGGGGATCCGATTTGAGCAGCGGCTGATCGCGGAGCATCCCGGTGTCCACCGAGCCGGGGCAGATCGCGATCACGCGGACGTCATGCTTCCTGACCTCGAGCATCAGCGAGCGGCTGAATCCGAGGACGGCGTGCTTGGATGCGGTGTAGGCCGTCCCGCCGACGAAGCCGTTCCGGCCAGCCAGGCTGGCCACGTTCACGACCGCGCCGCTGCGCCGCCGGCGCATGGCCGGCAGGACGGCCTGGGTGACGAGGAACAGGCTCCGGAGGTTGGTGCCCATCGTGACGTCCCAATCCTCGAGCGTCAGCTCCTCGAACGGCCGGGCGATGAGCACGCCGGCGTTGTTGACGAGCACGCCCACCTCGCCCACGGCGCCGACGATCCGCGCCACCGCCCGGCTCACCTGCGTCGGGTCGCTCACGTCGGCCGCCGCGCCCGCCGCCGTGATGCCCTCGCGCTCGAGCTCCTGGACCAGCGCGTCCACCGCGGCGGCGGTGCGCGCGCACACGCCGACCCGATACCCGGCGCGGCCGAACGCGACGGCGGTGGCGCGTCCGATTCCCTGGGTGGCGCCCGTGACGAGCGCGGTGGCGATGGTCGACATCGGCGAAATGTAACGCGCTACCGGCGGAGCGCGGCCACCTCCGTGCTGAGCGCGTCGAGCCGGCGGATGAGCTCGCCGTAGCGGGCCGCCTCGGTATCCGCCTCCGGTGCCCGGAAGTAGATCGTCCCGTTGGGATAGAGTACAGCGGTGTCAACTTCGCTCAGGCTGTCGAAGCCCCGCTCGTGCGCCTTCGCGCTCAGGTCACCGGCATTGATGCGGAGCCGGCGCATCTCGTCTTCCTCGATCCGGCCGCCGTCGATGAGACAGATGTCCCGCTCGCGGGGCGGGAGATGGCTCATGGACGGGCCGCGGTAGTAGATCCGGACCAGGATCGCGTTGACCGCGAGCAGCGCGGCCGCGCCGATCACGCCCCCCAGCAGCGAGGTGTCGTTCCCGATGATGGCGTTCTGCACGGTGTTGGACAGCGTCAGCAGGACGACGAAATCGAACGGGTTGAGCTGAGCCAGGGTGCGCTTCCCCACCGTCCGGAGCGCGAAGACCAGCAGCAGGTAGACCACCACCGGCCGGGCGACCTTTTCGAGCAGCGTCACCGGATGGGTGTCGCTGCTCGGCGCGCCGAGGTGGAAGAGGTTGGCCCAGAGGCTGGGCCAGTCAACATGGGGCATCGGTCGGCTCTCCGGCGATTAGCTTCCTGTTCATGACGCTGCCGCTCGAACATCCGATAGTACGGTCCAACCGCGGGGGCCGGAAGCCCGCCGAGCCGCGGCCCGGGTGGCGCGCGCGGCTCCAGGCATTGCGGCACGTGCCGCGCCTCCTGGCCCTCGTGTGGCGCACGGAGCGGCGCTACGTGACCGGGATCCTGGTGTTGCGCGTCGCGCGCTCGCTGGTGCCGCTCGCGGTCCTGTGGATCGGGAAGCTCATCGTGGATGAGGTGGTCCACGCCGTGGGGGTGGCCGGTCATGGCGCGGGCGTCAACTGGACCCGTCTGGCCGAGCTGCTGGCGCTCGAGCTGGCCATCGCGCTGGTCGGGGAGGGCCTGGCGCGTCTTTCGGCCCTGCTGGAGAGCCTGCTCGGCGACCTCTTCGCCAACCGCACCAGCGTGGAGCTGATGCGTCACGCCGCGACGCTCGATCTGGAGCAGTTCGAGGACCCGGAGGTCTATGACAAGCTCGAGCGGGCCCGCCGCCAGACGGTGGGCCGGATCGGGCTCTTCACCCTGCTGCTCGCCTCGGTCCAGGACGCGATCACGCTTGCCACTCTGGCCGCCGCGCTGGCGGTGTACGTGCCCTGGCTGCTCGTCCTGCTGGTGATCGCGGTGCTGCCCTCGCTCCTGGGCGAGACCCACTTCGCGTCGCTGGGGTACTCGCTGCTCTACTCGTGGACCCCCGAGCGCCGCCAACTCGACTACCTGCGCTACATCGGCGCCAGCGACGTTTCGGCCAAGGAGCTCAAGCTCTTCGGCCTGTCCGACTTCCTGGTGGACCGCTATGATCGGCTGAGCGCGGAGTTCTACGAGGCCAACAAGCGGCTCGCCGTCCGCCGAAGCCTGGTGTCCACACTGCTCGCCGCGCTGGGCACGCTCGGCTACTACGCCGCGTACGCGGTGATCATCTACCTCACCGTCATCGGTTACCGCTCGCCGGCGGGGCTGTTCACGATCGGCGTGCTGACCTTCCTCGCGGGGTCGTTCCGGCAGAGCCGCGACCTGATCCAGCGCGTGCTGCTCTCCCTGTCCCAGGTCTACGAGCAGAGTCTCTACCTGGACGACCTGTTCTCGTTTCTGGAGCTCGAGCCGAGGATCCGGCGCGAGCCCGATAAGCGCCAGGTGCCGGTGCCGATCCGGACGGGATTCGTGTTCGAGAACGTCGGGTTCCGCTATCCCGGTTCCGAGCCGTGGGCAGTGCGCGGGCTCGACTTCTCGCTCGTCCCGGGCGAGCGGATCGCCCTCGTGGGCGAGAACGGCGCGGGCAAGACCACGCTGGTCAAACTCCTCGCGCGGCTGTACGACCCGACCGAGGGCCGGATCCTGCTGGACGGCGTGGACCTCCGCGAGTACGACGTCGAGAGCGTCAGGCGGAACGTCGGCGTGATCTTCCAGGACTTCGTGCGCTACGACTTCATGCTCAAGGAGAACATCGCGGTCGGCAACATCGCGGCGCGGGACGACGAGCCCCGGATCCAGGCCGCGGCGCAGCGCAGCCTCGCCGACACGGTGGCCGCGCGGCTGGCGGGCCGCTACGACCAGATGCTGGGCCGGCGGTTCGAGACCGGCGTCGACCTCTCGGGTGGGGAATGGCAGAAGGTGGCGCTCGCCCGGGCGTACATGCGGGACGCGCAGCTGCTCATCCTCGACGAGCCGACGGCCGCGCTCGATGCACGGGCGGAATACGAGGTGTTCCTCCGGTTCTCGGAGCTCACCGCCGGCCGGATGGCCGTGCTCATCTCCCACCGGTTCAGTACGGTCCGGATGGCGGACCGGATCCTGGTGCTCCGGGGCGGAGAGCTGGTCGAACACGGCACGCATGAGGCGCTGGTGGCCCAGGGCGGGCTATACGCGGAGCTGTTTCACCTGCAGGCGGCAGGCTATCGATAGGACCCGAATCCAGCGGAGGCCGACTTATGACGCTGCGCGCGCTCGCGGGGATCGCTTCGATAGGCATGACCCTGGCACTCCCCCTGGGCGCCGCGTCCGGCCAGGAGGCTGCGCCCCTCCAGCCCGACACCTATTGGATGCACGCCGGACTGGGCGCGGGGACCGAGGATTTCGCGGGTCAGGCCGGCCTGAGCTACCAGCACGGCGCCCATCTCTTCTCCCTCAGGGTGGCTGCCACCAGCGGTCTATTCGACGACGGGTTCGCCGACATCGCCCTGCTCTACGGACGGGCCACGCGCGTGGGGACACGACGCTTTCGAGCGGCCGGGGCGCTGGGCATCTCGGCGGTGGACGGGTGCGTCAGCCCCGGAGACGGCGGCCTGGGTGGGTGCGGCGACCGGAAGACCGTCATTGGACTGCCGGTCGAGACCCTGCTGGCCTGGCTTCCCGCCGCATTCCTGGGCGTGGGGCTCTACGGGTTCGCTAACGTCAACTCGACGCGGTCGTTCGCGGGTATCACGCTGGGGGTGCAGCTTGGCAAGGTCAGGTAGACGGCGGCCGCCAGCAGCCGAGGAAGACATCGGCGACAGGGCTCCAGGCTACCCTTCCGGACCATGGCGGGGTGATCGAGTCCGCCAGCCGTAGTGATGCATGATCCCAGCACGCCGCGGTCGTCGTGGGAGTTCCCCACACGGCGCTCCCGCCCGCCATCCCCGACCATTTGACAACTCGGCGGCCCGTCTCCACCTTCAAAATCCAACACTCGCAAGGAGGTGGAGGCCATGAAGGTCTATGGCTCCAACGCCATCCGCAACGTGGCGTTCGTCGGCCACGGGGCCAGCGGAAAGACGTCGCTCGTCGACGCGCTCGCCTGGGTATCCGGTTCCAGCCGGCGCCATGGCAGCATCAAGGAGGGAACCACCCTCACCGACTACTCCCCCGACGAAACCGCCCGGCAGCACTCGATCAATCTCGCCCTCGGCTACGCCGAGTGGATGGACACCAAGCTCAATCTCATCGACACCCCGGGCTATCTCGACTACTTCGGCGAAGTGGTCACCGGCCTCCACGCCGCCGACGCCGCGGTGGTCGTGGTGAGCGGCACCAGCGGCGTGGAGGTCGGGACCGAGAAGGCCTGGGAGGTGCTCGATCAGCTGCACCTGCCCCGCCTCCTGTTCGTCTCCCTCATGGACAAGGAGCACGCGGACTTCGAGCGGGTCTTCAGCGACGTGAAGGCGCACCTGACGCCCAAGGTCGTGCCGGTCGAGATCCCGATCGGCGACGGTCCCGACTTTCACGGGATCATCAACCTGTTCTCCGGCCACTGCCATCTCTACAAGAAGGGCGCGGTCAAGGGCGAGAACGAGGTGGTGCCGATCCCAGACGAGTACCGGGCCCGCTACCAGGAGTACAGCGACCACCTGACCGAGGCCGTCGCCGCCACCGACGACGACCTCATCGAGCGCTACCTGGCCGGCGAGGAGATTCCGCGCGAGCAGTTCATCGACGCGGTGAAGAAGGCAATGCTGGCCGGCCAGATCGTGCCGCTGTTCTGCGGCAGCGCCACGCTCACCTACGGGCTCCGCACGTTGCTCCGGAAGATGGTGGAGCTCCTCCCGTCGCCCGCGGAGCGCCCGGGGCCGGCCGACGCCCCGCTCGTGGGACGGGTGTTCAAGACCATGTCGGAGCCGCACGTCGGCGACGTGACGCTGTTCCGACTTCACAACGGCGACCTCCGGAATGGCGACGAGGTCTGGAATGCCGAGCACGAGGTGGCCGAGAAGCTCAACCACCTCTCGATCCAGCAGGGCAAGGAGCGGCTCGAGGTCGAGCGGCTGGCGGCCGGCGACATCGGCTCCGTCGCCAAGCTCAAGGATACTCACACGGGCGACACGTTCTGCCGGCGGGACACGCCGGTGCGACTGCCCCCGATTCCGCTGCCCGCGGCCGAAGCGACGTCGGCGGTCATCGTCAAGCAGCGCGGCGAGGAGGACAAGCTCGCCGCCGGACTGCACAAGCTGCACGAAGAAGATCCGACCTTCAACTTCGAGTACAGCTCCGAGCTGGGCCAGACGCTCATCCACGGGATGGGCGAGCGCCACTTCGAGACCATCCTCCAGCGGCTGGAGCGGAAGTACGGGGTGCATGCGGAGCTCGCACGGCCGCGCATCGCCTACCGGGAGACGATCAAGGGCCGGGCCGAGGGCCAGGGAAAGCACAAGAAACAGAGTGGCGGCCGCGGGCAATACGGCGACTGCTGGATCCGGATGGCCCCCCGGCCGCGGGGCGCGGGCTACGAGTTCGTGGACGAGATCGTGGGCGGGGTCATCCCAGGCAAGTTCATCCCGGCGGTGGACCGCGGCGTCCAGGAATCAGCCGAGCGCGGCGTGGTGGCGGGTTACCCGATGGTCGACTTTCGGGTCGAGTGCTACGACGGCTCCTATCACGACGTCGACTCGAACGAGATGTCGTTCAAGATGGCCGGCATCCTGGCGTTCCGGACCGTCGCGCCCAAGGCGCGGCCGGTGCTGCTCGAGCCGCTGATCGAGGTGACGGCGTGGGCGCCGGACGATTTCCTCGGCGACGTCATGGGGGATTTGAGCTCGCGCCGGGGGCAGATCCTCGGCACCGAGCAGGACGGGCGGCTGACCAAGGTGCGGGCGATCGTGCCGGAGGCGGAGCTGTACAAGTACTCGACCACGCTGCACTCCATCACCCACGGCCGCGGGACCCACCGGGAGAAGTTTCAGGGATACGCCGAAGCCCCGCCCGAAGTGGCGGCAAAGGTCGCCGCGGAGAATCAGAAGGAGCACGCGGTCGCGTCGTAGCCTCGGCAGGACCGTCATCGACTGGCGGGCTCGGCCCGAGCCGTGTCGTCGTCCAAGCCCCTTCGCCGCGCTCAGGGTAAACTCCGCGAAGGATCGGGTGGTTGAACCCCGCCCGGTCCTTCGCTGCGCTCAGGCTGATCTCCAAGCCACCCGGACGCCGCTCGGTTTGCAATGCGGGGTGGTGGCCTGTAATGGTTCGATGCACCTGGCGCACCCGCTCGGCATCATTTGCTTCCTGGTTTCCCGCCGTTTCCGACCGCCATCGAGGCGCACGTGAGACTCGTCGGACCACGCTGGACCCGGTTGCGCGCTCGTCGCCGTCTGGGTGGGCGCGTCCGGCTGCGGCCGCGACCGGTCCGCGTGCGCCCGGTGCGGCACCGTGGTGGTGGCGGCGACCGGTGAGCCGAGCCAGCTCCTGCCGCCGCTGGTCGGCGAGACGGTCGGCCGGGATATCGGGGACCAGGTGTACGAGCGGCTGGCCGATCTCGCGCCCGGGGCCGCGCCGATCGACAGCACAGCGTACCGCCCGGCACTCGCCGAGCGCTGGGAGCGAGTGGATTCGCTGTCGTGGCGCTTTCATCTCCGCCCCGGGGCCCGGTGGCAGGACGGGCAGCCGGTGACCGCCGAAGACGTCCGGTTCTCCTTCGAGGCGTTCGGCGACTCGGTGCTCGACGCGCCCGCGCGTCCCTATCTCGCCCACCGGCTCTCGGTGGTACCGGAGGACTCCGCGACCGTACTCGTCCGGTTCACCGCGCCGTCGCCCGAGCAGCTGTACGACGCCACCTATCACGTCCGCATCATCCCGAGCCACATCTGGTCGGCGGCGCCGCCGGCGAGCTGGCAGTCCGACACCAGCACGGCGCACCTCGTGGGCAGCGGTCCGTACCGCATCGCCGAGTGGAAACGCGGCGAGTATGTCCGCCTGGTCGCCAGCTCGGGCACGACGCCGCCCGCCGTCCGGCAGGCCATCTGGCGCTTCGTGGCCGACCCCGACGCCGCGCTGAATCTCGTGCTGAGTCACGAGGCCGACCTGCTCGAGACCGTGGGCGCCGCCGAGCGCGCCGAGCGCGTGGCGCGCGACTCCACCTTCCGGCTCGTGCCCTACGCCTCGGCCACCTACGGCTTTCTCGGGTTCCGGATCCGTGGCGGCCCCCGGAACGAGCCTCACCCGATCTTCGGCGACGCGGCGACCCGCCGCGCCCTCGCGCTGGCGGTGGACCGGGAGACGCTGGCGCGCTCGGTGTTCGGGCGCGAGGCCAAGGCACCGCCGGGCCCGATGTCGCAGCTGCTCTGGATCTGGAACGACAGCATCGCCACGCTGCCGTTCGACACGGTGCGCGCCGACCGCGCGCTCGAGGCGGCCGGCTGGCGCCGGGCGGACAGCACCCGGCCGCGCGAGCGGGGGAGCCGGGCGCTGGCGTTCGACATCCTGGTGCCGAGCACGAGTCCGACGCGCCGCCAGCTCGCGGTGGCGCTGCAGGCGATGTGGCAGGCCGTCGGCGCGGCGGTGACGGTGACGGCGGTGGAGTTTCCGGTGTTCCAGGAGCGGCTGGCGGGAGGCCAGTTCGACAGCTACATCGGCGCGTGGCTCGACGAGCCCAGCCCGCGCGGTCTGGCCGACCAGTGGACCCGGGCAGGCTGGGACGCGCTCAACTACGGGCACTACGCCAACCCCGCCTTCGACGCGCTGTTCGCCCGGGCCGGACGGGCGCACGAGGTCGCGGACGCGCGGAATCTCTACCGCGAGGCGATGGACACACTCAACACCGACGCCCCGGCCGTTTTCCTCTACGCGCCCGCCAACCAGGCGGTGGTGTCCCGGCGGTTGCAGGGCGTGGAGATCGATCCGTACAGCTGGGCGAGCGGGCTCCGGCACTGGGACGCCGGCGACCCGTCACCCCGGGCGAAACGGGGGAGCTAAGCCGACTCGGGCCGTTCGCTCACACGGCCGCGAACCACCCCATCGCGCCGCGGTCAGCCATGTGCCGCTGGTGCGGGTGGAACATGTACCGCCCCCGCACGGGAAGGCGGAACTCCACGATCGCCCGCTCGGTCTGGGCCAGCGTCACGACGTCGGTTCGCTCATCCGGGCTCAGCCGCGTCCCGCTCCGGTACACGTCGAACACTTCGGCGTGCAGGTGGAACGAGGCAACCGGATCGTCCGCCACCATGTTGAGCAGGTGCACCCGCACCAGCGCCCCCACCGGCACCTTGATCGGATAGCGCTCGAAGAACCCCGCCGCACCGTTCCAGCCGTAGAGCTCGTTGCGACCGTCACCGTCGAGATCGAAGCCCGAGAGCACGAGGACCACCTCGTGTGCCGGAGGCCGGCCGCCCGGCGGATCCACGATCAGGAGACCGTAGAGTCCGTGCGAGAGGTGCTCCTCGGCCGGGGTTGCGTCGCAGTGGTAGGGATGCAGTCCGAACGGCTGGGCGCGCAGGCGATACGTCGTCTCGCCGCCTGGCGGGACCGGCTGCCATCCATCCTGGGTCACGTCGTGCCGGCCGTGCAGGTGCAGGTTGTGCGGCCGCGAGCCGAGGTTGCGGAGGCGGACGGCCAGCTCGTCGCCTTCGGCGGCGCGCAGGGTCGGGCCCGGAATCCGGCCGTTGAACGTCCATCCATCGACGTGGATGTCGCGTGCGACCTCGACCGGCTGCTCCGAGACCCAGAGATCCGCGGCGACCGGCAAGGGGCTCGGTCGCGCCCGAACCGGAGGCGGGTACAGCGCCGCGTCCAGCGAACCGGGGCCGAGGCCCGACGGCGGTTCGACCCCGTGCCCGTAGCTCTCCGCCCGTCCCGGAACGATGGCCGTCCGCTCCTCGTGGCGACGGAGACCGAACAGCGCCGTGCCCAGGGCGCCGGCCGCTGCGCCACCGCCCACCCGGAGGAAGTCGCGCCGCGAGATCGCACCCATCAGAAGCGCCCGTAGATGACCGCGGCGGCGGCGAGCAGGCCGGCGTAGAGCGCGAGCCCGCCGAGAATCGCGCGCACCAGACGCCGCCGGCCACGCGTGAGCCAGGTCATCAGCAGCACCGGTATGAGCCAGAAGGTGGCGCTTCCCAGGAGCCGCCCCGCGAGTCCCGGCGCTTTGATGCGACGGACTCCGGGATTCGAATCGTCGAGCGCTCGCTCGGCACCGGCGGGCAGGACAGCCTGCTTAGGGTCGAAGCGGAGCGCTTCGAATACGCGAAGGGCAGGGCGCGCCGGCGTGGTGGCGGCATCCGGCATCGTCGGCTGCGCCGGCGGCACCGGCTGATGCCGCCAATCGGGGAACACGCGCTTCGCGACGGTAAACCCGCGGAGTCCCACGACCGAGACCAGCGGCAGCGGATCGAAGCCGAGCGGCAGGCGGAGGCCGCCGCAGCCCTGGAAGGTCTCGAGCCCCGCCGGCGCGGCCACCGCGAATCGGTTCTCCGCGAAGCAGTTGCCGACGCTCGCCGGGCCTCCGAGGGCGAGGTCGGCCCGGCCCGAGCGTGCGATCCGGTTGTTCCGGACGACGTTGTCGCGCGCCGGCCACCAGTTCCGGTCGTACATCGGCGTGACCAGAATGCCGTGCTGCTCGTGGTCGGCGATCACGTTCCGCTCGACCACGTTGCCAATCCCGCCGCCGATCAGCACTCCGTTGCCGTACGCGATGGATGGCAGCGCGGCGGCTGGCGCGCTCATGCTGCTGTTGCCCACGATCAGGTTGGCGGCGATGACCGTCTCGCGCTGCGGCGGCCTGAGCTCGAGGTCGAGCGAGGCCGGCACCAGTCCCGCCCGATTGTTGCGCCAGACGGAGCTCACCACGTAGAGGTCGCCCCCCGAGTTGGTGCCCGAGTAGCCGATGGCATTGTGCTCGGCGATCACGTCTCGGATGACGATCCGGCAGGGGTAGCACTCCCCGACGTAGAACCCCGAGTCCGGGGAGCCCGAGGCGTAGGAATGCTCGAACAGGCCATCGGTCGCGTCGAAGGCGTAGATCCCATAGTCCCCGTTGTTGTAGGCCGTGAGCCAGCTCCCGCGGAAACCGGTCACGCCGGTCCAGTAGAAGCCGTTGAGGACCGCATTGCGGGCGGTGAGGTTCTCCAGCGCCACACCGTCCGCCAGGACGGCGATGCCGTTCCCGCGGACGTACTCGCCGTCGACGATCGTGGTGTTGCGGTCGGCGCCACGGATCGTGAGCGAGGGAGTGGTGACCGTCACCTCTTCGCGGTAGACGCCGCGGCTCACCAGGACGAGATCGCCCGGGTCGGCGGCGTCCACGGCGGCCTGGATGGTCGGGTACTTTCCGGGCACCCGTCGCACCACGCCGGTGGCCTCGGCCACGGCCGGCACCGCCCCCCTGGGACCCGGGTGGTAGGCCGCGCCACCCACAACCACGACCCCCGTCATCCCCTTGCCGTCCTTGGTGCCGTGATAGGTGCAGTAGTAGCGGTAGACACCGGGATGATCGAACGTCAGGTCCTGCTCACCTCCCGGAGGGATGTCGCGAGTACCGCCGGAACCGGTGGACCAGGACTCGTCGACCGCGACAGCGTTGTGCTGATTCTTCCCGACATTGATCCACTTGACCCGCACCCCGACCGGAACGCGCACGACCGCGGCATTGAACGCGTTGTCGTACATGTTCACGAAGTTGCCGCCTTGGCGGTCGGCTCCACGGCACCCGAGTGCGAGGGTGAGGAGGACGGCAAGTCCGGCGGGCCCTGGGTGCAGGGGGGCCGACGGTCGCGGAGCGATCGGCATGCAGGCCCGGGATGGCAAGGGAAGGTCACAATATGGAGCGCGTCGGAGGAGGTCGGAAGGGAGGTCCACGGTACTTCGCCAACGCTCTTGTCAGAATACCTGCCCCGCCTGACTGCAAAAACCGGCGGCGCTGCGCGTGGCGGTCGGCATGCCAGGTTCTGCAGCGAAGGCAAATCGCAAGCAAATCTTCACCTACCTGCCGTACCTGAATCTGCCGTACAAATGCTTGACGGTGGCTCAGTTCCGGGCATGACGCTTGCCCATCCGTTCCGCTGTAGTCCTGGTGTCCCGCGTACCGGAGCGTCCTGCAGCGGACCTCCGGCGGCCCTCAGGGCGGGCCGCGGTATCGTCGCTCGGCGTTCACCCCTAGGATGGAGCGTCCTCATGCTGAAGTGGAATCGAAGGTTCGTGGCTCTGGGCTTGATCGCGGCGCTCACCGTAGGGGCCTCGTGCACGTCCAGCGAGAATCCCCTCGCCCCATCGGCCGGCTCCACGCCGGAGGCACCGGCGCCGCTCCTGGGCGGACTCGGGAAGGTCCTGTCGATCACCGATCTGCTCACGTGCCGCTCGCTCCCGTATGCCAGCACGTCTCGCGCGGTCGGGCCGAATGGCGGTGTGGTGGCCGTGGGCCAGTACTCGCTGGTGATCCCGGCGGGCGCGCTCCGGAGCACGGTTCAGATCAGGGCTGAGCAGATGACGGGCAGGGTCAACTCGGTGCGCTTCAGCCCCGAAGGGCTCAAGTTCGCCCGCCCCGCCACGCTCACCATGCGCTACGATAACTGCCTCGTGGTCCTGCTGCCCAAGCGCATCGTCTATACCAGCGAGCTGCTCAAGGTGCTCGACATTCTTCGCTCGGAAGACTTCCTCCGCGGCAAGGCCGTCAGCGCGCCGATCGATCACTTCTCCCGGTACGCGGTGGCGTACTGAGGATGTGACGCCCGACTCCTCCTCGATTCCCCAGCGCGGGGCGGCCCAGGACAGCGGGCCGTCCCGCGCTGGCGCGTTGCTCCGGGACGCACGGGACCACGAACGCGCCGGCTCCATTCTCGAGGCGCTCGAGTGCTACGACGAGGCCATCCGGTGGGCGGAAACGGACGCCGATGCTCCGATCCTGGCCGAAGCCCTCCGCCGTCGCGGGGTGATGCATCATCTACGGGACGAACCGGCGCCCGCGCGGGAGCTGTGCCTCCGGAGCCAGGCCGTCGCCGCGCGGCATGGCCACGTCGTCCTCGCCGCCGAGGCGATCAACGCCCTCGCCGGGTTCGACTTCGAGAGCGGCGCCATCGACGCCGCGCGGGAGCGCTTCTACGAGGCGCTGGCACTGGGGGGTCGCAGCGCCGAGCTCCGCGGCCGGATCGAGCAGAATCTCGGCATCCTCGCCAACATCCAGGGCGCCCTGGCCGAAGCCCTGGCCCACTATCAGCAGTCCCTCAACGCATTCGAGGCCGTCGGCGACGACCGCGGACGCGCCATCGCCTATCACAACCTCGGCATGGTGAGCGCGGACCGGGAGCTGTGGGAGGATGCCGACGGATACTTTCTCCGCAGCCTCGAGCTCGCGAAGGCCATCGGTGACATCCATCTCCAGGGCCTCGGCCTGCTGAATCACTCCGAGGTTCACCTCGCCCGTCAACGCTACGAGCTCGCGCGCGAGAACGCCGAGGCGGCCCTCGCCATCTTCGACCGGCTGGGATCCCAGCTCGACAAGGCCGACGCCTACAAGGTCATCGGTCGGACCTACCGGGAGACCGGCCGCCACGCGCTGGCTGAAGCCCGGCTCCAGTCCGCGGTCGAGCTGGCGGTGGTCACCGGCTCGGTGTTGAGCGAGGCCGAGGCGTCGCGCGAGCTGGCGTTGCTGTACCAGGCGATGGGCCGGAACCAAGAGTCGCTGGGGCTCCTCAACTCGGCCCACCGGCTGTTCGGTCGCCTCGATGCCCGGGTCGACCTGGTGGATGTCTCGACCAAGGTGCACCGGCTCGAGGAGACCTACTTCGCGGTCGTGCGGGACTGGGGTCAGTCGATCGAATCCTCGGACAGCTACACCTTCGGGCACTGTGAGCGGGTGGCGGGCTATGCGGTCGGGGTGGCCCGGGAGCTGGGACTCGACGAAGGCCAGCTGACGACGATCCGGATCGGCGCCTACCTCCATGACCTGGGCAAGGTGAAGGTCCCGCACGAGATCCTCAACAAGCCCGGCAAGCTCACCGACGAGGAGTTCGAGATCATCCGGCAGCATCCCATCTGGGGCGTCGAGCTGCTGGCCACCGTCGAGTTTCCCTGGGACATCAAGCCGATCATTCGCTGGCACCACGAGAAGCACGACGGGACCGGCTATCCCGACCGGCTCCGGGGCAGCGAGATTCCGCTCAACGCGCAGATCATCTGCATCGTGGACGTCTACGACGCGCTCACGACAACGCGGAGCTATCGCCCGGCGATGGCGCAGGCGGAAGCGCTGAGGCGGATGGCGGAGTCGAAAGGGTGGTGGCGGGAAGACGTGTATGCCGGGTTTCTGCGGTCGCTGGATCAGGAGGATTGAGGAGAGGCCTGATTCCGCGCCCCTCATCCCGCGCTCCCGTCATTCCGAGCGCACGCTCCCGTCATCCCGAGCGCAGCGAGGGACCTGCTTCACGGGTTTCCAGGCCCGGTGAAGCAGGTCCCTCGCTGCGCTCGGGATGACGAAGGCGGCCTACGCCGAGCGCTTCGTCGCCCGCTTGCGGGGCTTCTTGAGCTCGATCACTTCCACTTCCCGCGGCTGGCGGTAGACGTACCGCTCGCCCTTGAAGTTCCGGAGGACGACCTCCTCGTCGCTCATGCTGATGACGTATTCCGGCAGCAGCGGGATCTTCCCGCCGCCGCCCGGCGCGTCGATGACGAAGTGCGGGTTGGCGAGGCCGCTGGTCCACCCACGGAGCGCCTCCATGATCCTGATGCCGGTCTGGAGCGTGGTCCGGAAGTGCTCGGCGCCGGCGACCTGGTCGGCCATATAGATGTAGTACGGGCGGACCCGCGCCATGAGCAGCCGCTGCATCAGCTCCTTCATCACCGCCGGATCGTCGTTGACCCCCTTGAGCAGGACCGTCTGGCAGCCGAGCGGAATGCCGGCGTCGGCCAGGCGGCCGAGCCCTGCGACGGCGGCGGGCGTCAACTCGTCCGGGTGGTTGAAGTGCGTGTTGATGAAGAGCGGGTGAAACCGCTTCAGCGTGTCACACAGCTCGGGCGTGATCCGCTCGGGCAGGTGGCACGGCACCCGGCTCCCGATCCGGATGATCTCGAGGTGCGGGATGGCGCGGAGCCGCGTGAGGATCGCCTCGAGCCGCCGGTCGTTGAGCAGCAGCGGGTCGCCGCCGGACATTATGACGTCCCGGATCTCGGTGTGCTGCTCGAGATACTGGAACGCGCTCTCGAACTGCGACATCGGGATCTTCTCCGGATCGCCGACCTTGCGGCGCCGGGTGCAGAAGCGGCAGTAGCTGGCGCAGACCGGCGAGACGAGGAACAGGGCGCGGTCGGGATAGCGGTGGGTGATGTTGGGGACCGGGCTGTCCGCGTCCTCGTTGAGCGAGTCCACGATCCCGTCCCGGATGTCGAGCTCCTCGACCGTGGGAACGTACTGCCGCCAGATGGGATCGTCGGGGGACTTGATCAGCTCCACCATGGCCGGCGAGATCCGGAACTCGAAGTTCTCGGCCGCCTGCCGCAAGCGCTCGAGGTCCGGGAAGTGCTCGGGGCCGAACTTGGCCGCCAGCAGCTCGAGCGAGCGAATCGAATTGTGCTTCAGGACTTCCTGCCAGGTCTCCATGACGCTACCCGTCCTCCTGCCTGAGAGCGCGAGGCCGACCCCGGAGTCATCCTGAGCGCGGCAAAGGAGCCATGATTCGGATCATGCCCCTTCGCTCCGCTCAGGGTGACTCGGAGCGCCGCCTCGCGGTAAGGGCCTTCACGTACACGACCTGATCGTCCCCCGGCGCGTAGAAATCGGGGATGCGCGCGGCCACCCGGTAGCCGCGGGCCTGATAGAACGCCCGGGTGGGCGCGTAGTCCGCACGTCCGGCCGTCTCGACGACGATGAGGCGGCCGAGGCCGAGGATGCGGCTCTCCATGGCGTGGAGCAGGGCCGTTCCGATTCCGCCGGCCTGCACCGCGGGATCTACCGCCATCCAGTAGAGATCGTACGTGCCCAGGGTGCAGGGCGTGGGGCCCCAGCAGATCCAGCCGACGAGGCGTCCATCGTGCTCGGCGCCGAGGGCGAGGTAGTCGGGGGAGCCAGCCGCGGCACCATCGAAGACCTCGAGGGCGACCGGGATTTCGTCGGCGTGGAAGAGCCCGACCGCACGGCTGATCTCCTCGACGCGGCCGCGGTCGGCCGCGGTGAGGCTCCGGAGGGACGGCAGAGTGAGCGTGCCGCTCACGCGGCCGACACCCCGCTGACGAGGGCGGCGGCGGCGCTGAGGCTCTGGGAGCGCATGAGGGCCTCGTCCACCACCTGCATGACGAGGTCGTCGTAGCTCCAGCCGAAGGCGCGACCCATCCGGGCGAGGCCTGCGTTGCTCGAGAGGTCGGGGCAGGGATTCACCTCGAGGACGTAGGCCTGGCCCTCCTCGTTGACCCGGAGATCCACCCGGCCGTAGCCTTCGCCACCCGACATGTGCACCCACGCGTCGCGCGCCACGTCGCCCAGCCGCCTGGCGAGCTCGGGCGGGATCTCGGCGGGGCAGACGGGGATGGTGCCCTCGTCCTCGGGGCTCCCCGGAATCCATTTAGCGGCGTAGCTCACGATGGGCCACGAGCCGTCGGGCAGGGTATCGAACCGGATCTCCGCGATCGGCAGCATCCGCTTGCCGACGAAGCCCACGTTGAACTCCCGGCCGGCCACGTACTCCTGCACCAGCACCTCCTCGAACTGCTCGAGCATCTGGGCAACGCGCTTCTTGAGGGCGCGTTTGGAGGTACAGACGGCGCCATTGTCGATGCCGACGCTGGCGTCCTCGGCCGAGGGCTTCACGATGGCCGGCAGCGGGAACTCGGAGGGCGTCTTGTTGGCCTGGGCCAGCGTAAAGGCCGGAACCGGCAGCCCCGCCGCAGAGAGCAGGGTGTTGGCGACGTGCTTCCGGTGGCAGATGGTGGTGGGCCAGGTGCGGCAGCCGGTGAACGGCACGCCGGTCAGCTCGAGCGTGCCGACGACCAGGTCCTCGTACTTGGCGTGGCCGTTGATCCCCTCGCAGAGATTGAAGACCAGGTCGACCCGGCGCACCCGGCTGAGCCAGCGGAAGTCACCCAGACGGACCGGCAGCAGCTCGACTTCGTGGCCCCGGCGCCGGAGGACGTCGCGGACCTCGTGGACGTTGCCCACGACCGCCGCCACGTCCTGCGGGCTCCACTCGTCGCTGCCGGCGTCGTACAGGATCGCCACTTTCATCACGCTACCTCCGCCAGGAGTGAACGGCCGCTGATCCGGCGCCACGCGATGTCGGCGACCGTGCGGATCAGCTCGTCGTAACCCATCCCGGCGGCCCGTGCGGCCTTCGGGAAGCAGGAATTGTCCCGCGGGTCGGGCAAAATGCCCGGCAACGGGTTCAATTCGACGACCATGGGGCGATTGGCGGCGTCGCAGCGGATGTCGATGCGGCACCAGTCGCGGCAGTCCAGCGCGTGATACGCCGCCAGCGCGGCGGCACGGACGTCCTCGGCCAGCGCTTCAGGGATGCGGGCCGGGCAGTCGAAAATCTCCAGTGGATGGCTCGGCGAGTCCCACAGCCACTTCGCTTCGTAGCCGTAGATCGGCGGCGCGCCTTTGGGCAGTGTTTCAAAGTCCATGCCGACGATCGGCAGACAGCGGGCCTCGTCCCCGTTGCCGAGCACCGCGACGGTGAACTCGGGGCCGGGGAGATAGGTCTCGATGAGCACCGGTTCGGCGTAGGTGGCGAGCAGCTTCGAGACCTGCTTGACGAGCTGGCTCCGCGTCTTGCAGAGGCTCCGGACGCTCACGCCCTTGCCCGAGCCCTCGAAGGCCGGCTTGACGAAGAGCGGAAACGGGAGCTGCACGTTCCGCGCATCGGCCGGGCTCCGGGCGAGGACGAAGGGCGCCGTGGGCACGCCGTGATAGGACATCACTTCCTTGGCCCGCCGCTTGTCGAGGCTGAGGCCGAGCGTCAGCGGGTCCGAGGCATGGCACGGGATGCCGAGGAACTCGCAGATGGCAGGGACGTGGCCCTCGCGGTTCGGTCCGTAGAGACCTTCGGCGATGTTGAACACGAAGTCCGGCTGGATCAGGGCGAGCCGTGCCGGGAAGCTGGCGTTGGCCTCGAGCCGGTAGACATGGCCGACGGCACTGAGCGCGTGCTCCACCGCGTCGATGGTGGAGGGCTCGTCCCACTCGGCGTAGAGATCGGGTTGGGAAAGGTCGTCTCGGAGGGCCCGACTGTTGGGATCGTCCGAGGAGGGGGAGTCGGGCGTGGCCCCGGCTAGTGGTTCCGCCGGCGCGCTGGGCTTGAGATTGAAGGCGAGTCCGATCCGAACTGCCAAAGGTGCCCCTCTACAAAAAAGGCCGTCCACGAGAGACGAGCCGCGACGAGTTGACTTCTTCGACGAACCTAAAGTAAGAAAAAGCGTTCGGACGCACAATAGTTTTTCGCGAAGTTCGTGCCGCGAGTTTTGAAGAGGGTGGAGACGGCGGAGCGGAGGTGACCTGGCTCAGTCATCCCGAGCAGAGCGAGGGAGCTTGCCGGGGCGCAGCTCGAACCATTCTCCGGCAAGCTCCCTCGCTGTGCTCGGGATGACAGTACGTTCCGGCACCTTCTCCACCTTCTCCACCTTCTCCACCTTCTCCGCCTTCTCCGCCTTCTCCACCTTCTCCACCCTCGAGATCACACCTTATGGAACCCCACCCGCCCCGCCTCGCTCCCGTCCGCCGAGGGGAAAATCTCGAAATCGTCGAACAGTGCGGGCGCCTCCCGCTGCAGCACGCGGAGGCAGGCGAGCGCCATGCGGCGGATCTCCAGCTCCGCGCCCTCGCCCAGCCGGAGCTCGAGCATCGTCCGCCAGGCCCGGACATTCGCGCTGGCCACGATCTTCACCTCGGTGGCGTTGGGGAGGACGCTCCGGGCGGCTTCCCGCGCCAGCTTCCGGCGGTGGATCTTGTCGTCCACCCAGGCGTAGCGCGTCATCAGGTGATTGACGGCGGCCACGTAGGCGGCCTGCGCCGCCTCGATCTGCGCGGTCCACTCGGCCTCGAGTGTGGCGTCGCCCAGAATGGCGGGCGGCATCACGAACGCGGCGTGCGACTCGTCCACGTAGCGCTGCGAGAGCTGCGAGTAGCCCCAACCGGCCCGGTGCCGCACCAGCTCGTGGCTGCAGCTCCGGGAGATGCCCTCGATCAGCATCACGTAGGTGCTGTGCTCGAAGACCGAGCCGTGCCCCTGCTTGAGGATGTTCCGCAGATACTCCGCCGTGGTCCGGCCGGCCGGGTTGTGCTGGCTCATGTAGCACAGCCGTCCGGCGAATTCGGCGATCCGCTCGCCGTCGCTCGACTCGCCCTTCCACTGGACCGGCAGGTGGGCGGGCTCGAGGAACTGAGGCCGGGCGAGGAGGGTGACGCGGGGCTCGCGGAGAATGTCCATGGGCGATCGGATCAGGGTTGAGGCGGTGGGCCGTCCGCCAGCTCGAGCCGCGGCTGGGCGTAGCCGCCGCGCTGCTCGATGCGGCGGAGGCCGCGCGCGATGTCGTCCGGGAGTGCCACGGCGTGCGCGCCGACCTTCAGTCGGCTGATCGGCGGCTCGCCGGACGGAAGGATAACGCCGGGATTCAGGATTCCCAGAGGGTCGAAGGCGCGCTTGACCCGGGCGAAGAGCGCCATCACCTCGTCGCCGTACACGCGCGCGAGGAGGCCGGCCCGGAGCCGGCCGTCGCCATGCTCGCCCGACGGCGTGCCGCCGAGGCGCACCAGGGCGTCGGTGATGGTCTCGAGCAGCGCCGCCACCGAATCTTCCCACCCGGGGCGCGCGACCTCGGGCAGCAGGTTCACGTGCACATGGCCGTCCCCGGCGTGGCCGAAGATCACCACCGCGAGATCCTGGGCGGCCGCCGAGTCCCGCACTGCGTGGATATAGGCGTTCATCCTGTCGATCGGGACGCAGCCATCCTCGATCACCTGAAGCGAGCGGCGGGTCTCGGGGAGGCCGGCGAGGATCGGACTCGCGGCGTGGCGGAGCGCCCAGAGCCGCTCGGCGGCGGCGGGTGTGAGGCCGATGTCCACGCCGGCCGCCCAGGGCCGGACTGCGGCGGCGGCGCGTTCGGCCGCCTTGCGGGCGGCGCGCTGGTCGTCCCGCTCGAGCTCGACCAGCAGCAGGGCCTCGGGTCCGGCCTCGCCCACGAGCTCGAGGAAGCTGCGGTCGAGGAGCTCGATTGCCGAGGGGTCGTGCTCGAGCAGCGCGGCCACGGCGTCGCCCAGCGCGTCGAGCGAGCGGAGCGTGACGCGCAGTCCCGCGCGGCCCGGCGGCAGCGGATCGAGCCGCCACTCGGCCGACGTGACGAACCCGAGCGTCCCCTCGGCGCCGACCAGAAGATCGAGCAGGTCGCCCGAGGCGAGCCACGCGTCGAGCGCGTAACCCGAGGCGTTCTTCCGGGTCCGGGGAAACCGCGCGCCGACCATCGCCGCGGCGCCCCGGATCGCGGGGGCGGCGTCCGCCTCGAACCGCTCGCCGGCGAGCGTCCGCGTGCCTGGTGGCAGGCCGCGGCGAAGCTCGGTCACCTCCCCGTCCGCCGTGACCAGCTCTACCGCCTCGACCCAGCGACGCACGCTGCCGTAGCGGACCGTGCGCGCGCCGGCGGCATTGGTGGCGATCATGCCGCCGAGGGTGGCCCAGCGGCCGCTTGACGGGTCGGGCGGGAGGCGCAGGCCCGCGCGGTCGGCTCCGATGTTGAGCTCGGCCAGCGTGACGCTCGAGCTGGCGCGCGCGCGGCGCGCGGGACCGTCCACCTCGAGTCGGCGCGGCAGCGCGGTGAGATCCACCACGACGCCGTCGCCGACATTGCCGCCCCCCATGGCGCTGCCCGCTCCGCGGGGCACCAGCGCCACCCGATGCGCCGACGCCCAGTGCGCCAGTGAGGCGAGATCCTCGCGGTCCCGCGGCAGGCACACGGCCGCCGGCAGGATCCGGAAGATCCCGGCCCCCTCGGCGTACGCGGCACGCGCGCGATGATCCGTGCGGAACAGACCCCGGACCGGCGGGGGAGGCAGCATGCCGAAAAGGTAACTATCTTGTCTCCGTATGCCGGAGACCCCCCGCGCGCAACTGATTCACATCGACGTGGACCGTCGGCTGGGCCACGAGTGGGACGAGTGGGACGGCCGGCCGCTGCCCAATCGCGGGAACTACGACTCGTCGCCGGCGCTCTTCTTCGTCTGGTCGGCGGTCGCGCTGGTGATCGGGCTCGGTCTCCTCGCCGCGGTGCTCTTCCTCTTCGCCCCCCGACTCGCCGACCTCCACGCCGCCCTGCCGCGCCTGCTCGGGACCGCGCTCGCCGGCCTCGCGCTCGGGCTCTGGCTCTGGTGGGGCGTGCTCCTCCTCTCGTACGTCAGCGGGCGCGCCCTCCTGCCCGAGCGCCTGGCGGAGCGGGGGCCCTTTCTCCGGCTGATGCGGCTCACCTCGCGGGTCGCGGACCGCTTCGGCCGGCGCGACTGGGTGGAGAACGCGTCGGTGAAGGTCTACAACGCGCTGGCGCTGGTGCGGGGCCGCAAGGTCGGCAAGGGCGAGCTGCTGCTGCTCATTCCGCGCTGCCTGTCGAAGGAGACACTCGACGGCGTCCTGGGGATCGCGGGGAAGTACGGGGTGCCGGTGTTCGTCGCTACCCGCGGGCAGCTCGCACGCCGGGTCATCCGGGAGCGGCGGCCGCGCGCGGTCGTGGCGGTGGCGTGCGAGCGGGACATGGTGAGCGGGTTGCATGACGTGGCCGGCAAGATCCCGGTACTCGGCCTCACGATGACGCTGCCGTCCGGGCCGTGCAAGGACGCGCTGCTCAACCTGGGACAATTGGAGGACTGGGTGAAGGCGTACGTGGTCTAACGGTGCGGCCGAGGCAGCGCGGGTCGCGAACGCACAGGGGGCATGACCGAGGTCATGCCCCCTGTGTCGCGCCCGACCCTCCTCGGCTCTACGGCTCTCCCTGATCCTCCGGCGGCGCGTCCTCCGGCGGCGGAGCGCCCTCGTCCAGGCCTCCCTCCACTTGCTGCCCCGCCTGCTCTTCCGGTTGTGTGGCCGGCCGCGCCGCCGGCGGCGGGGGCGGCCCGCCGTACCGCTTCACGAGATCCTGGAGCGCCGCGCGCACCTTGATCGCGACGGGATGCGTGCGCGGGACCTGCTGGTCGAGCGCCCGCTCCGGGAGCGACGGATCGGCCACCGCACGGTACACGGTCTCTACCGTCAGCTTGCTGCTCCCCGGTTGGGTGGGGTCGGCCCACGCCCGGAGCAGGACGACGCTCGAGCCCACGGGCCGGCGCCTCGTCCGCCGGCCCGTCGCGGAGTCGAACCACGGAGTCTCGAACCAGGCATCGCGGAGGGCGAGCCGGCCCGCCGGGATCGAGTCGGCCTGGAGTGCGTCGGCCAGCCGCTGGGTGGCCTCGCGCGGCGGCAGTCTGACCTCGGCGGTCGCCGCCTGTGCCACCGCCGGATACGGCGGCCGCGTGGTGGTGGGGTGGCAAGCCGCCGCGCCGGCCACGAGGGCCCACGCCGAGCGCCACGGGCGCATCGTCAATCCTTGTGCGGTGGGGTTCCCGGCGCATGCGTATGCCCGCCGGGCGTGGTGGAGTCGGCCGCGGGCGCGGGGACGGCGGCGTCCGGAGCCGCGTGTTCGGCGGCCTCGTCCGCGTCGCCCTCGGCGCCGCCGTGATGGTGGTGGCCTTCGCTGCGCTCGTGCATCTCCGCCTGCAGCACCTCGGTGGGGATGCCCGCCGCGTGATCGAAGACGAGCTTCCCGCCATACACGGCCGTTGCCATGAGCATCCCGGTGCCCCCGACCGACAGCGCCAGGACGATCGCGCGCTCGGTGCCGCCCATTCGGGTTTCCCGCACGATCCGCCAGAGCGCCAGCACCGCGAAGATTCCCAGTGTAATCAGCGCGAGCTTCTCGTGGGTCTCCATCACCAGGTGCACCGCTTCCCCGTGGGCGATGTGGTCCTCCGCCTGCAGGCCGGAGATCACCGCCAGGATGGCCCCGGCCGCGCCGGCCACGAGGGTCCAGAACCCCGCCACCCGGAGCGCGGGCCGCCTGAGCAGCGCGCTGGCCAAGTCGAAGAGCACCGCAACCAGGAGCAGGGCAGCGGGCAGGTCGTTCAGCGCGGCGTGGAGCCGGGGCCAGTCGTAGCCGAACATCGGGTCTCCTAGAGTCCTAGATCGATGGGGATCGGGGGATCGGACGCATAATCATAAAACCCCCGGCCTGTTTTCCGGCCATGGAGACCGGCGGTCGCCATCCTCCGCAGGAGCGCCGGCGGGGCGAACCGGGGCTCACGGTATTCGTCGAACATGATCTCCGCGATCCGGACCACCGTGTCGAGGCCCACGAAGTCGAGCAGCGTCAGCGGGCCCATCGGGTGTCCGCAGCCGAGCCGCATGCCGAGGTCGATGTCCGCGGCCGACGCCACCCCCTGCTCGAGCGCGCGGACGGCGTCGAGGAGGTAGGGCACGAGCAGCCGGTTCACCACGAAGCCTGAGCGGTCGCGCGCAGCGATGGGCTCCTTCCCCAGGCGCCGGGCGAAGGCCATCGTGCGCTGGAACGTCTCGGGCGACGTGCTCACGGCCCGCACGACCTCCACCAGCGGCATGAGGGGCACGGGGTTGAAGAAATGGAGGCCGACGAACCGGTCCGGCCGGCCGGTGGCGGCCGCCATGTCGCCGATCGAGAGGCTCGAAGTGTTGGAGGCGAAGATCGTGGCCGGCCCGCAGCCCGGGTCGAGGGCGCGCCAGAGCTCGTTCTTGAGTGTCAGGTCCTCGGTGACCGCCTCCACGATGAGATCGCAGTTCCCGAGGGCGGCCTGATCGGTGGTGAAGGTGAGACGCGCCAGCGCGCCGTCCCGGGCGGAGGCTTCGAGCTTCCCCTTCTCCACCAGCTTGTCGAGCGACTTCCGAACGGCTGCCTGGCCCCGGCTGAGCAGTCCCGGCTCGAGGTCGCGGACGACGGTCGGGAAGCCGGCGGCGGCGGCAGCCTGCGCGATACCGGCGCCCATGAGACCGCAGCCGAGGACGCCGACGCGGGAGATTTCGGGCATGGGTGGGTCTCCTGGCGTCTGGGACGGACGGTGGTCGGACGGTCGGACGAGCGAGCCCTGTCATCCTGTCATCCCGAGCGGAGCGAGGGATCTGGCTGGGCCGAGTTCGACCCAATCTCGAGCTCGATCCCTCGCTGCGCTCGGGATGACACCGACGACAGCATGACAGCCGGCGCCTTCACCCGAGACCGCCCGCCCGCCTACCGCAGCGAGCGCCGGATCTCGTCCGCCAGCATCCCCAGCAGGCCCGCCGGGCGCCGCGGCAGCCGTCGCGCGGGGTGGGCGGCGTCGTGCTCGAGCTGGTCGAGGGCGCGCTCGAGGCCGAGCTGGATCCGGGCCAGCGCGGAGCGATACTGGCGGGACACCCCGTATCCGACGGCGATCGCCACCGGCGCCGGGATCAGCGCCACCGGCAGCAGGGCCCCGAGCGCGATCATCAGCCCCGTCCCCAGCATGCCCGCGCCCGCCACCGCCGCCCCTCCGCCCACGAACTCCGCCCGCGCCTTGCGGGTCTCCGCGGTCAGCGTCACGTGCGAGCGCGCGGGCTCGAAGGCGACGATCGTGGCGGCGATGGTGTCCGCTCGGCCGAGCATCATCGCCGCGCTGCCCCGGTTGAGCGCCGCGGTCGACCGGCGAAGGGTCGCGGCCAGGCCGCCGAGCGGCTCCCAGGTGATCCGTCCGGGCTGCCGGCGCTGGACGCAGAAGAGCTCCTTCTCCTCCAGCCACTCCATGAGCGCCGCCTCGACGTCCGCGACCGTCCCGGGCACCACCCGCTGCGCGACCACCTGCCCCGGTCCCGCGATCCGCTCCCAGGTACCCGCGGGCTGCACGACGACGAGGCGGGTCCGTTCCTCCAGCAGCGCCTGCTGAAGGTAGCGACCCGGGATGCCGACCTCGCGCCCGAGGGCGAGCACCTGGTCCGGCGTCAGCTCGTCGGCGATGTCGCGATCCGAGGTCTGCAGCTCGGCGGCCCGCTGGATGATGCGCTCGAGCGCGGCCCGGTCGATCGGGGCCGGCGTGCCCTCGGCCATGCTATTCCTGCGCCGGCGTCCGGGCCGCGCCGAGGCGGAGCTGGGACATCAGGGTGGAAAGATCGCCGGCGGGCAGGGCGGCGCCGGGTGACTCGCCGCCGGCCGCCGCGGGCGGCGCGGCGTGTGACGCCGGCGGCTGGAGAAACGGCCGGAAGAGCTCGATCGGAATCGGGAAGATCGTCGTCGAGTTGTTCTCCGCCGCGATCTCGGTGACCGTCTGGAGGTAGCGGAGCTGGATGGCGCTCGGCTCCTGCGCCAGGGTGCGCGCGGCGTCGGCCAGCGTCTGGGAGGCCTGGAGCTCGCCCTGGGCCGCGATCACCTTCGCCCGCCGCTCGCGCTCCGCCTCCGCCTGGCGGGCCATGGCGCGCTTCATCTGGTCCGGCAGGTCCACGTCCTTCACCTCGACCGCGGAGACCTCGATGCCCCAGGGGTCGGTCCGCTCGTCGATGATCTTCTTGAGCACGGCGTTGATCTTCTCTCGGTCCGACAGAAGCTCGTCCAACTCGACCTCGCCCAGTACCGAGCGCAGGGTGGTCTGCGCCAGCTGGCTGGTGGCGTAGAGGTAGTCCTCGATCTCGATGATCGCCTTCGCCGGATCGCTCACCCGCATGTAGAGCACCGCGTTGACCTTGACCGACACGTTGTCGCGGGTGATCACATCCTGCGGCGGGATATCGAGCGCCATGATCCGGAGCGAAACCCGCTTCTGCGAGGCGAAGCCCGCCGGCAGGAAGATCAGCCCGGGCCCCTTGGTGCCCCAGTAGCGCCCGAGGAAGAACGCGACGCCGCGCTCGTACTGGCGGACGACGCGCAGGCTCACGAACGAGTAGACGACCGCGGCGAACAGGAGCGGCAGCAGCAGTTCCATGACTCGATCCTCTAGGCGGAGAGAGCTTCCACGACGACCGCGGCGCCCTGCCCGCCGCCGATGCAGGCCGCGGCCAGGCCGTACCGCCCGCCCCGCCGGCGCAACGCGTGCAGCAGGTGCAGCGTGAGCCGGGCGCCGCTGGCCCCGAGCGGGTGGCCGAGCGCGACCGCGCCGCCGTCGACGTTGGTCCGCTCGCGGTCGAGTCCGAGCTCCTGCTCGACCGCCAGATACTGGGCCGCGAACGCCTCGTTGATCTCGATCAGGTCCATGTCGTCGAGCGAAAGTCCGGCGGCGGCAAGTGCCCGGCGCGAGGCGGGCACGGGACCGATCCCCATCACCGTCGGGTCGACGCCGGCCAGGCCCCATCCCACCAGCCGGCCGATCGGGTGAAGCCCCCGTTCGCGAGCGAAGGTCGCGCCCGCCAGCACCAGCGCGGCGGCACCGTCGGAGATGCCGGACGCATTCCCGGCCGTCACGACCCCGTCCTTCCTGAAGTAAGGCGCCAGCTTGGCCAGCGCCTCGACCGTGGTGCCCGGGCGCATGTGCTCGTCCGTGGCCCAGGGGCCCTCCTGCCGGGTCTTCCGATCCTTGACCGTGACCGGCACCACCTCGTCCGCGAACGCGCCGGCGTCCCAGGCGGCCTTGGCGCTGGCCTGGCTCCGGGCAGCGAAACAGTCGACCGCCTCGCGGCCGATGTGGTACCGCTCAGCCAGGCGTTCGGCGGTTTCGGCCATGGAGAGCCCGCATCCCGAGTCCCGGAGCGCCTCCCAGAGGGTGTCCTCGAGCGGGGCGGAGGGCCCCAGGCGGAGACCCCAGCGCGCGCCTCGCACTACGTGCGGTGCCTGGCTCATCGACTCGGTGCCGCCGGCCAGCACCGCGCCGGCCTCGCCGAGAAGAATGTGGTGGGCACCCTGGATGATGGCCTCGAAGCCCGAGCCGCAGAGCCGGTTCACGGTCACCGCGGGAGTCTCGATCGGCAGTCCCACGCGCAAGCCGATGTGGCGGGCGAGATACGGGGCGTCGGCGGAGGTCTGGAGCACGTTGCCGAAGATCACATGGCCGATGTCGCCGGGCTCGAGGCCGGACCGGCCGAGGGCCGCGTGCGCGGCGGCGACGCCCAGATCGGTGGCGGAGCATTCCTTGAGGGCCCCGCCGAACGCGCCGAACCCGGTCCGGACGCCGGAGAGCAAGACGACGGCGGTCTCGCGGAGGGAAGACATGATGGAGGAAATATACGTCAGATCACCGTGCCGCTCATGATCACCGCGTTCTTGGGGATGATCACGATGCCGTCCCGGATGTGGAAATTGGCGCCGTCGAGGAAGGCCGGCTTCCCGTCGGGCGTGATCCGGACCTCGTCGCCGATGCGGGCGTTCTTGTCCACGATCGTTCGCTCGATCCAGGCGCCGTGGCCGACGCCCATGGTGGGGGCGCCGGGCACCGGGACGCGCTCGGGGCTGTCATAGTAGTCCTGTCCCATGACCAGGGAATCGCGGATGGTGGCCCCGGCCTGAATCCGGCTCCGGACCCCGATGAGGGAGCGCTCGATGGTCGCATCGTTGATGATGCAGCCGTCGGCCACCACGGACCGCTCGATGTGGCTCTTGATGATCTTCGTCGCCGGGAGGTAGCGCGCGTGGGTGAAGATCGGCGCGCTGGCGTCGTAGAAGTTGAACTGCGGCAGCGGCTCGCAGAGGTCGAGATTGGCCTCGTAGAAGGCGCGGATGGTCCCGATGTCCTCCCAGTACCCCTCGTGGCGGAAACCGAAGACGCGGCGGGTGTCGATCAGCTTCGGAATGACATGCTTCCCGAAGTCCACCTCACTGCCCGCCAGCGCATCGGCCAGGACGTCCCGGTCGAACACGTAAATCCCCATGGACGCGGGGAGTCGGTCGGGATATCCGGGCACGGCGGCCTGGACCGCCGGGTCGGTCGGCTTCTCGATGAACCGGGTGATGCGGCCGTCTTCTCCCACCTCCATGATGCCGAAGCCGCTAGCCAGCTCGGCCCGCACGGGCGTCGTGGCGACGGTGACCTCCGCCCCGGTCGTCACGTGCTGAAGCAGGATGTCGAGATAGTTCATCCGGTAGAGCTGGTCGCCCGACAGGATGAGGACGAGGCGGTGCCCGTAGGAATTGATGTGCACGAGGTTCTGCCGGACGGCGTCGGCGGTGCCCTGATACCAGTCCATGCGGTCCGGGCGCTGCTCGGCCGCCAGGATCTCGACGAAGCCGGGCGAGAAGGTGTCGAACCGGTAGCTCTCCTGGATGTGGCGGTGGAGCGATCCGCTGTTGAACTGCGTGAGGAGGAAGATCCGTCGGAGGTCGGAGTTGAGGCAGTTGCTGATGGGGATGTCCACCAGGCGGTACTTGCCCGCGAGGGGCACCGCCGGCTTCGAGCGATCCTTCGTCAGCGGGAAGAGCCGCGTCCCGGCCCCGCCGCCCATGATGACCGCGACGACGTCGTGCGGGCGGAGCGCGGCATTCCAGGACATGGATACACCTCACCGAAGCGGAGTGTCGGCAGTTGGAGCCGGCGGCATAGCTAGCGGTCCGCCAGGGCCGTCCCGCAGCTCACGCAGTGCCGCCAGCCGGGGTCCACTTCGCTGTGGCACTGGGGGCACTCGGGCGGCGATTGCCGCTGCCCGCAATGCGGGCAGAACCGCACCGGCCGGTCAGCCGGCAAGGTGCCGCCGCAGTAGAGACAGTGGGGATCGGCCGCCGCGGCCGGCGCCTCCTCCGGCTCCATCGCCTCGAGGCCGTCGAGCGTCCCGAGCGAATCCAGGGCGGGCAAATCGAGGCCAGGCAGCGGTGGCGGCATCGGCGGCGCGTACGGTTGATCGAGGTCGGGGTCGGGTCCGAGGGCGCGCGCGAGCGGGGCCGAGCGGAGCGAGATCACCACGTTCTCGAAGCGGCCGAGGACGCGGAGATCGGGGTTGGGGCTGCGGACCTCCTCGTCGAAGCGCGCCCGCGCCTCCTCCGGCTCGGTGCGCACGAAGCCCCCTTCGCCGGCGCAGAGGCGCAGCAAAACCAGCTCGTAGTCCTCGCTGCTCTCGAGCTGCAGCAGCCGGCGGTTCGAGCGGTAGGGCACGATGTCCCGGTGCACTTCCTCGAGCGGGAGCGGGTGATGCAGGCGCGATGGATCGCTCTCCGCCAGGTTGGCGACGAGCCGCCGGAAGAAGCGCTCGAGATCGGTCACGCGGGCCTCGCGAATGACGGTCGGTGTCGCAGGTTAGAGGTCGCCTCGGACAGTGTCAAGCAGGCAATCGACATCCGACGACGCCCGACGCTAACGCTGCTCCGCCAGCGCGAATGGCTCCCCCGAGGCCACCCGTGCCTCGAGCAGGGCGAACGCCGCGTCGGGGTCGTACTCGAGGTAGACGCCCTTCGCGCGCTTGGCGGCCAGCCACTCGTCGAACCCCGACTCCACGATCCCCTCCGAGGTCTTCTGCTCCCTGGCCGCGAGCACCGCGAGGTCGTTGGCGTACTCGTTCTTCGCGTGTCCCTGGTGGCCCCGGACCCAGGTCCATTGGACGTCGTGGAGCCGGGACGACAGGAGCAAGGTCTTCCAGAGCTCCAGGTTCTCGATCGCTCCCTCCTTCCGCCGCCAGCCGCGCGCCACCCAGCCAGGGACCCATTCCCGCATCCCTTTGACCAGGTACTGCGAGTCGGATACGATCACGACGCTCAACCGGGCGCCCTTCCTGGCGAGGAGCTGGAGCCCCGCGATCGCGCCGCCGAGCGCCATCCGGTTGTTGGTCGTGGCCGGGGAGCTGATGTAAAAGTCACGGCGCAGGATGCCGCCCTTGCCGCTCCGTGCCTCGATAAGCCCACCCCCGCCGCCGGGGTTCTGGCCCTCGCGGCCGTTGCCGAGGCAGCTCTCGTCCAAGTGCAGCACGGCGATCTCGCTCACCCGACCACCTGAAAGGCGTCGATCTGGTCCAGGCGGAAGACGAGCTCCTCGCCTGTCATCGGGAGCCGGCCGACGACGACCTCGTGCCGGCCCTGGCTCGTTACCCGCAGCGCCACCACGATGAACTCCGTGCCGCGGCGGGAGAGCATGACCCGCTGCCCGAGCCGGGCGGCGTGCTCGAGCTGATCCATGCGGTCGGAGGTCCAGCGGACGGGAGACATGGTTGGGAAGCCCGGGTGGGAGCGGGAGTCATCCTGAGCGGAGCGAAGGAGCCATTCCCGACGGCATGCCCCTTTCGCTGAGCTCAGGGTGACTCGGGGAGCGAACGTCCGGATGCGGCAACGTCATCGCGCCTCCAGCCGCCGGGTCACGCGAATCCGCCCGGCCGGACCCGCGGTCACCCGGCCGATCACGGCCGCGGCCGGCGTCTCGGCCTCGCGGAGCGCGGCCAGCAGCGCTGCCTCGTTCTCCGGCGGCACCGCGAGCAGGAGGCCGCCCGAGGTCTGGGCGTCGACACAGAGAATCCGGTCGGTCGCCGTCACGTCGTCGGCCCACTCGACCGCGGCGGCGGCGGCGAGGTTGCGCTGGGTCCCGCCCGGCACGATGCCCCGGTTGGCCAGGTTCCAGGCATGCGGGAGCAGGGGCAGCGACTCGTACGCAATCTCCGCGGCCACCTGGCTCGCGGCGAGGATGTTCCCGAGATGGCCGAGCAGCCCGAAGCCGGTCACGTCGGTCGCGGCGCTCACCCCCACCGCGAGCGCCGCGCGCGCCGCGCCCTCGTTAAGCGTGGTCATCGAGCGCACCGCGTCGGCCATCCCGGACTCGATCAGGGCGTCGCGCTTGAGCGCCGTGGCCAGGATGCCGGTGCCCAGCGGCTTGGTGAGGACGAGCACGTCGCCCGCGCCCGCGCCCGCGTTCGTGAGCGCGCGGTCGGGATGGACCTCGCCGATCACCACCAGCCCGAAGAGGGGCTCGAGCACGTCGATCGAATGCCCGCCGAGCATGAGGCAGCGCGCGCGCTCGGTGATCTCCGCGGCCCCGGCGATCACCTCGCCCAGCACCTCGAAGGGCACCTTCTCCCGAGGCCAGCCCACGAGATTGAGCGCGAACAGGGGTGTCCCCCCCATGGCGTAGACGTCGCTCAGGGCGTTGGCGGCCGCGATCGCGCCCCAGGCCCGCGGATTGTCCACGATGGGCGTGAAGAAATCGGTCGTCGCCACCAGTGCCCGATCGTCGCTCAGGCGGAAGACGGCGGCGTCGTCCCGGGTGGCGGCATCCACCAGCACGCGCGGGTCCACCACGGCCGGCAGGTGCCGCAGCACCTCCCCGAGATCCACCGACCCCAGCTTGCACGCGCAGCCGGCGCCGTGCGAAAGGGCGGTGAGTCGAAGCCTGGGCTGCGGGGGACTGGGGTGGTCGGGCATACTCGGGTCGATCAGGTAGACGCTGGGGGCCGATCCGGCGAGGTCGTTCGCCGGGCTCGTGCCGCTGGGGCCGGAGGGAAATTACACCTGCCCCCCGGCTCCCGGCGCGGCCTCGGCCCAGAGCAGGGCGCGGAGGGCCAGCAGCGCCCGCTCCTGCTGCGCCATCGGACCCAGGGTTCCGTCCGGCCGCTGACGCTCGACCAGCGCGGGCAGCGCGCATCGGACGCCCGTACGGGCAGCCGGCAGGCCGGTGGCGAGCAGCGCCTCGAGTGTGGCGAAGATGTCCGCATTGGGCCAGCGTCCGTCCGGCCCCTGGTGGGCCAGGACCAGATCCGCCAGCGCCGCCACGGTCTCCCGGAAGCCCGGCCCCCCGAGCGCCAGGGCGTGCAGGCCGGCCACGATCAGGTCCGGGGCGAAGGGCCCGGTCCAACTGGTCCACTGCCCCGCCAGCATGCGGAGGCTGTCCAGGTGCCGAACGATGCCGGGCTCCTGTCCCAGCCCCGCGCGCAGCGCCGCCCTCAGGCCGAGGCAGCTGATCGCGAAGCGCGCGGCGGGCTCGGCGCGATAGAGCTTCCCGTTCGGCAGGGTGATCGGCGTGAGCCGTTCGGAGGGGGGCGCCGGCGCGAAGAAGCCGCGCAGGTGGTGCTCGCACAGCCGCTGCGCATGGCGGGTCTTGTCGCAGCCCTCGCCGTAGGCGCCGGGCCTCTCCTGCCGCTCCATCAGCCACACGAGCGGCCGGGCCACCGCTGGGTCCGTCGGCTGCCGGCCCAGATCGATCAGCTCGTGCGCCCGCCAGATGGTGGGCAGCGCCGCCCCCCCGACACTGCCGTCGGCCCGGAGGTCGCCCGCGAGGTCCGTCGCGAGCTCGCCGGCCAGTGCGGGGTCGCCGGGGTCGGGTGCGCCCAGCGCCGCGCGCGCGAGAATGCCCTGCCGCGTCCGCGTAGCGCCGAAGTATAGTTCCAGCCGCTCGATCGGCGTGCCGATCACGGCGCGAGCGCCCAGGCCAGCAGACCGCCGGATGCCACCACCCGCGTGACCCTGGCGGCACCCAGGACGGATCGCAGCGGCCATTCCACGAGCGCCCCGACCAGGAGAAAGATCAGCCACCAGGCCCCCGCGCCCAGGCTGGCGAACCAAAGCGCACCGAACAGCGAGAGCAGCAGCGCTTCGCCGCCCAGCCAGCTGGCGCCGTGCGGTGTGAGGGCCGGACCGCCCGCCCAGCGCCACTCGGCGAGCGCCCACAGCACGAGCCACCCGCCGACGGCGGCCCAGGCCAGAACGACGCGGCCCAGCGCCATCGCTACCAGGCCTTCCGGATCGAATCCGACGACATGAGCCGTCCGCGCGACATCACCCGGTCGATCGCGAGGGTATTGCGGATGTCGGCCAGCGGATCGCGCGTGAGGACCACCAGGTCGGCGACCTTGCCGGGGGCGAGGAGCCCGAGCGAATCGACCCCCAGAAGCAACGCGCCGTTCCGGGTCGCGGCGAGCAGGGCGTCGCGCGGTGAGAACCCCGCGCCCACGAGCAACTGCAGCTCGCGGTGCTCGCTGTAGCCGGGGATCAGGAGCTGGTTCGAGGCATCGGTCCCGGCCGCGATGCGCCCGCCCGCGGCCGCGAACAGGCGGAGGAATCGATCCTGCTGCGGCCGCGCCGCCCGGAACGCGGGGTAGTCCTGCTCGGTCCACCCCGCCCGCCGGACCATGTCGGGCACGTTCCAGCGCTCCTGCTGCGGCGCGGGCACGGCGCGCAGCATGGTGTCCTGCAGCACGAGCGGATCGTCGAGCCGGCTGAAGGTCTCGTGCAGGATGAGCGTCGGTACCAGCATCGTGTGCCGCTCGGCCAGCTCCCGGGCCACCCGATCCAGGGCGGCCGAGTCGAGCCCGGCCCAGCTCCGCTCGAAGGCGGTCCAGCCCGAGAAGAAGCCGCGGTAGTGCGCGGCGTAGAGCGATGAAGCGTCCGCCAGGCACGCCTCGGGCACCCCGCTCAGGTGCTCGATCGAGGCGATCCCGTCCCGTGCGGCGGTCACGGCGTCGGTCAGGCCCAGATGCCCGGTGACGCGGAGGTTGAAGGTGCCGGCCTCATCGATCACCGCCTTGAGGAGGGTCGGGTCGACCCGGGTGTAGACCTTGATCAGGTCCGCGCCGGCGTTGACCAGGCGGTCCACGGCCTTGCGGGCATCGCGCGGCCGGTTGGCGCCGAGGGCGTCGGGGTAGGTGGTGGGAAGGCCGTCGATCATGGCCCCGGCGCTGTAGATCCGCGGACCGGGGATGGCACCGGCGTTGACGTCGCGGCGGAGCCGGAGGATCGTCTCCAGCCCTCCGTGGAGGTCGCGGACGGTGGTGACCCCCCAGGCCAGGTACCGCGCGAGCGCCCAGGGCTCGACGTGCGCGTGAGCGTCGATCAGGCCCGGGATGATCCATCGCCCGGCCAGGTCCACCTGGACTGTTCGCGCGGGAAGCTGGAACCCTGCGCGCGCGCCCACCGACTCGATCCGTCCCCGCCGGACCACGATCACCGCGTCATGCAGCTCGGGGCCGCCGCTCCCGTCGATCAGCGTCGCGCCCACCAGGGCGAGCCCGTCCGGCGGAGCGCGCCGGCACGCCGCGACTCCACCGCCAAGGGGCAGCAATAACAGCGACGCGATCGCGATCGCGGAGGAAGGCGTCAGGCGCACGTGTTTCGAGGAAGAGATGCTGGAAGGTGGGCGACCGACGGAGCCCATGCAAGATCCTCACGGCGCCTCGTTATACTTGGGCGAATGACGGACCTCAGAGCCGATCCCACCCTCGATTCGCCCGAGCGCCAGCCGGTCCCCCCACATCCGCTCATGTTATCGGAGTACGGTCTCATCGGCGACATGCGCACTGCCGCCCTCGTCGGGACCGATGGGGCGATCGACTGGTGCTGCCTTCCGCGCTTCGACAGCGGCAGCGTGTTCGCCGCCATCCTGGATCCGGAGCGGGGCGGGACCTGGGCGATCCGACCCCAGGGAGAGTGGACCTCGGTCCAGCGCTACCTTCCGCGCACCAACATCCTGGAGACGACCTTTCGGACCGCCGCCGGCGTCGTCGTGCTCACCGACTTCATGCCGGTGGACGAGGACGGGCGTCCGTCGGGTCCCCATCCCGAGATCCACCGGCAGCTCCGCTGCACCCGCGGCACCGTGCCGATGCAGATGACGTTCATGCCGCGGTTCGAGTACGGCGCCCGCACGACCCGGCTGGAGCTGCTCAGGAACGGGCTCTTCGCCACCGACCGCACCGACCAGGTGCTGACGCTCTCGAGTGCCAAGCCGTTCGAGTGGATCGTCGAGCAGTCCGCGGCCAGCGCACAATTCGCGCTCGAGAAGGGCGAGGCGCGCTGGCTGGTACTCCGATACGACGACGACGACATCCACCCCGTCGACCGCTACGGGAGCGAGCGCAAGCTCGATATCACGGCCACCTTCTGGGCCCGCTGGGCCGCGGGCGTGCGTTACAGCGGCCCGTTCCGGGGCATGGTCAAGCGCTCGGCGCTGGCGCTCAAGCTGCTGACCCATGCCGAGACGGGTGCCATCATCGCGGCACCCACCACGTCGCTGCCGGAGACGATCGGCGGGGTGCGGAACTGGGACTATCGATTCGTCTGGCTGCGCGATGCGGCGTTCACCCTCGCCGCCCTCGACGCCGTGGGCCACCGCAAGCGAGGCCGACGCCTTCATGCGGTTTCTCAAGAAGGTTTGCCGTCACGAGGGCGGCGGCCACCTCCAGATCATGTACGGCATCGACGGCCGCCGGGACCTGGTCGAGCGGCAGCTCGACCATCTGTCGGGCTATCGGGGCTCACGGCCGGTGCGCGTGGGGAATGGCGCGGTCGGCCAGCTCCAGTTGGACGTCTACGGCGAGGTGCTCGAGACGGCCGACATCTGGCGCCGGACGAACGAGATGACCGAAGGCACCTGGCGAGTGCTTCGCGGCCTGGTGGACTGGGTCAGCAAGAACTGGCAGCTGCCCGACTCCAGCATCTGGGAGGTGCGGGGCGAGGTCCGCCACTACGTGTTCAGCAAGGTGATGAGCTGGGTGGCGCTCGATCGCGGCGTCCGAATGGCGGACGAGCTCGGGCTCGAGTCGAACGCGCCCGAGTGGCGGGTTCAGCGCGACCTGCTGCACGCCGAGATCATGGAGCGGGGGTGGAGCGAGCGGCACCAGTCGTTCACCCAGGCCTACGACGACGACGCGCTTGACGCCGCCGCGCTGGCGATCCCGATGGTGCGGTTCCTGCCCTGGAACCATCCCCGGGTCCAGGGCACCGTCCGCGCCATCGCCCGCGAGCTCACCAGCACCGACGGCGAGCTGGTGTACCGCTATCGGCACCCGGACGGATTGGAGGGGGAGGAGGGGGCGTTCTCGATCTGCACGTTCTGGCTGGCGCAGGCCCTGGCCATGATCGGCGAGCGCGAGCGCGCCGAGCGGGTCTTCCGCCGGATGCTGCGCCACGCCAATCATGTCGGGCTCTATTCCGAGGAGATCGATCCGGTGACCGGTCAGTTCCTCGGCAACTTTCCACAGGCCTTCACCCACATCGCTCTGATCAACTGCGCCGCGGCGTTGGCGAGCACCAAGTCCGCCGGCTGAGCGCCATTAGCGGCGCCGGCCGCGCTTGGCCCGCTTCTTGCGTCGGCCGGCGAGCCGCTTTCCGCGCACTCCGCCTGGCGGTCTTCTTCGCGCTCTTCTTGGCGGCCTTCCGAGCGGGGCGCCGGGCGGTCCTCTTGGCCGCCTTCCGGGCGGGCTTCCTGGCGGTCTTCTTGGCCGCCTTCTTGGCGCTCCGCTTCGCCGCCTTCTTGACGCTCTTCTTGGCCGATTTCTTCGCGGCCTTCTTGGCCCCGGGCCGGGCGGCCTTCGCCGCGGGCTTCGTAGCCGGCCGGGCCGCCGGAATCGGCTTGGCGACGGTTGAGTTGGAGGCGGGTGGAGTCGGCGCGACCGGGGCTGGAGCGGGTGCAGGCGGGTACTCGATTGGCAGCGGGTCCATCCAGCCCGACCCGGACCAGCCCATCTCCATATAATGAAGCTCGGCCATCTTCGCTTCCTCCGATCGCAGATGCGGCGCAACCCGCCGCCGGTCGTGAGGCGCGCGTGCGCCTGTGCAGGGTCCCGATATAACTTGCACTTCTTCGAGCCTTCTGCAAGGCTCGAGACGTGTCCGCGTGCGCGCGGCACGACCCGTCCCGGCCCCGGTTCGACGGGGTGGCCGTCAGTGCATCTAAGTCTTTGCAAAAACATGAGTTAAACAGCTGACTCGGGTTCCGCCGACCGTCGGCGCGGGCGGGCTTGCATGGATGCCAGCGAGCGCCTCGTCGCCGTTCGCCGGCCTTCTCGCCCGGCCCGGGGCGCCCCGCGCCGCCACGATGCGACCAGGCCCGGCGTGCGCTATTATTACCGACCGTTCCCCCTCTCTCTGGACATCACTCCGGTGACCTCTCTCCGACCTGAAGCGGACCGCACCGCGCTCCGTCCTTCGGTGTGGCTGGGCCTCGGGCTGGCGATACCGCTCTCGCTCGCCGCGCCCGGCGCTCGGCCGCTCGCCGCGCAGGCGGCCAACGAGGTACAGGTCACGCCCGAAACGATGACGCTGGGCGTCGGAGCCAAGCAGACCATCTTCGCCGCCGCGTACGATCGCCAGGGCAACCTGATTCCCTCCGCCAGGTTCGCCTTCTGGAGTTCCGACACGACGATCGCGAAGGTGTCGCGCGACGGCACCGTCCTCGGGCATCGCCCCCGGACTCGCCAAGGTCGAGGCCCGGCTCCAGGGCAAGCGCGCCTCGCTCGCCGTGCTCATCACCGGCGCGGGCGGGGGCCAGGGGGGCGCCGCCGCCGCCGGAGGCTCGGCGCTCACGATCGATCCCGCGACGGCGGTCCTGCTGCCCGGCGAGACCATCAGGGTGAGCGCCCAGGCGCTGCGCGACGACGGGACGCCGCTGCCCGTCGGCCGGGTGCTCTGGAAGTCGCTTAAGCCGGAGGTGGCCACCGTGGACTCCGCCGGGCTGGTCCTCGGCGTGGCGCCGGGGAAGAGCATCGTCCAGGCGACTGCCGGCGCCGGCCTCATGGCGACGGTCCCGGTGGAAGTGGAACAGGCGGAGATCGCGCTCGCCGGCGCGATCGAGGCCCTCGGCCCCGAGGAGGCGGAGACCCTGCGCGCGCTGGTGCCGTCGCAGGGGAATCGCGAGCTCACCAGCGGTCTCGAGTGGCGCTCGGCCGACACGGCCGTCGCGACCGCGGGACCGACAGGTATCGTCGCGGCGCGGGGTCCGGGCCGAACGGAAATCGTCATGTCGGGGCTCGGCCAGGAGCGCCGCGTGAGCCTCACCGTCCACCGCTTGCCTCAGACGCTGGTCGTCTCCCCCAAGCCGATGTCCGATCCGATCCAGGTGCCGATCCGCGCCGCGCGCCAGTTCACCGCTGTGGCCGAGGCCGCGGACTCCACGGCCATCCCGGAGGCGCGCGTGGTGTGGGAGGTCGGCGATACGACCCGGGCCCGCTTCGATCGCGCGAGCGGCACCCTTACCGCGCGTGATACCGGCGAGACCACCCTCACGGTGCGGCTTCGCGGGTTCGAGCCGGTCGTCTGGCGCATCGCGGTCGTCCCGGGAGTGCTCGGTCTGGACCGCGCCCGCGCCGGCCTCCGTCCGGGAGAGCGCCTCACCTTCGCCGCGAACCTGCTCGACGACGGGCACAAGGTCGTCGGTCCGGCCGCTGGCGTGACCTGGAGCAGCGACAAGCCCGAAGTCGCTGCCGTGGCGAACGGCGAGGTCCGGGGCGTGAGTCCCGGTCACGCGGTCGTGAGCGCGGCCACGGCCTGGGGCCGGGCCACGGCCGACGTCTACGTGACGGCGGATCTGCTGGTCGCCTCCAACCGGAGCGGGGCGTTCGGGATCTATCAGGTGCGACCCGAGAGCCCGGATACCCTGCTGCCGCTGCTGGTCGACGGCGGCGGCGAGGTCCAGGCGGTCCGCTCGCCCGACCGCACGCGGATCGTGTTCAGCGCGAATCGCGGCGGAAACTACGATCTCTACGTGATGGACGCCGATGGCCGGAACGCCCGCCGCCTCACGACGGATGCCGGGACTGAAGGCGAGCCGGTGTGGACGCCCGACGGCGCCCGTATCATCTATACGGGCGCGCCGGTGGGCGGCGTCGGGCAGCTCGTGAGCGTGCGCGCGGACGGCCAGGACCCGAGGGTGCTCACCGCCTCGACCGGCGGCAACCGCTCGCCGGACGTCTCGCCGGACGGCCGCCGCATCGCCTTCGTCTCCGCCCGCGACGGCAATTCCGAGATCTACGAGATGGACGCCGAGGGCGGGGAAGCGCAGAGGCTCACGAAGACATCGGAGCGGGAGAGCAGCCCCCGGTGGCTCCCCAACGGCGACCTGATCTACGTCATGGAAAAAGGTAGCGGCGCGCGCCTGATGCGGCGGGCGGCGGGCGCGGCGTCGGCCGCACAGCTGCTGCAGATCGACCAGCCGGTCGTGGCGCTGGACGTCTCGCGGGACGGCGAGCGCATCGCCTACGTGGCGGGAAAGCTCTCCGAGGCGGGCAAGGGCAAATCCCAGCTCACCCTGCGTATCCAGCCCCTCGCCGCCGGCAGCACGCCGACGCTCGTCCGGCTCCGGCCCGGCGAGCAGGTGCTGAGCCCGTCGTTCTGAGCGCCGCCGGTGAGGCGCTCGCGCTCGGACGCCGTCGGCGGGCTCGAACACCTGGCCTTGCAGGACCTGCCCGAGCCCGCCATCGAGGCGCCGGACGACGTGCGCGTGCGGGTCTACGCCGCCGCGCTCAACCGGCTCGATTTGTTCGTCGCCGACGGCCTGCCCGGCGTGAGCTACGTCTTCCCGCACATCGTGGGCTCGGACGGCGCCGGCGTGGTCGAATCGGTCGGGACCGCGGTCACCATGACGTCGGCCGGGCGACCGGGTGATGATCAATCCCGGCCTCTCGTGCGGGCGCTGCCCCGCCTGCCGGTCCGGGCGAGGAATCGCTCTGCGCGTCGTTCCGGGTGGTCGGCGAGCATCGGCCGGGCACCGCCGCGGAGTACATCGTACGTGCCCGAGCGAGAACCTGGCGCCCGTGCCGGCCGCGATGCCCTGGCCCGAGGCCGCCGCCTTCTCGCTGGCGACGCTGACCGCCTGGCGGATGCTCACGACCCGGGCCGCGCTGCGGCCCGGCGAGACGGTGCTCATCTGGGGCATCGGCGGCGGGGTCGCGCTGGCGGCGCTGCAGATCGCCCGGCACCTGGGCGCGCGGACCATCGTGACCAGCGGCTCCGACGCCAAGCTCGAGGCCGCTCGGCGCCTGGGCGCGGACGACGGTCGTCAACCATGCCACCGGCGACGTCGTCGCCGAGGTCCGGCGGGTGACCGGCGGCCGCGGCGCCGACGTGGTGGTGGACAGCGTGGGCCAGGCGCGCTGGCAGGACTCGCTCCGCGCGCTCCGGCGGGGCGGCCGGCTGGTGATCTGCGGCGCCACCACCGGCCCGATGGTCTCCCTCGACCTCCGGCGGCTGTTCTGGCACCAGTGGAGCATCCTGGGCTCGACGCTGGGGAGCCGGCGGGAGTACGCGGCGATCGTCGCGCTGGCCCACGAGGGGCGGCTCTGGCCGGTCGTCGACCGGGCGGTGCCGCTCGACCGAGGCGCCCGCCGCGCTCGCGCGGCTCCAGCGCGGCGAGCAGATCGGGAAACTCGTGATCGAGGTGGCGCCGTGAACGAACTCTGGGAGCGGCTCCGGCTCGGCGCCGAACAGATCGGTACCGTCGTGCCCGCGCTGGTGGGCGCGGCGGTCATCCTGCTGACCGGGCTACTTCCTCGCCCGCCAGGTCCAGCGCTGGGCGGACGACACGCTCAAGCGGCTGGACTTCAACCGCATGGCCGCCGCGGGCGGGCTCGACGAGGTCGTGGTGCGCACCGGCTCGCGGCTGGACCCCGTGCGCGCGCTGGCCAAGCTGATCTTCTGGCTGGTGATGCTGGTGGTGATCCTGCTCGCGAGCACCGCGCTCGGGCTCGAGAGCATCAATCAGATGTTCGGGACGATGCTGGCGTTCATCCCGACGCTGATCGCGGGTATCGTGATCGTGATTCTCGGGCATGATCCTCGGCGAGTTCGTGCGCGGGCTGATTCTCGCGTCGGCGGGCACGGTGTCCGGCGTGCCGACGGTCGCCAAGATGGCCAAGGGCGCGGTGGTGGTGATCGCCGTGTTCATGGCGCTGCAGCAGGTGGGCGTCGCCGAGGAGATCGTGACCGCCGCGTTCACCCTCACCCTCGGCGCGGTCGGCGCTGGCGGTGGGACTCGCGTTCGGGCTGGGCAATCGGGACCTCGCGGGCGAGATCACGCGCCGGTGGTACGAGGAGGGCCGGCGGCGGGACCGGCGGCGCACCGACCGCCAGGGCCCGAACACGCCGCCGGGCGACGAGCCGCCGATCCTGGACTGAGCGGATCGCGGCTGACGGGTGTGCACCGTGGCATACCGGCCCACGCGCTCCGCTCAGCGCGCCCTCCTACCTCAGCTGAACCTTCCCACCGTCCGCGACCCGTCGCCTCCTTGAGCGCGTACACCGCTCCCTTCGGTCCGAAGCCCGCCAGAGCCGTCCCCGCCGGAAACTCCACCGCCCGCTGCCAGACTCCCTGCCGGTCGAACACGTCGTAGGTGAGCGGCGCGTCCTCCTGCGAGCGCGGCCGCTGCAGCCAGACCTCGCCGTTCGGCCGGCCCAGCGCGAAATCGAACGGCGGCTTCGTGTCGGCGAACGGATACGTGATCTGCAGGTCCTGCGGCATGCCGAACTGCTTGCCGTGCTCGCGCACCTGGGCCAGCACCCGGTCGCGATCGGCCTGGGTGACGGCGGCCTTGGGGTAGTCGCGGGCCTTCCCCGCCGTCCACTTGCCGTCGGGTGCGCGCCAGTCCACCCGGTTCTGGTGGCCCCGCGCGAGCCACGCGGTGCCGTTCGGCAGCACGCCGAAGAAATCGTTCGGCGCGAACACCTTGGCCGCCTGCTGGGTCTGCTCGCCGAACACCGCGTCGCCGAACTCGGGCGAGGAGAGGTTGGCCACCGTGTCCACCTTGCCCGTCTTGAGCGCGATGCGGAGCACCGGGACGCTGTCCGGCCGCACCGGCTGGCCCGGCTCCGCGCCGCCCAGGACCGCCTGGTAGTCGACCTTGTAGCCGTTGCCGATCGTGTCGTAGACCAGCACCGGCGTGTTGCCCGCGACTTCGACGATCGGAAGCACGCCGAGCGGTTTGCCGGTCTCGTTCCAGAGCGTGGTGCGAAGCCCGCTGAAGTCGACCAGCGCGACGGTGTCGCCGGCCCAGGTGCGCCACCCAGCCGGGGAACTTGTACTGGTCCGGCGGCGCGTTCTTGATCAGCGAGTCCACCCGGGTCCCGAGCGTGTCCAGTTTCCCGCTCTGCAGGTCGGCGACGAGAAACAACTTCGCCTTGGTGTCGGCGAAGGCCACGCGGCCATCGCCCAGCTCGACCACGTTGCTCAGCTGGGCGAACGTCACCGGCAGCTTCTTGTCGAGCGTCAGGCGTCCCTGGCTTGCGGCAGGGCGGCACCCGACGACCAGAAATGCCAGCGCGCAGAACGATGGCGACAGCTTCATGCGATCACTCCTCCGGGGAATCGAGCCTACGGAACGGCGAACACTCAGGGCGCGGCGGCGGCTGGAGCCTCGGGCAGCGGGAACCGCAGGAGCCGGATCCCGTCCCGCGACGGCTCGGCGACCAGCGCGGCGCCCGGGGCGACGGCAATGATACGCCCGCGGCCCGGCACGCGGATCTCCCGCGTCAGGCGGCCCCGGCGATCGACGACGTGATACCGCCGGCTCGAGTCCACGGGCGCCCGGCTCTTCTCCAGCCAGATCTCGTTGGCCGGGCTGGTGAGCCCGGCCTCGAATGGGGGCTTGACCGGCGCGAACGGGAGCTGCTCAGCCGTGCTCCGAAGCTCGGCGGGGAACCGGCGGAGAAAGAGCTCGCGGTCGTAGCGGGTAACTTCCAGCACCCTGTCGGGCAGCGGCTCGCCGCGAGTCCATCGCCCGGCGGTGTCCCGCCAGTCCACCCGGTTGGCGTACACCCGGCCGACCCAGAGCGAGCCGTCGGGCAGTGCGCCCCACTGGTCGGCTCCGCTGAACACGCGCCGCTCGAACCGGCGACCCGCGTCGCCCTGAACCTCGGCGATGTCGAGCGGCGCCAGCCGGGCGAGCGTGTCCACCCGGTCGGCCGCCGGGCTCGTCCGCACCACGGCGGCGGAGTCGCGGTTGCCCTCGCCATCCGCGCCGGGCCTGGGCGTGAGCTCAAGGTAGTACCGTCCCTGGGCGTCGCGCGCCCGGGGCAGCGCGCCGCGGACCGCGTCGGAGGCGGGCGTCGCCCCCGCGAACCGGCCGTCGAGCGCCCAGCGGGAGGTCCGCCGCAGTCCCCAGTCGCCCACGTACAGGGTGTCGCCGGCGCGGAACAGGGTGGACGGATTCCGGAGCTCCTTCGTCGCGCTCCCGCCGAGCGGCGTGACGGTGCGCGCGCCGATGTCGGCGATCGCGACCCGCTCCCCGGGGCATCCAGCACCGCCCAGCGCCTCCCGCCGAGCCAGACGCCGGCGGTGGCGTCGGACAGCGTCGTCTGAAGGGTGTCGGCGGCCGGGCCCAGGGTGATGACCGGCGCCGGTGCCTGTTTCCCGCCGCAGGCGCCCGCGAGGAGCGCGGCTGCGACGAGCGGGGCATGGGGGGAGGGCCGCATGCCGGGGGAATGTAATTGGGGGGCAGCGGGGTGGTTCGAAGGGTCATAAAGCGTCACCCTTCGCTGCGCTCAGGATGACCACGGACCGCTACCGCAGGATCTCCTCGAACAGCTCGATCGCCCGAGGATCCTCGCTCTGGCCCAGCCAGAAGAGCGCCGTCTTCCGCAACTCGGCGTGCGGGCTCGTTCGCGCGATCCGGATGAGCGCCGGCACGCCTTCGTCCGCCGGGCGCTGCGACAGCGCGAACACCGCCTGCTTCCGGACCTCGAGCTCGCCGCCGCCGTCGCCCGCGAGCGAGTCGAGCCCCGCGCGTCGGCCGCCGCGCCCGCCGCCTGCCCCAGCCAGAAGACCGCCTTCCGCCGGGTCTCGAGCGGGAGGTCGGTCCGGCGCGCCATCCGGAGGAGGGTCGGGCCAGACGACTGCGCTGTCGGCCAGGGTGGCCGCGGTGATCAGCTCGTCGGCGCCCGCCCGGCTTCCCTCGGCCAGCGCGAGCAGGTCGGACGCCGCCTGCCGTGCCGGGAGCGCCCCGAGATCGGTCGCGGCGCCGGGGTTCCTCCAACGCCCGCCGACGTAGGTATTGGCTTCCTGCACCCGGCCGGCGTGGACCCGGAGCGAAACCCGCACCGGTCGCGGCGTGCAATCGCTCTCCCACTCGCCGCGGTCGTCGTCGTCCACGATGGTGATCGAGTGGCCGCCATTGCCGCAGACCCCGGCCCGGGCGGCGAACTGGAGCCGGAGGCTGCCGTCGCCGAGCGCGGCGACCCGCTGCGCCAGGGTCTGCGCCCCGGCGACCGCGGGGAGGACGCAGAAGAAGAGCACGATCGACGACGGACGACGCATAGTGCCTCCCGCGCTCAGGGTTGCTCGATGATGTCCTGCAGCGCCTGGGCGGCCCGCGGGTCGGAGCTCTGGCCCAGCCAGAACAGCGCCTTCTTCCGCAGCTCCGTGTCCGGCTCGCGGCGGGCGATGTCGAGCAGCTTGTCCACCGCGGCAGGCTCGTCCCGCTGGGAGTAGACGAAGATCAGCTGCTCGCGCATCTCGCGCTCGGGCATGGCGGCGTACAGGCCGGTCAGGTCGGCCATCGAGGCGCCTCCCTGCCCGGCCCAGAAGAGCGCCTGCTTCCGGAGCTCGACCGGCTGCTTCGCGTCCCGGGCCACGCCCAGGAGCCAGCGCCCGTTCTCCGCGCCGCCCGCCTGCGAGATCGAGAACAGGACCTTGTTCCGGAGCGATTCCTCGGTGAGGCGCCCGTACAGGGCGCGCAGGAAGGCCTCGTTCTCCGCGCCACCGCTCTGCCCGATCCAGAAGATGGCCTTCTCCCGCGTATCGACGGACAGGTCCGCGCGCTCCGCGTAGGCCCGGAGCGCCTGCTGCGCCTTCGGGCTGTCGTGCTGCGACAGCGCGAAGATCGCCTTCTCCTGCAGCGACTGGTCCTTGGACGTCCGGAGGATCGAGTCGAGCGCGCTCACCGCGCGTTCGCTCCCTACCTGCGAGAGCCAGAAGACCGCCTGCTCGCGCACCTCGTGGTCGGGATCGTTCCGCGCGGTCTCGAGCAGGATGTCCTCGTTGCCGTCGGCGCTCTCCTGCGCGATGAGGAAGACCGCCTTCCGCCGGAGGCAGACCGAGGCCGGATCACGCCGGGCCAGCACCCGCCGGAGGATGGGCCGTGCGCGGGCGTCGTCCATCTGCTGCAGCGCGTTGATCGCGGCGAGCTTGGTGTCGTCCTCGTCGTTGGCGCAGCGGTCGTCGTCATCGGGCGCCACGGGAGGCACCGGCGGAACGGGCGAGACGGGCGGCACCGGCGCCACCGGAGGCACGGGAGGAACCGGCGGCACCCGGCCCGCGGCCTCGGCGGCCTCGGCCACCTGGGCGGCCGCGGCGGGATCGCCCTGGCGCGCGAGCTCACCCTGGATGCGGCGCGCCAGCGCCTGGGCGTCGCCCTTGGTTGCCGCGCGCGGGTACCGGTCGCGCTGGGTATCGAGCGCCTGCAGCGCCGATCGGAGCTGCGCCGTCCTCCCGACTCGGTAGAGCGAAAACGCCCGCCAGTAATAGGCGTCCGCCGCGTAGCCCGAACGCGGGAACCGCGACGGCACCTGCTCGAAGAGGGCCGCGGCCCGGCGATAGTCCCGCCGGTCGAGCGCCTCGCGAGCGGCGCGATACAGGGAGTCGGCGGGGTCGCCCTGCAGCCAGGCGGCCGGTGGCCGGGGCTCGGCCGGCGCAGCCGAGTCCTGGGCCGCGGGGGTGGCGCCCTGGACGACGGCCGGCGCGGGTCGCCACGCGTTCCCCAGCGCCAGCGCGCCGGTCAAGGCCAGCCCCATCGAGATCCGTTCGATCACAATGCACCTCGTGTTGGGGTCGTGCCCGCGGGCACGACCGTCCGAAGGCGGGACAGCATGCCGCCCCGCTCGAGATCCTCGCGGATGAGCTCGCGGTCCCCGGCCGGTGCCTCCGGCGAGAGCTGGGCGATCTCGGCCAGTACCAGCTCCAGGTCCTCGAGCAGCGCGCGGGTCTTTCGGTCACGCGCGGCCGGCGAATCCAGCAGCAGGCGGTTGGTGGCCAGCAGGCCGCGGGCGGTGGCGGAGGCGAGTCGCTCCTGGCCACCCGAGCGCACCGACACGCGGAACAGGGTGAGGAACGCCTCTGACTGCCCGAGGTGCTCGACGGTGGCGAGGCGATACGCGGTCTCGTTGACGCGGGAATCCGAGGCCCCGCGGGCGACCGCTCCCGGCGGCGGCGCAGCCGGAACGCCGGGAGAGGACAGCCGGCCGATGCCGACGCCCAGGGCGAGGACCGCGGCGGCGGCGGCGGCCCACGGCGCCCACCGGCGGATCACCGGACGCCGGAGCCTGTCGGCGCGGCGCTGGGCCTCGATCGCCCGCCACATGGCGTCGCGCGGCGTCTCGGGCGGGGTGTGGTAGTCGCGGGCCACGGCCCCCAGTGCTGGATCGAGCTGATCGTCGTCCACGGTCTCACTCCCTCGCGAAGTCGGCGAGCGTCTCCCGCAGCCGAGCCCGGGCGCGGAACAACTGGGCCTTCGATGTCCCGGGCTGCACGCCCAGCGTCGCCGCGATCTCCTGGTGCGTGTATCCCTCGACGTCGTGCATGACGAACACCGTCCGGTACCCGTCGGGCAGGCCGTCGATGGCCAGCGTGAGCCGCGCCTTGAGATCCGGATCCGCTTCCACCGTCCGGACCCCCAGGCCCGGGGCCTCGTCCAGGTCCACCTCGCGCTCGCGGGCGCGGCGCAGGCTCCTGAGGCCGTTCAGCGTCACCGACACCGCGATCGCGCAGAGCCAGGTCGAGAGTGCGCTGTCGCCGCGGAAGTCGGCCAGCCGCCGGAACGCGCGGATGAACGTCTCCTGGGTGTAGTCCTGGGCGCGGTGCGCGTCGCCCGCCATCCGGTAGGCGAGCCGGAACACGCGGTCCACGTGCGTGTCGTACAGCTCACGCTCCGCCCGGGAGTCGCCGGCCAACACTCGTCCGATCAGATCACGGTCGTCCACGGGCTCCGGCGCGTGAGGGGTCCAGGTAACCGGCCCTCTGACACAGGGCCGGCCGAAAGGGTTGCGCCGCCGCGGGACGCAACCCTCGGCGGTCCGGCGGCATCTGAGTCGTACGCGGCCGAAGGGCCGGTCGGTTCAGGCACCGGAAAATTGGAAAGGCGGATCGGACAATGGTACGGTTGGCCAGGGAGGATTCGACGGTGGTCTACGCGGTGCTCGACGACGAGCGACTCATCGGCCGGGTGGAGCTGCCCGCGGGCGAGCCGAGACTGGGCCCCGGGGCCGGGACGGTGCTGCTCCGGCGGGGGGCCAAGCCGGGGAGCGCCGCGGCCGCCTGAACCGTTTTGGGGCGGCCGGAGGTAGTGGGAGCCGTTGCCCACGTTTCCCTCATCCCGGCGGCCCGTCATGCAGAGGTCCTGGTCACTCGCGCCTGTGCTCCTCTCCGCCGCCTGCGGCGGCACCCGGTCCCCGGTCCCGACGGCCCCGACCGGCGGCACCGCCGCCGCGATCACCGCGGCGGACCTCAAGGTCCACAGCTACATCTTCGCCGACGACTCCATGCCGGGCCGGCGCGCGGGCACGCCCGGGAACGTCCGGGGCAACGCCTACATCGCGGGGGAGCTGGCGAGGCTCGGGCTCAAGCCGGGTGGCGACGACGGCGGATACCTGCAGCGGACCCCGCTCAGGAGCTGGGTGGTGGACACGGCGCCGTGTCAGCAGTGAAGGCGGAGAGGGCGGAGCGGTGATGCACGGGCGCCCGCCGCGTGAGCGCCACCGTCATCCCTCGGTCGCTTGCGCTTCCTCAGGATGACCGCACCTTCGCCTTCCGCCCTCTCCGCCCTCTCCTCTCCGCCCTCTCCGCCCTCTCCGCCCTCTCCGCCCTCTCCGCCCTCTCCGCCCTCTCCGCCCTCTTAACCCCTTGCCCCACCCAGACTTCCGCCCGTTCCAAGCCGTTGCGTCCGGCCCCCGCTCCGGGATATATTTGGGGGTCTCGGCCCTCCCTCCGCGACGACACCGTTTTCCCTTAGCCAGCGACCGACATGACCGCACCGAACTCGCGCGAGCGCATCCTCCCCCGGCTCATCGAGGAAGAGATGCAGCAGTCGTTCATCAATTACTCGATGAGCGTCATCGTTTCCCGGGCGCTGCCGGACGTCCGGGACGGCCTCAAGCCGGTGCATCGCCGCATCCTGTACGCCATGAACGAGCTGGGCCTGGTGCCCGGGCGGCCCTACAAGAAGTCGGCGACGGTGGTGGGCGACGTGCTCGGCAAGTACCACCCGCACGGCGACTCGTCGGTCTACGACGCGCTCGTGCGCATGGTCCAGGATTTCTCGCTGCGCTATCCCCTGGTGGACGGGCAGGGGAATTTCGGCTCGGTCGACGGCGACCCCGCGGCCGCCTACCGCTACACCGAGGCCCGGCTCACCCGCATCGCGATCGCGATGCTGGAGGACATCGACAAGAACACCGTCAACTTCCAGCCCAACTTCGATGACCGGCTGCAGGAGCCGACGGTCCTTCCGTCCAAGGTCCCGAACCTGCTGGTGAACGGCTCGTCGGGCATCGCGGTCGGCATGGCCACCAACATCCCGCCGCACAACCTGCGTGAGGTGGCCAAGGCGGTCGAGCTGCTCATCGACAACCCCGAAGCCACCATTGCCGATCTCCGCAAGGTCATCAAGGGGCCCGACTTCCCGACCGGCGCCTACATCTACGGGCGCGAGGGCATCAAGGAGGCCTACGAAACCGGCCGCGGCCGCGTCATCATGCGGGCCCGGGCCCAGATCGAGGAGCGCGAGTCGTCGGGCAAGTCGCAGATCGTCGTCACCGAGATCCCGTATCAGGTCAACAAGGAGAACCTGGTCAAGGCCATTGCCGAGCTGGCGACGGAGAAGAAGATCGAGGGCATCAGCGGAGTGAACGACGAATCCGACAAGGAGGGCATGCGGGTCGTCATCGAGCTCAAGCGCGACGCCATCCCCAACGTCGTGCTGAACCAGCTCTACAAGCACACCGCCATGCAGTCCACCTTCGGCGTGATCATGCTGGCGCTCGACAACGGCGCACCCAAGATCATGAACCTGAAGGAGCTGCTCGAGCGCTATGTCGAGCACCGCCACGAGATCGTGGTCCGGCGGACCCAGTTCGACCTCAACGCGGCCGAGGCCCGCGAGCACATCCTGGACGGCCTCAAGATCGCGGTCGACAACATCGACGAGGTCATCAAGATCATCCGCGGCTCGGACGACACCGCGCAGGCCGACGCCCGGCTCCGGAAGCGCTTCGGGTTGAGCGAGAAGCAGAGCGACGCGATCCTCAACATGCGGCTCGCCAAGCTCACCGGTCTCGAGATCGACAAGCTGGAGGCCGAGCTCAAGGAGGTGCGCGCCACGATCAAGGAGCTCAAGGGCATCCTCGCCTCCAAGCCCAAGCGGATGGCCATCCTGAAGCAGGAGATGGGCGAGGTGGTGGACCAGTTCGGCGACGACCGGCGCACCGAGATCGTGGCCGACCAGGGCGAGTTCACGGTCGAGGACCTGATCGCCGAAGAGGACATGGTCATCACCATCTCCCACACCGGCTACATCAAGCGGATCCCGATCACGACCTACAAGCGCCAGCGCCGCGGGGGCCGGGGCCTCAACGGGGCCGACCTCAAGGCGGACGACTGGGTCGAACACCTGTTCATCGCGAGCACCCACGACTACCTGCTGTTCTTCACCAACACCGGGCAGCTCTACTGGCTCAAGGTGCACGAGGTCCCGCAGGCGGGGCGCGCGGCCCGCGGCAAGCCGGTCGTCAACTGTATCGCCATCAAGCCGGACGAGCAGGTCGCCGCCCTGGTGCCGGTGCGGGAGTTCACCGATGACCGGTGCCTGGTCTTCGCCACGCGGCTGGGCACCGTGAAGAAGACGCTGCTGTCCGCCTACGGGAACGTCCGGACCAACGGCATCTGCGCCATCAACATCGAGAAGGGCGACGAGCTGATCGACGTCCAGGTATGCGACCAGAACAGCGACATCGTGCTGGCCACCAAGGACGGGATGAGCATCCGCTTCCACCAGGGCGACGTGCGCGAGATGGGTCGCGCCACCACCGGCGTGAAGGGCGTCGAGCTGGAGCAGGGCGACGAGGTCATCGGCATGGTCGTGGTCCGGCGCGACGCCACTCTGCTGGTCGTGAGCGAGAAGGGCTTCGGCAAGCGCTCCGAGCTGACCGATTACCGGGTGCAGAAGCGCGGCGGGAAGGGGATCATCACCCTCAAGAAGACCGACAAGACCGGCCCGATCGTGGCCCTCAAGGAGGTCATCCCCGACGACGAGCTGATGATGATCACGCGCCACGGCGTCATCATCCGGCTGCCGGTGGACGGTATCCGGGTGATCGGCCGAAATACGCAGGGGGTCAAGGTGATGAACCTCGACGTCGGCGATGCCGTCGTGGACGTGGCCCGCGTGGTGAAGGAGGACGAGGGCGGAGCGGAGGACGCCGCCGCCGGCGACGAGGTGACGCCGACGGCCGCGGCCGACGAGTGACCGGCGCGGGGGGCTTGCCTGATCGAGCCCCCCCGCGCATTTAGCAGGACAGCCCAATGATGCCGCTCACCGCCGATCGCCTCGCCGCCGTCTCGCTCGACTCGCTCCGCGCCGCGGCGCGCGTGCTCGAGGGTGTGGCGGTCCGGACCCCCCTGCTCGACCTGCCCGACCTCGGCGCCCGCCTGGGCGTGCCCGTCGCGCTCAAGTGCGAGCTGCTCCAACCCATCGGCGCCTTCAAGATTCGCGGAGCCTACAATGCGGTGGCTCGCGTGATGGCCGCCGGCGGCGTGCGTGGCATCGTGACCCAGTCGAGCGGGAATCACGGCCAGGCGGTGGCCTTCGCCGCCCGCCAATTCGGGCTCCGGGCGGTCGTGGTCATGCCGGAGTCGACGCCGGCGGTGAAGATCGAAGGCGTGCGGCGCCACGGCGGCGAGGTGGTGCTGGCCGGCGCCACCCGGTCGGGCGAGCAGGGCGCGCGCGCCGAGGCGATCGCCCGGGACGAGGGGCTCGCGATGATCCCCCCGTTCAACCATCCCGACGTGATCGCGGGGCAGGGCACGGTCGGTCTCGAGATCCTGGAGCAGTGCCCCGGCGTGCGGACGATCCTCGCGCCGGTGAGCGGCGGCGGGCTCATCGCGGGGATCTCGGTGGCGGTGGCGGCGCTGGCGCCGGACGTCCGGCTCGTGGGCGTCGAGCCCGCGGGCGCGGCCAAGCTGACCGCCGCCCTCGCCGCCGGAGCGCCGCGGACCCTCGAGCGGACCGAGAGCATGGCCGACGGCCTCCTCTCCCGCTCGGTCGGCGACCTGACCTTCGACGTACTCCGGCGGGTGGTCCGTGAGGCGGTCACGGTGACCGAGGAGGAGATCGCCGCCGCGGTCCGCTACCTCCATTACCACACTGCCCTCCGGCCCGAGCCCTCCGGCGCCGTGGCGGTGGCCGCCCTCCTGGCCGGCCGGCTCCGTCCGGACGGGCCCACGGTCGCCGTCGTGAGCGGCGGCAACGTGGATCCCGACCTCTATCAACGCCTGGTACGCTGAATGGCCCTCGCCCCGAAGATCATCGTCGCCGATGACGATCAGGCGCTGTCCCGCACGCTCTCCTGGATCCTCAAGGAGAACGGGTACGAGGTCCTCGCGGTCCCCGGTGGCGAGCATCTGTTCGAGCACCTGGAGGCCGAGCCGTTCGATCTGCTCCTGCTCGACATCATGATGCCCAAGGTGGACGGGCTGCAGCTGCTCCAGCGGGTGAAGTCCGATCCCCGCTACAAGGACCTGCCGGTCCTGATGATCTCCTCGATGCCGCCTGAGGAGGCCACCGTTCGCTCCCTCGGCTTGGGCGCCGCCGACTTCATCCCCAAGCCGTTCCGGGTCCGCGAGCTGCTCGCGCGGGTGAAGGCCCATCTCCGCGTGGGGCGCGAGTTGAACCAGGCCCGGGCGGAGGCGCGCTCCCGCTCGGAGATGATCGACATCATGCAGGAGGTGACGGCCTCGCTCAAGCCGGAGGAGATCTACCAGATCCTGGTCCGGCGGGTGGCGCACGGGCTCAACATCTCGCGCTGCTCGATCGTGATCGCGGGCCCCGACGCCGACACGGGTACCGTGGTGGCCGCGTTCGAAAACCCCATGCTGCACAATCTTCCGGTGGACCTGCACAAGTATCCCGAGATCCGCCGTGCGCTGACCACGGGCGAGGTGGTGCTCGTGCGGGACGCCACGACCGATCCACTCTACGAGCAGGCCCGGCGGGACTGGAGCGCCGGCGACCAGCCGGTCCAGACCCGCTCGGCGATCGCGCTCCGGTACGCGTTGCGCGGCGAGCCGGCCGGCGTCTTCTTCCTCCGGACCACCACCGAGGACGCCCCGCTCAACGAGCAGGACGTCGAGTTCGCCGAACAGGTCATCACGGCCGCGGTGGCGGCGCTGGAGAAGGCGTACGACCTCGAGAACGCGGTGATGGGCCAGGAGCAGATGCGGCACCTGGCGGAGACCGATCCGCTCACCAACTGCTTCAATCGCCGCGCGCTGATGGAGAAGCTGGAGCAGGAGATGGACCGCGCCGCCCGGTACGCCACCATGCTCACCGGCATGATGATCGACATCGACAACTTCAAGCAGATCAACGACACCCACGGCCACCTGGTAGGCGACCGAGTGCTCAAGCAGCTCGCCAACCTGCTCAAGCGGGAGCAGCGCTCGGTCGACATCGTGGCCCGGTACGGCGGCGAGGAGTTCGTCGTGCTCCTGCCGGAGACCACCTCGGCCGAATCGCGCAATTTCGCCGAACGCATTCTCCGCCGGGTCGCGACCCACGACTTCGGTGAGCCGTCGAAGCCGGTGCGGGTCACGATCAGCGTGGGGATCGCCTGCTTCCCCGACGAGCGTATCAGCGACGGGGAGTCGCTCCTCCGCCTGGCGGACACCCACCTGTACCGCGCCAAGAGCGACGGCCGGAACCGGTTCCGCGATTGAGCACGCGCCGCTGTCCCCGCTGCCAGACCAGCTACGCGGCGCCGGCGCGGTACTGCGTCAAGGACGGCTCGCCGCTCGCCGACGTCGACGCGGGAGCCTCCTTCCAGCCGCCCCCGATTCCCCGGCCCGCGACCTCCGAGCACCCGCCCGGCGGCGGCGTCCTGGTCGAGGAGTATTTCGTCACGCCCGAAGAGGTCGATCGCTGCGCCACGTTGAGCGGCAAGCTGCTCGACCGGCGCTATCAGGTGGGCCACCGGCTCGGGGAAGGCGGGATGTCGTACGTCTATCGGGCGCAGGACACCGAGGGCGGCGCCGCCGTGGCGGTCAAGATTCTCCTGCCCCGGCTCTCGCGCGACCCGGCGGCGGTCGAGCGGCTCCGGCGCGAGGCCACGATCGCCATGCGGCTCGACCATCCGAGCGTCTGCCCCATCCTCCGGATGGGCGAGGCCGACCGGATGATCTACCTCGTCATGCCCTACCTCGAGGGCGAGCCGCTGAGCGAGCACGAGGCCCGGCGCGGTCCCCTGGGCGCGGCGGAGGCCATTCCCCTGCTGGTCCAGATGTGCCGGGGCCTCCAGCATGCCCACGAGCTCCAGATCATCCACCGCGACCTCAAGCCCGAGAATGTGATGCTGGTGCCCGACGGCACCACCGACGCGGGCGAGCCGCGCTACCGCGCCGTGGTCATGGATTTCGGGCTGGCCAAGGAGCGGCGGGCCGGACCGGAGGTCGCCAAACTCACGGCCACCGGCATCGTCCTCGGCACCCCGGAGTTCATGAGCCCGGAGCAGATCCGCGGCAAGCCGCTCGACGGACGGAGCGACGTCTACGCGCTCGGCATCCTGGCGTTCGAGCTCTTCACGGGCCAGTTGCCGTTCGCCGGCAAGTCGGCGCAGGAGACCATGATCGCCCGGCTCCGCGGGTCGCCGGCCAAGCTCCGCGACCTCCGCCCCGAGCTGCCCGCCAAGCTCGAGGCGGTCATTCTCCGCTGCCTGGCCATCGATCCCGCCGAACGCTTCCAGTCGATGGACGAGCTCGCCCACGCCTTCGAGGCCGCGGTGGCTACGGGAGTGCTCGGCCGGCTGTTCCGGCGGTAAGGAGCGTCACGTGCTCGGTCAACACCTGTGGCCTGTCCTGAGCGCAGTGAAGGGCTCGGGATAACAATTCACCATAGCGCCGCAAGCCGGCCACCGCTGCAGGCGACCGGTTTGGATGTCTGCTTCCGCCCTCCGTACAACTACGGGGGGTGCCTCCGTGTCGATGCGGATTGTCGCCCCACTCGGCGGATTGTACCGTAGACGGGTGTTCCAGGATCTGTCGTTCCATGTGGTTGGCGTAAGCCACCATACCGCCTCGGTCGGCCTCCGCGAGCAGTTCGCCTTCACGCCGGCCGAGCTGGCCGCGTTGCTCGAGGGCGAGCGCGCGGCCGGCCGCTTTGCCCTCCTGCTCTTCACCTGCAATCGCTGCGAACTGTACTGGTCCGGGATGTACGACTACGAGTCGTGGTTCCGGGAGCTCGCCCGGGCGCGTGGCGTGGAGCTCTCGGGAGAGCTGTCGCGGCTCGATGGGGAGGAGGCCGTGCACCATCTGTTCACGGTCAGCGCCGGCCTGGACTCGCAGATTCTGGGTGAGACCGAGATTCTCGGCCAGGTGCGCCGGGCGTACGACGCGGCGCGGTCCGCGGGCACCACGACGCGTGAGATGGACGCGATCTTCTCCGCCTCCCTCACCACCGGCCGGCGGGTGCGAAGCGAGACCCTGCTGGGCCGCCACCCCGCGTCGGTGAGCTCGGCCGCGGTCGACCTCGCCGCGCGCGAGCTGCCCGACGGGATCGCCAGCCGGCCGGTGGTGGTGCTCGGGGCGGGCGAGGCGGCGGAGGGCGTGCTCCGCTCCCTCAACGGCCACGGCGCGCGGCGTGTCTCTCTGGTGAACCGGAATCCTGACCGGGCGGCGGTGCTCGCCACCGCCTGGGGCGCGACGGCGCACGGATGGGACCGGCTGCCCGGGCTGATGGCGGAGGCGGACCTGCTGTTCGTCGCGACCGGGGCCTCGCGAGCCGTCGTGTCCGCGGAGGAGCTGTGTGCCGCCGTGGAGGGTGGCCGCCGGCTGCTGGCTTTCGACCTGTCGGTGCCGCGGAACGTCCAGCCGGAAGGGCGCGCGGTGCAGGGAGTCTACTTGTTCGACCTCGACGACCTGCAGCGGCTCTGCTGTCCCGCCGCCGCCACGCCGGCGGCCGCGCTCCACGAGGCGACCCGCCTGCTTGACGAGGAGATCGGGCGGCTGGACCAGGCGCTTCGCGGTCGGGCGGCGGCGCCCCGGCTCGCCGATCTCCATCGCCTCGGCGCCCAGGTTGCGGCGCAGGAGGCGGATTGGGCGCTGGCGCGGCTGGACCGGCTGTCGGATCGGGAGCGGGGGGTGGTGCGGGAGATGGCCGACCGGCTCGTGCGTCGCGTGCTCTACCCGGTGAGCCGGTCGATTCGCGGAGAGTGACGCCGGTCGTCTGCCACTGTCATCCCGAGCGCAGCGAGAGACCTATACGGGCCGAGGTCGAGCTATTCCCGGGCAAGATCCCTCGCTGCGCTCGGGATGACAGGCGCGTAGACGACACGCGCCACCCCGAACAGGTGACTCCCCTCAGCTCCCGCCGTTCCCCGCGCCCACCGCGGCTCCCACCGGATTGACGATCTGCCGACATTGCGGGTTCACGCAGCCGGGACAGCGCGTACGGTAGAGCCCGCTGCACACGCTGCCCGAGGCGAGATGCTCGAGCACGATGTCCGCTAGGGCGTCCATGAATTGCGGCCGCTCGTTGAGCGCGGGCGTGCGCTTGTAGTGCGTGATTCCCGCCTGGTGGGCCACCTCTCCGTATTCCCGGTCCAGCTCCGACAGCGTCTCGATGTGATCGCTGGTGAACGCGATCGGCACCACCAGCATGTGTTTGAGTCCCCGCTGGCCCAGCCGCCTGATCACCCGCTCCGTGCTCGGCCCCAGCCAGCGGACCGGCCCTACGTCCGACTGAAAGGCCAGCAGGTACGGGTTGGGAGGCGCCAGCCGCTCGACGACCGCCTGCACGCTGGCCCCCACTTCCTGCGGGTAGGCGTCGCCGCGATCGATGACGTCGAGCGGCAGCGAATGGGCGCTGAACAGAATCAGGACCTGGTCCCGGACCGCGGGCTCGAACTGCTTCAGCCCCTCGCGCACGGTCTCGGCCATGGACGCGATGAACCCCTCGTGCACCGGCCAGCGGTCGATGACGCTCCACTCGAACCGGTCCCGGAGGCCGGTCCGCCCGGCCGCACGCCAGAGCTCATTGAGGCTGGAGCCGGTCGTGCTGCAGGAGAACTGCGGGTACTGGGTGAAGGCGACTGCGCGCTCGACCCCGTCCTCGGCCATGGCCTGGAGCGCGTCGTCGCTCCTGGGGCGGACGTAGCGAAAGGCCACGTAGTACCCGTGTGGCGCGGTTGCCGGTGAGCGCCGGTCGAGCCGCTCGACCATGCCCTCGCCCTGGGCGCGGGTGTAGCGGAGGATCGGGGAGCCGCCGCCGATGTTCTGGTACAGCCCGCGGACCTTGGGCGCACGGCGCCGGGCGATGAACGGCCCCAGCCAGCTCTGAAACGGAAGCTGGATGATCTCCCGGTCGGCGAACAGCTCGAGCAGAAAGGGCTCGACCTCGTCGAGCGTGGCCGGCCCGCCGAGGTTCATCATGACGATGCCCGTCTTCACCTTGCGCATGTCGCAATATATATCCGCGTGGCGGCGGCCCCGGCCGCGTCAGGGGATCAATCCCTGCTCGAGCGCGATCTTCGTGAGGCCCGCCACCGTGTAGACGTCGAGCTTCCGCATCAGGCTCTCGCGGTGGCTCTCGACCGTGCGATGGCTGATCCCCAGCTCCTGGGCGATCTCCTTGTTCGTCCGGCCGCCGGCCACGCCGACGAGCACCTGTCGCTCGCGCGAGGTGAGCAGCCCGAGCGTGCCGCCCTGGGCCGCGCTCGTCTCGCCCCGGACCGCGGCCCCGAGATGGCGAGCGACGGGCGGGCTGAAGAACATCTCCCCGCGGCACACGGCCCGGATGGCGGCGCCGAGCTCGGCGGCGGCGGTGTCCTTGAGCAGGTAGCCGTGGACGCCCGCCTTGAGGCTCTCGAGCACGTATTCGGTGTTGTCGTGCATGCTGAGGATGAGGATGCGGGTCTCCGGCTGCCGGCGGCGCAGCTCGGCCGCCGCCTGCAGGCCGGACACCCCCGGCATCGAGATGTCGAGCACCACCACGTCGGGCGCCGACTCCTCGGCCAGCGCCAAGGCCTCCGCGCCGTTCGACGCCTCGCCCACGACGATGAATCCGGGCTCCCCTTCGAGAACGTGGCGGATCCCGCTCCGAACGATCGCGTGGTCGTCGGCGACGAGGACGCGGATGGCCGGCTCGCTCACGCCGTCGCCCCGGCCCCGACCGGGACCAGCACCTCGAGCGACGCGCCGGTGCCGGGCCGGCCCTCGAACCGCACCCGCCCGCCCAGCGCCCCGATGCGCTCGCGCATCCCCGCCAGCCCCATGTGGCCCTGCCGCTCGAGATGCTCCAAGCTGGCCGCGGGCGGGCCGCGGCCGTCGTCGCGCACCTCGAGCCGCACCTCGCCCGGGTTCACGGTGATATCGACCTGCACCGTGTGCGCGTCCGCGTGCCGGCGCACATTCGACAGCGCCTCCTGCAGCGCGCGGAACAGTGCGAGCTCCGCCTCCTTCGAGAGCGGCGGGAGGGCGCCCGGCACCGCCAGCTCGATCCGGATGCCGCTGCGGTCGCCGAAGTCCGCGATCAGCGAGCGCAAGGCCGGGAGCAGGCCCAGGTCGTCGAGCAGCGAGGGCCTGAGATCGTTGGTCACGCTCCGGATGCTCCGGATCCCGGTATCGATCAGCCCCAGCGCGTGGTCGAGCCGCTCGGTCTGCCCGGGCGCCATCCCGTCCCTGAGCACGCCCAGCTCCATCTTCACCGCGGAGAACACCTGGGCCGTCTCGTCGTGGAGCTCGCGCGAGAGCCGCCGGCGCTCCTCCTCGTGCTGCTCGATCATCCGGGCGGACAGGTGCGCGAGATCCACCGTCCGCGCCTGCAGCCGGCTGTAGAGGTCGGCGTGCTCCAGCGCCGCGCCGACCTGCTGGCCGAGCGCGACCAGGAACCCGTCGTCGAGCGCGGTGAACGGATCGCGCGCATCGCCCACCAGCACCAGCGCGCCGCTGACCTCGTCCCTTCGAAAGAGCGGCAACACGGCCGCATAGGGGAACGCGGTGCCGCTCTCCCGCCAGGAGCCGCTCACCTGCGGCCACCCGGTTTCGAGCGCACGGGCCAGCAGCGCCGCCGCAGCCTCATCCGGTCCGCCTGTCGCGGCGCCCTCGCACACGCCCGCTCCCCGGACCAGGACCGGCCTCCCCTGCGCGGAGAGGTACAGCGCGCTCCCGCGCACCGCCGGCAGCGTCAGCGGCCGGGCCAACAGTGCCGCCAGCACGTCCTGGTCGCGGCCGGCGGCCTGGAGATCGCCCGAGAGCGCCGAGAGCGCGCTCAAGCCGCGGCGGAGATCGTCGAGCACCAGCAGCAGGATCCCCGTGCCGACGGCCAGCGCGAGCAGGATGTCGAGATAGTAGCCCCAGGGCGCCCATGCTCCCCGCGCGCGCAAGAACGGGTAGTCGAGATGGTGCAGCCCCCAGAGGCCGAACGCGACGGCAAGGACCGTGGCGCCGCTGGACGACACCCGCCGGCGATAGCGGAAGAAGACCCAGCTCGTCCACAGCGTGGCCAGACTCAGGAAGAAGACCGCCGGAAGCACCGCCCACAGGAAGTGGTCGAGCCGGTAGATGGCGACGTAGGACCAGACTGGGGGAAACAGGACCAGCGCCCAGTACCACGGCCGCCAGCGGATCCGCTGCGAGAACACCAGCGCCGCGTACAGCAGCGCCAGCGCGGTCCACCCCGTCACAACCTGGTGCCAGTACAGCCAGATGCGATTGGACGTGAGCAGGAAGCTGGTGATCGCACCGAGCCGGAGCAGATACAGGCTCCAGGCGACGGCCCACCACGCGAAGTAGGGCTTCCGGTACCGCTCGAACAGGAACGCGCAGAGCAGGCCGAGGGCCGCCGTGATAGCGGCCTGGAGCAGCGCTGCGTCGAGTTCGAGATCGGTGGTGGGTGGGAGCGGGCCTTGGATCACAGCGGAAACAAACGACGCCGGCGCGGGGTGCGCAACCGGCGAGCAAGTCAGACACGGGTCATGCAGCGACCGAGGAACCGGGTCATGTGTTCGGGTGAACGCCTGTCAGACTGTCAACCGCCATCGAGCGGAGCCAGGGATCTTCTCGGCTGGTCCCGGAAACGCATCAGCAAGATCCCTCGCTCCGCTCGGGATGACAACGTGCAGTTATCGACCATCCGCGCTCCTCAGTACCACCCGATCGGCTTCTCGTCCAGGTTGATGAATACCTGCTTGGTCTCGAGGTATTCCTCGACGCCCCAGTGCCCGAGCTCGCGGCCGAAGCCGGACGCCTTGTACCCGCCCCAGGGCGCCTCGACGAATGTCGGCTGCATGTGGTTGACCCAGACGATGCCGGCCTCGAGCGCCTTGACCACCCGGAACGCCTTGAAGATGTCGCGAGTCCAGACGGCGGCGGCGAGGCCGTAGGGCGTCGCGTTGGCGATCCGGATGGCGTCGGCTTCGTCCTTGAACGGAATGACGCTCATGACCGGGCCGAAGATCTCCTCCTGCGCGATCTTGGCCGAGTTGTCGACGTCGTAGAAGATGGTCGGCTCGACGTACCAGCCCTGCTCGAACTGCTTGGGCGTGCCGCCGCCCGTGGCCACCTTGGCTTCGCCGCGGCCGACCTTGAGATACCCGGCCACGCGATCGCGCTGCTCGGCGCTCACCAGGGGACCCATCTTGGTGTCGCGGTCGATCCCGGGCCCGAGCCGGATGGTCTTGGCCTTGGCGGCCGCGGCATCGACGAACTCCTTGTAGATCTCCTTCTGCACCAGCACCCGGCTCCCCGCGGAGCAGACCTCGCCCTGGTTGATGAAGGTGCCGAAGAGGGCGCCGTCCACCGCGTTCTCGAAGTCGGCGTCACCGAAGAAAATGTTTGGCGACTTGCCGCCCAGCTCGAGCGAGACTCGCTTGAGCTGATCGGCGGCGCTCCGCATGATGAGCTTGCCGACCTCGGCGCTGCCGGTGAAGGCGATCTTCCGGACGTCGCGGTGTGCCACTAGCGGCGCGCCGGCACCCGGGCCGTCGCCGGTGATGACGTTGACCACGCCGGGCGGGAGCCCGGCGGCCTCGAAGTCCTCGGCTAGCTTGAGCAGGCTGAGCGGCGTCTGCTCGGCGGGCTTGATGACCACGGTGCAGCCGGCCGCGAGCGCCGGCGCGATCTTCCACGCGGCCATGAGCAGCGGATAGTTCCAGGGGATGATCTGCCCGGCCACGCCGATGGGTTCCCGCATGGCGAACGCGACCGCGTCGGCCGGCACCGGCAGCACCTCGCCGTTGATCTTGGTGGCGAGGCCGCCGTAGTACTCGTAGCAGGTGGCGGTGTCGTCCATGTCGTACTCGGACTCGACGATCGGCTTGCCCGAGTTGATCGTCTCGAGCTCGGCCAGCTCGGTCCGGCGCGCGCGGATCCGCTCGGCGAGCCGGAAGAGGACGCGGCCGCGCTCCTGCGCGCTGACCGTGCGCCACCCGCCCTCGTAGAACGCGCGGTGCGCCGCCTTGACGGCGCGGGCCACGTCCTCGGGGCCGCCGGCCGGCACGGTCGCGATCGCCGCCTCGGTCGAGGGGTCGAACACCTCGAACGTCTTGCCGCTCTTGGCACCGACGAACTTGCCGTCGATGTACATCTGGTACGGAGTGACCGCCGACTTGCGGCCCTTGCTCCGCGCCGTGGCCGTACTGGTCATCGTGCTCCTCCGGGTGCTGCGCTCTTGGGGGTCTCTGGTCGGGTGCCTCCGGTCAATCTATCACCGCGGCACGAATGGAGTCACGGGAGTCACCCCTGAGTGAAACGAAGGGGACATGCCCTTGAGCATGCCCCCTCGTTCGTTCAGGGTGACTCCGTGAGTCAGGCCGCCACGGTCTCCCGCGACGGTCGGATGCGCACCTTCGGCAGCTCGACGCGGGCCGTGTCGTCCCGCACGTGCCACGGCATGCCCTCGCGGGCCAGCCGCTCGAGGAACGGATCGGGGTCGAACTCCTCCGGCGAGCGGACACCGGGGCCGGCCCAGCGCCCCTCGTGGATCAGCCGGGCGGCGATGACCGGGGGGATCCCGGTCTGGTACGCCGTGGCCTGGACCCCGAGCTCCGTGTAGGCCGTCTCGTGGTCGGCGACGTTGTAGACGTAGAACGCGCGCGATTCACCGTTCTTGGTGCCGCGCGCGAGCGTCCCAACGCAGGTCTTGCCGCGCATCCGGCCCGCCAGGTCCTTGGGGTCCGGCAGCAGCGAGACCACGACGTCCCGCGGCACCACCGAGGTGTCCCCCACCCGGACCCGGTGCTTGCTGGAAAGGCCGAGGCGTTTCATCACGCGCAGGGTCTCCACGGTGACGTCGTCCATGCACAGCTTGAAGTCCACCACCCGGGCCGAGGGGAAGAACCGCGGCAGGGTCTTGGACTCTTCGTGGTCCACGTAGTAGCAGTTGAGCACGCCCAGCTCGGGAAAATCGAACGGCTCGAAGCCCGTGAGCGGCGCCTCGAGGTGATACCGCCCGTCGCGGTACGCGACCGCCTTGCACAGGCACTCGTCGATGAAGACCCACGGGCTGAAGGCCGCCACGAATCCGTCGTGCCCCTGGCACACGGAGTTGTCGCCGTCCCGCACCCGGAGCTCGGTGATCTCGTCGAGCAGGTGCCTGGCGGCGTAGGCGGCGTAGACATTGGTGGTGCCGGGATCGGCGCCCATGCCCAGCAGGGCGATCCGTCCGGCCGCCTTGAACTCGGCATCGAGGGCGAACTGGTCATCCAGCTTGGGGATGCCGTCGTCGTCCGTGCCGCCGCTGGCCATGTCGATGTAATCGCAGCCGGCCACGAGGCAGGCGCGCATCACTTCGATGTTGGTGGCGGGCAGGGCCGCGTTCAGGACAAGGGTGGTGCCGGTCTCACGAAGCGCGTCGATCAGGGCCGCGCGATCACCGGCATCGAGCCGGCGGGAGGTGACCCGGGGATCACGCAGACGGTCCGCGAGGAGGGAAGCGCGGGCGGACACCGCGTCGGCGATGACGAGCTGCTCGAGCATCGCGTCCTGCACGAATTTCAGGGCGGACACGGTCCCCACCGCGCCGGCGCCCAACATCAGGACTTTCACAAACTCCTCGTTTCATTGTTGGCGCGGCACTCGGTCTGGTTGCAGGCGATCCGGTCCGGGCGTCGGCCTGCGCCCTCGCCCCCGCCGCTGATGGGGGCTCACAGCTCAAGGAGATGGTCAGCTGTGAGAGTGGACCCTCCGCTTGGTCGGAGGATGCAAACACGCCGGTCCCCCGTTGGGGGTAGCGTACTCCCATCTTAGCGCTCGCCCCCTACCTTCTGTCCAGCCCCCGCGGGGAGTTTGGTCGGACGTCACTAAAGGCCCGGGTGGCCATGCGAGGCCTAAGTATTGGATGGGGTAGACCTTGTCACCGGCCTATACAGATGGGGTGAATATTTATCAGTTTCGTTGTTTCCAGAGCGGTGAGCAGTGGACCTTCGGCCGTCAGCGGGCCGGGACGGCCGGCTGGCCGCCGACCCCATTCACGTTCTAGGCCAAGACCCGCCGCGCGCGTGTCGCCCACGCCGACGTATGGGCGGTCAGCCGCGGCGTCAGTGATGGTGTGTAGCGGCTCATCCGGCATTCGGGTGGCAAACTCCAGGCCTTGATGGCGTACGTAATCCGCTGTACATTCGTACGTACGCCACAAGGAGGTCATGATGGCGACAGGGTCGGGGCCCGCAAAAAGACCCAAGAAGACGGGCCGGGTGCGGCTGAGCCGCCGGGGTGCGACGGTCGAGCCCGGCGTCACTCCCTCGCGGGAAGGAAAGGTCAGGAAGGAGTTCTGGCTCAACCCTGAGTTGTTGCGCGAGGCTCAGGAGTATTTGGGCGCCGCCAACGAGCGCGAGGCTGTCGAGATGGCTTTGGATCTGGTGGCCTTTAGGAAGGAGCTCGCGAAGGGCGCGCGAGCGCTTCGCAGGTTGGCGCTTTCCCGCATTGACTAGACTTGCCTCCGCGCAAGCTCGTCCTGGACTCGAATTGCTTCATCGATGCTTCGAAGGGCGATGGGGCAAACGCTGCGTTTGACGCCTTCTGCGCGCAAGCGGCACCGCGGCTGCGTCTCAGCGCGGTGGTGGCAGCGGAACTTCGAGCTGGCGCCCTCGATCCCTCCGGGCTTCGGCAGCTCGAAGATGATGTGTTAGCGCCCTATTACCGCCGTGAACGAATTGTGACGCCATCGGCGGTGACTTGGGATGCTCTCGGATCCACCTTGGCCACATTGGTACGCGAGGACGGATTACAACTCAGGAACACGCCTCGCAGCTTTGTCTTCGATATCCTGATCGCCCACTCGTGCCGCGAGATTGGGGCCATCTTGGTATCCGCTAACACACGGGATCTCAATCGGATCGCGCGAGTATTCAGGTTTGATTTCGTCGCACCATATCCTGATCTTGCCACCATCTGAGGGCAGCGGTGCGCCAGGGGTTGAACCTGGAAATCCAGGCGCCAAACGCGGACAGAGCGAGGGTCCGCCCTCGCAGCGCTCCTATGGAGGAGTGAGGGAGCTGAACGTGCCACCTTGTGAGTCTTGGGTGTCCGGTCTGGTCACAGGTCGCGTCAACGCCAGTCGCCGTCGACAGGGCGGCGGTTTTGAGGCCCGGCCAGTAATGAGTCGTGGCCTGTCAAGGCCCTAAACTTGTTGCTTACGCATGGCGAGGGAGCAAATCCCGTTGAATATCGTCACATACAACCTTGATCGGGGTGGTCGGAAAGCCCAGTGGGATTGGCTTTACGCGGGAATGTTCGACCTAATGTTCGTGCAGGAGGCGTCAGACCCGCGCCCTGACGATTTGGCTCGCTGGAAGTGGCGAATGCGGGCGGTTGGGGTACCGGTCTCTGGGCGAGGACGGAACGGATAGGCGAACCACTGGAAATCCCTGGTTTCTCCGGTGACCTCGTTGCGGTCGTGATCAATGGGATGGCGGGACTGGCGTGCGGTGCAAGCGACTTGCTCGCCATCAGCATTCACAATCCCCTCTATCATACCAAAGCTCCCGCGACCATCCGGCCGCTCGTGAAAGAACTGCCGCGCCCGGAGTTTCCGATTGTGCTGGCCGGCGACTTCAATACGGCCTCGCTCGGACCGCGGCAACAGGGCGAGGGGCTGGTGAGCACCAAGGAGGAGAAGGCGATGCTTGCGGAGTTACGCGAGAAGTGGGGCGTTGTGTCCTGCTGGTCAGCGTCCAACCCTGGGGTGCCACTGCCCCAAACGCATCGTTGGACGCGGGACCGCACGGTTCCATACCACTGCGATGGGATTTTCGTTCCAGCGTCTTGGGCCAAACAATCCCTTTCGTGCCAAGTCGTGGATCGATGCGAGCCTCCACTTTACTCGAACGGCTCATTCCTGAGCGATCATCATCGGTTTGCGTCGAGATAGCTGATGCTCCCTGATCGCTCCCGCAGGGGGACATCGTTGCCGCGTCTCACCCCTCCTCCTCCCGCATCAGCCTCGCCCACACCACGATCACCGCCACGCTGACGATGAAGATCACCGTTGCCGCCGCGTTCACCTCCGGCGTGATCCCGCGCCGGAGCAGCCCCCAGATCTGCAGCGGCAGCGTGTTCTGCCGGCCGATCAGGAAAAAGGTCACGGCGATCTCGTCCAGGCTCAGCGTGAACACCAGCAGCCCGGCGCCGAGCACGGCGGTCCGGATGCTGGGGAAGGTGACGTACCAGAAGGTGTGCCATTCGTTGGCGTAGAGGTCCTGGCTGGCCTCCTCCTGCGCCCGGTCCAGACGCTGGAGCCGGGCGAACACCTGGGTGATCACCACCGACGTGAGCGCCGCCGCGTGGCCCAGCACCACGGGCCACCCCGGCACCAGCGGGAACCCGCTCGAGAGGCTGAGCCCCACGAAGCTGAAGAAGGTGAGCAGCGAGACACCCGTGATGATGCCGGGCAGGATGAGCGGCAGCAGTACCAGCCGGCGAAACGCCGTCTTTCCGGGAAAATCGTGACGGTCGAGCACGAACGCGCCGGGCACGCCGATCACGAGCGCGATCGCGACCGCCAGCAGCGCCAGCTTGAGGCTCGCCAGCGCCGCCTCGAGCATGCCGCGATCGTGCGCCAGGTCGGCGAACCAGTGCAGCGTGCCCAGCCGGAGCGGCCACGCGATGATGGGCGAGTCGTGAAAGGCGTAGACGATCACCACGGCGAGCGGCAGGTAGATGAACGCGAAGACCAGGCCGCCGGTGAGCCACAACAAGCCGGTCAGACGGTCGGACGGTCGGACGGCCGGTGATCCCGCGACGGGGACCGCCGCCGCGTCCGGGTACCGTGTCGTCATACCCCGCGCCCCGGCAACCCGGCCGTCCGACCATCCGGCCGGCCGACCGGCTGTCCGCCGTAGTTCATCCCCGTCTCGACCCGGTTCGCGAGCCAGAGCAGGAACAGCGTCATCAGCAGCACGACCACCGACACCGCGGCGCCGAGCGGCCAGTTGTAGGCCACGCCGAACAGGCTCCACACCAGGTTCGAGACCATGAGCGCGCTGTCGTTCCCGCCCAGGAGCTGGGGTGCCAGGAAGTCGCCCATGCTGAGCACGAATGCGAACGTGCATCCCGCGACCACGCCGGGCAGCGAGAGCGGGAGCACGATCCGGCGGAACGTCTGCCACCGGCTCGCGTACAGGTCCTGGCTCGCCTCCTTGAGCGCAGGCGGGATGGCCTCGAGCACGGCGTAGATCGGCATCAGCGTGAACGGCGTGTAGATGTGCGTGAGGGCCAGGATCACCGCCCACCGGCTATAGAGCAGAAAGGTGAGCGGCTCGTGGATGATTCCGGCCGACTCGAGCAGGCCGTTGAGGATGCCCGATTGGCCCAGGATGATCTTCCACGCGTACGCCCGCACCAGGTAGCTCACCCAGAGCGGGATGATCACGGCCATGTACATGAGCTGCTTGTGCCGCCGGACCTTGAAGGCGAGGAGATAGGCCAGTGGATACGCGAGCAGCAGCGAGAAGATCGTGACCCGGACGGCGATTCCGGCGGAGAACAGGATGGTGTCGGGATAAAGCTCGGTGCCGAACAGCCGCTGGTAGTTCTCCAGCGTCAGCTCGTGGGTGATGACCCCGCCCTTGAGCCGCCAGAACGAATGGACCAGCAGCAGCACGTAGGGGATGAACAGGAGCGCGGTGACGAAGCCCACCGGCACCGCCGCGGCCACCGCGGTCCGGAGCGCGGGCCGGGCCCGGATCCGGTCGAGCAGCGTGGGGCGGTCAGTCGCCGACACAGCGCCCGTGCTCGACCGCCCAGGTGAGGCTGGCCGGCGCGCCGAGCGTGACCCGGCGGTCCGACGGGACGTTGGCCACGAGCCGCTGCCCGCTCGGCAGGGTGACGTGCACCCGGAGCGACGATCCGGCGTAGACCGCGTCCCGCACGGTGCCGGTGACCACGTTCCGGCCGGACGCAGCCGTCGCGTCGTCGGCGAGGTCGATCGACTCGGGGCGCACGGTGAGCCAGGCCTCGCCGCCGACGGCCGGCGCGCCGTCACTCATGGCGCGGAGCGTGGCATCCCCCACGCGGAGCGCGACCACGCCCCCGCCGCTCTCCGCCACGATGCCCGGAAGCAGATTGGTGTCGCCGATGAAATCGGCCACGTAGCGCGAGGCCGGCCGGTCGTACAGGTCGCGCGGTGTCCCCACCTGGGCGATCCGACCCTGCCGCATGAGCACGATCCGGTCGCTCATGGTGAGCGCCTCTTCCTGATCGTGGGTCACGTACACGAACGTGATGCCGAGGTGCGTCTGCAGGTGCTTGAGCTCGAGCTGCATCTCCTTTCGGAGCTTGAGGTCGAGCGCGCCGAGCGGCTCGTCGAGCAGCAGCACCCGCGGCCGGTTCACCAGCGCGCGGGCCAGCGCCACGCGCTGCTGCTGGCCGCCGCTGAGCTGGCGCGGCGCCCGGGCGCCGAGTTGCTCCAGCTTCACCATCGCGAGCGCCTTGGTGACGCGCTCTTCCCGCTCGGCCCGGGGCACGCCCCGCATCCGGAGGCCGTACGCGATATTGTCCCGCACGCTCATGTGGGGGAACAGCGCGTAGTGCTGGAAGACGGTGTTGATGTCCCGCTTGAACGGCGGCAGCGCGGCGATGGGCTGTCCCGCCATGAGGATATCGCCGGCGGTCGGCGGCTCGAACCCGGCAATCATCCGGAGCGTGGTGGTCTTGCCCGAGCCCGAGGCGCCGAGCAGGGTGAGGAACTCGCCCGCGGCGATCTCGAGCGAGAGGTCGTCCACGGCCGCGAACTCCCCGAACCGTTTGGAGAGATGGCGCAGCTCGAGGATCGGCATCCGGAACGTCTCGTGCCGGCGGGTGAGCTGGTCGAGATCGAGCGGGGTCTGGGCTGAGTTCATGGGGAGGGAGATGAGGGAGCGGAACGAGTCATCCTGAGCCCGTTCGCTGCGCTCAGGGTAACCGCCGCGAAGGGAGCATGCGTCCGCTCATGGCTCCTTCGCGGATTTTACCCTGAGTGCAGCGAACGGGCTCAGGATGACTCAGATGCGTGACCGCCTGGCGCCGCTCACTTGGCGGCCTTGACCTCGTTCCAGATCTCCTGGTACTTCTCGCGCCGTGGGCTCCACTGCCAGAAATTGACCTTGGTGCCGTAGTCGGAGATGTCGCGCTGGCTCGCGGCCTGCTCGGGCGACATGTAGCTCTTGGCCGCCGGGTTGGCGACGATGTAGGCGGTCACGTCGTACAGCATCTTCTGGGTGAACGGCTGCGCCGTGTACTCGAGCCAGGCGTAGGCGGCGTCGAGGTTCTTGGCGCCCTTGGTCATCACCCAGTGGTCGGCCCAGGCGGTGGTCCCCTCCTTCGGGATGGTCTCGCCGGCGGGGAACTTGGCCTGCCGGAGCTGGTTGGTCATGAGCGGCCAGCCTTCGCCGGCCACGACCTCGCCGCTCTGAAAGAGCTGGGTCATGTCGCCGGCGGTGACCCAGTACTTCCGGACGTTGGGCCGGAGCTCGAGCATCCTGGCCTTGACCTTGGCCAGGTCCTCGTCGGACAGGTTGTAGAGCTTGCTGGGATCGCTCGGGTCGTCGAGGCCGAGGTACTGCGCCACCATGTACAGCGTGGCGATATCGTCCTGGAGCGAGAGCTTGCCCCTGAACTTCTTGTCCCACAGCGCGCCCCACGAGTCCGGCGCCTTGGTGATCTTGGTCGTGTCGTAGATCAGCGGGTTGGGGCCGAACGCCCACGGCACGCCGTAGACCACGCTGTCCTTCCGGGCCACCTTGAGCTTTCGGAAGCCCTCGCTGAGATCGCCGTAGCTCGGGATCCGCCCGAGGTCGAGCGGTGCCGCGAGCCCGGCGTCGACGATGGCCGTCGCGGCGTCGCTCGACGGCGAGGTCAGGTCGATGGTCTCGGCGCCGCCGGCGCGGAGCTTGGCGACGAGGTCGTCGCTCGAGCCCATGTAGGTGGCGTTGACCTTGACCCCGCAGGCGTCCTCGAACGGCTTGGTGAAGAGGGTGTCGGTGTAGCCCTCCCAGACCATGAAGTTGAGCTCGCCGCCGATGGGCTTGGGACAGAGCTGCGCGAGATAGGTCTTGGCATCCGCCCGGGCATCGCCGGTCGGCGTGATGGAGATCTTCGTGGCCTTGGCCGCCGGACCGGCCGACGGCTTTTCGCCGCCACCGCACGCCGCGACGAACGCTGCCAGTGCGAGGGCCACGGATCCGGGCAACCTCGAACGCCGCCAGGTCATGAGCGCGACTCCTTGATGATGTGGGCTGGGCCGCAAGGGGCTTCCTCGCGCGTACAATCCTACATCCGAAATCGGCGGGTGAGAAGGAAGCCGGGGGTGGCGGACTGCGGGGCCACCTCTTAGAGTCAAGTCGCCACCGCACCGAGTCACCCTGAGCGAAGCGAAGGGAGCATGCGCCTGCTCATGGCACCTTCGCTGCGCTCAGGATGACTCGGATCGGCGCGGCTCCCAGCACCACCCGAGGCCATCATGTCCGGCGTCATCCACCTGCAGACCGAGATTCCCGGCCCCAACAGCCGCGCCCTGATGGCGCGCCGCGCCAAGGCGGTGCCACGTGGGGTGCCGGCGGTGACGCCGATCGCCGTCGTGCACGCCGAGGGGGCCGTGCTGACCGACGCCGACGGAAACCGGCTGATCGACTTCGGCGGCGGCATCGGCGTGGTCAACACCGGCCATCGGCATCCGGGGGTGGTCGAGGCGGTGCGGACGCAGCTCGACCGGTTCGCCCACGTCTGCTTCCCGGTCTCGACCTACGAGCCGTACGTCGAGCTCGCCGAGCGGCTCAACCGGATCACGCCCGGGACGCACGAGAAGCGGACCTTCTTCGTGAACAGCGGCGCCGAGGCGGTGGAGAACGCGGTCAAGGTGGCGCGGCACTTCACCGGCCGGCAGGCGGTGATCTGCTTCGAGCACGGCTTCCACGGCCGGACCAATCTGGCGATGGCGCTCACGTCGAAGGTCATGCCCTACAAGAAGGGCTTCGGGCCGTTCGCGCCCGAGGTCTACCAGATTCCCTATCCCTATTGCTATCGCTGCGCCGAGGGACCCGCCGCCGGCCGCTGCTGCATGGCGGACGCCGGCCGGCTGGAGCAGATTCTCGCGGCGACGGTGGACCCGGGCTCGGTGGCCGCGATCATCATGGAGCTCGAGCTGGGCGAGGGCGGGTTCGTGCCGGCGCCGGTGGAATACGTACAAATGCTCGCCGCCTTCGCGAAGCAGCACGGAATCCTCTTCATCGCCGATGAGATCCAGACCGGCTTCGGCCGGACGGGGCGGATGTTCGCGAGCGAGCACTACGGGCTGGTGCCCGATCTCATGACCACGGCCAAGTCGCTGGCCGGAGGCCTTCCGCTCGCGGCGGTCACCGGCCGGGCCGACGTCATGGAGGCGCCGCAGGTGGGCGGGCTCGGCGGCACCTACGGCGGGAACCCGCTCGCCTGCGCGGCGGCGCTCGCCGTGCTGGACGCGATGGACGCCGAGCGGATCCCGGCGCGTGCCCAGCGCACCGGAGACCGGGTGAAGGCGCGGTTCCGCGAGTGGGCGGGCCAGTTCCCCTGCATCGGCGACATCCGAGGCCTGGGCGCGATGGTCGGGATGGAGATCGTCTCCGACCGCGCGACCCGCGGCCCCGACAAGGCGCTCACGGCGCGGATCCTGTCCGCGGCGCTCGAGCGCGGCCTGGTGCTGCTCTCGTCGGGCACGTTCGGCAACACCATACGGGTGCTCGCCCCGCTCACGGCCGACGACGCCGTGATCGACGAAGGGCTCGACGTCATGGCGGCGGCGCTCGAGGCCGCCGTGGGACGGGCCCCGGCGATGGCGTGAGCCTCGAGGCGTGAGCCTCGACCGCGGGCGCCTGGCGGCGCTCCTGGCCGAGGAGGAGCGGCGCTTTCGCGAGGCGCATCCGCGGTCGCTCGCGCTGCATGAGCGGGCCGGCCGCTCGCTGCTGGGCGGCGTGCCGATGCACTGGATGGTGCGCTGGGCGGGCGGGTTCCCGCTCTTCGTCGAGGGCGGCGAAGGCGCCCATCTCACCGACGTGGACGGCCACCGCTACCTCGACCTCTGTCTCGGCGACACCGGGGCGATGACCGGCCATGCGCCGCCCGCCACCGTCGAGGCCGTGTGGGCCCAGGCGGCCCGCGGCTTCACGTTCATGCTGCCGACCGAGGACGCCGTCTGGGTCGGCGAGGAGCTCGCCCGCCGCTTCGGGCTTCCCTGCTGGCAGTTCGCCGTCACCGCCACCGACGCCAACCGGTTCGCGATCCGGCTCGCCCGTCATCTCACCGGGCGGCCGAAGATCCTGGTCTTCAACTGGTGCTACCACGGCACCGTGGACGAGACCTTCGTCACGCTCCGCGACGGACGGGCCGTCCCGCGCGACGGGAATCTCGGTCCGCCGGTGGATCCGTGGCTCACGACGAGGGTCATCGAGTTCAACGACCTGCCGGCGCTCGAGGCCGCCCTCGCCCACGGCGACGTGGCCTGCGTGCTCGCCGAGCCCGCGCTCACCAACGTCGGCATCGTGCACCCCGAGCCCGGGTTCCACGCCGCGCTGCGCGAGCTCACCCGGCGCGCCGGCACGCTCCTCATCATCGACGAGACCCACACCATCTGCGCCGGGCCCGGCGGCTACACTCGCGCCCACGGCCTCGAGCCCGACATCCTCACGCTCGGAAAGCCGGTGGCCGGCGGCGTCCCGGCCGCGGTCTACGGGTTGAGCGCCGCCGTCGCGGAACGGATCCAGGCGCGGAGCCGGCTGGACACGGCCGATACGGGCGGCATCGGCGGAACGCTCGCCGCCAACGCGCTCGCCAGCGCCGCCATGCGGGCGACGCTCGAGCACGTCCTGACCGACGACGCCTACGCTCGCACCATTCCTCTGGCGGAGCGGTTCGCGCGGGGCGTCGAGGGCGTGATCGCGGAGGAGTGCCTGCCCTGGATCGTGAAGCGGCTCGGCTGCCGGGTGGAATACTGGTTCCGTCCCGCGCCGCCCCGGAACGGCGGCGAGGCGGCGGCCGCGACCGATCCGGAACTCGAGCGGTACATGCACCTCGCCGCGCTCAACCGCGGCATCCTGCTGACGCCGTTCCACAACATGGCGCTGCTCGCACCGGCCGTGACCGAGGCGGACGTGGACCGCCACACGGAGGTGTTTCGCGACAGCGTGCGGGCGGGGAGCTTCTACCGCTGATCGAGCGCTGCCTCTGGACCGACATGGCACCGGCGTCCCCGCGCCGCCCGGCAGCACCGCCCGATCGGACCGACGTGGCGGTCGTCGGCGGCGGCTACACCGGGCTCGCCGCCGCGCGCGCGCTCGCGCGTCGCGGCATCGACGTCACGGTGCTGGAGCGCCGCACGATCGGCTGGGGCGCGAGCAGCCGGAACGGGGGGTTCGTGCTGCCCGGGTTCAAGCCGGACGTCGAGGCCCTCGCCCGTACGATGGGGCTGGCCGAGGCGTGGCGGCTGTTCGAGCTCTCGCGGCAGGCGGTGCTCGCTCTCGAGGCGCTGATCGCCGAGGAGGTCATCGAGTGCGGCTACGTCCGGTGCGGCACGGTCGTGCTGGCCGCCCGGCCCGGTCATCTCGCGGCCCTCGCGCGCAGCCGGCAGTTGCTCCGCGACCAGCTCGGCCACGAGACCACGCTGCTCGGTCCGTCCGAGCTCGCGGCCGAGATCGGTTCGACGCGGTATCACGGCGGGCTGCTCGACCCGCTCGCGGGATCGGTCCAGCCGGCGGCGCTGGTGCACGGACTCGCGGCGGCGGCGGAACGGGCCGGCGCGCGGCTCTGCGAGGGGACGGACGTGCGGGGCGTCGTGCGGCATGCTCGAGGCTTCGAGCTCATGACATCGCATGGGCCGGTCGCCGCGCGCGAGATCCTGGTGGCCACGAACGGGTACACCGGTGCCGCCGTGCCCCAGCTCCGGCGCCGCGTCGTGCCCGTGGGGAGTTACCTGATCGCCACCGCCCCGCTGGATCCGACGCTCGCCCGCCGGCTCATCCCACGCGCCCGGGTGCTCAGCGACACCAAGAACCTGCTGTACTATTTCCGGCTCTCACCCGACGGGCGGATGGTGTTCGGTGGGCGCGCGGCATTCACCCCGACGCCGGTGGCGCGGAGCGCCGCGATCCTCGCCCGCGGCATGGTGGAAGTCTTCCCCGAGCTGGCCGGTGTGGCGGTCGAGTACGCGTGGGGTGGACAGGTGGCGTTCACGGTCGACCAGATGCCGCACGCCGGCCGGCTGGATGGCATCCACTACGCCCTGGGCTACGGCGGGCACGGCGTCGCGATGGCCACCTGGCTCGGCGCGCGGATGGGGGACGCGCTGGCAGGCGCGGGGGAGATCCCCCGCCTCACCCACGCTTTCCGAGCCGTTCCGCTCTACGGCGGCACGCCGTGGTTCCTGCCGCTCGTCGGAGGGTATTATAGGGTGCGGGACTGGCTGGGGTGGTAAAACAAGCCGGAGAGGGCGGAGAAGGGACATTCCTTCGGCCATGGCTCCTTCGCTTCGCTCAGGATGACTCGGGGCAACCGCTCGCCCTGCGCAACCTCTCCGTCCTCTCCGTCTTCTCCGCCTTTCACCAAAAGGAGCGCCGATTAATTGCGTCTTTCGAACACCGAGGTCCTGCAGCACACCGCCCGCTATCTGGCGCTGGTCGGCGGGCGCGAGATGTCCATCGAAGACAAGCAGGCGTTCATCGCCGAGACGGTCGACAGTTACGAGCGGTACTACAACCGCGGCTTCATCAGTTATCGGAAGTCGGTGACCCAGGCGGGCCAGTTCGCGGCCCTCGAGTGGAGCGGCCAGGGCGCCCTGCTGCACGACCTGCTGGGCCGGGAGTACATCGACTGCCTCGGCGGCTACGGGATCTTCAGCGCCGGCGTCAACCATCCGAAAATCGTCAAGGCCGTCACCGACCAGCTCGGCCGCATGGCGCTCAACAGCCAGGAGCTGCTGGAGCCGTGGCGCGCCGCGCTGGCCAAGGTGCTGGCCGAGGTCACGCCGGGCGACCTGCAGAACTCGTTCTTCATCAACAACGGCACCGACGCCATCGAAGGCGCCATCAAGCTGGCGCGGCTCTACACCAGGCGGCACACGTTCATCTCCACGATCGGCGGGTTCCACGGCAAATCCATGGGCTCGCTCTCGCTGATGGGCAAGGCCTCGTTCCGCGAGCCGTTCCAGAGCGGGCTCCAGGACGTGCGCTTCGTGCCGTACGGGGACGCGGCCGCGCTGGAGGACGAGCTCCGACGGTGCGACGCCGTCGGGACCTATGTGGCCGGCGTGGTGCTCGAGCCGGTGCAGGGCGAAGCGGGCGGCGTGGTGCCGCCCGACGACTACCTCCCGCGCGCCCGCGCGGCCTGCACCGAGTTCGGCGCCCTGCTCATCGCCGACGAGATCCAGACCGGGATGGGCCGGACCGGACGGCTCTGGGGCGTGGACCACTGGGACGTGGTGCCCGACATCATGTGCCTCGGCAAGTCGCTCGGCGGCGGGGTGATGCCGCTCTCGGCGTTCATCGCGAGTGCCAAGGTCTGGGAGGTGATGATCCCGAACCCGATCATCCACTCGACCACGTTCGGCGGCAACCCGCTCGCCTGCGCCGCAGGTCTCGCCGCCATCGAGGTGACGCTGGAGGAGGATCTTCCGGGGCAGGCCGCCGCCAAAGGCGAGTTCCTCCTGCGCGAGCTGGCCGGACTGCAGCGGAAGTACCCGGGCGTGCTGGCCGGCGCACACGGCAAGGGACTGCTCATCGGGATGGAGTTTCCGGTGCAGGAGATCGGCTGGCAGGTGGCCGCGGAGCTGTTCAAGCGCGGCGTGCTGGTGGCCGGCACCTACTCCAGGGCCCAGGTCATCCGGATCGAGCCGGCGCTGGGAATACCCTTGGAGCTGCTCAAGGAGATGCTGAACCGGCTGGAGGACACGTTCAAGGAAGTGGCGCGCGGGCTGAACTGAACGCGAGTCACCCTGAGCGAAGTGAAGGGGGCATACCTTAGGGCATGCCCCCTTCGCTTCGCTCAGCGTGACTCACGCTGTCACTCGCTGCGGGAGAGCTTACTCCTTCGTCTCGCCCGTCGTCTCGTCCTCCGGCGGGGCCTCGCCGAGCGCCTTCGACCAGCTGATCGTCGCACCGCCCCACAGCTTGACGTCGTGCTGCTTGGTCGGGGAGGTGAACTTCGTGAAGTCATCGCCGTTGATCACGAGATGCAGCGCCGGCGTGATGGAGAACACCCCCGCGGTCAGCGGCACGCCTGCGGAAAGATCGAGGTGGGTGAAGCCGTCGTCGTTGAAGTTGTTCGACTCTCCATCAGCCTGCGCGGCGGCGTCAGGCGTGCCTTGGCCCGCGCTGAACCCGGCGAGGGCGCCGAGCACCACGGACACCTTCTCATTCGCGGGAATCGTGTGCGATATGCTGCCCTCGAAGTAGGCGCCTTTGATCTTGTCGACATCATACCAGCCCGCGATCTTCGGACTGAGGGGCACGTCGAATGCAGCCTTCGCGTAGATCTCGACGGTGTTGGCGTCGCTGTTCAAGCCCCCGTTCGAGCTGGCGGTCAGATCGTTGGGATAGATGTACGCCGTTGCCCCTGCCGTGAGCGTCGTTTTCGTCCCGACCGGGAAGCTGATCTCGGCCCACGGATCGAACTCCGAGAAATTGAACGCCGATAGCGCGCCGCTTTCGCTGATGTCGTTGTTCGCGTCGTCGTACTTCCCAAGGTCGATGTTCGCCCACCCCCCGAGCGTCACCGACGCCTTCCCCGCCGGGATCGTCACGTACAGGTCGGGCTCCGCCACCGGCTTGTTCGTGAGGCTGAGCCCGCGCCACACGTACGAACTGAACAGGCCCAGATCGGCGCCGAGGGTCGCTTGCGCGCGCACCGGCGCGGCGGCGGCGACCGTGCCGACCACGACGAGGGCAGCTCCCAGAACGTTCGCTCGCTTCATTGGCTCTCCGGCGAAAAAGTGAGGTGAGACGCGGCAACAAAAAGGCCCCTCGAACGGGTCGAGCGGGCCGGGAACTACCGCAGCACCATGCACCCGAAACGGCTCGACATCCTACGTGAACGCGTAGTAATTCGCGGCGCGGTTGCGGTTGCTATTCTGGTTGAAGGCGAGGTGCATGAAAAGAATGTACCCGCCGGCGGGCGACCGTCAAGGTATCGTCGATACGAGCGCCGCATATCCGGGGTGGCGTCGGCGCGGCGCCCACAGCGGATCGCTCCCGAGCTCGGCGCCCGTACTCCAGCTCGGAAAACGTCAGCAGCGGCCGGAGCGTCGCGATGGCGAGGTCCGGCTCGCCGGTGAGCATGATGATCGGCGACAAATTTGTCTGAATGAACGGCCCCGATGCCGCGTCCGCCGTGAGGGACCGCGACCGCTCGGCGGCCGGCGCACCCACCGCCACGGTCGGCGCGGCGACGAATTCGTCGATCGTCTCGTAGCGCGCTTCACGGACCGCTCGAGCGCGCGGAACAGGACACGCTCCAGCACGAGGCGCATCGGGACGGTGGGCGACCAGAGATGGCGGCGGCTCGGTGAGCTTCTGCGCGAAGATGGCGCGCTCGGCCAGGTCGGCCGCGAGCCGATCGCGAGGGTCAGTGATCGGAAGTGGGGCTGAAGCTGCAGGAGTTTACAGCAGTTGCGAACTCAGGCGGGATAGTACACCTTCCGAACGTTCCCCCCTCACCAGCTCCCGAGGCCCCGCGCGTGGACCCCAAGTCTGCGTTCATCAAGCGGTTCGGCGATCTGATCGCCCTGCTCCGCGTCGACCCCGGGAACGACGCCGCGCAAGACCTGGCGCTCGCGGCCGCGGTGGCCGCGGTCGAGGACGAGCCGGTCGAGGTCGAGGCCGGGATCGCGTGGACCGTCATCCCCGATGAGCTGACCCTCAAGGGCCGCTTGCTGGCCCGGCAGGTCGAGTCGATCCGCATCGCCGCGGGCGCCGACGAGCAGGAGCTGCTCGCCCTGGCCCGAGCCCTCTCGCATGATCTCGTCCCCATCACCTCCTCCGCGCACATCGAAGTCGAGATGGTCCAGCTGCTCGCGCCGCCGCCCGGTCCGCCGAGCCCCACCGGTGGTGGGCCGAAGCCACGGACCGCCGACGCGGATCAGCCGCGGCGCGCGACCGAGCGCCGGACCTGGGAGGAGCGCCGCCGCCCCGGACAGGCCCGCTACCTCGGGATCGAGCGCCGGCGGAGCTCCGACCGCCGGGTCACCGGCGAGCGGCGCCTCTATCTGATTCAGGGACAGCAGGCCGAGATCGCGCGCCTGCACGAGAGCCTGGTGCGAAGTGCCCGCGCCCTCGCCTGGGAGGCGGCGCTCGCCGCGGCGGTAGCGCTGGTCCGGCTGATCCCGCGCGTCCCGGTCGGGGAGCGGCGCACCTTCGGGATTCAGGTCCGGCGCGCCATTCCGCGCCGCGCGGTCGACGCGCTGGTGGACCTGGCCGAGCGGGATGCGTCGGCCCGCGAGCGTTCGGCGGAGGTGCTGCGGTGGATCGGGCTCGACGCCGCCGAGGTGATCATCGAGCGCCTGGTGCAGGGTGAGGCCGTTGGCGTGCGCGCGTTCTACTACGACGTGCTCGGCGGGATGGACGGCGTCTATCCGCTGGTCACGCCGATGCTCACGAGCCACTGGTCGCACGAGGTCCGGCACGGGGCCGCCCTGCTCGGCCGGATCGGACAGCCGGCCGCCGTGGCGGACCTGGCGACGTTGTTGACCCATCGAGATGAGAGCGTGCGGGTCGTTGCGGTGCGGGCGATCGGCGAGATCCACGACGGCCCGGCCGCCGAGCCGCTCCGGCAGGCGCTGCACGACTCCAATCCCCGGACCCGCGCGGCCGCCGCGGAGGCGATCGCGGAATGGCGCGGCGGCGCCCTGGCCCTGCTCCTGGCGGCGGCGCTCGACGGCGAGCGGGACCGCGACGCCTGGCAGGCGCTCGTCACCTCGCTCGGACGGATCGGCACGGCCCAGACGTGCGACGCCCTGGCCATGGTCGCCCTCACGCGCCGGAGTGTGCTCCGGCGCCAGGGCTATTCCACCGGCCAGCGTCTCGCGGCCGTCGAGGCCCTGGGTCTCACCACCTCGCCCACCGCGCGGACGACCCTCGAGCGCCTGGCGCGCGAGGCGGAGGGGGTCGTGGCCTACGCTGCCGATCGCGTGCTCGAGGCGGAGCGGCAGCGGGCCGGCTGAGCCTCAGCGATGCACGTCGAACCCGTCGATGTGCAGATCCAGGTTGTGATTCACCCTCAGTCCCACGACCCCGTCGGTGCTCGTCGTCTTGGCGTCGAGCGTGTGCACGGCGTCGCCGTTCACCTTGAACACCACCTTGGCCGGATCGCTCTTGTTGTCGATCTCCAGCAGGTTGGTGGATGAGCCCTTCCCCTCGATCTTGTGCACCGCCGGTGACGCCACCCACCCCTTGCTGATCTCGGTCGTCTTCTCGCCGGCCCGCTGCTTGATGAGGTAAGTCCCGTCCTGCCGCACCAGGAAGTAGGTGTACTGCTGTCCGGCGCCATCGAGCACCTGGCCACCATAGAAGAGGCCGTAACCCTCGGCGTGGGTCGTCGGCTTGGTCTGCGTGAAGGTGGCCAGGGTGTGAAACGGACCCGTGCCGCCGTTGCTCTCGCGATAGAGGATGACGGCGGGGCCCAGCGTGACGTGCATGCCCTTGCCCATCGGAACAAACTTTACATTGGCGATGCTGGCGTTCTCGTCGGCTCGCGCGGACCACCCGGCCGGCAGCGTCCCGCCGCCCTTCACCGCCTGATCGGCGTGATCGTGGTTCCGGTGTCCCGATTCCTGGGCATCGACGGGACTGGGGCGAGCGCCGAGCAGCAGGGCGGGAAGCAGAAGCAGGGCGGCGGTTGATGGCGCGTGCATGGCGGAAGGCCTCGGATGGAGGAAACGGGTTGCGGAGTCTCTGTGGGCCGAATAACCTACGGTCCGGCCGAACCCCAGCTCTAGGAGACGCACGATGCTATACTGGCTCGGAGTCCTGCTGGCGACCATCGGAGCGACGCTCATCCTGAGCGCCCTGGCGTTCGTGTCGGCGCTGGTCGGCGTGCTCGTGAACGCGATGATCGTGATCGTGAGCGGGCCACTCATCGACCGGCTGCTCCCCCGCCCAGGCGGAGCCATCCCAGCCCGTTCGCCGCGCTGATTTCCACACAAGACGATTTGGGCCGGCTCCGGAGCACGGCGCCCGGCCGGTCTTTCCCCGGCCCTAGGCCTCGGGGTCGCCCGACCCCGGCTCGGCCGTCGTCGCCGAGCGCATCGCCGCCTCGTAGTTGAGCTTGAGGCTCCCGAGCAGCTCGCGCAGACCCCGGACCTTCATCTGAAGCCCACCCCCCCGGCGCGTCATCGTGCTCATGAACCCGGCGGTCTCGGCCAAGCCGGTCAGGCTCAGGGCGCCGGCCTCGCCCTTGATCTGGTCCAGCAGCCTGGCGAGGCCGCGGACCACGGCCTCGTCCGTTCTGAGACCGGCCATGTCCTCGATGACCGCGTGGATGCGCCCGAACCTGGGCGGCAGGGATTCCAGGTAGCTGAGCTGGGCGAGCTGACGGGAGGAAAGTTTGACGGCCATACCTGAATCTCTCCCACAGGCGTTCCGTAGGGCAACAAGTCGCTTTCGCCGGCCTGGCGTCAGGGGCTCCCAGTAGGCATCGCTACCACATGTCGGGAACCGCCTTATGAAACTCTCGGACCTGTCCATCCGGCGCCCGGTGCTCGCCAGCATGGTGAGCCTGGCGCTCGTCCTGTTCGGCGCCATCGGGTACACCCGCCTGGCCGTGCGGGAGTTCCCCGACGTGGACCCGCCGATTGTCTCGGTCAGCACAGAGCTGCCGGGCGCCAACCCGCAGGTCGTCGAATCAGCCGTCACCGACATCCTTGAAGAGGAGCTGAGCACGGTCGAGGGTCTGCGCACCCTGACGAGCTCGAGCGCCGAAGGATTCAGCAACATCACCCTCGAGTTCAACCTCGAGCGCGGCGTCGAAGCCGCCGCCCAGGACGTGCGCGACAAGGTGGCGCGAGTCCGCGGCCGTCTGCCGGAGGAGGTCCGCGAGCCGGTCGTCGCGAAGCAGGAGGCGGACGCCGAACCGTTCTACTGGCTGGCGCTCTCGGGAGCGAACTACGATCTGCTCCAGCTCTCGGACCTCGGCGACCGGCTGGTGAAGAGCCGCCTGCAGACGCTGCCGGGCGTAGGCCAGGCGCGCATTTTCGGGGAGCGCCGCTTCTCGATGCGGGTCTGGCTGTCCGCGGCCGAGCTGGCGGCGCGCGGTCTGACGGTACAGGACGTTCAGCAGGCCATTCGGAGCCGGAACGTCGAGGTGCCGGCGGGCCGGATCGAGTCGGACCGGCGGGAGTTCACCGTCCGGAGTCTCGGCGAGCTCAAGACCCCGGCCGAGTTCTCGGAGCTGGTCGTGAGCAACGACAGCGGGGTGCTGGTCAAGCTCAAGGACCTGGGGCGGGTGGAGCTCGGCGCCGAGGACGAGCGCAGCGCGCTCCGGTACAACGGCACGGCGGCGGTCGCGATCGGCGTGGTGCGGCAATCCAAGGCCAACATCATCCAGGTGGCCGAGGCCATCACCCACGAGCTGCCGCGGATCCAGGAATCGCTGCCGCCGGGCGTCAAGCTCAGCGTGGCGTTCGACGAGTCGATCTTCGTCTCGCGCTCGATTCGCGAGGCCGAGGAAACGCTGCTGATCGCCGCGGGCCTGGTGGTGATCATCATCTTCCTCTTTCTCCGGAACTTGCGGGCCACGATCATCCCCGGGCTCGCGATCCCGACGTCCATCGTGGCGACGTTCGCGATCATGTATTTCCTGGGCTTCTCGATCAACAACTTCACCCTGCTGGCGCTGACCCTCGCCATCGGCATCGTGGTCGACGACGCGATCATCGTGCTGGAGAACGCCTATCGGCACCAGGAGGAGCTGGGGGAGAGTCCGATCGACGCGGCCACCAACGGCACCCGCGAGATCGGCTTCGCGGTGATCGCCACGACCATCTCGCTGGTCGCCGTCTTCACGCCGCTGGCGTTCCTCAAGGGTTCCACCGGCCGGCTGTTCAACGAGTTCGGGATCGCGGTGGCGGGCTCGGTGGTGGTCTCGGGGTTCGTGGCGCTCACGCTCACGCCGATGCTCTGCGCCCGGATCCTCCGGGTGCCGCCGAGCCACGGGGTGCTCTACCGGGCGCTGGAGAACGGCTTCAACGCGCTCGCGACGGGGTACGCGCGCACGCTGCGGGCGGCCATCCGGTTCAGATACGCCGTCGTGGGCCTGGTGGTCCTGCTCACGCTCGGCGCCGTGGTCGTGTTCCGGACGCTCAAACGCGAGTTCGTGCCGCCGGAAGACAAGGGCTGGTTCTTCTCGATCATCATCGCCCCGGAGGGCTCCTCGCTCGCCTATACCGACGGCTACCAGCGGCGGGCCGAAGCGGTGCTGGACAAGACCAAGGACGTCGCCAGCTACTTCAGCGTGGTCAACATCGGCGACGGCGTGAGCCGGGGGATGATCTTCACCAACCTGGTGGACTTCAAGCAGCGCACCCGCTCGATCCAGGACATCATCGGCGAGGTGCAGGGCGGCTATTTCGCCATCCCGGGGGTGTTCGCCTTCGCCAACAATCCGCCGGCGTTCGGCTTCGGCAACCCGGTCCAGTTCGTGATCCAGAATCCGGACTTCGACCTGCTGGTGAAGGGCAACGACACGCTGCTGGCCCGCGCCCGCCAGGTGAAGGGGCTCATCAACGTGGACAGCGACCTCCGGGTCAACAAGCCCGAGCTGACCGTCAACTTCGACCGCGACCGGGCCGAGGATCTCGGGGTCCCGGTGGCCGACGTGGCCACCACCCTGCAGGTGCTGCTGGGCGGCAACCGCACCAGCACCTTCACCCGCAACAACAAGCAGTACGACGTGATCGTGCAGCTCGACGCGCGCGCGCGCGCCACGCCGAGCGACATGACGGGCCTCTACGTCCGCGGCCGCGACCGGGGACTGATCAAGCTCGAGGCGCTGGCCAACGTGAAGGAAGGGGTCGGCCCGCGCGAGCTGAACCACTTCAACCGGGTGCGCGCGTCCACCCTCACGGCCGGCCTGGAGCCCGGATTCACCCTCGGTGAGGCGCTGGACTCGCTCACCCGGATCGCCAACGAGGTCCTGCCCAAAGGGAGCAGCTCGGCGCTCGCGGGGGAGTCGCGCGAGCTCGAGGAGAGCGGCTCGTCGCTCTACTTCGCCTTCCTGCTCGCGTTGCTGGTGGTGTTCATGGTGCTGGCCAGCCAGTTCGAGTCGCTGATCCATCCGTTCACCGTGCTCCTGGCGGTGCCGCTCGCGGTTACCGGCGCGCTGTTCACACTCAAGCTGGCCGGCGCCACGCTCAACCTGTACAGCCAGATCGGCATGATCCTGCTGATCGGACTGGTGACCAAGAACTCGATCCTGCTGGTGGAGTACATCAACCAGCTTCGGGAGCGGGGGATGAGCACCGTGGAATCGGCGCTGGAGTCGGGCCGGATCCGGTTCCGCCCGATCCTCATGACGTCGGTGGCCACCATCATGGGCGCCACGCCGATCGCCTTCGGACTCGGTGCGGGCTCCATCAGCCGGCGTCCGCTGGGCTACGCCATCGTGGGCGGGGTGCTGTTTTCCACCATGCTCACGCTGTACGTGGTGCCGGCGGTCTACGTGATCTTCGACACGCTCCGGAGCCGGTTCGCCGGGCGGGAGCGCGCCTCGCACCGCACCCTCGCGGCCGCGGAGGCCGAGTGATTCTCGGGCTCCTGCTCGCGCTCCAGGTGAGCGCGCCGACTCTGCCGGCCGGCACGATCCCGCGGGTCAGCCTCGAGCAGGCCATCGCCCGAGCGACTCGGCTCGATCCGGATTACGTGCGGGCGCTCGGCCAGGTGGACAACGCGGAATGGGGCCGGCGGGCCGCGCTCGCGGTGTTCGTGCTGCCGTCGCTCACGGCATCGATCGACGCCACCAAGTACTCCACCGAGTTCTTCAACATCGGCACCGGACGGAACCAGGCCGAAGCGGTCAACGCCACGCTCGAGGCGCGCTACGACCTGTTCAGTGCCCAGAAATTCGCCGACCTGGGACGCACCCGGGCCGAGCTCGAGAGCGCCGAGGCGAGCGAGCTGCAGCAGCGGTTCCGCACTGCCCTGTTCACCGAATCCGACTACTATGCCGTTCTGCAGAACGAGGAGCTCTCCCGCGTCGCGGCCGACCGGACCCGGCGGGCCGAACAGGGGTTGGGCATCGCTCGGGCCCGGGTCGTCTCCGGCGCGGCGGTGCAGAGCGACTCGCTGCAACTGGTGCTCGAGCTCACCCAGGCCCGGACCGATCAGCTCAGGCGGGAGGCGGCCTTCCGGGTCTCGCGGCTTCAGCTCGGACGCCGGATCGGCGAAGCCGGACCGGTGGACGCCCAACCCATCGATTCCCTCGAGCCGCCGGAGCTCCCGCTCGGGGTGGACGAGGCGGTGCAGATGGCCCTCGACCAGGGACCGCAGTATCGGGCGGCCCGGGCCAGCGAACGGGCGGCGTCATCCCTGCTCAAGGGAACGCGCGGACGCTATCTGCCGCGGCTCACCGTCATCGGCACCCACCTGCGGTTCGACGACAGCTTCTTCCCGAGCGCGCGGAACGTCTCGTCACTCGCGCTCAGCGTGTCGCTGCCCATCTGGGACGATGGCCGCCGCGAGATCGCGATCACCCAGGCGCGCGTCAACCGCGACGTGTCGCATGCGATTCGCGCCGATCTCGAGCGGGCCGCCCGTCCCGATGTCACCCAGGCGTTCGAGGCCTACGTCACCGCGCGGGCCACCACCGAGCTTTCGCGCACCGGGGTCGTGGTGGCCCGCGAGAACTACCGGGTGCAGGAATCCCGCTACCGGGCGGGCTCCACCACCATTCTCGATGTGCTCGACGCCCAGATCCGCCTCACCCAATCCGAGGCGGATCTGGTGCAGGCCCGGTACGCCGCCCGGCTGGCGCTCGCCGGCCTCGAGGCGATTCTGGGCCACCGACTCTTCACGAACAGGGATGTGCCGTGAGACCGATGCATGGAGTTTCGATGGCCTCGCTCCCTGCGCTCCTGCGCGGGGCCGGACTGGCACTCGCGATCGGCGCCTGCGACAAGGCGGAGTCGGCCGGCAAACCAGGCGGCGCGCAGGGCGGCGGCGGCCCCCCGGCCATGCCGGTCGAGGTGGTCGTCGCGCGCACCGACACCGTGGTGGACGCCATCCTCGCCACCGGGCAGATCGAGGCGATGCAGTCGATCGAGCTGAGCCCGGACGTCGAGGGCCGAATTGCCGAGATCCTAGTCCGGGAAGGCGCGTTCGTCACCCAGGGCACGCCGCTCTTCAAGGTGGACGACGCCGAGCTGAAGGCCCAGGTGGCGCGGGCGGAGGCCGACCGCGATCTCGCCCGCCAGTCGCTCACGCGGACCAAGGATCTGCTGGCGCAGCAGGCCTCCTCCCAGTCCGAGCTCGAGCGGGCGGAGGCCATGGCGCGCGTGGCGGAGGCGCAGCTCGATCTGCTCAAGGTCCGGCTCGACCGGACCGTGGTTCGGGCGCCGTTCGGGGGCGCCGTGGGCCAGCGATTCGTGAGCCTCGGCGACTACGTGAAGACCGACACCCGCCTGCTGTCGCTCCAGACCGTGTCGCCGCAGCGGGTCTCGTTCCAGGTGCCGGAGCGCTATGCCGACCAGCTCAAGGTCGGGCAGCAGGTGACCTTCCGCGTCGCGGCGTTGCGCGACAAGGAGTTCGTCGGACGCGTGGACTTCGTGGACCCGGTGGTGCAGCTCCCGGGGAGAACCATCACCGTCAAGGCGGTGGTGCCGAATCCCCGCCGGGAGCTGCAGTCGGGCATGTTCATCGAGGCTCGGCTCGCCACGGCCGTGCGGCCCAGCGCCGTGGTCGTTCCCGAGGATGCGATCGTCGCGTTGCAGGGCTCCACGTTCGTGTGGGTGGTGGATCACGGGAAAGCTACCCGGCGTCAGGTGGATCTGGGCGTCCGCACGCCGGGCTTCGTGGAGGCCCGGAGCGGCGTCGAGGCCAGCGAGCAGGTGGTCGTGGGAGGCCAGGAGCGGTTGGGGGAGGGTGCGCCGGTCACGCCCAAGGTGGTGGACCGCTCGAGGCCCCGGGTGGGCGCGGACAGCGCGGCGTCCGCCGGGACGGGTTGAGGCGCTCACTGCGCGAACGGAGGGGGCGCGGACGTCCGCGCCTCGGCACGGCGGCGGGGTATCTTCCGGGACCCGCCGCCCGGATGGACGAAACGGTCGAGGCGCACCCCGGCGCTCGTGGTCGCGGCGTTCGAGGCAGTCCCGAGCCCACCGGCTACCAGGAGACCCTATGCTCGCGCCCGGCGACGAGCCGCCCCCATTCACCCTGACCGACGCTGATGGCCACGAGGTCTCCCTCCACGACTTCAAGGGCCGGCACGTCGTGCTGTACTTCTACCCCGAGGACGACACGCCGGGCTGCACCAAGGAGGCGTGCGGGTTCAGGGACGCCTGGGATGACCTACAGGCGCGGAACGTCGCCGTGCTGGGCGTCTCGGCGGACGACGCCGCGTCGCACCAGCGGTTCGCGGCGAAGTACCGGTTGCCGTTCACGCTGCTGTCCGACCCCGAGCGAAAGGTCATGCGGGCGTACGGGGCCTACGGCGAGAAGACGATGTACGGCAGGAAGGTGATCGGCGTGATCCGGTCCACCGTCTGGCTCGGCCCGGACGGACGCGTCCGTCGGCACTGGGCCAAGGTGGCCAATGCGGCCGAGCACCCCGCCAAGGTGCTGAAGGCCCTGCGCGCAGCCGACTGACCCGGCGCATCTCATTATACTTTGAGCTTCTCCCGACAGGATCAAGGCATGACCGCGCGCGTCACGACAGGCTCTTCCGGCTCCTCCACTTCCAGCGGCCCGGCTCGACCGGGGGGAGCCGGCGGCGCGCCCGTCGACCGGTCCCGATCGGCCCTCATCTGGCTGTGGGAATGGACCAAGTCCATCGTCGTCGCCCTCGTCGTCTGGTTCTTCCTTCGGACCTTCCTGGTCGAGGCCTTCCGGATCCCGTCAGGCAGCATGGAGAACACGCTGCTCATCGGGGACTTTCTGTTCGTGAACAAGGCCCTGTACGGCGCGGAGGTTCCGCTCATCCACGCGCGGCTGCCGGCGGTCCGCGAGCCCGAGCGCAACGACATCCTGGTGTTCGACTCCGTCGAGGAGGAAGGGCTCAAGGTCGTGAAGCGGCTGATCGGGATGCCGGGCGACACGCTGTCAATGGAAGCGGGCCAGCTGTTCCGGAACGGCCACCGGGTGGACGAGCCCTACGCGGTCCATGGCGACCCCCACCGCTCCGAGGATCCGATCCAGCGCGCCAAGATGCGCGACTGGCAGGTACCTCACCTGGTGCAGCGGGACACGGCCGCCTACCAGCCCGACCTTCAGGATTGGGGCCCGATCGTCGTGCCGCCGGACTCGTTTTTCATGATGGGGGACAATCGGGATAGCTCGTACGACGGGCGCTACTGGGGATTCCTCCCCCGGGCGAACGTGCGGGGTCGTCCGCTGGTGGTGTATTTCAGCTACGATCAGAACAGCTGGAAGTCGCTGCCGTTCCTCACGGCGGTGCGATGGGGCCGGATCTTCACTCAGCCGCGGTGAGGGGGAGCAGAGAATCAGGCGTGGCGCGGGGCTTCGGGGAAAGCCGAGCGGCTCAAGGTGCGTGGGATGTAGGCCGCCGTTCGGCCGCAGGCTGCACAGTGGAGGGTGACCCTCCCGCCCTGAGCGTCCTCGGAAGAGGACCGTTCGGGCGTCCGCTCCACCTCTCCTGACGCACACGAGGGACACACAAGAGGTTTCTGGTCCCGATCCGCAGCGATCAGAATCAGCGCTTCAGGCGCGCGGTACTCCTTGATGCCCCGACGGCCCACAGTCGGCCCTTCCGGTGGGGTCTGGTGGCACGGAAGTGGCTACCCCACCCAGTATCTCAATGTATCGGAAGCCGTTCGGAGGCGCAAAGGTGCGCGCGATCCGATTCTCGATTGTGGGGAAAGGGCTCACTATGCGAAGCTCGCTGCGGGTCTTGGGGGTTATGTGTGGGGCGTCGATGACGCTCGGCGCCACGTCGTCGGCGCAGACGACGCACGTGGTTCGGATGGTGGCCAACGCGGCTCAGGACCAGTACCGGTTCGAGCCGGCTGGGCTGGTCGTCCGGCCCAACGACGTCATCGTCTTCAAGGTCGTGAGCGGGCCGCCGCACAGCGTGGTGTTCGAGGGCGAGGGCCTGAGCCCTGGCGTTCGGGGCGTCCTCAACAACGCCATGCCGAACCGTTCCGGCGACCTGAGCAGTCCGTTGCTGGTTTCGTCCGGCGCGGAATACCGGATCATCGTGCCTCAGGTGCCGCCCGGGACCTACCCGTTTTACTGCCTTCCCCATCGCGCGTACGACATGCGGGGACAGCTGACAATAAAGTGACGTAAACATCTACAGCAGATGGTTATACATGAAATCGCCCAGCTCCGCAGTCGGGGCTGGGCGACCATCTTGTGGTCACAAATCTTGGAGTCGTATTAATATATACTACTAGCCAAGCAGCGCCGGGCGTGCGAGAATTCTGGCACATCCGCTGGGCGTGGGCGGAGACCGCGTCGGATCCGCAGGCGAAGGAGGAGTCGTGGTGTCGGAACTTGGCGGTTCACAGATCTCGACCTTGCTCGAAACCTTGCCCGGCATCGCCAACGTGCTGCGGAGTCCCGTGGCCGACGCGCTCGGCAACGTGATTCGGGCGGCCGCGAGGCTGGCGGACTTCAACGTCCAGGACGCCGAAGAACTGATCCGCTATGCCACTCGCCGCGGCTTGCTGGGCCAGGAGGAAGGCGACCGGCTGCTGGTCGAGGTCCATGCGGCCGAGCAGCGGCGGGCCGACAAGGCGGCCGATCGCGAGCGGGCGCTGAAGGCCAAGGCGCGCGCCAAGGCCAAGTCGGTGAAGCCGGTGAAGGCCGTGAAGAAGATGAAAAAGGCCGCCAAGGCGTCGAAGCGGCGGTAGGTCCCGCGTCCCTAGGTCTTGAACTCCTGCATCAACGCCGTCAATCGCGTCGCCCCCTGCAGTAGATCTCCGGCCGCCGCCGCCATCTGTTCGGTGCTGGCGGTCTGTTCCTCCGCCGCCGCCGTGACTTCCTCGCTGGCCGAGGCGTGCTCGCCGGCGCTCTGGCTGACTTCGCGGGTGCGCAGGCCGAGCTGCTCGACGATCGCCTGGTTCGCCGCCACCTCCCGCGCCACCGCCTCCGCGGCGTCATGCACCTCGCCGACCGCGAGCGAGATCTCCTCCAGCGCTCGCGCCGCCGCCACCGCGACCCCTTCGATGTTCTGCACCTTGGTCGAGCCGATTTCCATGGTGCCGACCACCTGCTGCACCTGATTCCGGATGTGCCGCACCGTCTTGGCGACGTCTTCCGCCGCCGCCGCGCTGGAGTCCGCCAGCCGCCGCACCTCCTCGGCCACGACCGCGAAGCCGCGGCCATGCTCGCCGGCGCGCGCGGCCTCGATGGCGGCGTTGAGGGCGAGCAGGTTCGTCTGCGACGAGATCTGCTTGATCAGATCGATGAAGGCCGTGATGGGCTCCGAGAAGCGGGCGAGCTCCTGCACCTGGTCGGCGGACGTGCCGACGACCTCGCGAACCGCGAGGAGCGACTGCCCTGCCGCGGCCACGTCGCCCCGGTGGCGCGCGGCCAGCTCCTGGATCCGGTCACCCAGCTGCGCCACGCGCGCCGAGGCCGTGGCGTTCGCCTCGGCGATCTCGCGCAGGCTCACCAGCAGCGCGTCGGCCTTCTCCATCCCGCTCACCTGCTGCTCGGCGCTCGCGGCGATCTTCACCATCGCGGTGGAGATCTCGCCGCTGCTGGCCGCGAGCTCCTCGCTCATGGCGGAGAAATCGCTGGCGCTGTTGCCGATCTGGCTGGCCTCGCCGACCACCGACAGCACGACGCCCCGGAGCCGAGCGCCCATGTCGTCCATGGCGCGGGCCAGCCGCTCGATCTCGGCGGGCATGGCGCTGCCGAGCTGGATCGGCCGGAGATCGCCGCCGCCGAAGCGCTCGGCGGCGCCGATGAGCTGTCCCAGGGGCCGGTCCACCGAGCGCACGGTCCAGAACGACGTGAGGGCGCCGAGCAGCAACGAGACGAAGAAGAGGCCCCAGAGGGCGCTCCGGCGCTGGTCCGCCTGGCGGCGAAGCTCGGCCGCGCGTGCCACGGAGCGAGTGGTCTGCGCCAGACCGAGCGCACGGACGTCGCCGAGGAGCGTATCGGACGGCGCGCGCGCCCGGTCCGCCATCCGGCGCGCCTCGTCCAGGCGCCCCAGATCGGTCAGGGCGTGGGCAAGACCGTAGGCCACCTCGATCTGCGCCTGATTGGCCGCGATCTTGTTGACGATGTAGCGGTCCGCCGTGGTGAGCGAGCCGAGGGCGCGGTAGCGGCGCTGGTAGACGTAGGCCGAGTCACCCTCTTCGATCATCGTTCTGCGCAGCCGCTCGTCCGGCCGCACGAGATACTGTTCCGCCGACCGGATCTCGGACGCGACCGACGACACCAGGCCGTTCCCGAGATCGGTGCTCTCGAGCAGGAGTGAGAGCTCCTGGCTCACGGAAAGGTCGAGCGCGCGGATCGAGTTCACGCCCAGCAGGGCGATGGCGAACACGAGCGCGATCAGCAGGACCATCCCCGCGATTACCCGCTGGCGGAGACTGCGGAGGAAGGTCATGGAGTCGCCGCCAGCGAGTCCGTGGTGTTCACGACCTGGACCGCTCCCCGGCGCACCAGCCCGATGTACACGTTCTGGTTGGGCACGTCCCCGCTGGCGTCGAACGCCACGGTGCCGGTCACGCCCTCGAACGCCGGTGTCACCGAGCCCACGCCGGCGAGCGCGCGGCGCACCGCGGCGCGGTCCGGACCGGTCCGGGCGATCACGTCCCGCAACAGATAGACGGCGTCGTAGGCGGCGGCGGCCGGCTGGTTGGGCATCCCCGCCCCGGGGTACTTGCGCCGGAACGCTTCGACGAAGCGGCGGTTCGGCGCCGTTGGAATCGACGGGAAGTAGGGTGAGGAGAGGTACACCCCTTCGGCGAGCGCACCGGCCTCCTGGATGCCCTCGAGCCCGTCGCCGCCGAGCACCGGCATGGTCAGTCCGCGCTTCTTTGCCTGGCGCAGCACCTCCTCCGCCTCGCTGCGATTGCCGGCTACCACAATGAATTCGGGGCGCTCCTTGGCGAGACGATCGAGGTAGGCGCCGACGTCGGGCCGGTCACCGAGATACGGGTCGATCGCCTGGAGGTCCCCGCCGAGGTGCTCGAACTCGGAGACGAACGTCTGGCGGATGCCACGCCCGTACTGGTCGTTGAGGTAGAGGACGGCGCCGTGGGTCAGATGGAGGCGGTCGCGGATCCAGTGCGCCAGCACCGTACCGTGGGCGAGGTCGCTGGGACAGATCCGGAACGTGTAATCGCCGGCGCCCGTCACCTCGGGCGACGATGACGAGGGGCTGATCGCGACGACCGGGTCGCGGCCGCCGTTGTAGACCGGTGCCGCGGCCAGCGTCATTCCCGAGAAGAGATGCCCCACGACGGCGGACACGTCCGAGTCGTAGAGATCACTCGCGACGAACACCGCGGAGTCGGGATCGGCGTAATCGTCGCGGATGACGAGCTCGAGCCGCGCGCCGTTGATCCCGCCGGCCGCGTTGATCTCCTCCGCGGCCAGCTCGGCGGCTTGTTTCATGGGCAGGCCGATGGGATCGCTGAACGACCCCGCGACCCCGACGCGCACGACGGCGCGCCTGGCGGCGGGGCACCCCAGGGTAAGCCCCGCAGCGAGCAGCAGCGCGCCCACGCGGGGCGCAATAAGCGTCAGGCGTCCGGACAATGGCAAGGCCCGTTTCCGCGATCGGGTGACATAGTGTAGACTATTGTCTCGTGGTTACTTACAGGCGGGACGTCGATTCGCCCCGAGCGACCGACGGCGTGGAGGTGCAATTTACGTACTCACCACGGGGCGAGGCCCGGATGCGGGATTGGAGCGACCGGCCGGCGATGGCCACGTTCGACCTGCACGGTCAAACCGTGAGCGAGGGCGCCGTGAACGCGGAACGGTTTCTCCGCGCGCAGCAGCGGGCGCGGCGAGGCGGGGTGGTCCGGCTCATCACCGGCCGGGGCCGGGCCGGCGGTGGCGCACCGCTCCGGACCCGGATGCGCACCCTCCTGCGGGCGCTGCGCGACGACGGATCCGTTATCCGAGATTATTTCCTGGAGGAAACCGAGGGAAGCTTTCTCGTGCGACTGGCCGAGTGAGCGGCCGGGGGACGCGCGCTAGCGCGGCCGCCCGCCGTGCCACGCGTCGAGCACGCGTCCGTCGACCAGACTGACCGATGCGGTCTTCTCACCGCGCTCGATGCGCCAGGTGAGGCGGAGCATCCGGCGCTGGCGCACCCACTGCATCATCCACTGCGAGCCCTGCACCTTGGCGTCGACCCGGCCATAGCGTTGCTCGATAGCCTGCCGCCACCGGTCGAGTTGATCCGCGCCCACGGAGCCGGAAAGCGTGATCACGCTCGCGACGCTGTCGATGGCCGACACCCAGAGGCTCACCGCGCCGCCGAGCTCGGGGTCGGACAGCGTCCCGCGGCACTCCGTGACGTGGCGGTCCTTCTTGGCCTGATCGCAGCGAAGGGTTCCCCGGTCGAGCCGCCGCACCAGCGCCTGGATCTCGTCGAGGCGGGCGCCGGCCCTGAAACCCTGGAACTCGAGCGCGGCGGTGTCGCCGGAAACAAGCGGCGGCGGGGCTGCAGGAGAGGTCATCAGTGACAGGATGAGCGCGAGCGCGGCGGCCGGAGTCGTCATGGCGTCACGGGACCTCGACAACGGGGAACCCGCACCCCCCGCTGAGGCGGCAGGGGGTTTGGGTGAAGCTGGCGCTGCGTCGGAACGGGAAGGGCGCGGAGCGCCGGGACGTCAGACCTTGCGGACGTTGGAGGCCTGAAGGCCCTTGGGGCCCTCGACGACCTCGAACTCCACGCTGTCGCCTTCAGACAGGGAGCGAAACCCTTCGGCGATGATGGCGGTGTGGTGAACGAAGACATCCTTGCCACCGTCCTGCGCGATGAATCCAAATCCCTTCGCGTCATTGAACCACTTGACCGTGCCCTTCGCCATTGTTGCAACCTCTTGAAAAGGGAGCCCGCAGGCTCCGGGGGAACCCCCGGCCTTTGTGGCCGGGTGAAAAAGCCCCAAACAAAAAGCCGTCCGGACCCAAAGGTCCGGCCGGCCGGCGATTGACTCAATAATGCAAGGGATAGACTTCGCGAAGCATAGCCTAAGGTCACGCGCGATTTGGGATTTGTCAATAAGGCAGGGGCACGGGACGGGTCGGTGATGCGGTCCGAGGGCGCACCCGGGTCCGACCTACCTGAGGACCACTCCTGCTGTCCGAAGCTCGTGATCGAGCAGCCACCGCTTCTTGGCGAGGCCGCCGCCGTAGCCGACCAGCGTCCCATCCTTGCCCACGACCCGATGGCAGGGAATCAGAATGGCCAGGTGGTTGGCGGCCACCAGCCAGCCGATCTGGCGGGGATGGAGCCGCGTGGCCCGAGCGACGTCCTCGTACGACCTGGTCTCGCCCAGGGGAATCCGCCGGAGGGTCTTGAAGACCGCGACCTGGGCGGGCGAGAGATCGAACCAATGCTTCAGATGGTCGGGGAAGGGAAAGGATCGCGCCGCGCCGGCGAAATAGTCGTCGAGCCAGGCGCAGGTGGCGCGGCACGGCCCCTGGGCGATGTGCAGCTCGGGGATGGCCGAGCGCAGCCGCACGGCCCATTTGACCGAGGTGGCCCGATGAGGAAACTCCACGACCAGCGGTCCGGCTTCGCATTCAACCACGGTCAGCGCGCCGACCGGCGAGCTGTACGTCGTCCACTCGACATGCATGCGGTCTCTCCGGAGGCTCACACCCTGGCTCAAAGGTAGCCCGCGGCCCTCGGTGGGGCCAATCGCCGCGGGCGGGGTCGCTGGCGGCGCCGCTCTGACGCGGCCGAGGCCTTGCCCTTAGATTCCAGCATGACCTCTCCTCAGTCCCTGGTCGTGCGCACCTTCACCGATCGGGCGGAAGGCCTGTCGCACTTCGTCCTCCGCGCGGGCGAGGCGCCGCGGGTGCTGGCCTTCGACGACGCGCTCGGCTGTCCGGTGGAAACCGCCCTCGCGGCCCTCGAATGGACCGGCGCGGTCGGCATTCTGCTGGACGACGATCTCCTGCACGCCGCGCGACTGACGAGTGAGACGGCCGCGGCCGTCATCGAGCGCAAGGGACCCGATGGACGACGGTTCGTGTATCTCGGGCCGCGGTTGGACGCGCCGCCGATGGACGTGTTCGAAGGCGCCGTGCTCTTCGATGAGCCGGGCGTGAAGGCGGTGGAGTTCACGCAGCGCGCGCACGCTCTCGCGCACTTCCTCCGCGCCACGGCCGGGGCGGGCGCCCTGCTTGCCCTCCTGGGCCGGCGCGCGCCCGAGCTGCGGCACCTGCGCCGCTGGCTGGGTCCCATCATCCAGGAACTGGACGTGCCGCGGCCGCTCGTGGCCGGGTGGTTCGCCGCCAGCTCCGCCGGCTGCCTGTTCGTCTCCTCCGAACCCGAACCGACCTACCGCTACATCGAGGTGGGGCTCGAGTCCTGAGGACGGGTGTTTCGGAATGTGGGTGTGGATTCACATCTCCACATTGTGTGGACGGAGCGGGTAGGGTGAGCGGCCGACGGAGGTTAGGTATCCACATCGCGCTTGGCCCGGCGCATCGTAACCCGAATAAAATCAGGCACTTGCGAGATAGGGCGCGATCCCTATTTTTGTCTCACGCGCCTGACAGGAAACGTGCTGAGACCCCGAGTCGAGGTAACGGCTTGGCAGGCGGGTTCGAGCGGGATATCAGGGGAGAGGGCCGACGCAACCAAGGGCTCAGGCTCTCGCTGATCCTGGTGATCACCCCGGCTCGAGCAGGTGAAGCCAGTCGCGTGCTTCATCCACTCCGATCTTGCGCCTCGGAGTGCAGTGCGAACGGTCGGTCCGCGACCCGATCGGACTCGCAGCGCTCGAATGGACGAACCAGGTGGGATGGCCATCCGGCCTGGGGATCGAAACCGAGGCCTCACCGCGCCCTACCGAGCGGCGTATCAGCCAACCGGTGGCAGGTGGGAGAAGAACGGCGGCAGCGATGCCACGACCTCGCATAGTCCATACGTGGGACGGCCGTCTAGCCACGACTAGGCGGCCGTTCCGTTTTTTTACCCCTCGATATCGCCGCCCCAATCACTGCTGCCACGGTAGACTCGCCGCCGGTCCAGCTGCCAGAGCGATTTTGCGCTCACGAGCGCGCCGGCCGCGAAGTTGTCCGGGTCGGCGAGCGCCTGCCCCATGCTAGCGGTCTTGGCGCTGGCGTTGTCGGCGAAGTGCAGGACCTCCGCCTCCAGTGTCATGGGCGCCACCGCGGCACCGAATTCCGGCTTGCCGTGATGGGAGGCGATGAGATGCTGCAGGATGCCGAGCTCGCGCTCGGTGCACGGGGCCGGGCTCTCGGCCCGAACGCGGCGGTCGAGCATCAGCATCCCGAGCGTGACGTGTCCGACGAGCGCGCCGATCTCGGTGACTTCGAAGGCGCCCTGCCAGCTGTAGGCATCCAGCTTGCCGATGTCGTGAAGCAACGCCCCGGCCAGGACCAGCTCTACGTCCGCCCCTGAGACCCTGCCGATGGCGCGCCCGATGGCCGCGATCTCGCACGTGTGCTTGAGCAAGCCACCGAGCTCCGCATGGTGGCCGGTGGTGCTCGCGGGGCACTCCTCGTAGCGGCCGCGAAACTGGTGGTCGGCGTAGAACAGGTCGAGGGTGCGGCGAAGCCGGGGACGCCGGATCTCGGCGCGCCAGCGGTCGAGTGGCTCCCAGTAGGGCGCGACCTCCCCGACGGTGGGCAGGAGGTCGCGCCAGTCGACCGCGGAGCGAGGCAGCAGCCGCATGGCGCTCACCTTGAGCTGGCGCCTGCCGTTGTACTGCCCGACCTCACCCACGACGTGCACGATGGCGCCGCGCTCGATGCCCGCGACGCGTGATCGTTCCTCCGCCCAGAACGGGGCCGTGGGCAGCGCCCCGTGACGGTTCCCGAGCGTGAGGGTGGTGTACGCCCCTCCGGCGGATTCCCGGTGCTCGATGTCCAGCACGCGAAGCGGGTCCTCGACCCGCCCGCCCACCGGGAGCTGCTTCAGATCGGGTGCTGCCGGCATGCCGGACTCGGCGATGATGGTATGCGGAACATAGGCCCGGACCGGTGGCTGGGCTATCACGAGGCGCTCCTGTTTCGAGCCGGAGATCGGCTGTAGGTTGCAGCATGGGCCCGATGCATCTGCTGGTACTCGAACGCGATCCGGAGCGGCGCGAGGCGTTGCTGGGGATGCTGCGCTCGGTGGGCCACCATGCGGTGGCGGCGCCGGACGCGGTCGCCGCGGCGGCGGCGATCCGCCAACCCGGGTTCGACGCGCTGGTGCTGGATCTTGGCCTGCCCGATCTCGACGTGGCCCGGCTGCACGCGGCCCTGGTGCCGACGGAGCTCGCCACGCCCGAGCCGCTTGCAGCGGCCGAGCGCCGCCACATTGCACTCATGCTCCGCCACACGGGGGGCAACAAGCGTCAGGCCGCGCATCTGCTGGGCATTTCCCGCTCGACTCTGCTGCACAAGGTGAGGAAGTACGGTCTCACGGTGACATTGCTGCTCGCGCTGGTGGCGTGGGACGCAGGTCGATCCGCGGCGGCGCAAATCGCGGGGCCCATCCCGTCGGGAACCGTTCGGAGCGGCACTCTCTCCTTTAACGGCCACGGCACCCCAGGCGACTTCACCGGCAGCACGAGCACCCTGTCCGGCGAGATGACCGGCGGCGACAGCCTGGGCGCGGTGCGAGGCTGGGTGGAGGCGCCGGTCAAGACGCTGGTGACCGGCAACGACCGCCGGGACCGCGATCTCAACAAGTCCATGGAGTCCGACAAGTACCCGTCCCTCCGCTTCGACCTGCGCGGCGTGACCGCGGCCGGCGGCACGCCGGACAGCACGCCGGTGACGCTCCAGGGAGCCCTGGTGATTCACGGCGTGACTCGGGACGTGAGCCTGTCGGGCCTCGTGCGGCGAGAAGGCGAGGCGCTTCGCGTGCGCACCGACTTCCCGCTCGATCTGAAGGACTACCAGATCGGTGGCCTGACGAAGATGCTCGGCATGCTCAAGATGGACGAGCATATCGTGGTCCACGTGAACGCGCTCTTCGCCCCTGTGCGGTGAGCGCGCGACCCCTCATCGAAGGTGCCGTCTTCCTCCGAACAAGCCGAGGGGCCGCGCGCTCAAGGCGTGATGCGCACCCGCCCGAGCCGCGAGACGACCACGCTTCGGGTGGCCGTACCCCGGCGCAGGCGGAAGGTGGCATTCGAGAGGCCCATCGACAGGCCGACGGGGGTGAACTGGATCGTCTTGGGCGCCCCGGTGATCAGCACCTGCCGCGCCGCGGGGCCTTCGGAACGCCAGAGATCGGCGGTGGCCCCCCGAGGGCGGATGGCGAGATCGTTGGCCTCGACGGTGAGCTCGACGACCTGGCTCCGGAGGATGGCGGCGATCCGGGCGCGCCGATGGGCCGTGACGATGTCGAGGGCGGCACCGTTGACGGCCAGCTGATCCGTTATCCGGTCGAGCCGTGGGAGGGCGATGGCGAGCATGAGCCCGAGCACCACCATGGCGAGGGCCAGCTCCAGAAGGGTCGCGCCGCGTTGCATGGGGGCACGGTACCGTCGGGCATCCCCTGGATCGGCACTGATTAATCGCCTGCGGCTGCCGAAAATTGCGTGCCCTTGCCTGGGGCGGCCCTGGCGGCGATACTAGCGGGTACCCCAACACCTCTTACTGGAAGGGCGCGTACTGTTCACGCCGCAGCACCTCTTCGGTGAGGCCGCGCCGTCTGCGGATGTCCTGACGCACGCTCCCTTTCTCGAGCGCGCTCGCGCCGAGCATGAGCGCGAGCAGGATATCTCCGCACGTCTGGCGCTGGGAGCCTACCTCGTCTCTCGGCTGATCGATCGACTCCTCCTCCGCGATCCGACGTCGGCCGCCAAAGATGGAGTGCTCTGGCAGCTGGACGCCGTGCGGCGGCATCTGCGGGAACTTCCGGCTGATTCTCCCGAGAGCGCCCACCTCCACGGTGTGACCGACGCGATCCCGCTCGGCGGGGAGCCACTGGGGGGCCTCAGGCTGAGCCTGATGGCCTATGCCTATTTCCTGGAGCACGAGGGCCGGCTGGAAGAGGCGCTCGAGATCCTGACCCTGGCGGTGCGCACCCACGGGCCGCATGTGCCCGTGGCCGACTTCGCCGGCTCGGCCCTGTTCGCTGGTCGGCTCAACCGACTGCTCGCCCGGTGGCAGGAAGCGACCACGTGCTACCAGTCGGCCGAATCGGCGGCGCGCGAGGCGGCGGACGGGGTGTTGGTGCTGCGGGCCCGGCTCGGTATCGGCGCCGTCATGCGCGGACGCGGCGATCTGGGCGAGGCCGAGCGGGTCGCCCGGGCGGTGCTCGCCGAGGCCGTCGAGCCGTCGCTGCCCGAGGTCGAGGCGATGGCGTATCAGGACCTGGGCGTGGCGCTGGAAGCGCAAGGCCGCAAGGTCGAAGCGATCGAAGCCAAGTACCAGGCCTTCCTTCGCGCCGGCGATACCCTGCAGCGGATGCGGGTCCTGGGCGACCTGGGGACCGGACTGGCCGAGCTGGGGGAGTATGCCGTCGCCCGCGTGGCATTCGACATCGTGGCGGATTCGCGGAGCAGCTTTCTGGTGCGGACCAACGCGATCATCGAGCTCATGGAGCTCGAGTCGGCCTCGGGCAACCGGCTGGCGTTCGAACGTCGCCGCACGGCCGGGCAGGCGGTACGGGAGCGCATGCCGCCCAGCATGCTGGCGGACTTCCTCTTCAAGCTTGGCGTGGGCTTGGCGCGATTCGGTCAGCTCAGCAGGGCGCGCGACACGCTGGACAGCGGTCTCGCCCTGTCCGAGAAGCATCGGCTCAACGCGTGGTATTTCCGGTTCGAGCGGGTCCTGCGGAATCTCGGTGAGTGCGAGATTCGCGCACCCGAGCGGACCACGCCCGCCGTGCCGGTACCCTCATCGGCCGTCCGGGCTATGGAGCTCGGGCTTCGCGAATACGCCGCGTCCGTCGACTAGTTGTTCGCTCCCTGACCCTCGAACGACGGCGCCGGCTGATCCGAGGGACCGGTGGCGTCGCCCCGGGTGCAGGCGGCGGAGGTCAGGCCCGCGAGCGTGAGTGATGCGATAACGAGCCACTTCGTCGTGGGGCGGGACATGTGCGTTCCCTTTCGGTTGGCGGCTGGGGTAAGGGCTATCGCCAATTTTATGGGCCCCGTCCTGCCGGAATAGGCCTTTTTTGCGACAAATAGGGGCCGTTTTGCGACATTTGCTTCTCGCCGCCGTGCCCGCCGAGCGTCTGTTTCGACTGCGCTCCATCGATCCCGACCGGTTCGTCTGGGAGGCGGTGGGCACGTGGCCTGAGGCCGTGGACGCCATCCGGGGCCGGCCGGTCGAGATGGCGGTCGTGGATCCCCTCCTCGGTTCCAGCACCCCCCGGACACACGGGATCGGCCGTCTTCGGCAGTTCTTTCCGTCCCTCCCCCTTCTGGTCTACACCGAGCTGGCACCGGCCACCGCGGGCGTGCTCCTTGAGCTCGGGCGGACGGGCATCCGCCGCGTCGTGGTGCACCGCTTCGAGGACGCGCCGGGGGCACTCCGGAGCGCCCTGGTGGCGGAGCTCGAGCAGAGCGCCTCGCAGCAGGTCATCCAGGGGCTTGGCCACATCCTCCGCGACCTGCCTCCCGAACTTCGCCTTGCGCTCGAGGGGATGCTGCATGCCCCCGGCGACGGGCCGACCGTGACCGCCCTCGCCGACCGCGCGCGGCTGACGCGCCGCACCTGCGAGCGCTCCTTCACCAAGGCGGGCCTGCCCTCGCCCCGGGTGGTCATGGTCTTGACTCGCCTGCTGTATGCCCACCGGCTGCTGCTGGACCCCGGGTACACGGTCGAGGACGTGGCCCTCAAGCTGGGTTACAGCAAGACCAAGACGCTCCAGATGCACCTGCGCGCGGTGTTCGGCCTGACCGCGGGCGAGCTCAGGGTGTCGCTGTCGCTCGAAGACGCGCTGGCCACGGTGACCAATCGCTATCTGACCCCCGACCGCCGGGCGGCCGCCTCGTGAGGCACCGCATCCTGGTGGTCGACGACGAGCCGGCCCTGCGCCGGACACTCGAGCGGGCGCTCTCGAGCATCGACTGCGACGTGATCTCGGCCGGCGACGCCCAGGTGGCCTACGAGCTGCTGCACGGCACCGACGTGGACCTCGTGCTCCTCGACCTGCACCTGCCCCAGATGTCCGGCGACACCTTCTTTCTCGCCCTCACGCGGCGCTGGCCCCATCTGGTGGATCGCATCGTCCTCATGACGGGCGACACCTTCGCGGAGAGCCGCCACTGGCCGGAGGAGCTGCGGCGCTGCCCGCTCCTGCTCAAGCCGTTCACGCTCGACCTCCTGCGCACGACGGTCCTGGACGCCCTCGCCGGGCCGGCGTCGGGCGACCGGCGTGCCGGCAACGGTCCCGCATGACCGCCGGCCTGGTCTCCGCGCCGCCCGACTCGCTCGCGACCTTGCGGGAGTATCGCTCGCTCGCCCCGTGGGGGCTGCGCGACCTGGCCGCGCTGGCGGGGGGCATCCTCGACGCTTCGGGCGTGGTCCCGGTCAACGCCGCCGCGCGGGCGCGGCCGAGCGAGCGCACGATCCGGTTCTACGTCGCCCGCGGGCTGGTGAGCCCGCCCGACGGCCGCGGCACCGCGGCGGTGTACTCGTACCGCCACCTGCTCCAGATCCTGGCCATCAAGCTGCGCCAGATGGAGGGCGCCACGCTGGAGACCATGACGCGCGAGTTCGCCGGGCTCACGGGCGACCTGATCGAGCGGCGCGTGGCCGGCGTCCTCGGTCCGGCGCTGCCGCGCCCCGACCACCTGGCGCTTCTGCAGGCGCCCGGCACCGGCCGCGGCCGGGTGGGCCGGGCGATGCTGGGCTGGCTCGCGCCCGTGGACGGACCGCCCGGCGAGATCACCACCTGTCGCCGCATCGCCGTGACCCCCGGCATCGAAGTCCTGATCGACGAGCAGCACCCGGTGATCCGTCTCTATGGCGACACCGCCGCCATCGCCGACGCGCTGCGCCAGGCGCTCGCCGGACTGGTGGCCCCCTAACTCCCTTCCCGGACGCTCTCCATGGCCGCCATCATACTGCTGGTCCTGCTCGTGGTCGTCGCCCTCTGGATGATCGGCGCCTACAACGGCCTCATCGGTCTCAAGAACCAGGTGGCCAACGCCTGGAAGCAGATCGATGTCCAGCTCAAGCGGCGCCACGACCTGATTCCGAACCTGGTCAACACCGTGAAAGGGGCGATGGATTTCGAGCGGTCCACGCTCGAGGCGGTCATCGCGGCGCGGAACAAGGCGGTGAGCGCGACCGGCGTCGCCCAGACCGCCAAGGCCGAGGGTGAGCTGACCCAGGCGCTCGGGCGCCTGTTCGCGTTGACCGAGGCGTATCCCGATCTCAAGGCCACCGGCAACGTGGCGCAACTGCAGGAGGAGCTGACGAGCACGGAGAACAAGATCGGGTTCGCGCGCCAGCTCTACAACGACGTCACAACACAGTACAACACCCGGCAGGCGACCTTCCCGACGATGCTCGTCGCCGGCCTCGCCAAGGCCGCGCCGGCCGAGCTCTGGCAGATCACGGACGAAGCGGAGCGCGCGGTGCCGACGGTCGATCTCTCGACCAACAAACCCGCGCCGTGAGCGAGGACGCCAACCTCTTCGCCCAGCAGGAAGGCAACCGCCGCCGCAGTACCTGGCTCGTCATCGGGTTCATCGTCTTTTTCGCCTGGGTCGGCTTCGGCGGCGACGTCGCCCTGGGCCTCCTCACCGCGGACGGGCCGCCCGGCGCCTACCACCACATGATCCCCGTCATCGGGATCGTCACCACTCTCATCGCGGCCGGGATCTGCTGGTACTCCTGGCGCTTCGGGCCGCGCCAGGTGCTGTGGTCCACCGGCGCGCGCGAGTTGGTCGAGCCGGCGACGGCCGAGGAGCGCCAACTGGTGAACGTGGTGGAGGAGATGGCGATCGCCTCGGGCTTGCCCCGGCCGAAGATCTGGATCGTCCCCGACGATGATCCCAACGCCTTCGCCACCGGCAGAGACGCCGCTACCGCGAGCCTCGCCGTGACCGAGGGCCTCCTGCGGACGCTCTCGCGCGACGAGCTCCAGGGCGTGGTCGCCCACGAGCTGGCGCACGTGCAGAACCTCGACATCCGGCTCATGACGCTGCTCGCGGGGATGGTCGGCGCGATCGCCCTGATGTCGGACGGCATGGGCCGGATGGTTCGAGGGGCGCGCTACACCGGCGGCGGGGGCGGCGGGAGAAGCGGCCGGGGGCGCGGCAACCCGCTCGGGCTGGTGGTGCTCGTGCTGTGGCTCCTGACGCTGGCGGTCGCGCCGATCGTCTCGCGCATCCTCGCGATGGCGGTGAGCCGGAAGCGCGAGTACCTGGCCGACGCGACCGGCGCGCAGTTCACCCGCAATCCGATGGCCCTGGCCTCGGCGCTGGAGAAGCTCGACGCCGCGGCCGCGCCCACCCGCGCCATCACCCGCGGCGCGGCCCATCTCTGCATCGTGGACCCGGCGCCCGGGCTCTTCTCCTCGCGCGAGGGATTCTTCGCCGACGCGCTCGCCTCGCATCCGCCCATCCGCCAGCGGATCCTTCGGTTGGAGGGGATGGGCTACCAGCAGGCCAAGCGGCTCGGCGAGCCGCTTCCCGAAGCGCCCCGTTCGAGCGACGCGGTCCCGGGTGAGCCCTCCGCCGTCCGTCCGGCCTGATCGGCCGCGAGTCCGCCCGACCTCAGCTCACCAGATCGACCATGTCGGCCGTGAACTTGCCGGGATCGAACGGCAGCTCGATCACGCGGTCGGCCCCGGCCGCGCGCGCCGCCGTGCCGTCGCCCGCGACGAGGGCGACCACGCGGTAGTCCCGCTGGGTCGGCGGATCGAAGCCCCCCAGCGGGTGCGCTCCGGCCGCGTCCGTCCCGCCCAGCACGAGCACGAGCGAGACCCCGAGGCGGGACGCGGCCGGCAGCAGGTCCGCCGCGGGGGCGCAGCGCTCGACCGCGAAGCCCGCGTGCCGCAGCAACAGGACCACGATGCGCGCCAGATCCTCCTCGTGCACCTGTACCATGGCGGTACCCCGGTGCGTCGCCGGGGCGGTGGCGGCGCCACCGTCCAAATCGAGCATCTGGATCCCGGGCATGTAGGTCTTGGTCCGAACGGCGCGGAGGTCGCCGATCTGGCGGACGATGTCGCGGATGCGGTAGAGGGCCGCCTGGATTTCCAGCAGCGTCCGGCGGCGCTGCGGCTCCGGCAGGTCCGGGCCGGCGAGCAGGAACTCGATGTCCGCCGACGCCGACATGAGCGGGTTGTTGATGCCGTGGTGCAACGTGACGGTCATCTCGCCGATGGCGGCGAGCCGTTCCGCCCGTACCAGATCGCGCTCGGCGGCGCCGAGCGCCTTCCGGAGCTCGCGGCTCCGGCGCACGCGCTCGAGCACCTGGGGCAGCATCTCGAGCAGCGACTGGTCCTTCGCCAGGTAGTCGTCGGCACCCAGGCGGAGGGCGGTGGCCGCGAGCGACTCGTTGCCGTGCGCCGTGATGACCACGACGGCGGGCGGGTTGGCGCGCGCGCGGATGGTCTCGAGGATGTCGAGCCCGCTGGCATCCGGGAGCTGGTGGTCGAGCAGCACGATGTCGATGCCGTCGAGCGACTCGAGCGCCTCGCGGCCGGTCTCCACGTGGACCGCGTGCCCGAAGCCGCGCGACCGGACGAGATGCAGCACCAGTTTGGCGATGGTCGCGTCGTCGTCCACCAGGAGGATCCGCGGCGGCGTGGGGCCTTCAACCATGGACCGGCACCCCCTCGCGGAATCCGACCCGGGCGAACTTTTCCCATCCGGTCTTGCCGCGCCACGCGTCCCAGAGGCCGCGCAGCCGCCAGTAGAGCGTGAGCTGGCGGTAGCCGAAGTTCTCGAGTACGGCGTAGGCCAGCAGGATCAGCACGTCGCGCCGGCGGCTGAAGGGAAGCAGTCCGCGCTGGAGTCGGTCGGCCAGGCCGAACCGGAAGCGCCACGCGCCGAGCAGGACGGCGAACACGTTGACCAGCACCCCGTAGCCGAGCGAGGCCAGCAGGAAGGCCCAGAGAAAGTCGTAGTTGATGAAGCGGTGTCCCAGCACGCGCTCCATGAGGACCAGGAACAGGATCAGGGCGTATCCGGTCAGCTCGACCAGCGGACCGAGGTACTCGAAGACCCAGAAGGTCGGCAGCGCGAACCAGCCGATGCGGCCGTACTGCCGGCGAAAGAGCATGCCCCGGTGGTAGCGGAGCGACTCACGCAGCCCGCGATACCAGCGGCCCCGCTGCTTGCGGAGCGATTCGAGCGTCTCCGGCACCTCGGTCCAGGCCACCGGGTGAGGCAGGAACGCGACCCGCCGGTCGTGCAGCTTGTCGCGCACGAAGCGGTGCAGCCGGACCACGATCTCCATGTCTTCGCAGACGGTCCCCACCCGCTCGGCGCCGACGTATTCCGCGGTGAGGCGGTGGCGAACGAACGGCGTGAGGTAGCCGCCCGCGCGGATCACGGTCTCCTTCTCGAACACCGCGAACACCCCGCTCAGGATCAGGATCGCGCCCATCCGATCGAGGCCGGTGCGGCCGGTCGTGAACGACCGGAGATACTCCACCATCTGGAACCGCGCGAGCGACCGGGCCGGGAGCCCCACGCTCACCACCCGGCTGTTCCGGATGGTGCACCCGTTGGCGATCGCCACCTGGCCCCCGACGGCCACCACGCGGGGATCCTCCTGGATGATCCGCATGAGCTCCTTGAGCGCCCGCTGGTCCAGGATCGAGTCGGCATCCAGGGAGACGAAATAGGGCGCTGTCGACGCGTTGATTCCCGCGTTGAGCGCGTCGGCCTTCCCGCCGTTCTCCTTGTCGATCACCACCAGGCGCATGACGCCGGTCGGGAGCGGAATGGTGGCCTCGTACATCCCGCGCACTCGCGCGGTGCCGATCGCGTCGCGATACGGGAGATCGGTGCGCCGGAGACGGAAGGCGTCCTTCAGCCGCTCGAGGGTGTGATCGGCCGAGCCATCGTTGACGACCACGACCTCGTGCCGGGGATAGTCGCACTGGACGAGGTTGGTCACGCTGTCCACGATCGTCACTTCCTCGTTGTAGGCGGGGACGATCATGGTGAGCGGCTTGGTGAGGTCGCCCTGGTCGATGAGATCGAGATCTTCCACGAAATGACCCGCCACCCGCCGGCGCACCTGGCGGGCGGACAGCACCACCAGCGAGAGCGTGTAGGTGTTGTAGAGCAAAAAGTAGAACAGGAACACGGGCTGCGCGACGAGCGCCACCACGATGAGCCCCTGGATCACGGCGTCCTTCATTCGGCCTCGCGCCCGGCCGCGGCCAGCTCGAGCGCCCCGCTCACCCGGTGCCGGATGGACGGGACGGGGTCGGTCCGGGCCACCTGGTGCGCCACGTCGTCGTCCAGGAGCGCGAGGGCGAGGGCGGCCGCCAGCCGGCGGTCCTCGCCCGGCGCGGTGCGGGCGGTCTCCCGGAGCGCGGGCAGGTGCGCGGCGGCCTCCACCGCGCCGGCCGCGGTACGGGTGTCGAGGCCGGGGGGCAGGGGCACCGGCGTGCCCTGCAGCAGCCGCCCCACGTAGGCCGCGGCGCGGACCGGCATCTGGGGATCGTCGGCCAGCCGGTCGAGCGCCTCGAGGGCGAGTGGCGCGGGCCCGACCGCGCCGCCGAGGGCGAGGGCGACTTCCCGGCGCACCACGGGATCGGGGTCCGCCGCCATCCGGGCGATGAGATCCCAGCAGCGGCCGCCGGCCGCCGCGCCCGCCGCCGCGAGGCGCACCGGGACGACCGGGTCCATGGTGAGCGCCTGGAGCGCGGCGTCGTCCACCACGTCGGGCCGGTGGCGCCACAGCTCGGCGATGGCCTCGCGGACCGCGGGCGCCTGGCTTCGCGCCATCACCGGCAGCAGCCGCGCCAGATCGGGGTGGTGGATGTGGCGCGCCACCTGCGCCACCAGCACCGCCTCCCGGCCGTCGAGCGGCATGCCCAGGGTGAGGTCCACGAAGGTATCGAACGCCGATTCCGCCAGCTCGGCGACACCGGCCAGCACCACGGGGTCGTCGTCGGCGCGCAACGTCTGGAGCAGGCTCGGCAACCCGCGCTCGGGCGCGAGCCTGCCGAAGAGCCCGACCGCGGCCCGGCGGACCAGCAGGCTCGGGTCGCCCAGCGCGCGGCGGGCCACCTCGAGCAGTGCCTCGCTGTCGAGCAAACCGCCGACGGCGGTGAGCGCCGCGGTGCGGACTTCGGGGCTGGGGTCGCCGCGGATGACCTGGAGCAGGGCGCCGCGACTCTGCTCGCCCTGAAAGGCGCGCAGGCCGCTGATGAGCCGGATCCGCTCGCCGGCGTCGAGGATGCTGCGCATTCCCTCGGCCAGCGAGAGCTGGGCGTCCTCGCTGGTGGCTGCGCCCAGCGCCCGAAGCTCGAGGTGTCGCGCGGTCGAGAGCTTCCGCCCCAGCAGCCGGTACTCGGAGTCGTCACGGAGACGCTGACGCAGGTGCTCGCGCACGGCCGCCTCGTCGCTCATCTCGACCACCCGGGCGACGATGCTCTCCTGCTCGAACGCCCCGGTCGCGAGCGCAGCGGCGGCGCGCACCGGGAGCGCCTCGGAGCGGTGGCAGACGGTCAGCAGCGCCACCTCGCCGCCGGGCACGCGCAGCAGGCCGACGGCGAGGGCGGCCCGCTCCCGGACGCGGGGCGAGGGGTCAACCCGGAGCAGCGCCAGGACGTTCTCACCCTGCTCTGCGAGCTGGAGCCGGCTGGCCGCGTCCAGCGCCGCGGCCCGGACGGTCTCGTCGGGATCGTGCATGGCCGCCGCGACGGCGCCGGAGGCGACCGAGTCGCCCACCCGTCCCAGCGCCGCGATGGCCGCCGCGCGCACGGCCGGCTCGGGATCCTGCCGGAGCCGCTCGAGCGTGGCGGAGGCGGCTGGGGAGGCGAGGTGACCCAGCGTGCGTATCGCGCCCAGCTTCCCGGCGGTATCGCGGCTCTCGACCAGCACGTCCACCAATCCCTCGACCCTGCCGGCATCGAGGTGGCTCACCGCGTCCACGATGGCCTCGCGCATCGCCGAGTCGGCGCCGTCGAACGCGTGCACGAGCGCGGGGACCGCGGCCTCGTCCCCGAGGCGCCCGAGGCCGACCACGGCGGCTCGCCGGACCTCGGGCGAGGCGTCGCCCAGGAGGCCGACCAGCTCGGGGGCCAGCGCCGCGACCCGCGCCTCGCCCGCGCCGTGCACGCCGGCCACGCGCACGGCCGGATCCGGATCGGCGATCAGCCGGAGAAATTCGGGGGCGGCGTCGGACGCACGCAGGAGGCCAAGGGCGCGCGCCGCCGCGGTGCGCACCCCGGCTTCCGGATCGGCCGTACGCTCCCGAAGCCGCGCCGTCACCTCCGGCCCGCCGAGCGTGCCCAGGACCCCGATGGCGGCGGTCCGCACGGCCTCGTCCGCGTCGCTCAGCCCGTCCAGCGCGGCGGGCAGGACCTCGCGGACGCCGAGGGCACCGAGGGTCTCGAAGGCGGCGGCGCGGAGTCCGGGATCGGCGTCCCGATGGGCGGTCTCGATCAGCTCGGCGGCCAGATCGCGCCGGGCGGCGCGCCGAATGGCGCCGACCACCGAGGAGCGCACCTCGGGCGCCGGATGCAACAACAGCTCGGCCAGGAGCTCGCGCGCGCCGGCGCTGGCGAACTTGACCAGCATCTCCATCGTTTCGGGGAGCCGCTCCCCGCGCTGGATCATCTCCACCAGGGTGGCGGGCACGCCGAGCCGCTCCAGGCCTACGGCCGCCCGGATCCGGATCTCGGGATCGGGATCGTCGAGCGCCATGAGCAGTGGCCCCTCGGCGCGCATGCCGATCTGCTCCAGCGCCTCGACACTGCGCATGCGCACCCACCAGGCGGGGTCGCCCAGGGCCCGCACCAACTGGTCGATCACCTCGGGATCGTCGAACCGTCCCAGCGTGGCGGCGATGCGCGCGCGGACGAACGGGGCCGGATCCGTGAGCAGGTGTTCGAGCAGGTAGGGAATGGCGCGACGGTCGCCGAGCCGCCCGAGGGCGGTGGCGGACTTGGCGCGCACCTCGTCCTCCAGGTCGCCCAGTCCCCGGGCGAGCACGGGAAAGGCGCGGGCCGCGCGCACCTCGCCCAGCACGTTTGCGGCCCAGGCCCGCGCCGGATGCCGGCCGGGCTGGTCCAGAAAGGCGATGAGCGGATCCACGACCAGCGCTCCGTGCCGCGAGAGGATGTCGGCGATGCGGGGCGCGAGCCAGACTTCGACGCTCTTGAGCGACTCCACCAGCGGCCCCACCGCGCGCGGATCGGCGATACGCGCGAGCGCGCGGAGCGCGATCTCACGCACGTCGCCGTCCTCGGTGCGCGTGGCCTGCACGGTCGCGAGCAGTGTGGGCACCGCCTTCGCGTTCCCGACCCGCCCGAGCAGCTCGGCGGCGAAGGCGCGCTCGCGCCACTGCCGCGCGCCGGCGAGCTTCGCGATGTACTTGTCCACCAGCCCCAGGCGGTCGTACGCGTCGAGCAGCCACTCGGGCCGCTCGGCCGTGCCGCGCGCCTGCTCCTCGAGCACCGCCTCCAGGGCCTCGAGGTCGAGCAGCGTGTCCAGCCGGTGGAACTCGGGCTCCAGCAGCGACCGTTCCCGCGCCGCGAGCTCGGCGACGAGCTGCCGGTAGACCCCCTTCCGCTTGGTGAGGCGGCGCTCGACACGGTCGAGATACGTGCCGTACCCGAACCAGGCGAGGATGGCCACCAGTCCGGCGCCGAGCATCACGCTGGCGACGATGAGGATGAGCGTCAACGCGCTCACGGCCGGTCGGTCGGATCGGCCACGGGCCGGCAGGTCCGGTAGCCGTTGAGGTTCGGCATCATGCCGTCCAGCAGGAGGAGGCGGGGGCGGGCCGACCGCGCGGCCGCGAGGCCCTCCTGGCCGTCGGCGGCGGTCATCACGCGATAGTCCGCGCCCGCCGGCACGCGTTCCAGGATTGCCCGCTCGGCCGGATCGTCATCGATGACCAGGAGGAGCTTGCTCACGTCAGGTTTGCGCGTCGTCCAGGAAGACGAGCGCCTGCCGGCGCCCCACGACCATCTCCAGGGCCTCGTGGATCGAAGGGTCGAGCGCGGTGCCGACGAGATCCCGCATCCGCTGCACCGCCGCGTCGGGCGACATCTTTTCCTGGTACGGGCGCGCCGTGGTCAACGCGTCGAAGATCTCGACCGTGCCGATGATGCGCGCCCCGAGCGGAATGCGCTCGCCGGCCAGGCGGTCGGGATAGCCGAAGCCGTCCCACCGCTCGTGGTGGCTCCGGACGTAGGTGATGACGTCCTTGAGATGCACCAGCGGGGCCAGGATCTGCGAGCCGACAAGGACGTGCTGCTTGACGTGCTCGTACTCCTCGTCGCTCAAGGGCCCGTGCTTGTTGAGGACCTCCTCGCGGATCCCGATCTTGCCGATGTCGTGCAGCCGCCCCGCGGTCCGGATCGCCTCGACGTCCTCGTCGGCGCACTCGAGGTGGGCGGCGATGTTGGCCGAGAGGTCGGCGACGCGAGCCGAGTGACCGCGCAGGTATGGGTCCTTCGCCTCGAGCGCGTTCACCAGCGCCTCCAGCGTGGCGACCGAGATCCGTTCCTGCGTCGCCTGCTCGAGCCGCCGCTCCGCGACCCGGAGCGCGACCTCTTCCTTGAGCCATTGGTTGATCTGCTCGCCTTCGAGCATCGTATGGCGCCGCTCGAGCGCGCGGCCGATGGCGCGTCCCAGGTGGGTCAGGTCGATGGGCTTGATGAGGTAGTCGAGGGCTCCGCGCTGCATGCACAGTGCGGCCGAGGTGGCATCGTTCACGGCCGTGAGCATGAGCAGGGCGACGTTCGGCTCCAGATCCATGATGCGCGGGACCAGATCGATGCCGTTGGTCCCGGGCAGGTTCACGTCCAGAAGCACGCCGGTGATTTTCTGTCGTTGGAGGAGGGCGAGCGCCTCCTCCCCCGTGGCGGCGAGGAGGACCTCGTAGCCCTGCTGCACCAGATACTTGCGGAGGGCATTGCGAATGGCCTCCTCGTCGTCAACGACGAGGAGCGTGACGGGTCCAGCGGTATGGGGCACGCGGACTCCTCGACCTGGCCGGCGCGCGGCGGGGGGACGCGCCACCGCCTCGGTGGAGGCGGAAGATCCGTGGTGTCAGGGTGTTGGGAAGGTAGGAGGGGGTGGAGACCCGGTCAATCACCCCACGAACTCGATCGCCACCCGTTCCGGAATGAGGCCGGCTGCGTGGCCCCGATCGAGCAGCGCCTGAACGGCCTGGCGACCGCGGGGGCCGTAGTCGACGGTCCACTGGTTGACGTACATGCCGACGAAGGCGTCCGTCCGCTCGTCACCGATGCCGCGGTTGTATTGCTTGGCGTGGGCCAGTGCCGGGGCCCGATGCTCGAGGGCGTAGACGATGCTCGCCCGCAGGTCGCGGGCGATCTGGTCGATCACCGCGCGGCCGAGGTTCCGGCGCACGGCGTTCCCGCCGAGCGGGAGCGGCAGGCCGGTATCCTCAAGCCACCACGCGCCGAGGTCGGCCCAGAGATGGAGGCCGCTGTCGGCGTAGGTGAGCTGGCCCTCGTGGATCAGGAGCCCGACGTCGACCTCGCCTCGGTGCACGGCCTCCTCGATCCGGTCGAACGGGATCACCACCTCGACGACGCCGGGCTGGTAGAGCTTCAGGGCCAGGAACGCGGTGGTGAGCGGCCCCGGGACGGCCACGCGAAGCCCCCGGATCGCGGTCCGGGGATCAGCCGGCCGCGGCCGTGTGGCCACCAGCCGCGGCCCGTACCCGTCGCCCATGGAGGAGCCGGAGCCGAGCAGCGCATAGTCGCGCCAGAGGTAGGCGTAGGCGTGGATCGACACCGCCGTGACCTCGAGCTCCGCCCGCCGCGCCCGCTGGTTCAGCGACTCGATGTCCGCGAGCTCGTGCACGTAGCGGAGATCGCCAGTGTCGATCTTGCCTTCCGCCAGCGCGTAGAACATGAACGCGTCGTCGGAGTCGGGGCTGTGGGCGACGTGGATGGTGTGGGGCATGGTTTTTCAGGACGGAGAGGACGGAGAGGACGGAGAAGACGGAAGGGAAAGACCCAGCCGCTCTACTTCTCCGTCTTCTCCGTCCTCTCCGTCTCCTCCGTCCTTTCAGCCTGCTGTTTGAAATCCCCCAGGGCCGGCTCGTGCTCGCGGTATTCGAGGCGGCCGGCCTTGAGCTCGGCGTCGTAGTGCGAGAGAAAGTCGCGGGCGGCGCGCCGGGCGGCCGCACTGTCGCCCTGGAAGCCCGCGACGGTGCCGCGGACGATGTAGGCGAACAGGTGACCCGGTGTCCGGGCGAGGATGGTATCGGCCAGCGCGAGGGCGCCGGAAAAGTCGCCCACCTGCATGCGGAGCACCGCGGCATGATAGCGGGCGTCGGCGTTGATCGAGTCGAGCTGCGTGTAGGCGCCGAGCGCCATGGGCGTGAACCGATCCACCTGCGCCGTGTCCCCCTGTTCGGCGGCCTGCATCACCCGGTTGAACAGGCGGTCGAAGCGCTCCCGCGGGGTCATCCGGCTGATGTCCGGCGCCGGCCCCGCCGCCGGCGCGGCACCGTCGCGGGGGCCCTGGGCGCCGGGATTGGCCATGTCCGGCGTGACGGGTCCCTCCGCCTCGCGCATCACCTTGAACACGATGCCGGCGATCAGCGACAGGCACAGAAGGCCGGCCACGAGCCAGGCGACGCGCTCGCGCGCGGGCACTCCGGGCCTGGCCGCCGATACGGCCCCTGCCACCGCCGGCCGGCCACATCGGTGGCAGAATCGAGCCTGGGGAGAGAGCGCCGCCCGGCAGGCGGCGCAGGTGCGGGCCACCAGGCTCGCGCCGCAGGCACTGCAGAACTTGCCCGCCGCGGGGGCGCCGCACGCCGGGCAGACGGTCGGAGGTACGGTCATCGGGGCAGAAGCGTAAACGGATGCGGGAGCCGGGGAAAGGACGCCGCGGGCCTTACCCCCGAAGCCCTCCGGGGATTTCTTTCACCGACCACCGATCAGGAGATCCGACTTCATGGCTCCCGCCAAGCAGCGCTCGAGCGGCTCGCCCGAGCGGCCCAGCCTCGACAGCTTCCCGACCGATCTGAGCGGGGCGAGCAAGGAGGACCTGCTCGAGGCCTCCAGCCGGTTCGGCGTGGACTTCATCCGGCTGCAGTTCACCGACATCATGGGCATCAACAAGAACGTGGAGGTGCCCCGCAGCCAGTTTGCCAAGGCACTCGACGGCGAGATCATGTTCGACGGGTCCTCGATCGAGGGATTCGTCCGGATCGAGGAATCGGACATGCTGCTGAAGCCCGATCTCGGCACATTCCGCATCCTGCCGTACGACGACGAGGGCGGACGGGTCGCCCGGCTCCTGTGCGACATCTACACCCCGGACGAGCAGCCGTTCGCCGGATGTCCCCGGACGACGCTCAAACGGCAGCTCGCCCGCGCGAAGAAGCTGGGCTTCACGATGATGGCGGGCTGCGAGGCCGAGTTTTTCCTGTTCGAGCAGATGCCCGGCGGCTCGCCGACCACCGCCACTCACGATTCGGCGTCCTACTTCGATCTCGGCCCCCTGGACAAGGGCGAAGAGATCCGGCGGGTGATCGTGGAGCAGCTGGTCGAGATGGGCTTTGAGGTGGAGGCGGCGCACCATGAGGTGGCGCACGGGCAGCACGAGATCGACTTCAAGTACGCCGACGCGCTGGTCACGGCCGACAACCTGACGACCTTCAAGTTCATCGTCCGGAACGTGGCCAACCGGTACGGCTACCTCGCATCGTTCATGCCCAAGCCGATTCAGGGCATCAACGGCAGCGGCATGCACACGCACCAGTCGCTCTTCCGGGGCAAGGACAACGCGTTCTATGACGCGAAGGCCGAGTACCAGCTGTCCCGGACGGCCCTGAGCTACATCGAGGGCCTGCTACAGCATGCCCGCGGCTTCTGCGCGATCACCAACCCGCTCATCAACAGCTACAAGCGCCTGGTGCCGGGATATGAGGCCCCGTCGAACGTGGCGTGGTCCACCCGGAACCGGTCACCGCTGGTCCGGATCCCCGACCGGCGCGGGCTCGGCACCCGCTGCGAGCTCCGGATGCCCGATCCCGCCTGCAATCCATATCTGGCGCTGACGGTGCAGCTCGCGGCCGGACTCGACGGCGTCGAGCGCAAGCTCGACGCGAGGGAGCCGGTGCACCGGAACATCTTCACCATGAGCTTCCGCGACCGGCGCAAGTACCGGATCGACGAGCTGCCCCGGGACCTGCACGAGGCGCTGGAGCTGTTCGAGAAGGATGACGTGGTGAAGGACGCGCTGGGCGAGCACCTGACCGAGCGGTTCCTGGAAGCCAAGCGGGACGAGGTCCTGCAGTACAACCTGCAGGTGAGCCAGTGGGAGATCGACACGTATATGGGGCGGTACTAGGTCGGGCGTCGGGCGGTCGGAGGGTCGGAGGGGGAGGGGCGCACACCGATGGCGAGCACTGTCATCCCGAGCGGAGCGAGGGATCGTCTCGGTCCGCGTTCGACCCATTCCCGGGCAAGATCCCTCGCTGTGCTCGGGATGACAGCATTGTAGCTTCCCGCTCCGACCGTCCGCCTAGCCCCCGCGCACCAGCTCCAGCGTGACGCGGCCGAACGGCAGGGGCAGCTCCATCTCCACCGGGAGCCGGCGAGCGTCGTCGGTCAACTTGACGCTCATCGTGAGCGACCGCGACGTGATCTCAAGCGCCAGCGCCGGGGCGCTGCCGCCGCCGGGCAGCGCCATCGTCTCTCGGCCGGTTACCCGGACCTGGATCGGGTTGTAGCCGGTCTTGAAGTAGCGCGGAATCAGATAGGTGGCGCCGACCTTGAGCGGGACGGTGCGCAGGTAGTAGAGAAAGGCCAGCTCGTCGAGCGGATTTCGCGGGGACGCCCAGTCCTGCGGCGTGCCGTCCTGGCGATACCGGCTGGAGTCGGGAATGATCTGATACTGCGCCTCGTCCACGCTGGCGCCCTGGAACAGGCGGCGATGAAACCGCAGCGAGTTGAAGCCCAGGGTCCCCACGTAGGACGTGAGCTCCGCACCCACGCGGAGGCCGAGCGGCCGGCCCTCGCCCGACGCCGCGAAGACGAATGCTTCCTTGCCCCGCTCGCGCGTCATCTCCTGCACCGCGATGGTGGCGCTGCCGACCGGGATGTAGCCGAGTCGCGCTTCGTATCGCAGCGTCTCGCCGACGGCGAACGGATAAGGGGCGGCCAGGCGGGCCAGCAGCGCGGCGTGCGCGAGGAGCGTGAAGACCGGCATAGGGATCCCTCGGTGAATACGGTGCACGATAACGGGTAAAGGCCGTACGCGACAACCATGCCAGCGATCACGCCCTCCGCCTTTCTGCTCGATCTCGACGGCACACTCTACACCGCCACCGCAGCCATTCCAGGCGCGGTGGACGCCGTGGGCCGCCTGCGGGCGCGGCGAACCCCATTCCGACTGGTGACCAATACCACCAGCCGCTCGAGGCGCATGCTGGTCGACCGCCTCGCCGGGTATGGCTTCACCGTCCGAGCCGAGGAAATCATCACCGCGACACTGGCCGGGGTCGAGCTGCTCCGGGCAAACGGATACCGCCGGGTGGCACCGTTCGTTCCGGAGGGCGCGCTGGAGGACATGGCGGAGCTCGATCTCCGCGGGGGCACCTCGGGCCGGGCGCGGGCGGCGGCGGACGCCGTCGTCCTGGGTGACCTGGGTGAGCGCTGGACCTTCGGGCTGCTGCAGGAGGCCTTCGAGCAGCTCATGGGGGGCGCGGCGCTCGTGGCCCTCTCCCGGGACCGCTATTTCCGCCAGGGCGAGCGCCTGGCGCTCGACGCGGGCCCGTTCGTGGCCGCGCTGGAGTACGCCGCGGACGCCACCGCGGCGGTTGCCGGGAAGCCGAGCCCCGCCTTCTTTCAGGCCGCGGCCAGCAGCCTCGGCCTCGCCGCCGGCCCCGAGGTCGCGATGGTGGGAGACGACCTCTGGTCGGACGTGGAGGGTGCGCAGCGCGCGGGGCTGCAGGGCTGGCTGGTGCGCACCGGGAAGTTCCGGGAAGAGGTGCTCCGAGCGGCCGCAATCACCCCCGATCGGGTCCTTGCCAGCGTCGCCGAACTGGGCTGAGGGCAGTGGTATCTTTCGGGCCCTCGTGACTGGAGCGCGATTGCGGTTTCGGCGGCACCTGCCGGTGCTGATCCTGTTCCTTCCTCTCGGTCTCGCCGCCCAAACGCCGGCGGACTCGGCTCAGGCGGACTCGGCTCGGGCGGCTCTTCGGCCTGCCGGCGACACGCTGCGAGCCGTCGCGCTCGACCGCCGGGACATCTTCGACCCCGACGAGCGCGGCTGGGTGGCCCGGGTCGGGAACGCGCTGCACATCCAGACCCGTGCCGCCACCATCCGCCGGGAGCTGCTGTTCAAGCCCGGCGAGCCGTATGACTCGGCGCGGATCGCCGAATCGGCGCGCAACCTTCGCGCGCTCGGCGTCTTCCGCCGGGTCCGCATCGACACCGTGCGCACCGATTCGGGCCTGGTGGCCCGAGTCCTCACCAAGGACGGCTGGAGCACACAGGCCGACTGGCGCTTCCGGAGCACGGGGGGCGAGGTGGCGTTCACGATCGGGCTGGTGGAGAACAACCTGCTCGGCACCGCGTCGTCCGCCGCCGTGCGCTACAAGAAGACCCCCGACCGATCGACCGTGACGCTGGCCTTCCGTCGCCCCCGGCTGTTCGCCGGCAGCGTCGGGCTCAACCTGGTCTATGAGGATCGCTCGGACGGCCGGCTGGAGGGCCTCAGCCTCGAGCAGCCGTTCTATTCGCTGACCTCGCGCCGAGGCTTCCGGCTGGAGGGCGAGGACCGGGACGAGCGCGTGTTGCGGTTCTTCGATGGCGCCAGGACGGCGCGCGACACGATCACGCATCGGTATTCCCTCGTGCGTGCGTCCGCGGCCTGGGCGCTCCGGGCTTCCTCCGAGGGCTATCTGCGGCTCGGCGTCCAGGGACAGGTACGCCGCGAAGACTTCCTGCCGGAACGATCTACCGCCCCGTTTCCGAAGACCGTGACGGGAGCGGTGGGCCCGTACGTCACCTGGAGCCGCGCCAACTTTCTCGTCACGCGCGGCTATGCCGGCTTCGCGCGTGAGGAGGACGTCGATCTGGGCCTCACCGTCAGAGTGGGCCTGCTGGCGGCGCCCAGGGCGTTCGGATACGACCGCGACGGGCTGGCGCCCCAGGTGGCCGGGCGGCTCGGCGTCCGGGTGCCGGGCGGGTTCGGGTATCTCGAGGCGCTGGCCGGCGGGCTGTACGACCGGTCGGGACTGGACAGCGGCTCGGTGCAGCTCGGCGCCACCGCGGTGGTGCAACCGGGACCCCATCAGGTTGGGATCCTGCATCTCGAGGCGGGGTGGCTCGATGATCCGGTGCCGGGCGCCGAATTCGACCTGGGGCTGGGCATCGGGCCGCGGGCCTTCCGGAGCCACGCGTTCACAGGCGACCGCTCGTACTTCGGCACCGCCGAGTATCGGGTGACCGTCGCCGACGATTTCCTGGGGCAGATCGGGCTCGGGATCGCCGCGTTCGCGGACCACGGCGGGGCATGGTACGCCGGCTCGCCTCGGCGCACAGGCTGGGATGCGGGCGTCGGGCTGAGGCTCGGGGCCAGCCGCTCCACCGACACCGAAGCGCTCCGCTTCGACTTGGCGCGCCGGTTCGGGAACGACGTCGAACGGCCGGGCTGGGTGGTGACGGTCGGCAAGGGATTCGTCTTCGCGCCGCTCGGACGGCGCACGCTCTAGCCCGTTATACTTGTGGGTCCCCCAAGCGAGATCCCCATGACCGCCCCCGCTGTCCCCAAGCCGCGCCGCCGGCTCTGGCTCATCGTGCTGGTCCTCGTGGCCGTTCCGCTGGCCATTTTCTCGCTGTACGTGGGTGTCGCGTTCAACTGGAGCTATTCGGACGGAGAGCGAGCGGGGATTCTACAGAAATTCAGCCGGCGAGGATGGCTCTGCAAGACCTACGAGGGCGAGCTCGCCATGTCCATCGTGCCCGGGGTCACGCCGACCATCTGGGACTTCAGTGTCCGGGACGAGCAGGTGGTTCCCAAGCTCAAGCTCATGCTCGGGAAGCGCGTCGTGCTGCACTACACCGAGCACCGGGGCATTCCGACCACCTGCTTCGGCTATACCGGGTACTACGTGGACAGCGTCTCGGCCGTGCCCTAGAGGTGACGGCTCACCAGCACAGCGACGATCATGACGGCCACGATCAGCAGCACCAGGGTGAGCACGGTGATGCCTCGGCGGCCGCGCCCCACCCGGATTGCGTGACGCATGTTCCCACCCTCGGTAGAATCTTTCCCATAGTATGCGGTCGGCCGTCCCGTCACCAGCGGCGGGCGGCCCTTTCCTCCAACCCGACGGTGCCTCTGCCGTGATCGATGTCGCGGTCATCCTCAACGCGCACGCGGGCCACGGCGCGGACGACGAGCGCCAGCGGGAGATCAGCGACCTGTTCGCGGCCTCCGGCAGGCAGGTCACCGTGCTCGTGCCCGGCGAAGGCCAGGACGTCACGGAGCGGGCCCGCGCCATGGTGCAGGCGGGATGCCGTGTCCTCGTGGCCGCCGGCGGGGATGGCACGGTGAACGCGGTGGCCTCGGCCCTGGTGGGGCAGGCGATCCCGCTCGGCGTGCTTCCCCTCGGCACGCTCAACCATTTCGCCAAGGATCTGGGCCTGCCGCTGGAGCTGCCCGAGGCCGTCCGGGTCGTGGCCGAGGGCGTGGAGCGCCGGGTGGATGTGGGCGAGGTGAACGGGCGCTACTTCCTCAACAACTCCAGTCTCGGTGTCTACCCGCGCATCGTCGAGCTGCGGGAGCGGTATCAGAGCTCCGGCCGAAGCAAGTGGATCGCGGCGCTCTGGGCGTCCCTGGCGGTGCTGCGCCGGCGGCCGTTCGTGGGCGTTGGCATCCATGTCGAGGGCGAGACCATCCTCAGACGCACGCCTCTGGTTTTCGTCGGGAACAATGAGTACACGATGGAAGGTCTCCACGGCGTGCGCCGCGCCTCGCTCACCGACGGGATGCTGGCCGTGTACGTCATGCGCTCCTCGCGGAGAGTGAGCCTGCTCCGGCTGGGCTGGGACCTGTTGCTCCATGGCGCGGACCGGGTGCAGGAGTTGGATCTCTTCCGGGTCGTGGAGGCGGCGGTCGAGACCCGGCGCCAACGGATCCAGGTCGCGCTCGACGGGGAGATCGTGGAGCTGTCGTCGCCGCTCAGATATCGGAGCCGCCCGGGAGCCCTGCGAGTCGTGGGGCCGTAACCCGGAGGCATCGGCCGCGACCGGCGCGCCGCAACAGTGTCTGACTGCCGGTGCTCGTTCGGGTATCGGCCCGAGTTCGTCACGACGTGTTGCCTTCCCGCTACCACTCGGACATGTTTCGTTCGCCTCTCTTCCTGCCCTCGGTTGGCCGGGCACCGTTCGCCCACCGCCCTCTCCGGTTGCCTTCACCGTCTCTCGGTGAACCGACGCCCGGAGGACTCGCTTCCCCTGCTGGAGAACATGCATGCGTCGGTTGCGTATAGGCATTTTGGACCTTGTCACAAAGAGCCCCAACCCCTCCCTGTACGGCCGCCTCATGAACGCCAACCTCGCCAGCATCATGCCCCAGATGCTGGGGGTCTGGTGCGAACGGGAAGGGCATTCGGTGACGTTAGTCTGCTATACGGGCCTGGAAGATCTGCTCGAAGAGCTTCCCCGCGACCTCGACGTGCTGTTCATCGGTGCCTTCACCCAGTCGGCGCAGCTGGCGTACGCCCTGAGCAACATGTTCCGCCGGCAGGGGGCCGTGACGGTCCTGGGCGGGCCGCACGCGCGCTGCTACCCCGAAGACGCGCGCAAGTATTTCGACTACGTGCTGGGCTTCACCGACCGGACCATCGTGTCCGAGGTGCTCCGGGACTGCGAGCCGCACCGGGAGTACGGGGTGCACCTCAGCGCCGCCTCGCAGCCGGTCGAGTTGCCCACGCTGCGCGAGCGCTGGAAGTTCACCGAGGCCACCCTGGCCAAGGCGCCGACGATCAAGATCGTGCCGATGATCGGCAGCCTGGGCTGTCCCTACACCTGCAGCTTCTGCATCGATTCGACGGTGGACTACCAGCCGCTCGGATTCGACGACCTGCGCGATGATCTGTCCTTCCTGCTCACCAAGGTGAAACACCCGATCGTCGGCTGGCACGACCCCAACTTCGGCGTCCGGTTCGACGATTACATGGAGGCGGTGGAAGCGGCGGTCCCGCAGGGGCGGATGCGGCACATCGCCGAGAGCAGCCTGTCGTTGCTCGCGGAGCCGCACCTCAAGCGGCTCCGGCAGAACGGGTTCCAGGCCATCCTGCCGGGCATCGAGTCGTGGTACGACCTCGGGAACAAGTCCAAGACCCGGCGGACGGGGATGGACAAGGTGAAGCAGGTCGCGGATCACGTGAACATGATCCTGCGCTACATCCCCTACATCCAGACCAATTTCGTGCTGGGTCTCGACGGCGACGTGGGGCCCGAGCCGTTCGAGCTCACCAAGACGTTCATCGACCTGGCGCCGGGCGCGTTCCCCGCCTATTCGCTGCTCTCGGCGTTCGGCCGAGCGGCGCCGATGAACCTGGACTACCAGCGTAGCGGCCGCGTGCTGCCCTTCCCGTTCCACTTCCTCAACAACAACCACGCCATGAACGTCCGGCCGAAGAACTACGGCTGGAGCGAGTTCTACGACGGACTCGTCGACGTGACGAGCTATTCATTCTCGTGGCGGGCCATCGCCCGGCGGGTGCCGGCCACGCCCACCGCGATTCCCAAGTGGATGAATGTGGTTCGGGCGATGTCGTCGGAAGGGTGGGGGCGCATCAAGTATCACACGACGATCCGCCGGTTGCTCGATACCGACAAGTCGGTCCGGGCATACCTCGAGGGCGAGACGTCGACGCTGCCCGAGTTCTACCTCAACCGCATCCGGAACGACCTGGGGCCGATGTACGAGCACCTGCCCGAGGGCGCGATCTACCACGATCCGAACGCCTATCTCGGCACGGTGGCCGAGGAGCCGGCGCTGGCGCCGGTGGCGATCCGGAGCCGCCGGGCGGGGTGAGGTCGCCGCTCGACGGTCGAGCCGATCCGCGCGCTCTGGCCGATATGCGAGGGGGCGTGCCGTCCGGCACGTCCCCTCCGTCGCGTTCCGTCCCGGTCTACGCGCTCAGCCGTCTGCGAGGCGGGTGCGCATGTTGATCCACGAGCCGACCCGCTTCTGGCCGCCGCGAAACTCGAAGTGCTCCTCGGCCAGCAACCGCTCTCCCTGGGGCGTGGCGGGGGCGGTCAGGTGCCACAGCAGCAGCTGCTGGCCGATGGCCGACGCCGGCATCCACACGCCCGGCTGCACCCCGGGGTAGACCGACGCATACTCGGGCTTGAGCCGGGCCTCGCGGATCGTGCTCTGCACGCTATTCCTCCCATCCAGCAGGGTTGACGCTGGTTCCCGGGATCGCTCTCTTGGGGGGCCATGGACGACGCCGCGGCCGAAACGATCTGCAAACGCGCGATGGTGGAGCTGGTGTTCCTGATCCGCCACCAGCGGCAGCCCAAGACCCGCGAACGGCGGGACTGGTCGCTGCTCCGGAGCCTCGTCCGCGCGGGACTCGCTGCTGGGCCGCGGGCCGACCAGCTGCAGGAGGGCCCGTGGCAAGTCGGCCAACGGCCGCTCCGCCGGCCCGGGCGGGGCGGACTCCGGTTCGTCCCGCTCGTGACACGGGGCGGCACCGAGATCATGATGCCGACACCCGAGGAGGCCGAGGACCTGGTGGCGTTCCTGAACTGGTGCGGCATGCCGGAATTCGGGGATCGCTGACGGACGGACGTCCCGTCAGGGCCGAAGATGGTGCGGGACGGGGCGGGGCGGAAGGGGGAGCGGGTTGGCTTGGCGGAGATCCTGCCCAAGGCGCTCCGGCGGCCGGGTGCGCGTCGGCCTTTGGTGTGGCGTGCCCGCCCGTGAGCCGGCAGTTGATATTCGAGCTGACGAGATTGCGGAAGCTGTTGTCTGACCTTAGGTTTGCTGTCCCCGGCGCCGTAGCCAAGTGGTAAGGCAGAGGTCTGCAAAACCTCCATCATCGGTTCGATTCCGATCGGCGCCTCTTCACCTCCTGGAACTGGCCCCACCATCGCCCATCGTTCGCCTGGCCCGCCGTCCCGGAATGCCTGTCCGGCCGTCCCCGCCAGCGCCGTGCCCCGGTTATCATGCGCGATCGCTTTGTGCGGCGCGACGACGAGGCGAAGGCGAGGCGAAGATGATATCACTCGAGCTCGATTCCGACACCACCGCCCTGGTGCTCATCGATCTGCAGCAGGGCATCGTGACGGGCCAGACCACCCCACACGCCGCGGGTGACGTGGTGGGCCGCGCGGTCCGACTGGCGCGGTGCTTCAGGGAGCGCGGTGCCCTGGTGGTGCTCGTCCACGTAGACCCCGGCTCCAACGGGGAACTCTTTCCCAGCCCCCAGGCCGATCAGCCGCGCCCGGTGCGTGTGATCCCGCCCGGATGGACCACGATCGTGTCGGACCTGGGCCCCGAGCCCGGCGACGCGGTGGTCACCAAGCATCAGCCCAACGCGTTCTACGGCACCGACCTCGAGGTGCACCTCCGGCGCCGAGGGATCCGCACCATCGTGCTCGGCGGGATCGCGACCAACCTGGGTGTCGAGTCCACGGCGCGAGCGGCACACGAGCGCGGGTACGAGCAGGTGTTCGTGGAGGACGCGATGGCCGCGCGAGAGACCGACCTGCACACCTTCCCCGTCAGCCGGGTGTTCCCGGCCCTCGGCCGGGTGCGCTCGAGCGCCGACGTGCTGGCGGCGCTGGCGTAGCCAGTCCCGTGGCTTCCGTCGGCCGCCCGTCCCTGCTCCGCGCGCTCAAGCACCGGAACTATCGGCTGTTCTTCGCGGGCCAGAGCCTCTCCCTGGTCGGCACCTGGATCACCCGCATCGCCACCAGCTGGCTGATCTACCGCCTGACCGGCTCGGCGCTGCTGCTCGGGGTCGTGGGCTTCTGCGGCCAGATCCCGACGCTCTTCCTGGCGCCGATCGCCGGCGTGTTTGTGGACCGGTGGAACCGGCACCGGGTCCTGGTCGTCACCCAGGTGCTGTCGATGCTCCAGTCGCTCGCGCTGGCCGTGCTGGCGCTGGCGGGGATCATCACGGTCGCCGAGGTACTCGTGCTGCAGGTGTGCCAGGGGGTGATCAACGCCTTCGATACGCCCGCCCGCCAGGCCTTCGTCGTGACGATGATCGAGGACCGGGCCGACCTGCCGAACGCCATCGCGCTCAACTCGTCGATAGTAAACGCGAGCCGCGTCCTCGGCCCCTCCATCGGGGGGGTGCTGATCGCGGCGGTGGGTGAGGGCTGGTGCTTCCTCGCCGACGCGATCTCCTACCTCGCGGTGATCGCCTCGCTCCTCGCCATGCGCGTCGCGGACAGCCCGCGTCGCCGGGCGGAGACTCGGGTGATGGAGGAGCTCCGCACCGGGCTCCGGTATGTCACCGGGTTCGCTCCGATCCGGACCGTCCTGATTCTCCTGGCCCTGGTGAGCACGATGGGGATGCCGTACACCGTGCTCATGCCCGCCGTGGCGGCCCGGGTGCTCCATGGGGGACCGCACACGCTGGGCCTGCTCATGACCGCGTCGGGGGTCGGCGCGCTCGGCGGCGCCTTCTACCTCGCGTCGCGGCCGACGATCGTCGGGCTCGGGCGGGTGATTGCCGTCGCGACCGGGCTGTTCGGCGGGGGGCTGGTGGCGTTCGGGCTCTCGCGCGCGCTCTGGCTCTCGCTGCTGATTCTGCCCTTCGTAGGCGCGGGCTTCATGGTGGCGCTCGCCGCGACCAACACGATCGTCCAGACGATCACCGAGGAACATCTGCGCGGCCGGGTGATGGCGTTCTACACCATGGCGTTCCTCGGCACCGCGCCGCTCGGGAGCCTGCTCGCGGGCGTGCTGGCCGACCGGCTGGGCGAGCCGGCCACGATCGTGGCCGGCGGCTGCGCCTGCCTGGTGGGCTCGGCCTGGTTCGTGGGCCGGCTGCCACGGCTCCGGGAGCTGATTCGCCCCATCTACGTCGAGCTGGGCATCATCGTTCCCCCTGCCGCCGTCCCGGGCGCCGAAGCGCAGTGAGAAGGCCGGACGCCGCGCCGAAAAGCTAGCGGCCGACCACGATCGACTTCCGCGACGCCTCGTCCCAGCGCGGGCGCGCCGCGGCGTTCGCCACCGCCTTGGCCAGCCATGAGCCGAGCCGCGCGACCCGCGCCGTCACCTCCGGGTCGATCGTGCCCGCCTCGTCGCTCGGCCGGTGATAGTGCGCGTCGGGCCCGGTGCTGGAGAGAAAGAGGCTGGGCACGCCGCGGCGCGCGAACCAGATCTGGTCGGAGGTCGTGAAGTAGCTCCGGTCGGGCCATTGGTCGTCCACGACCGTGAGCTGCAGGGCCGGGTGCGCCCGCGCCACCTCCCGCACCGTCGTGCCCAGGGTCGAGTAGCGGCTGCCCTCGGCTGAGACCGTGTCCGGCTGCGAGCTCCGCCCGATACCGTCGAAGTTCACGTCGGCCACGATCGCGCCCAGCGCCACCGGCGGGTTCCGCGTGAAATACTCGCTGCCGCAGATACACACCTCCTCGGCGCTGGTGACGAAGAAGATCAGCGAGCGCCTGGGGTGGGGATCGAGCCGCCCGAAGGCGTGCGCCGCCTCGATCACCGCGGCGACGCCGGAGGCGTTGTCGTCCGCGCCGTTGTAGATGCTGTCGCCGCGCTCATCGGGCGCGCCGACCCCGAGATGGTCGACGTGGGCCGTCAACACGACGTACTCGTCGCGAAGCGCGGGGTCGCTGCCTGCCAGGACGTCGACCACGTACGGTACCATCGTCGTGTCCGGGCGCTCGGGAATTGCGAGGGTGATCTCGACGGGCGCCCCGCCGCCGGCCAGACGCCGCGCCGCGGCGGGCGTCACGAGCGCCGTCGGAACACCCCTCGCGGCATGGTCCATCGCGACGCCGGCCTCGGCGACCAACGCCACCGCCTGAGTGGAATTGAGCACGACGACCAGCCCCTTGGCCCCGGCGCGGCGCGCGGCGTAGGTCGCGGTGTGGGCCGGGTCGCGCCAGTCCCCCGACGGGAGCCGGAGCAGCGGGATGCGGCCACGGATCGCGGCCGTGTCCTCAGGTCGGTCACGGGGAGGAGGACGCCGGTGACGGGCTCCGCGCCGGCCGGCATGACCGCGAAGTCGGTCCCATCGGCGAGGTGGAGCTTCCGATCACGCGCCTCGAGCCGGATCCGGCGCTTGACCCGAGGCGTGGTGACCAGCGGCCACCGGACGACGAGCCCGCTGCCGGCGACCGGCCGCAACCCGGCGAGCTCGAACTGGCGGGCCACGTAGCGGGCGGCGGCATCCAGTCCCCGAGATGGCGTGCCGCGCCCGCGGAGCGAGTCGTCGGCCAGTACCCCGATGTGCCCGGCGATACGCTCGGCGGTGATGCCTTCGATGCCGGCGGCGGCCGGCGGACGGCTCTGCGCGACAGCCCGCTCGGCGTGACGGGCGGAGTTGCCCGACAGCACAACGAGCGCCAGCAGGATGTGGCCCGATTTCATGACCGAAGCTCCCGTTGCCATGCGTGGAAGGCCACTCCGTAGTAGTCCGGAGAGAACATCACCCACTCGCCGAGCGCCTTCGGCGGGCGCCAGCGTCGCACCGCTTCGGCGGGCGCCTCGCCGCGGCGGATGGCCTCCCGCGCGCCGTCCTCGACCGCCTCGAGCAGGGAAAGGAACCCGCGCAGCTCCGCCGCCCGCGCGGCCGAGCCGTGGCCCGGGACCCAGAGCGAGGCGGGCTCGGCCACGAGCTTCCGCACGTGCGCCGTCTGCCGGCTCGGCACGGCGTCCACGAAGTTGGGGAACAGGCCGATCCACACGAGATCGCCGCACCAGACGACGCGCGGGTCGTCGACCTCGATCGTCAGGTCGCTCGCGGTGTGCCCGTCCCGCGGCGTGATCCGGACTCGGCGGCCGCCGAGATCCAGCGTGGTTGGTGCGGCGGGCCCGAGGAGTACGTCAGGGAGCACGGCGTCCGGGCGCTTCCTTCGAACCAGGTCGCGGGTAACCTCGGTGCCCAGAATCCTCACCCTAGCGCCTCCGGCGGCGTATCCGCCGAGACCGGCCGAGTGGTCGCCATGGTAGTGGGTGAGCACGACGTGCGAGGGCCAGCGCCCGGTGAGCCGGCGTGTCTCCCCCGCCAGCCAGCTCGCGCCGTCGGCGGTGGCGAATCCCTCGATGGCGAGGAAGCCATCCCGGCCGGCCACGATTCCGCCGTTGGAAAAGGTCCGCATGGCCCCGCTCGCGCCGTCGCCCGCGAGCGGCGTGGAGATGAGCGTCCAGACCCCCTCGGCCACGCGCTCGAGGCGACCCCACGGCTCTACGCGGACGGGCTCACCCCGCGGCGCTGCGGCGAAGAGCCGCCGGGCGGAAGCGCCCGGCCCACCCAGCCCGGCGAGCACCCAGGCGCCGCAGCTCAGCCCGGCGCCGAGAAAGGTGCGGCGGTCGAGCGAGCTCATGGCTGCGTCGTCGTGTCGGCCGCCGCCTTCCCGCGGTCGAATTTGAAGCTCACCGCGCGCAGCGTTGGATAGAACTGTACGAACACGTTGTCGTCCGCCGCGTTCTGCGCGTGGCACGACTGGCAGCCCTGCCGGGGATTGGCCACGGCGCGCGACTCCGGCGCCCCCTTGCCGAAGTTGAAGTAGGCCCAGCTCCCCGGAAAACGCCCGCTGTCCTTGACGGAGAACTCGACGGCCAGGAAGCGTCCCTCGAAGAAGCCCTGCTTGCTCGGGTGCACCTTCTGCCCGGGCTCGTACAGGGTCATCGCCATCATCGTCCTTTCCCGGAACTTGCCCGTGCGGACGTAGTGCTCGTACGCCGACGGCTCGATGTAGACGTTGTGGAACAGGCCGCCGGTGGCCCCGGCCGCCTGCGCGCCGCTGGGCTGCGCGTAGCCCAATCCGATGGAGGCTCCGGCGAGGACCCAACGCTCGAACCCCTTGGGGCGGATCAGCGAATCGCCGGCGTAGCGCGGAACGCTGTCCCCGGTGCTCCACACGGTCGGGGCAGCCCCGAGCCGCCTGTGCGCCATCGTTCCCGCCGCGGCGATGGCCGCTGCAGTGGCCGCGGTCAGTGCCAGCTTGAGCATGCTCATCAGTGTCTCGTTTCCCTCGCCGCACGGGCGAGTGCAGAATTTTTTGCACCCGAGGCGACAACAGAGCGACGGCAGGCGGGTGCGCCCGGCCTCGCGCGGCGTGAAGAAATTTTTGGAGACTAGCGGTCGCGCTGCAGCCCGTCGAGCGCCCAGACGGCCGTGAGCCGCACCCGGTGATCGGGATCGCGGGTGGCGGCGATGAGCGCCTCCACCGCGCGCTCGTCGCCCAGCGTGCCGAGGACGCGGGCGGCGCTTTCCCGGAGTTGTGGCGCGCCGGCGGCGAGCGCCTGGGCCAGACCCGCGGTGGCGCGGCGGTCATGGGTCGCACCCAGGGCCTCCACGATCGCCTGGCCGGCGTCGAGGTCGGTTTCCTTTGCCAACGCGGTGAGGAGTGCGGGCACCGCCGCGGGGGTCGCGATCCGCCCGAGACTCGAGGCCGCCGTCGAGCGGACGTCGGTGGTCGAATCCCTCAGTGCCGCCTCGAGCGCCGGAAGCCGCACGTCGGCCTCGACCTGCCCCAGCGCGCCCGCCGCCATGACGCGGGTATGGGCATCGGGATCGGAGCGGACCAGCCGGGCCAGCACCTCGGCCGCCGGCTCGCCCCCGATCCGCTTGAGCGCGACGGTCATCACCGAGCGCACGCCGTGCTCGGGGTCGCCTGCGAGCGGGGCGAGCGCCGGGATCGCGCGCGGGTCGCCAAGATCGCCGAGGGCGAGCACGGCCATCTCACGCACCTGTGGGTCGGCGTCCCGCAGGCCGCCGATGAGCGCCGGCACCGCCGACGGGTCGCCCAGCTTGCCCAGCGCCCAGGCGGCCACGCCCCGGGTCAGCGGATCCCTATCTCCTAGCCGTTCCGTGAGGGCCGCGCGCGAGCGATTCGAGCCCCGCACCGCCAGGCTCCAGACCGCCTGGCGCCGGATCTCGGGGTTGGACGAGCCCAGCAACGCGGTGAGCTCGGCTTGGCCCGGCCCGACGCTCCATGGATGCAACGCGGCGGTCGGCACGCCCACCAGCAGCGCGGCGGCCGTCACGGCGGTGATGGTGCGGCGGCCCGCGGGCCGGTGATCGAGCCGGGCGTTCAGGATCGCGCGCATCCGCTCGCGCAGCGTGCCGGGCGCCGCCATCGCGAGCGCGCCGCGTCCGGCGACGGCAGCGGGGAATGCCCGGGCGATCGCCAGCAGGTGTTCCGCGTATTCCACCGACTGCGTGCCCAGGGCGAGCACGCGGTCGTCACACGCCTGCTCCTGCTCCAGGCGTGCCTGGCGCGCGGCCCGCCACGCGAGCGGATTGGGCCAGTGGAGCGCGCACGCGAGCTCGATGGCCAGGTGGCCGGCATAGTCTCCCCGGTGCACGTGGGCCAGCTCGTGCCGCAGCACCACGCGCTGGCGCTCCACGTCCCAGCGCCGCGCCGCCGCCGGCAGCAGGACGACCGGGTGGAGGAAGCCCCAGCTCACCGGCATCGACAGCTCCCGGCTGAGCGCCAGGCGAACCGGGCGCCGGTCGCCGAGCTCGGCCGCCACTCGACGGGCGAGGTCGTAGAGCGGCCCCTGATGCAGCGGCGCCGCCCGGCGGGTGATGAGCGCGATCCGGCGGATGTCCCACGCCAGCAGGCCCGCCACCGCAAGCGCGCCGACGAGCCAACCGCCGACCAGCCAGGGTGCCGCGGCTCGCGCCCACGGGCTCCGCCGCGGCCCCGGGTCGGGCAGCCACATGGGGCCCTGGTCGCCCGCCGGCATGGCGGCCGGGGACGTGTGCTCGCTCTGCGGGGACACAATGTCGAGCGGCGTCTGCATCGTCGGGTACGGCATGGCTCGGCGCTCGACGCTTCCCATGGGGGCCAGCGCCGGCGGCTCGAGCGGCGGCAGCGATGCGGTGAGGACCGGCAGCAACAGCAGGGCGGCGAACGCCGCGCACCACACCGCATACCTGCCCGAGGCCGACCGTCCACGCAGGCACCAGGTGGCGCCGTAGGCTGCCAGCAGAATGACGGTCCCTTTGGCGAGGGTGCCACCGAGGAGCTCGAGGGCTAGGAAGGGGGTCATGGTCGCTTCTCCCGTTTGGCCGCCTCGACCCAGGCGCCCAGCTCGTCGAGCTCTTCCGCGGACAGTCGGGTGGAGGGCGAATCCAGCAAGGTGAGCACGGCCTTCGACGGCGATCCGCGGAAGAAGGTGCGCACTAGGTGGCGAAGCTCCGACTCGCGAGCCTTCTCCGCCGGCACCGTCGGCGCGTACACGTACCGGGTCCCCTCCCGCCGGTGGCGCACCATGCCTTTGCGCTCGAGTATCCCCAGGGTGACCCGCACGGAGTTGTACGCGGGCCGGTCCGCGAGGTGGTCCACGACCTCGGCGGCTCCGGCCTCACCCAGGCGGTAGAGCACGTCCATGATCTGGCGCTCGCGGCGACTGAGCTGGTCCTGCGGGGAATGCGGCACGAAGTCCCGTATGCAAAGTTTTTTGCACTACGGGAGGGGCCGGCGGGAAGTTTCTAGCGGCGGAGCTGGGCCAGAGCGGCCCGGGCCGCGTGATATCCGCCCATCCCGTGGACCCCACCCCCGGGCGGCGTCGAGGCCGAGCAGATGTAGACGCCCGGGAGGGGGGTACGGTAGGGCCGAAGTCCCGCCACCGGGCGGGCGAAGACCTGGCGCAGGTCCATCATCCCCCCGTTGATATCGCCGCCGATGAGATTGGCGTTTCGGCGCTCGAACTCGGCGGGGGTGAGAACGCTCCGGGCGAGGATCCGGTCGCGGAAGCCCGGGGCGAACCGCTCGACCTGGCGCTCGATGCGGTCGGTGAGATCGAGCGTGCAGCCGTTAGGGGCGTGGCAGTAGGCCCAGGCGGTGTGGCGGCCCGCCGGCGCGCGCGAGCCGTCGAACAGCGTGGGCTGGACGAACAGCACGAACGGCCGGTCGTGTACCTCCCCGCGCTCGTGGGCCGCCTCCGATGCCGCCACCTCCTCGAGCGTTCCGCCCAGGTGCACGGTGGCCGCCCGCCCGCACTCGGATGCGGTCCAGGGCACGGGCCCATCCAGCGCCCAGTCGAGCTTGAACGCCGCCGCACCGTAGCGGTAGCGCTCGAGCGCCCGGCGATACCCTGCGGGCAGGCGGTCGCCCGCGATGCGAGCCACCTGTCGCGGGCCGAGATCGAGCATGATGACGCGGGCCGGCCTGAGCTCGTCGAGGTGCTCCACCGGCGCTCCGGCCTCGACCTCTCCGCCGAGCGACCGGAAGTACGCCAGCAGGGCGTCGGCGAAGCGCTGCGATCCCCCCCGCGCGATCGGCCACCCCACCGCATGCCCCGCGACCGACAGGAGCAGGCCGAACGCCGCGGTTCCCGCGGCCTCGAGCGCCAGGAACGAATGCGCCGCGTTGCCGGCGAAGAGCGCGCGGGCGCGCGGGCCGTGCAGCCCTCGCGCCACGGCGGTGGCGGAGCGCACCGCCGTGAGCCCGAACCGGGCCATGAGCAACGGGTGATGCGGGAACCGAATCGGCGGCGCGAGCACGTCTCCCGCGAGTTCGGCCCAGGTGGCCACGAAGGGTGCGTTGAGCGACCGCCAGTCGGGACCGCCCTCACCCAGCCCGGCGGCCGTCGCGTCGATCGACCGCTCCAGCATCGCCGCGGTGCCGTCGTCGAGCGGGTGCGCCAGCGCCGCCGGGGGTTGGACCCATTCCAGCCCGAACCCGGTCAGCGGAAGCGAGCGAAAAAAGGGCGACGACAGCGCCAGCGGATGGACCGCAGAGCAGACGTCGTGGGTGTAGCCGGGCAGGGTGAGCTCTGCGGACCGAAGCCCGCCGCCGAGCGTCGTTTGCCCTTCGCGCAGCACGGTCTTGAGGCCCGCGCGCGCGAGCACGATCGCCGCCGCGAGGCCGTTGGGGCCGGACCCTACCACCACCGCGTCAGGAGCCATGGACCGGTACGGGCGAGAGATATCGCAAGATAGCGGGGTCAGGCGGCGCTCCTTGGCGCTGCCGGATGGCGCGGCTCCCGTGTCCGCCCCGCTCGTTCGTGTGGGGCGGCCGGCGGCTCGCCCCTGGATTACCTTGAGCCTGGTGGCCGCGGTACGGTCGGCCGCGCGCCCCGGGGCGGGACGCGAGCGTCAGCTTGAAACCGCCGCGGCGCTCGGCCCGTCCCTAAACGGCAACGCCTCCCGACTCCCGGGGTGGCGGCTCCACTCCATCGGGTTTGGTCCCATGCCGCGTTGCGTTGACCGACTGCTGCCACTGCTGACCCTGCTCGCCGCTGCCCCGGCCGCCGCCACCACGCCGCCTCCGGCATCGCTGAGCTACAGCATCGACCTCAATCGCCGGGCCGACGACCGATTCCACGTGACCCTGCGGGTGAGCGGGCTCACGTCGGCGAACGCCGTCTACCAGTTCGCCTCGACCGCACCCGGCACCTACCAGGTCATGAACATCGGGCGGTTCGTGAAGGCGTTCGCGGCGTACGACGCCCGGGGGCGCGAGGTGCCGGCCGAGCACATCTCCGTCAACCAGTGGCGTCTGGGCGACCCGGCGCGGGTGCGGACCATCCGGTACGCCGTCACCGAGACCTGGGACAGCCCGCTCGACCATCCGATCTACATGATGTGCGGCACCTCCATCGAGACCGACCACGTCCTGATCAACCCGCACGCGGTGATCGGCTACCCGGAGGGGCTCCAGGCCGCGCCGGTGCGGCTCCGGCTGGCGTATCCGGCCGCGTGGCGCGTGGGCACCGCGCTCAAGCGCGGACCCGACGGCGTGTTCGTGGCCGACACCTACGATCAGCTGGTGGACTCGCCGATCCTTCTCGGCCGGCTGTCGAAGGCGCGGCTGGTCGTGACCGGCGTGCCGATCGACGTCTACGCCTACTCGGCGACCGATAAGATCAAGGCGAGCCAGCTGCTCACGGCCATGAGTGGCATGCTGACCGCGGCCGGCCGGTTCCTGGGCAAGCTGCCGGTCGACCGCTACACCTTCCTCTATCACTTCGCGGACTCGGGCGCGGGCGCGTGGGAGCACTCGTTCAGCTCGGAGTACGTGCTGAAGGAGGGTGAATTCACCGACTCGGTGGGCCGCCGGGTCACCGACATCGCCGCGCACGAATTCTTCCACATCGTCACGCCGCTCAATATCCATAGCGAGATCATCGAACACTTCAACTTCGTCACGCCGGTGCCGTCGCGGCACCTCTGGCTGTACGAAGGGACGACCGAGTGGGCCGCGCACGCGATGCAGCTCCGCTCGGGGCTCAAGACGCCCGAGGACTACCTGGCGACCCAGATCCGGAAGATGCAGATCGACCACCAGGCGTTCGACAGCACCTGGAGCCTCCGGGAGCTGGCGCTGACCTCGTACAGCGACTCCGGGCAGGCCCAATACGGCAACATCTACATGCGCGGCGCCCTCACGGCCGGCCTGCTCGACATCCGCCTGCTCGAGCTGTCCAAGGGCGAGCGCGGACTCCAGGATCTCATCACCGAGTTGACCCATCGGTACGGCAAGCGGCGGGCGTTTCCCGACTCCACCTTCGTGGACACGCTGGTGGCGTTGACGTCGCCCGAGATCCGGGACTTCTTCGACCGGTACGTGTCGGGCGCGGAGCACCTGCCGATCAAGGAGTACTACGCCAAACTCGGCATCACGCTCGTGGAAGACGAGCACGGCCAGCCGGTCCGGTTCGAGATCAATCCCACTCCGACCCAGGAGCAGCGCGTGCTGCGAGAGGCATGGCTCGGACGGAAGCCGCGAGGAGCAACCTGATCCTCCGCCGACTCGCGCTCGCGGCGGTGGTGGTGCTGTCGGGCGCACATGCCCCCGGGCCCCCGGCGCCACCCGCCCCGGCGCTCGTCGTCGTGATCGCGGTCGACCAGCTCCGGCCCGACTACCTCCACCGCTACGACGCCCAGCTCACCGGCGGACTCCGCCGCCTGCTCGACCGCGGCGCCGTGTTCACGCAGGGCCGGCAGGACCACGCCATCACGGAGACGGCGCCGGGGCACGCGACCCTGCTCTCGGGCCGCGAACCGGCGAGCACGGGGATCACGAGCAACGCCCGCGGCGTGGCCGATCCCGCGGCGCCGCTGATCGACGGCTCCGGGGGAGCGGGCGCGTCCCCGACGCGCTTTCGCGGCACCGAGCTGTACGACTGGATGCGGGCGGCCGACCCCGGGACGCGGGTGCTCTCGGTCGCGCGCAAGGATCGCGCGGCGATCCTGCTGGTGGGACGCGCCCGCGCGCCGGTGTACTGGTGGAGCGAGGGCCGGTTCACCACCAGCCGATACTACGCCGACACGCTGCCCGCCTGGGTCGCGGCCTTCAACGCCCGGCGCTCCGCCGAAGGGTTCGCGGGCCGCGCGTGGACGCCGCTCCTCCCTCCGTCCAGCTACGCCGAGCCCGATGCCGCACCCTGGGAGAACGGCGGCAACGGAACGGCGTTTCCGCACCCGTTCCCACGGGGAGCCGGGGCCGCAGCCGCGGCGTTCGAGGAATTTCCCTGGATGGATTCGCTCACCCTCGCCTTCGCGCTCGAGGGTGCAGGGCGGGAGGGCCTCGGGCGCCGCGGCCGGCCCGACCTGCTGACCGTGGGCCTCTCCACCACCGACGCTATCGGCCACGCCTTCGGTCCGGATTCGCGTGAGGTCCACGACCAGGTCCTGCGATTGGATCGCTGGCTTGGCTGGTTCCTCGATTCGCTCGCGTCCGAGGTTCCCGATGGCCGGCTGCTCGTGGTCCTGTCGGCCGACCACGGCGTCCAGTCGATGCCAGAGCGGTCGCATCGGGCGCGGGTCTCGCTGGGCGACCTCGCGGCGGCGGCGGCGGCGGCGCTGGGCGGGTCGATCGCGATCGGCGCCGAGGGCGGCCTGATCCACGCGGACACCCTGGCCATCCGGCGGCGAGGGTTCGACGTGGACAGTGTGGCGACCGCCGTGGCCCGGTCGGTGTACCTGCGGCGCGGTGTCCGGCGGGTGTTCACGCCCGCCACGCTCAGGGCCGCGCCTGCGACCGACGCGGAGGCGGCCCTCTGGCGTCACGCCATCGCGGCGGACGAGGGCTGGCTCGCGGCCGCCGTCATCGAGCCCGGGAACGTCTGGTCGGCTCCGGACGCGACGGCGGCCGAGCACGGGAGCACCGCGCCCGCCGACGTGCTGGTGCCGATCGCGTTCATGGGGCCGGGGGTCGCGCCGGGCATCCATGAGCGACCGGTGCGAACGGTGGACATCGCGCCCACGCTCGCCGCGCTGCTGGGGATCCGGCCGCTGGAGCCGGTCGACGGCCAGGTGCTGCGCGAGATCGTCCCCGCGTCACGGCCTCAGGAGTAATAGCGTCGGAGGTAGGCTGCCACGCCGTCGAGATCGGGAAACAGCCGGCGCTCGTCCACGCTCACGAGGTCGAGCTGGTCCCGGATGCGGCCGGCCTCGCGCCAGGGGATGACGATCTTGGTGAGCGATCCGCCGAGCCCGTGCCGCTCGAGAAACCGGTCGAACGACTGGCGCTTGTCGGAGCAGAGCGTGAACGCCGCCGACTGCGCGACGATCCGCGCGTCGAGTGATGGCGGCTCCAGCATGCACGCGAACGGGCGGGCGTCGTCCGGCATGGTGAACAGGGTCGTCGGAGTGAAGGGCCGGTCCCCGCCCAGGATGCCCTCGAGGTCCTGAATCAACAGCGCGAGCTCGGGAAGCTGGAAGAAGCGGTGGACGGCCTTCCAGTCGAGACGCCAGACCGCCCGATCGGTCGTGACGCCCGGCTCCACGGTGGCGAAATGGGCCGCCACGAGGGGCGAGTAGGTCCAGTCGAGCAGGCGGGTCGGGAGGCCGTGGTGCTGCGCGGCCACCAGCACTTCCCAGTCGTTCACCGGCGGGCTGCCGAAATAGGGGCGTGAGTAGCGGATGAAATTCCGGAGGATGTAGTCCTCGAGCTCCGCCTTGGTGTGCGGGTTCCTCGCACCGCCGAGCTGATCCAGGCTGGTGAGGAGCGGCCAGGCGGCGTCGGCCGCACCGCGGTAGACACCGCTGCTGCGCCGGCGGCCGGTGGCCGGATCCGGCTCGGTTGGGGTGGTCTGGGCGATCAGGTCGCCCAGCGACGTCACGACGACTTCGCGTATCGGCACGAGTGGATATGAAGTGCCGCCCGCGGCATCGCGCAAGGCCGGCCAGGCAGTCCATCTTTCCCGGATGACGCCCGTCGAGCTCGTGCCGCTCGCAGCCCGCCTGCCGGCGCGGCCGCTCACCCGTTTCGCCCCCAGCCCGACCGGATACCTCCACCTCGGCCATGTGGCCAACGCGGTCTGGACCTGGAGCATCGCCCGCGCCCTCGGGGGTCGGGTGCTGCTTCGGCTGGAGGATCACGACCGCGGGCGCTGCCGGCCGGAGTACGAGGCCGCACTGCTCGAGGATCTCGAGTGGCTGGGCCTCGAGCCCGACGTCGGCCTTCCCGGACAGTTTCGTGCCGGCCGGTCCCCGTACCGCCAGAGCGACTCCGGCGACGCCTACCAGGGCGCGCTCACTCGGCTGGGGTCGCGGGTCTTCGCCTGCACGTGCTCCCGGAAGGACCTCGCCCGAGGTGGCGGGGACATCGCCAACGAGGAGACCAGGTACGACGGGCGGTGTCGCGACCGCGGCCTGACCGCCGGCCCCGGGCGAGGGCTCCGGCTCCGGCTGGATCCCGGGCTCGAGTGCTTCGCCGACGCCAGGCTCGGCGCGCGCGAGCAGGATCCCTCGGCGCAATGCGGCGACCTGCTGCTGCGGGACCGGCTGGGGCGCTGGACCTACCACCTGGCCGTGGTGGTGGACGACATCCGGCACGGCGTGGACCTGGTGGTCCGGGGGGAGGACCTGCTCGAGTCGACCGGCCGCCAGCTTCGGCTCGGCCGGCTCCTCGGGCGGGTGGATCCGCCGGTCTTCCTGCATCATCCGCTGATCCGGAAGCCCGGCGGTGAGAAGCTCAGCAAGTCGAGCGGTGACACGGGGATCCGAGAGTTGAGAGCGGCGGGCGTCCGGCCCCAGGCAGTCCTGGGGCGGGCGGCGCATCTCACGGGCCTGCACCCCGACCCGGCGCCGATCGAGCCGCACGATCTGGCCAAGCTGTTCGGCGCGGGTTAGCATCCCACAGGTCACCAAGAGGCACTAAGAGCGCGTTTCAACACCCGAGTCATCCTGAGCCCTTCGCTGCCCTCGAGCGCAGCGAAGGGCTCAGGGTGACTCCAGCCGAGGTTTCGAAACACACTCATGCCACGTCTCCCCAGGCTCTTCATAGTTGTTCTCTGTGCCGTCTGTGCCTCCATGGTGAATCTCGCCGCCGCGACCGCGGGCGAGGCCCAGGCGCTGCCCCACGTTGTGATCCAGACCGATCTCGGCGACATCGAGGTGGAGATCGACACCATTCGCGCCCCGCTGACCTCCGCGAATTTTCTCCGCTACGTCGACCTCGGGTTCTACCGCTTCGGCCGGTTCTACCGGACGGTGCGCGCGGACAACCAGCCCGACAACAAGGTCAAGATCTCGGTGGTGCAGGCGGGCCTCGACTCGTTCCGGGTCAAGGACTTTCCCCCGGTGAAGCTCGAGCGCACCAGCGTCACCAAGCTCGCGCACAAGGATGGCACCATCTCGATGGCGCGCGACGGGCCCGACACGGCGACGTCCGATTTCTTCATCTGTCTGGGGGACCAGCCGTCGCTCGACTTCGGCGGGAAGCGAAACGCCGACGGCCAGGGGTTCGCGGCCTTCGGGCGGGTGCTGCTGGGTATGAACGTCGTGCGGCAGATCCAGGCCGGGCCCGCCAGGCGGCAGGCGCTCGAGCCGCCGGTCCGGATTCTCGATATCGTGCGGAAACGCGGATAGGGGCGGAACGCCGGCCGTTCCGCCCCCCCCCCGACGCCGTCAGCTTCCCGTCGTTCCCTTGAAGAGGCCCTCCCGCACGCGTACCGCCTTCGCCGACGCCGCCGGATCCACCTCCAGCCGGTCCTGCGTCCGGGTCACGAGGCGCACCTTGCCGGTGAGGGTCAAGGGCTGTCCGTCGCGGCGCACGCGGATCGGCAGCTGCTGGCCGTCCTCCTTCCCGAACCGCTCGCGGAACTTGGGACCGAAGGACGGGTCCTTCACCTCGACGTCTCCCAGCGCGACCAGGATGTCGCCGGTCTTGACGCCGGCCTCCCCGGCCGCGCCGCCGGGCTGCACCTCGGTGACGACGATGCCGGCCGAATCCACCGACGTCGCGATGCCGAGCCGCGGCTCGCGGATCGTGTCCTGCACCATGCGGAGCCCGGCCAGGGGCAGCACCTGGTCCCAGGGATACGGCTCCCTCCCATCGACGTACTTCCTGGCGAAGTCGTCGAAGCTCTTGCCCCCCGCCGCCTTCGACACCGCCCGCCACCAGTCCGCGGCGGTGAAGCCGCGGCCCGCCTTGAAGGTCGACTGGTAGAGCTGCCGCATCACGTCGTCCAGCGACTGACGGTTGTCACTGGCGTCGCGGATCATCACGTCCAGCATGCACCCCGCGAGCGATCCCTTGGGATAGTAGAGGTACTCGCTGCCGTCGGTGGGATGAATCCACGTCGAGAGCGACGCGTCCTCGAGCGCGGTGGGCGGCGCCTCGGACACCTTCGCGATCTTGTCCGCGGTGAGGCCGAGAAACATCTCCGGTGTGATGATGCCCCCGCGCAGGATGGCCAGGTCGGCGTAATAGTCGGTGATCCCTTCGCTGACCCAGAGCCAGGTCGTGGGCTCGCTGCGGTCGTAGCGGTAGGGGACCATGTCGGCCGGCCGGAGCCGCTTGACGTTCCAGGCGTGGAAGATTTCGTGCGCCGTGATGGACGCCAGGATGGGATTGCCGATGAAGCCCGGGCTGTAGATGCCGACGTGCGAGTTGGTGTGCTCGAGCGCGCTGCCGCCGCCGTAGGCCGAATCGAAGATCATCATGACCGAGTAGTGCGGCCATGGGGTTTCCTGGAATACCCTGGCCTCGGCGGGGATCATTTTTCCGATCTGGTCCAGGGTCTGGCTCCGGGCCGCGCCGGTGAGCATGCCGGCGGGATACGTGGCCAGGCGAGTCCACCGTCCGTCGACCTGGGTGCTGTCGTAGTCGATGTGTCCGATGAAGAACGGCTTGTCCACCAGGTCGTGGTAGTTGCCCTCGCGGTAACTGCCCGGCTGCCCCGGCACCGCCTGCATGCCCGTGGCGACGACCCAACCCGGCTGGGTCTTGATCGTCACCGTGGCCGGGAAGTTGAGGCCCCGCCCCTCCGGGTAGGGCAGGACGTTCGTGCCGTTGAACAGGACGAAGTCGGGCCGGGACCAGGCCATGGCGTTGTCGAGCGTATCGGCCAGGTAGTCGAACCGGACGGTGACGGCCTTGGCGCCGTTGGGCCGGATCCGCCAGGTGTCGTAGTCGAGCTTGTCCCAGGCCAGCGCCTGGCCAGCGGCCTCGGGGGTGAAGTTCGAGATCCAGCGGGCGAAGAAGCTCAGCTCATAGGCGCCGGGGGTCCAGGCCGGAATCGACAGCAGCACGGGCCCCGGCCCAGCGACGTCGAAGCTCATCGCCACCTTGAGCGTCCGGGTCTGCGCCGTGGCCGAATCGAAACTGACCTCGTAGCGCAGGTTCGCGAGCGGCGCCGAGACCGGCGCGGGTGCGGGCTGCTGGGCGGCCAGGGTGGACGCGGACAGCGCGAGGATGGCGACCGCCGCGTTGCCGACTAGTCGTTCGAACATCGGGGACTCACAGGGCTGGTGTAAGCGAACATCGTTGCCTTTCAACACGAAGGCACGAAGGCGCACGAAGAACGCCCTTCGTGCCTTCGTGTGAATACGGCCGCGAACTCCAACGGTTTCAGTCGGCCGGAGCGGGGGCGACGGCCAGCCGCGGGGGGGCCACCTCGATCTCGAGCTCGCCCTCCCAGCGTGCCATCACGGCCGAGGCGAGGCAGTTGCCCACCAGGTTGACCATCGTGCGCGCCATGTCCATCAGCTCGTCCACGCCCAGGATCACCGCCACGCCCTCGAGCGGCAGGCCGAACGCGGTGAGCGTGCCCGACAGGACCACCAGCGACGCCCGTGGAACGGCGGCGATCCCCTTGCTGGTGATGAGGAGCGTCAGCATCATCACCAGCTGCTGCCCTACCGTGAGATCCACGCCGGCCGCCTGCGCCACGAAGATCGAGGCGACGCCGAGGTAGAGCGTCGAGCCGTCGAGGTTGAAGGAATAGCCGGTGGGGATCACGAACGCGACGATCCGCCGCGGCACGCCGAACTCGGTCATCCGCTGCATGGCGAGCGGCAGGGCCGCGTCGGACGACGTCGTCGTGAACGCGATGATCGCGGGGTCCTTCACCGCGCGCAGGAATCGGCGGATGGGAATCCGGGTGAGGACCATCGCCGGCAGCAGCGCGACGAGCGCGAACACGACCAGCGCGCCGTACAGTGTCAACACCAGGAGCCCGAGGTTCCGAAGCACCTGGATCCCGCTGTGGCTCACGGTCACCGCCATGGCCGCGCCGATGCCGACCGGGGCGAATCGCATCACGATGCCCACGAACTTGAACATCACCTCGGCCAGCCCTTCGACGAACCCGAGCATCGCCTCCTTGGGCCGGCCGCGCACCTGCGTCAGCGCGATGCCGAACAGCGCGGCCCAGAACACCACCTGGAGCACCTCGTTGTCCGCCGCGGCCTCGAAGAAGCTCCTGGGGACGATGTGCTCGAGAAATCCGCCGAAGGTGGTCGGTGCGGGCTTGGGGATGGCGGCGTTGGGATCGAGCGGCGGGAGGATGACGCCCACGCCCGGGCGCGTCAGGTTGACCGCGACGAGCCCGATCGCGAGCGCCACGGACGTCATCAGCCAGAAGTAGCTGATGGACTTGATGGCCAGGCGGCCGATCCGCTTGAGATCGTCGCCGTGGCCGGCGATGCCGATCACGAGGGTGCCGAAGATGATCGGCACCACGACCGACTTGATCATGCGGAGGAAGACGTTGGACAGCGGCTTGAGCGTGGCCGCGAATTCCGGCGCGGTCCAGCCGATCAGGATCCCGATGCCCATCCCGATGAAGATCCACCAGGTGAGCGAGAGATTGCGGAGCGTGCGCAGCATCAGCGGCCCGCCAGCGCCCCGGCCTTCGCGTCGATGCCGGCCAGGAGCGAGGCATACGAGGCGGCGAACTTGGCGACGCCGTCCAGCTCCAGCTCGTGCGTGACCGCCGCGAGGTCGATGCCGAGCTCGGCCAGCGCCTTGAGCTGCGCCGGTGCCGCGGCGACACCTTCCCGGATCCGCACCGCCGGCCGGCCGTGATCCCGGTAGGCGGCGAAGGTCTCGGGCGGCAGGGTGTTCACCGTCCGCGGCGCGACCAGGGCTTCGACGTAATGCACGTCGCTGTAGCGCGGATCCTTGGTGCTGGTGGAGGCCCAGAGCGGCCGCTGCGGCCGCGCTCCGGCCTTGGCCAGCCGATCCCACCGCGGCGTGCCGAGCGACCACTCGAACAGCCGGTAGGCGGCGCACGCGTTCGCGAGGGCGATCCGGCCGCGCAGGCCGGCGGGATCGCCCCGGCGGTCGAGCAGGGGGTCCACCTTGCCGTCCACCCGGCTCACGAAAAAGCTGGCCACCGAGGCGGGGGGTCGGAGCGACAGCCCGGCCGCGAGCCGTCGCTCGAGTCCGGCCAGGTACGCCTCGATCACCTCGCCATAGCGCTCCACCGAAAACAGTAGCGTGACGTTGACGCTGATGCCGGCGGCGATGCAGTGGGTGATGGCCGGAAGCCCCTCGGCGGTAGCGGGGATCTTGATCATCGCGTTCGGCCGATCGAGAGCCTGCCACAGCCGCTCGGCCTCGTGGATGGTGGCGGCGGTGTCGTTGGCGAGGATGGGCGAGACCTCGAGCGACACCAGTCCGTCCACGCCGGCGCTCCCCTCGTGCACCGCGGCGAAGGCCTCGCAGGCGGCGCGGACGTCGGCGACGGCGAGGTGCTCGAAGATCTCCTGGGCGCCGCGGCCGGCCTCGGACAGGCTCCGGATCTCCTCGTCGTACAGCCGGCTCCCGCCGATGGCCTTCTCGAAGATCGTGGGGTTGGAGGTCATGCCCCGGAGCCCGTCGGCGGCGATGAGCCGGGCCAGCTCGCCGGTCGTGACCAGGTCGCGCGTGATGTAGTCGTACCACGGGCTCTGGCCCAGCTCGCCCAGGCGCACCAGCGGATTGCTCGCGGTCATGCGGTTCCCTCGTTCCGTCCCGGGTCGTGCCGCCGCGCCAGCAGCTGGCGCACGAGGGCCGCCGCCCGCTCGGGGGTGAATTTGAATTCCTGGAACAGCCGGTCGCCCGGCGCGGAGGCGCCGAAGCCCTCCATGGCGAGCACCTGGCCCTCGCCGCCGATCCAGCGCTCCCATCCGAACGGGGACGCGGCTTCGATGCCGAGCCGCACCCGGATAGCGGGCGGCAGCACCTCGTTGCGATAGCTGTCGGGCTGGGCGGCGAACAGCTCCCAGGACGGCATCGAGACGACCCGCACACGCACCCGGTCCGCCTGGAGCAGCTTGGCCGCGGCCAGCGCCACGTGGATTTCCGAGCCGGTGGCGATCAGGACCGCCTGGGGCGTCCCGCCCGGCGGATCCAGCAGCACGTAGGCGCCGCGCGCCACGCCGGCGGCGGGTCCGAGCGCGGCCCGGTCGAGCACGGGCAGCTTCTGGCGGCTGAGGACGAGCATCGTAGGCCCGCCGGTCCGAGCGATCGCCGCGCGCCACGCCTCGATGGTCTCGGTGGCATCCGCCGGGCGCAGGGTCACGAGGTTGGGAATCGCCCGCAGCATCGCCAGGTGCTCGATCGGCTGGTGCGTCGGGCCGTCCTCGCCCACGCCGATCGAGTCGTGGGTCCCGATGTAGACCACCGGCAGCCCCATGATGGCGGCCAACCGGATGGCCGGCTTCATGTAGTCGGAGAAGACGAGGAAGGTGCTCCCGAAGCCGCGCAGCCCGCCGTGCGCCGCGATGCCGTTGAGCGCCGCCGCCATGCCGTGTTCGCGGACGCCCCAGTGGAAGGTCCGGCCGGTCGTGGTGGGGCCGAAGGTCCCGCCCTGTTTGAGCGTCGTGCCCGTGCTGGTGGCCAGGTCGGCGGAGCCGCCGACCAGGTTGGGCACGGCGGCCGCGATCGCCTGCAGCGCGAGGGCGGATGCCTGGCGGGTCGCGAGCGGCCCCGTATCCGGGGTCAGCGCCGGCAATCCCCGGTCCCATCCTTCAGGCAGCGTGCCCGCGAGCCACTGCTGCAGCTCGCGCGCGGCCTCGGGATCGTCGGCCGCGTACCGGCCCAGCCGGGCGCGCCAGTCCGCCTCGAGCGCCGCGCCCCGAGCGAGCGCCTCACGCCAGTGATCGAGCGCGTCCTCCGGCACGTAGAACCGGGGCTCGTCGGGCCAGCCCATGATCTCCTTCGTGCGGCGGACCTCCTCGGCGCCCAGCGGCTCGCCGTGGGCCTTGGAGCTGTTGCGCTTGGTGGGGGCGGGATCGGCGATGATCGTCCGGAGCACGACCAGCGTGGGCCGGACCGTTTCGGCGCGGGCCGCCTCCAGCGCGGCGGTGATGGCGGCGAGGTCGTTGCCGTCGGCCACCCGGACGACGTGCCAGCCGTAGCCCTCGAACCGGCGCGGCACGTCCTCCGAGAAGGAAAGCGCCGTGTCGCCGTCGATGGTGATGTGATTGTCATCGTAGAGGAAGGTGAGCTTGTCCAGCCTGAGGTGTCCGGCGAGCGAGGCGGCCTCGTGCCCCACTCCTTCCATCAGGTCGCCGTCGCTCACGAAGGCCCAGGTGCGGTGATCCACGATCCGCTGGCCGGGCCGGTTGAACTGCTCGGCGAGCACGCGCTCGGCGATCGCCATGCCCACCGCGTTGCCGGCGCCCTGCCCGAGGGGGCCGGTCGTCGTCTCCACTCCCGGCGTGTGCCCGCGCTCGGGGTGTCCCGGGGTGAGCGAGCCCCACTGCCGGAAGGCCTTGAGATCGTCGAGCGAGACGTGGTAGCCGGTGAGGTGGAGCAGGGCGTACTGGAGCATCGAGGCGTGGCCGCAGGAGAGCACGAAGCGGTCGCGGTCGGGCCAGTCGGGGTGTCGCGGATCGTGGCGCAGGAAGCGGTGCCACAGTACGTAGGCGGCAGGCGCCAGGGCCATCGGTGTCCCGGGGTGCCCTGACTGCGCCGCCTCCACCGCGTCCATGGCGAGCGCTCGGATCGCGTTGATGCTCCTCCAGGCCACCGTGTCGGGCATCCCGTCCGGGGCCGGCGCGACGACGGCGCCCTCCGCTCCCACGGCTCGGGTCGGAATGCTCTCTGCGCTCAGTGTGGCGCTCCTTTCGCGCGCGGCAATCCGGGCGCTGGGCGATGGCGGGGGAAAGGCGAGGGGAAGATAATCTGAGGGTGCGGCGCCGGGCAGGAGGGAGCCGGCGGATCCCCGTGCGCGCGACGATCTGCCCCCACCACTTGGGGCCGAGGGATCTTCCGCGTCCCCGGGCGGTACCATATCCTGTCACTCCGTCACAGCCGCCCGTACCTTGGAAATCGCGACGATGCTCTCCGCCCCGCCGGTGACCGGACCCGACCGCACCTACGAGATCCACGAGGTAGCCCAGCTCACCGGCCTCGCCACCGCACGGCTCCGGGCGTGGGAACGGCGGTACGAGGTGGTGCGCCCACGCCGCCTGTCCAACGGCTACCGCGCGTACACCGCCGACCAGGTCGCGCTGCTGCGCGCGTTCGCGCGGCTCATCGAGGCGGGCGAGCGGATCGGCGCGCTCGCCGCCCGCCCGCGGCATGAGGTGCTGGCGCAGGCCGACGCCCGTTCGCTGGATGGCTCACCCCAGGCCGCGGTGCTGGATGCCGTCCGTGCGTTCGATCGGGAGCGGCTCGAGGGGCTGGTGGCGCAGCAGCTCGCCCTCCGCGGGCTGCGGGCGTTCGCCGTGGACCTCGTGCTGCCGCTGGCGCAGTCGGTCGGCGATCAGTGGGCGCTGGGCCAGATTCCGATCGCCGCGGAGCACCTGGCCAGCGAGGTGGTGGTGCACGCCCTCAAGGGAGGGCTCCGGATGTCTCGCGGCGCGGGCCCGCTCCTGGTCGGCGCCTGCCTGCCGGGCGAGCGGCACGAGTGGGGGTTCCTCGCCACGCTGGCCCTGCTGCAGGAGGGCGGCTGGCGCATCCACTACCTCGGCCCCGACCTGCCGGTTGACGAGGTGGTGGAGGCCGCGTGGCGGCTCCGGCCCCGGAGCGTGGCGTTCAGCGGCAGCGACCCGAAGCTCGTGCGGGCCACGCTGCCCGCCCTCGCCGGCCTTCCCGCCAAGCTCCCGCCCCGGACGCTGGCCGTGATCGGCGGTGGCGGCGCCGAACCGCATGCGCGCGTGCTCCGCGGCTATGGCTACCGCTTCGGCCGCGAGGCCTTCGCCAAAGTGCTCGACGCGTGACCTCGACCCATCCTGCCCGGCCCGGCCGGGCCAGCGGTCCCGACACGGCGATACTTTCGCACCGAGAAGCTGGTGCTGTTCTACGGGTTCTGCTGCATGGCGGTGAGGCCCCGCTGAGCTCCCGGGGTGTCGCTTCCCCGCGGGATGGGCCAGATTGAAAAGATCCCTGGCGGTCCGGCCCCGAGACGAGGAAGCCCCGCGCATGGAAGCGATTCCGGAGGAGGAAGGCGGAGGTCGTTGGGAGCGCGCCAGGCGATCGCGCGCGGGGCGACCGTGGCTGGGCGCGTTTTTGGTCATCGTGGTGCTGCCGATTCTGCTCGGTGGGGTGGTGCTGCTGATCGCGGGGCGCGGAGTGGCGTTCGAGGTGGTCCGCCGGCTCACCGCCCGCAAATTTCCCGACGTTCAGTGGATCGAGCGGGCCGAGCTGGCCCGCTGGCGCGAAGACTCATCGCGGCCACAGCCCCTCGTGCTCGACGCCCGGACGGCGCCCGAGTACCAGGTCAGCCACCTGAGGGATGCCGTCCTGATGGACCCCAGACGGCCCACGCTGCGGCCCCTCGCCGGGCGGGCCAAGGACGTCCCCATCGTGGTGTACTCGTCGGTCGGCTATCGCGGTGCCCGGCTCAGTCACTGGCTTTTGGCCCAGGGCTACTCCAACGTGCGGGACCTCTCAGGCAGCCTCTTCCAGTGGGCCAACGAAGACCGCCCGGTGTTCAGGGAAGGGCGACCCACGACCGAGATCCACCCGTATGACCGGCGCTGGGGCCTGCTGCTCGACTCGCGCTATCGGGCGGCGGTGCCGGACGTAGAGACGCCGTTCGCGGCTCCCTAGGTGATCGACGGGGCCGGGGTGTCGTCGTCGTCCTCGTCATCGGCACTCCGGTTCCAGATGTCCGCCGTCAGCTTCCAGGCCCCGTCCCGCTGGCGCTTCAGGCACATCACGTATTTGCCCGAGTCGGCCGGCTCCTCGTCAGTTGCTGGAAGATTGTATCTGCCAACGAGATAGCCGACGCCGCCGTCGACCTCGACCGAGAGCGTCGTGACCTCCAGCCCCTGGTCCGTGCCCTGCCGCCAGAAGGCGCCGATGGCCGCCCGGCCCTGGATCGGCTCGTGGTCGGGCGGGAGCAGCATGGCGTCGTCGGCGTAGAGGTCGGTCAGAGCGTCGGCATCGCCCAGGTTGGAGGCGGCGACGTACTGCTGAACCGCCGCCTCGATCGCCTTGCGGGAGCCCGGATCGGGCGGGACGACCGGCCGGCCGCAGGCACCCAGGACGGTCACCGCCAGGGCCCGGCCCAACCAGCGGCGGCCCCCGCCTGTCATTCTGGCGCTAAACTTGCTAACTTTCCCCAATGTCCACCGGGGGTCTGCAAGGCAGGCCTTCATGTTTCCTCTCAACCTGGATCTTTGTGGCACGCAGATCACGAAGTCGACCCGTAGTTTCCACCCCCAGCTTCCGCCGGTCACCTGGCCGCTCCATGCAGTCCCACCGCGATTGGCTCCTCGACCTTCACGGGTCGGTGTGCGCGTATTGCGGAACCGAAACGCCGTCCGAGACCATCACGCTGGACCATGTCCGTCCCCGCCGTGGGCAGACCGCCTACGACCGTCCGGACAATCTGGTTCTCGCGTGCAGGGAGTGCAACGCGGCCAAGGCGGATACGCCGCTGGTCGCCTTCCTGATGCAGAGGCGCGCTCGTGGCGTCTATCTTCTGCATTACGGTGACCACCTCTCGGAGCCCTTGAAGGAGCTGGCGCGGCAGGCGTCCGAACGGCCGATGTTGCCGAAGGACTGAGCGCGCGGATGGGGTTGGAACCTCGAGGGGCGGCCGAAGATGGCCGCCCCTGCTTGCGTTTGGGGGTCGGCGTGGTGGGTCACAGACGGCCGCAGGGAAACACGCGAAGTTGCAGACTCGGGGCACCCACCAATGGAGGAGGCCGCATGCGCAGACCACATCGGAGCACCATCCGCCACGACCTGATCAAGGGCGCGATCGCCGGCGCCGTCGCCACGTGGGTGATGGGCAAGGTGACCGGCGCCCTGTACGCCCGGGAGGATCGATGGGTCCGGCGTCAGGAGGACGACGCGCGGGAGGGGAAGACAGCCTACGGCGCCGCGGCCGAACGGGCCGCCGCCGCGGTCGGTGCAACCTTGGGCGACAAGCGCCGGGAGCAGCTCGGCTCCGCGCTCCACTGGACGCTCGGCATCGGGACCGGCGCGGCCTACGCGGTGCTGCGCCGGCGTTTTCGCGTGCTGGGCCGGGTCTCGGGGATCAGCTTCGGCACGGCCTACTGGGCGGCGGTGGACGAGGCGCTGGTTCCCGCGCTCGGACTGACGCCGGGACCCCGCGCGTTTCCCTGGCAGACCCACGCCCGCGGGCTGGCGGGCCACCTGACCTTCGGGACCATCACGAACGGAACGCTCAGGCTGCTCGACGCGATTGTCTGATCAGGCCTGGCCTTCGCCCGCGGCAGCCATCGTCGCGACCCCGGGCTGGCCTCCGGTTCTTCCGCCCAGCGCCTCGCGGATGATCCGCCCCTGCTCGCCCGCGTGGGCGGCGGGATATCCCTCGGCCGGGCTCGCCCGCTCGGGGCGGCCGACGTACTTCACCTCCACGCCCGGGGGCGCGAGCTCGTCGAGCTTGGGCGAGAGATAGCTCCACGCGCCCATGTTACGCGGCTCCTCCTGCACCCAGACCAGCGTCTCGAGTCGCGGATACCGCGCCAACATGGCCCGCGACTCCGCCCACGGGAACGAGTACAACTGCTCCACCCGGACGATCGCCGGCCGATCGGCCCCGAGCTTCTCCGCTTCCGCCAGCAGGTCGTAGTAGATCTTGCCCGAGCACAGGACGACCCGGGTGATCTCGGGCGCGCGCGCCGCCACCGCCGCGTCGTCGAGCACCGGCTGCCAGCGTCCAGCCGAGAGCTCCTCGAGCCGGGAGGCTGCCTGGGGGAGCCGGAGCAGGCTCTTCGGGGTCATGACCACCAGCGGCCGCTGCCGCGTGCGCCGTGCCTGGCGCCGGAGCAGGTGGAAGTACTGCGCCGGTGTCGTGGGGTTGGCCACCCGGATATTGCCTTCGGCCGCGAGCTGCAGGAATCGCTCGAGCCGGGCGCTCGAGTGCTCGGGGCCCTGGCCCTCGTAGCCATGGGGCAGGAGCAGCGTGAGCCGGGTGGTCAGCCCCCACTTCGAGAGCCCCGCCGAGAGAAACTGGTCCACGATGACCTGGGCGCCGTTGATGAAATCGCCGAACTGCGCCTCCCAGAGCACCAGCGCCTCGGGCGCCGCGGCGCTGTAGCCGTATTCGAACCCGAGCGTGGCGAGCTCGCTCAGCGGGCTGTTGTGCAGCTCGAGCGGCGCGAGCGCGCCGGGCAGCCGCTCGAGCGGCGTGAGCCGCTCACCGGTGACGACGTCGTGGAGCACGAGGTGCCGCTGGCTGAACGTGCCCCGCTCGGTGTCCTGCCCCGTGAACCTCAGCGGCACGCCCTCGGTCAGGAGCGACGCGAGCGCGAGCGATTCGGCGTGCGCCCAGTCGATTCCGCCGTCGGGGCCGAGCGCCGCCCGCCGCCGTTCGAGCTGCTTTCGGAGCTTGGGATGGACCGTGAACCCCTCGGGCCAGCTCAGCAGCTGCTCGTTCAGCGCCACGAGAAATTCGGGCGCGAGCGCGGTGTCCACCTCGAGCCCCGGGCCGGCGAGCTTGTGGGACTGCTCGCTCGGCGTGCCGCGGCTCATGCTGGTCTTGAACCCCTGTTGGATGTCCACCAGCCGCTGGTAGGCCTCGGCCGCCTGGCGGTCCGCCTCCTCCTGCGTGACCACGCCCGCCGCCACGAGCTGGCGGGCGTAGCGCTCGCGCGTCGTCGGCAGGGACTTGATCCGCTCGTACATAATGGGCTGGGTGTACGCCGGCTCATCGCCCTCGTTGTGGCCGTGGCGGCGGTAGCCGACCAGATCGATCAGCACGTCCTGGTGGAACTTGTCGCGGTACGCCATCGACAGCCGGACGGCGCTGAGACAGGCCTCCGCGTCGTCGCCGTTCACGTGGATGATCGGGATGTCGAACCCCTTGGCGAGGTCCGAGGCGTACCGGGTGGAGCGCGCATCTTCCATGTCGGTGGTGAAGCCGACCTGGTTATTGGTGATGATGTGGAGCGTGCCGCCGGTCCGGTATCCCTTGAGGGCGCCCAGGTTGAGCGTCTCCGCGACCACGCCCTGGCCCGCGAACGCGGCGTCGCCGTGAATCGTGACGGGCAGCGCGGCGGTCGGATCGTGGTGGGCGTCGCGGCCGCGCCGTTGGGTCTGCCGGGCCCGGGCCCGCCCGTCCACCACCGGCGCCACGAACTCGAGATGGCTCGGGTTGGGCGACAGCGTGATGGTGATCGCTTTGTTCTTGCCGGTCCGGTAGGCGCCTTCGGCGCCGTGGTGGTACTTCACGTCCCCGGTGCCGCCCTCGGGCGTGAGCTGCCCGGCCTCCACGTGGCGGCCGCCCTCGAATTCGGCGAAGATGGTCTCGTACGGCCGCCCGACCGTGTGGGCCAGGACGTTGAGCCGCCCGCGATGAGCCATGCCGATCACGACGTCGCGCGCCCCGCTCTCGGCCGCGCGCTCGATCGTGAGGTCGAGCATCGGCACCAGCATGTCCACGCCCTCGATCGAGAACCGTTTCTGGCCGAGATACGCCTTGTGCAGGAACTTCTCGAGCGTCTCGACCTCGGTGAGGCGCTGCAGCAGCCGGCGTTGCTCGTCCGGCGCCATCGGTTTCCGATAGGCGCCGCTCTCGATCTTCTCGCGCAGCCAGACCCGCTCCTCGTGGGTCGAGATGTGCTCGATCTCGTAGGCCATCGTGCCGCAGTAGGTGGCCTGGAGATACGGCAGTGCCTCGGCCAGCGTCCGGCCCGGCACCGCGATCCGGAGCACCTTCGACGGGATCGCCGCCATGACCTCGGGCGTGAGGCCGAGCGGGCCGGGGTTGAGCGCCGGATCGCCGATCGGCGGAGTGCCCAGCGGATCGAGGTGCGCCGCGAGATGCCCGTGCATGCGGAACGCCTTGACCAGCGCCATGGCCGCGGCCACGTGATACAGCATCTCCGGCGCTACTGGGCCCGCGGCCTCCTGGCCGGGCTGCGCGGAGGGTGTGGGGCGCACGAGCTGATATCCGGCCTCGCCGAGCCCGAGGCTTTCGGCGATGAGCTCGAAGAAGCCCTGGTCCCCCTGGAGCAGGCCGTCCACCGTCGCGAGAAAGGCCCCGGATTCCGCGCCCTGGATGACGCGGTGATCGTAGGTGCTCGTGACGGTCATGACCTTGCTGATGCCGAACTCGCGCAGGCGCTCCTCCGGCACCGCGGTGAACTCCGCGGGATACCCGATGGCCCCGACCGCGATGATGCTGCCCTGGCCCGCCATGAGCCGCGGCACGGAGGCCACCGTGCCGAGACCACCGGGGTTGGTGAGCGACATCGTCGCGCCCGCGAAGTCGTCCGGCATGAGACGGTTGGTGCGGGCCTTGTCGACCAGCGCCTCGTAGGCCGCGTGAAATGCGGCGAAGTCCATCGTGTCGGCGCGCTTGATGACCGGCACGACCAGGCCCCGGCTCCCGTCCTTCCGCTGGACGTCCACCGCGAGACCGAGCGCGATGCCCTCGGGGGCCAGCCGGTACGGAGTGTCCTCCCGCTGGGTCAGGGTGTGTCCCATCACCGGATGCTGCTTGGTGGCCTGCACCAGGGCGAACGCGATCAGATGCGTGAACGAGATCTTCCCCGGCTTGCCGGCCGACTGCATGGCCTGATTGAGCCCGCGTCGCTTGGCTTCCAGCGTCCCGACCGGCAGCACCCGGAAGGTGGTCGCCGTGGGCACCGTCAGGCTTTCGTTCATGTTGGCGAGGAGCTTGGCGGCGGGGCCCTTGATGGGGGAGGCGCCGGTCGGCAGGGCGGGGACGGACGCCGGCTGGGCCGGGGGCGGGGACGGCGGCGCGTCGGACCGGGCAGTCCGGGAGGCCGGCGCGACGGCGCCGTTGCCGTCGGGGGCTTCCCCGATGACCCCGCTCTCGAACAGGCGGCGCCACTCGGGACCGACGGCGGCGGGATCCCGGAGGAACTCTTCGTACATGACCTGCGCGAAGCCCGCGTTGGCCGTCTCGAACACGTTCGGATCCACGGCGTCCACCACCCCGACTGATGTATGCGCGATCGGGTCGTCGGCGCGACCGAGGACCCTGGAATGGAATGCCGAAAGATAATGCCCGGCTAGGGCATTGGCAGCACGGCCGACGCGGCGTCCATCGGGATCGGGGCCGAACGTCTCCTCATGGTACGCCCGGCTGCCCACGGCTTCGACCTGGTCGCTCGAATGCTCATTCGCGGATCATCCCTCGTGCTCGCGGCCGGCTGTGCCGGCGCTGTCGGACTGGTGTCCGGGTGCGGCGCGGACGACCGCGCGGCACCGAGTCTCGCGGACCTGACGCTCGCCAAGCCGGATACCGGGAGCGGTGACGCGCAGGTCGGGGTCGCCGGCGCGCCCCTGGGCCAGGACCTTCGCGTCGTCGTCACCCGGGATGGTGTTCCGGTGAAGGGCGTCACCGTCATCTGGTCCACGATCGAGGGATCGCTCCTCCCGCGCTCGGCGACGACGGATGAGCGCGGGCGCAGCTCGGCGCGATGGACGCTGCAGCACCTCTTCGCGCAGCAGGTGGCCGCCGCACGCCTGGACTCGGCCGGTCCCCCAGCCGTGCTGTTCACGGCGATCGCGACGCCCGATCCGGCGGCCGTCAACACGGTGCTGGTGGGAGGGGACGGCAACCGGTTCGAGCCGGCCGAGATCACCATCGCCGTCGGGGATACCGTCAACTGGCTCTGGCCCGAGGGCAGCGCCGGGCACAACGTCGTGCCCGACGACGCCGATACACCGCCGCAATCGGGGCCGCTGGTGGCCTATCCCAAGTATCACAGCTTCCGGTTCGAGATTCCGGGCGTATATCACTATCACTGCATGGCGCACGGGGACGTAGGGGGCGTGGGGATGTCCGGCACCGTTACGGTGCTCCCTCAGCCGGATCGCTAGACCTCGTGCGGCAGCACCGCGGCCTTCGGCCGCGTCAGTCAAGGGGGTAGGCATGCACCGCGAGATGCACAGGACACTCCGTTCGGCCGGGCTTCTGATCGCGGCCACTGCCGGCGCGGCCTGCGGCTCCGGCAGTGACGCCGGACCCGCGCAATCGCCGCTCGTCATCGCCAAGGCCGCGACCAAGAGCGGCGACGCCCAGACCGGGCCCGTCAGTCAGGCGCTGCCCTCGAGCCTCCGGGTGGTCGTCACCCGGGACGGCACTCCCGAGGCGGATGTCACCGTCACCTGGAGCGCCGCGGCCGGCGCCGTCGGCCCCGGCACCGACCAGACCGACGCCAACGGCGAGAGCACGAGCCTCTGGGTGCTGGGAGATCAGGCGGGCCCGCAGTCGGCCAGCGCCAGCGTCACCGGCGCCACGGGATCGCCGGTGACGTTCACCGCGACCGCCACCAGCGGACCGCCGGCGGCGACCGTGCAGGTCCTGGGTCCTGCCGGGGGCAATCGGTTCAGCCCCGCGGAGATCACGGTCGTGGCCGGTACGACCGTGACCTGGGAGTGGGGCGACGGCGCCGTCAGTCACAGCGTCGTACCGGACGACGGGGCCACGCCACCGAGCAGCGGGCCGGTTGTCGATGCGCCGCATTCGTATGCGTTCACCTTCGACACTCCCGGGACCTACCACTATCACTGCGCGTCGCACGGCACGGCCGGCGGCGGCGGCATGTCCGGGACGGTGACGGTGACGTCGCAGTTCTGACGCACGCGGGGGCTACCCCCCCGCGAACGTCACGTACCTCGCGGCCTCGGCCTCCACCCGGGCCTCGTCCCATCCCCGCTCGCGGGCCATGAGCTCCGCCACCCGGCGCGCGGCCGGCACCCCGCGATCCGCTGTCTCGTAGTAGATGTGGACCCGCCGCACCAGCACATCCTCGACCGTCTGCGCCAGCTCGCGCCGCACGGCGTGCACCACCTCGGCCTCGATGGCGGGGTGGGGCGGCGACACGCGGCGGAGCAGCCGGCGTTCGCCGGCGCCGAGGTTGTAGATGCCCGCGGCCTCGGTACCGTAGTGCCGGAGCAGGTGCTCCACCGTTTCGGGTGCCATGCCCAGCTCGAGCCCGCGCTCGCGGAACTGCCCGAGGTCGGCCGCCTCGCCCCCCGGCAGCGGCTCCTCGTCGGTGCGGGGGCCGTCCGCGCGGGTGTGCCCGTTGCGCGCGCGGAGCTCGCGCGCGGCGCGATTCACCACCTCCGCCGCCATGGCGCGGTAGGTCGTGAGCTTGCCGCCGACCACCGTGATCATCCCGCCCGAGCCGTAGACGATCGCGTGCTCCCGCGAGCGGCTCGAGGCGGCCCGCCGCTCGCGCTCCGCCACCAGCGGCCGGAGACCGGCCCAGGACGCCCGCACGTCCTCGATGCCGAGGCGGGCGTTCGGGAACCGGGCATTGGCGGACCGGAGCAGGTAGACGATGTCGTCCGTCGAGACTGTCAAGCGGTCCGGCGCCTCGGTGGTGTCGGTGTCGGTCGTCCCGATGTAGGAGAGCTCGCCCCAGGGCAGGATGAAGAGCACGCGGCCGTCGATCGGGCTGGTGAACACGATCGCGTCGCGGTGGTCGAGCCGGCTCCGCTCCACGACGATGTGAATGCCCTTCGTGGGCTGCAGCAGCGGGGTCGCGCCCGAGTCCTCGAGCACGCGCACCCGGTCCGCCCAGGGCCCGGTGGCATTGACCACGACGCTCGCCCGGAGCACGGCGCGCTCGCCACCGAGGCGGTCCTCCAGCTGCGCGCCCACCACGCGGCCGGCGGTTCGCTCGAGGGCCCGGACGGCCATGTAGTTGGCCACCAGGGCGCCGTGGTGGACGGCGGAGCGCACGGTCGCCAGGGTGAGCCGCGCGTCGTCGCACTGGGCATCGTAGAATCGCGCGCCCCCCAGGAGTCCGCGTTCCCGCAACATCGGCTCCGCCTCGAGCAGCGCACGCTTGCCCAGCATGCGGTGCGTCCGCACATTGCGGAACAGGGCCAGCGCGTCGTACAGCCACATCCCGGCCGCGAGCCGCCAGAGGGGGATCCGGTCGCCGCGGTGCAGGGGGAAGACGAACGGCAGCGGCCAGACGAGGTGCGGCGCGATGCGCAACAATGTGCGCCGCTCCCGGTTGGCCTCCAGCACCAGGCGCAGGTCGCCGGTCTCGAGGTAGCGCAGCCCGCCGTGCACCAGGCGGCTGGAGCGCGAGCTGGTGCCCGAGGCGAAGTCCTGCTGCTCGACGAGCACCGTCCGGAGCCCGCGCATCGCGGCGTCGCGCGCCACGCCGGCCCCGGTGATGCCGCCCCCGATCACCAGCACGTCGGCGGGCTGGGCCGTGATCTGCTCCAGCGTCGCCCGTACCGAGGACCGAGCCCCGTGACCCTGCCCCCCGCCCCGCGCCTCGGCCGCCCCAGCACCTGGTTTCTGTGGCACGGTCATCGGCTTCGGCCCGGGACGCGGGTGCTGGATTTCGCATGCGGCGAGGGCCGCCACGCGCTGCCGGCGGCGGCGCTGGGCGCGAAGGTCGTGGCGGTGGATCGGGACGAGACCCGGATGGCCACGGCCCGCGAGCTCGCGGCGGCGCGCGACCTGGCGGTCGACTGGCGGGTCGTGGACCTCGAGGGCCCCTGGCCCGAGCTGGGTGATTTTGATGCGGTTCTGGTCTTCAATTATCTTGACCGTGCGCGGATGCCCGAGCTGCTCGATCTCGTGCGGCCCGGCGGACTGCTGCTGATGGAATCGTTCTTGATCGGCCAGCGCGAGCTCGGCTGGGGCCCCACCTCGGAGGAGCATCTGCTGCGCCCGGGCGAGCTCACCGGCCTGGTGGCGCCGCTCCGGGTCCTCCACGGCCGGGAGGTCCTCGAGCCGATCGACGCCGAGCGCTGGCGCGCGATCGCGAGCGTGGTGGCCTGTCGGGAGTGAAAAGTACAACCACGTCGTCGCATACGCTTCTCCCACCTCATCGATAGGCAGACATGCACGACTCCCGGCCCGGCCGGCGGGTGGCCATCATCGCCGGCCTCCGCACGCCGTTCGCCAAGAGCGGCACGGTCTTTCGCGACGTCAGCGCGACGTCGCTGGCCCGGCATGCGGCGCGCGAGCTCCTGCTCCGGAGCGAGCTCGACGGCCGGGAGGTCGACGAGGTCGTCTTCGGCCAGGTGGTGCCCTCCGTACGGGTGCCGAACGTGGCGCGCGAGGTGAGCCTGCTGCCGCAGCTCCTCCCGAGCGTCCCCGCCTACTCGCTCAACCGCGCCTGCGCCTCCGCCGCCCAGGCCATCACCAACGCCGCCGACCAGATCGCGCTCGGGCACGCGGATACCGTGCTCGCGGGCGGCGTCGAGTCGCTCTCGGACATTCCGGTGCTGCACTCGCGCCGGTTCAGCCAGATCCTGGTGGACGCGAGCAAGGCGAAGGGCGTCGGCCGGCGGATCGGCGCCCTCGCCCGCACCCGCCCCCGCGACCTCGTGCCGGTGACTCCCGCCATCGCCGAGCCCTCCACCGGCGAGACCATGGGCCAGTCGGCCGAGAAGATGGCCAAGGAGAACGGGATCACCCGCGAGGCGCAGGACCGGCTGGCGCTGATGAGCCACCAGCGCGCCGCCGCCGCGACCGCCGACGGCCGGCTCACGGGCGAGATCGCGCCCTGGTTCGGCGGCCCGGGCATGGACCAGATCGTCACGGCCGACAACGGTATCCGGGCGGACGCGTCGCTCGAGGCGCTGGGCCAGCTGCGGCCGGTGTTCGACCGCCGCTACGGCTCGGTCACCGCGGGGAACGCCTCACCGCTCACCGACGGCGCCGCCGCCGTGCTCCTCATGGCCGAGGACAAGGCGGCGGCGCTGGGCTACGAGCCGCTCGCCTTTCTGCGGAGCTATGCGGTGGCCGCCGTGGATCCCGGCTGGCAGCTCCTCATGGGGCCGGTGTTCGCGGTGCCGCGCGCGCTCGAGCGCGCCGGGCTCGCGTGGAGTGACCTGGGGCTGGTCGAGGTCCACGAGGCCTTCGCGGCCCAGGTGCTGTCCAACGTGCAGGCGTGGGGCTCGCCGGCCTGGGCCGAGCGGCTGGGGCTCGCCGGCCCGGTGGGCGAGGTGGATTGGGAGCGGACCAACGTGCTGGGCGGCTCGATCGCGATCGGCCATCCGTTCGGCGCCACCGGCGCCCGGCTGGTCACGACGCTGGCGCACGAGATGCGCCGCCGGGACGTGCAGTTCGGCCTCATCTCGATCTGCGCGCAGGGCGGCATGGGTGTCGCCCTGATCCTGGAGCGCGACTAGTGTCCGCCCTCTCGACGGCCGTGGAGAACGGCGTCGCGGTCGTCACCTTCGATCTGCCAGGCGAGCCGGTCAACACGCTGAGCGACGCGGTCAAGGTCGAGTTCGAGGCGCTGCTCATACGGCTGCGCGACGACACCGCGATCCGCGCCGCCGCGCTCGTCTCCGGCAAGCGCGACAGCTTCATCGCGGGCGCCGACATCGAGGAATTCGCCTCGCTCACCACCGAGACGGCGGCCGAGCGGCTGAGCTTCGAGGGGCAGGAGATGGTGAGCCGGATCGAGACCCTGCCCAAACCGTTTGTCGCCGCGATCCACGGCGCTTGCCTCGGCGCCGGCCTCGAGCTGGCGCTCGCCTGCCACTATCGCATCGCCACCGACCATCCCAAGACCCAGCTCGGCCTGCCCGAGGTGCAGCTCGGGCTCATTCCGGGTGCGGGCGGCTGCCAGCGCCTGCCGCGACTCATCGGCGCCCGCGCGGCGCTCGACATGATCCTCACCGGCCGGAGCGAGCGCGGCGCCAAGGCGCTCCGGCTCGGGCTGGTGGACGAGCTGGTGCCGCCCAGCATCCTTCGCGCGATCGCCGTCGCCGCCGCCGATCGCCTCGCGCGCGAGGGCGTGCCGCGCCGCCGCCCCTCGGGCGGCCTGCAGGGACTGGTCCTCGACCGCACCGCCGCCGGCCGGCGCATGGTCTACCGCACGGCCGAAAAGCAGGTCCTGGCCAAGTCCGGCGGCCACTACCCGGCTCCGCTGCGGGCACTCGAGGCCGTGCGGATCGGCCTGGAGGAGGGGATCACCGCCGGACTCGCCGCCGAACACCGTGCGTTCGGCGAGCTGGCCGTGGGTGACGTGTCGCGGAAGCTGGTGCAGGTCTTCTTCGCCACCACGGCGCTCAAGAAGGACGACGGCATCCCGGCCGGCTCCGCCGTGCCGCGGCAGATCCGCCGCCTCGGCGTCGTCGGCGCGGGGTTCATGGGCGCGGGGATCGCGGGCACCGCAGTACTCAACGTGGAGGTGGATACCCGGCTCAAGGATGCCGACCTCGTCCGGGTCGGAAAGGGTCTCAGGGCCGCCACCGGGCTGCTCGCCGAGCGGCTCAAGCGCCGCCGGCTCACGCGTCCCCAGTTCGAGCGGCTCAGCGCCCTCGTTTCCGGCGGCACCGACTACCGCGGCTTCGCCCGCGCCGACCTGGTCATCGAGGCGGTGTTCGAGGATCTCGACCTCAAACAGCAGGTGCTCGCGGAAGTGGAGGCGGTGGCGCGGCCGGAGGCGATCTTCGCCAGCAACACGTCCACCATTCCCATTCGCGACATCGCCGCGCACGCCATCCGGCCCGAGCGCGTCCTCGGAATGCACTTCTTCTCCCCGGTGGAGAAGATGCCGCTGCTGGAGGTGATCCCGATCGAGGCCACGGCTCCGGAAGCCATCGTCACCGCGGTGCGGTTCGGGCGCCGGATGGGAAAGACCGTCATCGTCGTCGCCGACCACCCGGGGTTCTGGGTCAACCGGATTCTTTCGCCGTACCTCAACGAGGCGGCCATTCTGCTGACCGAGGGGGTGCCGGTCGAGCTCATCGACCGCGCGATGACGACCTGGGGCTTCCCGGTGGGTCCGATCGCGCTGCTCGACGAGGTGGGTCTCGACGTGGCCCAGAAGGGGAGCGCCGTCATGCACGGCGCCTTCGGCGAGCGGCTGGTCCCACCCGAAACCCTCGGCCGCCTCGTCGGCGACGGGCGGCTCGGCCGGAAGAGCGGGCGCGGTTTCTATCGCTACCACGACGGCCACAAGGCGGGCGTGGACGATTCCGTGTATCCGCTGCTCGGCGTCCGTCCGGTGCAGGACGCCGACCTGGACCTGGTTCAGCGCCGGCTGGTGCACGCCATGCTCAACGAGGCGGCGATGGCGCTCGACGAGGGCGTCGTCCGGAGTCCGCGCGACGGCGATGTGGGAGCGCTTTTCGGTATCGGATTCCCGGCCTTCCGCGGCGGCCCGCTCCGCACCATCGACGATTTCACCGCGACCCGCGTCGTCGACGTGCTGCGCGACCTCCAGGACGTTCACGGCTCGCGCTTCGAGCCGGCGGAGAGCCTGGTCGAGATGTCGGCACACGGGAGCCGCTACTACCCTGCCTGAGCGGCCGCCCGCTCATCCAGCCGCCGAATCCGCCCCGGCAGCCGTCCGTAGGGAGACAAACTCCCGTGGTCTCCCCAACCAGGAGCTGGTCATGCCACTCGGTCTCGTTCGCGCGGCCCTAGCGCTGCTGGCGGTGCTGGCGCTCCAGCCGCCAGCGGTCTCCGCCCAGGGCGCGCCGGCGCCGGGCCACGCCTGCGGCGCCGCGGAATTCCATCAGTTCGATTTCTGGATCGGCACCTGGGACGTGACCCGGCCCGACGGCGCCCGCGCGGGCGAAAACCGCATCGAGCCGATTCTCGGCGGCTGCGTGCTGCGGGAGAGCTGGACCGGCGTGCGCGGGCTGCACGGGACGAGCTACAACATCTACGACGCGGCCCGGCACCGCTGGCATCAGACCTGGGTGGACGATCAGGGCAGCCTGCTCGTGCTGGAGGGCGGGCTCGCGGCCGGACGCATAGTGCTCGAGGGCGTCTCGAGCGACAGCGCCGGCCGGCCTCGGCGGCAGCGGATCACCTGGCAGGAGACCGCTCCCGGCCGCGTGCGGCAGCTATGGGAGAGCTCGGGCGACGACGGAGCGACTTGGGCGGTGGCGTTCGACGGGCGTTACGTGAAGCGGTGACGCGCCTTGTGCAACCGTGGACGAGCGATTCCCTTCCAAGGACCCAGCGCGCGCCATCCACACGCTCCGAACCCGAGCCCGTCGTGCCCGACATCGCCACCCGACTTCGCGCCGCCCTGGGCGACCGCTACCTGATCGAGGAGGAGATCGGGCGCGGTGGAGCGGCCACGGTCTACCTGGCGGAGGACGTCAAGCTCGCGCGCAAAGTGGCGATCAAGGTGCTGCGGCCCGGGACGCCGCGCGGGTACGAGCCGCAGCGCTTCCTGCGCGAGATCCGGATCGCCGCGCGCCTGGCCCACCCCCAGATCCTGCCGCTCCACGATTCGGGCGAATGCGACGGGCTGCTGTACTTCGTCATGCCGTACGCCGGCTGCGAATCGCTGCGCGACCGGCTCGAGCGCGAGGGTCCGCTGCCGCTCGACGTGGCGCTCCGCATCACCCGGGCGGTCGCCGGCGCGCTGGCCTACGCCCACCGGCTCAACGTCATCCACCGGGACATCAAGCCGGAGAACATCCTGCTGCAGGAGGGCGAGCCGGTCGTCGCCGATTTCGGCGTCGCCACGGCGATCTCAGCCGCGGCCGGCGACAGCGTCGTAGATCACCGATCACGGCTTCGCCGTGGGGACGCCGGCGTACATGAGCCCGGAGCAGGCCAGCGCGGAGAGCGGTCTCGACGGGCGCACCGACCAGTACAGCCTCGCGTGCGTGCTGTACGAGATGCTGGCGGGCGAGCCGCCGTTCGCGGGCACCGGCGCCCGCGCGACCATGGCGCGCCACGCCATCGAGCCGCCGCCGGCGATCCGGACGCGCCGGCCGACGATGCCGATCGCGGTCGAGCGCGCGCTCGAGCGCGCGCTGGCCAAGTCGCCCGCCGAGCGGTTTCCCGGGATGACCGAGTTCATGGCCGCGCTGGTCGATCCCGCCGCCGACTCGCCTCGGCGGCGGCCTGCACCGGCGGCGACGCGCGGGCGATCGCCGTGCTGCCGTTCGTCAACGCCAGCGCCGACCCCGAGAACGAGTACTTCAGCGACGGGATGACCGAGGAGCTGATCACGGCGCTCACCAAGGTCGAGGGGCTGAACGTGGCCTCGCGGACCTCGGTGTTCGCGCTCAAGGGCGCGCGCGAGGATGTGCGCGACCCTCGGCGCCCGGCTCAACGTGAGCGCGGTGCTCGAGGGGTCCGTGCGCCGGGCCGGGCAACCGGCTCCGCATCACCGCGCAGCTCACCGGCGTGCGCGACGGGCGCACGCTCTGGTCCGAGCGCTACGATCGCGAGCTGGCCGACGTGTTCGCCATCCAGGACGAGATCGCGCGCACCATCGTGGACACGCTTCGGGTCACCCTGCTGCAGGACCTCGGCGATCCCGACGCCGGTGCGCTACACGGCCAACCTCAGGGCATACAACCTGTATCTCAAGGGCCGCTACTCCTGGAACCGTCGCACGCCCGCGGCGATCGCCGAAGGGATCCGGTACTTCGAGGCCGCCATCGCCGAGGACGCGGACTACGCGCT